>NZ_JBIVCZ010000007.1:0-295992 GCF_044746965.1 Promicromonospora sp. NPDC090134 | reverse complement strand
CGCCCGCGCCCCCCCCCGGCGCGGCGGTTCCCGCCGCGGGGCGCGCCGCCGGCCGGCCCGTGCGCGATCCGGACCCCCTTGCGGCGGTGCGCGCGCCCCCCCCCCCGGGGGCCCCCCACTACTCCTACGTTCGGGCGGGTTCGGGCGGCTCGTCGGCGGGCCGGCGGTCGGTCGGGGGCAGCGGTGTCGGGGGCAGGGCCGTCAGGAGGTCCGACCAGCGGTCCAGCACGGCGTCGACCGTGTCGGCCGCCGTCGGGGTGCGGGGCATGCGGGCGCGGACGGCGATGCCGTCCTCGGTGCGGGAGACCCAGACCTGCAGGTCGTCGGCGCGGGTGGCGGCCGACACGTGGTGGGCGCGCCGCCCGGCGGCCGCGGCGTGCCCCGGCAGGCGGCGGTAGTCCAGGTACGACACCTGGAAGATGTCCGTCCGCGGGAACCGCAGCGGCTGGGGCAGCGACGTCACCACCTGCTCCAGCGGCACCGCGGCCAGCTCACGCGCGGCCCGGAGGGCCTTGCCGGTCGCGGCCAGCGCGGTGTCCGGCACCGCGGGCCGGACGGCGGGGCCCGCAGGCACGGCCCAGGGCCGAACCCCCGCGGGAGTGTCCCCGGCGCCGGAGTCGATGCGCAGCGGCACCGTCGTGGTGTGCCAGCCGACGGCGCCGCGGGCCGCCGCGTCGTCGCGGGTGTGCACCGGCAGCAGGGTCTCCAGGACGGCGGGCCCGCCCAGGTCCGCGACCGCTCCGGCCAGCGTGACCAGCACGGCCGCCGACGTCGACGCGCCGGCCGCCCGGGCGCGCGCCGCGACGGCGTCCGCGGTCGCGGCGTCGGCCAGCGGGCGCACGACGGTGCGCTGCGGCACCCGCTCGCCGTCGGGCACGCCGAGCGGCAGCGGGAACGTGGGCAGCGCCCAGCCACGGTCGCGGAGGAAACCGTGCCAGGTCGCGAGGCGCGGGTCGTCGGCGCCGACGGGCGGTGGGCCGGCCGTGTCGCCGGACGGCGGTCCGGCGGGCGCCCGGTCGGCCCCGGACGCCAGGACCGCACGATCCGCCGAGACCGGGTCGGCGATGATCTCGGCCGCGGCGACTGCGGGCAGTCCTGCCGCTCGGCCCGGGCCGGCGGCCCGCCCGGTCCCGCCCGTGTCGGACCTGCCACCCGTGCGCTCGGCGTACCGGGCGGCCAGCTCGTCGATCACGACGGTGGTGGACCAGGCGTCGGTGTGCAGGTGGTCCATGCCCAGCACGATCGTCGACCGGCCCGGGCGGCTGATCGCGGCGGGCAGGAACGCCGGGTAGCCGAACGGCGCGCAGCGCCGGGTGAGCTCGGTCGCCAGGTGCTCGCGGGTCTCCGCGACCGTGCGCGTGACCGGGCCGTCGTGCCGCCGCCAGACCAGGCCGTCCGGGTCGTGCCGCACGAGGCCCACCTGCTCGGGCGCGGGACGGCGGACCGCCTCGACCCGCAGGCCCGGGTGGTCGGCCACGAGATCGCGGAAGGCGGCCTCCAGCGCCCCGGGATCGATCGGCCCGTCGACGTCGAACGCGGCGGTGATCCACACGCTCGGCTCGCCGGAACCGGCCCCGAGGAGGTGGTTGCGCTGGTTCCAGGTCGGCGCCGCCGCAGCCGGACGGCGTCCCACCCCGGGCGTGACGTCCCAGGTGACGACCCGGCCCGGCGCCGGCTCCCAGAGGTCAGCCGAGAGGACCCGCACCGGTCGCCTCCAGCCGCGCGTCCCGCACGGTGTCCGCCTCGGCGACGGCGGCCGCGAACGTCGCCGTCAGCTCTGCGAGGTAGCGGTCGACGGCGGCCTGCGCCGCCGGTGTGTCCGGCGTCTGCGTGACGACGTACAGCCGCTCGTGGTCGCGGTTGACCCACAGCGACGCGTTCGCGGTGCGGCCCTCTCCCGTGAAGTGCAGGCCGTTGTCGTAGGCGGGCCGCCCGACGCCGGGGAACCGCCGCAGGTCGAGATAGCTGATGAGCTGCGGGCTGCCGAGGGAGGCGGGGTCGAGCACGCCGCCGGCCAGCATGACGCCGAGCGCGGCGTGCACCGGCACCTCCGCCACCTTCCTGGCCTGGCGGAACGCCGCGTCGGCGACGGGCAGGGCGGTCGCGAACGACGCCGGGCCTCCGCCGTCGGGCACCGGGAACGCGACCGGCGCGAAGTTGCACAGCCAGCCCTGCGTGGTCTCGAAGCCGGGGCCGCGCGTGCCGACCACGGTGACGCCGAACCAGTCGGACGCGCCGGTCAGCCGGGCGTCCGTGAGCGCGATCCCGGCGAACACCGCTCCGGTGAACCGGGCGCCGTGCACGGCGGCGAGCGCGTCGATGCGCGCGAGGCCGTCGGCGTCGAGCAGGGTCGCGGAGCGGATCTTCACGGGAGCGGTCTCGCCGGGCGGCAGGCCGAGGTCCAGCACGAACTGCGGCAGGCGGCCGCCGTGCGCGGTCACGGCGTCGGACCAGGCGCTGATCTGGGGCGCGTCCGCCGGGGTCGCCGCGGCGAGCTCGTGCTCGGCCCGGGCGTGGTCCAGGAAGGACCCGGCGGTCGGCGGGGGTTCGGGGAGCGCGGGTCCGGTCCCGCCGTCGTCCGCCGCGGCCGCGAGCTCCTGCCCGTACAGCTCCTCGATCTCGCTCAGCACCATGAGCTGCGACCCGCCGTCCGTGAACGCGTGGTCGCAGCCCCAGAACAGCCCGAACCCGTCGTCGGTCACGACGGCGCCGAGCGCGAACGGCGCCCAGGAGTCGGGGCGGCACGCGGCGTCGAAGGTCGCGTTCAGGTGCCCGGTCACCCACTCGTCCCACGGCAGGCCGGGCACCGGCGAGAGGGCGGGCACGTCCACGGGCGCGAAGCCGACGGCGCCCGCGGGGACCAGGTGCCGCACCGCCGCGCCGCCCTCGGCGCAGGCGTCGACGTCGAACCAGGTGCGCAGGCCCTCGTGCCGCCGCACGAACCGGGTCAGGGCCCGGGCCAGGGCGGCGCCGTCGAACGGCCCGTCCAGGTGGGACGCGGTGCCGGTCCACGCGCGGTGCCGGCCGCCGGAGGCCCGGCGCGCCGCGAAGGCGCGCAGGTGGTCGCCCTGCAGGAACGACGGGGGTCCGGGGTCCACCGGCGCCTGCCGGGCCGCGGCGAGCGCCGCCGCAGTGGGCCGCACGTGCACCACCTGCCCGGCGCGCGGGGACCAGGTGCCCAGGGCGCTGAGGATCATGCGACCGCCTCGCTCAGGCCCGCGGTGCCGAAGGCCCGGAAGCAGGCGCGCAGCTCCTCGATCAGGGCGTCCATCGCGACGTGCGCCTCGGGCGTGTCCGGGTAGCGGGTGGAGACGTTGAGGCCGTCGTGGGTGCGCAGGAACCACAGGTAGAGCTCGTCGGTGCCGTACGCGGGACTGCGCAGGGTGCGGGCGTCCCAGTCGCTCCAGCGCTCGGCCCCGGGCACGAACCGCGTGTCCACGTACGAGACGGCGAGGTGCGGGCCGTCGGTGATGCCGCCCAGCTCCGCGATGCGCGCGAACGAGTACCGCACCAGGGGCTTGCCGGCCGCGACCGCGGCGTGCACGCGCTCGACGGCCGCGGTCAGCGCGGTGCCGTCGACCACCCGCTTCGCGCCGATCCCGCCCGCGTCGACCTCGCGCAGCACGGGGTCCACGCCGTCCAGGTCGAGATCGACGGGGCACAGGCCCACGTACCAGCCGACGGCGGCAGCGTGCTGCGGCGCGTACCGGGTGTGCATGGGCAGCACGAACCGGAGCCGGTCGATCCCGTGCACCCGCCGCGCGGCGTGCGCGAACGCGGCCAGCACGCCGGACTGGGCGGACGCGCCGCGCGCCCGGCTGCGGGCGCTCAGGTCGTCGGTCTGGTCGACGGTGGCGAGCCACGCGGAACGGGAGGCCTGCGGGCGGGCCGCCTCGGCGGCGTCGGCGGCCGGGTGCGTGACGCCGTCGGCGCCGTAGCGGGGGAACGTGGCGCCCGGCCCGAGGAAGTCGAGCCAGCGGTGCACGGGCTCGCCGTCGGCGGCGAGCGTCATGGCGAGCTTGCGGTCCTCGGCGGAGAAGTCCACGTGGGAGCCCACCTCCAGCGCGCGCAGCTCGGCGTCCGGCACGCCCCGGCGGGCGGCGTCGTACAGCGAGACGATCTCCTCGAACCACAGGAGCTGGGAGTAGGCGTCCATGACCGAGTGGTCGGCGCCGAACGCGAGCACGAAGCCGTCGGCCGGCTGGTCCGGCACGACGCTGGCCAGGACGCAGTGCGGCCAGGCGGTCGGCGAGACGTCGGCGAGCAGGCTGGGCAGCAGTGCCGTGACCTGCGCGGCGGTCAGGTGGCCGACCACGAGGTCGCGGACGGCGACGGCCTCGGCCGGGGCCGTCACGCGCCGCCAGCCCGCGCCGGCGTCGCGGGTCACGGTGGTGCGCAGCACCTCGTGGCGGCTCATCCAGGCGTGGACGGCGCGGCGCAGCGGCTCCGGCTCGTAGGGCCCGGGAACCCGCAGCACCGAGCCGATCCAGGAGCCCGGCTCCGAGTCGCGCAGGTGCGCCTCGTGCCCCGGCGAGAGGTCGCGCGGGTCCTGCTGCCAGCGTCCGGCGTCGGCCCGCGGCGTCCAGGACGTCACGACCCCGGCGGGCAGGTCGTAGGCCGAAAGCTCGGTGTATTCCATGCGGTCGGGTCCCTCGATCGGTCTGTGGGCACGGCCAGCACGACGTCGGACGAGTTCCGCGGTCCCCTTGCGGCGACCTTTATACCGGATTCACCGGGTGAAAGTTAGTCCCCCCGTAATGCCCGGTATGGTCGGGTTGCTGAAAGCCCACGGTCCCTCCGGGACCGCGAACCGACCGGAGAGACGAGCGTGACGGACCCGCCACCCGCACTGCGCCTGCAGTTCGCCGACGACATGTTCCTGCGCCGGCACGACGGCGGCGCGAGCCCTGCCGTGAACCAGGTGCTGTGGCGCCTCGACGGCCCCTTCGACGCCGATCGTCTGCGTGACCTGGCCGAACGCCTCGCCGCCGGGTCCCTGCACCGGCGCGTGGTGCGCGCCCGCGTGCCCGGCGCACGGCACCGCTGGGCGCCCGCGGGCACCCTGCCGGTGCTGGACCTCCAGACGGCGCCCGTGCCCGAGGGCGGCGTCGGCGTCTGGGCGCAGGCCCAGGCCGACGTGTCGCTCGATCCGGCCCGGGGCCTCTCCTGGCGGATCTCCGCCGCGGACATCGCGGGCCGCCCGGGCGCCGGCGGCGCCGGGACCGTCGTCGGGTCGGTGGTCTCGCTCACCTGCGCGCACGCCGTCGCCGACGGCGCCGCCCTCATCGACGCCGTGGTGCGCGCCGCGACGCACGCCGAGCCCATCGTCGTCCCCGCGCCCGAGCGCGGCCGGCGCGCGCTGCTCGCGGACGCCGCCGACGCCGCGGCCCAGGCCGCCGCCGTCGCGCGCTGGGCCCGGGACAAGGCCCGGGCGAAGGCGCAGGCCGCCGCCCAGGAGGCCGCCCCGCAGATCGAGGCCGCCGCCGCGCCGGGCACCCGGCACGAGCCCGTGCCGCCCCCGCCGGGCGAACCCGCGCCCGGCGGCCCCCCGGCCCCCGGCACGGAAGCCCTGGCCCCCGCGCCCGCCGACGACGCCGGCTGGCGCGTGCCCGTGCTGCACGTCGAGCTCCCGGCCGACCAGGTGACCCAGGCCGCCGCCGCGCACGGCGGCACGCCCAACACCTGGTTCGTCGCGTTCCTCGCCCGCCTGGTGCACGCCACCGGCCGGTTCCCGGGCGAGCCCGTGCCCGTCGCGCTGCCCGTCTCGACCCGCGGCGCCGACGACCCGCGGGCCAACTCGACCAAGATCGCCCGCGTCACCATCCCGGCCGACGTGCTGGCGCACCGCGACCTCGGCTGGGTCCGGGCGGCCGCCAAGGAGGCGTACACCGCCGTCGGGCAGGCGGAGCCCGGGGTGGCCCCGGTGCCGCTCGAGCTGGTGCAGATGCTGCCGGACACCCTGGTCAGCCGCCTGCCGCAGCCGCCGGTCGCCGCCGCGCTGGCGTCCAACCTGGGCCGCCCGCCCGAGGGCTACACGCAGGCGGCGGGCGGCCCGGTCCGCGCCGTGGCCACGCTGTCGCACTACCAGGGCGCGTCCGCCGCCGAGCTGCGCGCCGCCGGTGGGGGGCTGGTCGCGTTCTGCACCACGGCGGGCCGCACGACGACGCTCAGCGTCGCCGCCCTCGACCCCGACCGTGTGACCGACGCCGACGCCCTGCGCCGCCTGGTGCTGGCCGAGGCCGAGGCCTGGAAGCTGCCGGCGGCCCCGTGGTGAGAGGGCGGGGCTCAGTCGCCGGTGATCGCGTCCGCCGCCGCCGCGACCGCCTCGTCCGGGGGCACCAGCCGCGCCCCGAGCGCGGCGGCGCGGGCCGCGGTGGCGTCGTCGAGCACCTCGGCCAGCGCCCCGGCGAGCACGCCGGGCTGCGTCAGGGTGCTCGCGCGGCGGGCCACCCCGACCCCCGCGCCGCGCAGCAGGTCGCCCCACATCGGCTGGTCCGCGGAGTACCAGCCGACGACGGCGGGCAGGCCCGCGCGCAGCGCCGCCGCCGTCGTCCCTGCACCCCCGTGGTGCACGGCCGCGCGGCAGCGGGGCAGCACCGCCGCGTGGTCGACGGCGCCGACCACGCGCACGCGCTTCCCGTCCGGCCCGGATCCGCCGGAGCCGCCCGGCCCGGCCGCGCCGCCCGGACCGCCGGGACCGGCCGCGCCCGAGAAGTCGTTCCAGCCCGCGCTGACCAGCGCCCGCACCCCGAGGTCGGCGCACGCGGCGTCGACGGCGGCGAGCAGCGCGGCCGGGTCCGCCACGGGCATGGAGCCGAAGCCCACGTAGACGGGCGGCTCGCCGTCGTCCAGCCAGGCGTCGAGGCCCGCGTCGAGCCCGTCGAGGCTGCCGCCCGACCCGGCGCCGGCCTCCCCGAGGCGCGCCCGGGCGGCGGCGTCCAGCGCGAGGAAACCCGTCAGCGGACGGCGCGGACCCCACTCGTCGGCCAGCCCGGGCGCGAGCGCCGGGTCGTAGGCCTGGATCTCCACGACCCCGGCGTCGCGCAGGCGGGTGGGCAGGTGCACGCGCGTGCCGCCGAGCCCGAGCTCGGCGCGCTGGGCGTTCTCCGCCCGGCGGGTCAGGCCCCAGCGCACCCGCTCCCCCAGCGCCCAGACGGCTCGCGTCGCACCCGGGCCGCGCACGCCGCTCACCGGCGACACCACGCGGTTGGCCCGCACCGGGCAGTAGTGCAGCGCCGCCATGGCCAGGCCGCGCCGCTCGGCCACCGCGGCGGCCAGCTCCTGGCCCAGCAGGCCGGTCACCACGGTGTCCGCGCCGCCCACGTCGTCGAGCAGCGCCAGCAGCCCGGTACGCAGCCCGTCCCAGCCGGCCGACGCCACGGCGCGCAGCGCGCGCACCCGGCGCACCGGGTGCGCGGACCGCATGTCGCGCCGCACCAGGTCGGACCCCAGGAGCGCCGCGGAGTCGATGCCCAGCGGCACCGGGTCCAGGCCCAGCCGGCCGGCCAGCGGCACGAGGTTCGGCGCCACGCCGGTGACCACCTCGTGCCCGCGCCGGCGCAGCTCCAGGGCGACCGCGAGGGCCGGCTGGACATCTCCTCGACTGCCCACCAGGGCCATGACATGACGCACGCGCGCAACCTACACGCCCGCCGACCACCCGCCCGCCCGGCACCGGAGAACCAGTGACCAGCCCTGTGACCAGCCCACCCGCCACCCCGCCGAACCTCACGCCGACCACCGGGTCCCCCGCCGCGAGCAACCGCCTGACCTACGACGACGACCTCTTCCTGCGCACCCGCCGGGTGCTCGGCGTGGCCGTGGTCAACCAGACGGTCTGGCGGCTGCCCGCGCCGCTGGACGTCGACGCGCTGCGCGCCCTGCACCGCGGCCTGGCCGAGGGTCCGCTGCAGCGCGTGGTGCGGCCCGGGCGGCTCCCGGGCGCCCGCGCCCGGTGGTCGGCGTCCACCACGCTGCCCGACCTGCTCATCGGGTCCGCGCCGGTGCCCGAGGCCTACGTGCTCGCCTGGGCGGACGAGCAGGCCCAGGTGAGCCTGGACCCGGAGCGTGGCCCGACCTGGGCGCTGTCCGCCGCGCCGACGACGAGCGGCGGGAGCCTGCTCAGCCTCCTCACCTCGCACGTGGTGGCCGACGGCGGGATGCACGTGGGCGCCCTGGAGGCGGCCGTCGCCGCCGCCGCGGCCCGGGGCGCCTTCGCGGGCGGGTACGCCGAGGGCGCGCCGTCGTCCGACGGCCGCCGCCTGCCCAAGGAGGGCGAGCGCATCCGCACGGGCCTCGTGGCCGACCTGCGCGACGCGACGGACCAGGCGCGCGCCGCCGTGGGCGGCCTGCGCAGGATGGCGCGGCAGGGCCCGGTGCCGCCGCTGATGGCGCAGCAGTCCGCGGACCGGCCCCGGCCCGCCCCGCGGCCCGACGACGCCGAGCCCGCCCACCCGCCGATCGTCGTCGTGGACACGGACGCCTCCACCTGGCACCGCGCGGCGCACGCCGCGGGCGGCACGGCGAACAGCCTGCTCATCGCCGTGTGCACGGAGATCCTGCTCGCCGCGGGCGCCGCGCGGGCGGGCATGCCGGTGCGCGTGTCGCTCCCTGTCAGCCTGCGGCAGCCGGGCGACCTGCGGTCCAACGCGACGTCCGGGGTGTCCATCGCGGTGGACACCACCGTGACACCCGCACCCGAGCGGGCCGGCGTCGTGGCCGACATGGCGCAGATCCGGGCCCGGTCCAAGGCCGAGTTCGCGGCCCTGACCTCCGGCACCCGGGTGGACACCCTGAGCCCGCTCAAGCCGCTCATGCAGATGGTGCCCGACGCCGTCGCCAAGCGGGCGGCGCGCGACGGCACCGCGCCGCTGTGCCTGGCCTCCAACCTGGGCCGGCTGCCGACGGCGTTCGCCGCGCCGCTCGGCACGCCCGCCTCCAGCGTGCTCATGCGGGGTGTGACGCAGGGGCTCACGCGCGGGCGGCTGCGGCAGATGCGCGGCGGCCTGGACTCCTGGTGGTCCGAGCACAACGGCATCGCGACCCTGGCGGTGCTCGGGCTGGACGACGAGCGGCTGGGCACCCCCGCGCAGGTGCGCGCGGCGGTCGAGAGCGTGTACGCGCGGCACCGGCTGCCGGTCCGGTTCTGGTGACCCTCGCCTCTGAGGCCCGGGTTTCTCCGCTTTCGAGGCCTCGAGAGCGGAGAAACCCGGGCCTCGAAGGGGAGGACGGCGGCCCGACCTAACGGCCGACCGACGCCGCCAGCTTGTCCACCGTCGCGGTGAGCACCGGCATCACGATCCCGTGCCGCGCACCCGCGCGCAGGATCGCACCGCCGATCGCGTCGAGCTCGCCCGGCCGCCCCGCCGACAGGTCGGCCTCCAGCGAGCCGACGGTCAGCGGCGGCATCCCGGCCAGCAGGCCGCGCAGGTCCGCGCCCGTGGAGGGCACACCCTCGGCGGAGGCGACGGCGGCGATCTCGTCCAGGAGCCCGGCGGTGAGTGCCGGGTCGCGGTCCAGGGCGTCGGCGATCCCGGTCTTCCACGTGGAGGTCAGCAGCGACAGCGCGGCGAGGAACCGCAGCTTCTTCCAGAGCACCTCGGCCTCGGTGCCGCCGGTCTGCAGCACGGCCCCGGTGTCCCGGAGGGCGGCGGTCAGGCCGAGGTCGGCGGCGGCGTCGGGCACCACGACGGTCAGCAGGTCGAACGAGTGGGTGACCGTCGCCGGGCCGGGGCCCTCGGCGGGCGTGCGCCGCGTCTGGCCGGCGATGGTCGCGCCGAACACGGCCGCCCCGGGGGCCGCCGCACGCAGCGGCACCATGTGCTCCACGCCGTTGAGCAGCGCGATCACCTCGACCGGGTCCGCGGCGCGCAGCAGGTCCGCGGCGGCGGCCACGCCGTCCGCCTTGACCGCGACCAGCACGCGGGCGCCCGGCGGCACCGTGGTGGACGCCGGCAGGGGCGCGTGCCAGCTCCCGAACAGGTCGGAGACCACGTCGAGCCCGTGCTCGGCGATGTGCGCGGCGGTCCGCTCGCGCGCGACGACCGTGACGTCGTGCCCCGCGCGCTGCATGAGGGCTGCCATGAGACCGCCGATCGCACCCGGGCCGACCACCGCGACCGGCGCGTCGCTCACGCGGCCATCCGCACCGGAGGGTGCCCCTTCGACCCGGGGATCGCGGTGGGCCGGGCCGCCTTGCGGCGGCGGATCGTCACCAGCACGCCGGCGGACGCCGCCGCGAACGCCAGCACGCCGAAGCCGGTGGACCACGCGTCCAGGTCGACCGAGAGGGTGAAGGCGATGATCGCGCCGACCGGGGCCACCATGCCGACGAGCACGGAGATGCGGGCCAGCCGCAGGGCGCGGGCGATGCGGGCGACGGACCAGCCGACGACCGCCCAGGTGAGGACGGTGAGAGCGGCGCCACCCACGGAGGCGAAGATCTCGCCGGCGTTGTGCGCGCCGGAAGGAGGCCCGAACCAGAAGAGCTCGGTGGTCGCCACAAGCACCAGGAACCCCACGATCGCGGCCGTTCCGGTCACGAGAGAGCGTGTCAACACTCGGCCTCCGCACTGAGGGACTGCGCCGGACTTTCCTGGCGCGCCCCTTTATACCAACTCGTTACCGCGCGGTGTGAGCGCGTCACCCTCAATTCACCCACACATGACCACCAGAATGCAAAAGACCCAGGCCGGGGCGGGGTGCCCGACGCCGTCAGAGGGCCTGGACGATCAGTTCCACCTGGTCCTTCGCGTCCCCGAACAGCATGGCGGTGTTCTCGCGGAAGAACAACGGGTTCTGCACGCCCGCGTAGCCCGTGGCCATCGACCGCTTGAAGACCACCACCTCCCGAGCCTGCCACACCTCCAGCACCGGCATGCCCGCGATGGGCGAGCCCGGGTCGTCCTGGGCGGCCGGGTTCACCGTGTCGTTGGCGCCGATCACCAGCACGACGTCGGTCGCGGCGAAGTCGTCGTTGATCTCGTCCATGCCCAGCACCTGGTCGTAGGGCACCTTCGCCTCGGCGAGCAGCACGTTCATGTGGCCCGGCAGCCGGCCGGCCACGGGGTGGATGCCGAACCGCACCGTGGTGCCGCGCGCCGTGAGCCGGGCGACGAGGTCCGCGACCGGATACTGGGCCTTCGCCACGGCCATGCCGTAGCCGGGCACCACGATCACCGACCGGGCGGCGGTCAGGCGGTCGGCGACCTCCAGCGCCGTCGTCTCCCGGTAGGTGCCCTGCTCGGCCGGCGCCCCCTGCGCGACGACGCCGGTCTCCGCGCCGAACCCGCCCAGGATCACGCTGACGAACGACCGGTTCATCGCGCGGCACATGAGGTAGCTGAGGATCGCACCCGAGGATCCGACCAGCGCGCCCGTGATGATGAGCAGGTCGTTGCCCAGCATGAACCCCGCGGCCGCGGCCGCCCACCCCGAGTAGGAGTTGAGCATCGAGACGACGACGGGCATGTCGCCGCCGCCGATCGCCGCGACCAGGTGCCAGCCGAGGGCCAGTGCGACCACGGTCATGAGCAGCAGCGGCGCCAGGCCCGCCTCGCCGGCCGTGAGGAACCACCAGAGCAGCGCCGCGCAGGCCACGACGGCGGCGAGGTTGAGCCAGTTGCGGCCCGGCAGCAGCAGGGGCGAGGAGCGGAGCCGGGCCGACAGCTTGCCGAAGGCCACGATCGATCCCGTGAACGTCACGGCGCCGATCAGCACGCCCAGGAAGACCTCCACCAGGTGCACGGTGGCACCCGCCCCGGCGCCGTCCGCCCCGCCGGAGGCCCCGCCCGACCCGGGATCGGTCAGGTAGGAGCCGAAACCCACCAGCACGGCCGCCGCGCCCACGAACGAGTGCAGCAGCGCGATGAGCTCGGGCATCTGGGTCATCTCGACGGTCCGCGCCCGCCAGGTGCCGACCGCCGCGCCCACCAGGAGGACCAGCAGGATCAGCCCGGCCGTCACGCCCACCGGCCGCTCGGACCGGTCCAGGGCCAGCGCGACCGTCGCCACCAGCGCGAGCCCCATGCCGGTCATGCCGAGCAGCACGCCGCGGCGCGCTGTCTCCTGCTTCGACAGCCCGGCCAGCGACAGCACGAACAGGACCGCCGCCACCAGGTACACCGCCTGGACCACCGACTCGACGCTCATCTGCCCTCCCCCTCGCCCGGGCTGTGGTGGAACATGCCGAGCATGCGGTGGGTCACCAGGAATCCGCCGAAGATGTTGATGCTCGCGACCGCCGAGGCCAGCACGGCCAGCGTGGTCACCACCGGGTCCGCCGACCCGATCTGGAGCATCCCGCCCACCAGGATGATCCCGGAGATCGCGTTGGTCTGGGACATGAGCGGGGTGTGCAGGGCGTGGCTGACGTGCGAGATCACGTAGAACCCGACCACGACGGCAAGCGCGAGCACGGTGAAGTGGGCCGCCTGGTCCGGCGGCGAGGCCGCCACGGCCAGCGCCGCCAGCACGGCGGCGAGGGCGACGAGCACGCCGCGCGCGAACGACGGCGCGGGGCGCGCCCCGCCCGCTACCGGGGCCGGGCGGGCCGAGGTCTCGGTGGGCTCGCCCGGTTCCTCGCCCGACGGCGCGGGCGCGACAGGCGCCGACACGGCCACCGGGGGCGGCGGCCACAGCACCTCGCCGCCCGCGGCCACGGTCATCCCGCGCACCACGACGTCGTCCGGGTCGAGCGCGAGGCGGCCGTCCCGCTCCGGGGTGCCGAGCTGGACCAGGTTGGCGACGGCCGTGCCGAGCAGCTCCGAGGTGTGCCGGGGCATGCGGTCGGGCAGGTCCGTGTACCCGAGCACGACGACGCCGTTGTCGCTGACCACCCGCTGACCCGGCACGGTCAGCTCGCAGTTGCCGCCGCCGGGCGCCGCGAGGTCGACGACCACGCTGCCGGGCCGCATGCGCGCGACCATCTCGGCCGTGATCGTGGTGGGCGCGGTCCCGCGCACGAGCGCCGTGGTGACGACGATGTCGGCCGCGGCCGTCTCGACGGCGTACGCGCGCAGGGCCGCCGCCCCCTGGCGGGCGGTCAGGGCCTGGGCGTACCCGTCGGCGCTGACCTGCTGCGCGGCGTCATCGGCCCGGACCACCGTGGCGCCCATGGACTCGATCTGCTCCGCCACCTCGGGGCGCACGTCGAAGGCGCGCACCTGCGCGCCCAGGCTGCCCGCCGCGCCGATGGCCGCGAGCCCGGCCACGCCGGCGCCGATGACGAAGACGTTCGCGGGCGGGGTGGTGCCCGCCGCCGTGACCTGGCCGGAGAACATGCCGCCGAACTCGGCGGCGGCCTCGACCACGGCCCGGTACCCCGCCACGTTCGACAGCGCGCTGAGCACGTCGAGCGACTGCGCGCGGGAGATGCGCGGCACGGCGTCGAGCGCCAGGGCGGTGACGCCCCGGGCCGCGAGCCCCCGCACCAGGTCCGGCCGGGCGGCGGGCGCGATCTGGGCGATCAGCACCGCCCCGGGCCGCAGCGCCGCCGGGCCGGGTGCGGTGAGGTCGTCCGGCGCGCGGGTGACCGCCACGACGTCGGCGGCCCACGCCTCGGCGTCGGGCACGACGGCGGCTCCCGCGGCCGTGTACGCGGCGTCGGGGAAGCCCGCCCCCGCGCCCGCGCCCGCCGCCACGGCCACGTCGTAGCCCAGGCCGACCAGCCGGCCGGTGGTCGCGGGGGTGGCGGGCACGAGCGGCCCGCCGTCGTCCGGTATGCCGATGCGCATGTGACCCTCCTTGCTCACAGGCGCAACCTACCTCCGGGACCCCTCGTCCGGGCACTACCACCTGCCCAGGGGTGGCGTGCTATGCCTGCCCGGCCGGCCCTGCCTTCTCGACGGGCACGGGGAACGTGACCGGGATGCTCACCGGCTGCCGGATCCAGAGCGTCCGGTCCCACGTGACCTCGGCGGCGGGGATCCGCAGGACGACCTCCAGCCGGCGCAGCACCGTCTCGACGGCGATCCGCGCGACCACGCGCGCCGTGCGCGGCGCCGGGCACGCGTGCGGGCCGGTGCCGAAGGAGACGTGGGCCCGGCTGCCGACGTGGTCCCACGGGTCGCCCGTGTCCATCCGCGGGTCCGTGTTCGCCGCGTGGATCGCCAGGACGAGCGGGTCGCCCGCCGCGACGAGCTTGTCGTCCAGCACCACGTCCTGCCGGGCGAACCGGGGCAGGCTGTGGATCGTCGGCGTGGAGCGCCACAGCACCTCGTCCATCGCGCTGTCCAGGTCGATGCGGCCGCCGTGCAGCCGCCCCGAGAACCGCGCGTCCGCCAGGGTCAGCAGCAGGGTCTGCGCCACCCAGGCGGTCAGCGTCAGGTTGCCCGAGTAGGCCACGGTGAGCAGGGTGTGGCTGACCTCGACGTCGTCCCGCATGTTCGGGTGGGCCACCAGCGAGCTCGCCAGGTCGCGCCGCGGGTGCTCCCGGCGCACCGCCACGAGGTCGCCGAGCATCCGGTCCAGCTCGTGCACGGCGTCGGCGGCGTCGGTGCCGCCCCCGGCCATGCGGCGCGTCAGGTCGAACAGGCGCTGCCCGTCCTCCGGGTCGAAGCCGATCATGTCGGCGACCACGAGGAGCGGGATCACCGACGCGTACTCCAGCATGAGGTCGGCGCGGCCGCGGTCCTCGAAGCGGTCGATGAGCAGGTTGCAGATGGAGCGCACCTTCGCCGCCGTGAGCGGCTCGGAGAGCTGCTCGAACGCGTCGTCGAGGGGGACGCGCAGGCGCTGCCGCAGCGCGCCGTCGGCGTGGTTGGCGGAGAAGCGCTGGTGCGACGGGAGCACGGGGCGCAGGCCCGACGTCCGCGGCAGCCCGCCGCGCGCGTGCCCGTTCCAGAGCTGCGGGTCGGTGGCGAACACGTGCTCGTTGCGCATGATGTCGTACACGAGCCGCTGCCCCATGACGAGCCACGCGGACACCCCGGGCTCCAGCTCGACCGGGGCCACCTCGCCCCACTGCGCGCCGAGCTCGTCGTAGAACTCGCGCGGGTCGGCCAGCCCCGACGCCTGGACCAGCGGCTTCAGGTGCGTGACGGCACCGAGCTGCAGCGGCCGGGTGCCCCGCCACGGACGGTCCTGGGTGTCGCGCAGGTCATCGAGCACGGTCGCGGACCCTCTCGCCGGACGGCTCCGGCCGGTGTCGACGGGCGGGACGAGTCTGGAAGACTTGTCGGATATATACCAAATCGTGTATTTTCATTGATTCACCGTATCTGTGCAGTCGTCCGCGATCGCCCAGGGTGAACCCACCCGCGTTGCTGTTTTGTACCGTGACCTTGGCCACACCCATGGCTACCATGTCTGCGAGGGCAGACAAACTGTCGCACCCTCGAACCACCGTGTCGAGACCTGCCAGATCACGTTCACCCTCGACCGGGCACCGTCGAAAAGGCACCGTCACACAGGTTCCGTCGGCCTCCTCCGACGATCAAGGGGGACACGTGACACTGGACTCCGAGCGCGAGCGCCCGGACGACCTGGTCCAGAGCGTCGCGCGCGCCTTCCGCGTCCTCGAGGTCGTCACCCGCTTCCCGGGCCTGCCCGTCAAGGCGATCGCGCGGCGCAGCGGGCTCAACCTCTCCACCACGTACCACCTCGTGCGCACGCTCGCCTACGAGGGCTACGTGACCCGGCTCAAGGACGGCACCTACGACGTCGGCGAGCAGGTGAGCCACCGGTTCTACGAGCAGCTCGGCTCGCTCGGCCGCGGCCCCGACACCCGTGAGGTGCTGCGCCACCTCGCGCAGAGCAGCGGCTACAGCGCGTACCTGGGCCGCATCAGCGCCGGCCGGGTGGTCGTGGTCGACTACGCGGAGGCCCCCGGCTCCCCGTACATCGAGGACCTGGAGCGCGGGCTCGACGTCTCCGCGCACGCCACCGCGCTCGGCAAGGCCCTGCTGCTCGGCATGTCCCGTCGCGAGCGCCACGAGCTGGTGGTCGACGCCGGGATGCGCAAGTTCACCACGCGGACCGCGGCCGACATGATCTCGCTGGACGCCCAGCTCGCCCGCCTGCGCCCCGACGGCGTGGTCGAGGAGCACGGGGAGTTCCGCAACGACATCGCCTGCGCCGCCCATCTCGTCCCGCGTCGCCCGGGTGACGACACGTCGTGGGCCGTCGGGCTGAGCATCCCGGGCGAGGTGGTGCCGCCGCACGCCCGCCGGGAGCTGAGCCTGGTGGCGGGAGACCTCGCGGGGGTCTGACCCTCGCGAGACTTCGTGGCCCGGCAGGGGCTCAGCCGGGCTGCCGGCGCAGCCCGGCCAGGCGCTCGGGGTTGCGGAACACCATGACGCGCGCCAGCAGGCCGTCGTGGTCGCCGGTTCCGTACTCGGCGACGGTCGCGATGGCGGGCGCGCCGTCGAGCAGGGCGAGCATGCCCGACGCCCCGTTGATCTCCACGGGGACCCACTCCATGCGGCCCACCGTCGTGTCGCCGGCGAAGGCGACCAGGGCGCGCGAGACCTTGTCGGCGCCGCGGATGACCCGGCGCGCGGCGCGGACGACGCCGCCGCCGTCGGTCACGAGCTCCACCTCCGGGGCGAGCGCGGCGAGCACACCCGCGACGTCGCCGGTGAAGCACGCCGTCAGGAACCGCTGCGTGGCCTCGGCGTGCTGGGGACCGGCGGGCGTGTACCGCGGCCGCCGCGCCCGCACGTGCTCGCGGGCCCGGTGGGCGGTCTGCCGCACGGTGGCGACCTCGCGGTCGAGCGCCCCGGCGATCTCCTGGTACGACAGGTCGAACACCTCGCGCAGCACGAACACGGCGCGCTCCACCGGCGACAGCGTCTCCAGCACCACGAGCAGCGCCAGCGAGACCTCCTCGGCCCGCTCGACCGGGAGGGCGGCGTCGGGCGTGGTGAGGATCGGGTCGGGCAGCCACGGCCCCACGTACGTCTCGCGCGCCCGACGCAGCGTGCGCAGCCGGTTCAGCGCGAGGCGCGTGGTGACCCGCACCAGGTAGGCCCGCGGGTCCAGGACGTCCGAGCGGTCCTTCGCCGACCAGCGCAGCCAGGCCTCCTGCACCACGTCCTCGGCGTCGGCGGCCGCGCCGAGCATCTCGTAGGCGACGGTGAACAGCAGGCGGCGGTGCTCGGTGAAGGCCTGGGTGAGGTCGCCGGCCGCGGTCGCGGCCGCGGTCGCGGGGCCGGGTTCGGGTGCGGGCCCGGGCGCGGCGTCGTCCGGCACTAGGCCTCGCCCACCTGGGCGAGCGGACCGCCCATCGGTACCTCGCACCGGTCGCTGAAGCCCTGGCTGCTCAGACCCATCGCCGCGTTGATCCGGCTGCGCAGGTTCTCGACCGCCACGATCGCGACGAGCTCGGTGAATGCCTCGGTGCCCAGGGCTTCGGTCAGGCGGGCGGCGAGGGCGTCGTCGACGATGGGCGGCGTGGCCGTCTCGGCCTCCGCGAGCGCCAGCACGTCGCGCTCCAGGTCGGTGAAGTGCTCGCTCGTGCGCCAGACGGGGACGTCGTGCAGCTTCACGGGGTCCATGTGCTGATGCTGCGCCTCCCAGTACCCGAAGTCCACGCACCACGTGCAGCCGATCTGGACGGACGCGGCCATGACGGCCAGCGACCTCAGGCCCGGGTCGAGCGACTTCCAGCCGCCGACGCCGAGCTCGGTCAGGGCGTACGTGCGGGTCACCTTCCCGTGGTGCCCGACGGCGACCAGCGGGTCGAGCACGGCGCCGTACCGCCACCGGGAGAACGCGGCCATGGCGCGGTTGGTCAGGGTTCTTGGCGGCACGGGGCTGACCCGGGTACTGATGCTGCGTTCCGGGGTGCTGGGGCTCGGCGAGCTGGACATGATCGGACTCCGTTCCACGAGACGAGTGATCCCATCCAGACACCGCCCGCCCGCCGGACGTGACGCCGGCGGACGGTGACCCGGGTCACACCGTCGCGGCCGAGCGGGACCTGCCGTCTGCCATCCCCTTCGAGGCCCGGCTTTCTTCGCTTTGAGCGGCCGCAAAGCGAAGAAAGCCGGGCCTCGAAGAAGAAGACCCCGGCTGCGACCCGGGTCGGCCGCGGCCCGGGTCGGCCCGGAACAGATTCGGTCAGACCCGGTCAGGCCGGGACGCAGAGGGTGAGCGACCTGCGGTGGGCCTCGATCGTCACCGGGGCCGGGCCCATCGGCTCGCCGTCCGCGTAGGTGACCAGGCCCGCCGGGGCCGCCAGGCGGACGGCGGACGCCCGCAGCGTCGTGACCTCCGGCCGGTCGACGTGCGTGCCGGCCTTGATGAGCGAGTCGAAGGCGAGGAGCCGGAACCGGCCCATCGCCTGCACGAGGGTGACGTCGAGCAGGCCGTCGGCCGGGTCCGCGCCGGGACAGATCGGCACGCCGCCGCCGTAGGTCCTGGTCAGGCCGATCGCGAGCATGTACCCGTCCTGCTCCAGCACGCGCACGCCCGGCGCCGGCGCGCCCGGCTCCCCCGTCAGCTCCAGCCGGTACCCGAACCGCCGCAGCCGCAGCCACTCGAGGTAGACGGCGGCCAGGTACCGGGCAGGCCCCCGGGGCCACGTCATGCGGTTGGTGCGCTCGTTGGTCAGCGAGTCCAGGCCGGCGCACAGCACGGTGACGAAGCGCCGCACGGTGCCGTCGGCGGCCGTGACGGTGCCCGTGTCGACCCGGCGGCGCGCGCCGTCGAGCACGAGGTCGGCGGCGGCCGCGGCGTCGTCCAGCGGGATGCCGTGCTCGCGCGCCAGGTCGTTGCCCGTGCCGCCGGGGATCACGGCCAGCGGGGTGCCCGAGGTCAGCAC
This sequence comes from Promicromonospora sp. NPDC090134, assembly GCF_044746965.1. Lineage (NCBI taxonomy): Bacteria > Bacillati > Actinomycetota > Actinomycetes > Micrococcales > Promicromonosporaceae > Promicromonospora > Promicromonospora sp. NPDC090134. The sequence goes on along the minus strand of NZ_JBIVCZ010000007.1, from coordinate 277,229 downwards.
GGGCCCCAGCACCGACGAGACCGTGCCGTCGCCGCCGACCACGACGACGACGTCGGGCCGCTCGCCGACGGCCTGCCGCCCGAGCGCGACGGTCTCGCGCTCGTCCGCGCCCTGGTAGACCTTGACGTGCGCGCCCCGGGCCCGCAGGCGTTCGACGGCGACGTGCCCGCTGTCCGCCCCGACACCGTTGCCCGAGGCGGGGTTCACGAGCACCGCGATGTGCCCGACCTGCTCAGTCATGCGCGCAACCTACCCGAGGCCTCATCCCAGCAGGGCGCCCGGGTTCATGATCCCGGCCGGGTCCAGCTCGGCCCGCACCGCGCGGAGCATCCGCAGGCCCGTCGCGCCGATCTCCCGCTCCAGCCAGGGCGCGTGGTCGGCGCCGACGCCGTGGTGGTGGCTGATGGTGCCGCCCGCGGCCATGATCGCGTCGTTCACGCCGGACTTGACCCGGTCCCACGGCTCCAGGGGCTCGATGCCGAGCCCGGCGATCACCGTGAAGTACAGCGAGGCGCCCGTCGGGTAGACGTGCGAGATGTGGCACAGGATGCGGTGCTTCGCGTGCTCCCGGCCGAACCCCTCGGCCAGCGCGGCGGTGACGGCCGCCTTGAGCGCGGCCAGGTTGGACCAGGTGGTGGCGGTCTCCAGCGTCTCGCAGAAGACGCCGGCGGCGAGCAGCGCGTCGCGCAGGTACGGCGCCCTGAACCGGCCGTGGTCCCAGGACGCGGCCAGCTTCTCGGCGGCGGGCCGCCCGCCCGCCTCGCGCAGCACGCGCGTGGTGGCCTCCCGGCGCGCGGCAGCCAGGTCCGCGGGCCCCTCGTGCAGCACGACGGCGGAGCAGCCCCGGGTCAGCGCCCTGCCGATGTTGCCGACCTGGGCCAGGGACACGGCCGTCTCCTCCTCGTCGGACAGCCGGATCACCGTGGGGCCCGTACCGAGCTGCGCCACGCGGCGCAGGCCGTCGGCGCCCGCGGCGAAGTCGCGGAAGGTCCACGCGTCGAACAGCCGCGCCTCGGGCGTGGGGTGCACGCGCAGGCGCACCTGCGTGATCACACCGAACGTGCCCTCCGAGCCCAGGAACCAGCGCACCAGGTCGGGGCCGGCCGCCGAGCCGGGCGCCCGGCCCAGGTCGAGCGTGCCCGTGGGCGTGACCACCCGCAGGCCGGTCACCATGGCGTCGAACCGCCCGTACCCGGCGGAGTTCTGGCCGGACGACCGCATGGCGGCGAACCCGCCGAGGGTCGCGAACTCGAAGCTCTGCGGGAAGTGCCCCAGCTCGAAGCCCCGCCCGGCCAGCACGGCCTCGGCGGCGGGCGCCGTCGTCCCGGCGTGGAAGGCCGCCTCGTGGGAGACCTCGTCCAGCGCGACGAGCCCGGTGAGCCGGCGCAGGTCGAGGCTGACCACGCCCCGGTGCGCCCCGGCGTCCGGCGCGAGGCCGCCGGTCACGGCGGTGCCGCCGCCGAAGGGCACGACGGCGAGGCCGCGCTCGGCCGCGACGGCCAGCACGGCGGCGACGTCGTCCTCCGAGCCGGGCCGCACGACGGCGCCCGGCGCCGCCTGCTCCGCGTGCCGGCGCCGCAGCAGGTCCGGCGTGGACTTGCCGCCGGCGTGCAGCAGCCGCACGTCGTGGCCGGTGTCCACGTGCTCGGCGCCGACGACGGCGGCGAGTGCCGCGACGTCGTCGGCGGGCAGGGGCGGGGTGCTGATCGTGACGTCGGCGAGGTCCGGACCGGGCGGCGGCGCGGGCGTGCGGCCGAGCACGGCCGTGAGCAGGAGCTTCACGCCGCCCGGCAGCCCGTGCGCGCGGGCCGGGTCACCCCAGCCGTCCCACCGCATCTCGATGCGCTCGTCGTCGGGCTGTGTGCTCACGCGTCCTCCGGGTCGTGTCGACGGCCGTGTCGTGGTCGACGGCGGCCGGTGTTGGCCACCGACCGGCGCCGCGTTACAGTGTTACACAAGATGACAATTCGTAATGCACCCCCGGAGGCAGTGTCGCCGGCCCCGGATGCCCCCGACCGCACCGAGGCGCGCCTGCTGGAGGCGGCCGCCCGGCTCGTCGCCACGCGCGGCACCCGCGGCCTGTCCGTCACGGAGCTGGCCCGCGCGGCCGGCGTCTCGCGGCCCACGGTCTACCGCCGCTGGGAGTCCGCCGACGACGTGCTGCGCGCCCTGCTCGCGCACCGCGCCCAGCTCGTGATCACTGCCGTCGGCCCGCGGGCCGCCGACCGCGCGACGATCGTCGCCAAGGTGGTGCGGTTCGGCGAGCTGCTGTGGGCCGACCCCGTGTACGGGCACCTCCTGACCGAGGAGCCCGAGGTCTTCACGCGGTACGCCTTCGAACGGATCGGCCGGTCGCAGCGCGTGATCCTCGAGTGGCTCGCCGCCGCGGTCGCCGCCGCCCAGCAGGGCGGCACGGTCCGGGCGGGGTCCGCCACGGACATGGCGGTCATGGTCCTGCTCATCTCCCAGTCGGCGGTGCTCTCGCACCGGACCGTCACCACCGTGATCGACGACGCCGCCCTGCGGGCCGAGCTCGCGCACTCCCTGGACGGGTACCTCCGCCCCTGACCCGGACGCGCGCACCGGCGTCCGCCACCCCGAACCCGACACGACCCGGAAGCAGACCGATGCAGCGCACCGCCCTCACCGCCCGGCGCCGCGAGCGCGAGCTCGACGAGCTCGCCTCCGAGCCGGTCGACCTGCTCGTGGTCGGGGGCGGCGTGACCGGCGCCGGCGTGGCGCTGGACGCCGCGGCGCGCGGCCTGTCCGTCGCCCTCGTCGAGGCGCACGACCTCGCGTGGGGCACCTCGCGCTGGAGCTCCAAGCTGGTGCACGGCGGCCTGCGGTACCTGGCCACGGGCGACGTCGGCGTGGCCCGCGAGAGCGCGCGGGAACGGCACGTCCTCATGACGCGCACCGCGCCGCACCTGGTCCGGGCGCTGCCGCAGGTGCTGCCGCTCACCCAGGGCGTGGGGCCGCGGCAGGGCATCACGGCGGGCATCGGGTTCGGGCTGGGCGACCTGCTGCGGCGCGACGCCGGGACGTCGTCCGACGTGCTGCCCGCGCCGCGCCTGGCCCGGCCGGGCGAGGCCGCCCGGCTCGTGCCGGCGGTCGCCCGCGAGCACCTGCACGGGGCGTGGGTGGCGCACGACGGCCAGCTCGTCGACGACGCGCGGCTCGTCGTCGCCCTGGCGCGCACCGCGGCCGGGCGCGGGGCGCGGATCCTGACCCGCGTCCGGGCCACGGCGCTGCACCCGGACGGCGCGACGCTGACGGACACGCTGACCGGCGCGGGGCTGCGGGCGCACGCCCGCGTCGTCGTGAACGCCACGGGCGTGTGGGCCGGGACCGTGGACGCGTCGGTGCGCCTGCGCCCGAGCCGCGGCACGCACGTCGTGGTGCCCGCCGCGCGGCTGGGCGACCCCGGTGGCGCGCTCATGGTGCCGGTGCCCGGGTCCACCTCCCGGTTCGTCTTCGCGCTGCCGGCCCAGCTCGGGCGCGTGATCATCGGCCTCACCGACGAGGAGGCGCCCGGCCCTGTCCCCGACGTCCCCGAGCCCACACGGACTGAGATCGACTTCCTGCTGGCCACGGTCTCCCGCGTGCTGGACCGCCCCCTGCTGCCCGACGACGTCGTGGGCGCCTTCGCGGGGCTCCGGCCCCTCGTGGACTCCGCCGGGCCGGGCGACGGCGCGGGGCTCGGCTCGTCCGACGTCTCCCGCCGGCACCTCGTGGCGGTCTCCGCCGCGACGGGCGCGGTGAACGTGCTCGGCGGCAAGCTGACGACCTACCGGACCATGGCCGAGGACACCGTCGACCTGGCCGTCAAGCATGCCGGGCTCACCGCCGGGCCGTGCTGGACGGCGGACCTGCCGCTGGTCGGGGCGCCGCCGCGGATCGGGCCGCCGCCTCGGGCGCTGCCGGTCGATGCCCTGTCGCGGGCAGGCGCACGGACCCCGACCCTCGCCCCCTCCCTCGTCGCCCGGTACGGCGCCGAGGCCCCCGACGTGCTGGCCGCCGCCACGCTGCCGGGTTCGACGGACGCCGTCGGGCAGGGCGGCGCGGGCACGGGGCACCTGGACGTCACGCGCGCCGAGATCGAGTGGGCGGTCACCCATGAGGGCGCGCTCGACGCCGACGACGTGCTGGACCGCAGGACCCGGATCGGGCTGGTGCCGGCGGACCGCGCCGCGGTGCGCGACACCGTCGGGGAGCTGGTCGAGGACGCGCTGAGGCGGCTCTGAGGGGCGCCGGGCTCTAGGCCGGCGGTGCGGGTGCCGCCGGCGGAGCGGGTTCTCGTTCGCGGCGCGGGGCGCGCAGCACGGAGAGCGCCACCATGCAGGCGATGAACCCGAGCAGCCAGCCGCCCGGGATGTCGCTGAGCCAGTGGTAGTCCAGCCAGGACATGAGGGCGCCCGCGATCATCACGATCACGGCGACCACGGGGATCATCTTGCGCAGCCGGGACACGCTCGGGTACAGGCCGTTCTGCGTGAACAGCAGGCACAGGATGAAGAAGCCGGTGAAGAACGTGTTCGCCGCGTGCCCCGACGGGAACGCCTGGCCGCCGGCGTGCAGCACGTCCATGTTGTGGTGCGGGCCGGTGCGTCCCAGCCCGAACTTGGTGCCGTAGCCGATCAGCGCGATGGTGGCGAGGCCCGCCAGCACGGCGAGCACCGGGCGGCGCGTGCCGATCTCCCAGAGCGAGCCCGGGCCGCCCTGCTTGCGGGCCACGTACAGCGCGGTGCCGCCCACCATGGGGATGGTGAACATGCGCTCGCCCGTGATGCTCGCGACGATGTCGAGGAAGATCTTCTCCCAGCCCACGGGGTGGTGGGAGTCCACGTAGTAGTGGAACTGCCAGTCCCAGGCGATGAACGGCCCGCGCACGACGACCTGCCAGATGCAGAGGGCGAAGACCAGCACGGCGATGGCGGCGGCGACCACGGAGCTGCGCCAGGTCGGACGGGTCGACGGGTCGAGCAGAGCCCCTGTCGTTTGTGACTCCACTCGGGTAACACCCCTGCCGTCTGATTGCGCCATCGAGCCGATCCTACGGGTCTCGGGGTGAATGTTCGGTGCCGGAGACGTGTCCGGCGGGGGCTCCGGGTAACGATCCCGGAACGGTCACACCGACCCAGAGGTGACCGTATACCGTCCGCCTGGGACAGTGTCCCAGGCCAGGCGCACGCGGCCCGACGGCGCCCGCCCGCCGGGGCCGGTCACGACCGTCCGTCCCGTCGTGGTCCGGACGACGGCGGACGTGTCCGGCGTCACCCCCACGTTCACCCGCGGCCCGGCTCACGCCCGCGGCGGCGCCGTGCTCCCGCGGATCTTGAGCTCCACCGGGACCACCTCGTGCAGGTCGGCGCCCTCGCCGTCACCGTCGGCACCACCAGCGGCGTCGCCGCCCGCTCCGCCCGCACCCGCCCGGACCTCGCGCAGCAGCCGGGCCACCAGGCGCCGGCCGATCTCGCCGAAGTCCTGCACCACCGTCGTCAGCGGCGGCCAGAGGTACTCGGCCAGCAGGATGCCGTCGAACCCCACCACGGACACGTCGCCCGGCACCGTGCGGCCGGCCTCGTGCAGCGCGCGGAGCACGCCGGCGGCCATCTCGTCGTTGGCGCAGAACACCGCGGTGACCTCGGGGTCCGCGGCGAGGCGCCGTCCGGCGTCGTACCCCGAGCCCGCCGTCCAGTCCCCCGGGACCACCTCGGGGACGGGGCGCCCGGCCGCGGCGAGCGTGGCGCGCCAGGACTCCTCCCGGAGCTGCGCGGGGGCGGACCCGGCCGGCCCGCGCACGTGGTGCACCGTGCGGTGCCCCAGGTCCAGGAGGTGCTGGGTGGCCTGCCGGGCGCCGTCGACCTGGTCCGCGCCGACGGCGGGGTGGTGGCCCACGAACCGCGAGTCCGACACCACGACGGGCAGCCGGGACGGCAGCGCGAGCCGGTCGGGCGTGACGGTCTCGGCCCGGACGATCACCAGCCCGTCGATGGCCTGGTGGGAGAGCCGGGTCGCGGCGGCGGAGACCACGTCGGACGACGGGCTCTCGACGTCGATCAGCGTGACCGTGTAGCCCTCGGTGCGCGCCGCCTCGACCACCGCCTCGATGGTGCGCGACTCCCCGGTCCGGGCGAGCCCGTGCGCGATCATGCCGATGGTCCGGAAACTCCCGTACCGCAGCGCACGGGCCGCGGTGTTGGGGGCGTAGCCGAGCTGCGCCATCGCGGCGAGCACCTTGTCGCGCGTCGCGGGCCGCACGTTGTCGAGCCCCATCGACACCCGGGACACGGTCTGGGTCGACACTCCCGCCAGCACCGCGACATCGCCCAGGGACGGACCTCTGCCCTCCACGGCATCCACCTCCTCGTGATGTGCCTCGCACCGGCGTGCGCTTGACACCTCCGGCAACTCACGAGCACCCTAGTCCGCGTCACCATGTTTACGTCAACACGACGACATGCTGACCCCACTCGTGAAGGAGCGACTTCCCTTGACCACGCTCGCATCGCCGCCGGCCGTGCCCAAGACCCTGGGGCGGGCACGACGCCGCTCCCGCTGGACCGGATGGGGGTTCGTCGGACCCTTCATGGCCGTGTTCGCCCTGGTCTTCCTCGCGCCGATCGTCTACTCGCTCTGGCTGAGCCTGTTCCAGACGCAGCTCGTGGGCGGCACGTCGTTCGTAGGGTTCGACAACTACGCCCGGGTGCTCAGCGACCCCCAGTTCTGGGACGGCGCGGGCCGCGTGACGCTGTTCCTCCTGGTCCAGGTGCCGGTGATGCTCGGCATCTCGCTGCTGGTCGCCCTCGCGATCGACAGCGGCCGCCTGTACGGGCGTGACTTCTTCCGCCTGACGATCTTCCTGCCGTACGCCGTGCCCGGCGTCGTCGCCGCCCTGATGTGGGGCTTCATGTACGGCGAGCGGTTCGGCCTGGTCGGCAACATCAACGACCTGTTCGGCACGAGCATCCCCGACCCGCTGGCCTCCGCGCTGGTGCTCCCGGCGATCGGCAACATCGTGACCTGGGAGTTCGTCGGCTACAACATGCTGATCTTCTACTCGGCGCTGCGCGTGGTCCCCGCCTCCCTGTACGAGGCGGCCGAGATCGACGGCGCCGGCCCGTGGCGGGTGATCTCGGCGATCAAGCTGCCCGCGATCCGGGGCGCCCTCGTGGTCGCGACGATCTTCTCGATCATCGGGTCGTTCCAGCTCTTCAACGAGCCGAGCATCCTGCAGCCGCTGTCGCCCAACTACATCTCGACGCACTACACCCCGAACCTGTACGCCTACTCGCTGTCCTTCTCCGGCCAGCAGTACAACTACTCGGCCACGGTGGCGATCATCATGGGCGTGCTCACGATGCTCGTGGCCTATGTGGTGCAGCTGCGCGGCATGCGCAAGGAGGCCTGAGCCATGACGAACGTCCTGATGTCCGCGCCCACCGTGCGTCCCCGCAAGGCGCCGCCGCGGCTGCGCAACCGCCGCACGTCGCACGCCCGGCCCACGCGCAGCATCCTGCTGACGGTGCTGACCGCCCTGATCGGCCTGTACGCGCTGATCCCGCTGGTGTGGCTGCTGATCAACGCGACCAAGACGCAGCCCGACCTGTTCAGCTCGTTCGGCCTGTGGTTCAGCGGCGACTTCGCCCTGTGGGACAACATCACCGGCGTCCTGACCTACGACGGCGGCGTCTTCGGGCGCTGGTTCCTCAACACGCTGCTCTACGTGGTGGTCGGCGCCGGCGGTGCCACGCTGCTCGCCCTGCTCGGCGGCTACGGCCTGGCCAAGTTCGACTTCCCCGGCAAGCGCGCCGTGTTCGCCGTCGTCATCGGCGCCGTGGCCGTGCCCGGCACCGCCCTGGCGGTGCCCACGTTCCTCATGTTCGCCAACCTCGGCCTGACCAACACGCCCTGGTCCGTGATCATCCCGTCGCTCATCTCGCCGTTCGGGCTCTACCTCATGTGGACCTTCGCGGCCGACGCCGTGCCCGACGAGATCATGGAGGCCGCCCGGATCGACGGCGCCAGCGAGGCGCGCACCTTCTTCCAGGTGTGCCTGCCGATGATGGCGCCCGGCATCGTCACGGTGCTGCTGTTCACCGTGGTGGCGACGTGGAACAACTACTTCCTGCCGCTGATCATGCTGCGCGACCCGGACTGGTACCCGCTGACGCTGGGCCTGAACGCGTGGAACGCGCAGGCGACGACGGCGGGCGGCGAGGCGATCTTCAACCTCGTCATCGCCGGCTCGCTCCTGACCATCCTGCCGCTCATCGCGGCCTTCCTGCTCCTGCAGCGCTACTGGCAGTCGGGTCTCGCCGCCGGCAGCGTCAAGGAGTGAGCTTCCCCCAGCAGCACGCAGTGCCCGAGACCTGATCCGACTGACGATGAAGTGAGAGGAACCACCATGACCATCCGCCACCACCGCGCGCTGGGCGTGCTCGCCGCGGCGAGCGCCCTGGCGCTCACCCTGACCGCGTGCGGTTCGGGGTCCGACGGCGGCGACGCCGCGGAGACCGTCTCCCCCGAGGACGTCTCCGCGGCCCTCGAGGAGGGCGGCGACCTGCTGGTCTGGGCCTGGGAGCCCACGCTGGACCAGGTCGTCAAGGACTTCGAGGCCGAGTACCCGAACGTGAACGTCGAGCTGGCGAACGTCGGTACCGGCAACGACCACTACGTGGCCCTGCAGAACGCGATCAGCGCGGGCTCGGGCGTGCCGGACGTCGCGCAGATGGAGTACTACGCCCTGCCGCAGTTCTCCATCGGCGAGTCGCTGGCCGACCTCGCGCCGTACGGCGCGAGCGAGCTCGACGGCACCTACTCCCCCGGCCCGTGGGGCGCGGTGACCAGCGGTGACGCCGTGTACGGCCTGCCGATGGACTCCGGCCCGATGGCGCTGTTCTACAACGCGAAGACGTTCGAGAAGGCCGGCGTCGAGGTGCCGGCCACCTGGGACGAGTTCGTCGAGGCCGCGAAGAAGATCCACGAGTCCGACCCGAACACGTACATCACCGCGGACAACGGCGACGCCGGCTTCGCGACGTCGATGATCTGGCAGGCGGGCGGCCACCCCTTCGCGGTGGACGGCACCGACGTGACCGTGGACCTCGGCGACGAGGGCTCGACGAAGTTCGCCGAGATGTGGCAGCAGCTCCTCGAGGACGACCTCGTCGCCGACGTGCCGGCCTGGTCGGACGAGTGGTTCCAGGGCCTGGGCAGCGGTGAGATCGCCGCGCTGGTGACGGGCGCCTGGATGCCCGCGAACCTGGAGTCGGGTGCCGCCCCGGCGTCCAGCGACTGGCGCGTCGCGCCCATGCCGCAGTGGACGGCGGGCGCCACCGCGACGGCCGAGAACGGCGGCTCCGCGCTGTCGATCACCCAGGCGAGCGCGAAGAAGGCGCTGGCCTACGGGTTCCTGCAGTACGCGAACGCCGGCGACGGCGTGGCCACCCGCCTGGAGGGCGGCAACTTCCCGGCGACGCTCGCCGACCTCACCGACGAGAAGTTCCTGGCCGAGGAGTCCGAGTACTTCGGCGGGCAGAAGATCAACGAGGTGCTGTCGGCGTCGGCCACCGGCGTCGTCCCGGACTGGCAGTACCTGCCCTACCAGGTCTACGCCAACAGCATCTTCCCCGACACCGTCGGCCAGGCCTACACGGGCTCGACCCCGCTGTCGGACGGACTGGCGGCCTGGCAGGAGTCGATCGTCAAGTACGGCAACGAGCAGGGCTTCACCGTCTCCGAGTGAGCCGCGGCTGAGCTGACCAGGACGACGGCGGGGGCCTTCCCCCGCCGTCGTCCCGTGTCCCCACCTGTACCCCCCACGCCTCGTGCCTCTGCCGCACGACCGCACCCCTGAGGAACCACACATGGCCACGTTCGAGATCGGACCCGAGGACTTTCTGCTCGACGGCGAGCGGATGCAGGTCGTCAGCGGCGCGCTGCACTACTTCCGCGTGCACCCCGACCAGTGGGCCGACCGGATCCGCAAGGCCCGGCTCATGGGCCTGAACACCATCGAGACGTACGTGCCGTGGAACTTCCACGCGCCCGACCCGGAGACGTTCGACCTGGCGGGGCGGCGCGACCTCGGCCGGTTCCTCGACCTGGTGGCCGCCGAGGGCCTGTACGCCATCGTGCGGCCGGGGCCCTACATCTGCGCGGAGTGGGACGGCGGCGGGCTGCCCGGCTGGCTGTTCGCCGACCGGGCCGTGGGCGTGCGCCGGCACGAGCCGCGGTTCCTCGCGGCGATCGGCACGTACTTCGCGAACCTCCTGCCGCTCGTGGCGCAGCGTCAGGTGACGCGCGGCGGGCCGGTGCTCATGGTGCAGGTGGAGAACGAGTACGGGGCCTACGGGAACGACCCCCAGCCGGAGCGCCAGAAGTACCTGCGCGCGCTCGTGGACCTGACGCGCGAGCAGGGCATCGACGTGCCGCTGTTCACCTGCGACCAGGCGGACGACGAGATGCTGGCCCGCGGCGGCCTGCCGGAGCTGCACAAGACCGCGACCTTCGGCTCGCGCAGCACGGAGCGGCTGGAGATCCTGCGGCGGCACCAGCCCACCGGCCCGCTGATGTGCATGGAGTTCTGGAACGGCTGGTTCGACTCGTGGGGCCTGGAGCACCACGTCGCCCCCGCCGAGGCGAACGCCGCCGACCTGGACGACCTGCTCGCGGCCAACGGTTCCGTGAACCTGTACATGTTCCACGGCGGCACCAACTTCGGGCTGACCAGCGGCGCGAACGACAAGGGCATCTACCGGCCCATCACGACGTCGTACGACTACGACGCGCCGCTCGCCGAGGACGGCACGCCCACGGCCAAGTACCACGCGATGCGCGAGGTGATCGCGCGGCACCTGCCGGTGCCGGAGGCCGGGGCGCCGGCCGCGGACGCCGGGGTGCCGGGCGCGGCGCCGGTGCTGGACGTCGACCTGACCGCCCACGTGCCGCTGGCCCACGCGCTGCCGAGCCTGCTGCGTGAGGACCTTGCTGCGTTCACGTCGACGCCCACCACCGACGACCTGCGGCTGTGGTCGGGCTTCGCCGTCTACCGCACCAGGATCCAGGCCGACGACGCCGTCCTGACCGTCGCCGAGGTGCGCGACCGCGCCGTCGTGCTGGTCGACGACGAGCAGGTGGGGGTGCTCGACCGCGCGTCCCACACCTTCGCCGTCGCGCTGCCCGCCCGCGCGGGGGACCTCACGCTGCTGGTGGAGGACCAGGGCCGGGTCAACTACGGGCCCCGGATCGGCGAGCCCAAGGGCCTGATCGGGCCGGCGCGCACGGCGACCCGCACCCTGGACGAGTGGGAGGCCGGCGCGCTGCGCGTCGAGGACGCGCCGGAGCTGCTGCGCGCGGCGCTCGACGCGCCGGGCCGTTCGCTGCCGGTCCCGGACGACGGCGGCGCGCCGCGTCCGGCCGGGGCCGGGCTGTACCGGGCGACGTTCGACTCGGTGGGCGGCGCCGACCACTTCCTGCGGCTCGACGGCTGGTCCAAGGGCCTGGCCTGGGTCAACGGCGAGCTGCTGGGCCGGTACTGGAGCCTCGGCCCCACGCACACGCTGTACGTGCCGGGCCCGGTGGTGCGCGACACCGGCAACGAGCTGGTGCTCCTGGAGCTCCACGGCGCGGCCGATGCGCGGGCAAGCTTCGTGGCGGCGCCGGCCCTGGGCATCACGGAGCAGTAACCGCCCGCCGCCGGCCGGCCGCCGGCCGGCCGCCCTCCGGCCGCCCGCTCGTCGTCGAACGTAGGGTTGGTCGCACCAAGAGCCCTCTTGGAGCGACCAACCCTACGTTCGACGACGGGCGCTCTCGCGGGGCAAGGTCAGACGGCGCGGGTGCCGTTCTGCCACACCTCGTGGACCAGCGGGACGCCCGGGCGGTACGCGAGGTAGGTGTGGCTCGGGGCGTCGAGCACCGTCAGGTCGGCCCGGGCACCGACCGCCAGGTGCCCGACGTCGTCCCGGCGGAGCGCCAGGGCGCCGCCCGCCGTCGCCGACCAGACGGCCTCTGCCGGGCTCATGCGCATCTCGCGCACCGCGAGCGCGACCACGAACGGCATCGACGACGAGTAGCCGGAGCCGGGGTTGCAGTCCGTGGCCAGCGCGACCGGCACTCCCGCGGCGAGCAGCCGGCGGGCCTCGGGGTACGACGACCGCGTCGAGAACTCGACGGCGGGCAGCAGGGTCGCGACGGTTCCGGGCCAGGTCCACGGCCCGTCGACCGGCCGTCCCGCCTCGCCGTCAGCCGGCCACCCCGGGCCGACGTCGGCGGGCCCACCGGCGTGCAGCCCGCTGCCGGTCCGGCCGCTGTCGGCCCGCGACCCGCTCGTGGTCCACGAGTCGGCCAGCGCGGCGACGTCGGCGTCGGTCAGGTGGGTGCAGTGGTCCACGCTCGCCGCCCCGACCTCGACGGCGAGCCGCACCCCGGGACCGGCCGAGAGCTGGTTGCCGTGCACGCGGGCGCCCAGGCCCGCCCGGAGCCCGGCGCGCAGCACGGTCCGGGCCTCGTCCTCGTCGAAGGCCGTGGGCGCGGCGGGCTCGCAGAACACGTCGACCCAGCGGGCGTGCGGCGCGCAGGCGGCGAGCATCGGGCCCGTGACGAGGTCGACGTAGCCGGCGCGGTCGGCGGCGTACTCGGCGGGGATGGTGTGCGCGCCGAGGTAGGTCGTCTCCGGGGAGAGTTCCCGGGCGATCCGCAGCGTGCGGGCCTCGGTGGCGACGTCCTGGCCGTAGCCGCTCTTGATCTCGACGGTCGTGGTGCCCTGCGCGAGCATCTCGCGCACGAGCGCCCGGCCGCGCGCCCGCAGCTCGTCCTCGCTCGCGGCGCGGGTCGCGGCGACCGTGGTCGCGATGCCGCCGCCGGTGTAGGGCTCGCCGGTCATGCGCGCCGCGAACTCGGCGGCGCGGTCGCCCGCGAACACGGTGTGCGAGTGCGAGTCCACGAACCCGGGGAGCACGCACCGTCCTTCGAGGTCGACGACGTCGTCCGCCGCCGGGGCCGACGCCGCCGGTCCCGTCCAGGCGATGCGCCCGTCCTGGACGAGCACGGCGGCGTCGGGCACGAGGCCGATCCCGTCGGCCACGGTTCCCCGGCCGCCCGGCATGGTCCCGCCCCCGGCCGGCCCCGACCCGTCGTGCGCCGGGTCGTTGGTGACCAGCTCGCCGATGTTCGTCAGCAGCACGCTCATGCGTCGCTCCCCCTGGTGATGTCCTGCGTGAGGTCCCGCGCGATGTCCCGCTCGGCAGCGGCCCAGATCTCGTCGATCGCCTCGGCGAGCATGCGCGCCACGTCACCGGCCCGGTGCACGCCGTCGCGCACCACGAGCTCGCCGCCCGCCACGACGTCGGACACGTCCGTCGCGCCCGCGACCAGGGCGACCTGCGCGGGGTCGGCCCCGGCCGTGCGGGGCGTGTCGAGGCGCACCGCGACGAGGTCGGCGGGCGCGCCCACGGCGATCCGGCCGGCGTCGGGCCGGCCGAGCGCGGCGTGCCCGGCCGACGTCGCGATATCGACCAGCGTCGCCGGGTCGAACGCGCCGCGCCGGCCGCCTGCGAGACGCTCGTGCTCCTCGACGCCGCGCGCCTCCGCCAGCACGTCCGCGCCGACGTGCTGGTCCGTGCCGACGCTGAGCGGGCTGCCCGCGCGCTGCAGCCGGAGACCGGGAGCGATGCCGTCGGCGAGGTCGCGCTCCGTCGTCGGGCAGAGGCAGACGCCCGTGCCCGAGGTGCCCAGCAGCGCGACGTCGTCGTCGGTCAGGTACACCGCGTGCACCGCCGTGGTGCCGGGGCCGAGCGCCCCGGCGTCGTGCAGCAGCCGCGTCGGCGTGACGCCGAAGGCCGCGAGCGCCGCCTCGTTCTCCCCCGGCTGCTCGGACAGGTGGACGTGCAGCGGCGCGCCCGCGTCCCGCGCCCAGCGGGCCACGGCGGCGAGCTCGGCCGGTGCGACGGCACGCACCGAGTGGGCGGCGGCGCCGACCAGCACCCGGTCGTCGTCGGCCCAGGCGGCGCGCAGCGCGTCGACGCGGCGCGCCCACCGCTCGACCGTGCCGTCGCCGAACCGGGCCTGCTCCGGCGCGAGCGGCCCGTGCCCCTCGGTGCCGAGGCCGCCGTGCAGGTAGCAGGTGTCGAGCAGCGTGAGGTGCACGCCGGCGTCGCGCGCGGCGGACCGCAGGGCCTCGGCCATGGCGTTCGGGCCGCCCTGCGCCGCGGGGTACGGGGTCCCGTCGGGGCGGTGGTGCACGTAGTGGAACTCGCCGACGGCCGTGGTGCCGCCGAGCGCCAGCTCCGCGTAGACGGCGCGGGCCAGGCGTTCGTACCGGGCGGGCGTCAGGGCGGCTGCCAGGGCGTACATGCCCTGGCGCCACGTCCAGAACGAACCGCCGTCGGCGTGGGTGCGGCCGCGCAGCGCGCGGTGGAACGCGTGCGAGTGCGCGTCGGCAAGGCCGGGGAGCACGATGCCGCGCAGGCGCACGTCGCCGTCCGACGGCGGGGCGCCGGGCTCGACGGCGGTGATCCGCCCGGCGGCGGTCTCGACCCGCACGGCGTCGACGACGCGGCCGGGGGCGGTCTCGACCCGCACGGCGTCGACGACGCGGCCGGGGGCGGGGGCTGGCCCGTCGTCGGACCGGGCAGTGCCGCCGGCCCCGGGCAGCCAGGCCCGCTCGCACCAGAAGCCGCTCATGGCTCTCCTCTCGCGTTCTGTGATTCGTCGCTCTTCGCAGCTCCCCTTCGAGACCTAAGTTTCTTCGCTTTGACGGGCCGCAAAGCGAAGAAACCTAGGTCTCGAAGGGGACTACGGTGAGCCCTGTCGAGCCGGCGCGGCGGACCGGGCCGCCCCCGCCCGGCTGACAGCCGTGGCAGATCTGCCGACCGGCGTCGCCGACCTGGCCGACGGGAGGGCCGGTGCCGTCAGGAGGTCCGCGAGGACGGCGGTCAGGGCCTCGACGCCGGCGTCGCAGTCGGCCTGTTCGGCGTGCTCGGCCGGCGAGTGCGACACGCCCGTCGGGTTGCGCACGAACAGCATCGCGGTCGGCACGCCGGCCGCGGCGAGGATGCCGGCGTCGTGCCCGGCGCCCGTGCCGATCACGGGGGCGGGCAGGTCGGAGCCCAGCCGCCCGACAACGTCGGCGAGCCGCGCCGCGAGCGCCGGGTCGAACACCGTCGCCGGCGTCCAGGACTCCTCGACGGGCGCCCACTCCCCCAGCCCGCGACCGCCGCCCCCGCCCGGCCCGCCGAAGACGCCGGACCCACTCGGCTCGCCGAGCCCACTGGCCCCGCCCGGCACAGATGAGCGCAGACCTGGTCGCTCTCCGTGCCCTCTTTCCGCTACTAGACCCGCGGTCACCTGACCTGCCTCCGCCGGGACCCCCAGCACCGCACCGCTCGGCGTCCCGCCGATCACGGAACGGACGGCCTGTTCCGTTTGCGCGCGGGCGTCGATCCAGGCGCGCACCCGGGACGGGATCGCGTTGACGCCGTTCGGCTCGACCTCGACCTTGGCCAGCGTCGCGAGCGCGCCGGCGTGCTCGGCGGCGGCGCGAACGTCGGTGATGAGCCGTGCGAGGTCGAGCATCGGATCGTGCCGGTGTTCCAGTGGTGTGGTGCCGGCGTGGTTGGCCTCGCCCGCGAGGTCGACGCGCCACCGGCCGTGCGGCCAGATCGCGGCGCCGATCGCGACCGGCGCCGCGTCGTCCGCGGGCAGGTCGGCGAGGTATCGGCCCTGCTCGACATGCAGCTCGACGAAGACGCCGATGCGCGCCAGGACCTCGGGGTCGCGGCCGTAGTGGTCGAGCCGGACGCCGCCGTGCGGAGTCCCCCCGGTCCGGCCCGCCCCGCCGGTCGAGCCGGTCGCACCGAACCCGCCTGACCAGCCGGCCGAGCCCGAACCGCCGGCCCGCCCGAGCACGTCCGCGAGACTGTCCCCCGCCCGGTCTCGCAGCGCGAGCAGCCGCTCGGCCGGAACCGTCCCGGTCACGGCCCGCGAGCCCAGGCAGGCGAGCCCGAACCGGGCGCCCTCCTCGTCGGAGAAGTTCACGATCCCGAGCGGCCGAGCAGGCACGACGCCGTCCGCCCGCAGCGCGTCGAGCGCCGCGAACGCGCTCACCACGCCCAGCGGACCGTCGTACCTACCCCCGCCGGGCACCGAGTCGAGGTGGCTGCCGGTCACGACCCCGGGCCCGACGGCGTCCGGGTCGCCCCACCAGGCCCACTGGTTCCCGGCCCGGTCCACAGTCACGTCCAGCCCGCGCGCCGTGGCCTCGGCGGCGAACCACTCGCGCAGGGCCAGGTCGTGCACGGTCCAGGCGAACCGCTCGTACCCGCCCGACGGCGCCCGTCCGACGTCGGCGATCGCATCGAGCAGCCCGCCCACCGCCGTCGGACCAGGGATCACGCCCCCTCCCGCATCGGCACCCGCAGCCCGCCGCGCTCGGCGGCCGCCACGGCGTCGTCGTACCCGGCGTCGACGTGCCGCAGCACGCCGGTCGCGGGGTCGTTCGCCAGGACGCGCGCGAGCTTCTCGGCGGCGAGCGCCGTCCCGTCCGCCACGGACACCTGCCCGGCGTGGATGGAGCGCCCCATGCCGACGCCGCCGCCGTGGTGCAGCGACACCCAGGTGGCGCCCGACGCCGTGTTGACCAGGGCGTTCAGCAGCGGCCAGTCCGCGATCGCGTCGGAACCGTCGGCCATCGCCTCCGTCTCCCGGTACGGCGAGGCCACCGAGCCGGAGTCCAGGTGGTCGCGCCCGATCGCGAGCGGGGCGGAGATCTCCCCCGAGGCGACGAGCTCGTTGAACCGCAGCCCCGCGACGTCCCGCTCCCCGTGCCCGAGCCAGCAGATGCGCGCGGGCAGACCCTGGAACGCGACCCGCTCCTGGGCGGCGCGGATCCAGCGGCCCAGGTGGTCGTTGTCCGGGAACAGGTCGAGCACGGCCTGGTCGGTCACCGCGATGTCGCGTGCGTCCCCGGACAGCGCGGCCCAGCGGAACGGTCCCTTGCCCTCCGCGAACAGCGGCCGGATGTAGGCGGGCACGAAGCCCGGGAAGTCGAACGCCCGGCCGTAGCCGCCCTGCCGCGCCTCGTCGCGGATCGAGTTGCCGTAGTCGAACACCTCGGCGCCCGCGTCCTGGAAGCCCACCATCGCCTCGACGTGGCGGGCCATCGACTCCCGCGCCCGCTCGGTGAATCCCTCCGGGTCCTTCTCCGCGAGGTCGGCCCAGTCCGTCAGCTCCACCCCTGACGGCAGGTAGGACAGCGGGTCGTGCGCCGAGGTCTGGTCCGTCACGACGTCCACCTCGACGCCGCGGCGCAGCAGCTCCGGCACGACGTCGGCGGAGTTGCCGACCACACCCACCGACAGCGCGCGCCGCTCCTTCTTCGCGGCCAGCGCCAGCTCGACCCCCTCGTCCACGGAGGCCGCGACGACGTCGAGGTAGCGCGTCTCGACGCGCCGGTGCAGGCGGGCCGGGTCGACGTCGACCACGAGGCACACACCGCCGTTGAGCGTCACGGCCAGGGGCTGGGCGCCGCCCATGCCGCCGCAGCCGCCGGTCAGGGTGAGCGTCCCGGCCAGCGTGCCGCCGAACCTCTTGGCCGCGACTGCCGCGAACGTCTCGTACGTGCCCTGGAGGATCCCCTGGGTGCCGATGTAGATCCAGGACCCGGCCGTCATCTGCCCGTACATCGTCAGGCCGAGCTGCTCCAGACGCCGGTGCTCGGGCCACGTCGCCCAGTCGCCCACGAGGTTCGAGTTGGCGATCAGCACGCGCGGCGCCCACTCGTGCGTCCGCAGCACGCCCACGGGGCGTCCGGACTGGACCATCAGGGTCTCGTCCTCGCGCAGGTCCGTCAGGGAGCGGACGATCGCGTGGTAGCTCGGCCAGTCCCGCGCCGCCCGGCCGGTGCCGCCGTAGACCACCAGGTCGTCGGGCCGCTCGGCCACCTCCGGGTCGAGGTTGTTCATGAGCATGCGCAGCGGCGCCTCGGTCTGCCAGCTCCGGGCAGTCAGGGTGGTGCCGCGCGCGGCGCGGACGGGTACGGGGGTCCCCCGGTCGTACGGCTGGTTCACTTGGGTCTCCTTCGGCTCAGTTCGGCTGGGGGTGCGGGTTCTGCGTCAGTGCAGGTGTCCGACGGCGGCTGCGGGCGCCGTCACGATGCGCCCCTCCTCGACGAGCCGCACCACGTGCTCGATCTCGGGGGCGAGGTAGCGGTCCGGTCCGGGGCCAGGCACCACGGTGCGGACGACGTCGTGCACCGCTGCCGTACCCGCCGCCGGGGCCTGCTCCCGCAGGTCCAGGGCGCGCGTGGCCGTGAGCACCTCGATCGCGAGCACGCGGGTGAGCCCGTCCACGGAGCGGCGCAGCTTGCGCGCGCCGGACCAGCCCATGGACACGTGATCCTCCTGCATGGCGGAGCTCGGGATGGAGTCCACGCTCGCGGGCGCCGCGAGGCGCTTGAGCTCGGAGACGATCCCGGCGGCCGTGTACTGGGCGATCATGTGCCCGGAGTCGACGCCCGGGTCGTGCGCGAGGAACGCGGGCAGCCCCTCGGAGCGCGCGACGTCGAGGAACCGGTCGGTGCGCCGCTCGCTCATGCTCGCCAGGTCGGCGGCCGCGATGGCGAGGAAGTCGAGCACGTAGGCCACGGGTGCGCCGTGGAAGTTGCCGTTGGACTCCACGCGCCCGTCGGCCGTCACGACCGGGTTGTCGATCGCGGAGGCCAGCTCCCGGCCCGCGACCGTGGCCGCGTGGTCCAGGGTGTCACGGGCGGCGCCGTGCACCTGGGGCGCGCACCGCAGGGAGTAGGCGTCCTGCACGCGGGTGCACGCGGGGTTTCCGGCGTCGTCGAGCTCGCGGTGGCTCGCCATGAGCGGCGAGCCCGCCAGGAGGCGGCGCATGTTCGACGCCGACGCCGCCTGCCCGGGGTGCGGGCGCAGGCCGATCAGGTCCTCGGCGAAGGGCGCGTCCGACCCGAGCAGCGCCTCGACGGACAGGGACGCCGCGACGTCGGCCGTGGTGAGCAGGCGGCGCAGGTCGTGGATCGCGAGGCAGAGCATGCCGAGCATGCCGTCGGTGCCGTTGATGAGGGCCAGGCCCTCCTTCTCGGCGAGCACCAGCGGCTCGATCCCGGCGTCGGCGAGCGCCGGGGCGGCGTCGACCTCCTGGCCGCCCACCCGGACGCGGCCCTCGCCCATCGCGGCGAGCGCCACGTGCGCGAGCGGCGCGAGGTCGCCGGAGCAGCCGAGGGACCCGTACTCGTGCACGACGGGCGTGATCCCGGCGTCGAGCATGGCGGCGTAGGTCCGCGCCGTGACGGGACGCGCGCCGGTGTGGCCCGTGACCAGGGTGGCCAGCCGCAGGAGCTGCAGCGCCCGCACCACCTCGGTCTCGACCTGCGGCCCGGACCCGGCCGCGTGCGAGCGCACGAGGCTGACCTGGAGCTGCGCCCGCATCTCGGCGGGGATGTGCCGCCGGGCGAGCGCGCCGAAGCCGGTCGAGACGCCGTAGTGCGGCGCGGCGTCGTGGGCGAGGTCGTCGATGACGGCGCGGGTCTGCGCCATGCGGGCCAGCGCGCTCTCGTGGATCTCGACGGTCGCGCCGTGGCGGGCGACGGCGACGACCTGCTCGACGGTCAGCGGGGTGCCGTCGAGCACGACGTGCCGGGGCAGGCCGTGCGGGTTTTCCTCGCGGTCGGCCGCGCCGGTGGCGGGCGTCGTCGCCGCGTCGTGCAGGGTGCTCATGCGCCCATAGAACCCCGCCGCGACCCCTGCGGCGCGGCCGGATCCGCCGATAGAGTCTGGGATACCAGACGACTCACCGAGGAGGAAACAGTGGCCGGCAGCAGTGCCGTTCCCGCCGCACGGAGCACCGCGCGGCTGCTCACGTTCCTCGCGGCCCAGCCCGGGCCGGTGCCCGCGGGCGCGATCGCGCACGGCATCGGGGTGCCCCGGTCCAGCGTCTACCACCTGCTGTCGGTGCTGGGCGACGAGGGCTTCGTGCGGCACTTCCCCGACGAGCGCCGGTACGGGCTGGGCGTCGCGGCCCTCGGCCTGGGCAGCGCGTACACCCGGCAGGCGCCGCTCACCCGCCTGGCGGCGCCGGTCGTCGCCCGCCTGGTGGAGGCGGCCGGCGAGAACGGGCACCTCGCCGTCCTCAACGGCCGGGAGGTGCTGTACCTGGTGGAGCAGCGCGCGGCGGGGCGGCCGCCCCTGGTGACCGACGTCGACGTCCACCTCCCGAGCCACCTCACCGCCAGCGGCCGAGCGGTCCTCGCGCTGCTGCCGCCCGCGCAGGTGCGCGCCCTGTACCCGACGCCGGGATCGTTCACGGACCTGACCGGTTCGGGCCCCCGCACGCTGCGGGAGCTGCGTGACGTGCTGCGGCTCGCCCGGGCGCGCGGCTTCGCGGTGGAGGACGGCGAGGTGACGACGGGCTTCGCGTCGGTGGCCGCCGCCGTCGTCGACCACACGGGCCGCCCGGTCGCCGGGCTCGCGATCACCTTCCGCTCGGAGGCGTACGACGACGACGCGCGGGCCGGCCTCGCGGAGCAGGCCACCCGGGCGGCGCGGGAGGTCAGCCGGCGGCTGGGGGCGCGGTGAATTTGGTAGCGTAGTAGATTCAACTACGTGAGCAACGAGGGGCACCCGCACGAGGTGCCGGACTGGAAGCACCGGGCGGAGTACATCCGCACCAGGTCGGCACGGAAGGAGTCTGCCGGGGAGACGAACATCGAGCCGGAGTGGGCCGACGAGGCGTTCACAGACCCGGCGGCCGTGTTCTTCTCGCCGGACCCAGCGGCGAAGAAGGGCCTGTCGGACAGGACGATCGGCTGGTCGGAGACCGCTGGCATCCTCATCACAGTCATTACGGTGCGCGAAGGTGACAAGCTCTGGGGTGCCAACGCGTGGAAGTCGAACGACACCGACCAGCGCCACTACGAGCGTGCGGCTACGCCCGCTGAGCCCACTCCGGCTCACCGGGAGCAGGACGAGCGGGAGGAAGAACCCGATGAGTGAGAACCCGAACATCGAAGATCTGCTGACAGAGGTCGCGGAGGCGTCCGAGACCAAGCGGCACGACTCGCTGCCCGAGGACGCCGTCGGCCGACGTCGCGGTGACGTACCGGCACCACGGGTGCTGTCGGTGCGTCTGACCGATGCCCAGTACCGGCGACTCGCCGCCATGGCCGCCGACCGAGACCTGCCCGTGTCGACGATGGCCCGCCTGGCCATCCTCGAACACCTCGACCAAGCCGCCCAGCCCGCCTCGGGTCCGATCGATCTGACCACCGTCACGGCCGCACTGCGCGAGGTCATCCGCCCTGAGTTCCTCAAAGCCGGTTGACCCGCCTGTCCGGGCGGCGCGGGAGGTCAGCCGGCGGCTGGGGGCGCGGTGACGTGCGGGTTGCCGGGCAGCTCGTGCAGGATCCCGTCGGTGCCGCGCCTCCACCACAGGCCGGCTGCGTCCCGGAACGTCAGCTCGAGCTGGACATCCTGGTCGTCCACGAAGTGAACGACCTCCGGCTCCTCGACGACCCGTGGCTTGTCCGTCGGGGTGAGCATGCCCCACGGCTCCAGTCGGGGAGCGTCGCCCATGAAGCCCGCCGGGATCGATACGACCACCTCGTACACGGGCGCCGCCGAGGCGTTGTGGATCCTGTATTCCGCGAGCAGCCGGGGTGGATCCGGCTCGATGTGCACGTCGAGCCAGGCGTTGACGAGCGTGGCCTGTGCGCGTCGGCGCTCGGTTGCCTGCTCTCTCCGGTCGGCCGTGCCCCGGTAGTACTCGAACCCGCCGAACACGAGCGCGACGAGTACAGCGGCAAGGGTTCCGATCGCGATCATCCAGTCGACCGCCGAGGGCCCGCCGTTCAGCACGACCGCAAGAGGCGGAAGCAGCGACACAGTTGAATCGTAGGAGCCTTGGGTGGAACCACACCTCGTACGAGTGGCCGCCCGGCGCATTTGCCGACCCGTGCGGGAGGTCAGCCGTCGGCTGGGGGCGCGGTGATCTACGTCTCACCGGGGGCCGTCGGAGGGCTCCTCGCGCTCCCCTTCGAGGCCAGAGTTTCTCCGCTTTGAAGCAGCTGAAAGAGGAGAAAATCTGACCTCGAAAGACACCCGCTGAACTGCGACTATCCGTACCTCACTGGCGAAGCGGACGACCGCCGTCGACCCCCTAGAGTGGGGATCACGCCCCCTTCCGCTGCCGTCCAGGGAGATGTCTCGTGAGTTCACAGCCGTCCGAGTTCCGACTGCTCGTCACCGGTGGCGGGACCGGCGGCCACACGTACCCGGCGCTCACGACGCTGCGTGCGCTGCAGGCCCGGCTGGCCGAGTCGGGCACCGCCGTCAGCGCCCTGTGGGCGGGTACGGCCGACGGGCTGGAGGCCCGGGTCACGGCGTCCGAGGGCATCCGGTTCCTGCCGGTGGCGACGGGCAAGCTGCGCCGGTCGGCCAACCCGCTGGGCATGCTGTCGGCCAGCAACATGAAGGACATGGCGCGGGTGCCGCTCGGCGTGGCGCAGGCCCGGTCGATCGTGGCCGAGTTCAAGCCGGACGTGATCCTGTCGACCGGCGGCTACGTCGCCGTCCCGGTCGGTATCGCGGCCGGCCTGGTCCGCCGTCCGCTCGTGGTCCACGAGCAGACCGTGCGGCTCGGGCTGGCCAACCGCCTGCTGGCCAAGCGGGCCACGCGCGTCGCGGTGTCCTCGCCGTCCACCATCGAGCTGCTGCCGGAAGCGGTGCGCGAGCGGGCCGTGGTGACCGGCAACCCGGTGCGCGCCGAGGTGCTGACCGGCGAGCCGCTCAAGGCCGTCGACGCGCTGGGCCTCGACTCGTTCGATCCCGACCTGCCCGTCCTGTACGTCACGGGCGGAGCGCAGGGGTCGGTGCAGATCAACGACCTCGTCGCCGAGACGCTGCCCTGGATGCTCAAGCGCGCGAACGTGATCCACCAGTGCGGGCCGAACAACCTCAAGGAGATGTTCGAACGCACCGCCACGCTCCCCGCGGAGCTGGCCGCGCGGTACCGCGTGCTCGGGTTCGTCGGGGCGGAGCTGCCGGACGTGCTCGCCCTGGCCGACGTCGTGATCTCCCGCAGCGGGGCCGGGACCATCGCCGAGCTGACGGCGCTGGGCAAGCCGGCGGTGCTGATCCCCCTGGCGTCGTCCGCCGGGAACGAGCAGGCGCACAACGCCCGCCGGCTGCAGGACCTGGGCGCGGCCGTCGCCCTGGAGGGCGACCTCACGTTCTCGGACCTCCGCGGGGCGCTGGCCGGACTCCTGGACGACGCCGGACGGCGCGAGCGCATGGCCGACGCCGCCCGCAAGAACGGCCGGCCCGACGCCGCCGAGCGGCTCGTGGACCTGCTGCTCGAGGTCGCGGGCCAGCGGAAGTGAGCGGCTCGACGGGTGTCAGGACAGTACTGACGGTCACCGCGCTGGCACTGATCACGGGCTGCCAGGCGGACGCCGGGGTCACGTTGCACGGCGACGACGACGAACACCGGATGTCCTTGCAGTCGGGAGGCGGATCCTTCGCCGCGTCCGCAGAGGACCGCGCGCCGGGCGGAACCTGGACGACAACGTTCGGGTCCTTCCTTCCCTGCATCGCCAACGGGGATGGCCCCGTCGTGATCGACGGCGTCGACTGGAACAGCGACAAGAACCTGGAGCCGATCGCCGTACGAGTCTTCCTCCGGTCGTTCGACGACTCGAGCTCGGACCCGATCAACAGCATGCGCGGCACGCCGCTCCAGAACGGCCCTGCTGCCCTTTCGGGCAGCATCCAGGAGGGGGTCGAAGACTTCAGGGTCGAGCGATCCTGCGCGGAGAGCGCCGACAACAACGGCCAGACCGAGGAGCTGCTCGTCGCGGTGAAGGCGGACGAGGGCGGCGCCCACGTCGGGGACCTCACGGTCCGTTACACGACGCCGGACGGCAGGAAGTTCGGCGTGGTCAGTGACTGGCAGATGTACATCTGCGGCTCGGAAGCCCCGGAGAATCTCTGCGACGGGGATCCAGAAACCTGAGTGCACGCTCCTTCAGAACCGTGTCACCGGCCCACAGCGTGTGCCGGGCTTGACGGTCCTGGCAGACCGGACGCTAGCCCGCGGCCTGCTCGGGGGCGGCCGTGTCGCCCCTCGCCGCGAGCGCCTTCGCCAGCAGCCCGGCCAGCTCCCGCAGGTCGTCGGCGTCCAGGCCGGCGAACGGGGTCCGGTCCAGCGTCCCGGCGATGATCTCGCCGCGCACCCGCCTGCCCTCCGCGGTCAGGACGACGACGCGGGAACGGCGGTCGTGCGGGTCGGTGGCGCGCTCGACCAGGCCCCGCTCGACGAGCTGGTTGGTCACGAAGCTCAGGTTCGGCGCGTTGCAGTGCAGGCGTGCGCTCATCACCTTCATCGACGGCGGCGCCTCCTCCGGGTCGATGACCCACAGCGCCTGCGCCGTCTGGAGCGTGAGCCGGTGCCGGGCGACGACGTCGGCCACCTTGTCGCCCGTGATCATGAAGAGCTCGTGGTTCGCCCGGACGACGGCTTCGAGATCGGTCTGGCTCATCCGGCGAAGGCGGAATATGCACAGCTACCGCGGCACCACCACCCTCGTGACCGGAGCCTCTCGCGGGCTCGGCACGGCCTACGCCACCGAGCTCGCCCGGCGCGGCTCGGACCTCGTGCTCGTCGCCCGCTCGGCTCCGGCGCTCGACGAGCTGGCCACCCGCATCCGCGCCGCGCACGACGTCACGGTGACCACCCGCGCGGTAGACCTGACCGACCGCGACCAGGTCGCCGCCCTCGTGCACGACCTCGACCCCGCCTCGGCACCGGTCGACCTGCTCGTCAACAACGCTGGCATGGGCCCGGCGGGCCCCTTCCTGGACCGCCCGTTCGAGCCCCACCAGACAGCGGTGGACCTCAACGTCTCCGCGCTCATGGCACTGACCTACGGGTTCGGCACCCCGATGGCGGCTCGGGGCAGCGGCGGCATCATCAACGTCGCCTCGACGGCAGCCTTCCAGCCGATGCCGTACCAGGCGAGCTACGCCGCGACCAAGGCGTTCGTGCTGTCGTTCACCGAAGCGGTGGCCGAGGAGCTGCGCGGCACGGGCGTCCGCGTCATGGCCGCCCACCCCGGCGGGACCGACACCGCGTTCTTCGAGGGCACCACCCACACCATGGACCGGCGGTTCGTCGACTCCCCCGACGACGTGGCCCGCCGGACCCTCGACGACTTCGCGCGGGGCAGGAGCGCGTCGTACCCGGGGCAGCGGCTGAACCAGGTCGCGTCCTGGCTCCCGCGGATCCTTCCGCGTACCGCGACCACGCGGATCACCGGGAAGCTCAATCGCACCCTGGGGCTCGACGCCGCCCGCGCTCTCACGGCATGAACGAGCCCGGAGGCTCCCCGGTTCAGGCGAACCACTCGCGGACGACGTCCTCGACCTGACGGCGGACCGGCCCGGCGACCTCCGGATACGCACCGATGTCGACCAGGCGGAGGTACTTGTCGGCGGCAGCAAGCCGCGCGACCGCCCCGGAGCAGGTGTCGAGCACGTCGGCGAACTCGGCGCGGACCCGGGCGGCGACGTCGGACCGCAGGACGGCGGAGCAGGCCAGGACGGCGGCGTCGTACCCGGCGGGAGCCCAGCCCCAGTACTCCCAGTCCAGGATCGTCAGGCGCGGGCCGGTGAGATTGCCGAAGTGCAGGTCGCCGTGGGCCACCTCCCACTCGACACGACCGAGGTCGATCTCGACGCCGAAGCGGGAGCGGATGGCCTCCCGGGTCTCCTCGGGCCGCAGCACGCGGCGATCCGTGCCGGTGGCGGTGCGCAGCGCGTCGAGCCCCGACCGGAGCGCGGCCCACCAGGTGTCGGGCAGGTCGACCGGGTGGTCCAGCACCAGGCCGGTGCCCACGGCCGGCTGGTCCACGAAGGTCATGAGGTCCGCCCGGACGACCTGGTCGACGTCGTCCCACCGCGCGGCCCACTCCGCGGACCGCAGGTGCCGCGGCATCGGGACGACGTCGAACGGCGCGCCCGTCGCGGTCGCGATGCCGTCCCAGTACTCCCCCTGCGCCCACTGCGGCTCCTGCGCCGTGACCCGCAACCACGCCGGGCCCGACGTCCGGACGGCGAGGGTGCGGTCGTAGGACCCGCGCACCGGCTCACCGTCGAGCGTCACGCCGAACCGGTCGGCCGCCTCGGCGAGGAGTCCGGCGAGCCGGTCCCGGCGTTCGTCCGACATGTGTCTCCCCTGGTGATGCGGCCTGGGCCGCGCGTGGATGCGCCCCACGGAACCACGCCACGGGTACGGTGGCGCGGAACCACGCCCGGCCCGGAGGGAATCGAGTGACCCAGCACCGCAGTGACGACAACTGGATCAAGGGTGTCGCCGACGACGACCTCGTCACGATCGGCGACCCACGGCTGAAGTCCCCCACCTCGGAGATCGAGGCCGGCGAGGCCCAGAAGCTGCTGGCGACCCTCACCACCCGGCTGCGCGAGCTGAACGGTGCCGGGCTGGCCGCACCGCAGATCGGTGTCTCGGTGCGGGCCGCGATCGTCGAGGTCCGCCAGACCGACGTCTTCCCCGACCGGCCCGAGACCGGCCTGATCCAGATCCTGAACCCGACCGTCCTGGAGCGCTCCGCCGAGACGGTTCTCGACTGGGAGGGCTGCTTCAGCGTGCCCGGCTACCTGGGCCAGGTGCCCCGGTCCGAGAGCATCACGGTCCGGTACACCGACGAGACCGGGCAGACGATCACCACCGAGGTCAGCGGGTACGCGGCGCGCGTCTTCCAGCACGAGATCGACCACCTCGACTGCCTGGTCTACCTGGACCGGATGCCCGACATGACGAGCCTCACGACCACGCAGAACTACCTGGACCACCACCGGCCGGCGTCGACGTAGGGCTCCGGCCGGGGAGCCGGGGCGGGCGGCCGCCACGTCGGAGGCCGGCGGGTCGCGGGCCGGCAGGTCCGGCAGGTCGCGGGCCGGCAGGTCGGAGGCCGGCCATATCGGACGCCGGCCAGGTCGGGTAGACGCAAGCAGGGGGTGCCAGGTCTGCCGGAGACGGTTCACGTGAACCCCGCCAAGTTCGCCCCCGCTGAACAATCCGGCAGAAACGAACTACCCGTGGCGTGAGTGAACGAAAGAAGCCGCACCCGACACCCCTCGTCCGGGTGCCGTGTGGTCGCTGTCCCAGCCCGACCACAACAGCGTCAGTCAGGCATGGATGCACGCGCTGATTCCGTCCAACATCTCCGGCGGATCGGGGTGCCGCACTGCCGCCCCCTCAGCAACTCGCTGCGCGGTCCAGCACGCGGCGGCGGCATCAAGTACGTCGTCCGGACCCGACACCTGCCCGGGCCACCCGAGGTCGGCAGGCAGCGTGTACCCGACCCCGGAAAGCAGAGCCCGCCGGTCCTCCAGCCCCGCCCACGTCGACTTGGACGCCGGCAGATGACTCCCGGCCAAGGTGGCGAAGGACAGCTCGGGGTGCACCTCCACGATGCGCCGGTCGACCGACCGCACCACGGCGTCGACCTCCAGGATGCGCGGCCCGAGCGCCCACGCCTGCCTGCTGATCCCCTTGCCGGAGATCCGACGCGCGATCTCCAGCGCCGCGGCATAGTTCGGCGCCGTCAGGGCGGCCCGCGGCGGCGTCATGAACACGGACGACCGTCGTGGTCCGACGGCCTCGCGGGCCAGCACGTCGGCGCGGCGGTATCCGACGCCGTCGGGCATACCGATCGGCATGTCGATACCGACCACCTCGACCGGACCGTCCGCATCCGCCGCCGCGAGCAGACCGGTAAGTGTCAGGTCCGCGTAGGCGCGCAGGTCGCTCGCGACCGCGACCCAGTACTTCTTGGCGACGTCGACGCCCAGCACCCGGACCATGCCTTCATCGTCGCCGACAACGGCCCGCGGAGCACGGGCGCACGGAGCGTCGCTGCCGACCAGCCACGCACGGTGGGTGATACTTGCGCATTTCGCCCACAGCACGGGAGGTCCGTCGATGATCCTGGTTGGCCCGCTCGCCGCGGGGAAGTCCACGCTCGGTGCCCTCGTCGCCGCGCGGATCGGGCTCCCGTTCGTGGACATCGACGACATCGCCTGGACCTACTGCGCCGAGGTCGGCTGGAGCCTGGACCGGCTCCTCGCGCGGGACGACGCCGTCGGCTGGGCCGCCGCCGAACGCGAGTGGGAGCCGGCCCGTGCCCACGCCGTGCGGCGCGTCGTCGAGGACCACCCGGAGGCGGTCATCGCGTTCGGCGCGGGCTACACCAGCTTCACCGGCCCGGAGCACGCCGACCGGGTGCGGCAGGCGCTGGCGCCCGTGCCCGACGTCGTCCACCTGCTGCCCAGCCCCGACTCCGAGCGGTCGGTGACCGTCCTCCGCGAACGCGCGGTCAGCAGCCGGGGCAAGGACTGGATCATCGAGGGCCACGACTGGATCGCGCGGTGGGTCGCGGACCCCCTGGCCGGAGAGCTCGCCGGCGCCACCGTCTTCACCGACGGCGTCACCCCCGAGGAGTCGGCCGACCAGCTCGTCCGGCTCCGCGAGCGCCTCCTTGCCGAGCTCGCCGCGTAACGACGGCCCGCCGGTCAGGCCGTCGCCAGCAGCCGCTCCAGCGCCGCGCGTCCGGGCGGCCCCCACGACGCCTTGCCGCCGGGACGCCCGTGCACGCCGGCCTCCCCGATGAGCAGCCCGACGAGCGCCTTCACCGCGGCGACACCCCGAGCACGCCGAAGCATCGCGTCGTCGGCCTCCGGCTCGTACGCGTCGTGGAAGGCGTCGACCTCGCCGTCGGGCAGGAGCAGCCATGCCGCCGAGAGGTCGTAGGCCGGGTCGCCGGCGCACAGGTCACCGAAGTCGATGACGCCGCAGAACGTGCCGTCCGCCGTCAGCACGTTGGCCGGGTGCAGGTCACCGTGCAGCCACACCGGCGTCCCGGCCCACACGGGCGCGGCCACGGCGTCGTCCCAGACGGCGCGGACGGCGTCCGGGTCGGCGACGAGGCCACGCTCCGCCGCCTCGGCGAGCTGCCCCGCGAACCCCGTGGTGTGCTCCGCGAGCGGCCCGCCGCGGCCGCGGCCGGACGGCGCGCCCCCCGGCGCGGGCTGATGGAGCGCGGTCAGGAACGAGCCGAGCGCCCGCGCCGCCTCCGCACCCCGCGTCACGGGTGCGCGGTCGGCGGGCGTCCCGGGCACCCACGTGGTGACGATCCAGGGCCGCGGGAACCGCTCGGCCGGTTCGCCGAGGCGCTGCGGCACCGGGATCGGCAGCGGGAGCCCCGGCGCCAGGCCGGGCACCCAGGCGTGCTCCTTGCGCAGCAGCTCGACCGCCGAGTCCGTCGCCCACGGCAGCCGGACGGCGAGATCGTCCCCCAGACGCCAGAGCTGGTTGTCCCAGCCGCGCGCCCCGAGCTCCAGCGGGAGCCCCGCCAGGTCGGGGTGCTGCTCGCCGAGCAGGTCCCGGATCAGATCGGCGTCGATCTCGAGGTCGGTGTGCGTCATGCGCAGCCACGGTAGCGGGCGTCCGCGTGACCGCAGCGTGCGCATGCTTAGGGTGCCTTCATGAGCGACGACCCGTACCTCCTCGTCCCCACCGCGCCCGGCGTCGACGAGTACCTGCACCTGCGCGCGGCCTCCGGCCTCTCCCCCAAGAGCGCCGAGCAGGCCGCGCCCGTGCTGACGTCGAGCTGGGCCTTCTGTCACGTCCGCGAGGTGGCGACCGACCGGGCGGTCGCGATGGGCCGGACGCTCGGCGACGGCGGCTGGTACTTCCACATCGCCGACATCGCGACCCTGCCCGAGCACCAGAGCCGCGGTCTCGGCCGCCGGGTGATGTCCTGGCTCCTGGACCAGATCGCGGACCGCGCGCCCGCCGACCCGTACGTCACGCTCAACGCGGACGAGCCCGGCCGGCCGCTGTACCGCAGCCTGGGGTTCGTCGAGACGGCGCCCGCGAGCATCGCGATGCGCCTGGCCAGGTAGCACCGTGTCGGACCGCGCGCTCCGGATCGTCCGGCTCCTCTGGGTGCTCGGCTACCTGGTGGGCACCACCACCCACGTCGTCGACCTCGTGCTGGGCGGCACGGAGGTCTACGCCGGCTTCCCGACGGCGGTGCGCCTGTTCTGGGTGAGCCTCACGATCGTCGACCCGCTCGTCATCGTGCTCCTGCTGCTGCGGCGGCGGGCCGGTGTGGTCCTCGGCGTCGTCGTCATCGTGGTCGACGTCGCGGTGAACGGCACCGTCCTCGCGACGACCGCGGGCCTGTCGCTCGGCGGGATCGTGAACCAGTCTCTGTTCGCCGTCTTCGTCCTGGTCACCGCGCGCCCTCTGTGGGCCTGGTTCGGCCGGCCGGCTCACCTGGCACGATACGACCCATGACCGCCAAGCCCCGCCATCGCACGCGCTGGATCGTCGCCGCGGTCGTCATCGCGACCGTCGTCGTCCCCCTCGTGGCGCTCGGCGTGTCCGGGTACGACACCGCCCAGGACCGGTGGGCGTGGCGCCTGGCCGACCTGGACCGCAACGAGCTGCACCTGCGGCCCGTGCCGGCGTCGATCGAGGACGGGACGGTCGTCGAGGAGTCGTCGGGCCACGTGGTGGTCAAGTACTCCCGCGAGCTCACGAACTGGATGGGCGGCTACACCGGCGAGGTCGAGTCCATCTGCTACCAGTTCTCCTTCGCCGACCCCGACGACTTCCACGAGGTTCCCTGCCCATGACCGCCGCCCTCCTCCTCATCGACCTCCAGGCCGACGTCGTCCGCGGCTGCTTCGACGCCGACGGCGTCGTCACCCGCTCCGCCGCCCTCGTGGACCGCGCCCGCGCCGCCGGGACGCCCGTCGTCTGGGTGCAGCACCACGAGCCCGGCCTGGAGCGGGACACCCCGGGCTGGGCCCTCGCGGACGGCCTGTCCCGCCGCCCCGACGAGGCGCTCGTGCACAAGGCCTACCGCGACTCGTTCGCCGACACCGACCTCCGCGTCGTCCTCGACGCGCTCGGCGCCACACGGCTGGTCGTCGCCGGCGCGCAGTCCGACTTCTGCGTCCGCACGACGACGCAGCGGGCCGCCGCGCTCGGGTACGACGTGACCCTCGTGAGCGACGCGCACACCACCCGCGACACCGAGTGGGACGGCGTGCCGATCACCGGCGAGCAGATCGTGGCCCACACCAACATGTACTTCTCCGGCCTGCGCTACCCGGGCAGCACGTTCGGCGTCGCCCGGCATGACGAGGTTCCGCTGACCAGCTGGTCCTGCTAGCGTCCCTGGCAGTCGTCCGGGTCCGCATCGGCCCGGGCACCACGTTGTGTACCGCCCGGTGTCGGGGGCGGCGGCAGGGGCGCGTGTCCCGTCCCACCGCAGTCCTGGATGTCCCCTGGCGGGCCACGGGTCGCACCCCATCGCAGCATCAGGCGCCGGCGACCCCGGGTGGCCCGTCCCGCCGGGCGGCGACGAAGGACACCCATGTCTGCAGCCGCCTCCGGCTACCGTTCCCTGCTGCGCGCGCCCGGCGCCGCCGCCTTCTTCCTGGCCGCCACCACCGGCCGTGTCGGCATCGCCATGACTGGCCTCGGCCTGGTGTGGCTGCTGCACGACCGCACCGGCTCCTACGCCACGGCCGGCCTCGCCGCCGCGGTCTTCGCCCTGGCCGAGGCGGTCGTCGGCCCGCAGCTCGCCCGTCTGGTCGACCGGTTCGGCCAGCCCCGTGTGCTCCCCCTCTGCCTCGTCGCGCACGGCGCTTCCGTCGCGGTCCTTCTCCTGGCGACGACGCCCGCCGCGGCGGTCGTCGCCGCGGGCTGCGCGGGCGCGGCGGTCCCCCAGCTCGGCGCCCTGTCCGCCGCCCGCTGGGCGCACCTGCTGCGCGGCGATCGCGCCGACGACCTGCCCGGCGCGTTCTCGCTGGAGTCGCTGGCCAACGCCACGAGCTTCTTGCTCGGGCCGGTGCTGGTCACGGCCCTGGGTGCGACGGGCCACGCGACGGCGGCCAGCCTGCTGGCGGCGGGACTGATCCTGGGCGGCGGCACCGCCCTGGCCCTCCAGCGGCGCACCGCGCCGCCGGCCCAACGGGACGCCGGACGGGTCCGCGGCGAGCGGCCCGCCCTGCTCCGGCCGGCGTTCCTGCTGCTGGCGCTGCTGAACCTCGCCGTCGGCCTGTACTTCGGCACCATGGGCGTGGCGGTCACCGCCTTCGCCGTCGGCCACGGGACGCCCGCGGCGGCGACGCCGGTCATCGCCGCCGGGAGCGTGGCCGGCCTCCTGTCGGGCTGGCTCTACGGACGGCGCCGACGCCGCACCCCGGCCCGCCTCCAGCTCGTGGTCGTCACCGCCTGGCTGACGGCGGCCGCGGCACTGCTGCCGTTCGCGCCGTCCGCCGTCTGGCTGGGCGTCGCCCTGGTGCTGGCGGAGGCCGCCGTGCCGCCGACCCTGGTGCTGCTCACCGTGCTGACGGAGCGCTCGGTCCGCCCGTCCGTGCTCACGCAGGCGTTCACCTGGAACAACTCCGCGAGCGCCGCCGGATCCGCCCTGGCGGCGTCGCTCGCGGGCCGGGCGGCGGACACCTGGGGTGCGCCGGCCGCGCTCGCCCAGGCGCCGGCGGCCGGGGTGCTGCTCGTGGCCCTCGCCGTCGTCCTGCTCCGGGCCGGACGCCGGAGCGAGGGGCGCCGGTGACGGCGTCAGCCCTGGCCTCCCGCCACGTACCCGGCCATCTTGTCCAGGCACGCTTCCAGTCCCTGCTGCGACATGTCGCGGGCCGCGGCGGAGGTGTACCCGTGCTCGACCATGTGGATGCGGCTGCGCCCGTCGCCGAGGCCGGTGATCTCGACCTCGTGGTGCCCCTCGGCGGGCACGTCGTCCATGGGCGGGGCCTGCGGCACGCCGTCGGCGTCGCTGAACCGGTACGTGTACTCGATGCGCCGTACCGGCTCGACGAGCGTGAAGTCCCAGGTGGACCACTGGTCGCCGCCGCCGTACTCGGCGGGGGCGCGCATCGCGAGCAGCGCGCGGCCGCCCACCCGCAGGTCGACCTCGGCCGCGGGACAGGTGAACGGGCCTGGTCCCCACCAGGCGCGCAGGCCCTCGGGCGTGCTCCATGCGGCCCAGGCCGCCTCGACGGGTCCGTCGAGGTCGCGGGTCACGTCGACGTCGAAGGTGTCGGTCATGATGCCTCCAGGTGTGATCGCCGGGCGGGCCGCGCGGCGCACGATCCCGCCAGTATCGACCGGTCCGGGGCCGCAGGCTCATCGGACCCGCGCCGGAAGTTCCGGCCGGAATTGAACCGGTACGCCCTTTCACCCGTAGTACGGGGCAGAGGCCGATATCCGGTCGGCCTGCGAACGAGAGGGGCGGAGCGTGCGCACTGGGGCAAAGGTAGGCATCGGCGTCGGAGCGGCCGTGGTCGTGATCGGCGGGGCGGCGGCGATCTTCGGACCGGGTCTGTACGCGGACTGGGCCAACGAGGCCGCCGCTGAGGCACCGAGCCTGGCGGCGTCGGCGGCGCCGCTGCCCGACGCCGAGGCGGCCGCCGGGACCTGGACGGTGACCGACGGGTCGTTCGCCGGCTACCGCGTCGAGGAGGTGCTGCAGGGCGAGGACGTGACCGTGACCGGCCGCACCGAGGACGTCACCGGGTCGGTGACGGTCGCGGACGGCGCGATCAGCGCCGCCGACATCGAGGTGGACATCGCGAGCGTGGCCACCGACGAGGCCAACCGCGACGGGTACTTCCGCGACACCGCGATGGAGGTGGGCCAGTTCCCGACCGCGACGTTCGTGCTCACCTCGCCGGCGCCGATCGAGGCGGGCGCCACGTCGGTGGAGCTGACCGGCGACCTCACCGTGCACGGCGTCACGCAGCCGGCCACGTTCGACGCCGAGGTCGCGGGCGACGCGACCAGCGGTGACCCGGTGCAGGTGGTGGGCAGCGTGCCGATCACGTTCGAGGACTTCGGCGTCGAGGCGCCGGACCTCGGGTTCGTGACGGTGGAGGATGAGGGCAGCATCGAGTTCTCGCTGCAGCTGGCGCCCGGCCGGTGACGACGCGGTAGCGACCGGACCGGGTGACGAGACGACAGGGAAGGAGCCGCTCGTGGGTGCCGAGGACGAGCTCCTCGAGGCGGTGCACGACACGCACGCCGACGCGCTGTACCGGTACGTCGTGCGCCGCACGGGCGACGAGGAGGAGGCGCGTGACGTGGTGCAGGAGACCCTGCTGCGCGCGTGGCGCCACCCCGAGGTGCTGGAACGCTCCGAGGACTCCGTGCGCGCCTGGCTGTTCACGGTGGCGCGGAACCTCTCGGTCGACCACCTCCGCAGCGCCCGTCGCACCCGCGAGCGCTCCAGCGGGCACCTGCCCGACCGCGAGGAGCGCGACACCACCCAGTCCGTGCTGGACTCGTGGCTGGTGGCCGACGCGCTGCTGTCGCTCTCGCCGTCGCACCGGGCGGTGGTGGTCGGCGCGTACTACGGGGGACGTTCGGTGGCCGAGCTCTCGACCGAGCTGGGCGTCCCCGCCGGGACGGTCAAGTCGCGGCTGCACTACGGGCTGCGGGCGCTGCGACTGGCGCTGCAGGAGAAAGGAGTCACGGCATGATCCCCGCGGCAGAGTCAGGGGGCGGCAGCGGCGACCGGTACGCCGAGTGGGACGCGGCCTACGTGCTCGGCGCCCTGAGCCCGAGCGACCGGCGCTCCTACGAGCGGCACCTGGCCGAGTGCGCCGCGTGCCGCGCGGCGGTGGCGGAGCTCGCGGGCCTGCCGGGCCTGCTCGGCACCATCAGCCCCGAGCACGCGGAGTCGCTCGTCGCCGAGCCGGCCGGCCTCCCTGTGCCGCCCGACGACGGTGCGCCGGAACCGCACAGGACCGGCGCGGTCGTCCCGCTCGCGCCCCTCGCCCGCGCCGCCCGCAGATCCCGGTTCCGGCGGCGGGCGCTGGGCGCCGTGGCCGCGAGCGCCCTCGTGGTCGCCGGGGCGGTGGGCGGTTCGGTGCTCACCGCGGGCGGCCTGTTGGGCACGCCCGACGGCGGGGTGCCGGACGCCGGGGGCACCACCCCGCCGTCGGCCACCGCCACCACCACTGCTACCGCGGCCCGGACCATCGAGCTGCGGCCGGTGGCCGGGGCGGACATGCGCGCCGAGGTCGTGGCGACGCCCACCGCCTGGGGCACCAAGTTCCGGTGGAGCTGCCACTACCCGCCCGCTCCCGGGCAGCCGCCGCCCGAGGCGGTCTACGTGCCGCCGGAGCCGATCAGGTACGAGCTGGTGCTGGTGGGCCGGGACGGGGCACGGACGGTCGCGGCGACGTGGTCGTGGTCGGGCGGCCAGACGACGGGGCTGGACGCGTCGACGGCCGTGTCTCTCACCGACATGGACCGGATCGAGATCACCCTCGACGGGCACGAGGAGGCGCTGGCGTCGGCGACGCTGTGAGGCGGTGCCTTGGTCCGGGCGGGGTGTAGCACGCCATGCTACGGTCGTGGGTATGACAGAACAGATCAGCCAGCGAGAGCTGCGCAACGACAGCGGGCGCATCATGCGCGCCCTGGATGAGGGACACACCTTCATCGTGAGCCGCAACGGGCACCCCGTCGGTGAGCTGCGCCCGCTGCGGCGCCAGCGTTTTGTCGCCGCCCAGGCCGCGGTGGAGATGTTCCGTCACGCACCAAAGCTCGACTGGACCTCCATCCGGGACGACATCGACGAGTACGTGGACCAGGACATCGAGCCTCGTGGCTGAGCGCCTGCCTCAGGGACTCCTCGACACCTCGGTGGTGATCGACCTGGAGAACATCCCGGCCGCCGATCTACCTGTCGAGATAGCGATCTGCGCCATCACGCTGGCGGAGCTCGCTGCGGCGCCCGCAGCCACGACCGACGCGACCGAGCGGGCTCGCCGTCAGGATCGGCTCCAGAGAACCGAAGCCGCGTTCGACCCCATCCCGTTCGACATCGAAGCCGCCCGCAGCTACGCCAGGGTCTACGCTGCAGTCGTCGCTCAGGGGCGCAAGCCCCGCCGCCGCCTCGCGGACCTGCTCATCGCCTCTGTCGCGCTCACCGAGGGCCTTCCGGTGATCACGCGCAACCCGGACGACTTCATCGGGCTCGAGAAGCTCGTCGACGTCGCAACCGTCTGAGACCTGGGCGAAGGCCGCGTCAGGGCCTGGTGACGCCGTCGCGTCACCAGGCCCTGACAACGCGGCCGGCCTCAGCCCCAGATCGTGTCGGCCCACTCCGGGTGGTCGACGAACGGGTTCCGGTTGTGCTGGAACTGCTCGTAGATGACGTCGTTCCGGTGGGCCTCGAAGGCGGACACGGGGTCGGCGTCGTTCCACTCCAGCAGCGTGGAGACCTTGCCGTGGTACGGCGCCGAGCCGTTGTTCACGGTGTCGTTGGGCTCCAGGTCGGCGAAGCTGTCCTCACCCTCCCAGCGCACCGCCATGTACAGGATCATGCGCGCGACGTCGCCCTTCACCTCGTCGCGGGGCTCGAACGAGTCGGAGTCGGTGTAGTTGCCGGGCGCGCCGCTCACGGCGCTGCCGCCGTCGTCGAAGTCCTTGTTGCCGCGGATGCTGTTGACCTGGACGTCCGCGGGGCGCAGGTGGTGCAGGTCGGTGCCCGGCCCGGTGGACGTGCCGAAGTCGCCGTGCGACTTGGCCCAGACGTGCTCCCGGTTCCAGTCGCCCACGTCGCCGCCGTTGAGGCTCTTGGCCCGCGACTCACCCGTGTACAGCAGGATCACGTTGTTCGGGTTGGCGGGGTCCTCGTCGGTGGCCATCAGGCCGTCCCACACCTGGCTGTACGACACGGCGTCGGCGTCGCTGATGATGTCGTTCAGCTCGGACTTGAGCGCCTCGCCCGTCAGGCCCTCGGCGCCGGCGTAGTAGCCGGCGGGGATGTCCGCGACCGCCTGCGCCCCGGCGGTCGACGTCGTGGTGGCCGACGTCGCGGCGTCCTGAGCGACCGCGCCCGGCGCCGCCAGCACCCCCGCGGCGACCGCCAGGGCCGACAGCCCGCTCCCCCAGGCCCGCCCGAGACCCCGTGCCCGTCCGAGACGTGTGCGCATCGTCGACCTCCGTGTGCGTCGGCCCGCGACCCCCTGCGGGCCACGGTGCCTCGCTCACCCTGACACGTCGGAACCCTGACCTGAGGTGACATCAGTAAACTTTGGGTGAAATCTACCGACAAGCCATGCTTTCATCCGGTCGGTGACCAGGCACTTGCTGCCAGAACCAGCGCGATCCTGGCAGCAGGTGCATGGTCATCGGGGGCGGTCAGCCCGCGACGACCGCCACGTTGGCGCGGCCACCGTCGACGTCGATCGTCGTGCCGTGGACAAAGGCCGCGTCGTCGGAGGCAAGGTAGACCACCGCCGCGCCGATCGCGTCCGGGTGCCCGGCGTCGCCGGCCGGTGTGCCGGCGGTCATCGCTCCCGCGAAGTCGACCGCAGGGTCCAGCTCCGGCGGCCGGATGACGCCCGGAGAGACGGCGTTGACGCGTACGCCCTGCGGGCCGAACTCGGCGGCCCACGAGCGGGTCAGCGACTCCAGCGCGCTCTTGGTCGACGCGTACAGGCCGCCGAGCGGCGTCGCGAGCCGGGCCACCCATGACCCGAGGTTGATGATCGTGCCGCCGCCGTCGGCCACCATGCGCGGCGCCACGGCCTGGGTCAGGAAGTAGGGCGCCTTGACGTTCACCGCGTAGTAGCGGTCGAAGGTCGCGGAGTCCGTGTCGGCGAGCAGCACGGTGGGCGCGTAGATCCCCGCGTTGTTCACCAGGATGTCGAGCCGCCCGCCGAGCACCTCGGTGGCCGCGCCGGCCAGGCCGTGGCTCGCCTCCGGGCTGCCGTCCAGGTCGGCGGCGACGAAGTCGGCCTTGCCGCCCCGTTCACGGATCCCGGCCACGACCTCCTCGCCGCGCTCCGCGTTGCGCCCGGAGACGACGACGTGCGCCCCCTCCGCGGCGAGCGCCTCGGCGATCGCCCGCCCGATGTTGCTGGTGGACCCGGTCACGAGGGCGGTCCGGCCCTCAAGTCGCTGTGTCATGCCCGCGACGCTAGGAACCCATTTTTGGACTAGCAAGTCCAGAAGATCGCCCGTACCGTCGGTGCGTGAAGCTCACCCCGAAGGGCCAGGCGACCCGGCAGCGCATCATCGACGGAACCGCCGCGTACCTGCGCGGCAACGACCCGGGCTCCGTCACCCTGGACGACATCGGTGCCGTCACCCGCACCAGCAAGGGGCAGATCTTTCACTACTTCCCCGACGGCAAGGACGGGCTCCTGCTCGCCGTCGCGCGGCACGAGGCGGCCGGCGTCCTGACCGACCAGGAGCCGCACCTCAGCGCGCTCGACTCATGGGAGTCGTGGACGGCGTGGCGCGACAGCCTCGTCGCCCGGTACGTGGCCCAGGGCAGGTACTGCCCGCTCGGCGCGCTGCTCGACCAGACGTCGAGCACACCCGGCACCGCCGAGGTGGTCACCGAGCTGCTGAGCCAGTGGGAGCGGGCGATCCGCGACGGCGTGCTCGCGATGCAGCGCGGCGGCGAGGTGCGGGCAGACCTGGACCCCGACCGGACAGCGGCCGCGTTCGTGGCCGGGATCCAGGGCGGGGTCCAGGTGCTGCGCGCCACGGGCCGGCCCGACCGGCTGGAGGCCGCCCTCGACCTGCTGATCGACTACCTGCGCAGGGCCTGAGCCCGGCGTCCGGGCCTACCGCGCCGCGTACGTCGTCTCGTCCAGCCCCGACTGGGTCGGGTCGTGGTCGACCTCCCCGACGTCGTACATCGTGGTCATCCAGTGGTAGAAGTTGTCGCCGCGCTCCCGGAGCAGCCGGTACAGCCGCCCCATCATGCGGTGCCGCACGTCCGCGAGCGCCGGGTCGCCGTACGCGTTGGTCAGCTCGTCCGGGTCGGCCTGGAGGTCGTACAGCTCGTTGACGGAGTCCGGGTTGACCACGAGCTTGTACCGGTCCTCCCGCAGCATGCGCTGCGGGTAGGGGAAGTGGTGCCCGTGGAACTCGCACACGATGTCCGGCTGCCACCCGACGTCGTCCCCGTGGGCCAGCGGCAGCAGGCTGCGCGAGTCCACCGCGGGGGCCGGGTCGATCCCGGCCAGCTCCAGGATCGTGGCCGTGCAGTCCAGCAGGCTCACGAACTCGGTGCGTACCTGGCCCGCCGGGCCGCCCGGGACCCGCAGCAGGCCGGGCGTGCGGTAGATGTCCTCGTACATCGCCGGGCCCTTGTCGTGCAGCCGGTGGGCTCCGGTGAACTCGCCGTGGTCGCACGTGAAGAACACGGCCGTGTCGTCCACCAGCCCGAGCCGCTCCAGGGCGTCCAGCACGCGGCCGATCTGCTGGTCGATGAGCGTCACGTAGCCCCAGTAGACCGCGATCAGCTTGCGCGTCACCTCGATCGGCATGGTGTCGAACGTCCAGTGCGCGCTGTAGTTCGCCTGGACGGGCGGCTTGCCCTCGAAGGTCTCC
Organism: Promicromonospora sp. NPDC090134; assembly: GCF_044746965.1. NCBI lineage: Bacteria > Bacillati > Actinomycetota > Actinomycetes > Micrococcales > Promicromonosporaceae > Promicromonospora > Promicromonospora sp. NPDC090134. The sequence goes on along the minus strand of NZ_JBIVCZ010000007.1, from coordinate 237,737 downwards.
GCGATCGAGGCGGGCAGCTCCACGTCGGCCGGGTCGAACAGGTCGAAGAACTCGTCCGGCACGATGTACGGCAGGTGCGGCCCGAAGAAGCTCAGCTCCAGGAAGAAGGGCCGCTCCCCCGACCGGTACTCGTCGGCGTACCGCTCCAGCAGCTCGATGGTGCGCGTGGCCAGGTAGTGCTCGAACGTGGCCTCGACCGGCTGGTGCAGCCGGGCCGCCAGCAGGTTGCCCGGCCCGCCGTTCGGCAGCGTGCCGCGCACGCGGTCGCTGATCGCGTACGGCGGCAGGTCGTGCTCGGCGAGGTACGCCAGGTAGTCCTCGTTGTCGACGGGGTTGTGCCACCCCGGCAGGTCCGGCCCGTCGAACCCGAAGGACGCCGCGTTCCGCTCCGTGCCGGCGTGCCACTTGCCCACCAGGCCGGTGTTGTACCCGTGCTCGCGCAGGGCCTCGACAAAGGTGAAGGTCCCGTCGGCCAGGTCCTCCTGGTAGCCCACGTTGCGCTCGTGGTTGGCCAGCACGCGGTGCCGGAACGGCGCCTGGCCCGTGAGCAGGCTCGCGCGCGACGGCGTGCAGATCGCCGTCGGCGTGTACCAGCGGTCGAACCGGGTGCCCGACGCCGCGAGCCGGTCGAGCACCGGCGTGGACGCGCGCGGGTTGCCGTAGGCGCCCAGCGTGTCGGCCCGGTGCTGGTCGGTCATGAGGAACAGGACGTTCTTGCCTCCCACCGGGTCACTCACCGGCCTTGACGAACTGGTCGCCCAGGTAGAACTCGGCCGGGTCCACGGCCTCGGGGAGCTGACCGGAGCCCACGAAGTAGTCCTGCATGCCGGTGAGCCAGGTGTCGGCGGTGCCGTCCTGCGTCAGCGCGTCCACCTCCTCCGCCGAGAGGACGTCTACGTTGGCGGCGTCCGCCTCGACGTCGGCCGGCTCGAGGTCGTTGAAGTCGGCGGTGAGCGCGATCGCCTCGTCCATGTGCTCCGAGCGGTAGGCCATGGCCTCGCGCAGCACCTGCAGCACGGCGTCCACCTTCTCCGGCTCGTCGGCCACCACGTCGTTCCCGGCCACGAACGCCGTCGGGAACGCGACGGTCTCCTCGAAGTCGGTGTTCTGGGCGAGCTCGACCAGGTCCGGCACCTGTTCCTTGACGGTCGCGAGCGCCGGGTACCAGAACCCCGCGGCGTCGACCTGCCCGGACGACAGCGCGGCCACGATGGCCGGCGGCTCCATGGGCACCAGCTCGACGTCGTCCTTGGTCATGCCCGCCTCCTGCAGCGCGAGCGTGAGGATCATGTCGCCCGACGTGCCCTCCGGCACGGCGACGGTCTTGCCCGCCAGGTCCTCGACGGAGTCGATGCCGGGCTGCGCGACCACCCGGTCGGCCCGGCCGAGCGTGTTCAGCGCGACGATCTTGGCCTGCCCGGAGGCGGGCAGCCAGAACGCGCCGGGCCCGATGTAGCCGAAGTCGAGGTCGCCCGTGCCGAGGGCCTGGATCTGGAGCGGACCGTTGGTGAACGACGACGTCGTCACGTCGATGCCGTGCTCCTCCCACAGGCCCTGGTCCTCGGCGACGGCCAGCAGGCTGGTGCCGTTGAAGTCGGGGATGTAGCCGAAGTTGACCTCGACGGCGCCGTCCTCGCCCGCGGCGGCGCCGCCGGACGAGCAGGCGGTCGCCGACAGCACGAGGGCGAGGCCGGCGGCGGCCGCGCCGAGGGTCTTCCTGGTCAGTCGCATGGGGGTCCTCAGTTCTGGGTCCGGGTAGGGGTCTGGTTCTCAGTGGCCGACGGCGGCGCGCCGGGGGTCTGGTGGTACACGGCCCGCCACACCCGGTTGCGCAGCTCCGCGAACTCGGGGCTGAGCCGCACCTCCTCGGTGCGCGGGTAGGGCAGGCCGACGTCGATCACCTCGTGGATGCGGCCCGGCCGGGCGGCCATGACCACCACGCGGCCGGCGAGGAACACGGCCTCGTCCACGTCGTGCGTGATGAACAGGACGGTGCGCTTCTCGGTGCTCCAGGTGTCCAGGAGCTGCTCCTGGAGGCGCACGCGTGTCAGGGCGTCCAGGGCGCCGAAAGGCTCGTCCATCAGCAGGATCGACGGGTTGACGGCGTAGGCGCGGGCGATGGCGCACCGCTGCTTCATGCCGCCCGAGAGGGTCTTGGGTAGCGCGTCCGCGAACTGCTCCAGGCCCACCAGGCGCACGTAGTGCTCGGCGCGCTCGCGCCGCTCGGCGGCGGGCAGGCCCGCGACCTTGAGCCCGAACTCGACGTTCTTGCGCACCGTCAGCCACGGGAACAGCGCGTACTGCTGGAAGATGACGCCGCGCTCCGGGCCGGGCCCGGTCACGTCCGCGCCGTCCACGAGCACCCGGCCCGACGTCGGCGTCTCCAGGCCCGCGACGATGTTCATCAGCGTGGACTTGCCGCAGCCGGAGGGGCCCACCACGGTGACGAACTCGTTGTCGGCCACGTCGAGGTCCACGCCGTCGAGGGCGACGAACTCCTCGTCCTTGAGGGCGAAGGTCTTGCGGGTGTCCCGCACGGAGATCTTGGCGGCGCCCGTCGTGGTGCGCGGGGCGTCCTGCGTGCTGGTGGTCATCGTCGTTCCTGCCATCCGGTCAGCCGGGTCTCCGCGAGCAGCAGCAGCCGGTCCATCACCAGGCCGAGCACGCCGATGGCGACGACGGAGACGAAGATCGTCGCGAGGTCGTAGTAGGTCTGGGCCTGCTGCATGCGGAACCCGAGGCCTGCCTGCGCGGCGAGCAGCTCCGCGGCCACGAGGGTGGCCCACGCCGATCCGAGGCCCACGCGCATGCCCACGAGGATGTACGGCGAGGACGCCGGCACCACCACACGCAGGAAGATCGTGCCGTCCTTGGCGCCGAGCACGCGGGCCGCGTTGATCAGGGTGCGGTCCACGCTCACCACGCCCTGGTAGGTGGAGATCACGCAGGCCAGGAACGCCGCGAGGAAGATGACGAACACCTTGGGCAGCTCGCCGATGCCCATGAGCACCAGCACGAGCGGAAGCAGGGCCAGCGGGGGGATGGTGCGGAAGAACTGGATCCACGGCTCGAACAGGCCCCGCGCCGGGGTGTACCAGCCCATGAGGAACCCGACCGGGACGGCGGCGGCGGAGCCGAGCAGGAACCCGGCCAGCACCCGGCCGAGGCTGGCCAGCAGGTCCTCGGCCAGCGTCCCGCTGACCGCCAGGTCCACGGCCTTGGCCAGCACCTCGGGCGGCGTCGGGAGCTGGAGGCCGCTCAGGGACAGCACCCACCAGATCCCGACGCCGCCCAGGATCGAGACGGCGTTCAGCGCGAGCAGCGTGGTGCGCTTCCCCGCCCGGCGGCGCGGCGGTGACCCGTTCCTCGCGGGGGTCGGGGTCGACACCGTCGACCCGGTCGACATGGTCACAGGGCTCTCCTCAGGCGTGCGTGCAGGGGTGCGGGCATCGGGGTGCGCAGCGTGCCGCGCAGGTCCCCGACGTCGTCGGCGGCCTCGGGCCGGGGGTAGCCGGCCAGCAGCGGGGACAGGTGGAAGGCGGCCGCCAGCGCGCCGAGCGCGCCGTCGGTGTCGCGCAGGCGCCCGGCCCGCACGACGAGCGGCTCGTCCGTGGGCAGCGGGTGCAGCTCGTAGCGCAGGGTGGCCGCCGCCTGCTCGACGATCACGGGCGCCACGTGCACGATCTCGCCGCCGATCACGATCTCGTCGGGGTCCAGGGTGAGCGCCGCGGTGCTGAGCACGCGGCCCACGGCCGCGCCGACCTCGCGCAGCACGCCCTCGACCACCGGGTCGCTGGTCGCGACGGCGGCGGCCAGGTCGTCGAACGTGGTGACCTCGGCCCCCTGGGCGCGGCACGCCGCGAGCACGGCGGGCGCGGACGCGACGGTCTCCAGGCAGCCGCGCTTGCCGCACCGGCACCGGCTGCCCCCGGGGTCCACGCAGATGTGGCCCAGCTCGCCGGCGAACCCGTGCGCCCCGGTACCGATCCGCCCGCAGACGACGAGGCCGCCGCCCACGCCGTCCGACAGCCGCACGTACAGCAGGTCGGTGGTGCCCTCGGGCTGGGACACCGCCTCCGCGAGCGCCGCCAGTCGCGTGTTGTTGTCCACGACGACGGGCGCGCCGAACCGTTCCGCGAACGCGCCGTGCACGTCGTGGGGCGCCGACCGGCGGGCCCACGAGACCTGCCGGCTGTCCACGCGCCACCCGCCGTACGGGCCGACGACGCCGATGCCGACCGCCTGGAGCTCGCCGAAGTGCAGGTCGTGCTCGCGCGCGAGCCGGTCGACCAGCCGGAAGGCGAGGTCGAGCCGCTGGGGCCAGGGCGTGTCGTCGTCGTAGTGCTCGACGCCGGACGCGACGGTCTCGCGGGCCGCGTCGGCCACGGCGGCACGTACGCGGCGGTGGCCGAAGTCGACGCCGAGGTACTGGCCGGAGCCGGGGTCGAGCGCGAGCCGTTCGGCCGGGCGGCCGCTACCGCGCCGGGTGGCGGCGTCGGTGTCGACCACCACGACGGCGCCGCGCCGCAGCAGCTCGGCCGTGGTCTCGGAGAGGGTGGTGCGGGACAGGCCGACGCGGCGGGCGAGCTCGGCGCGGCTCAACGGGCCGTCACGGAGCGCGGCCAGCACGCGGCTCTCGTGGGCGCGCCGCGCGGAGCTGCCGGTTGTCGTCGTCGACATGCTGGCGACCATAGGAACCTCCAAATTTTCCGTCAACGACCCGGCAGAAAACCAGACCAATTCGGTCGGATCTAACCAGAACCCCGCCCCCGCCCTCGGTGAGTGCCGGTCAGGGCAGGGCGTACGTGCGGACGTAGTCGAAGGTTGCCGTCGCGCCTGGGGTGTTCATCGAGACCAGGCCGATGCGCAGGGGCTGGTCGTCGGGCAGGGTCCAGACGCCGCCCCACCGCCAGGTCTCCCCGTCGGTGCTGGACGCCATGCGCACCTCGTACTCGCCATTCGCCGTGTCCCGGTGGACGGCCAGCCGCAGCCACGTGGTCTCCCCCGGGGCCGCCCCGAACATCGGCGCGCTGTACGCGGCGACGGGCGGCGTGCTGGTCAGCCGCGCGGCCTCCTTGGTGAACTCCACCGTCTGCGCCGCGCTGCCGGGCTTGCGCAGCAGCCCGAGCTGGGAGTGCACCAGCTTCACGAACTGGTCGTCGTCCGCGTAGAGCACGAGCCCGGCCTGCCGGTTCACACCCACGCCGTCGAGGTCCAGCCGGGTCTCGACCAGGTAGTCCCCCGCGGGCGCGGCCCGCGTCAGCACGGACGCGGTGTTGGTGCCCTGGTAGAGCTCGGCGCCCTGGGTCGGCCAGGCGAAGGCGCCGTCCGCCAGGCGGACGCCGGCGGCCGGGCCACGCACCCAGTCCCAGCCCGATCCGGCGGCCCCGGGCACGACGTCGCCGTCGAACTCGTCCGAGCTCTCCGGCACCGGCTCCCCCGGCTCGGGGTCGGGCACGCGCTCGGTCACGGGGCGCGCGGCCGGCACCAGGCTCACGTTGTCTGCGTCGGCCCCGCCGCGGGCGGTGACGGCCACCGGGACGCGACCGGCGTGCCCCCGCACGTCGAGGGCGACCGTGGCGAGCGGCTCCTTGAGGTTGTCGGCGGAGACGGTGGCCGTGTACGTGCCGGACCGCACGTCCCGGTCGAGGGTCACCACGTTCCAGCCGGCGTACGGGAAGTCCGGCGGCAGGGGTACCGCCACACGCTCGGCCCGGGGTCCCCGGCCCGTCTCCACGCGCAGCTCGCCGGCGGCGCGGTCGACCCACGCCGTCACCCGGCCCGCGCCCGCGCCCAGCGTGAGCCCGGCGGCGCCGTCGTCGTCCGTGACGCGCAGGTCCGCCTGGGCGCGCAGGTCGCCGGCCGCCCGGTCGCGGCTGGTGAGGGTCGAGCCCGCCAGGGCCGCGTACGGCCCCGCGTCCGCTTCCTCGCCGACGACGACGTCGCCGTCGGCCCGCCAGCCGGAGAGGGAGCCGTCCGCGAACGTGGTGCGCACGGCGCCGTCCGTCACGGGCGCGGCCTGCGGGGACGACGACGGCCCGGCGCCCGCGTTGACCACGGGCCAGCCGTCGATCCAGTCGAGCCGGTCGATCATCAGCGGGCGCTTGGTCAGGTTGAGCACGCCGTTGCGGGTCTCCACGGGCGGGAAGTCGGGGTCCGCCGTCGGGATCGCGTGGTACGCCATCCAGTCCTGGCCCGCCAGGTCGGTGACCACCGAGTGGTGGCCGGGGCCCGCGAACCCGTTGCCGTTGGAGGTCAGCACGTAGCCGCCCTTGCTCGACTCGGCCGTGAGGTCGGTGCCGTCGTCGTCCACGAAGGGGCCGCGCGGGCTCTCGCCGCGCCCCACCTTGACGGTGTAGCCGCTGAATGCGCCCTCGCAGCAACCCGCGTCGGAGTACATCAGGTAGTAGAGGTCGTCGTGCCGCACCACGTACGCGCCCTCCACGCGGCGGCCCTGGGCCACCTGGGTCACGGGTCCGGTGAGCTCGCCCGCGCCGGGCGTCAGCTCCGAGACGCAGACGACGTCGTAGCTGCCCCAGTACAGGTAGAGCGTGCCGTCGTCGTCGGTGAACAGGGCCTGGTCGATGTTGCCGGTGGGGCAGCCGTCGACGGGTGCCGACGGGACCAGCAGCTCGTCCCGGTGTTCCCACGGCCCCGTGGGCGTCGGCGCGGTGGCCACGGCGAGGCCGCCCGTGGACAGCCCGTAGGTGAGCAGGTACTCGCCGTCGACGTAGCGGATGTCGGGGGCCCAGGCGCGCGAGTTGTCGCGCCACGTGGCCGGCACCTCGTCCGGTTGGATCACCTCGCCCGCGTACTCCCAGGTCACCAGGTCGGTGGAGCGCAGGATCGGCAGGATGCGCTCCCCCGGCTCGCCCTGGCCGTTGAACACCGGGTTCTGCGTCCCGTAGGCGTACCAGGCGCCGTCCTTGCCGCGGATCACCGCGGGGTCGGGAAAGGTGTCGGTGACCCCGGCGGTGACGGGGTTGGTATAGGTGCCGGGGGCTGGGGCGGCCGGCGGGGCGGCAGCGGACGACGCACCGACGGCGCCGCCGTCGTCGGCCGCGGCCAACGGCAGCGGGGCGACCCCCGCGGCGAGCACCGCAGCGGCAAACGCCGCGACCCACCCGGTCCGGACCGGTCTCCGTCGATCTGATCCAAGGCGCATGCCACCCATCGAACGAGCGCCGATTTTCTCCGGCAAGTACCCGACAGAAAAAGTAGGGAATTCGTCCGATCCTCGGCACAAACACGTCTACCCAGTCATCGGGCCCGGAAACCGCGCGGTTCCGGGCCCGATGACTGGGTAGAAGGCAACTCCTACTTGATCGCGCCCATCGAGAGGCCCCGGACCAGCTGCTTCTGCGCCACCCAGCCCGCGATGATCACCGGCAGCGACGCGAGCAGCGCAGCCGCGCACAGCCGCGCCAGGAACAGGCCCTCGCTCGTCATGGTCGACACGATGAGCACCGGCACCGTCGCCGCCCGCGAGGCGGTCAGGTTGAGCGCGAAGAAGAACTCGTTCCACGAGAAGATCACGCAGATCAGCGCCGTGGCCGCGATGCCGGGCGCCACCATCGGGATGAGCACGGACCGCAGGGTCCGCATCAGCCCGGCGCCGTCCACGGACGCCGCCTCCAGCACCTCTCCCGGCACCTCGAGGAAGAACGAGCGCATCATCCACACCGCGATCGGCAGGTTCATCGCCGTGTACAGGACCACCAGGGTCCAGATGTTGTCGAGCACCTTGAGCTGCCCGGCCACCACGTAGATGGGCACGATCACGGCCACGACGGGCAGCATCTTGGTGGAGATGAAGAAGAACAGCACGTCGCTGACCTTCTCCACCGGCCGGATCGACAGCGCGTACGCCGCCGGGATACCCAGCAGCAGCACCAGCACGGTCGAGACGCCGGTCGCGATGGCCGAGTTGGCCACGTAGACCCCGGACCCGCCCTCGATCACGGCCCGGAACTGGTCGAGCGTGGGCGTGAAGAACCAGGTGGGCGGGTCGGACGCCGCCTGGTTCTCCTGCTTGAACGCCGTGGCCGCCATCCAGGCGACCGGGAAGAAGAAGGCGAGCGCCAGCAACCAGGTCAGCGTCGTCAGCACTCCACCGGTGGTTCGACGGCGGTACGCGCGCGTCACGTCGGACATGCTCACTCCTTGACCTCGAAGCTGCGGAAGATGAGGCGCAGCGCGGCGGAGGCCACGATGATCGTGGCGATCACGACGACGACGCCCATGGCGGCGGCCTGCCCGATGTCGAACCCGAGGAACGCGCGCTGGTAGATGTAGAACGGCAGGTTGGCGCTGGCGGTACCGGGCCCGCCGGCCGTCAGGAGGTAGATCTGGTCGAACGTGTTGACCACGTAGATGACGCCGAGCAGCACGCCCAGCTCGATGTACCGCCGCAGGTGCGGCAGCGTGATCGAGCGGAAGGTGCGCCACGGGCCGGCGCCGTCCACCGACGCGGCCTCCAGCACGTCCTTCGCCTGGGCCTGGAGGCCGGCGAGCACGAGCAGCATCATGAACGGCGTCCACTGCCAGACCAGCGCCATCAGGATCGCGACGATCGGGTAGGTCGAGGTCCAGTCGACGGCCTCGATCCCGAACAGCCCGAGCGTCCAGTTGAGCAGGCCGTAGGTGGGGTTGAGCAGCGCGACGGACCACAGCACCGACGTCGCCACCGGCATCACCAGGAACGGCGTGATCAGCATGGTGCGGGCCACGCCCCGGCCGAAGAACGGCCGGTCGAGCAGCAGCGCCAGCACGATGCCGAGCACCATCGCCACCAGCACGCAGCCGAGGGTGATGACCACCGAGTTCAGCGCCGTCTGGCGGAACGTCGAGTCCTGGGCGATGTCCACGTAGTTGGACAGGCCCACGAAGAGGTCCTCGCCGGGCCGCAGCAGGTTCTGCGAGCGCAGCGAGTACCAGATGGTCACCAGGAACGGGAGCTGCGTGACGATCACGGTGAAGATCAGCGCGGGCAGGAGCGGGCCGCGGCGGCGCCACCCCTCGGCCTTGCTGATCGAGCGTTCGGACGCCGACGCGCGGGCGGCCCGGCGCGAGCTCTCCAGCCGGTCGATGGTCGAGGTGCTCATTGCCCCTCCTGGTTCCGGTAGGTCTCCGCCACGGTCTCGGCGTAGCGCTGGGACTGTGCGATGGCCTCGTCCACGGTCACCTGGCCGGCGATCGCCGCGGACATCTGCTGGCCCACGCGGGTGCCGAGGTCCTGGAACTCGGGGATGCCGACGAACTGGATGCCCGGGTACGGCACGGGGTGGGTCATCGTGGCCTCCTGGGTGGCCCCGCCCATCGACTCCAGGGTGGCGTCGGCGTAGGCCTCGGAGACCTCCGCGTACTCGGGGATCTCGTAGGTGGACAGGCGGCTGCCCGGGGGAACCCGCTCCCAGCCGATCGTGTTGCCGACCAGCTCGATGTACTCCTTGTTCGTCATCCAGGACACGAAGTCCCAGGCGGCGTCCTTGTGCTCGCTGGTGGACGGGATGGCGAGCGACCAGCTGTAGAGCCAGCCCGCCGACTCGGTGTCCGCGACCGGCGCGGGCGCGTAGCCGACCTTGCCCGCCACCGTGGACGACGCCGGGTCCTCGATGGACGAGACCATGGACGTGGCGTCGTACCACATGGCCGACTGTCCCTGGGCGAACCGGGTCAGGCAGTCGCCGAAGCCGGACGTCGCCGCGCCGGGCTGCCCGGAGGTCTGCACGGTGTCGACGTAGGTCTCGATGGCCTCGCGGCTCTCGGGCGAGTCGAGGGTGGCGTTCCAGTCCTCGTCGAACCAGCCTCCGCCGAACGTGTTGATGGCGGTGCTCATCGGCGCCATGACCTCGCCCCAGCCGGCCAGGCCGCGCAGGCAGATGCCGGAGAAGTCCTCGGCCGGGTCGTTCAGCTCGGCGGCGAGATCGCGCACCTCGTCCCACGTCGGGTGCGCGGGCATCTCCAGCCCCGCCTCCTCGAACAGGTCGGCGCGGTACGCCAGGAACGACGACTCACCGTAGAACGGCACCGAGTACATGTCGCCGTCGCGCGAGAGGGCCTCGCGGACGCTCGGGACGAAGTCCTCGGCGTCGTACCCCTCGGTGGCGTCGATGTGCGGCTGGAGGTTCTCGATCCAGCCGTTCTCCGCCCACATGGGCGTCTCGTAGTTGGAGATCATGACGACGTCGAACTCGCCGCCGCCGGTCGCCACGGACGCCGTGATCTTGGCGCGGGCCTCGTTCTCGGGCAGCGACACGAAGCGGACGTCCACGCCCGGGTGCGCGGCACGGAACTCGTCCTGCAACGAGATCGCGTCCTGCATCTGCGGGTTGGAGACGATCGCCACCACGATCTGCTCGCCGTCGTCCCCGCCCACGGCGCCTGCACCGGCACAACCGGACAGGGCCAGCGCGGTGGCGGCCGTCGCGGCGGTCGCCGCCGCGCTCACCGAAGAACGCCGTGCCGAACCACGCCGTGCTGACCTGCCTCGCGCCGAAACACCCCTTGGAGGTCGGAACATCCTCGTCCTCTCCTCGGCGCAGCCTCTCCGCCGCGCTCATCTGAGAATATGGAACTGCTCATCTGCATCCGCAGAGTAGTTGGGTATGCTCAGGTGAGCAAGGTCCCCGCTCAGAAGTCGCTCGAATGGTTCCCGCTGCCGCCTGCGGGAGTGAGGACGCAGGTGCCCCAGAACGACACGAACCTCATGGTCGAGGTGAGTACGGACTACTACCTCGACGGCAAGTCCAAGGTCGACATCGCACGCGACCGCGGCATCTCCCGCTTCCAGGTGGCGCGCCTCCTCGCGCTGGCCCGGGAGCAGGGCGTGGTGCGCATCGAGATCACCGCGCCCCGGGCCGATGGCGAGCGCGGGGCACACCTCGCCGCCCGGCTCGGCGCGCGCGAGATCCTCGTCGCGCCCAGCGGCGCCGACCCCGTCGCCACCCGCGAGAATGTCGCGGTCGAGCTTGCCCGCGCCGTGCGGGAGCACATCGCCGAGGGCATGACCGTGGGTGTGTCGTGGTCGCGGACGGTCGAGGCCGCGGTGCGGCACATCGGGCAGCTCCCCCACTGCGACGTCGTCCAGCTCGTCGGGGCCCTGCCGGTCGAGGGCAGCGGCAACTCGCTGGCCCTGATCAGCACGTTCGCGCAGATGCCGGGTGTGCGCACGTGGCCCGTCTGGTCGCCGCTGCTCGTGGCCGACGCCGCGACGGCCGCGGGCCTGCGCCGGCAGCCCGAGATCGCCGACGCGCTGGCGCGGGCCGACCACCTGGACGTGGCCGTCGTCGCGATCGGCCACTGGTCGGAGCGCAGCTCCACCGTGTTCCCGCAGATCAGCGCCGAGGAGCAGCGGGCGGCCACGGCGGCGGGCGCGATCGCCGAGTGCTCGGGCCGCCTGTTCGACGCCGCGGGCCGACCCGTCCGGACGAGCCTCGACGAGCGCGTGGTGGGCGTGACGCTGGAACAGCTCGCCGCCACGCCCCGGGTGATCGCCATCGGCTACGGGTCCGCCGTCGCGCCCGGCCTGCTGGCCGCGGTGGGCGGCGGCGTCGCCGACACCCTGGTGGTGGACGACGCCGCCGCGACCGCGCTGGAGGCCCTCGCCCCCTGACCCCGGCGTGTCAGGAGCGGGCGACGAGGGCCTCGACCGTGGCGCGGGCGCCCTTCTGGTGCAGGGAGTCCAGCGCCGCGAGGTAGGCGGCGGTGAACCGCTCGTCGTCGACCAGGTCGCCGAACACCTCGCGGTCGCGCAGGAACGCGAGCGGGTCCTCCTGCTGAGCCAGGGCCGCGCGGTGCAGCCGGTCGGCGAGGCGGTCGACGATCTCGATGGGTGCGCCCGCCTCGTCCACGCCCTCGTCGTAGCGGGCCCAGGAGGCCACGACCAGCGCCGCGTGCTCGATCGGCCCGCCGTGCTCCAGGTGGTGCCGGACCACGGGCAGCAGCCACCTGGGGATACGGTCCGACGACTCGGCACACAGCCGCGCGAGAGTGTCCGCCACGTGCGGGTTGGCGAACCGCTCGACGAGCGTGTGCTTGTAGGCGTCCAGGTCGATGCCCGGCACCGGCTCCAGCGTGGGCGTGCCCTCGCGGTCCATGTAGCCGAGCAGGTACCGGGCGAACACGTCCTGGCCGGCCACCTCGTGCGCGTACCGGTGCCCGGCGAGGTAGCCCACGTAGCACAGGGCCTGGTGGCTCGCGTTGAGCAGCCGCAGCTTCATCAGCTCGTACGGCTCGACGTCGGACACCACCTGCACGCCGGCGTCCTCGAACGGGGGCCGACCCGTCGGGAAGGTGTCCTCCAGCGCCCACTGCTCGAACGGCTCGGCCACCACGGGCCAGGCGTCGTCGACGCCGAAGCGCTCGGCGACCATGGCGCGGTCGGCGTCCGTGGTGACGGGCGTGATGCGGTCGACCATGGAGCTCGGGAACGCGACCTCCCGCTCGATCCAGGCCGCCAGGCCGGCGTCCTTGGCGCGGGCGAACGTGGTGAAGGCGCGCCGGGCGACCTCGCCGTTGCCCTGGATGTTGTCGCAGCTCATCACGGTGAACGGCGGCACGCCCCGGTCGCGGCGGCGGCGCAGGGCCTCGGTGACCAGCCCGAACGTCGTGGCCGGGACGGCCCCGTCTGCCAGGTCGGCGGCGACCGCCGGGTCGGCCAGGTCGAACTCGCCGGTCACGTGGTGGATGTTGTACCCGCCCTCGGTGACGGTCAGCGAGACGATGCGGACCTCGGGCGAGGCCATCTTCTCCAGCACCGCCTCCGGGTCGTCGGGGGCCAGCAGGTACTCCTTGATCGACCCGACGACGCGCGCCTCCAGGCGCCCGTCGGGGTCCTTGAGCACCAGGGTGTAGAGGCCGTCCTGGGCGGTCAGGGCGTCGCGCATCCGGGCGTCGCCCGGCAGCACGCCGACGCCGCAGACCGCCCAGTCCAGCGCCTTGCCCTGCGCCATCAGCCGGTCGAGGTACATCGCCTGGTGCGCGCGGTGGAAGCCGCCCACCCCGAGATGGACGATCCCGGCCGTGAGCCGGGACCGGTCATAGGTGGGCACCGTCAGGTCCGCGCCCTGCGGCGCGGACGCCACCAGGCTGCCCACGGTCTCCTCGTCGAGTGCCGTCATCGTGCTCCTCCGCCGCCCTTCGACTCCGTTGAACAGCCGCCAGGCTAACAGATGAGCACGATGACCTTCACAGATGAGCACTCACACCGCGGGGAGCTCCGCCGGGAACGGCTCCGCGAAGTCGGCGGAGCGGCTCACCGCGCTCCAGCGCTGGTCCGACTCCAGGAGCCGGCGGTCCTGCGCCACGGACATCTCGGTGGCGTTCACGCCGAGCGGCAGGTTGTCGGGCAGGTCGTCGCGCGAGGCCAGCGCGACGAGGATCTGGGCAGCCCGGGCCGGGTCACCCGCCTGGCTCGCGCCGGCCTGGCGCATGCGGTCGTTCATGGCGCCCACGGTGGACTCGTACCCGGCGGGGGTGTCGTGCACGGTCATGGACGTGCCGGCCCAGTCGGTGCGGAACCCGCTCGGCTCGACGACGAGCACCTTGACGCCGAACGGCGCCGTCTCGACGCGGAGCACGCGGCTGAAGCCGTCGATGGCGAACTTCGCCGCCTGGTAGGACGCGATGCCCGGCGAGCCGCCGACCCGGCCGCCCACCGAGGAGAACTGGATCACGAGGCCGCCGCCCTGCTGCCGCAGCAGCGGGATCGCCGCCTTGGACACGTGGTAGACGCCCCAGAAGTTGGTCTCGAACTGGGTGCGGACGTCGGCGTCGTCCGCCGTCTCGATCGGGGCCACGTTGGCGTAGCCCGCGTTGTTGACGATGACGTCGACGCGCCCGAACCGGGCGGCGGCCTCGGCCAGCGCGGCGCGGGCGCCGTCCTGGTCGGTCACGTCGAGGCGGAGCGGGAGGATCCGCTCGCCGTACTCGGCCACGAGGTCGTCGAGCTGTTCGGGGCGGCGCGCCGTGGCGGCGACCCGGTCGCCGGCGGCGAGCGCGGCGAGGACGAGGGAACGGCCGAAGCCGCGGGACGAACCGGTGATGAACCATGTCTTCTGCATGTCGTTAATAAAACACCGTTGCTCTAACTTACGCAACCCCGTTGCGCTAAGATGTGCCCATGACGACTCCCGACTTCCAGCGCGCCCGCTCCCCCGAGGCCAAGCTGCTGCGCGAGGCCGCCATCCTGGACGCCGCCCGCAGGCTGGGCGCCGAGCGCGGCATCCGGGAGGTGACGCTGACCGACATCGCCTCCGCCGTGGACATGCACAAGTCCGCGATGCTGCGGTACTTCGAGACGCGCGAGGAGATCTTCCTGCGACTCACCGCCGAGGGCTGGCAGGACTGGGCGCCGGCCCTCGCCGCCCGGGTGCGCGCCGTCACGCGGCCGGACGCCGACGCCGTCGCCGCCGCGTTCGCCTCGACCCTGGCGGCGCGCGGGATGTTCTGCGACCTGCTCGCGCAGACGCCGCTGAACCTCGAGCGGAACGTGTCGGTGGAGAAGGTGCGGGAGTTCAAGCTGACGACGCGCGACGGCCTGGGCCAGATCGTCCCGGCGGTCCGCGCGGCCCTGCCCGGCCTGACCGAGCAGGACGGCGTCGACCTGGTGGCGGCGGCCACCTCGATGGCGGGCACCTTCCACCAGATCGCCACCCCGGGCCCGGAGGTCGCCGCGCTCTACCGCTCCGACCCGCGGCTCTCGCACGCCCTGGTGGAGGTCGAGCCGCGCCTGGCCCGGATCCTCGGCGCGATGCTGCGCGGCATGCTGGCGTAGGCCGGGTCAGTCGTCGAGGGCGATCCAGACCACCCCGTCATCGGCCGACCGAGCGCCCCGCTCGGCACCACCGGTCAGATACTCCTCGGCGATGGCCTGCACGACGGCGTACATGACCCATTCCTCCAGCCCCGTTGTCGGGTCCCACCTCATCCAGAGCAGATCCGTGGCATCCCGAGGTACTGGGATGCGCGCGCCACAGGGTCCTGCGGTGTCGTCCGACGCACCCGCGAATCTCACGCGAAGCGCGCCGCCGCCGCGTACCGCCGGGACAGCACGTTCAGGTGGTCCACGAGGCCCTGCGGCCCGGTCACCGTGAAGTCGAGCCCGAGCATGCCGATCCAGACGGCCACCGTCTCGATGCTGTCTCCGCCGGTGACGAGCAGGCAGGACGTGTCGTCGCGCGGCTCCACCGTGCCGACCGCGGGGTTGATGCGGTCGAGCACCTCGTGCGCCGGGGCGTGCACGACGATCCGCGTGTGCACCGCCCAGCCCGTCCGGGCCACCTCGCGCACCACGAACTCGGTCAGGTCGAACGGCGGCGCCACGGGTGTGAAGCGCCGCCCGCCGGGCCGGCGCAGCTCCAGCCAGTCCACGCGGAACGGCTCCCAGCGCCCCGAGCCGACGTCCCGCCCCACGAGGTACCAGCGGCGCTGCCACGCCACGAGCCGGACCGGTTCCACCTCCCGCGGCTCCTCGCGGAACCAGAAGCGCAGGCCCTGGTGGTCGCGGATCGCCGCGGCCAGCTCGGTGAGCAGCGCGGGGTCGACGACGGGATCCTCGACGTTGCTGTTGGTGTTCAAGGGCCCGGCCTCCGTCGCGTCGCGCAGCGCGACGACCTGACGCCGCAGCCGGTCGGGCAGCACCTGCTCCAGCTTGCCCAGCGCGCGGGCGCTGGACTCCTCGATGCCCGCCACGGCGTTCGCGGCCCGCAGCCCGACGGCGATCGCGACCGCCTCCTCGTCGTCGAGCACCAGCGGGGGCAGCTTGCCGCCCACGCCGAGGCGGTACCGCCCGCCCGGCCCGCGCACGGCGTCCACGGGGTAGCCGAGGTCGCGCAGGCGCGCGACGTCGTTGCGCACCGTCCGGTCGGTGACGTCGAGGCGCGCCGCGAGCTCCGGCCCGGTCCACTCGGCACGGGACTGGAGCAGGCCCAGGAGGGCGAGCAGGCGCCCCGCCGTCGTCGTCATCGTGGCTCCTCTGCGACATCCGAAAAAAGATCTGGGACCCGTTCAGAATAGAGGAAAGAACCGTTCCTGAACGGCTCGTAGAGTCGGAGACATGAACACCAACGACACCAGCGTCCGCCCCTTCCGCGTCGACATCCCCCAGGCCGACCTCGACGACCTGAACGACCGCCTCGCCCGGACCCGCTTCGCCCCGGCCGCGCCGGGGGACTCCTGGGACTACGGCACGCCGGAGTCCTACCTCCGCGAGTCGGTCGAGCAGTGGCGCGACGACTTCGACTGGCGCGCGGTCGAGGAGCGCGTCAACGCGTTCCCGCAGTTCCTGACCGACATCGACGGCCAGAACGTCCACTTCCTGCACGTCCGCTCGGCCGAGCCCGGCGCACGGGCGCTGCTCCTGACCCACACCTACCCGGGCTCGGTGCTCGACTTCCTCGACATGATCGGCCCGCTCACCGACCCCGTCGCGCACGGCGGCCGCGCCGAGGACGCGTTCGACGTGGTGGTCCCGTCGATCCCCGGTTTCGGGTTCAGCACCCCGCTGAGCGAGCCGGCCGACGGCGGCACCTGGACGATGGCCCGCGTCGCCCGCACCTGGGACACCCTGATGCGCCGGCTCGGCTACGAGTCCTACGGCACCCACGGCAGCGACGCCGGCGCGATGATCGGCCGCGAGCTGGCGGTGCTCGACCCCGAGGGATTCCAGGGGGCGCACCTGCTGCAGCTCTTCTCGTTCCCGTCGGGCGCCGACGGCGAGATGGACGGGTTCGGACCCAAGGAGTTCGCGGCGCTGGAGCACCTCCAGTGGTTCCAGAGCGTGGGCGCGTACAACACGATGAACGGCTCCCGGCCGCAGACCGTGGCCGCGGCGCTCAGCGACTCCCCGGTCGGGCAGCTCGCGTACAACGAGCTGTTCGAGAGCTTCGGCAACGGCACGAGCCGGGTCTCCCGCGAGCAGGTCCTGGCGCAGGTCAGCCTCTACTGGCTCACCAACACGTCGGCCACCTCGACGCGCTACCACTACACCGAGGCGCGGTCCGGCGCCGAGCCGGTGGTCAGCACGGGCCGGATCGGCGTGGCCGTCTTCGCCGACGACTTCAAGACGATCCGGGCCTTCGCCGAGCGCGACAACGCCCGCATCGAGCACTGGGCCGAGTACCCGACGGGCGGCCACTACGCGGCGATGGAGGTCCCGGACCAGGTCGTCGCGGACATCCGCACCTTCTTCGCCCAGCCCTGATCCTCCGACGTGTCAGACCCTCAGGTCACCCGGGTGACCTGAGGGTCTGACGCGTGCGGTCGTCACGTCAGTGGGTGTGGGCCTCCCCGCCCGTGACGCCGGCCAGCTCGTTCGGGGTGACGCCGAGGTCGGCGGACTTCCAGACCTCGCCCGTCTCGACGTCCACCGCGTGGATCGAGTCCGTGGCCGGGTCGGTCACGTAGACCGAGCCGTCCAGCGTGAGGATCGCGGGTCGCGGCTCCTGCCACTCGGCCGGCTCCTCCCACTCGTCGATCACCGGGATCGATGACGTCAGCTCGCCCGACTCCGGGTCGATCACGTGCACCTGGCCGTCGGTGCCGAGCACGAGGGCCTCGCCCTCGTCGCCCCGCGCGAGCGACCGGAAGGTGTACGACGACGGCAGGTCGACCAGCTGGAGGTCGCCGGTCCGCGTATCGATCAGCGACACCTGCGTGGG
Organism: Promicromonospora sp. NPDC090134; assembly: GCF_044746965.1. NCBI lineage: Bacteria > Bacillati > Actinomycetota > Actinomycetes > Micrococcales > Promicromonosporaceae > Promicromonospora > Promicromonospora sp. NPDC090134. The sequence goes on along the minus strand of NZ_JBIVCZ010000007.1, from coordinate 220,077 downwards.
CCGCTCCAGCTCGGCGTCGTTGTCGGTCTTGTAGTCGCCCAGCACGACCGGCGACGCCTCGGTGCCGGCCTGGTTGCCGATGCGGCCGTACGCGTCCGGGGACTGGACCTTGGTGATCTTGCCGTCGGCGTAGACCACGGCGCCGTCCTCGCAGCCGATGACGACGGCCTCGTCGGCGGCCACCGCCTCGCCGTGCACGCCGGGGCACTCGTCGGACGCCGCGATCTCCTGGTCGTCGCCGTCGAGCACCCGGATGCCGGTGCGCGCGTCCTCGGTGCCCTCGGAGACCACCAGGGTGTCGTCGGTCAGCTCGACGGCCACACCGTGGTGGGCCGACGGCGTGGTGTGCTCGCGGGCCGCCGCGTCGGCGTCGGCCACGTGCGCCGAGTCGAGCACGCGCACCAGGCCGGTGCCGTCGTCGAACAGCGCGGTGCGGCCCTCGTGGACCACGACGTGACCGGGCTCGGACGCCTCGTACGTGACGTCGGTGAGCGTCGGCCTGGCCGTCCAGTAGTGGGAGTGGTCACCGTGCGCCTCGGCCCAGGATCCCAGGTCGAGGGCCTGGAAGCCGCCGGTCGTGGAGACCATCAGGTGCCGCTCGTCGCCCGCCGCGTTGAGGCGGGTGAAGCCCTCCAGCTCGATCTCGCCCACGGGCTCGAGGCTCATCGCGTCGAGCACCAGGACACCGCCGTCGTACGTGACCGCGACGCGAGGCGTGCGCGCCTGGGCCTCGGTCGCGTCGGGCGCCGCGTGCTCCTCGTGCTCGTCGGCGCCGGCCGGCTCCGAGGCCGAGCCGGACGACGCGCCCTCCGCAGCGCAGGCGCTGAGCATGACGAGGGACAGTGCCGCGCCGAGGCCTGCGGCCGCGCGGGTGGGGTGATTTCTCATCGTCGGTCGGGCGGTCTGGGCCGCCCGCTCCTTCCATCTAGAATGACAATCATTCTCGTTACCGAGGAGGAGTCAACCAGAAGTGAGAACGATTCTCAAACAGCGTGGAGCAAGCAAGCGACCCCCGGGCCCGGCCGCCCCGCGAGCTCAGCCGTCGACGTGCACCGACGGGTCGTGCTGCCCGACGAACCGCGCGACCCGCGCGCTGACCTGGCCCGGTCGCGCCCCGGACGGACTACAGGCTGGAGTAGGCGAGGAAGAAGGTCGCCGCGACGAGCACCGTCCCGCCCGCGGCCAGGGCCACCGGCAGCGCACCGCGAACACGGCGCACGAGCAGGCCCGCCAGGAGCGCGAGCCCGGCGACGCCGATCACGGTCCAGTAGACGGGGCTGGTCGTCTCCCGGACCACTTTCAGCCCGTACACCGACTCCCCCACCCCGATGCCCGCGAGCAGCGCGGCGCCGAGGGCCGCACGGACGCCGGTGGCGCGCAGCCAGGACGCGGCGACGCCGACGAACGGGCCGGCCACCACGCCCACCGCCGAGAACAGGAGCGGGTCGTACACGTAGCTCCGCACCTGGGACGCCGCCATGTACCCGAGCACGAGCAGCACGAAGCTCACCGCGCCCAGCACCGCGGCGGGCGCGGTGCGCAGCCGGGACCAGAGGACGAGCAGGGCCGTGAGCACCGTCCAGCCGCTGGCCGAGTTGGCGAACGACGCGAACGCGTCCGGCAGGAAGCCCTGGGCGTACGACGTCAGACCGCCCAGCACGACGCTCAGGACCACGACGACCCCGGCGCGCACCACCGGGTGGGCCAGGCCCGCGCGGGCGGAGGGGGTCGAGGCGGTCGCGGTCGGGCCGGAGGTGCTCCGGACGGTCGGGGTCATGGCCACGAAGCTACCGACCGGCGTCGGCGCCGGCATCGGGCCCAGGGTGGACGTCGTCGTCGTCCCCAGGGTGGACGTCACGCCGGACGAGGGCGGCCGGCGGCCGGTCAGCCCCGCGGCCGCCGCGCCGGCAGGAGCACCACCAGCACCACGACGAGCGCCAGCGCGACCAGCGTCGTGGCCCCGGTCAGGGCCGCGCTGACCTGCGCGGCGACCTGTGCGGCAGCCGGCCCGGCGAGGTCGGGCGCAGTGGCGTCGGACCCGCCGCCGGCGTGCGCGGCGACCGCGACGAGGACACCCAGGCCGAGCGCCATGCCGAGCTGGTGGGCGGTGTTGACGAGGCCGGACGCCGCCCCGGCGTCCTCGGGCGCGACCCCGGCGATGCCGGAGCTCGTCAGCGGCGCGAAGGCGAGGCCCTGGCCCGCCCCGACGAGCAGCATCGGGAGCGCGACGGCGGTGAGGTAGGCGTCGTCCGGGCCGACCCGGCTCAGCCAGGCCAGGCCGGCGAGCTTGAGCACCAGGCCGGCCGCCAGGAGCACGGCACCCGGGATCCGGCGCAGCAGCCGCGGGACGGCCAGCGCCACGGCGAAGTTGACCAGCGTCATCGGGAAGAACCCGAGGCCGGCCTGCAGCGGGCTGAGGCCGAGCACGTCCTGGAGGTACTGGGTGGTGAAGTAGAAGAAGCCGATCATGGCACCCAGGAAGAGCAGGCGGGCGGCGTAGGCGCCGCTGCGCTCCCGGCTGCGGAACAACCGCAGCGGCATGATCGGGTGGGCCGTCCGCGCCTCGTGCAGCACCAGGACGGTCAGCAGCACCAGGCCCGCCGCGAGCGCGCCCAGGGTCACGGGCGACGTCCAGCCCCGCTCGCCCGACTCGATGATCCCGAGCACGAGGGCACCCGTGCCGAGGGTCGCGGCGACCGCGCCCCCGACGTCGAACCGGCCGGTGCGCCGCTCCGTCTCGGCCAGGACCCGCCGGGCCAGGACGATCATCGCCACCGCGATCGGCACGTTGACGAGGAACGCGGCGCGCCACGAGACCCAGTCCGCGAGCGCCCCGCCGACCACCAGCCCGAGGCTGGCGCCGATCCCGGCGGTCGCGCTGTACCAGGCGACGGCGCGGGCCCGCGCGGGGCCCTCGAAGTGCGCGGTGATCAGGGCCAGGGAGGTGGGGGCGACGACGGCGGCGCCGACCCCCTGCAGGGCGCGGGCCGCGATCATCCACCAGCCGGCAGGGGCGAGCCCGACGAGCAGCGAGGCGGCGCCGAAGACGGCCAGCCCGGCGACGAAGAGGCGTCGCCGGCCCAGGAGGTCGCCGGCGCGGGCGCCGAGCAGGAGGAGGCCGCCGAACACGAGGGTGTAGGCGTCCTGCACCCAGGAGAGCGCGGCGGGGTCGAGGCCGAGGTCGGCGCGGATGCTCGGCAGCCCGGTGAAGATCACGGAGTTGTCGAGCAGGATCATGAAGTAGCTGATGAGGATGACGGCGAGGATCGCCGTCGTGCCGGTCTTCGTGGGGGTGCCCACGTGGGGTGCTGCGGTGGTGTGCATGCTGCCTCTCCTGGTGCGTCGCCCTCAGCACACCGCGGTCCGCGGGCCCCGGGGAGTCCCGGTGGTTCCGGGTAACGCCAGTGCCTCCCATGGCGGCAGGGGTCGGCTTACCGTGGGGGCATGGGACAGATCGACCACCGCGCCGAGGTCCGCGAGTTCCTCAGCTCGCGGCGGGCCCGCATCACGCCCGAGCAGGCCGGGCTGCCTGCCTACGGCGGCAACCGGCGGGTCAAGGGCCTGCGCCGCGAGGAGGTCGCGATGCTGGCCGGCGTCTCGGTCGACTACTACGTGCGGATGGAGCGCGGGAACCTGTCCGGTGCCTCGGACGGCGTGCTGGACGCCCTGGTCGGGGCGCTGCAGCTCGACGAGGCCGAACGCGAGCACCTGTTCACGCTGGCCCGCTCGGCGGGTTCGGGCAAGGCCCGGCGAGGACGCGCGCCGACGACGGTGCGCCCCGCCGTGCAGCAGGTGCTCGACGCGATCAGCGACGCGCCCGCGTGGGTGCGCAACGGACGCCACGACATCGTCGCGATGAACCGGCTGGCCCGCGCCCTGTACGCGCCGGTGCTCGCCGACCCGCGCCGTCCGGCGAACACCGCGCGGTTCGTCTATCTGGACCCCGCAGCCCGGGACTTCTTCGTCGACTGGGAGCGGATCGCCAGGGACTCCGCCTCCTACCTCCGCCTCGAGGCGGGCCGCAACCCGCACGACCCGGCGCTGATCGAGCTCGTCGGCGAGCTCTCCACGCGGAGCGAGCTGTTCCGGCAGCGGTGGGCCTCGCACGACGTGCGGCTGCACCGCAGCGGGTTCAAGCGGCTGCGACACCCGGTGGTGGGGCAGCTCGACCTGACCTTCGAGTCGATGGAGCTGCCGTCGGAGCCGGGGCTGGTGCTCAACGTCTACACCGCGCCGGCCGGCTCACCGGCCGCGGACGGCCTGGCACTGCTGGCCTCCTGGGCCGCCACGCAGGACGCCGCCGAGCTCACCGAGCAGCCGGGCGCCTCCGTCGACGAGCTGCGGGGCTGAGCGACCCGGCCGGCGGCGCCGGTCGTCGCCGTCAGTCGCCGTCAGTCGCCGGTGGGCGGCGTGCCCCCGGCGGCGGCAGCGGCGGCGTCGTCGGCGAGCAGCACCCGGCGCAGGAGCTCCGTCAGCGTCGCCAGCTCGTCCTCGCTGAGCACGGCCAGGTCGGCCGCCTCGCCGGCGCGGGCGCCCTCGATCAGCTCGGCCGTGAGGCGCTCGCCCGCGGGTTCGAGCTGCACCTGCTGACGCCGGCGGTCCCCCGGGTCGCGGAGCCGGCTGAGCAGGCCCGCCTCCTCGAGCCGGTCGAGGTATCCGACCAGGTGGCTGCGGTTGAGGCCGAGCCGGTCGGCGAGCTCGTGCTGGCCGAGCGGGCCGAGGTCGTGGAGACCCGTGAGCACCGCGAAGTGCGGCAGCCGGAGCCCGTGCCGCGCGAGGTCCGCGACGAGCGCGCGGTGGCCGATGCGCGAGACGTGCCCGGCGAGATAGGAGGGCAGGCCCAGCAGCGTCGGGGGTCGGCCCGCGGGGTGTTCCACGGGGGGACACTATCACTCGGTCGTTACATAATGTAATGATGTCGCCATGACATCAACTCGTGAGGCGACCCGACAGGGCACCGCCGGACCGTTCGTCGCACTGCTGCTGGCAGTGCTCTCGTTCTCCCTGCTGCAGACCATGGTCGTGCCGGCGCTGCCCGCCCTGCAGCGGGAGCTCGGCGTCTCGCCCACGACGACGGCGTGGCTGATCAGCTCGTTCCTGCTCACGTCGTCGGTGGGCACGGTGATCATCGGCCGCCTGGGCGACATGTTCGGCAAGCGCCGCCTGCTGCTCGTGAGCCTGGCGATCCTCGCGGCCGGGACGCTGCTGGCCGCCCTCGCGGGCGCGCTGCCCGGGTCGATCGGCGTGCTCGTCGCCGCCCGTGCGGTCCAGGGGCTGGGCGCCGGGACGTTCCCTTTGGCGTTCGGGATCGTGCGCGAGACGTTCCCTCGGGACCGCGTGCCGGTGGCGATCGGGACCGTCAGCGCGATCTTCGGCATCGGCTTCGGGGTGGGCCTCGTGGTGCCCGGCCCGATCATCGACGCACTCGGCTGGCCCTGGCTGTTCTGGGCCGCGCTCGTCGTGATCGTTCTCGCCCTGGCCGCGGTCGCGGCGTTCGTCGGCCCCGACCGGCCGGAGCTCGGCGGCCGGGTCGACTGGGCCGGCGGCGGCGTGCTGACCGTCGCGCTCACCGCCCTGCTGCTGGCGATCAGCCAGTCCCGCCTCTGGGCGCCCGGCGTCGTCGTCGCCCTGGCGGCCGTGGCGGTCGCGGCGTTCGCGGGCTTCGTGCTGCTGGAGTCGCGCCTGGCCGAGCCGCTGGTCGACCTGCGCGTGCTGCGCCGCCGGACGCTCGTCACCGCGAACCTGACCGCCCTGATCATCGGCTTCGGCATGTACGGCGCGTTCACCCTGGTGCCGCAGCTCGTGCAGACTCCCGCCGAGGCGGGGTACGGGTTCGGCGCCACCGTGACCGAGTCGGGGCTCTACCTGCTGCCCATGGCCGTGACCATGCTCTTCGCCGGACCGCTCGCCGGGCGTCTGGGCCCGCGCATCGGGTTCACCGCGACGCTGGTCGTGGCCTGCGTCATCGGCGCGATCGGCTTCGCGGCCTTCGCCGTGGGCCACCAGCACCCGTGGGCCGTCGCCACGGGGGCCGGCGTGCTCGGCGTCGGCATCGGCTTCGCCTTCTCGTCGCTCGCCAACGTGGTGGTCGGCGCCGTCGAACCGCACGAGACCGGGGAGGCCACGGGCGTGAACACCATCGTGCGGACCATCGGCGGTTCCCTCGGGGCACAGGTCGCGACCGCCGTCGTCGGCGCGACGACGCTCGCGGGCACCGGGCTGCCCACCGCGGCCGGCTACACGACGGCGTTCGGCGTCTCGGCCGTCGCCCTCGTGGTGGCGGCGCTCGTCGCGCTGGCGGGAGGCCGCGGGCGGGCGCGCTGAGGTGGGCGGGTCACCGCGCCCCGGCGACGTCCCAGGTCGTCCGTCGATCATCCGGGCCGGCGGACGGGCAGGTGGCGGGCGCCATCAGTCAGGACCGGCGGACGTCTTGGCCGGCTCGACCGGCTCGACCTGCTCGACCGGCTGCCGGAGGATCGTCCGCTGCTTCTCCGGCGCGACCCTGCGGAAGTCGCTGAGGTAGATCTCGTGGTGCCTGCCGGTCCGGCGCAGCCCGTGGGCGGGGATGAACTCGTCGTGCATCCGCGCGAGCGTGGCGGCCTCGGCGTCGAAGGGACCGACGTGCAGCGTCTGCACGCAGCGCCCCTCGGACAGCGTCTCCAGGCGGACGTCGCCGAGCCGGGCCGGGCCACCCTTGGCCCGGACCTGCTCCACCGCGGCGGCGAACATCTCCGGGGTCGTCCAGTCCGGCACCAGGATGAGCAGCGTCCAGTCCCAGCGGGACTTGTCGCGCGACGTCGTGAAGGCGGCCATGTCCTGCGCCCACCACTGCCCCTCCAGCGGCATGACGACGTAGTCGCGCCCGAGCTCGCGCTTGCCGGCGAACTTGAGGGTGTAGGCCACGGGGTACAGCGCCTCGACCGCCTCGGTGAAGGCCGGCGAGCCGTTCGGGTCGCCGTGCCCGTCGATCATCAGGTACCGCAGGTCGGGCACGTCGACGATCCGGAACCGGTCCCGCTTGGCCTGGTAGGCGTCGAGAGTCTTCTTGAGGTCGGTCTTGTCGGCCATGGGCACCTCGCGGGTCGGTATCGGCGTCGGCTCCGTCAGAGGGACAGTAGCCCCGCCGGTGGGCCGGACCACACCCTGTGAACGGCCCAGCGGCCCTTACCTAGCGACTGGTAGGTTTCCGGCGTGCGAACACAGACCGACAGGAGCGCCCGATGACCAGCGTCCACGACACGTCCGCCCCGGCACAGGCCTACCTCGACCCGGGCCTCCCGGTCGCGGAGCGGGTGGCCGACCTCCTGGCCCGGATGACCGTGGCGGAGAAGGTGGGGCAGATGCTCCAGCTCGACGCCCGCGGTGACTACGAGGGCGACATCCTGCGCAAGCACGTGGGATCGATCCTGCACACCTCGCCGCACCGGGTGGGACTCGCGCACGACCTGGTGGAGCAGACCCGGCTGCGCATCCCGCTGCTGGTGGGCGAGGACTGCATCCACGGGCACTCGTTCTTCGAGGGCGCGACCATCTTCCCGACTCAGCTCGGGATGGCCGCGACGTGGGACCCCGCGCTGGTGGAGCAGGCCGCGCGGATCACCGCGGTCGAGGCGTCCGCGACCGGCGTGCACTGGACCTTCAGCCCCGTGCTCTGCATCGCCCGCGACCTGCGCTGGGGCCGGGTGGACGAGACGTTCGGCGAGGACCCGTACCTGATCGGCGAGCTCGCCTCGGCGATGGTGCGCGGCTACCAGGGCTCCGGCCTGTCCGACCCGACGGCGATCCTGGCCACCGCCAAGCACTTCGCCGGGTACTCCGAGACGCAGGGCGGGCGCGACGCGTCCGAGGCCGACATCTCCCGCCGCAAGCTGCGGTCCTGGTTCCTGCCGCCGTTCGAGCGTGTCGCCAAGGAGGGCGTGGCCACCTTCATGCTGGGCTACCAGTCGATGGACGGCGTGCCGATCACGATCAACGACTGGCTGCTGAACGACGTGCTGCGCGGCGAGTGGGGCTACACCGGCACGCTGATCACCGACTGGGACAACGTGGGCCGGATGGTCTGGGAGCAGAAGGTCCAGCCCGACCACGCCCACGCCGCCGCGGCGGCCGTCCGGGCCGGCAACGACATGGTGATGACCACCCCGCAGTTCTTCGAGGGCGCCCAGGAGGCCATCGACCAGGGCCTGCTCGCCGAGTCCGACCTCGACCGCGCCGTGGCCCGCATCCTGACGCTGAAGTTCGAGCTCGGCCTGTTCGAGAACCCGCGCCGGCCCACCCTCGCCCGCGACAGGGCGCTCATCGGCTCCGCCGCGCACGCCGCCGTCAACCTCGACGTGGCGCGCCGGTCGCTGGTCCTGCTGCGCAACACGGACGCGGCGCTCCCGTTCGCCGGCGGCTTCACCGGCGTGGACGACGGCGGCCGCGCGGCCGGTTCCGCGGACGACCGGCCCCGGCGCGTCGCCGTCGTCGGACCGCTCGCCGATGCCGCCCAGGCCCAGCTCGGCGACTGGGCCGGCAGCTCGGGCCAGGCCGACTGGCTGCCCGACGGGCACCCACGGGAGATGATCACCACCGTGCTCGACGGGCTGCGCGCCCTGAGCCCGCAGGACTGGACGGTGACCAGCGCGCTCGGCGCCGAGATCGTCTCCCTGGTCTCGCCGCCCGAGGGTGACACCCTGCCCGACGGGCAGCCCCGGCCCAAGATCGCCGTCCCCCGCGACCCCGACCCGGAGCTGATCGCCGAGGCCGTGGCCCAGGCACGGGACGCCGACCACGTCGTGGTCGTGGTCGGCGACCAGGTCGAGCTGGTCGGCGAGTACAAGTCCACCGCGACGCTGGAGCTCGTCGGCGGGCAGATCGCCCTCCTGGACGCGCTCGCCGCGACCGGGACGCCGATGGTCGTCGTGGTCATGGCGTCCAAGCCGCTGGTGCTGCCGGAGTCCGCGCTGAACGCCTCGGCGGTCCTCTGGACGGCGAACCCGGGCATGGAGGGCGGCCGGGCGGTCGCCGAGCTGCTGCTCGGGCTGGTCGAGCCGTCCGGCCGGCTGCCGATCTCGTTCGCCCGCCACGTGGGCCAGCAGCCGGTGTACTACAACCAGATCCGCGGCCAGCACGGCGCCCGGTACGCCGACCTGACGCAGGAGCCCGCCTTCGTCTTCGGCCAGGGCCTGTCCTACAGCACGGTGGAGTACTCCGGCCTCGAGGTGCGGGACGCCGAGCTGGGTCCGGACGACACCGTCCGCGCCCGGGTGACCCTGACCAACACGGGCGCCCGCCCGGCGCGCGAGACCGTGCAGGTCTACGTCAGCGACACCGTGACGTCCGTGAGCTGGACCGACAAGGAGCTCAAGGCCTACCGCCAGGTCGACGTCGCCCCCGGGCAGAGCGTCGTGGTCGAGATCGACCTGCCGGTGGCGGACTGCACGATCGTGGACCAGGCCGGCGACCGGGTGGTCGAGCCGGGCGGTTTCGAGCTGCTCGTCGGCTCCTCGTCGCGCGCCGCGGACCTGCTGCGAGTGCCGTTCACGGTGGTCGACAGCCCCGCTTTGGTCTCCGGGCCGGGATCGGTCTAGACTGACGGCGCTCGCCCACCTGGGCGAACGCCGTTCGGGGCTGTGGCGCAGCTGGTAGCGCACCTGCATGGCATGCAGGGGGTCGGGGGTTCGAGTCCCCCCAGCTCCACCGACAGGAAGAGCCGGGACATCGTCGATGTCCCGGCTCTTCCGTTTCCGCCTGTGCCGCGATGTGGCGCAGCGGTCACGCCGCGACGAGGAGACCTCCGGTCGTCGCCCGCGCCCGGTCGAGCCGCGCGCCGACGTCGGCCCAGTTCGCGAGGTTCCAGAAGGCGTTGACGTACTCCGCCTTGACGTTGAGGTAGTCCAGGTAGAACGCGTGCTCCCACATGTCGAGCATGAGCAGCGGGGTGATCCCCAGCGGCACGTTCGCCTGCTGGTCGAAGAGCTGGAACACCAGCAGCCGCCCGCCGATGCTGTCCCAGCCGAGCACCGCCCAGCCCGAGCCCTGGATGCCGGTGGCCGCGGCGGCGAAGTGCGCCTTGAACGCCGCGAAGCTGCCGAACTGGTCGATGATCGCCGCCGCGAGCTCGCCGGTGGGCTCACCGCCGCCGTCGGGCGAGAGGTTGTTCCAGAAGACGGTGTGGTTCGTGTGGCCGCCCAGGTTGAACGCGAGGTTCTTCTCGTGCAGGTTCACCGCCGCCAGGTTGCCGCTCTCGCGCGCCTCGGCCAGCGCGTCGAGCGCGGCGTTGGCGCCGGCCACGTACGCGGCGTGGTGCTTGTCGTGGTGCAGCTCCATGATCCGCCCGCTGATGTGCGGTTCGAGCGCGGAGTAGTCATAGGGCAGGTCAGGCAGGGTGTAGACAGGCATTTCCGGGTCCTCTCGTCGAGTGCTTCCGACGCTAGAACCTCAACCGCGGTTCAGGTCAACGGACCCGGACCGGGTGCGACAGTGATGGTCGACACACCCACCCGCACGAGCGCGGGCGAGCGCCGGGGCCGGGGAACGAGAAAGGCCGCCGACCCGCACTCTCGTGCGGGTCAGCGGCCTTCACCGGGTGGAGCTGGGGGGACTCGAACCCCCGACCCCCTGCATGCCATGCAGGTGCGCTACCAGCTGCGCCACAGCCCCAGATTGGTCTCTCCCAGCGGTTGGGCCGGGCGAGCGTCGTTAGTCTATGCAGACCGACGCCAGGGACCAAATTCAAACCGGCGTGCGCTCGGTCACTGCCGGGCCTCGGGTCCGGACTGCCACGTGTCGAGCGGGTAGCCCGCGCCCACGTTGTGCGCGACGAGACGCCACGCCGGGGTCGCGCCCGGTCCGGAGGCGCGCAGGTGCGACCAGTGCACGTTGTGCAGGCCGTGCAGCCCGCGCCACGTCGCGGGGTCGAGACCCAGCAGGCGAGTGATCGCCTGCGTGATCGCCGAACCGTGCGAGACCACCACGAGCGTCTCCCCCGGGCCCAGGGACCCGGCGTGCCGCAGCACCGCCTCCTCCATACGCCGGGCGGTGACCGCCTTGGACTCCACGCCGTTCGCCTCGGGCTCGCCGCCGCCGCGCCAGACGGCGTGCTCCTGCGGCCAGCGCTCGGCGATCTCGGCGTCGGTCATCCCCTCCCACTCGCCGAACGACCGCTCGCGCAGCCCGGCGTCGGTCACGACCTCCAGGTCGAGGTGCCGCGCGTACGCGACGGCCGTGTCGCGGGCCCGCTGCAGGTCGCTGGAGACCACGAGGGACCCCTTGTGCGACGCCGCCAGCGCCGTGGCGCCCTGCTCTGCCTGCCAGCGGCCGACCTCGTCGAGCGGGATGTCGATCTGGCCCTGCAGGCGCAGGCCCGCGTTGTACGCCGTGCGCGCGTGGCGCAGCAGCACGATCGTTCCTGCGGTCACAGGCGGGAGTCCCCGGCCAGGTGGATCGCGCCGTCGTCCGGCTCGCGGTACTCCGCCGCGTCGCCGCCGCCCTGGGCGTCCTCGGGCAGCGGGATGGCCGGGCAGTCCTTCCACAGGCGCTCGAGCGCGTAGTAGGTCCGGTCCTCGGCGTGCTGCACGTGCACCACGACGTCGCCGAAGTCGATGAGCACCCACCGGGCCTCGGACTTGCCCTCGCGCCGGATCGGCTTGACGCCCTCCTTGAAGAGCGCCTCCTCGACCGCGTCGACGATCGCCGAGACCTGACGCTCGCTGGCGCCCGAGGCGATGAGGAACACGTCGGTCAGCACGAGCTGCTCGCTGACGTCGAGCGCGATGATCTCCTGCGCCTTGATGTCGCTCGCCGCCCGCGCCGCGATGATCGCGAGCTCCGTGGCCCGCTCGGTCGCCGTCATACCGCATTACCTCCCATGAAGCCGGGCAGCCCGCCCGGCAGATTGCCCAGCAGGGCCGCCGCCTGGTCCCCCGGGAACCCGCTCTCCCCCTCGAGCACGAGCTTCCAGATCAGGAGGCCGAGCACGAACGCCACGACCACCAGGATGATGTAGTGCAGCCAGGTGTACTGCGGGCCCTCGTCCTCCTCCTCCCACTCCTCCTCCACCTCACGGCGGGAAGCACGGGACGGGGCGACGGGGCCGGCACCGAACTGGCCGGGAGCACCGGGATGCTGCTGACCGGGGCCGCCCATCTGGCCCGGACCACCGATCTGACCGGAGCCGGGACCAACGGGGGCGCCGGGGGCGGGCTGGCCGCCCGGGCCACCCCGACGTCCGGGGAACGGCGAGCCGGGGGCCGCGGGCGCGCCGCCCGGGGGCGCCGACGGCGGAGCCGCAGGGCTACCGGCCTCCCAGGGCAGCGCGGGCGCGCTGCCCGAGACGGCACCGCTGGGCGGGGCTCCGGCCGGGCGGCCCGGTACACCCGGTCGCTGCTGGCCGAGGCCGCCGGGCGTCCCGGGCGCGGTCGGCGCACCAGGACGGGCGCCGAACGGCGACGGCGGCTGCTGCTGGGCCGGGGCGGGCGCGGGCGGTCCCCACTGCGTCGTCTGGCCGACGTCGGCCGGTCCCGCGGGCGCGCCGGGCGCCTGCGGCGGGGCGAACCGCGCGGAGCGGCCCTGCTGGGGCGCGGGCGGCACGGGTGCGCTCGCCGGGCGCGAGCCGAACGGGCTCGGCGGGGCACCCTGCTGTCCGGGGCCGCCCGGCGCGCCGTGGCCGCCGGGGGCACCCTGGCCACCCGGTCCGGACGGAGCACCCGGACGGCTCTGGCCGCCACCGGGGCCGAAGGGTGAGGGGTTGCCACCGGGCTGCTGCACCGGCGTGAGCCGGCCCGTCGCGTCCACGCCGCGCGAGCCGCCCGTCGCCTGTGGGGGCCGCGCGACCGGGGGGTTGGCCGGGTTCGGCGACCAGCCGCCCTCGGGAGCAGGGGCGGGTGCGGGCGCGCCGCGGTGCGGAGGCTGCTGCTGCCCGCCCTGCGGCGGGTAGGAACCACCACCCGCGGCGGCGGCCGCAGCGGCAGCCTCACGCTCGCGGATCTCGCGGCGCGTCATGGGACGACCCTTGTTGTCACTCATCGTGAAGACCTCGATACAGTCCGTGCTTGGCGATGTACTGGACCACGCCGTCAGGCACCAGATACCAGACCGGCAAACCCTCCTCGGCCCGACGACGACAGTCGGTCGAGGAGATAGCTAGTGCAGGAACCTCGAGTGTCGTCACGCCGTCCCGAGGAAGCCCGTCCACGGTGAGCATGTGCCCTGGCCGTGTGACAGCGACGAAGTGTGCCATGTCCCAGAGCTTCTCGGCATCCTTCCACGAGAGAATCTGCTGGATGGCGTCCGCTCCCGAGATGAAGTAGAGGTCCGCGTCCGGGCGCTGCGTGTGCAGGTCCCGGAGCGTGTCCACCGTGTAGGTGAGGCCCGCCCGGTCGATGTCGACGCGGCTCACCGTGAACCGCGGGTTCGACGCCGTGGCGATCACCGTCATGAGATAGCGGTGCTCCGCCGGGGTGACCCGCTGCTTCTGCTTGAAGCCCGGACGGCCGGTGGGAACGAAGACGACCTCGTCCAGCTCCAGCTGCGCGACCGCCTCGCTCGCGGCCACGAGGTGACCGTGGTGGATGGGATCGAACGTGCCGCCCATCACCCCGATGCGCGGCCTGGTCCCAGTGGGGGCACTCATGCGGTGCGTGCACTCATCTGGTCGTCAGGCTCCCGTCTAGATGGATCAGTGCCGGTTGCCGACGTTGCGGAAGGCGTACGTGACGAGCAGCGCGGTCACGAGCGCGCCGAAGGCGATCAGGCCGAGCACGATCGGGGCGATCGGCTCGTTGGCGTGCTCCGAGGCGGCCTCGGCAGCCAGGACGGCGGTGTGCAGCACGGGTGTTCCTCCTAGTCGAACAAGCTCAGGTGGGCTTTAGTCTCTCACGGACGAATTGTGGCGGGCGCACCGCGGCACCGGGTCGCAAGGAGATCCTGCGGAGGTCTCCGGGACGCCAAAGTGCCCTCACGGCTTGACGTGGCCGTCGCCCGTCACCACCCACTTGGTGGTGGTCAGCTCGGTCAGTCCCATGGGGCCGCGCGCATGCAGCTTTTGCGTGGAGATGCCGATCTCGGCACCCAGGCCGAGCTCGCCGCCGTCGGTGAACCGGGTCGACGCGTTCACCATCACGGCCGCCGAGTCCACCTCCGCGACGAACCGGTCCGCCGCCGCGATGTCCCGCGTCACGATCGCCTCGGTGTGCCCGGAGGACCAGGTGCGGATGTGCTCGATCGCCTCGTCCAGCGACGGGACCACCCGCACGCCGAGCTCCAGCGCGAGGTACTCCGTTGCCCAGTCCTCGTCCGTGGCGGGAAGCACGGTGGCTCCCTCCGGGGCAAAGGACAGGGCTGCCGGGTCGCCGTGCAGCACCACGCCGGCGTCGGCCAGCGCGGCGAGCGCCGCCGGCAGGAAGGCCGGGGCCGCGTCCTCGTGCACGAGCAGCGTCTCCGCAGCGTTGCACACGCCCACGCGCTGGGTCTTGGCATTCATCACGATCGCGACGGCCATGTCGACGTCGGCCGTGGCGTCCACGTAGACGTGCACGTTGCCCACGCCCGTCTCGATGACGGGCACCAGGGACTCGCGCACGACGGTCTGGATGAGGTCGGCGCCGCCGCGCGGGATCAGCACGTCCACCAGGCCGCGGGCGCGCATGAGCGCCACGCCGCCGGCGCGGCCGTACGCGTCGATCGACTGGACCAGGTCGGCGGGCAGCCCGCGCGCCTCCAGGGCGCCCTGCATCACCGCGACGATCACCGCGTTGGACGACGCCGCCGCGCTGCCCCCGCGCAGGATCACCGCGTTGCCGGACTTGAGGGCCAGCCCCGCGGCGTCCACGGTCACGTTGGGGCGGGCCTCGTAGATCATGCCGACCACGCCCATCGGGACGCGGACCTGGCGCAGACGCAGGCCGTTCGGCAGGGTCTGCCCGCGCACCACCTCACCGACCGGGTCCGGCAGGCCGGCGACGTCGCGCAGCGCGGCCGCGATCTGGCCGATCCGGTCGGGGGTGAGGGCGAGCCGGTCCAGCAGGCCGTCCGACATCCCGTTCGCGCGACCGCGCTCCAGGTCCTCGGCGTTGGCCGCGACGATCTGGTCGGCGGAGGCCACCAGGGCGTCCGCGACCGCGCCCAGCGCGGCGTCCTTGGTCATGCGGTTCGCCGTGGCCAGGGTGCGCGAGGCGACCTTGGCGCGCCGGGCGACGTCGTGCACGGCGGCGGTGACGTCGGTGCCCGACGGCGGGGTGCCGGCTCCCGCGGAATCGCCCCCGGCTGGTGTCGCCTCGTACTGGCTCACGATCGTCATGCGTCGAGAGTACGTCGGGTGCGGGCGATTGCCGAGGGCGATTCCGTGGTGCGGACGGGCGTCGTCACCAGGACGGGCGGGCGGCGCGCGGCGGGACGAAGTGCGCGAACGCGGGCTCGTGCGAGGACACCCCGGTGACGGGGTCGAAGATCCCGAAGTAATCGGGTCCGAGCCGCCAGGCGCCCCGGTTCAGCGCGTGGGGGCTCAGCGCCGGCCAGCGCCCGGTGTCGACCCGGCGTTCGAGCGCCGTCAGAGCGACGAGCTCCTCGGCGACGCTGACCGTCAGGTGCGCGCCGCGCTCCACGTAGACGCTCCGGTACCGGCCCGGGTGGCCGACGTCGGCGATCCGGTCGCCGAAGGACCGCTCGTACGACGGCGGCGCCCCGCCGTCCCCGGTCGTGTGCAGGGTGAGCACCGGCTGCGGCGTCGTGCCCTCCGGGCGGTGCCGCTCGAGGTTCGCCCGGGCCGCCGGCTCCGCCTCGATCACGGGCTCCGCGCCGAGCGCGGCGAGGTCGTCGGACAGGTCGGCGCCCGGGGCCGCGGCGTACGCCTGGCGCACCTCGCGCAGCGCGCCGGAGTGGCGCAGCCGGTGCGCCCAGTCGCCGTCGAAGGAGGCCGACGCGTTGCCACCCAGCTTCTCCTCCCAGTCCACGCGCGCCGTGGGGCCCAGGCCGGTCGTGTAGGCCCAGATGAGCCACTGCGCCTGACCGTCGATCCACTCCTGGAGGTCCTCCGGCTCCGGGCGCGACACGTCGTACCAGCCGGTGACCGTGTTGAGGGAGGCGATGAGCGAGATCCTGGCGCGTCCCTCCGGCGTCTCCAGGGCGGCCGTGAGCGCGTCGGCCAGGGCGGTACGGCTCGCCACCGGCTTGGTGGGGTGCACCAGCTCGATCGGGTCGCCGTCGGCGTCGGTGCCGTCCGTGAGCAGGGTCCTCGTCGCCAGGTTCACGTCGAGGATCGCGTCGAGCATGCCCACCACGTCGATGGCGCCGCCGATCGTCAGCACGCCGTCGATCCGCTCGGGCTCGGTCTCGGCGTGCTTGATCGCCGTGACCGCGCCCATCGAGGCACCGGTGGTGAAGGTGCGCTCCGGCTCGCCCACGTGCTGCTCGAACCAGTCGAGCAGCCGCGACTGGTCCTGGACGGCGGTGGGCACGGTGAAGTCGAGGCCGCCGCCCTGGAAGAGCGAGGCGGCCAGCGCGTAGCCGCGGTCGGTGAGCGCCTCCTCCGAGGCGGGCTGGTTGGCCAGCAGGTGCGGCACCGGGTTGCCCTCGCCGAAGTACTCGGACGGGTAGTTGCCGTGGCTGAAGAGCAGCAGCGTGCCGTTCCAGTCCTCGGGGACCAGCACGCGGTAGTCGGCGCCGTCGATCTCGCCGGTGTATTCGGTGGGCGGAGCCTCGGCGGGCACTGCCTCGGCGAGCGTTCCAGCGGGCGGTGCCGTGCCCGCCTGGGCGGTCGGAGGCCCGGCCAGCAGGGGGACGAGCAGGGCGGTCAGCGCCGCCAGCGCCGTCGCGGCATGTCGGGTGCGTCGCATGGGGAAACTCCTCGGGTCGTGCGGCGCGCGTCCGTGCGCAGCCGCCTGACCGGTTGACGGGGCGCCCCCGGAGAACTCATCGGCCGGTCTCCAGCACCAGGTCGTCCCGGTGCACCACCACGCGGTCGTACCCCTCCCCCAGCTCCTCCCGCAGCGCGTAGGTGGACCGGCCCAGCAGCGCGGGCAGGTCGCTCGCGTCGAAGGCGACGAGCCCCCGGGCGACGACGGCGCCGTCCGGCGCGACGAGCTCGACCGGGTCGCCCGCGTCGAACTGGCCCTCGGCCCGGGTGATCCCGGCGGGCAGCAGCGACGCGCGGCCGCCGAGCACGGCGCGCGCGGCGCCGTCGTCCAGGTGGAGGCGGCCCTGCGTGCGGGCGGCGTGCGCGATCCAGAGCCGGCGCGCCGAGGTGCGGCGGCCGGTGGCGGCGAAGAACGTGCCGACGTCGTCCCCCGCGAGCGCGGCGGCCGCGTTGGCGGTGAGCGTAAGGACGGCGGGCACGCCGGCGCCGGTCGCGATCCGCACCGACTCCAGCTTGGTGACCATGCCGCCCGTGCCGACGGAGCTGCCGCGCGCCGTCACCTCGACGCCGGCGATCTCCGCGAGGTCGTCGACCAGCGGGATCCGACGGGCGCCGGGGCGCGACGGCGGGGCGTCGTGCAGGCCGTCGACGTCGGTCAGCAGCAGCAGGGCGTCCGCACGCACCAGGTGCGACACGAGCGCGGCGAGGCGGTCGTTGTCGCCGAACTTGAGCTCGTCGGTGGTGACGGCGTCGTTCTCGTTGATGACCGGCACGACCCCGAGCGCGAGCAGGCGCTCCAGCGCGCGCTGGGCGTTGCGGTAGCGGGCGCGGCGGACCGTGTCCTCGGCCGTGAGCAGGATCTGCCCGATCTGGATGCCGAACGCCGCGAACTCCTCCTGGTACCGGCCCGCGAGCTGGCCCTGGCCCACGGAGGCCGCGGCCTGCATCGTGGCGAGGTCGCGCGGCCGGCTCCCCAGCCCCAGCGGCCCGATGCCCGCCGACACCGCGCCCGACGTGACCAGCACGACCTGGGCCCCCGCGGCCTGCCGGGCGGCGAGCACCTCGACCACCCCGCGCAGCGCGCCGACGTCGAGGTGCCCGTCCGGGCCGGTGAGCGACGACGAGCCGATCTTGACCACCACGCGCCGGGCGGTGGCGATCGCGGACCGCGGGCCGGAGACGGCCGGACCGTCCTGGAGTTCCGAGGCGTCGTGGGCGTTCACCGAGGGGTCGAGGGAGTTCACACCCTCATCCTCCCCGGAGGCCCGCCCCCGACGCTCACTCATTCCACGGGCCGGGCAGCCGTCAGTTGTCCTCGGGGTCGGTCCAGTGGCCCGCCTCGCGCTCCGTCCACAGCTCGCGCCGGGCCTCGGCCTTGGCGTCCATGCGCTCGGTGAACTCGCGGCGCTTGTCGCCGCGCGTGGGCCGCTCGTTCTGGTCGAGCCGCAGGTCGGTCCCGCGTCCGCCGAGCAGCTCCGCGCCGGTCTGCAGCGTGGGCTCCCAGTCGAAGACCACGGCGTTGTCCGGGTCGCCGATGCGCACCTCGTCGCCCGCGACGGCGCCCGCCTTGAACAGGCCGTCCTCGACGCCGAGCTTCGCGAGCCGGTCCGCGAGGAAGCCCACGGCCTCGTCGTTGTTGAAGTCGGTCTGCTTCACCCAGCGCTCCGGCTTCGTACCGCGCACCTCGAACCAGTAGGCGGTCTCGCCGCCCAGCCGGCGCACGGTGAACTTCGACTCGTTCACGGCGCGCGGGCGCAGCACGATCGGGGCGGGCTCCGGCGCGGGGGCCTCCGCGCGGGCCTTCTCCACGACCTCGGCCAGGGCGAACTTCAGCTCGCGCAGGCCCTCGTGGGACGCGGTCGAGATCTCGAAGACGCGCAGCCCGCGCGCCTCCAGGTCCGCCTTGACGAAGTCCGCGAGCTCGCGCGCCTCGGGCACGTCGATCTTGTTGAGCACCACGAGGCGGGGACGCTCGGCGAGCGGCACGCGGCCGCCCGCGATGCCGATGTCGCCCGAGTAGGCGGCGAGCTCGGCCTCGATCACGTCGAGGTCGCTGATCGGGTCGCGGCCCGGCTCCAGCGTGGCGCAGTCCAGCACGTGCACGATCATCGCCGTGCGCTCGATGTGCCGCAGGAACTCCAGGCCCAGGCCCTTGCCCTCGCTCGCGCCCGGGATCAGGCCCGGCACGTCCGCGACGGTGAACCGCGACTGGTCCGCCTGCACCACGCCGAGGTTCGGCACGAGCGTGGTGAACGGGTAGTCGGCGATCTTGGGGCGCGCTGCGGAGATCGCGGCGATCAGCGACGACTTGCCCGCGCTCGGGAAGCCCACCAGCGCGACGTCGGCGATGGTCTTGACCTCGAGCTCGACCTCCGCGGTCTCGCCCTCCTCGCCGAGCAGCGCGAAGCCCGGGGCCTTGCGCCTCGGCGACGACAGCGCGCGGTTGCCCAGCCCGCCCTTGCCACCCGCGGCGATGACGTACTCGGCGCCCGCGCCCACGAGGTCGGCCAGGACGTTGCCGTCGAGGTCCTTCACGACGGTGCCGTCCGGCACGGTCAGGACGAGGTCACCGCCGTTGGCGCCGTCCCGGTCGTCGCCCATCCCCTGGGTGCCCGACGTCGCCCGCCGGTGCGGCGAGTGGTGGTACTCCAGCAGGGTGGTGGTGTTGGCGTCGACGACGAGCTTGACCGTGCCGCCGTCACCGCCGTTGCCGCCGTCGGGGCCCGCCAGGGGCTTGAACTTCTCCCGGCGGATCGAGGCGCAGCCGTTCCCGCCGTTACCGCCGGCGGCGTGCAGAACCACGCGGTCCACGAAGCTGGCCATGTCTCGATCCTCTCAGGTACTGCTCAGGTGGAGCGGCCCAGGGCCGCTCATGAAAAGACGTGAGGGGGCGCACCGTCACCGGTGCGCCCCCTCACGCGAAAGCCGAGTCAGACCTCGGCGGCGACGATGTCGATGACCTTGCGGCCACGACGGGTGCCGAACTGCACGGCGCCGGCGTCGAGGGCGAACAGGGTGTCGTCCTTGCCGCGGCCGACGTTCACGCCGGGGTGGAAGTGGGTGCCGCGCTGGCGGACGATGATCTCGCCGGCCTTGACGACCTGGCCACCGAAGCGCTTCACGCCGAGGCGCTGGGCGTTGGAGTCACGACCGTTGCGCGAGGAGCTCGCGCCCTTCTTGTGTGCCATCTGGCTGACCTGTCTTTCGGGACGAAGGAGGAAGAAGAAGTATCTGGCTCGCGCGGGCTCGCTCGTCAGAGGAGGCCCGCAGCGGAAGTCACTTGATGCCGGTGACCTTGAGGCGGGTCAGCGACTGGCGGTGGCCCTGGCGCTTCCGGTAACCGGTCTTGTTCTTGTACTTGAGGATCGTGATCTTGGGACCCTTCTCGTCCCGCACGACCTCAGCGGTGACCTTGACCTTCGCCAGCTTCTTCGCGTCGGTGGTCACCTTCTCCCCGTCCACGAGCAGGAGGGCCGGGAGCTCGACGGTCTCACCGGCGCTCGCCTGGACACGGTCCATGACGACGATGGTCCCGACAGACACCTTCTCCTGGCGGCCACCGGCCTTGACGATCGCGTAAACCACGTTCAACTCATCTCTCTAGTCTTGGCGTGCGCGCACGACGGAGATCATCGGCTTTGCTGTGACTCGCTCCGCCGCGGCGGTCGAGTGCGATGCGCCATGGGCACGCAGGACGGGTGCGCAGACAGCACACCGAAGCACAAGGTTACGCGATGCCCTCAGCGGGTTCAAACCGGCGGAGGCGTGGCCTTGCCCACGCCCGGCCCGCATCGAGCCTTCGTCAAGCCCCCGGCGTCATTCGAAGCCGCTGAGGCCGATGGCCAAGGCCTCTCCTGGTGGACGCGGTCGGGACGGGGCGCAGCCCATGGGCAGGCCGGCCCGGAACAGAGCACGTGGCGGGCAGGATCCGCGTGTGTCTACCCTGGGCTCAGGTGATACCTGATGGTTTCCGAGCCGGCAGACGACCACGACGACATCGCACGGGCGATGCGCGCCATACCCCGTCGCGACTTCCTGCCCCGGTCCCAGCGGCCGTTGGCCGGCCAGGACCAGCCGCTGCCGATCGGGCGCGGCCAGACCTCCTCCCAGCCCACGACGGTGGCCGCCATGCTGCGCCTGCTGCGGGTCCCGCTGGGGGCACGGGTGCTCGACGTCGGCGCGGGCTCCGGCTGGAGCACGGCCCTCCTGGCCTACCTGACGGGGCCGCAGGGCTTCGTGCTCGGCGTCGAGCGCGACAGCCGCCTCGCCGAATGGGGTGCCGCCAACGTCGGACGCACCGGGATGGGCTGGGCGGAGCTCGTGCACTCGGCACCCGGCGTGCTCGGCCATCCCCAGCAGGGCGGCTGGGACCGCATCCTCGTGTCCGCGTCCGCCGCCGCGCTGCCGCGCACCCTGGTGGAGCAGGTGGGCATCGGCGGCCGGATGGTCATCCCCGTCCGGACCACGCTGCTGCTGATCGAGCGCCTGCCCGACGGGCGCACCCGGGCGACCGACCACGGCGGATACCGCTTCGTCCCCCTGATCGAGGACTGACGACCGCGCCCGAAATGTCTGGCGAAGGTAAACATATTGCCTTCAACTCTCCGCGAGGCGTCCACAACTGCCCCTGGGACGCCAACCTACGGTCCCGTAGGCTCGAGAGCATCTGCACGACGGGCGGCACCGTCCAACTCCCCGGCTGGGAAGTCGAACCCGAGCATGTGAGGACCACATGGCCCAAGCTGCCCCCGCCGTCCGCGACGGTTTTCGCCCGACCAAGCCCCGTGATCCCGACGCCGAGCCCGTGACCAGCACGTACTCGTCGCTGGCCCGCACGGTGCGCGACGCCGGGCTGCTGGGCCGGGCTCACCACTACTACGCCTGGGTCCTCGCCGCGCTCACGGTCGCGCTCGGCGGGATCGTCACCGGGTTCGTGCTCCTGGGCGACTCGTGGTTTCAGCTCCTGATGGCCGGAGCGCTCGGCCTCGTCCTGACCCAGTTCGCCTTCGTGGCCCACGAGGCCTCGCACCGGCAGGTCTTCGAGTCCGGCCCCCGCAACGACCGCGCGGGGCGGCTGCTGGCCAACGTCGTCGTCGGCATCAGCTACTCGTGGTGGATGACCAAGCACACCCGGCACCACGCCAACCCGAACAAGATGGGCAAGGACCCGGACATCGAGAACGACACCATCGCGTTCACGGAGGAGGGCGTGCGCCAGAACCGCGGGCTGGTCCGTCTGATCAACCGGTACCAGGGCTGGCTGTTCTTCCCGCTGCTCACGCTCGAGGGCCTGAACCTGCACCTCATCTCGTTCCGCTCGCTGCTCAAGGGCAGCCCCGAGACCCTGCGCTCCCGCGTCCGCGAGCTCGTCACCATCACGATCCGTCTCGGCGTCTACGTCGCGATCCTGTTCTGGGCGCTGCCGCCCGGCATGGCCTTCGCGTTCCTCGGCGTGCAGCTGGCCGTGTTCGGCGTCTACATGGGCGCGTCGTTCGCCCCGAACCACAAGGGCATGGCGATCATCCCCGCCGACAGCCGCATCGACTTCCTGTCCAAGCAGGTGCTCACCTCGCGGAACATCCGCGGCGGACGGTTCATGAACATCCTCATGGGCGGGCTCAACTTCCAGATCGAGCACCACCTCTTCCCGAGCATGCCGCGCCCGCACCTCATCCGGACCGCCGAGATCGTCCGGGAGCACTGCGCGACCCTCGGCATCCCCTACACCGAGACCAGCCTGGCGCAGTCGTACGTGATCGTCGTCAACTACCTCAACAAGGTGGGGCTCGCCGCACGGGACCCCTTCGACTGCCCGCAGTACACGCTGATGCGCAAGGTCTGACGGCGGCGCGAGCGCCCGTCACGGCACGACGGCGGCGTGCCTCCGGCAGCGGGCCTCGTACGACTCCGACCCACCCACGTGCGCCGCGACCGGCACGAGCGCGTCGTCCGGCTGGGCGGAGCCGGTGTGCGACGCGGTCGACGTGCCGGACAGCCGGACATGGAAGGCGGCGTCCGCCCCGCAGACCGAGCACACCGCCGTGAGCTTCTCCACGGACTCGGCCAGCGCCATGAGCTCGGGCAGCGGCGCGAAGGGCTGCCCGTCGAAGGTGACGGACAGCCCGGCGACGACCACCACGAGCCCGCGGTCCGCCAGGCCGGAGACGACGGGCACCAGGCCGGCGCCGAAGAACTGGGCCTCGTCGACGGCGACGAGCTCGGTGCCGGGACCGAGCAGGCCGGGGATCTCCCCGGCGTCCGACACCGTGTGCGACGGCACGCCCTGGCCGGAGTGCGACGTCACCCGGCCGACGCCGCGCCGGTCGTCCAGCGCGTGGCTCACCACCACCACGTCGCGCCGCGCGATCCGGGCGCGACGCACCCGGCGGAGCAGCTCCTCGGACTTGCCCGCGAACATCGGGCCGGCGATGACCTCGAGGCGCCCGGCGCCCAGACCGTCTTTCATAGGCGCCAGTCAAGCATTCGGTTACGTTCTTCGGCATGGCCACCGACGTCGACACCGTGCTGTTCCTCCCAGGGCTGGGCGCCGGCAAGGACCCGTGGGCCGCCCAGCTGGGCGCCCTGCCCGCCGGGCTGACCGGGCTGGCGCCCGAGATCCCGGGCCTCGACCGAGCCGCCACGCCCGGTGCGTTCACGCTGGCCGACGCCGCCCGCGAGCTGTGCGACCTGCTCGACGAGCGGGGCATCGAGCGGGCGCACGTCTGCGGCCTGTCGCTCGGCGCGATGACCGCCACGCGGCTCGCGCTCGATTTCCCCGACCGCGTGGCGTCGCTCGTCCTGTCGGGCAGCCAGGTGCGACCGCACCCCGCTCTGATGCTGATCCAGCGCGGAGTCGTCCGGATGCTGCCGGAGCGCACCGCCGCCGGCATGGACATGACCAAGGCGCAGTGGCTCGGCGCCCTCCGGGTCGTCGCGGACGCGGACTTCCGGGCCGGGCTGCCGAGCATCCAGGCGCCGACGCTCGTCCTGTGCGGCAGTCGCGACGTCGCCAACATCCCGGCGGCACGCGAGCTGGCCGCCGGGATCCCGGGCGCCGAGCTGCGGATCGTCCCGCGCGCGGGCCACCCCTGGAACGTCCAGTTCCCCGCTCTCTTCTCGCGGACGATCGCGGAGTTCTACGAGCGGCTGTCGCGGGACGACTGACGTCGCCCCGGGTCGCGCCACTCGTCCCGCAGCACGCCCATCACCACAGAGTCGTACCGCACGCCGTCGACCACCCGGGCCTGCCGGAACCGCGCCTCCTCCGCAAAGCCCAGCGCCTTGCCCACGCCGAGCATCGCGGCGTTGCCCGACCACGTGGCGAAGTCGAGCCGCACCCAGGGCGTGCTCTCGAACAGGAACGACGTCCACAGGGCCAGCGCCGTGCGCCCGATCCCCCGGCCGCGCACCGTCGGGTCGTACACGGTGACCCCCATGCGTGCCCACTCCGTCTCGCGGGACTCCCAGTACCAGGCGACCGTCCCCACGAGCGCACCGCCGACGTCGACCACGAGCCTGCCGGGCGGCAGAAGCTCGCCGCCGGCGAAGGGGTCCTCGACGACGGGCGGTGTGTCCGACGGCGGCGCCTCGCCAGCCGGCCGTTCCAGCCCGCTGCTCCGGGCCAGCGCCGCGACGAGCGCATCAGCCTGCTCCTCTGCCGGGACCGGGTAGTAGGGGCCGTCCCAGCGGTGCCACTCGTGCTCGGGACGCAACCATCCGCGGAATGCGTCAAGGTCGGGGACGGTCCAGCCACGCAGGGTCACGGCCGTCCCGGCGAGGGTCACCCCACGGGCGTAGGTCTTGGCTGTCACGCCCTCGATCCTCCCCGGGCGGCGCTTACCGGCGGAAGTCCTTTTCGACCCTGCGATCAGGCCCGCGTCCCCGAGCGGAACGCGGGCCTGATCGCTTGATCGAGACGGACCTCGCACCACGACCCGCGGCTACAGGACGCGCGCCACGCCCGGGATACGGCGCAGCAGGTAGGCGACGCCCCAGCACAGCGGCACCGACACGACCAGCAGGATCAGGAACTTCACGCCCGCCGGCGCCACGAGCGGTGCGAACAGCATCGCCACGCCCACCAGCACCAGCGGGTGGATCACGTACACCGCGAACGAGTGCTGCGCGGCGAACCGGGCCCACGCCGGCCGGCCCGAGAACCGCTCCCGGAACAGCACCAGCAGGCCCACGACCGCGCCGATCGCGACGACGTTCTCGATGAGGCTCTGGCCGAGCAGCGCGAGGATACCGGCGTCCGGCGCCGAGGCGAGGGCCGAGACACCGAGGGCCGGCCCCACCCCGACGAGCGCCACGATCAGAGCGCCCCGGCCCTGCCGCACCGTGAGCGACGTCAGCCAGCCGCGGCGCGCGGCGAGCACCCCGGCCACGAAGAGGAGCACGTACTGCGGCAGGTAGGCCGGTGTCGGAAGGCCGACGCCCACCCAGTACGTACCCAGCGGCACCGCGAGCCGCCAGAGGGCGGTCACGACGGTCAGGACCGCGACGAACCCGGCGATCGCGCGGAAGGTCAGGGGATGCGCGACCAGGGCCGAACCAGTGTCCGTGGCACCGTCGGCCGCGGTCACGGCCCCCGTCACGGCACCAGACAGCGCGGCGGGGCGTGCGGCCGACCGTGCGCGCAGGGCGCGGAACGCCGCGTAGGCAAGGGACATCCCCAGCAGCACCTCGACGAACCACATCGGGCCGGGGTCACCCACGCTGAACCAGAACTGCAGGAACGACTCACCCTGGTCGCGGCGCTCGGGCCAGCTCGGCAGGGAGAGCACCGGCCGCGCGAGCAGCCAGAACGCGACCAGCGGGACGCCGAGCCGGACGAGCCGGTCACGGGCGAACGCGCCCGGCCCCTTGCGGTCCACCGAACCTGGCACGAACAGGCCGGAGAGCAGGAAGAAGAAGCCCATGAACCAGAACTGGTTCGCGACCACGAACACCATGAGCGCGAGGCCGGACAGGCTCTCGCTGGGCTCCGTCCAGTACCAGATCGGGAGCGCGCCGTAGGTCAGCGCGCAGTGGTGGGCCAGGACCAGCACGGTCAGCAGGATCCGCAGGTTGTCGACGTACCCCAGCCGGGTGGTCGGCCTCGCGGCGATCGTTGTCATCTCGGTCTCCGTCGTCTCGGCCACGCTTCGTTGGTTCATTACTCGACTAATGAACCACAGAACATGCGCGGCGCGCAACAAAAAACGAGGGCCGCCACCTCGCGGTGGCGACCCTCGTCCGGATCAGGTCAGCGGCCCAGCAGCCGCGCCCAGAATCCCTTCCTCTGCTCAGGCGACCTCGTCGCCAGCTCCTTTGGGCGGTTCCGGCTGCCCAGTGCCGGAGCCCCCCTCCGGCGCGCCGCTCGCCGACGTCGCGGCGTCAGCCGGCGAGTCCGCGGAGGCGGAGGTGTCAGCGGTGGCCGGCGAACCGGCGGAGGCGGACGGTGCGGGGCTCGACGTACCCGACCCGGCGGGCAGCTGGATCTCGTCCAGCGTGGCGGGCCCGTCCTCCGTCGCGTCCTTCGTCTCGTGCGCGTGCTGCGCCGCGGCGGCGATCGTGGCGAGCGTGGCCTTCACGGCCTCGCGCGCCTCGGACCGCTCCTCGGGCAGGCTGGCGACCGGCGCCGTCTGCTCCGGCGCGGGGGCCGTCTTCTCCTTGACCTCCTTGCCGCGCTTGCGGCGCGACCGCGCGGCGCGCGGGCTCTCCTCGACCGCGGCGGAACCGGGGCCGACGCCGGAACCCGGCTTCTCGATCGGCTCCTCGTGCACGATGAAGCCGCGGCCCTTGCAGTGCTCGCAGGTCTCGGAGAACGCCTCGACCAGACCCTGGCCCACGCGCTTGCGCGTCATCTGGACCAGGCCCAGCGAGGTCACCTCCGCCACCTGGTGCTTGGTGCGGTCCCGGCCGAGGCACTCGACGAGGCGACGCAGCACGAGGTCGCGGTTGGACTCCAGCACCATGTCGATGAAGTCGATGACGATGATGCCGCCGATGTCGCGCAGGCGGAGCTGCCGCACGATCTCCTCGGCCGCCTCGAGGTTGTTCCGCGTGACGGTCTCCTCGAGCGTGCCGCCCGCACCGGTGAACTTGCCGGTGTTGACGTCCACGACGGTCATGGCCTCGGTGCGGTCGATGACCAGCGAGCCGCCCGAGGGCAGCCAGACCTTGCGGTCCATGCCCTTGGCGAGCTGCTCGTCCACGCGGTGCACGGTGAACACGTCGGTGTTCTCGACCCACTTGGACACGCGCTCGCGCAGGTCCGGGGCCAGCTCCTCGACGTAGTGAGCGATCTCGTCCCACGCGCCCTCGCCCTGCACCACCAGCGACGAGAAGTCGTCGTTGAAGATGTCGCGGACCACGCGGATCGCCATGTCCGGCTCGCCCTGCAGCAGGGCCGGGGCGGACGCCTTCTTGGACTTGGCCTGGATGGCGTCCCACTGGCCCTGCAGGCGCTCGACGTCGGCGCGCAGCTCGTCCTCGCTCGCCCCCTCGGCGGCGGTGCGCACGATGACGCCCGCGCCGTCGGGCACGACCTCGCGGAGGATCTTCTTGAGGCGCGACCGCTCGGTGTCGGGCAGCTTGCGGCTGATACCGGTCATGCCGCCGCCGGGCACGAACACGAGGTACCGGCCGGCGAGCGTGACCTGGCTCGTGAGCCGGGCGCCCTTGTGGCCGATCGGGTCCTTGGTGACCTGCACCAGGACGGAGTCGCCCGACTTGAGCGCCTGCTCGATGCGGCGCGGCTGGCCCTCCAGGCCCGCCGCGTCCCAGTTGACCTCGCCCGCGTACAGCACGGCGTTGCGGCCCTTGCCGACGTCGACGAACGCGGCCTCCATGGACGGCAGCACGTTCTGCACGCGGCCCAGGTACACGTTGCCGGCCATCGACGCCTGCGACTGCTGCGAGACGTAGTGCTCCACGAGCACGCCGTCCTCCAGCACCGCGATCTGCGTGCGACCGTCCTTCTCGCGCACGATCATCGACCGCTGCACCGACTCGCGGCGGGCCAGGAACTCGGCCTCGGTGATGATCTGGCGACGCCGGCCGTGGTCGCGGCCCTCGCGACGACGCTGACGCTTCGCCTCGAGACGGGTCGAGCCCTTGAGCGCCGTGACCTCGTCGCTGCGGCTCGTGCGGGCGGCCGCGGCCTCGGCCCGCTCGCCGCGGGTGCCCCGGCGACGCCGACGCCGACGACGGCTGCCGCCCTCGCCCTCGCCGTCGTCACCCTCGGCGGCGTCCTGGCCGGCGTCCTCGGCGTCGCCGTCCTCGTCCGCGGACGACTGCGCGTCCTCCTCGGACTCCTCGTCCTGGTCCTCGTCCGCCGAGTCGTCCATGTCGTCCGAACGCGTGCGGCCACCACGGCGGCCTCGGCCACCCCGGCGACGACGACGGCGCGACGGGCGCACCTCCTCGTCGTCGTACTCCTCGAAGTCCGCCGGGGCGAGCTCCTCGAGCTCGACGCCCTCGGCGACCAGCTCCTCCTCGATGGCGCCGACCTCGTCGACCGCCGCCGCGTCGTCCTCGCTCAGCTCAGCGACGATGAACTGCGGGACGGCGGGGGCGGCGGCCTCCGGGGCGGACGTCTCGACCGGGGCGTCGACCGTGGTCTCGGCGTCGGGCTGCGTGCTCTCCTGCGCGATGTCCGGGGTGCCGGCCTGGGGCGCGGGCTCGGCCGCAGGCGGCGCGGCCGGCTCGCCCGTACGGCGCACGGCCCGGCGCGAACCGGACCTGCGGGTCCGGGGCTCCGGCGCGGTCTCGGACGGTGCCTGCGCGGGCGCGTCGGCGACGGGCGCCTCGGCAGCAGGGGTCACGGGCGCCTCGGTCCGGGGCGCACGGCGCTCGGGCGCGGCCTGCTCGGGCGCGGCCTGCTCGGGCGCGGCCTGCTCGGGCGCGGGCTCGACCGGGCGGGCGACCGGACGCGCGAACGTCGGCGTCAGGTCCTGCGGACGCGGCGGCCCGGCGGGTGCCTGCGCACGGCGCGACCGGCGCGCCGACGAGTCGTCCGGCGCCTGGAACAGCAGCGCCGTGGTGGCCAGCCGCGGCACGCGCGTGCCGGCCGTGGTCGCGGCGGGCGACGTCGCGGGCTGCGCGGGCGCCTCGGGCTGCTCGAACGCCGGCCGGCGACCGCCGCGGCGCGTGCGAGACCGCGTGTCGGGCTCGGCCGGGGCCTCGGCGGCGGGCGCTTCGGCAAGGGGCGTCTCGGCGGCGGGCGTCTCGACGGCAGCCGGCTCGACCGGGGCGGCCTCCGCCGGCGTCTGCTCGACGGCCTGCTCCGCCGAGGCGGGCTTGCGGCGCGACCGGCTGCGCTTGGGCGCCGCCTCGGCTGCGGGCTCCGCGACGGCCTCGGCGGACGGCTCGGCCGTGGCGGCCTCCGCGGTCGGCTCGGCCTTCCTGCGGGTCCGGCGCTTCGGGGCTGCCTGCTCCGCGGCGGGCTCGGTGGACAGGCCACCGGGCAGCACGATGTCGTCGAGGCTCACGACCCCGCGGGCCGGCGCCTCGGCGGCGGCAGCCTCGGGAGCCGCGGCGGGCTCCGGCAGGTCGAGGTCGAGCGGGGCGGCCTGCTCGGCGGCCACCTCGGGCTCGGCGGGCACCTCGGGCTCGGCAGGAGCCTCGGGCTCCGCGGGAACCTCGGGCTCGGCTGCGACGACGGCCTCAGGCTCGGCGCCGGACTCGGCAACGGGAGCCGCGTCCGTGGTGATCTCCGTCTCGGCGGGCGCGATCTCCTCGGCCACGACGGGCTCGGCGGCGGCCGGCTGCGCCGCCGTCGGCTCCTCGACGGGCGCGGGAGCGGCAGGCGCCTCGACCGCGGTGGGCGTGGAGACGCCACGCGTGGCGCGACGGCGCGGGCGCTTGGTGGTGGGCTCACCGGCCGCGGGAGCCGCGGAGGTCGCGACCGCCGCGGTGCCGCCCGTGGTCACGGGCTGGCTCTCCGCCGGGGCGGCGGGGGCGTCGGACGGGCCGACGACGATGGGCTCGACGTTCGTCGCCGTCGAGACGACGGACCGCGTGGCCCGACGACGCGGGCGCTTGGCGGGCGCAGCGTCCGCCGGAGCCTCCCCACCAGTGGTGACCTGGGCGGTCGCCCCAGGTGCGTCGTGATCATCCTGTGACCCGATGGTCGAACCGGTGGTGCTGGAAGGCGTCACGTGAGGTGCTCCTGTAGCCGGCGTCCGCTCCACACCATGCGGACCGCCAGGCGGTCGGTCGTCCGGTGGATGCGCCGCGGCGAAGCGACACATCTGGACGGAAGTCTCGGCTGCGGCCCTGTTCCTGCGATCTTCGCGGACGCCTGCGGCCACGTTCTGTCGTGACTGCGGCACCGCGTGCGGATCGCGGGCAGTGATGGACTCTGCAGTCCACGCAGGGATGTGGCCTGCGCGGGTTCGACCAGTATCGCACAGGAGACCATGCACGCACCGCCCGCATCTGAGCCTTGGGCAACAAGGAGCCAAACTGCGCTCCAAGTGCGTGTACAGTGCCTTGTGAAGACATTCACAAGCGACGATTCGCCCTGCGGCGACGCGCGGACCTGGCAGATCAGGCCTAGCGTCCCAAGGGAAGAGCCGTTTCTAGAGACACACCTCAGGAGCCCGGAGTGGAAGCTCTCGACCTGGCACGCTGGCAGTTCGGCATCACCACCGTCTATCACTTCATCTTCGTCCCGCTCACGATCGGGCTGGCGCCGCTGGTCGCGATCATGCAGACCGCCTGGGTCCGGACGGGGAACGAGCGGTGGCTGAGGCTGACCAAGTTCTTCGGCAAGCTCTTCCTGATCAACTTCGCGCTCGGCGTCGTGACCGGGATCGTGCAGGAGTTCCAGTTCGGCATGAACTGGAGCGAGTACTCCCGGTTCGTCGGCGACGTGTTCGGCGCGCCGCTGGCCATGGAGGCCCTCGCCGCGTTCTTCGTGGAGTCGACGTTCCTCGGCCTGTGGATCTTCGGCTGGGACCGCCTGAACAAGAAGGTGCACCTGGCCTGCATCTGGGCCGTGGCCATCGCGGTGAACCTGTCGGCCTTCTTCATCCTGGCCGCCAACTCGTGGATGCAGCACCCCGTCGGCGCCCGGTTCAACCCCGAGACCGGCCGCGCCGAGATGGAGTCCATCTGGGCGATCCTCGCGAACAACACGCTCTGGGCGGCCTTCCCGCACGCGGTGTCGGCCGCGTTCCTGACGGCCGGGACGTTCGTGGCCGGCATCGCCGCGTGGTGGATGGTGCGCCTGGCCCGGACCAAGCAGCCCGAGTCCGTGGAGCTCGCCCGGAATGTGTACCGCCCCGCCGTGATCCTCGGGACGGTGGTCATGCTGGTGGCCGGCGTCGGCGTGGCGCTGACGGGCGACGCCCAGGGCAAGCTGATGTTCGAGCAGCAGCCCGGGAAGATGGCGTCCGCCGAGGCGCTGTGCGAGGGCGAGGAAGCGGCGAACTTCTCGATCCTCACCATCGGCGACCTGTCGAACTCCTGCGAGGGCGTGCGGCACATCCTGGAGGTCCCCGGCCTGGCCAGCTACCTCGGCACCGGGCACTTCTCCGGCCCGGAGAGCTTCCTGCCCGGCGTCAACGACGTGCAGCAGGACTACTCCGAGCGGTACGGCGAGACCGACGACGCCGGCAACGACATCTCGTACACGCCGAACCTCGCCGTCACCTACTGGAGCTTCCGGCTCATGATCGGGTTCGCGGCCGGCTCGGTGCTGCTCGCCCTGGCCGCCCTCTGGTTCACGCGCGGCGGCCGGGTCAGCGACAACAAGTGGCTCGCCCGCATCGGCCTCATAGCGATCCCCACACCGTTCCTCGCCTCGTCGTTCGGCTGGATCTTCACCGAGATGGGCCGCCAGCCCTGGGTGGTGGCGCCGAACCCCACCGGCATCGACCAGATCCGCCTGCTCACGATGCGTGGCGTCTCGGAGGTGGTGAGCCCGGGCATGGTGCTCACCTCGATGATCGTGTTCACCCTGGTCTACGGCGTGCTGGCCGTGATCTGGTTCCGCCTCATCCACCGGTACACGGTCGAGGGCGTGCCCACGACCGTCCGCGACGAGTCGCCCGAGGCCGCGTCGGACGACTCCGACCGCCCCCTCTCCTTCGCCTACTGACCCGTGCCCGTACCCGCAAGACCTGACCTGACTCAGACAAGGAAGTGACCGTGGACCTCGCAATCGTGTGGTTCTTCATCATCGCGATCCTGTGGACCGGGTACCTCGTGCTCGAGGGGTTCGACTTCGGCGTCGGGATGCTGATGTCCCTGCTCCCCCGCGGCAGCGCGGCACACCGGGAGAAGGAACGGCGGGTCCTGCTGAACACCATCGGACCCGTCTGGGACGGGAACGAGGTGTGGCTGATCACGGCGGGCGGCGCCACCTTCGCGGCGTTCCCCGAGTGGTACGCCACCCTGTTCTCCGGGTTCTACCTGCCGCTGCTGCTGATCCTGGTGGCGCTGATCGTGCGCGGCGTCGCCATCGAGTACCGCGGCAAGATCGCCGACGCCGTCTGGGCGCGCCGCTGCGACCTCGCGATCCAGGTGGGCTCCTGGGTGCCCGCCGTGCTCTGGGGCGTGGCGTTCGCCAACCTGGTGCGTGGCGTCCAGCTCGACGAGGCGCACCAGTACGTGGGCGGCTTCTGGGCCCTGATCAACCCGTTCTCGCTGCTCGGCGGGGCCACGACGCTCGTGCTGTTCCTGCTGCACGGGTCCGTGTTCGTGGCGCTCAAGACCGACGGCGACATCCGGGCGCGGGCCCGCCGGTTCGCCGGCGTGCTGTCCCTGGCCGCCGTGCTGGTGGCCGGCGGGTGGGCGGTGTGGGCGCAGGTCGCGTTCTCCGTGACCTGGACCTGGGCGGTCGTCGTGGTCGCCGCGCTGGGCCTGGTCGGCGTCGCACTGACCAACCGGTTCGGACGCGAGGGCTGGGCCTTCGGCCTGTCGGCCGTGACGATCGTCGCTGCCGCCGTGCTGATCTTCGGTTCCATGTACCCCGACGTCATGCCCGGCCTGGACGGCGGGAACTCCCTGACCATCGCCGAGGCGTCGTCGACCCCGTACACCCTGACCATCATGACCTGGGTGGCCGCGTTCCTCACGCCCCTGGTGATCCTGTACCAGGGCTGGACCTACTGGGTCTTCCGGCGCCGGCTCACGGTGGACCACATCCCCGCGCCGGCGGGCCTGACCTGGAAGAAGATCAAGGAGTCGGCGTTCTGAGCCGGACCGGGACCAGGTACGGGAACATCACGTCATGAAGCCCCTCGACCCCCGCCTGCTGCGCCAGGTGCACGCGGCCCGCTGGTACGTGGCGCTCACGGTCGGGCTCGGCGTGGCCTCCGCCGGGCTGATCGTGGCGCAGGCGCTCCTCATCGCCGCGATCCTGACGCCGGTGATACGCGGGGACGGCGTGGCCGGGCCGGAGCTGGTGCGGTCCTTCGCGTGGCTCGCGTTCGTCGTCGCCGGGCGCGCCGCCGTCGCCTGGGCGCAGGAGCGGTACGCGCTGCGCGCGGCCGCCCGCACCATCGCCGAGCTGCGGCGCGCCGTGGTCGAGGCGTGGGCTCAGCGCGGGCCCCGGGCAAACCGGCCGACGGCGGACGGCGGTGCCGACACCGGCGGGAACGGCCCTGCGGCGACGTCGGGCAGCGGGAGCGGAGCGAGCCCCGAGGCCGAGGTCGCGACCCTCGCGACGCGCGGCCTGGACGCGCTGGAGCCGTACCTCGTGCGGTACGTGCCGCAGCTCGTGCTGACGGCGCTGGTCACCCCCGCCCTCGTGTGCGTGGTGTTCGGCCTGGACTGGGTCTCGGCCGTCATCGCGATCGTGACCCTGCCGCTCGTGCCCGTGTTCATGGTGCTCGTGGGGCGGCTGACGGCGGGGACCTCCGAGCGCCGCCTCGCCACCGTGGAGCGGCTCGGCGCCCAGGTGCTCGACCTGGTCGCCGGGCTCCCGACCCTGCGCGCCTTCGGCCGGTCGTTCGGGCCGGGTGAACGGGTGCGCGCGCTGGGCGACGCCTCGCGCAGGGCCACGATGGGCACGCTGCGGATCGCGTTCCTGTCCTCGATGGTGCTGGAGCTGCTCACCACGCTGTCCGTGGCGATCATCGCCGTGGGCGTGGGGCTGCGGCTCGTCGAGGGCGCCATGCTGCTGCAGCCGGCGTTGGCGGTGCTGGTGCTGGCTCCGGAGATCTATCTGCCGCTGCGGCGCGTGGGGGCTGAGTTCCATGCGTCGGTGGACGGGGTGGCGGCTGTGGATCGGGCGTTTGCTCTGATTGGCTCGGGCGGCTTGGGTCCGGTCCGGTCGGAGGGCGAGGACGTCCCTGCGCCGCCTCGCTCACGCTCGCTCGTTCCTCGCTCCCTCCGCTACGGCTTGACGGCGGCGCAGGGACGTCCTCGCCCTCCGACCTCGGCTGGTGGCTCGCCTTCCGGGGTGGGTGGCGGAGGGTTGGGCCAGGTGGGTGGGAGCGGCGCCTTGGTTCGTGGGGGCCGTGGTGCGGTGGGCGGCGTGCGGGGCGTGGTGTTGGAGGGGGTCGGGGTGCGGGCTTCCGGGCGGGGGGTGGTTGCTCCCTCCGGGTTGTCGGCGCGGATACCGGTCGGGGACGGGGGCGGTTTGGTCGTCGCGCTGCGGGGGCCCAGCGGGGCCGGGAAGTCGACCGCCGTGCTCACGATCCTCGGGCTGCTCAGGCCGGATGCCGGGCGGGTGGGTCTGGTCACCGGCAACGGCGCGTTCCTCGACCTGGCCGACGCGTCCGCCGACGAGCTCGCGGGCTGGTGGGGCGGGCTCACCTGGGTGCCGCAGCGGCCCGCACTGCCGCCGGGGCGGTTGCGCGACGTCGTCCTGGAGGGCGCCACGGCGCTCGACGGTGTCGCGGACGCGGACGGCGGCCGGGCTCTTGCCGGGGCGGCGCGGCTGACCGGGCTGGACGCCGTCGTCGGCACGCTGCCCGACGGGTGGGACACGCGCGTCGGGCTCGGCGGGGTGGGGCTGTCCGTGGGGCAGCGCCAGCGTGTCGCGCTCACGTCCGCCCTGCTCGACGACGCCGCTGCCCGGCCGCTGGTGATCCTCGACGAGCCGACCGCGCACCTCGACGCGCGCGGTGAGCAGGCCGTGCTCGACACCGTCCGGGCCTGGCGCGACGCCGGGCGGACCGTGCTCGTCGTCGCGCACCGGGCGTCGCTGCTCGCCCTCGCGGACCAGGTGATCGACGTCCGCTCGGCGGCGGACCCGGCCGGGCCGGCGGGGCCGGCGAAGCACACGACCGGGCCGGCGTCCGGCCTCGCGAGCCGGGAGGCACGATGACCACTTCCCTGACCCAGGACCGGGCCCACCCGGCCGCGCCCGGCCCGGGCGCTGATCCGCTGCGGCGCATCCTGCCGCTGCTGGAGGTCCGGCCCGCCAAGGTCGCGGCGGCGATCGGGCTGGGCGTGCTGGCCCTGGCCTGCGCGATCGGGCTCGCGGCCGTCGCCGCCTGGCTGGTCGCCCGGGCGTCGCAGATGCCGCCGGTGCTCACGCTCTCCGTGGCGGTCGTGTCGGTGCGGGCCTTCGGCATCGGGCGCGGCGTGCTGCGCTACTGCGAGCGCCTCGCCTCGCACGACGTCGCCCTGCGGGGCATGGCCGCCCTGCGCGCCAACCTGTACGAGCGGCTCGCCGCCGACGACCGGCCGGTCACCGTGCGACGCGGCGAGCTCCTGGCGCGGATCGGGCAGGACGTCGACGACGT
The DNA here is from genome assembly GCF_044746965.1 of Promicromonospora sp. NPDC090134. Classification (NCBI taxonomy): domain Bacteria; kingdom Bacillati; phylum Actinomycetota; class Actinomycetes; order Micrococcales; family Promicromonosporaceae; genus Promicromonospora; species Promicromonospora sp. NPDC090134. The sequence continues at coordinate 184,554 of NZ_JBIVCZ010000007.1, read as the reverse complement.
CGGCGACGTCGTGGTGCGCGCCATGGTGCCCGCCGGCGTCGCGGTGGTGACGTCGCTCGGTTCCGTGATCCTGCTGGGTGTGCTGCTGCCGGCCGCGGGCGTGGCGCTGGCGTTCTGCCTGGTGCTGGCGGGAGTCGTGACGCCGTGGCTCGCGGCGCGCGCCGCGGCCCGGACCGAGGCGCGGGGCGCGGCGGCCCGCGGCGAGGTGACGGCGCTGACCCTGGAGCTCCTGGAGGAATCCGCGCCGCTGCGGGTCGCGGGGCGGTTCGACGCGCGGCTGGCCGACCTGGACGCCGCGGACGCGCGCCTGTCCGCCGTGGCCGACGACGGCGCCCGCACCTCCGGGCGCGCCGCCGCGCTGGGGGCGCTGGCCCAGGGCCTCGCGGTGCTCGCGTCGCTGGCGTTCGGGATCCCGGCGGCGCTGGCGGGGACGCTGTCGCCCGAGGCGCTGACGGTGATCGTGCTGACGCCGCTCGCCGTGTTCGAGGCGACCGCCGGCCTGCCCGCCGCGGCGGTCCAGCTGCACCGGTCGCGCGAGGCGGCACGGCGGCTGCTGGCGCTGCTGCCCCCGGACGCCGCCCACATGTCAGACGTGCGGGTCACCCGGGTGACCCGTACGTCTGACACGTCGGGAGCTGCGGACGGCGGGGGTGCCGAGGGTGGCGCGCTGCTCGTGCTGGACGACGTCGCCGCGGGCTGGCCCGGCGCCGACGGCCGGCCGGTCGTGGCGGTCGAGGGGGTGTCCCTCACGCTGGGGCCGGGCTCGGTCGTGGCGCTGGCGGGGCCGTCCGGCGTGGGCAAGACGACGCTGCTGATGACGGCGGCCGGGCTGATCCCGCCGGTGACCGGCGGGGTGACCGGCTCCGACGCGCTGTTCGTCGCCGAGGACGGGCACGTGTTCGACACCACCGTGCTGGAGAACCTGCGGGTCGCGCGCGGCGACGTCACGCACGACGAGGCCCGCGCCGCGCTGGACGCCGTCGGGCTGGGCGACTGGCTCGCCGCGCTCCCGGCGGGCCTGGACACCGTGGTGGGCACGGACGCGGCCGCGGTGTCGGGCGGCGAGCGCCGTCGGCTGCTGGTGGCCCGCGCGCTGCTGGCACCGGCCCGGGTGCTGCTCGTGGACGAGCCCGCCGAGCACCTCGACGGGGCGACCGCCGACGCGCTCGTGGACGCCGTCGCGGCGCACGCCCGCGCGACCGGCCGGGCGGTGCTGCTGGCGACCCACCGGCTCACGCCGCTGGCCGTCGCGGACGAGGTGCTGCTCCTGGCGGACGGACCGGCGGACGGGACGGCCGGCCCTGGCTCCCCCGCGACGGTCGCGGCCCGCGGGCGGCACGTGGACCTGCTCGCCGCCGAAGCGGGCTACGCCTGGTCGGCGGCCCAGGAGGTCTGACGGCATCGACGCCGAGCGGCGCGCGGCCAGGTCAGCCGGCGGGCAGGCGGACCGTGGCGCGGAGGCCGCCGCCGGCCCGGGGTTCGAGGGCGAGGGTCCCGTCGTGCGCCTCGGTGATGCTCCGGACGATGGCCAGGCCCAGGCCGACGCCCGCGTGGTCGCCGTCGGCCCGCCGGGCACGTGCTCGCTCGGTGCCGCGCTGGAACGGCTCGGCGAGCGTGGCCACCAGGCCCGCGGTGAGCCGCTCGCCCGTGTTCTCGACCGTGAGCGTCACCCCCTCGGGTGCCGCCCCGGTGCGGACCAGCACCGTTCCGGCGGCGCCGTCCGGCAGGTTGTGGACGATCGCGTTGTGCACCAGGTTCGTCGTGAGCTGGAGCAGGAGGGTCGGCGAACCGATCGTGGGGGCGACGTCGCCCGAGGTCTCGATCGTGACGCCGCGGCGTCCCGCGAACGGCAGGAGCGTCTCGGTGGCCTCCTCCGCCAGGAGGGACAGGTCGATGCGTTCCGGGGTGAAGGACCGCTGGTCGGCGCGGCTGAGCACGAGCAGGGCCTCGGTGAGGTCGATCGCCCGGGAGTTGACGGCGTGCAGCCGCTCGACGAGGTCGCCGGTGTCGCCGTCCGGGTTGCGGCGGGCCACGTCGAGGAAGGTCTGGGTGATGGCCAGCGGGGTGCGCAGCTCGTGGGAGGCGTTGGCGGCGAACCGCCGCTGCTCCGCCACGTGCGACTCCAGCCGGGCGAGCATGGCGTCGAAGGAGTCGGCGAGCTCGCGGAACTCGTCGCGGCGGCCGGGCAGGCGGATCCGGTGCGCGAGCGACCCGCCCGAGGCGCGGCGGGTGGCGTCGGTGATCTGCGCCAGCGGGGCGAGCATGCGGCCCGCGAGGAACCAGCCGCCCACCAGGCCGAACACCAGCAGGAACGCCATCACCAGCATGGCGGCCGGCAGGAACACCCGCGGTCCCCACCCGCCGATGAAGACCCCGGGGTTGAGGAGCTCGCGCAGGGAGTCGATCCCGTCCGCGGGCGAGTACCGCAGCAGGAACACCCACACGACGCCGAGCACGAGGGTGCCGGCCAGCATGAGGAACCCCGTGTAGCTCAGCGTGAGCTTGAGGCGGACGCTCAGGCCGGGCGCCCTATCCACGGCCGGCTTCCGCGGGCGCCGGCACGTCGATCCGGTAGCCCACGCCCGGTACGGTGGCGATCACCCAGGGTTCGCCGAGCCGTTTGCGCAGCGCCGAGACGGTGATGCGCACGGCGTTGGTGAAGGGGTCGGCGTTCTCGTCCCACGCCCGCTCCAGCAGGTCCTCGGCGCTGACGATGCCGCCGTCGGCGGCCACGAGCACCTCCAGTACGGCGAACTGCTTGCGCGTGAGCGGCACGTAGCGGCCGTCGCGGTAGACCTCGCGGCGGAACGGGTCGAGCCGCAGCCCCGCGATCTCCCGCACGGGCGGGCAGTGGTGGGCCCGACGCCGGTCGAGCGCCCGGAGCCGGAGCACGAGCTCCCGCAGCTCGAAGGGTTTGGTGAGGTAGTCGTCGGCGCCGAGCTCGAACCCGGAGGCCTTGTCGTCGAGCCGGTCGGCGGCGGTGAGCATCAGGATCGGCATGCCGCTGCCGGACGTGACCACGGTCCGGGCGATCTCGTCCCCCGAGGGTCCGGGGATGTCGCGGTCGAGCACCGCGATGTCGTAGGCGTTGACGCTCAGCAGCTCCAGCGCCGTGTGGCCGTCGCCGGCGACGTCGGCGGCGATCGCCTCCAGACGCAGGCCCGCGCGGATGCCCTCCGCCATCTCGGGTTCGTCCTCGACGATCAGCACACGCATGCCCTCGATGCTACGGACCGGCGGTATATCGCGGGCGTATCAAAATTCGCATACACGCCCGCAACGGCGTGCCGCCTTGGCTGGCGCCATGTCCTCCAGCAGACGAGCACCGGCGACGGCGGCCGGCCGGCCGGCCGCCACGCGGCCCACCACCGGGCCCTCCACCGCAGGCACCACGGAACCCACGACGCGCACCGCGGCGGACCCGCCCCTGGCCGCGAGCGCGCGCGCCCTGACCAAGACCTACGGCCGGGGCGAGGCCCAGGTGCACGCCCTGCGCGGCGTCGACCTCGACGTCCCGCGCGGGCGGTTCACCGCGATCATGGGCCCGAGCGGATCGGGCAAGTCCACGCTCATGCACTGCCTGGCCGGGCTCGACCGCCCCAGCGGCGGCACCGTCGCCGTGGGCGGCACCGACCTCGGGTCGCTCGACGACGACGCCCTGACGATCTTCCGCCGCCAGCACATCGGCTTCGTGTTCCAGTCGTTCAACCTGTTGCCGATGCTCACCGCGCGCCAGAACATCCTGCTCCCCCTGGAGCTGGCCCACCCACGGATCGACGACGCCGCCCGCGAGCGCGCCGACGAGCTCGCGGAGAGCCTCGGCGTGGCCGACCGGCTCGACCACCGGCCTGCCGAGCTGTCGGGCGGCCAGCAGCAGCGGGTCGCGATCGCCCGGGCCCTGATCACCCGGCCGAGCCTGCTGTTCGCCGACGAGCCCACCGGCAACCTGGACAGCACCACGTCGGCCGAGGTGCTGGACCACCTGCGCCGGTCGGCGCGCGAGCTCGGGCAGACCGTCGTGATGGTCACCCACGAGCCGGACGCCGCGGCGTACGCCGACGACGTGGTCACCGTGCAGGACGGGCTGATCGCCTGATGCGCACCGTCCTGCTGCAGTCGCTGCGCCGCCACCTGCGCCGGTACGTCGCGGCCGCGATCGCCGTGGTGGTCGCGGTCGCCTTCGTCGTGGCGGTCGGCGTGCTCACGGCCGGCGTCCGGACCGGGATCACCGCCGGCACCGGGTCGCAGTTCGCGGGCGCCGACCACGTGGTCCGGGACCTGGGCACCCAGAACGCGATCACCTACGCCGCGCAGCACGGCGACGACGTCGCCGTGCTCGGTTCGGCCACCCTGCCGCTGCGCGCCGGCGCCGAGCAGGCCCCTGGCAAGTTCGTCGGGAACATCGCCGCCGCGCCGCGGCTGCGCTGGCAGACGCTCGACTCGGGCCGCTTCCCGGAGCGCACCGGCGAGGCCGTGGTCGACGTCTGGACCGCCCAGGACATGGAGATCTCCGTCGGCGACCAGATCACGCTCGGGGCGGGGTCCACCGCCGCCGACCTGCGGGTGGTGGGCATCGTGGCGGCATCCGCGAACCTGGGCCAGGCCGCGGTCTACGTCACCTTCGAGCAGCTGCTGAACTGGCGCGACGACGAGACACTCCTGCTGGACCGGGCCGTCGTCGTCGGGGACACCGGCCCGCTGCCCGACGGCGCGACGGCGGTCACGCCCGAGGAGCACGCCGCCGAGAGCATGGCCCAGCACACCAACAACGTGAACATCCTGTCGCTGCTGCTGCTGGTCTTCGCCGGCATCGCGGTCTTCGTCTCGGTGCTGGTCATCGCGAACACGTTCTCGATCCTGTTCGCCCAGCGGGTGCGCGACTTCGCGCTGCTGCGCTGCGTCGGCGCCACCCGCCGCCAGGTCATGGGGTCGGTGCGCCGGGAGGCCGCCGTCGTCGGGGTGCTCGCCTCGCTGGTCGGGGTCGCGGCCGGGACCGGCCTCGGCTACGGCCTGATCGCCCTGGTCGACGCGCTCACACGGCAGAGCCCGCTGACCGCTCCCGCGCAGCTCCCGGTCTGGTGGCTGCTGGGCGGGTTCGCCGTCGGACTGGTGGTGACGGCGGTCGCGTCCTGGCTGCCGACCCGGCGCGTCGTCCGGATCAGCCCGCTGGCGGCGCTGCGTCCCGACGGCGCCGTGGACGTGCGGTCGGGTGCGGGCCGCGCCCGGGTGGTGCTCGGGGCGCTGTTCCTGGCCGGCGGCATCGCGCTGCTCGCGGTGGCGGCCGTCCGGGACAGCACGGTCAGCATGGTGGCCGGCGGCGGGACCCTGTTCGCGGGCGTCCTCCTCCTCGGGCCCCTGCTGGTACCCCGGGTGGTGCGGGTCGTCGGGGCGCTGCTCGGCCCCGGCGGCAGGCTCGCGACGGAGAACGCGGTGCGCAACCCGCGCCGGACCGCCGCCACCGCCGCATCCCTGCTGGTCGGCGTCACCCTGACGACGGCGGTGCTCACCGGGCTGGCCACCACGCGCGCCTCGGTGGACGCGAACCACGGCACCGCGCACCCGCTCGACGTCGCGCTCACGTCGTGGACCGGGCCGCTGGACGCCGACGTGCTGGACCAGGTGCGGGCCACGCCCGGCGTGGGTGAGGCGATCGCCGTCGACGGCGTGCTGGTGGACGTGACCGGGGGCGACGCGGCCGGAGGCGACGCGGCCGGGGAAGACACGGCCGGAGGCGACGTGACCGCGGCCGACCGGCCCCTCCTGCTGCTCGACGCGCCCGACGCGAGCGCGTCGCCCGGGACGGCGGGGCGTTCGCCCGGGTCGAGCCGGGCACGGTCGCGCTGGACGCGGACGTGTACGGCGACGACCCGGCGGAGCGGCTCGGCAACGGGACCGCCGGCACGGTGACGGCGAGCGCCACCGGGGACGGCGGGCACGACGGCGCCGCCTCGCGCGTGGACCTGCGGGTCACCACGGGTTCGGGCTGGGGCGGGGCCGGCATCGTCGCACCGGAGACGCTGGCGTCCCTGGGCTCGCCGCGGACGTACGCGGTGTGGGTCCGCGCCTCGGCCGACGCCGACCCGGTCGCGCTCCTCGCCGACCTGGACACGCTGGCCGACGCGGCCGGCGCCGACGTCGACAACGGGTTGCGGGCCGAGGTGGCCGACAACCAGATGCTGGGGACCATCACGGGTGCGACGCTCGGGCTGCTGGGCATCTCCGTGGTGATCGCGCTGATCGGGATCGCGAACACGCTGGGGCTGTCCGTGCTGGAACGGGTCCGCGAGCACGCGATGCTGCGCGCGCTCGGCCTCACCCGCCGGCAGCTGCGGCGGATGCTGGCGGCCGAGGCCGTGCTGCTGTCCGTGACCGCGACCCTGCTCGGCACGGTGCTCGGCGTGGGGTTCGCCTGGGTGGGCTACGAGACGTTCGTGAAGACGGCGCTCGACGTCGCGACCTGGCGCGTCCCGTGGGCCGAGCTGGCCGCCGTCGTGCCCGTGGGCGCCCTCGCGGGCCTGCTGGCCGCCGTCCTCCCGGCCCGCCGGGCGGCCGCCGTCACCCCGACGACGGCCCTGACCCTCGACTGACGCCGCCCGGCCGCGTCACCCCCGGTGTTGACCACAGCGGTTGCTGCCAGGCCGAGGGCCCAGGTGGCAGCAACTGCTGTGGTCAACACCGGTGGGTCAACCGAGCGAGCCCCGGCGGGTCAGCTCGGCGGGGTCTCCAGGACCGCCATCGCTGCCGCGCGGCCCGGGATGCCGCTGACGCCGCCGCCGCGGCGGGCGCCGGCGCCCGCGAGCAGCACCCGGGGGTGCGCGGTCGCCACGCCCCAGCGTTCGGCGGCGCCGGGCGCGGACCCGGGGTCGACCCAGGCCGCGGCACCGCCCGCAGCCCCGGCGCCGGCCCCGGCTCCTCCCTCAGCCCCGGACCCCGCGTCCGACTCCGCGAACGGCCAGCTCAGGTCGCGGTGGAAGATGTGCCCGCCCGGCAGCCCCACGTCGCCCTCCAGGTCCACGGGGGTGCGCACCTCCAGGCAGGGCGTGCCGTCGGCGTCGAGGGCGAGCACGTCCTCGATGGGCTCCGCCAGCACTGAGTTCAGGGACGCGAGGGTGGCCTGCAGGGCCCGCTCGCGGGCGCCGTCGGGGTCCGCGCGGAAGAGCCGGGCCGGCATGTGCAGCCCGAACAGCGTGATGGTCTGCGCCTCGGTCGCGGCGAGCTCCGGGCCGAGGATGGTCCGGTCGGACAGCGTGTGGCAGTAGATCTCGCTCGGCGGCAGGTCCGGGATGCGCCCGGCGGCGGCCTGCGCGTACGCGTCCTGGAGCTGGGTGAGCGACTCGTTGACGTGCAGCGTTCCGCTGAACGCGGCGACCGGGTCGACGTCGTCCCGCAGCCTCGGCAGGCGGTTGAGCAGCATGTTCACCTTGAGCTGGGCGCCCTCGGGACCCGGCCCGGCAGCCCCGGCCGGCCACGGCTCCGCGGAGGACGACCCGGAGGCCGCACCCCGGCCGGCCACGGCGAGCAGCCGCTCCAGCTCGGCCGGCGCGCACCCCGCGAGCACGTGCCCGGCGGTCACGCCCCTGGTGCGCCCGTCGGCGTCGGTCCAGGCCACCTCGGCCCCCACGGCCCCGGGGTCGACGGCGGTGACGGTCGCCGAGGTGACGATCGTGGCGCCGGCCGCCACCGCGGCGTCGCGCAAGGCGCCGGAGACGGCGCCCATGCCGCCCACCGGCACGTCCCAGTCCCCCGTCCCGTTGCCGATGACGTGGTACAGGAAGCAGCGGTTCTGCCGCAGGGACGGCTCGTCGACGTCGGCGAACGTGCCGATCAGGCCGTCGGTGGCAGCGACGCCCCGCACGACGTCGTCGGCGAAGGTGCGGCGTATTACCTCACCGAGGGGCTCCTCGAAGAGCGCGCGCCAGGCCTCCTCGCCCACGCCGTCGGCCACGAGGTGCCGCACGGCGGAGCGCGGGAGCAGGGGCTCGGTGAGCGTCGGGGCGAGGCGGCGGGCCACCTCGGCGGTCATCGCGTAGAACCGGCCCCACGCCTCGAAGTCGGCCTCGGAGCCGGTGAGGCGCCGGAACGAGGCGCGGGTGGCGGCGTCGTCCTGGGTGTCGACCAGCAGGCCGCCGTCGGCCACGGGGGTGTACGACGACCAGCGGCGCCGGACGAGACGGACCGGCAGGCCGAGCTCGTCGACGATCCGGCGCGGGAGGAGCGATACGAGGTAGGAGTAGCGCGACAGGCGGGCGTCCACACCGGGGAACGGCCGGGCCGAGACGGCGGCGCCGCCCACGTGGTCGGCGCGCTCCAGGACGAGGACCGAGCGCCCGCCGCGGGCCGCATAGGCCGCCGCGGTGAGGCCGTTGTGACCGCCGCCCACGACGACGACGTCGTACCGGGCGCGCAGGGGGTCGAGCAGGGAATCGGGCATGCACGCCATGGTGACACGCGGCACTCATTGCCAGGAACGTTCCATCACAAGACGGTATGTGACCCAATCGTGACATTTCCGCAACGGACGAGTACGGTCGATCTCGCCGCTCCAGCAACGGGGAGGTCCAGGCCCGGACGCCGAATCCTGTCACCGGTCCTGAGCAGCCAGAACGTGACAGGGGCGGGGGAACCAGGTAAGCCGGGCACGCGAGTGTCCTCGGGGTGAAGCCTCCTTGTGAGGCCGGGTGATCGCTCTCCCCATCCGAACCCGACAGCTCACCTCGTAGGCGTCCGAGGAGATCACTGGTGACCGTACTCACCGACCGCACCCACGACTGGGCGGACGACCAGGCAAACCGACCCAGCAACCGGGGGCGGCACCGCGCCGAGGGCCCCGCTCTCACCCCCTTCACCGCTCTGAGCCAGACAGCAGCCGAGAATGCCGCCCGTACCGGCGCCATCGCGGTCGTCACGTCCGGCATGCTCGCGTCGGTCTTCACCCAGACCGCCCACACCGCGCCTGCCGAGTCCCACACCCAGACCACGCTCGCCAACAAGACGTTCGACACCAAGACCCGTGCGGGTCTCGCCGAGAACCTCGTGACCAAGGTCGAGGTCGCCCGCGACGCCGACTTCCAGGCCGAGAAGGGTCGCGTCACCGTGACCCCGTACGCCGAGACCGAGGCCGGCATCGCCGAGGCCAAGGCGAAGGCTGAGGCGGAGGCTCGCGCCAAGGCCGAGGCGGAAGCCAAGGCGCAGGCAGAGGCGGAGGCGAAGGCCGCCGCCGAGGCCGCTGCGGCAGCCGCCGCCGAGGCCGAGGCCGCCGCGGCGGCAGCGTCCGAGTCCTCCGCGGACCTGGGGCAGCAGGCCGTCAACCTCGCCCTCGAGTACGTGGGCGTGCCCTACGTGTGGGGCGGAGCCTCCCCCAGCGGCTTCGACTGCTCCGGGCTCATCCAGTACGTCTACGCTCAGCTCGGGGTCAGCCTCCCGCACAGCTCGGCCTCGATGTCGACCGTCGGCTACCAGGTCTCCGCCGCGGAGGCCCAGCCGGGCGACATCGTCTGGACGTCCGGCCACGTCTCGCTCTACGCGGGCGACGGCATGGTCGTCGAGGCCCAGCAGGAGGGCGTTCCCGTGCACTACACGGAGATGTGGCAGACCAACCCGGTCTTCATCCGGGTGACGGGCTGACGCCTCCCGCATCACACGTCGGAGCGCCCGTCCGGCCGTCCCGAGGAACCTCCTCGGCGGGCCGGACGGGCGCTCTGCTTCGTGGCCCCGGTCGGGTAACGTCCCCGGCGTGAAGATCCTCGTACCGGACGTGCCCTTCGACCTCGACTTCCCGTCCCTGCTGCCCGACGGCGGAGCCTCCTTCGCGCCCGGCGGCACCGACACCGTCGCCACCTACGCGATGAACGAGCCGATCCCCGCCGAGCACACCGACGCCGAGCTGCTCGTCACCTGGTCCAGCCCGCCCAAGATCGTGGCCGACGCCGCCGAGCGGCTGACCGGCCTGCGCTGGGTGCAGACCCTGTCGGCGGGTCCGGACGTCGCGCTGCGCTCCGGGTTCGCCCCCGACGTCGTCATCTCCTCCGGGCAGTCCCTGCACGACGACACCGTGACCGAGCACGCGCTGGCCCTGATCCTGGCGTCGGTCCGCCGGATCGACGTGTCCCTGGCCGCGCAGCGGGAGCACCGCTGGGCCAAGGAGATCGCGTTCGCCCAGGCCGACGGCGTCACCGGCCTCGAGTACTCGCTCGACGGCGCGCGCGTGACGATCTGGGGCTTCGGGTCCATCGCCCTGCGCCTGGCGCCGCTGCTGACCGCGCTCGGCGCGCAGGTCACGGGCGTGGCCTCGCGGGCGGGCGAGCGCTCCGGCTACCCCGTGGTCGACGCCGGCGGCCTCGACGCGCTGCTGGCCGAGACCGACCTGCTCGTCTCGCTGCTGCCGGCCGTGCCCGCGACCCGGCACATCCTGGACGCCCGGCTGCTCGGCCTGCTGCCGCCGACCGCCCGCTTCGTCAACGTCGGCCGCGGCGCGACCGTGGACGAGGCCGCCCTGGAGGACGCCCTGCGCTCCGGCCGGCTCGCCGGCGCGGCGCTCGACGTCATGGAGACCGAGCCGCTGCCCGCCGACTCGCCGCTGTGGGACGTGCCGAACCTGATCCTCACGCCGCACGTCGCGGGCGGCCGGCCCCGCGGCGCGGCCCGGTTCCTGGCCGAACAGCTCACGGCCTGGCGCGCGGGCGACGCCCTCCGCAACGTAGCCACCCGCTGACCCACCTCCCGCCCTCGTCGAGTGCTGGGTATGGGTGGTTCCGGCCGCTCGGAAGCGACACGTACCCAGCACTCGACGGTGGGGCGAGGGGTGGAGCGAGGTCAGAGGCCGCGGGGCTTGGGCTGGCAGACCGGGCAGCTGAACGACGACCGGTTCATGAACGCGTCACGGCGCACCAGCGCACCGCAGCGACGGCACTCCTCGTTCTCCCGGCCGTAGACGGCGAGCGACCGGTCGAAGTACCCCGACTGGCCGTTGACGTTGACGTACAGCTCGTCGAAGCTCGTGCCGCCCTGCGCCAGCGCCTCGCGCATCACCTCGGCCGCCGAGTCCAGCACGCGGCGCACGTCGGCGGCCTTCAGCTTGTCCGTGGGCCGTGCCCAGTGCACCTGCGCCCGCCACAGCGCCTCGTCCGCATAGATGTTGCCCACGCCGGACACGACGGTCTGGTCCAGCAGGGCGCGCTTGACCTGCGTCCGACGACGGCGGACGCGGCTCACCAGCGCGTCCAGGTCCAGGTTCGGGTCGAGCAGGTCGCGCGCGATGTGCGCCACCGGCTCGGGCAGCACGGGCAGGTCGGAACCGTGTCCGGCGGGGACGCTCGCGCTCGTCCCGTCGGGCACCAGGTCCTGGACGCTCAGGTGCCCGAAGGTCCGCTGGTCCACGAAGTCGAGGTACCGCGCCCCGGAGGGGGCACCGTCCAGGTGCAGGCGGACCCGCAGGTGCGGGTGCTGCCAGTCGTCCGCCGGGTCTGCGGCGCCGGTCGGGGTCCGGGCAGCTTCCTCGTCCGGGGCGGCGCCGGGCGCGGCGGCCGGCGCAGCGCCGCGCACGAGGAGCTGGCCCGACATCCCGAGGTGCGCCAGCAGCGCGGCCGCCGGGACGACGTCGCCCACGGGGCTCGCAGGGCCCTCTGGCAGGAGCGGCAGCCAGAGGAACTTGCCGCGGCGCACCGCGGCCGCCAGGCGCCGTCCGGTGAGCTGGTCGCGGAAGGAGTCCGGGCCGCCGTCGTGCCTGCGGACGCTGTACTCGCGGGCGACCTCGACGTCGCGCACCACGGCGCCCACGACGAGCCGGTCGAGACCGTCCCGGACGGTCTCGACCTCGGGAAGCTCAGGCACCGGCGGCCGGCGCCTTGTGCAGCGGGAACTTCTCCAGCAGGGCCCGGTAGGTCTCCTCCGCGGCGCCCTGCTCGGCGTGCTTCTTCGCGGTGCCGGAACCGGACCCGTAGGTGACGCCGTCGATCACGACGGTCGAGTGGAAGACCCGCGCGTGCTCCGGCCCCTCGAACGTGGCGATGTAGTCCGGCGAACCCAGGCCGCGCTCGGCGGACGCCTCCTGGAGCGAGGTCTTCCAGTCCAGGCCCGCGCCCAGCCCGGCGGCGATGTCGAGCGTCGGGTCCACCAGCCGGTGCACGAGCTCGCGCGAGGTCTCCAGACCGTGCGACAGGTACGTGGCGCCGATCAGCGCCTCGACCGTGTCGGACAGGATCGAGTCCTTCTCGAAACCGCGCGTGCGGATCTCACCCTTGCCGAGCAGCACGTACTTGCCCAGCCCGAGGGTGCGCGCGATCGCGGCGAGCGCACGCTGCGACACCGTGGCCGCGCGCATGCGCGCCAGGTCGCCCTCCGACTGGTCCGGGTGGCGCCGGTACAGCGCCTCGGTGACCACCAGCCCCAGCACCGTGTCACCCAGGAACTCCAGGCGCTCGTTGGTGGGGATGCCCCCGGCCTCGTGCGCGAACGACCGGTGGGTCAGTGCCAGCACAAGAAGCTCGGGGTCCAGATGGACCCCGAGCTTCTCGAGCAGCGCGGTAGGTTCCGGCCTTGCCGGGGCCGTCCCGCCCTTGGCCACGTCAGCCCGCGTGAACGGTCTTCAGGGCGTCGCGGTAGGTGCGACCCTTGTAGGTACCGCACGTCGGGCACGCCGTGTGGGGCAGCTTGTTGCCCTGGCACTGCGGGCAGGTCGTGAGGGTCGCTGCGGTGGTCTTCCACTGCGAGCGACGCGCACGGGTGTTGCTGCGCGACATCTTGCGCTTCGGAACAGCCACGGCTAGCTCTCTTTCGTCTCGTCCGACACGCTCGTAGGTTCGAGCATGCTCTGTAGCGCCGACCAACGAGGGTCGACCACGTCATGGTGATGACCGGGGTCATCCGCCAGGCGCGCTCCGCACTCGGAGCACAGGCCCGGGCAGTCCTCCCGGCACAACGGTTGAAATGGTAGTGCAGTCACGACCGAATCCCGAAGCGAGGGCTCCAGGTCTGCCATGTCGTCCTCGTTCAGGACAGACTCTTCGTCCTCCACGTCGACGTCCCCCGCCTTGGCCGACGCAGCGGCCTTCTCGGGGTAGGCGAACAGCTCGGTGACGTCGACCGTGATCTCACGGGAGATGTCGTCGAGGCAGCGGCTGCACTCGCCCTTGACCGTGCCGCGGACGGTGCCGGAGACCAGCACGCCCTCCATCACGGACTCGAGCCTAAGGTCCAGCTCCAGGTCAGAGCCTTCCGGGATACCGATCACGGCGGTGCCGAGGTCCGACGGCGCCTGCACGGTCGCGCTGTGCGTACGCATCGTTCCGGCACGCCGAGAGAGCTCGTGCGTGTCGAGCACGAGCGGCGATTTCGGTTCGCGGGAGATAACAGGCTCCGATGAGGGCAGAACGAGGACAGCGTCCGGATGGACGATGAGGGGGGTGGACCGGCTCTCAGCCACGCAGAGGAGGCTGACGCCAGGGGCCAAAAAGCAATCCTACGACATGGAACGGGCGGCACGCGCGCCCGTGCGGAGTGACAGGGCTCACGAGCCCGCGGCGGGCTGCCCCAGCGCGGCCCGCAGGGCCTCCGTCACTCCCGCCGGGACCAGGTCGTCGACCGGTCCACCGTGCCGCACGATGTCCTTGACCAGCGACGAAGCGACGTGCGCGTACCGCTGGTCGCCCGGCAGGAAGATCGTCTCGACGCCCGACAGGTGCCGGTTCATGAGCGCCATCGGCTGCTCGGCGTCGAAGTCCGCGCCGCCGCGCAGGCCTTTGACGACGGCGACCGCGCCGATCTCCCGGCAGAAGTCCACGAGCAGCCCGGGCACGACGGCGACCCGCACCCGGGCCAGCTCCGGCTCGGCCCCGGCCGCGGACGCCAGGGCCGCGCGCACGAGCCCGGCGCGCGTCTCCAGGTCCAGCAGGCCGGACTTGCCGGGGTTCTTCGCGACGCCGACCACCACGTCGTCGAACATCGTGGTGGCGCGGCGGACCACGTCGAGGTGGCCGAGCGTGATGGGGTCGAACGACCCGGGGCAGACGACGATGGTCACGCGCCCACGCTATCCGACGGCGCGGGACCCTCGTCCTCGGGCGCGGTGCCTGACGGCTCCGCGTAGTGGACCGCCGTCTCGCCGTAGTCCTTGCGCGCGAACGGGGCCAGGCCGGCCGGCCAGGCCGGCTCCGGGGTGCGGGTCGACCGCTCGACGACCACGACGGCGCCGTCGGCGAGCACCCCCGGCGTCGCGAGGTGTGTCAGGACGACGGCGAGCTCGTCCTCGGCGAGGTCGTACGGCGGGTCGAGGAACACGAGGTCCAGCCCGCCGGCGGCGCCGACGAGGCCGGCGGCCGCGGCGCCGCCCGGGCCCGCCCCGCCGCCGGCCACCCGGCCCGCGAGCGCCGCCGCGTACCGCTCGGCGCTCTCCGTGGTGACGCGCACCCCGGCCAGGCCGAGGGTGGCGACGTTCTTGCGTGCGACGTCGGCCGCGGCACGCGCGCTGTCCACGAGGGTCACCGACACCGCGCCGCGGCTGGCGGCCTCCAGCCCGAGCGCGCCGGAGCCGGCGTAGAGGTCGAGCACGCGGGCGCCGTCGAGCACGTCGAGGTGCTCCAGCCGGGAGAAGATCGCCTCGCGGACACGGTCGCTGGTGGGGCGGGTGCCCTTCGCGGGCACCGCGATGGACCGCCCGCCCACCGACCCCGCAACGATCCTGGTCACGCCCCCGACCCTAACCCGCCCGCGTCAGGACCAGGGGGTGTCGACGTGGGCGACGATCGGGCGGTGATCGCTGGCCGTGCGGGGCAGGGTGCGGACGTCCGTCACGGTCGCGCCGCGGGCCAGGACGTGGTCGATCTGCGCCACCGGGAACGCCGCGGGGTAGGTGAACTCGAAGCCGGTGGTCGGCGCGGTGACGAGGTTGGTCAGCGGCGCGATCGCGTCGTCGGCCAGGACCGCGTTCAGGTCCCCCGCCACGATCACCGTCTCCGTCTGCTCGGCGTCGACCGCCTCCGCGAGCCGCAGGCCGCTCGCGTTGCGCGGCTCCGTCTCGAAGCCGCCCGTGCCGAACCGGACGGACGGCAGGTGCGCGACGAACAGCGCGACGCCAGCGCCCTCCCGCTGGATGACCACGCGCAGGCCGCGGTCCCAGGAGGCGTCCACGCCCTCGGGCCGGATGTCCACGGCCTGCGCCCCCTTGAGCGGGTACCGGGACCAGATCCCGACGGTGCCCTGGGTCTCGTGGTGCGGCAGGGTCTCCGCGAACGCCTGCGTGAACTGGTCCGCCGTCGTGTCGGACACCTCGGTGAGCGTGACGACGTCGGGCTCGGCCGCGAGCAGCACCTCGGCGGTGCCCTCGATGTCGGTGTTGGTGTCGCTCACGTTGTGCTGCACCACCGTCAGGTCGCCCGGCGGCGTGGCCTCGGCACGGATCTGCGGCAGGAAGACCCAGATCCAGGCCGCGAGCGGCAGCAGGACGGCGAGGACCGCGAGCGCCGACCGCCGCAGCAGCGCCGCGAGGATGCCGAGCGGCACCGCGAGGCCGAGCCAGGGCAGGAAGGACTGGACGAGGCTGCCGAGGTTTCCCCAGCGGTTGGGCACGTACTCGTGGCCCACGAGGAGCAGGGCGACCAGGACGGATCCGAGCGCGAGCAGTCTCCCGCGCTGCCACGCGGTCTTCGCGGGCCTGCCCGTGTGGATCGCGTGCCTCGCATCGACCGTCACGGGCGGGGACTCTATCGGTTGTATGTTTCGGGCGTAAGGAGTGGGTCATCCCGTTCGTGGTGAGCCGTGCCCCGGATCCGGCCGTCCGACCAGGTCAGCGGGTCACGTGCGCTCCAGGAACTCCTCCTGGTCCTCGTCGAGCTGCGCGCGGATGGCGCGCGCGAGCTCCGGGAACTCGGTGAGGTCGGGGGACGCCGCCACGACGTCGGCGGCCGCGGTGCGGGCCTCCTCGATGAGCCCGGCGTCCTTGACGACGCGGAGCAGGCGCAGCGAGCTGGCCCGGCCGGACTGCGCGGCGCCGAGCACGTCGCCCTCGCTGCGCAGCTCCAGGTCGAGGTTGGCGAGCTTGAAGCCGTCGGTGGTCTGCGTCATGGCCTCCAGCCGGGCGAAGGCGGGCGTGCCCGGTTCCGCGTCGGAGACCAGGAGGCACAGGCCCGGGTCGCTGCCGCGGCCGACCCGGCCGCGAAGCTGGTGGAGCTGGGAGATGCCGAACCGGTCGGCGTCGAAGATCACCATGGCGGTGGCCTCGGGGACGTCCACGCCCACCTCGACCACCGTGGTGGAGACGAGCACGGGTGCGGCCCCGGAGGCGAAGGCGGCCATGGCGGCGTCCTTCTGGTCCGGCGGCATCTGCCCGTGCAGCACACCGACCTCGATCCCGGCGAGCTCCGGACGCGAGCGCAGCTCCTCGACCACCTCGAGCACGGCGCGAAGCGGCGGGCGGTCCGCCGCGCCCGCGACGCCGGGGTCGGCGGGGTCGAGGAACTCGGGCACGTCGTCGAAGTCCTTGGCCGGGGCCTTGGTCCTCGCGCCGCTCTTGTCGTCGCTCTCCTCGTCCGGGTGGATCCGCGCGCACACGACGTAGGCGCGGCGGCCGGCGTCGACCTCCTCGCGCACGCGGGCCCAGGTGCGGTCGGTCCAGCGGACGTTCCCCGCGGGCACCGCGACGGTCGTGATGCCCGCACGCCCGGCCGGCACCTCCGTGAGGGACGACGTCTCCAGGTCGCCGAACACCGTCATCGCGACGGTGCGTGGGATGGGCGTGGCGGTCATGACCAGGAGGTGCGGCGACACGCGCCCCTTGGCGCGCAGCGCGTCCCGCTGCTCGACGCCGAACCGGTGCTGCTCGTCCACCACGACGAGGCCCAGGTCGGCGAACTGCACCTGCTCCGACAGCAGCGCGTGCGTGCCGACCACGATCCCGGCCTCCCCGCTCGCGGCCTGCAGGAGCGCCTCCTTGCGGGCCTTCGCGCCGAGCGACCCGGTCAGCAGCGCCACGCGGGTGCTGGCGCCCGCGCGCTCGGCACCGAACAGCGTGCCGCCGTCGGCCAGCGGGCCCAGGAGGGCGCGCAGGGTGCGGGCGTGCTGCGCGGCGAGCACCTCCGTGGGGGCGAGCAGGGCCGCCTGGCCGCCGACGTCGACCACCTGGAGCATGGCCCGCAGCGCGACCACCGTCTTGCCGCTGCCGACCTCGCCCTGCAGCAGCCGGTGCATCGGGCGGGGCCGGGCGAGCTCGGCCGCGATCTCGTCGCCGACCTGGCGCTGGCCGTCGGTGAGCGCGAACGGGAGCGCCGCGTCGAAGTCCGCGAGGATGCTCGGCTGCCCCGCCGGCAGCGGCGGACGGGCGGTCGCGTCCTCGGCGGCGGTGCGGGCGCGGCGCTGCGCGAGCGCGGCCTGCAGCACGAACGCCTCCTCGAACCGCATGCGGTGCCGGGCCCGGTAGGCCTCCTCCAGCGTCGCGGGCCGGTGCAGGCTGCGCAGGGCGGCGGCCCGTCCCGGCAGCCCCTGGCGCTGCCGCACCTCGTCGGGCACGGGGTCCGGCACGTCGGCGTCGGTCAGCGTGTCCAGCACGACGCGCAGCGCGCCCTGGACCTTCCAGCTCGGGATGCCCGCGGCGGCCGGGTAGATCGGGATGGGCTTGGTGGCGTGCTCCAGCAGCGCCTCGTCGCTGTCGAGGTCGGACTCCTCGCCCATCAACGTGAAGTCCGGGTGCGTGAGCTGGCGCGTGCCGCGGTACAGGCCGACGGTGCCCGTGAACAGGCCCTTCGCGCCCGGGACCAGGCGCTTCTCGTGGTTGTAGAGCGAGCCGCGGTGCTTGCCGAAGAAGGTGAGCGACAGCCGGCTGGTGCCGTCGGTGACCACCACCTCCATGAGCGCTCCGTTGCGGTTGCGCATGGGCCGCACGGTGGCCTGCTCGACCCGCGCGAGGATCGTCACGTGCTCGCCCACCTCGAGGGCCGCGATGTCCGTGAGCGCGCCCGGGTCGGCGTACCGGCGCGGGTAGTGGCCCAGCAGGTCGCCCACGGTCTGCAGCCCGAGCTTGCCCAGGGCGGTCGCGGTCCGCTTGTCGAACGCCCGATCCAGGCGCTCGTCCACCCGTTCGCTCATGCGCCTGCCTCCGGTTCCGGCGCGGCGGCCTCCGCGCCGAGCTGCACCCCGTCACCCGCTCGGCCGGTCGCCAGGACGACGAGCTCGGCGTCCGGCGCGCGCCCGGTTAGGGCGGCGGCGAGCCGGTCGGGCAGGTCGGCGGGCACGCCGGCGTCGAGCAGCACCGTCACCACGGTGGTCTCGGGCCCGGCGGCCCCCTCCAGCACGCCGACGGCGGCCGCGGCGGACGTCGCGTGGACGGTCAGCCCGGCGAGGGCGTCGGCCACGGCGGCGTGCGCGTCGACGGGGTCGCCGGCCTGGTCCGGCAGTCCGACCGGCAGCAGCGTGCCGAGAGCCGCCAGCGCCACGACGGCGTGGACGTCGGTGGCCGACGGCACGGTGATCAGCTCGTCGACGTCGAGGTGCGCGCCGGGCCCGGCGGTCACCTCGGGTGCCCCCAGGAGCAGCACGCGCCGGGCGCCGGTCGAGGCGGCGGCCCGCTCGACGTCGTCGGCCACCAGGGCCTCGACGGTGGCGCCGACCCCGCCCGTGAGGAGGACGACGGCCCCCGCGCGCGCGAGCTCCCCGGCCAGCCCGGGCGCCGACGTCGCCGCCACCACGCCCCACTCGTGCTGGCCGGCCGCCGCGAGGTGCCGCACGTGCACCTGCGCGAGCGTGCCCGCCCGCGCGGCGCCGGCCGCGATCGCGAGCGCCCGGTCGAGGTGGTCGGTGTGCACGTGGGCCTGCCAGACCGCCGTGCCGGTCCCCGCGTCCCCGCCGACGACGACCACGGAGTCGCCCACCTCCGCCAGGGCGCCGCGCAGCCCGGCGGCGACGGTGTCGGCCTGCTCGCCGGCGGGGCCGGTGAGGACGAACATGAGCTCGAGGGCGCCGGAGCCGGCACCGTGCGGCTCGGCCTCGCCGTCTGCGGTCGCCGCCGGGTCCGGCGCGCTCGGCAGCGCACCGGCGTCGAGAAGCTGGTCCAGGGTCACGGCGTCCATGCTGCCGCGCACCACTGACACTCCGCCCGCGGCCGGGTCGGCGGCGGCCGGTCCGCCGGCTCCCGCTGCACCGGTCGCCGCACCGGCCGCCGCACCGGCCGTCGCTCCCGCCGCCGCGACGACGAGCGCGTCGAGCACGAGGACCAGGCCCAGCGCCCCGGCGTCGAGCACGCCCGCGGTGCGCAGCACGTCGAGCTCGTCCCGGCTGGCCCGTGCGGACGCCCGGGCGGCGGCCGCCGCGGCGGTCACGACGGGCAGCGGCCCGGCGTCGGGTCCGGCGGCGCGCGCGGCCGCCCCCGCGGCGTCGGCGGCCGAGAGGATGGTGCCCTCGGCGGGCTCCGCCACCGCGGACCGGGCGGACGCCGCAGCGCGCGTGAGCAGGTCCGCCGTGGTGCCACCGCGCCGGGCGGCGACGGCCAGCCCGCGCAGCCACTCGCTGAGGATCACGCCGGAGTTGCCGCGCGCACCCAGCAGCGCCGCCCGGGCGAGCATGGCCAGGAGCCGCGGTCCCGTGGCGTCCGCGGGTGCCGCGGCGACCGCCCGGTCGCCCTCGCGGAGAGTCAGGTAGAGGTTGGTGCCGGTGTCGGCGTCCGCCACCGGGAAGACGTTGACCCGGTCGATCGCCGCGCGCTCGCGGCGCAGCGCCGCCGTGGCCCCGCGCGCCCAGGCGCGCACGACGCCTGGGTCGTCGAGCCCGGCCCCGGACGGGTACGCCTGGGGACCCGGCTCAGCCGTCCGGCTGCCGCTGTCGACGTCGGTCACGCTCTGCCCTCCTGCACCTGGTGTCACGAACGCTCGTGCCACGAACGAGCGGCTGCCCGGGCACCCGCTCGGACGGATCCCACCGTACCGAGCGGGTGAGACGATTGCGTCCGGCAGTCCGCAGGCCTGTGGGCAGCCGCCCGGTCCGGCCGGTGTGACGCACCACCCCGCGGCTACGGTTTGAGGGCGCGGCCCGCCATCAGGTACTCTGTCGAAGTTGCCTGGAACGCCAAGAAGCGTTGATTGCTCCGAAGTCTCCAGGCGTTCCCTTAGACCACCATCACGTCGTGCTGTCGTTATGCACCGGCGTGCACGACATTCAGGAGACACCGTGGCTGCCAACTGCGACGTCTGCGGCAAGGGCCCGGGCTTCGGGCACAGCGTTTCGCACTCCCACATCCGCACCAAGCGCCGCTGGAACCCGAACATCCAGCGCGTCCGCGCGATCGTGGGCGGGACTCCCAAGCGCGTCAACGTGTGCACCTCCTGCCTCAAGGCCGGCAAGGTCACGCGCAAGGTCTCGGCCTGACGCTGCCGCAGCCGGGTCGCTGACGCGACCCGCACATGCTTGACGAAGACGCTCGCCGGTTCGCCCGGCGGGCGTTTTCGGCGTTCCAGACCTTCATCTGGTACCAAAGAAGTGGTTGCGCAAGGCCCCGCACGGTGAAAAGGTAAGGTCATGATGGCACCGGAAGACGTGACCATCCGCCCAGCAACGACGACCGACGCCGAAGCTATCGCTCGTGTCGACATCGCCTCTTGGCGTGGTGCTTACTCAGAGATCCTGTCCGACTCCTACCTGGCCTCGCTCGACATCACCGACCGCGCCGGGCAGTGGACGGCGGCAGTGACCGCGCGAGACACCACTGTGCTCGTCGCCGAGGACGAGAGCGGACCCGTCGGGTTCACCAGCGTGGGGCCGTCGCGCGACGAGGACGCCGAACCGGGTGACCTGGAGATCTACGCCATCTACCTGCACCCGCGCGCCTGGGGCAGCGGCGTGGCGCGCGACCTCATGCGCACCGTGCTCGACGGCCTGCACTCGGGCTCCGTGACGCTCTGGATCCTGGAGGGCAACGAGCGCGCGCAGCACTTCTACCGGCGGCACGGCTTCCTGCACGACGGCACCGAGCGCATCGACGAGATCGGCGGCCAGCCGCTCACGCAGCTCCGGTTCCGCAAGCGCTGAGCTCGGCACTCCGCACCGACATCTGCGGCCGGCGAGGTCGGCACCGTGCATCGCGGTCGGCAGTCGGCATCACAGTCGGCACAGGGCTGGACCGATCTCGATGCAGAGTCACGACCTCGCAGGGATCTGCCGACCTCACGCCCGGAAGTGGTCCCAGCCCGGTCCGACGTCGGGCTCCGCGCCGCCGATCGTGACGGCGGGAGCGCCGGCGCTCCCCGCCTGGGCATCGAGCACCCGCCCGACGGCGGACCAGCCCGCCGGCAGCGGCACGTCCGCGGGGAACGTGGCGAGCAGCCCGTGGTCCTCTCCCCCGCCCCAGATCCAGCCGTCGAGCACACCGTCGACGTCGGACCGGCCGGGCCCCCACCCGGGGTCGCCCAGGCCCGACGCCGCGGCGACTGCCCGGGCCGCCGAGCGCAGCTCCTCCCGGTCGGCGGGGAATGCCCCGGCGTCGAAGTCGATCCGCACGCCGCTCGCGGCGGCGAGCCGCCCGGCGTCGCGGAGCAGACCGTCGGAGAGGTCGAGCATCGCCGTCGCCCCGGCCTCGGCGGCCGCGACACCCGCGGCGAGCGGCGGCTCGGGCCGCAGGTGCGCGGACACCAGCCGCTCCCAGGCGTCCTCGAGCAGCACACCCTCGCTGACCTCCAGCGGCACCGGGGACGGCGGCTCCTTGACCAGACCCGCCTCCAGGAGCGCCAGCCCGGCGGCCGACCACCCGCGCACCCCCGCGTGCGCGACGACGTCGCCCGGCCGCGCGCCCGACCGGAGCACCGGTGGGCGTCCCTCCAGGTCACCGTGCACGGTGACGCTCACGACCAGGCAGGGACCGCCGGACAGGTCGCCGCCCACGGCGCCCGCACCGGCGGGCGCGCAGCCGTCGGCCAGTCCCCGGGCCAGCCCCGTCACCCACTCCACGTCGGTGTCGCCGGGCACCACCAGGGACGTGACCAGCGCGGTCGGCCGGGCACCCATCGCCGCGATGTCGGCGAGGTTCTGCGCGGCGGCGCGCCGTCCGACGTCGTACCCCGTGGACCAGCGCGCGCGGAAGTGGCGGTCCTCGACGAGCACGTCCGTGGAGACCACGAACCGTCCGTCGGGCGCGGCGAGCACCGCGGCGTCGTCGCCCGGGCCGAGCAGCGTGGCGCTCCCCCGGGGCAGCAGGGGGAGGATGCGTTCGAGGATCTGCTCCTCGGAGAGGTCACGGACGCGGGTCACTGGAAGACCTTAAGGTGCCGCCCCGCTCCGGCGCGGCATCCGGCCCGGCGCGCGGGGGCCGCAACGATGCCGGGTCCGGCACCCTGGGCCGCCCTCGGCGCCCGGCACCCGGCGGGCGCCGAGGGCGGGCACGCTCCCCAGGCGGGTAACGTATCTCCGTGCTTCCCGCCCGAATCGTCACCCCCCGGACCGTCGCCGTGCTGGCCGCCGCCGCCCTCACCGCCGTGGCCCTGGGCGGCTGCGCGCGGACGATCGGGGTGGAGGTCGCGCCCGACGCCGCCGACCCGCTGTGCGCGGAGGTGCTGCTCGCCGTGCCCGACGAGCTCGGCGAGGACCTGCCCAAGGTGCCGACCGACGCCCAGGCCACGGCGGCCTGGGGCGAGCCGGGCGGCGCCGTGACGATGCGCTGCGGCGTGGAGCAGCTCGGCCCGTCCGGGGACTGCCAGCACGTGGACTCGGGCGACGGGACCACCGTCGACTGGATCGTCACGACCGACGACGAGGGCACCTGGTCGTTCGTCACCTACGGCCGCGACCCCGCGGTCGAGGTGATCGTCCCGCCCGCGGTCACGGACAACCACTCGACGTCGTTCATCGCCGACCTCGCCGATGCCGTGACCCAGGTACCTGCCACGAAGGAGTGTCAGTGAGCCCTGCCGTGACAGAACGGCCCGCCACGGGGCAGCCGGCGACCGTCGATGCGGACCCGCCCGTCCAGTCCCGGCGGGAGCGCCTGCGTGACGAGCTGCACCGCGAGGTGCTCGACGCGGCCCGCCACCAGATCGCCGGGCAGCACGGCCTGAGCAAGCTCACGATGGCCGCGATCGCCAAGGAGGTCGGCGTCACGCCGCCCGCGCTGTACCGGCACTTCGAGAACCGGCAGGACGTCATCGCGCAGCTCTGCGAGCTGATCGTCGAGGAGGTGCTGGACACGCTCGGCGCCGCCGTCGCCCGGCAGGAGCCCGGCGACGTCGCCGCGGCGCTGGTCGCCTCGACCCGGGCCTCCCTGGACTGGGCGGTCCGGAACCCGGCGGAGTTCGACCTGGTCATCGGCTCGGGCATCAGCTCGGAGCTGCCCGAGAGCCACGACCTCCAGCGCCGCATGGCGGAGATGATCGGCGGCCACTACGTACCGCTGTTCCGCGAGCTGGCCGCCTCCGGCGTCCCCCGCCCGGCCGACGACGAGCTCGACCCCGAGCTGGCCGAGCAGGTGCGCCGGTACCGCGACGCCGTGGGCGGGCAGGACCTGCCGCTCGGCATCGCCCACCTCATGGTGACGAGCTGGCGGCAGGTCTACGGCCTGCAGTGCATGGCCGTCTACGGGCACCAGGAGTTCGCGTTCGGCGACCACGTGGCGCTGCACGAGGACCTCGTGTCCTCGCTGCTGGTGCGGTTCGGCCTGGACCCGCACCCCACCGTGCGCTGAACGGGTCAGCGCACCATCGACTCCTTGCCGGTCGCCAGCGTGTGCAGGGCGTCGGCGTTCGAGATCACCTGGATGGTCCCGGTGTAGCTGATACCAGGGTTCTTCATCGCTGCGCCCAGCAGCTCCGCCAGCGCCGCGAGGTGCCGGGAGTCGTGCGCGCAGATCCGGTGCACGTGCTGGGTCGCGGTGATCATCTCCAGGGCGTAGACGGGGTACCGCCACAGGGGCTGCCAGAACCCGCTGACCTGCCACAGCCGCGCGGCGGGCCAGGCGACCCCCGCGCATGCCATGGCGACGACGGCCTCCCACGGCACCTCGGCACCGACCAGGCGCAGCAGCAGCATGACCACGGCGACGATGGCGAACGGGTAGGCCACCTGGTTCACCCAGGGCCCGATCGGCTGGGGCTTGGCCACACCGACCACCTCGACCCGCATGACGTTGCTCAGCGCGAAGGTGGTGAGCCCGACGGTGAGCACGCCGTTGGCGACCCGAACCTCACGCATGGCGTACTTGTAGCGCGGCCCGCGCCCCATCCTGCCTCCTCAGAGCCTCTGTCCGACATTCCGGACAGTGGTGGTGAGAGGCAGAGTACAGGCGATCAGCGCAGGCCGGTGGGCCGTTCGAGGGCGAGCTGGATCAGCTCGTCGATCAGCTCCGGGTAGGGCACGCCGGACGCGTCCCACATGCGCGGGTACATCGAGAACGGCGTGAAGCCCGGCATGGTGTTGATCTCGTTGACGACCACCTCGTCGTCGGGGGTGACGAACACGTCCACGCGGGAGAGGCCCTCGGCGCCCACGGCCTCGAAGGTCCGCACGGCGATCTCCTGGACCTCCTTGATGACGTGGTCCGGCAGGTCGGCCGGGCAGGTCAGCTGCACCGCGGACTCGTCGAAGTACTTGGCCTCGTAGTCGTAGAAGCCGTTCTTGGTCTCGTCGGTGACCACGATCTCGCCCGGCAGGGAGGCCCGCGGGCGCTCCCCGCCGCGGCCGCCGAGCACCGCGCACTCGATCTCGCGACCCACGATGCCCGCCTCGACGATCACCTTGGGGTCGTGCCGGCGCGCCTCGGCGACGGCGGCGTCCAGCTCGTCCAGCGAGTCCACGCGGGAGACGCCGAGCGACGAGCCTGCGCGGGCCGGCTTGACGAACAGGGGCAGGCCCAGGGGCTCGATCGTCTGCAGCACGACGTCCCGGCGGTCGTCCCAGTCGCCCGGCTTGATGACGGCGTACGGTCCGATCGGCAGGCCGTGGCCGGCGAGCACCATCTTCATGAAGTGCTTGTCCATGCCGACGGCGGACGCCAGCACCCCGGACCCGACGTACCGCGCGTCGGCGAGCTCCAGGAGGCCCTGGACTGTCCCGTCCTCGCCGTACGGCCCGTGCAGCAGCGGGAACACCACGTCGACGTCCGCCAGGGCGGACGGGGCCTGGCCCGGCTCCAGCACGCGCAGCGCGGAGTCGCCCACGGTCAGCGGGAGCACCACCTCGGCGGCCGACGCCGGCACCTCGGCCGCCTTGCCGTCGGTGATCGCCCAGCGCTCGGGCTCGTCGGCCGCGATGACCCACTGCCCGTTCGGGGTGATGCCGACGGGCACCACCTCGTACTTCGAGCGGTCGATCGCGCCCATGACGCCGCCGGCCGTGGCGACGGAGATCCCGTGCTCGCCGGAGCGGCCGCCGAACAGGATCACGACGCGGGTCTTGCGGGCAGCGCCCGGCGTCGGCACGAGGTTCGTCGAATCCCCGGCGGAGGCTGGTTCAGGAGTGTGGTGCGACATCGCGCCCGACCCTACCGGAACGGCGCGCCGCCGGACGCCGTCGTACCCCGCCCTGCCCCACCACCGGCTCACCCGCCGTCCGACGTCGCGAGCCGCTCGCCCACGGTGTGCAGCACGACCACCTCCGGCTGCCAGGGGACTATGGCGTCCACCCGCTCCTGCAGCGGCGCGACGTCGGGCACGGCGTCCGGGCTGCGCACCTCGACGACCAGGTCCTGGGCCTGCCAGGACACGTCCTCGACGGTGGCTTCTGCGTCGGGCCCCGCCCACTCCTGCGCGGCCGTGCGGACCTGGCTCAGCCAGAGCTCCGCGAGCGCCGCCTGCGCCGTGTTCGCCACCATCGGGACGGCGACCACCAGCACCGCGACGAGCGCGACGACCACCGCCGTCCGCCGCCGTGGGGCCGGCGACCCCTGCCGCGCCTCGCGGGCGTCCTGGACGTACCCGACGCCCGAGAACACCACGGTCGCCGCGATGACGAGGGCGACGGCGTTCGAGACGAACAGCAGCAGCGCGCCGAGCGCGAGCGAGGCCTGACCCTGGCCGAGGCACACGCCCACCACGCCCAGCGGCGGGACGAGCGAGATGGCGATGGCGATGCCCGGCAGCACGTCGGCGAGGTCCCGGCGCGCGAGCGCGATCGCCCCGGCGAACCCCGTGGCGAAGGCCGCGACGAGGTCTCCCACACCGGGCGAGGTGCGCCCCGTCACCTGGGAGTTGGACGTGACGTCCGACGTCGCGGGCAGCGCGAGCGCCACGAGCAGGCCGAGCACGACGACGACGGCCATACCGCCGAGCACGTACGCGATGGACCGCACGATCCGGCGGCGCCGCCCCGTGACGATGCCGAGCCCGATCCCGAGGATCGGCGTCGAGAGCGGCGCGATGATCATGGCGCCGATGACCGTGGCCGTCGAGTCCGTGGCGACGCCGGAGACCGCGATCGTCCCGGACAGCACCAGCATGACCCAGAAGGCGGACCGCTTGGCGCGTGTGTCGCCGCTGTCGAGGTCGAGCCGGTCGGTGACCTCGGGCAGGTCCCGCCGCTGGCTCTCGGGGACGAGCGCGCCGAGCACCCGGCCCCGGTGCGGGGAGTCTGCCATGGCCGCTCCCCGTGTCCGCACCCGTGTCTGGTGCCTCGATCGTGGCACCGGCGCACCCGGTCGGCATCCGGAGAGCGGGCCGGCCCGCGCGGCTACCCCGCCGTCGTCCGCAGGTCCTTGCGCAGGATCTTGCCCGACGCCGACTTGGGCACGGCCTCGATGAACTCGACCGAGCGCACCTTCTTGTACGGGGCCACCTGCTCAGCGACGAACGCGATGACCTCGGCCTCGGTCAGCGACGCCCCGGCCACCGGCACGACGAACGCCTTCGGGATCTCGCCGGCCTCCTCGTCGGGCAGCCCGATCACGGCGACGTCCGCGATCTGCGGGTGGGACAGCAGCAGCGCCTCCAGCTCCGCGGGCGGCACCTGGTAGCCCTTGTACTTGATGAGCTCCTTGAGCCGGTCCACGACCTGGAACACGCCGCCGGAGTCGACCGTGACGATGTCCCCCGTGTGCATGAACCCGTCCGCCTCCAGGGTGGCCGCCGTCGCCTCCGGGTTGCCGAGGTAGCCGACCATCACGTTCGGCCCGCGGCACAGCAGCTCGCCGGGTCCGGAGACGCCGTCGGCGGGCTGCTCGATCTCCGCGCCCGTCGCCGGGTCGACGATCCTGGCCTCCATGCCCGCCACGAGCAGCCCCACCGACCCGGACGGGATGTCCGCGCGGTCGAACGGGATGCAGTGCGAGACGGGTGACATCTCAGTCATGCCGTAGCCCTGCAGCACCCGCACGTGCTTGCCGAGCCGGTCGCGCACGGCCCCCGCGAGGCCCTCGCCGAACGGCGCGGCCCCCGACAGCACGGCCCGCACGCTGGAGACGCCGTAGGAGTCGACCAGCGGGTGCTTCGCCAGCGCGAGCGCGATGGGCGGCGCCACGAACAGGAAGGTCGCCCGGTGCTCCTGGATCACGCCCAGGTACTGGGCCAGGTCGAACCGGGGCAGCGTCACGAGCCGGGCGCGGGTGCGCAGGGCCAGGTTGAGCAGCACCGTCATGCCGTAGATGTGGAAGAACGGCAGCACGCACGGCACCACGTCGTCCGACCCCACGCCGATGGCCATGGACTGCGCCACGTTCGCCACCAGGTTGGTGTGGGTGAGCATCACGCCCTTGGGGCGGCCCGTCGTGCCCGACGAGTACGGCAGCACCGCGAGGTGCGTCGCCGGGTCGAACGTCACGTCGGGGGCGGGGCGCGGGTCGGCGAGCAGGTCGGCCAGGGAGGTGCGGCCCTCCGCGCCGTCCAGCACCACGATCTGGTCGTCGCGCAGGCCCGCGTCCCGGGCCCCGTCCTCCCCCGCGGCGAGCAGCGCCGAGACGGTGATCATGAGCCGCGTGCCGGAGTCGGCGAGCTGCTTGGTGATCTCCGGCGCGCTGGACAGCGCGTTGACGGTGGTCACGGTGACCCCGGCGCGCAGCAGGCCGTGGAACACCGTCACGTAGGCCGGGACGTTCGGCGCGTGCAGGGCGACGACGTCACCCACCCCGAACCCCCGCGCCGCCACGGCTCCCGCCACCGCGTCGATCTGGTCGCGCAGGGCGCGGAACGTGGTGGCCGCCCCGCTGACGCCGTCGACCACCGCGACACGCTCCAGCTCCGCGTCCGTGATCGTGCCGAACAGGTACTCGTACACGCTGACGGGCGGGATCTCCACGTCGGGCAGCGGGCTGCGGATCACCATCGTCGGTCTCCCTCGGTTCGTCAGGCACGGAACGCGGCGAGCAGGACCGGCACCAGCCGCCCCCACGACGGCGCCGCCGCGTAGCGGGTGAGCTGCCGGCCCGTGTCCGTCACGCTCCGGGAACCACTGAACCACGGCGGCTTCGGGAAGAGCGAGAGCTCGCCGTGCAGCACGCTGCGCGGGAACGGGCGGAACGGCCCGGTCACGACGGTCCGCTCGGGTCCGGACAGCAGGTTCCCGTTGTGCACCACGTCGATCCCCGAGCCGACGTCGGCCACCGTGTGCCCCGGGAACGCGCCCCACGTCGCGCCCGGCAGGAGGAAGCCCACGCCGGTCCACGCGTTGATCGCGACGGTGCCGTAGCGCAGGTCGGCAATCGTGTCGTCGAACGCGGCCCCCATCGCCCGGCGGTCCTGCGGCCGCACCACCACGTTGGCGCCCAGGGTGCCGTACAGGGAGTCGTTGGCGAACCCGACGGCGGCGCGCAGGAACTCGGCGCCCGTGCCCGCCAGCTGCGTCCACGCCAGCACGGGCGCGAAGTACTCGTCGGAGCACGCCGGGTCGCCCGCGGCCACCTCCATCAGGATCCGGCCGGCCAGGTGCTCGGCGTCCGGGTGCGTGTCGTCGGCGCGGGCGACCTTGGCCGCCGTGCCGGGGTACCAGGGGTCGCGGGCGGGCATCCGCGCGAGCGCGGCGCGCAGCTCGGCGAGGAAGTCGTCCTTCTGCGGCCAGTCCGCCGACAGCACCACGACCTGGCCCGCGATGCAGTTGTGGCCCGCGTTGTGCAGCCGCATCGAGACCAGGTGCTCGGCCTGGAACCGCAGGTCGGCGGCGCTCCACCGCCCGGGCACCACGATCACCGGCGCGACGCCGCCCAGCTCGCTCGTGATCGGCACCGTGAGCCGGGGGTCGTCGGCCGCCCGGCGCAGCTCGGCCTCGTCACCGGTGCCCCACACGATCGCGTCGTGCGTCGCGGCGGAGCCGGTGATGTGCACCTTGTCGATGCCGGGGTGCCGTGTCAGGTAAGCCCCGACGGCGCCGTCCCCGGTGACGACCCGGACCGCGCCGACCTCGATCAAGGGCGCGAGCGCGCGGCGGTACACGTCGAGCAGCGCGCCGAAGGTGGGGTTGAGCTTCACGATGGAGGCGCGGTTGTGCGCCACCAGCTCGTAGAACGCGTCCAGCGGGGCGATCGACGAGATGTTGCCGGCGCCCAGCACGAGCCCGACCCCGCCGTACTCGCCGACCTTCCCGGCGCCCAGCCCCGCCTCGGTGCGCACCTGGTGCTCGCCCACGCCCGGCGGCATCCAGACCTCGGCCCGGAAGCCGTTGAACAGCACCCACTCCTGGGCGGTGCGCGGGAGCACCTTGACCGCCACGCGGCCGCCCGGGGCCGTGCCGACCCGGACGCCCTCGGCCGGCGACCGGCCCGCCGCGAGGGCCTCGTAGGAGCGCGCGTACGCCGCGGCGCTCTCCAGCGCCCCGTACGGTCCGGTCATCCACTCCTCGCCGGCGTACGGCGCGGACGGGTCGATGTGCTTCGCCCGTGCCGCGACGGTGGCCCACTCGTGGGCGACGTCGACGACCGCGGAGTGGACCTTCCGGAACAGCGCCGCCCGGTCCGCGACGGGCAGCTGCGCCCACCGCTCCGCGCCGACCTTGAGCTCGTCGACCGCCTGGTCGAGCTCGCGCCCGGTGGTGGCCTGCGCGTCCGTCACGCTCATCCGCTGTCTCCTTCGACCGCACTCTGCCTGCTCGACCGACACGCCGGTCCTCGCTGACCGGCGCTCCAATAGCCTAGGGGTCGGAGCCGGTCCAGGGCGAGACCCCGTCGCGCCTTTACATTTCGACCTTCGATGCACAACCGGGACGCCGCGACTAGGCTGCCTGGCATGTCGGACATCGCCGCGACTGGGCGTCATGACCTCCGCGACGCCCTGGATCTGCTGAGCGAACAGGTGGCCGACGGCATCCTGCACGCGGAGCCCGTGTACAGCGAGACCCGGCTCCCCGCCGCCGTCGTCCAACCGCTGGTCCGGGCCAACATCGCGGAGATCCTCACCGCCCTCGCCGGTGAGACCTCGTCGCTCGCACCTGCCCGGGAGACCGGCCGGGTCACAGCCGCCGAGGGCATCCAGCTCGACCTGCTCCAGGACGCCTACCGGCTGGCCGGGCTGCGCATCTGGGAGGAGCTCGCCCGGCGGCTGCGCCACCCGTCCGACACCGGCGCCCTGCTGCGGGCCTCCTCGCGGGTCTGGTCCGCGATCGACCGCTCGTCGAACGTCGCGGTCCGGAGCCATCTGGAGGCCGCGGCCGGCTTCGGCGAGAGCATGGCCCGCACCGAGCTGCTGCGCGGGATCCTGACCGGCGTCGTCCAGGACCTGGAGACCGCGCGGCGCGCCCTCGGGCTGCCCGCCGACGTGATGCTGGTGGTCGCGGTCACGGCGCAGGGTCCGGCGTCGGGCGGGGTGCCGGGTTCGACGGCGGGTGCGGCGCGGGGTCCGAGGTCCGGCGTGGCGCCGGCCGCGGCGTCCGACGCCGCCCGGGTGACCACCCGCTGGCTGATCCACGAGGGCGACCGGCTCACGCTCGTGGCCGCCCCCACCTCCCCGGACGCCCAGGAGGCGCTGGCCGGTCTCGCCGCGGGCACCCGGACCGGAGCCAGCCGCCCGTTCACCAGCCTCGCCGAGGCGCCGGCCGCTCTCGCCCAGGCCCGCACCGCGGTGCGGTCCCTGTCCCCGGGCCAGGCCGGGCTCTCCCGCTTCGGCGACCGCCCGCTGGACGCGCTGCTGGCCGCCGACGACGGGCGCGCCGGCGAGCTCGCCCTCGCCGTCCTCGGCGGGCTCCGCGAGCGCGACCCCCGGGACGAGGAGCTGCTCCTGGCCACCGTCGAGGCGTGGTTCGAGCACGGCGGGTCCGGCACCCGGGCCGCCGCGGCGCTGCACTGCCACCGCAACACGGTGCTCAACCGGCTGGCGCGCGTCGCCGACCTGACCGGCCGCGACGTCAACGACCCGCGCGCCGCCGCCGAGCTCTACGCGGCCGTGCGCGCCCGCCGGCTGCAACCCACGATTCTCGGCACAATTCACCCAACAGCGATACTCACCGCACTTCCAGCCGAAAACCAGCACCGCCCCGGCCCCTCACAGGGTTAGCCTCGTGACGTGACCGATCTCCTGTCCGGCGAGCTGCTCGCCGACATTCGCGAACGTGCCGCCGACTACGACCGGGACAACGCCTACTTCGCCGAGGACCTGGCCGACCTCCAGGCGTCCGGCTACCTCGGCGCGATGGTCCCCACGGCCTTCGGCGGCACGGGGCTCACGCTGCAGGAGACCGCCCACGAGCAGGCCCGCCTGGCCGCGCACGCGCCGGCCACGGCGCTGGCCGTGAACATGCACCACGTCTGGGTCGGCGTGGGCCGCTACCTGCACGAGCGCGGCGACTCGTCGCTGGACTGGCTGCTGCGGGAGGCGGCGTCGGGCGAGGTATTCGGCTTCGGCTACTCCGAGCCGGGCAACGACCTGGTGCTCCTCGGCTCGCGCACGGAGGCCCGTCCCGACGGCTCGGGTGGGTACACCTTCCACGGCCGGAAGATCTTCACGTCCAACTCCCCCGCCTGGACGCGGCTGGGCGTGCTCGGCCTCGAGAAGCCCGGCGTGCTGCGCCACGGCCGGAACGGCGCGCCGCGCCTGGTGCACGCCTTCATCACCCGCGAGGGCGGCGGGTTCGAGATCCTCGACGACTGGGACACCCTCGGCATGCGCGCCTCCCAGTCGCGCTCCACGGTGCTCGACGGCGCCCACGCGCCCGCCGACCGCGTGCTGCGCCTCCTGCCGCCGGGCCCGTCGCTGGACCCGTACGTGCTGGGCATCTTCACGTCGTTCGAGGTGCTGCTCTCGTCGGTGTACGCGGGGATCGCGGACCGGGCGCTGGAGCTCGCGGTCGAGACCGTGAACAAGCGCACGTCGATGAAGACGGGCAAGACCTACGCGCAGGACCCCGACGTCCGGCGCCGCATCGCCGACATGGCACTGGCCCAGGACAGCGTCTGGCTCCAGATCGACGGGATCACCCGCGACCTCGACGCGTCCGCGGCGGATCCCACGCTGGACCGCGGTGCGGGCTGGTTCCGGGCCACCGCCGGGCTCAAGGTGCGCGTCACCGAGGCCGCCCGTGAGGTCGTCGACCAGGCGGTGCGGGTCTCCGGCGGCTCCACGTACTTCAACGGCTCCGAGCTGGGCCGCCTGTACCGGGACGTGCTGGCGGGCATCTTCCACCCGTCCAGCGACGACGCCGCCCACTCCACGGTGGCCCAGTCCCTCCTGGGCCCGCTGGAGTAACGGGGTATCACCCGCACCACCTCGCTGACTCGCCGTGGCAACCATGCCGAGTCAGCGAGGTGGTCCGACCGGCCCGCTGAACCGCACGCCACCGACGGCGGGTCAGGCGCGGAGGGCGGCGTCCAGGTCCCGCCAGAGGTCCTCCACGTCCTCGATGCCCACCGACAGGCGCAGCAGGTCCTCCGGGACGGTGTGCGCCTCGGTGCCCCAGCGGCGGCGGCGCTCCAGCATCGACTCGACGCCGCCGAGCGACGTGGCGGGCAGCCACAGGCGGACGGCGTCCACGACGGCGTCCGCCCGCTCGACGGCGGCCGGTCCCGTCCCGGCGGCCTCAGCGTCCCCCGCACCCGGCCGGGGTCGGGGCCGCACGCCGATGATCGCGCCGAACCCGTTCATCTGCGCCTTCGCGCGCTCGTGCCCCGGGTCGCCGGGCAGCGAGGGATGCCGCACCTCCGCGACCTCCGGGTGCTCCGCGAGGCGGCGGGCCAGCTCGGCCGCGCTCGCCTGGGCCCGCTCGAACCGCAGCGCCAGGGTGCGCAGCCCGCGCAGGGCGAGCCAGGTCTCGAACGGCCCGGCGATCGCGCCGTGCAGCGTGCGGTGCTCGCGCAGGGTGGCGGCCAGGGCGGCGTCGCGCGTCACCAGCGCGCCCAGCACGACGTCGGAGTGGCCGGCCAGGTACTTGGTGACCGAGTGCAGCACCACGTCGGCGCCGTGCTCCAGCGGGCGCTGGCCCAGCGGGGTCGCGAACGTGTTGTCGACCACCGAGCGCACGCCGGCCGCACGGGCGGCGCCCAGCACGGCGGGCAGGTCGGCGACCTCCAGCATCGGGTTGGTGGGCGACTCGACGAGCAGCAGGTCCGCGCCGTCCAGGGCCGCGACCACGGCGTCCGTGTCCGCGATGTCGACGTACCGCAGGGTCACGCCGTGCCGCTCGGAGATCTGGCGCGCCAGCACCAGGCCCGCCTGGTAGGCGTGCCGCGGCAGCACGAGCGTGCCGCCGTCCGGCACCAGCGAGAACGCGGCCGCGACGGCCGCCATCCCGGACGAGAACAGGATCGCCGTGGCGGGAGCGGCCGCGCCGCCCGCGCCGGCCTCGGCCGCGCCGCCCTCCAGCGCCGCGAGCGCCTCCTCGAACGGGTGCCAGGCGTCGTTGTCCCCGCGCGCGTACGACAGCTCGTCCGGGGTGACGACGCCGCGCGAGACGTACGTCGAGTTCAGCGGCACGGACGGGTTGATGTGCCCGCCCTGCGCACGGGCCGGGCGCCCGGCGGAGACGACGACGGTGGCGGGCGCGAGGCCGGCGGCGGACGGGTGCTGGGCAGTGCTCATGGTCGGGAGAATACGACCGCCCCGCGCCCGCCGCCCCGGCAGTCCGCAGGGCGGCCGGACGTGTCGGACGCACGAGTCCGCCGAAGGACTCACGCGGCAGACGCGTCCGGGGTGGTCTGCCGGACGCGGCGGATCACCAGCGACATCAGCGCGGCGCCCGCGCACAGCGCGCCCGCGCCGTACCAGACGGCGTCGTACGAGCCCGTCATGTCCCGCACCAGGCCGCCCGCGAAGGCCACCACGCCGGCCCCGACCTGGTGCGACGCGAGCACCCAGCCGAACACGATCGGCGCGTCCTCGCCGTAGAACTCGCGGCACAGGGCGAGGGTCGGCGGCACGGTCGCCACCCAGTCCAGCCCGTAGAACACGATGAAGAACAGCATCGGCATCTCGACGTGCGGGGCCATGAGCGACGGCAGGAACAGCAGCGCGACGCCGCGCAGCGTGTAGTAGACGCCCAGCAGCACGCGCGGGGAGAACCGGTCGGTGAGCCAGCCGGACCCGATGGTGCCGATCACGTCGACCACCCCGATCACGGCGAGCAGGCTCGCGGCGACCGTGATGGGCATGCCGTGGTCGTGCGCACCGGGCACGAAGTGGGTGCGGACCAGCCCGTTCGTCGTCGCCCCGCAGATCGCGAACGCCCCGGCCAGGAGCCAGAACGGACCCGTGCGGGCGGCGTCGAACAGGGCGGTGACGGCGCGCCGGGCCGCGCCGCGCGTCGGCGCGGGCTTGGGCGCGTAGGTGCCGCCGTAGGGCGCCAGGCCCAGGTCCGCGGGGTGGTCGCGCAGCAGGAACAGGACGAGCGGGATGGCCACGAGCGAGGCGATGGCCACCGTGACCGACGCCGGGCGCCAGCCCTGGTTCTCGACGATCCACGCGAGCAGGGGCAGGAAGACGAGCTGGCCCGACGCCGTGGCCGCCGTCAGCACGCCGCTGACCAGGCCGCGCCGCGCCACGAACCAGCGCCCCGTCACGGTGGCCGTGAACGCGAGCGCCATGCTGCCGCTGCCCACGCCGACCAGGAGCCCCCAGCCGAGCACGAACTGCCAGGGTTCCGACATCCACACGGTCGACAGGGCGCCGCCCGTGATCACCACGAGGGCGATGCTGACCACGGGGCGCATGCCGAACCGGTCCATGAGGGAGGCCGCGAACGGCGCCGTGAGCCCGTAGAGCACCGACTGGAGGCCGACGGCGAACCCGATGGTGGCGCGCGACCAGCCGAGCTCCGCGTTGAGCGGGTCCACGAAGAGGCCGGGCGCGGCCGTGAACGCCGCGGCGCACATGACGGTCACGAAGCTGACCAGGGCCACCCACCAGGCGGGGTGGATGCGCGGCGTGCGGAGCGGGGCGCCCGGGGTCTGCGCGGCGTTCTGGCCCGCCGGCACGGGGACGTCTGTCTGGGTCACGGGATCAGCATGCGGGGGCGCCGCGGGCCGGGCCAGTGGCCCGCAGGACACACAACGCTAGGTTTCGGCCATATGATCGGGACATGGCCCAGAGCACCGCTTCCCCGGCCCCTTCCTCTCCAGCCCCGCGCCGGCATCGCGTCGCCGTCCTGATCCGGCCCGGCTTCATCCCGCTCGAGCTCGGCATCCCGCACCGGATCTTCGGCATCGCCCGCGACGCCGAGCGCCGGCCCCTGTACGAGGTGGTGACCTGCACGCCCGGCGGCCCGGGCCTGGTGCGGTCGGACTCCGACGTGCTGGTCCAGGTGGAGCACGGGCCGGAGATCCTGGAGACGGCGGACACGGTGGTGGTCCCGGCGTCGCACACCTCCGGGCCGGACGGCGCCGACCCGGCCGGCGGCGGTGCGCGGCTCTCGCCCGAGCTCGCCGACACGCTCGCCCGGATCCGGCCGGGCGCCCGGCTCATGTCGATCTGCACGGGCGCGTTCGTGCTCGCCGCCGCAGGCCTGCTCGACGGCCGCCCCGCCACGACCCACTGGTCGGAGAGCGGCCGGTTCCGGCAGCTGTACCCGCAGGTGGACCTCGACCCGGACGTCCTGTACACCGACGACGGCGACGTGCTGACCTCGGCCGGCGTCGCCTCCGGCGTCGACCTGTGCCTGCACGTGGTGCGGCGGGACCACGGAGCCGCCGTCGCGCAGGACGTCGCGCGCCGCACCGTGGTGCCGCCTCACCGGGACGGCGGCCAGGCGCAGTACATCCGGCGCCCGGTGGCCGCCGAGCGACCCGGCATGCCGGGGGCGGACGGCGGCCGCGGCGCGGGCACGACCGCGACCCGCGCCTGGGTGCTGGACCGCCTCGACGAGCCGCTGACGCTGTCCGCGATGGCCCGGCACGCCGCGATGTCGGTGCGCACGTTCACGCGCCGGTTCCGGGACGAGACCGGTGAGAGCCCCGCCCAGTGGCTCACGCGCCAGCGGGTCGAGCACGCGCGGACCCTGCTGGAGACCACGGTGCTTCCCGTCGAGCAGGTCGCGCGGCGGTGCGGGTTCGGCACGGCGCAGTCGCTGCGGGCGCACGTGACGACGGCGCTGGGCGTGACGCCGTCGGCCTACCGCCGCACGTTCCGCCGGGCGGCCTGACAGCGGCCGCCCGGCGGAACGGTCAGGACTCCGGGACCGGGTACGGGAAGGCGTCGGTGACGCCGATCTTGTCGTACTCCATCAGCGAGGCGTCGAAGTCGTCCTCCCAGCTGCCGTTGCTCACCTCGTTGCACCGGTAGGACTGGTACGACTGGTCGGTCGTCTCGCCCACCTCGATGTTGCTGAACGAGAAGGCGCAGCCGCCCGCGTCCATGTGGACGCCGCGGGTCCCGCTGTCCGGCATGGCCCCGGCGGGGTCCGGGATGACGTCGCCGATCACCAGCTGGTCCACGGTGTTCTGGACGGGGTGCGGCTCCTGGTTGTCGACGCCGTAGGTGTAGAACGCCCCCATGTCGCCGGAGTCCAGCCCCGCCTGCTCGATCCTGATGTACCGGAAGGTGTTGTTGTCGGTGTACTGGTCGCCGTCGACCACCTCCGGGCGCGACTCCAGGCTGATCCCGTAGCGCGCGGAGTGCTCGACCTGGACGTGCTCGACCGTGTTGTCCCCGGTGCTCATGAGCTCGATCCCGGCGGCGTCGCCGGGCACCAGCTCGCCGACGTGGTGGATGTAGAGGTTGCGGAAGGTGTGGTGGTGCGACAGGTCGCCCTCGCCCGGCCAACCGCCCTCGACCTTGACGCCGTCCGCGCCCAGGTTCTCGAACAGGCTGTTCTCGACCGTGAGGTGGTCGTTGGCGAACAGCGCGTAGACACCCGTGAACCCGGTGTCCCGGACGTGCATCCCGGTGAGCGTGACGTCGCTCGTGTTCTCCAGGGTGACGGCGCCGAACCGGTTGCGCGGCATCTCGATCTGCCGGTCGTACTCGGGGTACTTGTGCTCCACGCCCGAGTCGCCCGCGCTGATCCACCCCGCGCGGTACCAGCCGAGGTAGTCGGAGTACTGGACGCCGATGCCGTCGAACGTGATGTCGTGCGCCCGGTCCTCGGGCGAGGCGCCCTTGACGTCGAGCACCTTGGCGACCGTCGGCCGCATGACCCGGACGCCGTCCATGGCGCCGTCGCGCGGCTTGTAGTAAACCTCCCCCGCCTCGTGGTCGAGGTAGTACTCGCCGGCCTGGTCGAGAAAGCTGAGCGAGTTCTGCAGGAAGTACCGGGACCCGCTGCGGCTGTTCATCATCGCGTACCGCGTCCAGTGGTCCAGGATGATCTTGTTGTCGCTGTCCGCGGTGTCCGCGTTCTTGATCGGCACCGTGTCGGTGAACCAGCTCCACGAGCCGCCCGACCAGATGGTCACCTGAGCCGGCCAGCTCGTGGAGGACCGCAGGTCGGCCGACTCGTCCCAGTCGCCCGGGTGGTAGCCGATCTGGTCCCGGACCCCCTCCTTCTCCGGCTCGATGAGCCGCGAGACCAGGTACGGCGCGTGGGTGTCCGCCGACGTGCGGTTCGGGTGCCGCGCGGTCGTGGCCCGCTCGCCGTCGACGAAGAGCGTGTAGAACGGCGCGTCGGTGTCGACCTTCGCCCGGTAGATGCCGTCCCGGAACGGCTCCCACCCGGTGACCTCCTCGGCGCCGACCAGGTCTGCCGCGCCGGGGCCGTCGGTGCTGCGGTAGACCACCTGGTTCCCGCCGGCGCCCGAGTCCTCCTCGGTCAGCTCGATCGTCTCGGTGACCGGGTAGTCACCCGCCGCGAGATTGATCGTGATGTCGCACCTCATCCGCCCCGGACGGTTCAGGCCCGCCTCCCGGACGTGGTCGCGGGCCCGCTCGACCGTGCGCCACGGGTCCTTGGCGGTTCCCCTGCCGTCGTCGTCCCCGGACGGGGAGACGTAGAGCTGCGGGCACCGGCCCGCGCCCAGCGCGGCGAAGCTGTCGAGCCCGGCGCCGCCGGTCAGGCCGGCCACCAGGCTGAGCGCGGCGACGGCTACGGCGCCGTCGCGGATCCATTGTCTGGACATCGTCGTCCTCTCGGTCGATCAAGACGTGGTCGTTCGAAACGGGGGGGGTGGGGCGCCCGACGTCGCGGGCGCCCCACCCCGGTCACTGCTCGTGTCGCTGCCTGTGGCCCGGGTCAGGACTCCGGGACCGGGTACGGGAACGCGTCCGTCACGCCGATGAGGTCGTACTTCATCTTGCTGGCGTCGAAGCCGGCCTCCCAGTTGCCGTTGGTCACCTCGTTGCACTGGTAGGACTGGTACGACTGGTCGGTGGTCTCACCCACCTCGATGTTGCTGAACGAGAAGGCGCAGCCGCCGGCGTCCATGTGGATGCCCCGGGTCCCGCTGTCGGGCATCTCGCCCACCGGGTCGGGGAGCACGTCGCCGATCACCATCTGGTCCACCGTGTTCTTGACCGGGTACGGGTCCTGGTTGTCGACGCCGTAGGTGTAGAACGCGCCCATGTCGCCGGAGTCCAGGCCGGCCTCGTCGATCTGGATGTACCGGAACGTGTTGTGGTCGGTGTACTGGTCGCCGTCGACCACCTCGGGGCGGGACTCCAGGCTGATGCCGTACCGGGCGGAGTGCCGCACGTTCACGTGCTCGACGAGGTTGTCGCCGGTACCCATGAGCTCGATGCCCGCAGCGTCGCCGGGGACGAGCTCGCCCACGTGGTCGATGTACAGGTTGCGGAAGGTGTGGTGGTGCGTGAGGTCGCCCTCGCCCGGCCAGCCGCCCTCGACCTTGATGCCGTCCGCGCCGAGGTTCTCCAGGAGGGAGTTCTCGACGGTCAGGTGGTCGTTGGCGAACAGCGCGTAGACACCCATGAAGCCGGTGTCGCGGATGTGCATCCCGGTGAGCGTGATGTTGCTCGTGTTCTCGACCGTCACGGCCCCGAAGCGGTTGCGCGGCATCTCGATCTGCCGGTCGTACTCGGGGTACTTGTGCTCCTCGCCGGAGTCGCCCGCGCTGATCCAGCCCGACCTGTACCAGCTCACGAAGTCGGAGTACTGGATGCCGATGCCGTCGAAGGTGATGTCGTGCGCCTTCTGCTCGGGCGTGGCGCCCTTGACGTCGATCACCTTGGTGACCGTGGGCTTCATGATCGTGACGCTGTCGATGTCACCGCGCGGCTTGTAGTAAAGCTCGCCGGCCTCACGGTCGATGTAGTACTCGCCCGCCTGGTCCAGGAACGGCAGCGCGTTCTGGATGAAGTAGCGCGACCCGCTGCGGCTGTTCACCAGGGCGTACCGCGCCCAGTAGTCGAGCGTCGCGAACCCCTTGCGGTAGTCCGCGCCGCCGATCGGCACGATGTCGGTGAACCAGCTCCACGAGCCGCCGGACCACAGGGTGACCTGGGCGTCCTTGAGCGGGTTGCTCTCGGGGGTGTCGTCCCAGGCCGGGTCCCAGTCGCCGTCCTGCCAGTACAGCCACTGGTGCACGGCCTCCTTCTCGGGCTCACCGAGCCGCGAGAACAGGTACGGCCCCTGGGTGTCGTCCGAGCCGCGGTTGGGGTAGCGCGCCAGCTCGGAGCGCTCGCCGTCCTCGAAGAGGGTGTAGAACTGCTCGTCGGGGTCGACCTGGGTCTTGTAGATGCCGTCCCGGTACTCCTCCCAGCCGGTGACCTCCTCGGCGCCCACGAGGTTGGCGGCGCCCGGGCCGTCGCTGCTGCGGTAGACGACCTGGTGGCCGCCGCCGCCCGAGTCCTGCTCGGTGAAGGCGATGGTCTCCGTGACGGGGTACTCGCCCGCCGCGAGATTCACGGTGATGTCGCACCGCTGCCGGCTGTCGCTGTTCAGGCCCTTCTCGCGGATGTGGTCCCGCGCCGCCTCGACCGTCCTGAACGGGTCCTTCGCCGTGCCCTTGCCCCGGTCGTCGCCCGACGGGGAGACGTAGAGCTGCGGGCACCCGCCGCCCGAGACCGCGGCAGCGGCATCGGCCGCCGCGCCGGCGAGGCGGTCGAACGCGATCCCGCCGCCGCCCATGGCGGCGACCAGGCTCACCGCGGCGACCGCCACGGTGCTCGTCTGTATCCAGTTCCTGGACATCGATGTCCTCTCCTCGGTGTGTTTCCTGCGGGTGGTCGGTAGGGATGGTCGGTAAGGGTGGTCGGTCAGGCCTGCGGTTCGACGACGTAGGTGGCCCCGCGGCGCGTCCGGAAGACGGCGAGGCCGTCCTCGGGGCGCTCGACGTCGACCAGGCCGCCGGGGCCCGAGACGCGGACCTGGCCCTCGGTGCGCAGCCGGATCGTGTTGCCGGCCAGCGACTGGATCCGGGCGCCGTGGAGCCGCCCGTCGCGCCAGGCGACCGCGAGCTCGAACGCGCCGCGGGTCCGCAGGCCACGGACCCGCCCGGTCGGGAAGGCCTCCGGCAGGCACGGCAGCAGCCAGACCTCGCCGGAGTGGCTCTGCACGATCGTCTCGTTGATCGCCGAGGTGCCCCCGAAGTTCCCGTCGATCTGGAACGGCGGGTGCAGGTCGAACAGGTTCGGCGCGGTCCGGCCGGGCGAGAGGAGCTGCTTCAGGTGGGTGTAGACGCCGTCCCGCTGGAGCAGCCGGGCGCGGATGTTCATCTTCCACGCGAGCGACCAGCCCGCCGTGACCGCGGGACCGCGCAGCTCGAGCGACCGGTTGGCCGCCGCGGCGAGCTCCGGCGTCCGCCGCGGGGTGATCTGGTCGCTCGGGAACACGCCCCACAGGTGCGAGACGTGCCGGCTGGTCTCCTGCGCGGCCTCCTCCCAGTCGATCAGCCACTCCTGGATCTGCCCCAGGAAGCCGATCTGGTTGGGCGGCAGCTGCTCGCGCGCGGCGAGCGCCTGCGCGGCCATCTCGCGGTCCTGGCCGAGGACGGCGGACGCCTTGTCGAAGGCCGTGAACAGGTCCCGCAGGATCTGCATGTCCATGGTCGGGCCGGCGCACATGCTCACGCCCACGTTGTCGATGTCGTGGTGCTTGAGCTCGGGCGAGTGCGAGGGGCTGGTGACGAGGTAGCCGGTCGCGGCGTCCTCCACGAGGGTGTCGAGGAAGAACTCGACGGACCCGCGCAGCACGGGGAAGTACTCCCGCAGCACGTCGAGGTCGCCGGTGTACTCGTAGTGCTCCCAGAACAGCAGCGAGAGCCACGCTCCCCCGGTGGGCCAGACCCCGTAGTACGCGAAGTCCACGGGCGCCGACCCGCGCCACAGGTCGGTGTTGTGGTGCGCCACCCAGCCCTTGGCGCCCCACATCTTCTGCGCCGTCCGGGCGCCGGACTCGGCCAGCTCCTCGATCATCGCGAACAGCGGCTGCCAGCACTCGGCGAGGTTCGCTGGACCGGCGGGCCAGTAGTTCATCTGGCAGTTGATGTTCAGGGTGTACTTCGACTGCCACGGCGGCAGCATCTGGTCGTTCCACAGGCCCTGCAGGTTGGCCGGCTGGCCCGGCGTCCGCGAGCTGGAGATCAGCAGGTAGCGGCCGAACTGGTAGTACAGCGCCGCGAGCTGCGGGTCCTGGCCGTCGCGGAAGGCGGCGACCCGCTGGTCGGTCGGCAGGTCGACGGACGCCGAGGTGCCCAGGTCGATGTCGACCCGGCCGAACATCTCCTGGTGGTCGCGCACGTGGGACCGCCGCAGGATCCCGTAGCCCTGCGGCGTGGCCCGCTCCAGCGGGGCCACCGCCGCGGCGAGGTGGTCGCCGCCGACGTCGAGGTAGTTCCGGTGGCTCGTGCCGATCGAGACGACCAGCGTGACGGAGTCGGCGCCGCGCACGTGCAGTCCGGTGTCGTCGCAGGTCACGCTCCCGCCCTCGGGCACGGCCCGGACCAGGCTGACGAAGCGGACCTTACCCTCCAGCCCCTCGGCCTCGCCGCTGCGGCCCTCCAGGGCGAGCGTGCGACCGTCGTGGGCGTACGTCGAGGTCTCCTGGAGCGACGTGTAGCCGGCGTCGAAGGAGATCGCCCCGCGCGCGCTCGCGGTGAACCGGGCGACGATCACCTGGTGTGCGTGGCTGCCGAACACCTCCCGGGTGTGGCGCACGCCGTCGGCCACGAACGTCGTGGTGGTGATCGCCGTGGTCAGGTCGAGCGACCGCTCGTATCCCGTGACGTCCTCGGTCAGCCCGGGAAAGGCCAGGTGCAGGTCGCCGACCGGCTGGTACTGCATCTGCTCCGTGGGGCGGCCCATGAACCGCTCGTCGGCGAGGTTCTGCGCCTCCAGCCACTTCTCCTCGCTGATGAGCCGCCGGATCTCCGGCAGCGCCTCGTGCCCCAGCGGGTCGGCGTAGTCGTGCGGGCCGCCGGCCCAGACGGTGTCCTCGTTGAGCATGAGCTTCTCGGCGGCCACGCCGCCGAACACCATGGCGCCGAGCCGGCCGTTGCCGATGGCGAGCGCCTGCAGCCACTCCTCGGCGGGCGCGGTGTACCAGAGCCGCATGGGATTGGTGTCCGGGGCGTCGGCGCCCTCGGGGTCGGCCGCCGCGCTCGCTGGGGCGTGCCCGGCGAGCGCGAACGCCCCGGCGGTCAGGCCCGTCGTGCGCAGGAGGTCTCTTCGCGTGATCGGATTCATCGAGCGACTCCTTCGTCCTCTGTGTCATCACCGTTGAACGACGCGAGCTAAATGTAGTACGTCACATATATCACAAGTCAAGAGTGCAGACTGCTCCCGTCGGCCGATCGTGACCGGCCCGGCCGCGCCCCAGGCCCTACGCTGGGCACATGGGACGAGCCGGACACCGCACAGCCCTGATGGTCGCCGCCTGCGCGGCGCTGCTGCTGGCCGGGTGCACGGGTGCACAGGGCACGGGCGGGCCGGAGCTCAGCAACACCAGCCCCGTGCCGGTGTCCCCTGACTCGGACGCGGACCCGACGACGTCGCCGTCGTCAGGCGGGTCGGACGAGGACGAGGACGGGGACGACGCGCCCGAGCCGAGCGCCTCCGCGACCGAGACCGAGTCCGGCCCGGCCTTCCCCGCGGACACGAAGCCCGACACCGCGGAGCCCTCCGGTGAGGGCGAGACGTTCCTGAGCGTCACCGACGTGCGCGTCGCCGCCCACGACGGCTACGACCGCGTCGTGTTCGACC
Source organism: Promicromonospora sp. NPDC090134 (assembly GCF_044746965.1). NCBI lineage: Bacteria > Bacillati > Actinomycetota > Actinomycetes > Micrococcales > Promicromonosporaceae > Promicromonospora > Promicromonospora sp. NPDC090134. Next base: position 141,172 of record NZ_JBIVCZ010000007.1, on the reverse strand, counting down.
TCGACGGCACGGGCAGCGGCAAGCCCGGCTGGCGCGTCGAGTACGTGGACCGGGCGTCCGACGACGGCTCCGGCGCCGGCGTCGAGGTGGACGGCGACGCGATCCTGCGGGTGTCGCTGTCCGGCACCGCCACCCCGATGGACAGCGGGGTCGAGGAGTTCTCCGGCGACCGCATCGAGCCCGCCGGCACGGAGTCGGTCGAGGAGATCGTGTACCGCTACTGGTTCGAGGGGTACACGACGGCGTTCATCGGCGTGGACGACGCCGAGCGCCCGTTCCGCGTGTTCCTCCTGGAGGACCCGATGCGCGTCGTGGTGGACGTGCGGCACTGACCGCCCGGCGCCGGCGACGCCGGGCCGGGCCGGCTCGGCCGGCGCAGAATCAGCCCGCGACCTCGGACTTCTGCGGCCGGGCGAGCAGCGTCGCCGCGAGGTTTGACAGCGGCAGCCTGCCCGCCAGCACCTCGACGACGCCGGCCGTGATCGGCATCTCGACGTCGTGCGCCCGGGCCAGCTCCAGCACCGACTCCGACGACTTCACGCCCTCGGCCGTGCCGCCCGTGGCCTTGATCGCCTCGGCGAGCGTGAGCCCCTCGCCCACGTGCTTGCCGAGCCGGTGGTTGCGCGACAGCGGCGACGCGCACGTCGCCGTCAGGTCGCCCATGCCGGCCAGGCCCGCGAACGTGGCGGCGTCGGCCCCGAGCGCGAGGCCCAGGCGCGTGATCTCGACCAGGCCGCGCGTGATGAGCGTTGCCAGCGTGTTCCAGCCGAAGCCCTGGCCCTGGGCCATGCCGGCGGCCAGGGCGATGATGTTCTTCACCGCGCCGCACAGCTCCACACCCACCACGTCGGTGTTCGTGTAGGGCCGGAAGTACCCGGTGGAGCAGGCCGCGGCCACGAGCTGGGCCGTGGCCTCGCTGCGCGAGGCGACCACGGTCGCCGTCGGCTGCCGCTCCGCGATCTCGGGCGCCAGGTTGGGTCCGGAGACGACGGCGACGCGCTCGTCCGGCAGGTCCAGCACCTCGGCCATGACCTGGCTCATGCGCTTGTCCGTGCCGAGCTCGACGCCCTTCATCAGGGAGACGACGACGGCACCCGGCGCGGCGACGTCGTGCACCAGGGACTTCATCGACTCCAGCGTGGCGCGGGCGACCTGCGACGGCACCGACACGACCACGATGGACGCGCCCGCCAGGGCCACGGCGGGGTCGGTCGTGCCGTGCATCGGCGGCAGCTGCACGCCCGGCAGGTACTTCTCGTTGCGGTGCGTCCGGTCCACGGCCTCGAGCACCGCGGCGTCGCGACCCCAGAGGGTGACGTCGCACCCGGCGTCGGCAAGGACCATCGCGAACGTGGTGCCCATCGAGCCCGCGCCGAGCACGGCGACCTTGGTCTGGGCGGGCGTCGGGGCGCTCACGGGCGCTCCACCGGCGGGTAGTTCGTCATCTTGGCCTCGTGGTCGGGGTGCTTGCGGAGGTCGAAGCGCGGCTTGGGGGCCACCTCCCCGCGGATCTGCTCCAGCTCGGCGGTGATGGCGTCCATGATGCGGCTCGTGGCCTCGCGAAGCGTCGCGGTGTCCTGCGGCCGGTCGTACAGGTCGCTCAGGTCCACGGGCGGGCCGGTCTGGATCGTCACCTTCTTGCGCGGGAACGGCTTGAGCACGCGGCTGTACCGGCCGAGGATCTCGGTGACGCCCCACTGCGCGACCGGCAGCACCGGCAGGCGCGTCGTCAGCGCGATGCGGGCCACGCCCGTCTTGCCCTCCATCGGCCAGTAGTCGGGGTCCCGCGTCAGCGTCCCCTCCGGCAGGATCGCCACGCAGGCGCCGTCGCCGAGCTGGCTCGCGGCGTCCTTCAGCGACTCGGCGGACTTCGTGGAGTCCCGGTCCACCGGGATCATCTTGGTGCCCCGCAGCGCCCACCCCGTCAGCGGCGAGTCGAACAGGCCGCGCTTGGCCAGGATCCGGGGCTCGCGGCCCATGTCGAAGAGGTAGTGCGCCAGCGTCAGTGCGTCGAGCTCGGTGACGTGGTTGGCCGCGGCGATGAACCCGCCCTTGGCCGGGAAGTTCTCCCCGCCCTTCCACTCGTACTTGCACAGCGCGAACATGAGGTTCCGCACGATGAACGCGACGAAGCGATACATGCGCGACTCGGGGCGTGGGATGGACACGGCCGAAAGAATACTCGGCCAAACCACGAACCCTGCCCCGCCCTGACGTGTCAGGCGCTCAGGTCACCGGGGGGACCTGAGCGCCTGACGCGTGCGAGGGGTGGGTCAGCCGCGGACGACCTCGGCGCCCAGCGCCTCCAGCTTGTCCTGGAAGTTCTCGTAGCCGCGGTCGATCAGGCCGATGCCGCGCACCGTCGACTGCCCCTTGGCGGCCAGGGCCGCGATGAGGTGGGAGAACCCGCCGCGCAGGTCCGGGACCTCGATGTCCGCCGCGGAGAGCGGCGTCGGGCCGGAGACGACGGCGGAGTGGTGGAAGTTGCGCTGGCCGAACCGGCAGTCGCGACCGCCCAGGCACTCCTTGTAGACCTGGATCGTGGCGCCCATCTTGCGCAGCGCGTCCGTGAAGCCGAAGCGGTTCTCGTACACGGTCTCGTGCACGATCGACAGGCCGGTGGCCTGCGTGAGCGCGACGACGAGCGGCTGCTGCCAGTCGGTCATGAAGCCCGGGTGGACGTCGGTCTCCAGCACGATGGACTTGAGGTCGCCGCCGGCGTGCCAGAAGCGGATGCCGTCGTCCTGCACCTCGAACCGGCCGCCGACCTTCCGGAAGGTGTTGAGGAACGTCATCATCTCGGGCTGGGTGGCGCCCTTGACGGTGATGTCGCCGCCCGTGGCCAGGGCCGCGGAGGCCCAGGACGCGGTCTCGATCCGGTCGTTCAGCGCGGTGTGGGTGTAGCCCTCGAGGCGGTCGACGCCCTCGATGCGGATCACGCGGTCGGTGTCGACCGAGATGATGGCGCCCATCTTCTGCAGCACCGCGATGAGGTCCATGATCTCGGGCTCGATCGCCGCGCCCGAGAGCTCGGTGATGCCGTCGGCGCGGACCGCCGTCAGGAGCGTCTGCTCCGTGGCGCCCACCGACGGGTAGGGCAGGGAGATCTTGGTGCCCTGGAGGCGGCGCGGCGCCCGCAGGTGGATGCCGTTGGGCCGCTTGTCCACGACGGCGCCGAACTGGCGCAGGATGTCGAGGTGGTAGTTGATGGGGCGGTCGCCGATGCGGCAGCCGCCCAGGTCGGGGATGAACGCCTCGCCGAGACGGTGCAGCAGCGGCCCGCAGAACAGGATCGGGATGCGGCTGGAGCCGGCGTGGGCGTCGATGTCGGCCACGTGGGCGGACTCGACGTTGGACGGGTCGAGGTCCAGGATGCCGGCGTCGGTGTCGTACTTGACGTTCACGCCGTGCAGGTCCAGGAGCCCCGAGACGACCTTGACGTCACGGATCTGCGGAACGTTCCGCAGCACGCTCGGGGTCTCCCCCAGCAGAGAAGCCACCATGGACTTCGACACGAAGTTCTTTGCGCCTCGAACGGTGATGGTCCCGTTCAACGGGTTGCCGCCGTTCACATACAGCAGATCGTTCATATCCTCGTCGTCGTCTCGTTCGTTCCGATGATGGATGTCCGATGGCGGAGCCTCCGGGAGCCCGGTCGATCCTGCCCCTCACCGCCGGTCGTGCCAACACGGCAGCCGGTGGGAGTATTCACCGTTCACCACACCTTCACTCGCGACGCACCAGGTCGCAGTTCGACACGCCGCTCGTGCACAGGGCCCGCGCATGCCGCCGTCGGCAGCCTACGTCAAGACCCCATCCGTATCGCGAGACGCACTTCCCGGATCGCGGACAGGCCGCCTAATCTCGCGGGCATGAGCACCTCCGCAGCACCGACCGCCGGGGCCCCCGGCGGCAAGGAGAGCACAGCGCCGGCCGGCAACCCGCGCGGCCGCGTCGTCGTCGCCTCCCTCATCGGTACGTCCATCGAGTTCTACGACTTCTACATCTACGCGACGGCCGCCTCGCTGGTCTTCCCGACGCTGTTCTTCCCGAACGCCGAGGACCCCACGACGCAGCTCCTGTCGTCCTTCGCCGTGTTCGGCGTCGCCTTCGTGGCGCGACCGGTCGGCTCGGTCCTGTTCGGGCACTTCGGTGACCGCATCGGCCGTAAGGCGACGCTGGTCGCGTCGCTGCTCACGATGGGTGTCGCGACGGTGCTGATCGGCCTCATCCCGGCGGCGTCGACGCCCGGCTGGGCCGTGGCCGCCCCGGCGGTGCTCGTGCTGTGCCGGTTCTGCCAGGGCCTCGGCCTGGGCGGCGAGTGGAGCGGCGCGGCCCTGCTCGCCACCGAGAACGCGCCCGAGGGGAAGCGCGCCATCTACGGCACGTTCCCGCAGCTCGGCGCGCCGATCGGCTTCATCCTCGCCAACACGGTGTTCATCGCCCTGTCCACGTCGCTCACGCCCGAGCAGTTCGCCGCCTGGGGCTGGCGCATCCCGTTCATCGCGTCGGCGATCCTCGTGATCGTGGGTCTGTGGGTGCGGCTCTCGCTGCTGGAGACCCCCGCGTTCCGCAAGGTGATCGAGGCCGAGGCCGTCAGCCGGGTGCCCGTGGCCCGCGTCTTCCGCACCTCGTGGAAGCAGATCATCTCGGGCACGTTCATCATGCTGGCCACCTACGCGCTGTTCTACCTGATGACGACGTTCACGCTGAACTACGGCGTCGCGCCGACCGCGCCCACCGACGGCTCTCCCGCCGGCCTCGGCTACGAGAAGATCGACTTCCTCTGGATGCTGATCGTGGGCGTCGTGTTCTTCGGCATCTTCACGCTGGCGTCCGGGCCGATGGCGGAGAGGTTCGGCCGCCGCAAGCACCTCATCTGGGTCACGGTCGCGATCATCGTGTTCGGCGCGCTGTTCGTGCCGCTGTTCGCCGCGGGTCACGCGGGCGTGCAGACCCTGCTGATCCTCGGCTTCACGCTCATGGGCCTCACGTTCGGCCCGATGGCCGCCGTCCTGCCCGAGCTGTTCCCGGCGAACGTGCGGTACACGGGCTCCGGCATCGCGTACAACCTGTCCTCGGTGCTCGGCGCGGCGGTGGCCCCGTTCATCGCCGTGTGGCTGTGGGCCGAGGCCGACGGCTCCCCCGTGCTGGTGGGCGTCTACCTCTCGGCGATGGCCGTGATCACGCTGGTCGCGCTGATCCTGACGCACGAGACGCGCGACGTGGACTACGCGGAGAACGTCGGGGACTGACGACCGCCCCTCGTACCGACGCCGTCGCGCGCCTTCCGCAAGGGGGTGCGCGACGGCGTTCGTGCTCTCAGCCGTCGCGCGTCGTGAGGCGGGCGTAGGCCAGCGACATGCCGATCACGAGGTAGCACAGCGCCCGGAACGCGCCCTCGCCCAGGTCACCGGTGGCCACGGGGTCCCGGATCAGGTCGACCAGGCTGGCCAGCGACTGCGGCAGCAGGTACGGGTGCAGCCAGTCCAGCGCCGAGATCTGCAGCAGCACCCCGGACACGATGAGCCCGCCGAGCACGCTCACCACCACCAGCATGGGGTGCTCGGTGGACGCCGAGATCGCCAGCGCCACCGCGCCCACCGCCATCAGGTAGAGCGTGGCCCAGGCGATCGCTACGGCCAGCCGCCCCAGCACCTCCGGGACGGACAGCTCGGTCCCGGACATCGACGCCAGGTTGTCCGTCCCGGCCAGGACCAGCCCGGTGACGAAGCCGGACGCGACGACGAGCGTGGCCGCGACCAGGGCGACCGCCAGTACGCCCACGGCCTTGACCACCAGCAGCCGGCCGCGGGCCACGGGCGCGAGCAGCCAGCCGCGCAGCGCCCCGTGGGACTGCTCGCCGGCCAGCGCGTCCCCGGCCGCCATCGCGACCGTGAGCGGCAGCAGGAGCATCAGCAGCGTCATGAGCGAGCCCAGCGGCAGCACGAACGCGCTGGTGGCCATGGTCACGAAGATCGGCGGCTCCCCGCCGGGCCCGTCCGGGCCGGGTCCGCCCGTGGCCGGGGCGGCCGCGCCGTCCGCGGTCAGGTTCACGGCGATGCCGGTGATCACCGGGAGCACGGTGAGCAGGCCCAGCACCACCAGCGTCCGCGGACGCCGGAAGATCCACCGCAGCTCGGCCCGCAGCAGGCGGCCGACCGGGGCGCGCAGCCGGGCCGGCGCCGGGTCCGGGGCGGTGACCGGGGCCTGGGCGGTCATCGGACCGGCTCCTGGTCGGGCGCGGGCCGGGCGACGGCGGGCCGGGCAGCGGGCTCGCCGGCGGCGCTCCCGCCCGACGCCTCCCCGAGGTCGTGCGTGAGCCGCGCGAAGACGTCCTCCAGCCCGGTGCGCTCCCGGCGGGCCTCGTCGACCCGGACCCCGGCCCGGACCAGCGTCTCGATCACGGTCGCCGGCGTCGTGCTCGACAGGTCGACGCGTATGCCGGCCGGGGCGAGCCACGCGGTGACCCGCTGGTCACGCAGGGCGGCCGCCGCGGCCGCGCCGTCGGCGGTGGCCACGAGCAGCGTGGGGTTGCCGGACTCCAGCAGGTCGTCCAGCGGGCCCTGCGCCACGACGACGCCCGCGTTCAGCACGACCACGTGGGTGCACGTGGCCTCGACCTCCGCCAGGAGGTGCGACGAGACGAGCACCGTCACACCCTGGGCGTGCAGCTCCGCGATGATCCGGCGCACCTCCTGCGTACCGGCCGGGTCGAGGCCGTTCGTGGGCTCGTCCAGCACCACGAGCCGACGTGGGACCAGCAGCGCGGAGGCGAGCCCCAGCCGCTGCTTCATGCCCAGCGAGTACGCCCGGTACTTCTTGCGGGCGGCGCCCGCCAGGCCCACCCGCTCCAGCGCCGCCGACACGGCGCCGTCCAGCTCCCTCCCGGACAGCAGGGGCTCGGCGGCGGCGAACCGCTGCAGGTTCTCCCGGCCGGACAGGAACGGGTGGAATCCCGGCCCCTCCACGAGCGCCCCGACGTGCGGCAGCACCCGGTCCACCGCCCCCGGGACCGGGACGCCCAGCAGCTCGATCTCCCCCTCGGTCGGCTGGACGAGACCCAGCAGCATCCGGATGGTGGTCGTCTTCCCGGAACCGTTGGGCCCCAGCATCCCGACCACGGCACCCGCAGGTACCTCCAGGTCCACGCCGTCCACGGCGACCGTGCCGCGGTAGACCTTGCGCAGGCCCCGCGTCCGGGCGGCCAGGGCGGTCGCCGAGCCTCCGGTCGCTGGCCCGGTCGCTGCTGGTCCGGTCACTGCTGGTCCAGGGCGTCGACGAGCACCTGCTGGGGCACCGCGCCGGCCGCGACCCGGCCGTCGTCGGTGACGATCGCGCCGCCGACGGCGATCCGGACGTAGGAGCCGGAGCCGAACTCCCCGGACACCGGCTGGCCGATCTGGGCCAGGAGCCCGGCGAGGTCCTGCTCGCCTCCCGCCGAGCCTGCGCCGCCGAGGAAGCCCTCGCTCCCGGCCGCGCCGCCGTCAGACCCCGGGCCGGCAAGATCCTGGCCCAGCGCGTCGGCGGGCACCGTGCCCACCAGCACCGCGTCCCAGCCGTCGCCGACCGTCGTCAGCCCCTCCCCGGGGCCGCCCGGCTCGCCCGCCTGCCCGGCGTGCTCGCCCCGGGCCTGCGCGACGTCGCCCGCGTCTGTGGTCTCGACGTCGGCGCCCGCCGGCGGCGTGAACTCGAACAGGCCGGCGTCCTGCGCGCCCACCTCGAACTCGGTGAAACCGAGCGCCAGGACCGGCTCGGACGTGCCGTTGGCGTACACCTCGAGCCGCAGCGGCACCCGCGTCTGCTCGTCGATCGCCACCGTGATCTCGCGCAGCAGCGTCTTCTCCGTCGGCTTGGGCGTGAGCACGAGCTCGTAGGCGGCGCGGTCGGCGACGCGCGCCGTGCCGTCCACGGCGATGTCGCTGGTCGGGCGAAGTCGCTCGATGATCTCGGTCGCCGCCTGCGCCGGGTCCGCCATGCGCGCCTCGGCGTGGCCCTGCTCCCCGGCGAGCTTCCCGGCGTGCTGCTCAGCCTGGGCCCTGGCCGCAGCGAGGTCCGCGTCGTCCCAGGTCAGGTGGCGCGCACTGTTCTCCTGTGAGTCGTAGGCCCACGCCTCGTCGGCGTTCCTGACGAACGTCAGCTCCGACGTCGGCCGCTCGACCTGGACCCGGGCGGACTCCGCGCCGTCGTGGAACACCCGCACCGACTCGAAGTCCAGGGCGTCCGCCCCGGGCACGGCGGGCAGCCCGAGCTCGTTGGTCACCTCGGCCACGCCGTCGAACGCGGGCGGGGTGGCCTCCAGCGTGGAGGTCACGAGCTGCTCCGCGTCGATCGCGGGGAGCACCGGATCGTCGTCCGCGCCCGCGGGCAGCGCGGTGAGCGCCAGCCCGCCCAGCCCGACCGCGATCCCTGACCCTGCGGCGACCAGCGCCTTCGTCCTCGGCCTCATGTCCCGCTCCTTCGCGTCCGGTTCGAGTCTCCTCCTTCCACGATCCCCCGCGGCGCCTGAGACCTCGCTGAGAACCGCACGCCGAGCACCGACACGCCCACCAGCGCACTCGCCCGCCTACGCACCGGCCGCCGCGTGCGGCATGCTGGCAGGCATGAGGCCGCAGATTCTCGTGGTCGACGACGAGCCGGGCGTGCGCAAGGCGCTGGACCGCGGCCTGCGCGCCAAGGGCATGGACGTCACGGTCGCGGCCGACGGCCCGACCGCGCTGCGCCTGGCGCGGACCGGGTCGTTCGACGCGGTGCTGCTGGACATCATGATCCCGGGCCTGTCCGGGTACCGCGTGCTGCAGGAGCTGCGGTCTGCCGGCGTCACCACCCCGGTGCTGCTCGTCTCGGCGAAGGACGGCGAGGTGGACCAGGCCGACGGGCTGGACCTCGGCGCCGACGGCTACGTGGTCAAGCCGTTCTCGTTCGTGGTGCTGCTCGCCCAGCTCCGCGCCGTCCTGCGCCGCACGGCCGCGGGCAGCACGCGGGAGCCGATCCGGCTCGGGCCGCTGACCGTCGACCGCGGGGCCCGCGCCGTCCGCTACGACGACGTCGACGTGCCCTTGAGCCCGCGCGAGTACGCGCTGCTCGTGGCGCTGGCCTCGCGCGCCGGGACGGTGTGGACCAAGCAGGAGCTGCTGACCGAGGTCTGGGGCGACGAGCAGGCCGCGACCCGGAACGTCGTCGAGGTGTACGTGGGCTACCTGCGCCGCAAGCTGACGGCCGCCGGCGCCGACGGCCTGGTCCGGACCGTCCGGGGGCAGGGGTACCGGCTCGGGGGCGCGCCCTAGTGCGTGCGGCGCCCGGCGGGCGGCGGACGGGAGCGCCCTGGGCGGGCGTCTCGCTGCGCCTGCGGATCACCGCCCTCGCCACGGCGGTCACGCTGGTCTGCCTGCTGGGCCTGGCGCTGGTCGCGAGCCGGGGCCTCGGGCCGCTGCTGACCGGCGCCGTGGACGACGAGCTCCTGACGGCGCTCAGCGGGGCCGCCCAGGACGTCGTCGCCGGCACGGAGCCCGCCCCGGCCGACGGCCTGGAGGTGCGCGTGCTGGACACGGCGGGCGGCGCCGTCGACGACGCCCCACCGCCCGCCCTGACGCGCGACCAGGTGCGCGCGCTCAAGGCCGGGACCCCGGTCACCGCGGGCGACCGGCGGCAGGTGCGCTGGCAGGGCTCCGTGGTCACGGCGCCCGACGGGAGCCAGCGGCTCGTCGTGGTCGGCACGGGGCTCGTGGGCCAGCGCGCCGCCGAGGCGTCGGGCAGCCGGTGGCTGCTGGTCACGGCCCTCGTCGGGACGGTCGTGGCGGGGGTCGCGATCTGGTTCGCCGTCGGGTCCGCGCTGGTCCCGGTCGCGCGGATGCGCCAGTCCGTGCGCCGGCTCGCGCCCGGCGCCCGGGTGGAGGTGCCCGAGGGCACGGCCGGCGAGCTGCGCGCCCTGGCCGACGACTTCAACGTGCTGCTGGACCGGCAGGAGGCCACCACGGAGCGGCTGCGCCGGTTCACGGGCGACGCCGCGCACGAGCTGCGCTCGCCCGTGGCATCCATCCGCCTCCAGTCGGAGGTGGCAGTGGCCGCCCCGGACCCCGCGCTGTCCCAGGAGGTGCACGCCGACGTGCTGGCGGACGCCGAACGGCTGTCGGCCCTGCTCGACGGGCTGCTGGCGCTGGCCCGCTCGGACGCCGGCGAGCTGCCGCCGTCGGACGACGTGGACCTCGTGGGCGAGGTGCACGCGGCGGTGGCGCACGCCGGGGACCAACCGGTGCCGATCGTGGTCAACGCGGCGGCCGACCAGGTCTGGGCGGCCGCCACGCGCACGGAGACGGGGCTCGTGCTGGACAACCTCCTGCGCAACGCCTGCCGGTACGCCGCCACGCGCGTGGTGGTGTCGGTGCTCGCGGGCCGGTCCACCGTGCGCGTGCTCGTCGACGACGACGGCCCCGGGGTGCGGCCCGAGCACCGGGCCAAGATCTTCGACCGCTTCTACCGGGTGTCCGACGACCGCGCGCGCACCTCCGGCGGCGCCGGGCTGGGCCTCGCGCTGGTCGCCGAGCTCGTCCGCCGCCGGGGTGGCCGGGCCGTCGTCGGCGAGTCGCCCGACGGCGGTGCCCGGTTCACCGTCGTGTGGCCGCGGGCCCGGTGACCTGGCCGTCACGGTGTGGGAGACGCAACACTGAACGGCCGCTGAACAGGGCATTCGCGGCCAGGCACGGAAGCGGATCGGGGTTAGCGTGGCCCGGTGGAGACGACGGCCCTGATCGCAGCGTGCCTGGCCGTCGTCCTCGGAGCCGGGCTGCAGCGGGTCGCCGGGATGGGCGTCGGCATGGTGGCCGCGCCCGTGCTCACGGTCTTTCTCGGCGCGTCGGTGGGCGTGCTGGTCAGCAACGTGGCCGCGATCGTCACGGCGCTGCTCATCCTGCGGGCGCTGCGGGACGGCGTGGACTGGCGGCGGGTGATCACGATCCTGCCGCTGATGCTCGTGGGCTCCGTGCTGGGCGCGCTGACGGTCCGCGAGGCCGACACGGCGTGGCTCGACGTGATCGTGGGCGGGTCCGTGCTGGTCGCGCTGGGCGCCTCGGCCCTGCTGCGCCGGCGGGTCCGGATCCAGGGCCGCCCCGTCGCCGTCGTCACCGGGCTGGCGGCGGGCTTCATGAACACGACCTCGGGTGTGGCGGCGCCCGCCTGGACCGCGTACGCGCTGGCCACCCGCTGGGAGCACCGGTCGTTCGCCGCGACGATGCAGCCGCTGCTGGTGGTCATGAACGTCATGTCGGTGATCACCAAGCTGGGCTTCGGCGCGATCCCGGCCGGCTCCGCCCCCGCCTGGTGGGTCTGGCCGGTGCTGCTCGCCGCGGTGCTCGCGGGAGTGGCGTTCGGCAACGTCCTGGCCCGCCGGGTCACGACGCGGGCGGCGTCGCGCACGGCGGTCACGGTAGCGGTGGCGGGCGCGGTCACGGCTCTGACCAGGGGCCTGCTCTCGATCGCCGGCTAGGGACCCTGACGCCGCCGCGCTGAGCGCGGTGCGGTACCTCAGACGCCGAGCTTCTCCCGCACCAGCGCGACGACCCGGCCCACGTTGACCGCCCAGCCGACGCCGAACACGCGCGGCCCGATGACGTGCTCCGCCTCCGGGTCCCATAGCCGTTCCTTGGCGCGCTCCAGCGTGGGGAAGCGGAACTCGTACGGCACCACTGCCGCGACCTTGCCGTTCCACGTGCGTTCTTCCTCCGGCAGGCGCAGCTCCTTGACCACTGCCGCGACCGTCAGGCCGATGGTCACGAGCGTGACGAGCCGCTTCAGGCCGCCCCCGCGGTGCTTGGTGCTGCCGCCCGACTTGGTGGAGCCCACGACGTCCTCCGGTGCTCGCGGCGCCGGCTCTCGCCGCCGGTGCCTGTCGGCACCATCCTGGGCCACGCGTCAGCAGGTCGCGAACGCAGGTCGGGACGCCACCGGCGTGGTTCGCGCCGCGGTCAGGCCAGGGCGCCGACGAGCCGGGCGCACCGGGGCGGGTCCTCGGTGAGGCCGTTGTCCAGCCCCCAGACCCAGTAGTCGGTGACCCGCCACAGGGCCCACGCCCGGGCCAGCCCGGCGTCGAGCTCCGCGGCCTCGACCAGCACGTCGAACCAGCCCGCGATCTCCCCGTCGGTCATCTCGTCGACCCGGTGCCAGAGCACGTTCACCGCCGTCCGCTCGGCGTCGCCGCGCCGCAGCACGGGGTCGACGACGCACCACCGGCCCTCCCGGTCCCGCAGCACCTGGTCGAAGTGCAGGTCGGCGTTCACGGCCACCGGGTCCCGGTCGCCGGCGAGGATCACGGCCGCGGCGTCGGCCGCGACGTCCAGCACGCCCGGGTCGAACGGCCGGCCCAGGTGCTCCCAGGCGGGGCGCAGGCGAGGGGTCAGCCGGGCCACGTCGTCCGCCACGTGACCGACGCCGGCCGCGACGCCGTCGCCGGCGGGGATCGCGAGGCGCCGCGCGATCCGGCCTATCTCGGCGAACGCGACCTCCAGGGGCTCGCTCGCGAGCGAACGGTCCGGGTCGAGCCGGTCCAGCAGGAGCACCCCGGCCGCGGGGTCCGCATCGAGCTCCCCCACCACGCCGTGGCCGCGCCAGAACTCCAGCGCCGCCGAGAGCGCGGCGGTGTCGTCGCCCGGGGGCGTCAGGCGGAGTGCGCCGGGCGCCCCGGCCCGGCGCACGGGGACGACCAGCGCGTTCGAACCGTGCAGGGGCAGGCCGTCGACCGTCAGGTCCCAGCGCCGGCACCAGGCGTCCACCAGGCGCGGCAGGTCGTTCAGCCACTGCTCCTCGGCCGCCGTCGCGGTCCACCAGCGCGGCATCGCGAGGAAGGAGGCCGGGACCTCGATCACGGCGCCTCCGCGAGCAGCGCGTGCCGGTTGGTCCGGAGGAACGCCTTGAGCGCGGTGGGCACCAGGTCGACGTCCGCGAGCGCCTTCTCGTCGCGCAGGTCCACGTGCTCGACGTCGTAGGTGCCGCGCATCGGCTCCTGGAACTCGGGGCCGGACCGCAGCGCCAGGTCCATGGAGGTCACGCGCGCGAGGAAGTAGTGGTGCACCGCGACGCCCGCGTCCTTGGGCCGGGAGGTCAGGAACACCTGCCGGACGACGTCCGCCGTGGCGCCCAGCTCCTCCATCAGCTCGCGGCGCAGCGCGTCCTCGACGGAGGCGTCCTCGGGTTCGACGCCGCCGCCGGGCGTCACCCAGTACGGCGCCCGGCCCCGCACGGTCCGCTTGATGAGCACGAGGCGGCCGGCGTCGTCGAGCAGGATCGCGCGGGCCGAGCGGCGCACCACCACCGGTGGGACGGTCCGGACCGCCTGCGGCTCGTCGACGACGGGCGCCTGGCGCAGGTACCCCTCGAAGAGCGGTCCGCCCGCCGCGTCCAGGGTGGCGCGGGCGACGTCGACCATGGCCTGGTCGTCGTGCCGGGCGGCGACCCACCGGGCGGCGTAGCCCAGGTCCCAGGTGCGCAGCTCGCGCAGCAGCCACTTGCCGCCGCCGTCCCACCGCCCGGCCGCCGCCAGGGCGAGGTGTCCGACCCGCTCCCACAGCACGGACCGCACCACGTCCGCCTCGCCGCCGTCCCGCGCGTACGCGAGGTCGTCCAGCAGGTCCGTGACGCCGTACCGGGCGTCCTCCAGCGCGGTGTCCGACGCCGGTCCGGGGCCCGCGTCCAGCATCGCGCGGCACTCGGCCTGCAGGCCGTCGACCGCCCCGGCCGGGCCCGCCACGAGCACCCCCGTGGCGATCATCCGCGCCAGCGTCGGCCGCCTCCGTGCCGTCTCCTTGGCGATGAACCAGCGGTGCCCCGCCTCGGTGTTCACGAACAGCTCGACCGGCCAGCCCCGCCAGCGCAGCGCGTCGCGGTGGCCGACGGCGTCGTCCGGCAGGCAGACCACGATGTCCAGGTCGGAGCCCGCCGTCCGGGAGCCGGGGTCGAGCACGCTGCCCGCGAGCAGCGCCCAGCGCGCCTCGGGGTAACGGTCGGCCACCAGGGCAGCAGCGTCAGCTCGCGGGTCCACGTTCGTCATCCTTGCGCACGACGAGGGGCCGACACATTCGTTTTCGTGAACCCTGCCCCACGTCCAGGTGAACCCGGGTCGGTGGGCCCGGTGTCTGGCCACCGACGCGGCGGCCAGACCCCTACTCGATCTTCGTGCGTGTCCCGGTCGCGGCCGCCGGATAGAACGCCACCAGCCAGTCCCAGAGCAGGTCCGCCACCTGCACCGCGTCCTGTCCCGTGGTGTCGATGACCAGGTCCGGTCGAGGCGATTGCGGCAGTCGGCTGTTGTGGAACAACGAGAGCCCTGCCGGGTGCTCGTGCCGGCGCTGGCGGTCCGCGAGGTCCATGTCGTCCGTCCTGAGCTCGACGATCGCCACGGCTGCCGCACCCTCCGCACCGAGCGCCGCCAGCCGGGTTTCGAGGTCTCGGTTGACCTCCGGCTCGAACGCCTGCCCGTCGACGATCACGCCCTGACCGACCCGCAACATCGCGACGACGGCGGCGTTCATCGCCTCCAGCATGAGCATTCCGTCCGGGCCCGTACGGATCCGCCGGACACGTTCGTGGCGCTCGTTCACCTCGACGTCCTCGTAGCGAAATCCGAGGTCCGAGTGCCGTGCACCCGCCAGCCCGCCTCCCCAGTGATCGGGCACCATGCGGAACAGCTCGTCGAGGCCGAACCTCAACAGAGGCATCTCGGATCGGTCCTGGACCGCCGTCGTCAGGGTCGACTTCCCTGCGGCCGAAGGACCGTTGATCACCAGGCACAACGGCCTGACGGGCGAAGGAGTGTTCATGTCAGGACGCCGCCACCCGGCGCCGGACGCGCGTCACGATGCTCCTCGTCGCGATCTTGTGGAAGCCGGAGTCGATCACCAGCAGGCGGTAGACCGCGCCGAGCGCGCCCGGGAAGGTCGCGTCGGTGTGCGCCTCGACCCGCGTGCCGGCGGCGTCGGGCACGAGGCGGAAGGTGAGGGTGTAGACCGAGAACCGGTGGACGCCGTCGAGCACCAACCGATCGGGCGGGTCCGCCGCCCGGACCCGGAAGCCCGGCACCACGGAACCCGCCGTGAGCGGGCGCGGCCCCTCGGGCCGCCGGTCGCGGCAGCCGATCAGGTGCACGTACCAGGCCGGCCGCCCGAGCACCTCGACCTGGTCGAGGACGGCGCGCCAGACCGCCTCGGGCGGGGCGCCGACGGTCGCGGCGCGCACGTCGCGGTAACGCCGGGACCCGACGGCGCCCGACCCAGCAGCGCCCGGACCGACGGCGCCCGAACCTGCCTCCCTCGAACCAGCCATGCCCGGACCTTACCCGCGGGCCCGCAGGGTCGGGACCAAAGACTCTGCCGCGGCGACCTGGTGAGACGCACACTCCGAGGTAGGTGAGGGGGCCTGTCCACGGAGGTACCCCATGTCCGCCGCCCGCACGATCCTCAGGAGCCTTGCGGCGTGTGGCGGCGGCCTGGCACTGCTGCTCGGTGGGCTCGCCCTTCCTGCGGCCGCCGAGCCGGAGACGCCGGTGTACTACACGTCCGGGTCGACCATGACGCGGGCGGACGGCCTCGGCTTCGACGCCTGCACCGCACCGTCGCTCACGCAGCTGGCCGCCTGGCGGGGCACGTCGCCGTACAGGGTGGTGAACATCTACTTCGGCGGCAACAACCGCGGCTGCGCGCAGCCGAACCTGACCAGGACGTGGGTGCGCGACGCCGTGGTGGGCGGGTGGAAGCTGCTGCCCACCTACTTCGGCTACCAGCCGTACTGCATGTTCGGCAACAAGCCGAACCACTACACCGCGGCCAACGCCATCGCCCGGGGGAACTCGGACGGCGCGGACGCGGTCACGAAGGCCGCGGCCCTGGGCGTGCGGCCGGGCAGCGGCCTGTACGCGGACGTCGAGCACTACGACCGCACCGACCCGGACTGCCGGACCGCCGTGCACCGGTACGTCTCGGCGTGGACCAAGACCGTGCACGCCTCGGGCTACCTGGCGGGCGTGTACGCGCACCAGGACTCGGGGATCCGCGACCTCTCCGACGCCTACAACTGGACCACGTACGCCCGGCCGGACGCCGTCTGGATGGCCCGCTGGGACGGCGACCCCTCGCTGACCAACTGGCCGACGGCGCCGAACTCGCACTGGCCCACCTACCAGCGCGCCAAGCAGTACCAGGGCGACCACTTCGAGACCTGGGGCGGGGTAAGGCTCAACATCGACTCCGACGCCGTCAAGGCGCCCGTCGCCACGGTGGCGCGCACGTACCAGGTCACGAGCGCGACGCCGCTGAACGTCCGCAGCGGTCCGGCGACGTCCTATCCCGCCGTCCGCACCTATGCGTCGGGTGCCTCGCTGTTCGTGGTGTGTCAGGCCACCGGCGAGACGGTTGGCACGACGTCGGTGTGGGACCGGCTGACCAACGGGGCGTGGGCGAGCGACTACTACGTCTCGACGCCGTCGAGCACCGGGTTCTCCCCGGGGCTGCCGCGGTGCCTCTACCCGGGGCAGGTGACCGTCGACTCGCTCAACGCGCGCACCGGCCCCGGGGCCTCGTTCCCGACCACCGGCAGCCCGCTGCGCCGCGGCGCCCTGGCCCCGGTGATGTGCCAGGCGTCGGGGAGCCCGGTCGGGACCACGTCGGTGTGGAACAAGCTGTACGGCAACCGCTGGGTCAGCGACTACTACGTCTCGAACCGGTCGAACACCACCTGGAGCGCGCCGGTGCCGCGCTGCCCGTGAGGCCGGACCGAAGGAGATCCATCATGCCGCTCTATGTCATCGAGCGAACGTACGCGGAACGCGTCGAGCCCTTCCTGGGCGCGTTCGAGCGGGTCAACGAGGTCAACGCCGACACAGGTGTGCGCTGGCTGTACTCGTTCCTCTCGCTCGACCACCGCAAGTCGTACTGCCTCTACGAGGCGCCGAACGCCGAGCTGATCCTGAGCGCCGCCGCGGCGGCGGGGGTGCCGGCGGACCGGGTGGTCGAGGTCGTGGGCCGGATGATGCCGTCCGGCGCGCTCGAACCGGTCGTCTGAGCAGCCGTCGGTCGCCCGGAGGTCCGGGCGTCAGTCGAGCAGGCCCTGGGTCGCCGCGTACCGCGCGGCGCGGGTCCGGTTCTCGCAGCCCGTCTTGAGCAGGATGCTGCGCACGTGGTTGGCGGCCGTGTTCTCGCTGATCACCAGCGAGCGCGCGACCTCGCGGTTGCTGAGCCCCTGCGCCACGAGCCGCAGCACCTCGATCTCCCGCTCGGTGAGCCCGTCGGCGCGCCGGGCCCGGACGCCGTCGGGCTCCCCGAGTGCGGCGTCGAGCATGCGGAGCACGCGCCGCGACCCGACCGACGTGGCGATCCGCCGCGCCTCGACAGCGAGCGCGCCGACGTCGCAGCCGTCGGCGCCCGTCATGACGTGCGCCGTCACGTGCGCGGTCAGGGTGTGGGCGACGTGCAGGTGCGCCCCCATCGCGCGGTCCATCGCCTCGGCCCGCTCGAACTCCGCCTCCCAGTCCCCCGTGCCCAGCAGGGCGCCGAGGGAGCCCAGGTAGCGGTCGGCGCTGCCCATCGCACTGACAAGCGAGCCGAACATGATGTTGAGGCCCGCGTACGGGGCGAGCGCGGTGCGCACCAGCCGGCCCGCGTCGACGTCGCCGAGCGCGACCGCCGCGTCGGCCAGGAACGTCAGGACGCCCGCGCGGGTGCCCGGCGACGAGTGGGTCGTCCCGGACTCGATGAGCCACCACAGCGCGCGGCGCGCGGCGTCCTCCATGCCGAGCTCCGTGTAGAGCGCGAGCAGGCCGGGAACCCATCGTCCGTCGAAGTCGGCGTCACTGCTGACGAGCCCACGGACCTCGTCCAGCTCGCCCCGCTCCCGGCGGAGCACGAACTGCTGCACCCCGTACTGGCCGTCCGGACGCACGTCCGCGCCGAGCTCCACGGACTCCCCGATCTCGAGCAGCTCGTCCGACACCTGGGCGGCCCGTGCCAGTCGCCCGGCCGCAAGGTCCCGCGAGAAGTCGACGCAGCCCGCGAGGTAGCCGAAGTAGCGCTGGTGGGTGCTCTCGACCGCCAGGCGCAGGTCGGCGAGGCCGGCCTGGACGACAGCCGTGTCCCCGCGCTGGTAGCCGAGCAGCGTGCGGTACGACGCGGCCGGGCCCAGCCGCCAGAGGTCATGGGTCCGCAGGCAGAGCTCGGACAGCTCGATGGCGCGGCCGAGCTTGAGGTCGGCGTCGGTGACGGAGCTGCCGAGGACGAGCGAGGCGACCAGGACGTCCCCGAGCAGGTCGTCGCCCCCGAGCTCGCGGGCACGCGTGATCGAGCGCTCGAACAGCACACGGCCCGGCTCGTCCTCGCCGTCGAAGGCGAGTGCGCGGCCCAGGCCCGCCTGTGCGCGGATCCGGAGCTCCTCGTCCTGGTCGTCGGACGAGTCGAGCGCGGCCCGCAGCAGCTCGACCGAACGGCCCGCATCGACGTTGGTCCGCCAGTTGGCGTCCTCGTACTGCACGGCGGCCCGCAGCCGGTGCGCGGACGCCGCGTCGTCCGCGATCGGCTCGGCGAGCGCCTGCGACCGCACGACCGCGCCGCTGAGCATGCGCTCCCAGGCTGCGAGCAGCACGGCGTCGTCGGCCCGCGACCGGTCGTCGTCGATCGCGGCGGCGCGCTCGTAGAGGTCGGCGGCCTCGTCGTGCGCCAGGCCCTCGGCCGCCAGGACCGCGGCGAGACGCAGGTAGTGGACGGCTTCCTCCCGGTGCCCCAGGACGTGGGCCGCCTCGAAGTGGTGGGCCACCCGGGCCACGTGGGCGGCGCCGCGTCCGCCGCGTGCCTCCAGCGCACGCGCCACCCGCAGGTGCAGGCCGGCGCGCCGGGCGGACGGCATCGCGCCCAGCACGACCTCGCGGGCGATGGCGTGCCGGAACCGGACGGCGGTCGTCATGTCGTCGACCGGCTCGATCAGGTGCGCGTCGAGCGCGGCGTCGAGGTGCCCGAGCGCCTCCTCGGGCTCGGCCCCGCTCGTGACGACCAGCAGCTCCGCGTCGACGACGTCGCCGATCACCGCCGCGCGCTCGACCGTCGCGCGCGCCCCGGGGTCCAGCGTGCCCAGGCGGGCCTCGACCGCGTCCTGCACCGACGGCGGCGCCCGCCCGTCCGGGTGCACGAACCCGGCCGGGCCGCGAGCGCCCAGGGTCTGCACGAGCTCGCGCACGAAGTACGCATTGCCACCGGTGCGGTCGTGCAGGTCAGCGGCGACGGTGCGGGCCAGGGCGGCCGGCACCTTCGCCTCCTTCACGAGGTACTCCTCGACGTCGTCCGTGGCCAGCGGCGGCAGGTCGAGGCGCCGCACCCCGTCGAGGCGGTAGAGGCCGGCCACGTGGTTCACGAGGCGGTCGGTCCGGTCGGTAGCGGTCACCCGCTGGGCCGCCACGAGGAGCAGCCGGAGGTCCGCCGTCTGCTCCACGAGGTACGAGAGCAGCTCCCACGCCGTCTCGCCAGCCCAGTGCACGTCGTCGAGCAGCAGCACGAGCGGTTCGACGGCGGCCGCCGAGCGCACCGAGGTGACGACCGCGTCGAGCAGGTCGCGGCGGGACGCGCGGCCCGCCGGGCGTTCGCCGGCGATCGTGTCCAGGAGGGCGACCGTGTCCGCCACGGCCCTCTCGTCCGGTGCCGGACGCGCCAGCGGGAGCGCGCCGTCGGCGATCGCGGTCCGCATCGCGGCGACCGGGGCCACGAACGGCTCGTAGGGTGACGCGAGCGTGCTCGGGCACGTGCCGGCGAGCACGGTCACCTCGTCGTGCGGCAGGTCGGCCGCGAGCTGTGCCAGGAGACGCGACTTGCCCGCTCCGGGCTCACCGCCCACGAGCCTGACCTGGCGCGCCCCGTCGCGGGCGGCCTCCCAGGCCTTCCGGAGCTGGGCGCGCTCGGCCCGGCGTCCGACGAAGCAGCTCTGTGCCGCCTCGCCCCAGCGCCGCAGCCCGCTCGCCGACCAACCCGACACGTCAGCAACGCTACGCCCGGGCGCTCGTGCGGGTCGATGGTCAGTTCTGACCATGTGCGACGGCCCTCGAAGATGGTCCGTTCCGGTCATGTCTCGCGTCGCGCCCGCTCCTAGCGTCGCTCGTACCAGGGCTCCGTGCGGAGGGGTCCGATCACAGAGGAACGGAACCATGACTGGACAGAACGCTCGGAACACGCATCGCGCCGGACAGCTGGCGGCCATGCTCGCCGCGGTGGGCGCCGCGACGCTCGCCCTGGCCGCACCGGCCACCGCGCGGCCCCTGGAGGACGAGGAGACGACCGGGCCGAGGCTCGTGCTGGGCGGCCGCGCCGCACTGGACAGCGGTGAGCTGGCCGAGGGCAGGTGGTCGATCGTCACCGACACGTCCGACCGCCTCGTGCTCGTGGCCGGCGCCACCCGCGTCCGCGTCGTCGTCGACGCGGTGGTCGGCCCGACGGCCGAACCGGCCCGCGCGGACGGCCTCGTGCCGGCGCTGGCCGAAGCCCCCGGGATCATGACGCCGAGGTACCTGGGCAGGCCCGCCGGCGCTCTCGCCGTCCTCGACGTCGACTCCTCGGCGACCACGACGTCGTCCTGCACGGCCCTGCCGTGGCAGGCGGCGACGAACCGGACCACGCTGACGGGCGAGGGCGACGCCAAGGTGGTGCTGGGCACGCCCTGCACCATCGAGCGCGCGTACGTGGTCGCCCAGGGGCCGGGCAACCTCCTGGCCGAGGCGCAGGCGCCACGTGGCCCGGACGGCGGGGCGGCGTCCATGGACGCGGCCGACGCGCTGGTGCTCACACTGGTCCCGGCCGGGACCCGGGGTGACGGCGCCGCGGCGTCGCTGGGGTACGTCCCGCGGTGATCACACCGTCCGGTGGGCCCGCGGGGGCGGACCCACCGCCCTCGGGCGGGCACGTCACGTCTCCGTACGGCTGCGGAGCGTGAACAGCAGCGTCAGGCCGTCCAGCAGACGTTCGAGTCCGAACGAGAACAACGACTCGAGGTCGAGCTCCGTACCCGGCTCCGTCACCTGGGCGATCAGTGGACCGTCGACGGCGAGCCGCGCGACGGTCCACTGCTTGCTGGTCATCCCGGTGTCGAGCTCGGCACCGGTCTCGGTCTCGATGTTCACCGCCGTACCCCGCACGTAGTTGACCAGGGTGCCGTAGACGTGCAGCCGGGTGGTCGGGTCCAGGTCGAGGCCGTCGAGCGCGCGCAGGGTCCAGACGCCGTACTCCAGCAGCCCCGGCAGGGTGGCGGGCCGGACGATCGAGACGAGGCGAGGCAGCCACGGGTGACGCTGATAGGTCGCCCACTGGAGCTGGGCGGCCACACGCAGATGGGCCCGCCAGCCTCGCGGCGCCTCGGGGTACTCGATCTCGGCGAACGCGGCGTCCGCGATGAGCTGCGTGAGCTCTGCCTTGGCGTCGAGGTGCCGGTAGAGCGTCATGGTCGCCACCCCGAGCTCGGCCGCCACTGCCCGCATGGACAGGGCGGCCAGGCCGTCGGCGTCGGCGATCCTCAGCGCCGCCCGGACGATGTCGTCGCGGTCGAGCCCACCCGCCGAACGGGACGGCAGCCGCCGGGCGGCGACCACCGCGCCGACCCGGGGCACCGTCTCGATCGCGCCCGACTGCCCGAGCGTGGCGAGGGCCTTGGAGGCGGTCGCCATCGCGACGCCCCACTCGAGCATGATCGCCCGGGTCGTGGGGACGCGGTCACCGGGTCGGAGCTCGCCGTCGGCGATGCGCCGCTCGAGATCTGCGACGATCCGGAGGTACCGCGGCAGGTCGGTCACGGCGTCATCGTGCCACGCCTCAGCGGTCCGGCAGCCAGTTGCCGTGCAGGCCGAGCGGCACCCGGACCGGCAGGTGGATCCGGGCGACCGGAGCGCCGGTGAAGTCCTGTGCCGCCAGGATCACCAGGTCGCTGGCGTTGCGTTCCGGGTTGTGGACGTAGGTGAGCAGATAGCCCTCGTCCTCGCCGTCGCCCGCCGCGGCGAACACCGCCTCGCCCACGGCCTCGTCGCGGCCGAACCGGTGCACCTCGGCCGTGCCTCGTTCGAGGTCGTGCTTGACGAGGGCGTTCGTGAAGGCGTCGTCCGCCGGTACGCCCTCCGCCTCGAACGGGACCCCGTAGAGCGCGGTCGCCGCCGAGTAGCCGTAGCGGTACGGGAGGGTGAGGCGGGACTCGTTGACGCGCGGGAAGTCCTGCGGCCGGTCGTCGACGCGCTGCTGACGGATCGAGTCCGGCCCGATCGTCCAGCGGTCGAGCATCGGGCGGATCGCACCGGGATCGTTCGGGGCGAACGGCCCTTCCGCGGTGACCACGTCGACCACCACCGAGTCGCCGTCGTCATAGGCGTTCAGCGTGTGGCTGACGTGGACGGGATCGATGTCCAGCCAGCGCACGTCACCCCCGGACCGGGGCATGACCCCGACGCGGGTCGGGTGGTCGGGCAGCCAGCGGCAGTCGTAGCCGTCGAAGCCGAGCGGCGTGTCCCAGAGCACCACGTGCTTCTCGGTGAGTGCGAAGTCGTGCATGAAGGGTGAGCGCGACATCTGGATCGTGGTGGTCCCGGTGACGGTCCCCCCGGCGTCGGTCACGATGTGCTGGACGACGTCCCTGCCCATCATGTACGACAGCGAGTGCAGCTCCCCCGTGAGCGGGTCGTGCTTCGAGTGCGCCCCGGCCGTGAAGCCCTCTGCGGTGCCACCGAGGGTGCAGGCTCCCACCGTGTTCAGCTCGTCGTCGAGCTCCGCGGGTGGGAGTCCGCCCTCGGCCAGGGCGAACGTGCGTTCCGCGTGCTCGATGACGTGCACCATGGGCGCGAAGCCCGACGTGCGGACGAAGCGGTTGCGGTACCACTCGGCCCTGCCGTCACGCAGCCGCACGCCGTGGACCATGCCCTGGCCCATCCCCCAGATGTGCACGCTCGGGTCCTCGACGCCCAGCGCGTTGGGTCCGTTGCGCAGGTAGCGGCCGTTCAGCTCGGCCGGGATCCGGCCCGTGACGGGCAGACCGTAGGCGGTGATCTCTTCGGTGACGGGCGCGAAGGGCCCTTCCAGATAGCGCATGCGAACACCGTATGGACGCAGGTCCGTGGCCTTGGCAGACAGTGGAGACCGGGGCCCTGTGCACTAGTGCAGAAGGATCGTGGTGAGACTCGGTCGGGCCGGGGGCAGGTCCGGATCACGACAAGCGCGGCGCCCGGGCCGCCCGCCGACCCGTCGGCCGGGTGCGACCATGGACCACGTGCGACGACACCCTCGACGGGCGAGACAGGCATGATCGATCCCCTGGTCGCGACCTTCGTGATCCTGTCGCTGGCGGTGCTCGGCTTCGCGACCAACCGGGTGCCGCTCGTGGTCGTGGCGCTGTTCGTCCCGGTGGCGCTGTGGGCGACCGGCGTGCTGCCCCTGGGTGAGGCGCTGTCCGGCTTCAGCGATCCGATCGTCCTGTTCATCGCCACGTTGTTCGTGCTCGGTGAGGCCCTGCAGACCACGGGGATCACCGCGTGGATCGGGACGCAGCTCGAGCGGTGCGCCTCGCTCGGGCGCGCCGCGCTGCTCGCGACGATGGTCGGCGGCACGGCGGTCCTCGCGGCGGTCATCAGCATCAACGGAGCCGTCGCGGCCCTCCTGCCCGTCGCCGTCGTCGCCGCGGCGCGGGCCGGCATCGTGCCGTCGAGGATGCTCATCCCCGTGGCGTTCGCCGCCAGCGCGGGGTCGATGCTGACGCTGACCGGGACCCCGGTGAACGTGATCGTCTCCGAGGTCGCCGCGGAAGCGGGCGGCCGGGAGTTCGGGTACTTCGAGTTCGCGCTGGTGGGCCTCCCGCTCGTCCTGGTCACGATGCTCCTCGTGGTGACCGTCGGCGAACGGCTCCTGCCGGAACGGGCGCCGGAACACCTGGTCGACGTCGCGGCAGACCCGCGCGAACGGGTGCGTTCGTGGCGGGAGAGCTACGCCGCGGAGCTCGACGCGGCACGCCTCTTCACGGGCGCGACGGGGGTCGTCGAGGTGCTCATCGCGCCGCGCTCGACCCTGATCGGGCGTCGTGTCAGCCCGGGCATGACCACGCGGGACGAGGACCTCGTGGTGGTCGCGCTCCGCCGTGGCAGCGACTCGTCGAGCGGTCCCGGCGGCTCGACCTCGTCAGGACCGCTGTCGTTGCAGGCCGGTGACTCCGTGCTGGTCCGCGGGCCGTGGGAGGCGCTCCACCGGTACACCCGCTCCCCGGACGTCATCGCCGTCGAGGCGTCACAGAGCCTGCAACGGAGCGTGCCGCTCGGGGCCGGCTGGAAACGCTGTCTCGGGGTGCTGGTCGCGACGATCGGGCTCCTGGCGACCGGCGCCGTGCCCCCGGTGATCGTCGGGCTGCTGGCGGCCGGAGCGCTCGTGCTGCTGCGAGTGGTCACCGTTCCCCAGGGGCTCCGCGCGATCTCCTGGGACACGGTCATCCTCATCGCCGCGCTCATCCCGTTGTCGGCGGCCTTCGTGTCCTCGGGCGCGGCCGAGGCGATCGCCGACGTCGTGATGCGCCTCACCGGCAGCGGCTCCCCGCACCTCGCGCTCCTGGTGCTGTGCGCACTCACGCTCGTGCTCGGCCAGTTCATCTCGAACGTCGCGACCGTGCTCGTCATGGCGCCGGTCGCGGTGTCGTTCGCCCAGACGCTCGACGTGAGCGTGCAGCCGTTCATGATGGCCCTCGCCGTGGTCGGGGCCGCCGCGTTCCTCACCCCGATCGCGACGCCGGCCAACCTCATGGTGCTGCAGCCCGGGGGCTACCGGTTCGGGGACTACTGGCGGCTCGGCCTGCCGCTGGCCCTCGTGTTCCTCGCGGCGGCGGTGTGGTACGTGCCGGTGATCTGGCCGTTCTGAGACGATGGGCCGGCGCGCCCTACTGCAACCGGCCTTCGCCCTCCGGCGAGTACCGCCAGGCCCACTTCTGGTCGTCGGACTCCGCCAGCGGCAGGTGCAGCGTGCGCAGGGCCGGCGAGTGGACGTTGCCCATCGTGCCGCCGTAGCAGTGCCGGCCGCCGTCCACCGGGTCACCGAACGCCGTCCAGTAGTGCCACCCCGACGCCGCCCGCTCCAGGGTCACCGGCTCGCGGCAGAACACGCAGAACTTCTTCGTGCCCACCTCGGGCATCGGGGCGTAGAGGCCCGACAGCGGCTTTCTGGCGTCCATGAGCAGTCATCATCCACGAACCTCGACGGTGAGAGCACATCACCATCGCACTGCTCGACGGCCGTTATCGAACCGGGACAGTGCGGCGGTCCCGTGAAACGGCGCAGGCCGGCCCGCATCGACGGGCCGGCCTGCACTCCGTCGCCGGGATCAGCCGGTGGCCACCAGCGGCGGGTCCTTCCGAGCCGGAGGGTCGTCCGGAGTCGGCGTAGGCGTCGGGGTCGGGGTCGGCTCCGGCTCGATCGGCTCCTGCGCCGTGCCACCACCGACCAACGCGTCCTCGTCCCCGTAGCCCACGATGTCGACGCGGGAAGCCTGGACGGCCCGGGGCAGCTCCGGGTGGTCGCGGCGGAACTCCTCCGTCGGCGTCTGCTTCCTGGGCGACTTGTCCAGCTCGACGCCACCGTAGATCGGATAGGTCCAGGTGTACGGCTCGCCGTCGACGATCTCCTCCCGGGTGACCTCGAACTGGACCCGGGTCCAGTCGTTCTCCATCATGTCGTCCCAGACGTCCTTGGTCTTCCAGCCGGTTCCCTCCGGCCACAGGGAGACGTCGCCCGAGTCGATGATCGCGTCGTACGGTCCGGGGTTCGCCTCGTTGCGCTGCTTCACCCACGCCGCGGCGACCCGGGCCCGGTAGACGCTGCGCAGGTCCGCGTACTTCGGGTCGGTGTTGATCAGCCGCTCGACCACGGGGGCGAGGTGCTCCTGCGCCATCCGGAAGTTGTGGTCCATGATCTCGTCGCTCGCGGTGCACGGCTCCTGGCCGTCGGGGTAGTTGGTGAACTCCATCCGCTCCTTGCCCACGCTCATCGGGGCATCCAGGATGTACAGGCGGTCACCCTCCTGGCGGACCTTGGCCGGGGCGGCGTAGATCCACTGGCGGGTGGAGGGCCAGCACACGCTGCCGTCGGGGTTGGTCCGCAACGAGTCCCAGTACGCTGCACCGACCTCGGTCTCCGGGTTGGTGAGCCGCGTGAAGTCACGCTTCATCTCCAGGTCGGCCTCCAGGAGCACGCGGGCGGCCTTGGTGTCCGCGAACAGCGGGTCCGTGACCTGGTCGGGGTGGTCCGGGTTGAGGTTGACCCAGAACACCTGGTCGGGCAGGGCGAGCCACGTGTAGAACGCGTCCGAGCTCAGGTCCAGGGTCTCCTCGCCGCCGAAGGACGGGTTCGCGGCCTCGTCGGGGTTGTCGTCCGCCTGGAACGAGTAGCCGACGTCGCCCGTGCCGGGGTCGACCTCCAGGTAGCTGAGCTCGAGCGTCGACCAGTCGATCCCGCCCGGCCGCCGGAACCCCCAGTCGCGCGCGCCGAGCTCACGTTGGAGGTTCTGGTACCGCCGCGCCTCGGCCGGGTTCCTGCCGGTCTGCTTGGCCAGGTCCTGCACCTTGCTGTTCTGGCCCTTCGAGCTCGGGTCCATCGGGCCGGGCGCGCAGCGGGCGGCGAGCGTCTGGACCTTGCCGGTGGCGCACCCGCCGCCGGGGAGGGTCGGCTGGATGTTGGTGACCCTGGGCTTGGCCTTGATCCTGGCGGAGTCCGCCCCGGCGTTCTTGAGCGCCTCCCGGGTGGCCTTGTCCGGCTCCTGACCGTGGACGTACGTCGTGCGGGACAGTGTCTTGTTGTCGACGAGGGCCTTGTACTTCGCCAGCTGGTCCGGGGTGTGCCCCGAACCCGCCTTCACCTCGAAGCCGTGCAGCGTGCGCCTGTGGACGATGTCGACGCGCACCTGGTTGCCCTTCGGCCCGAGCGTCTTCTCGCACAGCCAGTCGTCGCCCGTCAGCCCGAGCTTCTCGACCACGAGCTTGTGCAGGGCGTGGCCCCGCGCGTTGTTGTCGTGCACCGTGACGTAGCTGTTGCGCCACCCGTCGAAGGCCCCGTTGATCTCCGCCTTCGTCTTGAGCTCCGGGTGCTTGTCGAGCCAGGCGTTCCACCGCGCGAACAGGTGCTTCTCGGTGCCGACGCTCTTTCCCCGGTACTTCGTGCCGAACTCCGTACGCACCTTCGCGGGATCGTCGCTCGGCAGCGCGGCGTTCCGGACCG
Organism: Promicromonospora sp. NPDC090134; assembly: GCF_044746965.1. Taxonomy (NCBI): domain Bacteria; kingdom Bacillati; phylum Actinomycetota; class Actinomycetes; order Micrococcales; family Promicromonosporaceae; genus Promicromonospora; species Promicromonospora sp. NPDC090134. The sequence goes on along the minus strand of NZ_JBIVCZ010000007.1, from coordinate 113,942 downwards.
GCTCGGCCGGGTTCACGTAGTCCAGGGCCAGCTCCCCGAGCGCTGCGATCTCCGCCGGGTCTGGCATCGTCGTCCGCGGCGGGCCCGTGGGCTTGGGCAGGTTGAACAGGTCACGACACAGTTTTCCCGTGAGCGGCGCCGCAGAGGCGGACTCCGCCTGCGGGACCGTCACCAGGGAAAAGGTCAGTGCGAGAGCCAGGAGGATCGTCGGTAGCCGTTTCCGAGCATCGGTCGCCATAGACACGATGACTCCTTCCAGGACGATGGGCCGTCCGGCCATCGAGCCGGACGTCGCGCGGCGACACCAACATGACACCGTTTCTCCGCAAAGGCGACCAAAGTCGACACGAGACGGCGCGGCCGAGCTTCTGTGGCGGCGGCGGCGCCCACCCGCCTACCGTGGCGGCATGCAGACAGCGCCCGACGACGGCCTCGCCCACTGGCTCGACCACATCGGCCCGATGCTCGACGGACTGCAGGACCTCGTCGCCGGCTCCGGCACGACGCTCGACCACTCCGCTGCCTCGCTGCACGACCTCGAACGCCTCCTGCTCACCGAGACGCTGGACGCTGCGCCCCGTGAAGGTCTCGTCGAGGCACTCGGCGGGTACCTCGGGGAGTCGCTGCTGACCGTCGGCGGCGGGGCTTGGGCGTGGGACGAGGTCTCCGACCTGCCCGTCGCCGTCCTCGACGCCGGCGGGACGGTCGAGCCGATGCCTCTCGTCCTCGACGCCGTCACCCACCGCACCGGCACCGTCTGGGCGACCGAGCACGAACGCGTCATGGCGGAGGCGGCCCGGCGCCGTGCCACCGACGACGGCTGGGAACCTCGCCGCTCCGACCTGCCCGCGCTGCCGACCCGCGCGGAGGACGACCGGCCCGACCCCTGGCTCACTCGCTGGATCACGACGCGCCGGGAACAGTTCGACGCATGGGCCGCGGACACCGGGCGGGCCCAGGAGCTCGACTTCAGCCCGGCGTCACTGGTTCCGCTCGCGCAGGTGATCCGGTTGCGGATCCCGTCCGCGGAGGCCCTGGACGCCCAGATCGAGGACGACCTCGTGCAGGGCGCGATCTGGTACCTGGGCGAGGTCGCACGGATCCACCGCGACGCTCGCTGGCGCTACACACCCGACCCGGACGGCACGAGCGAGAACCCCTCGGTGGGCAGGCCGTGGGTCGCGCAGGACGACGACGGCGGAGGGTCCGCGATCCCAGCGCTGGAGCTCTGGGTCGCGGTCGAGGCTGACACCGACGACGTTCTCCTGGAACGGTTCACGGAGTTCGACTGACCGCGGACGCGGTTCTTTCTGGTGGCGATGGGCACGTTCTCGCTGTGCCAGCGTGGTCGGCACCGACACCGACCGGTCCCATGGAGCTGAGCCCGTCGCCCACCTGTGCACGCCGCGTCTGACCACGTCTGGTCCAGCCGCACCCGACACCTCGCGCAGGTTCGGCGAACCACGAAGATCCGCGGAGCCGTCGGGACATTCGATCCGGTCGGCGGCGTAGCGCGACCCGTCACGACTCCCGCCCGAGCAGCCATGTCGCGATCTCAGCGACGCCGTCTGCAGTCAGCCCGACAGACGACTCGACCTGGAACAGCAGCGCAGGCCCAGGATGCTCCACCTCGACGAACCAGCGGTCCATCTCCGTGATGACGTCGTCGACCCACACGAACGGCCTGCCCGCCGCGACCCGCACCAAGGCGCGCGTCTTCCACCCCAGACTGTTCGGGCCGTGCTCGCCATAGGGCGGCAGGTCCGCGACCGGAAGCACCGGAAGCCCGACCCGCGGCGCGATCACCTCGTTCGCGTCCCCCATCCACGCCGTCGCCCACACCGCATCGCAGCCCAGGCTCAGCAGCAGCGGACCGAGGGCCGGATCGATGAGGTCGAGCTCCGGGCGCGGCGCGTTGGGGTCCTCCGGCTTACCGTCGCGAGGCTGAGGCAGCATCCCTGGTCCGCCGAACGGCAACAGGGTCCCGTCGACGTCGAGGAACAGCAGCGGGCGGGCAACAGTCACGCCCGCACGATAGCGGCCTGCGCACGCGGTGGGCACCCGGCGCGCGTCTGCCTTCCAGACCGTGGGAGGCGCACGATGCGCAAGGACACTTACAGCCCAGGAGGATGGGTGTGCGCCCCCTGACCAGGGCGTACGCGCCGCACACCAGCAGGTGCAGCAGTCCCGGGTGACTCCCCGATCCCGAACCCACCTGACGGTCACGACGAGTCAGCTCGTGCAAAGCTGTGCGCATGGACGCTCCTGGCCCCCGGCGCGCTTGGTTGCTGATGACCACCGACGGCGGGTCGGTCTACGACGACCAGCTCGGCATCGAGTACCTGTACGACAGCAAGGTCCAGAACCACAAGCGCCTGCGGGTGGGCGACCCGATCGCGCTGTGGGACGGTGAAAGACTCCTCGGGATCTCGGTGATCGAGCAGATCGAGGAAGCTCCCGGCACCAAGACAATGCAGCGGTGCCCTAGATGCGGAAAGACTCGCCCGAATCCGCCGTCGAAGGCCAAGCCACGGTTCCGGTGCTCGAACACCACATGCAGGTCGGAGTTCGACACGCCGCACCTTGAGAAGGTCGACGTGACGATGTACGCCGCCCGCTACGACGCCGCGTGGACGGCGCTGGACGGCCTCCTCGACGAGGGCGAGATCCGGCCGTTCATCCTCAAGAGCGGCAGCTTCAACTCCGTCCGGGAGATCGAGTGGCCCGCCTTTCAACAGGCGCTGGCGAACAAGAACGCCCACCGGGCACTCGACCGATTGCTCGCGCGCGTGCCAGACCTGTCGTGGCCGACGACGACCGACCCGCACATCGAACTCGTCCACGGCTTCGAGCACTCGATCGTTCGTGTCCGCCGAGGACAGCGGAAGTTCAGGGAACACATCCTCGCCAGCCAGGGAAGCAACTGCGCCTTTACCGGCGCCGCGCCCCCGCGCGTTCTTGAAGCAGGACACCTGTACAGCTACGCCCAGCTCGGGGAGCACTTCGAGCACGGTGGGTTGATGCTACGCAGGGACATCCATCGGCTCTTCGACGACGGCCTGCTCTCGGTAGACCCCACGAGCCTCCGGATCGACGTCGCTTCCGACCTGGCCGAATACCCCCAGTACGCCGGACTCCACGACCAACCCCTCACGACCCAACTCCGAACCGACCAGGTCAAGTGGCTCGACAATCACTGGCGCGAACACCGCGAACTGTCCCTGCTCGATCGCTCCTGACCTCATCATCGCCACTGCGAGAGACCTGGGCGCTCGTCGGCAGATCCGCTGTGCCCGGCGAGCATCCTTGACCGAGCTTTCGCCGTTAGCGTCATGTCGTCGGGCTGAGCGCGACTCCGCTGACCACGCTTGAGGACCACCGGAGCTTCGTCACGCTCGCCCCGGAGGAGTTCGGCGCCTGGCACGAGGGTGTCAACGGTGCGGACCGCAGGCCTTCACCAGGCAGGCCCCGGGCGCTTCTAGTGACGAGCAGGTCTTGTCGCGGGTCTTATTTAACGTTAAAGTCCAGCCGACCGGATCGCACTCGTGCAAGGGAGCACGCAGATGGCTCGAAGGTTCCGCACCGCCGTTCGGAGCGCCGGCAAGCTGACCGACGAGGCGGCGGCAAGCCTCGTCGAGGCGGCGGCAAGCCTCGTCGAGGCGGCGGACCAGATCACCTTCAACGTCGGCTGCTGGCACAACGGATAGGCAATCTGGGTTGCCGGCAGAACTTGTGCCAGCAACCCAAGTCCCCCGAGTCGGCCGCGGCAGAACATCGTCCCGGAGCCGATACCAACGTGACAGAGGTACCCACACGGTCGCCTGTCATGCGCGAGGCACGGCGTCGCGCCGGTCCTCGTGTTCCACGAAATCGATGTCTGAACGAGAGGCAAATCAATGGCGATGAGATCTCAGGCAAGGCCCGGCCGCCCGATCCGACGAGGACAACAGACGCTCGCGGGTGCGGCCGCGACCGCGGTGGTGGCGGGGGCGTTGCTCGCCGCGCCGTCCGCCGCCGCGCAAGCGGTCAGCGCTGACCCGTGGGTGAGCGAGGTGCCGAACAACCCGATCTCGGACGTCTACCGCTTCACGGTGCCCCGCGCCGCGGTGACCGAGGCGACCGGCATCGGGGACGGCCCCGTCGCGGTGCAGGGGAACTTCGGCCCGGGCAAGGCGTGGACCGACCTCAACATGGGGGCCAGCGGGTCGAACCTGACCGCCACGCTCGGACCCCTCGAGCCCGGCCTGTACTACTACCAGTACGCCGCGCGCCCCGCTGCGAACCAGGACGCGGTCGCGTTCCGCAACCCCGACGCGCCCCAGGAGGTGACGTCGAAGCCCACCTACAGCACCATGTTCGTTCCCGGGCCGGGTGCGGAGTGGCTCGACGACGTGGCCGGCGGTGGCGAGCTCGAGACGCTCGGGTACGGCAAGGGACCCAACCGCGAGAAGGAAGCGCTCGTGTGGACGCCCCCGGGCTACGACGCGGATCGCGCGGAGCAGTACCCGGTGCTGTACCTGCTGCAGGACGAGGGGCAGAGCTACCGCGAGTGGGTGGAGCTGGGCCGGCTCGGCCAGATCATGGACAACCTCACGCTCGACGGCGACGCCGAGCCGATGGTGGTCGTCATGGGCGACGCCGACACACCGGGACCCGCCGGTGTGACGAAGGAGCTGCTGCCCGCCGTCGAGCGTGCGTTCAACGTCTCCGACAGGGGATCGGGTCGCGCGATCGCCGGGATCGGCCGTGGTGGCGACCTGGCCCTGAGCGCCGTGGTCGCCAAGCCCCGGGACTTCGCCAACGTGGGCTCCTTCTCGGGCGGTTACGACAACGCGATCTCGCGGGGCAAGGCCAAGCAGATCAACGACTCGACCGACGTCGTCCGCCTGTACGCGGGCAACGTCACCGACCCTGCGTACAACGACACGGTCGCGCTGGCCGACAGGCTGACGAAGTCGGGCGTGCAGCTCCAGTCGGACGGGTCGGACCCGGAGACGGGCGGCACCTGGGACACGTGGCGGAAGAACCTGCACGACTTCGCCGGGCGGATCTTCCAGGAGGTCGACGACGAAGGCCCGAGCGAGGGTCACCTGCCGTTCGTGAAGCACGAGCTGCCGGCGGCGGGCACGACCCCGACGCCGTGGATCGACGAGAACAGCGTCGTCACCTTCGAGCTCGGCCCCGAGTTCGCCGAGGCGAACAACATCACCGTCTGGGGCAACTTCGGTCCCGCCGGAAGCTGGCCGCGCACCCACATGGTCCAGCAGGCCGACGGTTCGTGGCGGCTCTCGCTGGCCCTCGAAGGTGGCTCCTACTACTACAAGTTCGTGGTCGACGGCGTCGACCACAAGGACGCAGGCAACCCCACGAAGGTGTCGTCGGAGCCGACGTGGAGCACCTTCACCGCCGAGGGCGACACGATCCGTGGTCAGTACACCGCGCAGGTTCCGGCCGACGCGCGCGGCGAGGTCAGCGTCATGAGCTACACGAGCACCGCAGGCGGCGGCGAGCAGCGCTCGGCGTACGTGTGGACGCCCCCGGACTATGACGCTGAGCGTGCCGACGAGTACCCGGTCTTCTACCTGCAGCACGGTGGCGGGCAGACGTGGACCGACTGGGTCGAGGTGGGGTACGTCCAGCGCATCCTCGACAACCACTACCTGCGCGGCAACATCGTGCCGATGGTGGTCGTCATGGCCAACGGAAACGGCGTGGACTTCCCCACGGAGATCACGACGCGCATCGTGCCTGCCGCCGAGGAACAGTTCAACATCAGCTCCCAGGGTGACCAGCGCGCTCTGGCGGGCCTCTCGATGGGCTCGGGCCACACGCTCAGCACGCTCTGGGCACACCCGGGCGAGTTCGGCTACATCGGCGCCATGTCGGCGTTCGGTGCGCCGCCGGCCACCGCCGACGTCGAGGCCATCAACGAGGGTACGAAGCTGCTGCGCGTCTACTCGGGTGACGTGCAGGACTTCACCTACGGTGCGACGTTGCAGCTGATCGCCGGCATGGAGAGCCGCGGGGTGAACCACGAGTTCGCACCCATCGTCCCGGGTCCGCACAGCTGGGACGTGTGGCAGAAGTCGCTCATCGACTTCCTCCCCCGGCTGTTCACGGAGGGCGCCGACGCATAACGGCGCGGGTCGCCAAGCATGGTGCGGTCGGCGGGTCCACCCGTCGGCCGCACCGCGCGAATGAACCGGCTGAGAGCCTCAGGCCAACGTATCCATCAGGGCAACGACATAGGCGTCGAGCCGCTCCTCCACGAGTCGCGCGGTCAGGTCTCCCCTGCCGCCCTCCCGCCATGTACGCGCGAGCAACCCCACCTCTTCCGAGGCCGCCAGCGCATCCCGCACCATCCAGTACAACCGGACGCTCGCGTCCGCGGCGAGCACCCCGCCGGCCTCCTCGTACGCCTTGGCGAACCGCGGTCCCCACTCCGGACCGTGCAGCAGCGCCAGGTTGGCGCAGCAGTGCGCCACGTCCAGATCCGTCGGCCCCCAGGAGGCGCCCGCCCAGTCGACGACGCCGGCGATCCGTACCCCCGCCGGCCCGGAGGGCGGCCCGTCGAACAACACGTTGCCCGGCTGGAAGTCCCGGTGCAGGAACCGCCCCTCATAGCCCGGCACAGGCCCGCGGATCACGTCGATCGCCGCCGCCCATCCCGCCGCGTCGGCACCCCAGGGAATCACGACCGTGTCGGCGGTCGTCAGCGTCACGTACTCCCGTGGCCGTTCGGCGGGCTCCAGCTCGTGGATCGCCACGAGCTGACGGGCCAGCAGCGAAACGCGCGCCGCAAGTCCGTCGTCGTCGAGGACCGTCCTGCCCGCCAGGTGCGTCATGAGGAGCGACGGGTACTCGCACTGCGCTGCCGTCGGGTCGGCCGCCACCAGCTCGGGCGCCGGCACACCCGTGCCCGGCAACAGCGTCAGGGCACCCGCCTCCCTGTCCAGCCACTCCTCGGCCTGCTCGACACCGACGAAGGTCCGCAGCACCAGGTCTCGGGTGTCCCCGTCCAGCGTTCGAATGGTCAGCCGCCGCATCTCGGCGGTGATGCCGCCGCGCAGCGCCTCCGCCGTGACGACTCGTTCGCCGGCCTCCAGATGCCGGCTCACCCAGGCCAGGGTCAGCGGTCGGACGGCCGTCGTGTCGTCGTGGTCGGTCACCGTGCCACCCCAGCATCGGGACCGCCGCCCCCGCAATGCTTTTCGGCGGTCCTGCCAGCGCTTCGAGGGCAGCTTGCGCAGCCTGTCCTATGCCTCTCGCTTCTGCGGCCGTACCGTCGCCGTCGGGCCCATCGTCGGTTCCTCCTGGTCGTGTCGGCGTGCCCCCTGCATGCCCCTTCGGGGGCAATTCGGGGCTCCTCACGTCCATAGGTGTCCACGACACCCCAGGACGCAAAGAGGCCCGGATCCGCGGAATTCCGCGGATCCGGGCCTCTGACCAGGTTCGACTCCCGAGAAACCGGGAGACCGGTCTCAGAAATTGATCATGTGCCCGGCGATGCCGTGGATCGACTCCTGCAGCGCCTCCGACAGCGTCGGGTGGGTGTGCACGTTGCGCGCCATCTCGTCGGCCGTGAGGTCCCACTTCTGCGCGAGCGTGAGCTCCGGCAGCAGCTCCGAGACGTCCGGGCCGATCATGTGGGCGCCGAGGATCTCGTTGTACTTGGCGTCGGCGACCAGCTTCACGAAGCCGGTCGGGTCGCCCAGGCCGTGCGCCTTGCCGTTGGCCATGAACGGGAACGAGGCGACCTTCACGTCGTAGCCCTCGTCCTTGGCCTGCTGCTCGGTGAGGCCGAACGACGCGATCTGCGGCGAGCAGAACGTCGCGCGCGGCATCATGCGGTAGTCGCCCAGGGTCTGGGTCTCGGCCCCGGCGATGGTCTCGGCGGCGACGACGCCCTGCGCCTCGGCCACGTGCGCCAGCATGAGCTTCGCGGTGACGTCACCGATCGCGTAGATGTGCGGCACGTTGGTGCGCATGTAGTCGTCGATGCCGATCGCGCCGCGGTCGGTGAGCTGCACGCCGGCGCTCTCCAGGCCGATGCCCTTGACGTTCGGCGCGAAGCCGACGGCCATGAGCACCTTGTCGACCACGAGCTCGCCCGGCTTGTCGTCCTTGACGCCCTTGAAGGAGACGGTGACGGACGAGCCCTCGTCCTTCACGGTCTGCACGGCCGTCGAGGTCAGGACCTTGATCCCGAGCTTCTTGTACTGCTTGGCGATCTCCTTGGAGACGTCCGCGTCCTCGTTCGGCAGCGCACGGTCGAGGAACTCGATGATCGTGACGTCCACGCCGTAGTTCTTCAGGACGTAGGCGAACTCCATGCCGATCGCGCCGGCACCGACGATGGCGATCGACTTGGGCAGGTCGCGCGTGAGGATCTGCTTCTCGTAGGTGACCACGTTCTCGGACAGCTCGACGCCGGGCAGCAGGCGCACCTCGGAGCCGGTCGCGATGATCGCGTTGTCAAAGGTCACGGTCTCGGTGCCGCCCTTGTTGAGGGCCACCTCGATGGTGTTCGCGTCGCGGAACGTGCCGCGGCCGTCGAGCTCGGTGATCTTGTTCTTCTTCATCAGGAAGTGGACGCCCTTGACGCGGCCGTCCGCGACCGTGCGTGAACGGTCCCAGGCCTTCCCGAAGTCGAACGCGACGTCTCCGGACATGCCGAAGAAGTCCTGCTGGTGAGTGAAGATGTGGGCCAGCTCGGCGTTGCGGAGCAGAGCCTTGGAGGGGATGCAGCCCACGTTGAGGCAGACACCACCCCAGTACTTCTCCTCGATGATCGCAACGGACTTGCCGAGCTGGGCAGCGCGGATGGCGGCGACGTAGCCGCCGGGGCCCGCACCGAGGAGTACGACGTCGTAGTGGGAAGCCATGACTCAAGGGTATTGGTGCGCGCGAATCGTGGTGACGTGACTTCTGTCTCGTTGGCCGGACGTGGCGCCCGACGTGCCCGGTCGTGCGTCAGCGCACGCTGTCGACGCCCTTGTTCGCCAGCGCGTCGGCGCGCTCGTTGCCCGGGTCTCCGGCGTGACCCTTGACCCAGACCCAGCTCACCTCGTGCTTGGCGACCTCCGCGTCGAGCGCCTGCCAGAGGTCCACGTTCTTGACGGGCTGCTTGCTCGCCGTCCGCCAGCCGTTGCGCTTCCAGCCGTGGATCCACGTCTTCATGCCGTTCATCACGTACTGCGAGTCGACGTGCAGCGTGACGACGGTGGGGCCCTTGAGCGCCTTGAGCGCCTCGACCACGGCGGTGAGCTCCATCCGGTTGTTCGTGGTGACCGGGTCCCCGCCGAACAGCTCCTTCTCGTGCGTGCCGGAACGCAGCAGCGCACCCCATCCGCCCAGGCCCGGGTTGCCCTTGCAGGCTCCGTCGGTCCAGATCTCCGCGGTCGGCCGCGTCGCGCTCGTGCTGGTCACGGGGCTCACCCTAACCGGCGGCGCGGACGGCGCACGCCGTCGCCGCCACCGTCCCGCAGCGGGCGCCGGGCCGAGTGTCAGTGGTCCGGCATAGCGTGTGAGTCGGCCCCGGTACGACGACGCATCAGGAGGACAGATGAAGTTCGGATTCATCAGCAGCTTCGGCACCATCGGCCAGCACGTGGATCTCGCGCGCGAGATCGAGGAGCACGGCTGGGACGGCTTCTTCACCTGGGACGCCATCAACCTCAGCGGCGAGTGGGCCATGCCGGTCTACGACCCGTTCGCCGTCCTGGCGGCCGCGGCGGCCGTGACCGAACGCATCACGCTCGGCGCGATGGTGTTCGCCGTGCCCCGGCACCGGCCGTGGGAGCTCGCGCAGCGGGCGCTCACCGTGGATCGGCTCTCCGGCGGACGCCTGGTGCTGCCCGTCGGCGTCGGCGTGACCGACGACCGGGGCTTCACGTCCGTCCCGGGCCAGGCCACGGAGCTGAAGGACCGCGCGGCCCTGCTCGACGAGACCCTGGCGTGGCTGGAGAAGTCGTGGTCGGGCGAGGAGTTCGAGGTCTCCGGCGAGCAGATCACCACGGGACCGTTCCGCTTCCCCGAGCCCCCGGTGAACGGCCGCATCCCGGTGTGGCCGGTCGGCGTCTGGGACGCCGAGCGACCGCCCACCAAGAACCTGCGACGCGCCCTGCGCTGGGACGGGATCGTCCCGCAGCTGCGCGGCACTGCGGACGACCTGACGACCGACGACATCGCCGGTCTGGTCGAGTGGCTCACGGCGAACCGGCCCGAGCCGACGAGCCCGGACGGCACGGACGGCGGCACAGGCACCGACCGCCCGTTCGACGTCGTCCTGCAGGGCAAGCTGTCCGGCGACCCCGCCCAGGCGGCCGAGCAGGCCCGCGCCATGGCCGACGCCGGGGTCACGTGGTGGATCGAGTCCTGGTGGGACCCCGCGAAGGACTCTGCGGAGTCGCTCCTGGAGAAGGTGCGCCAGGGACCGCCGACCGTATAGCAGGTAGCATCTCCGTCCGCGCGCTTTTCACCCGCTGTTTCACCCTGGTATTCACAATCCAGGTCGTGATCCGGGGTGGGGAGGCATCCCACGCGGACGGAGAGATGAGTGACGGACCACCGCCGAACCGCCCTGCGGGCAGACATCCAGGCCCTGCGGGCGGTAGCCGTCCTGGCGGTCGTCCTGTTCCACCTGTGGCCCAACCGGCTCACGGGCGGGTACGTGGGCGTCGACGTGTTCTTCGTGATCTCGGGCTTCCTGATCACCTCGCACATCGTGCGGGACGTCGACGCGGGCCGGTTCTCGGTGACCGAGTTCTGGTCCCGCCGCATCCTGCGGCTCCTGCCCGCCTCGCTGCTCGTGCTCGCGGTGACCGCCGCGGGAGTCCGGGCGCTCGCACCGGTGCAGCACTGGGAGCAGTGGTTCCGCGAGATCGCGGCGTCCGGCCTGCACGCGGAGAACTGGGTGCTGGCCGCCGACGCCGTGGACTACCTGGCCGCCGAGAACATGGCCTCGCCGGTCCAGCACTACTGGTCGCTCTCCGCCGAGGAGCAGTTCTACCTGGTCTGGCCGCTGCTCATCGCGCTCTGCCTGCTCGTCGGACGCCGACTCCGTCGCACCGCCCACACCGGCTCCGGGTCCCAGGGCCTGGACCGGGCGGGCCGGCGGGCGTCCTGGCGCCCCGTGGTGGCCGGGGCGCTCGTCGTGGTGGTGGTCGCCTCGCTGGTGACCTCGGTGGTCTGGACCGGCGCCGACCAGGCCTACGCGTACTTCATCACCCCGACCCGGGCCTGGGAGTTCGGCGCGGGTGCGCTGCTCGCCTTCGTGCCGGCCCGCACCGGCCGCTGGTCGAGCGCGGCATCCTGGGTCGGTCTGGCCCTGATAGGGGTCTCCGCCGTCCTGTTCACCGGGGCGACGCCGTTCCCCGGCGTGTGGGCGGCCGTGCCCGTGCTCGGCACCGTCCTGGTGATCTGGGCGCAGGCCTCCGACCGGTTCACCAGCCGGCTCGCCGGCCTTCCCCCCGTGCAGTTCCTGGGCGACGTGTCCTACGCCGTCTACCTGTGGCACTGGCCCCTGGTCGTCCTGGTCCCCTACGCCACGGGGCACGACCTGCGCACCCTCGACAAGGTGGCGATCCTGGCGGTCACGCTCCTGCTGGCGTGGGGGACCCGGCTGTGGATCGAGAAGCCGGTGCTCGCCCACCGGCACCGGTTCCGGCCGCGGGTCACCTTCGTCACCGCCGCGGTCGTGGGTGCCGTCGTCGTGGGCGCCGCGCTGCTCGGGGTGCATGCCGCACGGGAGCACGTGCGCACCGAGCTCGCGGCCGCCGAACAGGCCACCACCGCCGAGTGCTTCGGCGCCGCCGCGCGCCCGCCTCACGGCGAGCCCTGCACCAATCCCGACCTGGTGGGCACGGCCGTCCCCGCGCCCGAGGTGGCCGGCGACGACATGCCGGCGCCCTTCTCGGAGGGCTCGGACAAGTGCCCCGGGACCAGCCGGGAGGACGTGGATCCCGTCGCGTGCGAGCGCGGCGACCGTGGGAGCGACGTCCGGATCGCGCTCGTCGGCGACTCGCACGCCGCGCACTACTCGAGCGCCTTCGTGGAGGCCGCCGAGGCCAACGGCTGGGCGCTGGACATCTACATCAAGGCAGGCTGCCCCTTCTCCGACGTCATGCGGGTCCAGGACGAGGTGCTGACCGCGGCGTGCGTCGAGTGGGTCGACCGCGCCCAGCAGGTGCTCGTCGACGGCGGCTACGACCTGGTCGTCACGTCGCAGCTGAGCGGCGTCGACTGGGTGCCGCCCGCCGGCACGACGCCGGAGGCCTTCGCCGAGGACGGGCTGGTCTCGCTGTGGGGCGGGCTCGCCGACCAGGGGCTGCCCGTGGTGGCCGTCGCCGACGTGCCCAAGCCCGACCCGACGGTGATCGACTGCCTGACGGCCCCCGACGTCGACCTCACCACGGACTGCCGCACCCCGCGGGCTGACGCGACGGGCCCGTTCGACCCGCAGCGGAGCGCCGTGGAGCGGCTCGGCCGGAGCGACGTCACACTCCTCGACCTCACCGACGTGTACTGCGACGCCCGCGAGTGCTTCCCGGTGATCGGCGGCGTCACGGTCTACCGCGACGACAACCACCTCTCGGACACCTTCGCCGGCACCCTGGCGCCTTACGTCGCGAACGCGCTCGCGCCCCTGCTGCGGTCAGGAGACTGACCGCGGCAGGGGCGCGAGCGAGACGTCAGGTACGGACGCCGGACGTCAGACCGGGCGGGCCGCCTCGATCTCGACCGACGGCAGGTGCCGGGCCGGCAGCGTCTTCGGGCGCCACGACGCCCGGGTCTGCTCGAACGCCGTGATCTTGTCGGCCTCCTGCAGGGTGAGCCCGATGTCGTCGAGCCCCTCCATGAGCCGCCACCGCGTGTAGTCGTCGATCTGGAACGGCACCGTGACGTCGTCGGCCGTGGCGGTCTTGGCCGCCAGGTCGACGGTCACCTCGGTGCCCGGCTTGGTCTCCAGGATCTTCCACAGGATCTCGATGTCCTCGGGCGAGACGATGCCCGCGACCAGGCCCTGCTTGCCCGAGTTGCCGCGGAAGATGTCGGCGAACCGAGAGGACAGCACGACCCGGAAGCCGTAGTCCTTCAGCGCCCAGACGGCGTGCTCGCGCGACGAGCCGGTACCGAAGTCCGGGCCGGCCACGAGCACGGACCCCGCGGAGTACGCCTCCTGGTTCAGCACGAACGACGGGTCGCCCCGCCACGCCGCGAACAGCGCGTCCTCGAACCCGGTGCGCGTGACCCGCTTGAGGTACACGGCGGGGATGATCTGGTCGGTGTCGACGTTGCTGCGCCGCAGCGGCACGCCGACGCCGGTGTGGGTGGTGAACTTCTCCATGGTCAGTGGTCCTCTCAGCGCAGCGCGGGCTGGATCGCTACGGGAACGGGCAGGTCGACGACGGACTCGCCCAGCGGGGAGGCGCCCACGCCGTCGAGCGGCGTGCCGTCGAACGTGGTGATGTCGATGTCGTACGACAGGTCCAGGTCGCCCACGCTGGAGAGCGTGCCCCGGATCGCCGTCGCGGCGGCCACCAGCGGCGACACCAGGTGGGTGCGCCCACCCTTGCCCTGCCGCCCCTCGAAGTTGCGGTTCGACGTCGAGGCTGACCGCTCCCCCGGCGCGAGCTGGTCCGGGTTCATGCCCAGACACATCGAGCACCCGGCGTTGCGCCACTCGGCGCCGAACTCCTTGAAGATCACGTCGAGGCCCTCGGCCTCCGCCTGCAGACGCACACGCGCCGACGACGGGACCACCAGGACGCGGACGGACTCGGCCTTGCTCCGGCCCTTGACGACCTTCGCGACGGACCGCAGGTCCTCGATGCGGCCGTTGGTGCACGAGCCGATGAACACCGTGTCGACGCTCACGTCGCGCAGCGGCGTGCCGGCCTGGAGGCCCATGTACTCCAGGGCCCGCTCGGCCGCGAGGCGCTCGTCCTCGTCGGCGATGTCCGCCGGGACGGGCACGGACGCCGACAGCGGCAGGCCCTGGCCCGGGTTGGTGCCCCAGGTGACGAACGGCTCCAGGTCGGCCGCCTCGAGCACGACCTCGGCGTCGAACTGCGCGTCGTCGTCGGACCGCAGGGTCCGCCAGTACTCGACGGCGGCGTCCCAGTCCTCGCCCTCGGGCGCGTGCGGGCGGCCCTTGAGGTACTCGAACGTGGTCTCGTCCGGCGCGATCATGCCGGCGCGCGCGCCCGCCTCGATCGACATGTTGCAGACGGTCATGCGGGCTTCCATCGACAGCGACCGGATGGCCTCGCCGCGGTACTCGAGCACGTAGCCCTGGCCACCGCCGGTGCCGATCTTGGCGATGATCGCCAGGATGATGTCCTTGGACGTCGCGCCGGCGGGCAGCGCGCCGTTGACCGTGATCGCCATGGTCTTGAACGGCGCGAGCGGCAGCGTCTGGGTGGCGAGCACGTGCTCCACCTCGGACGTGCCGATGCCGAACGCGAGCGCGCCGAACGCGCCGTGCGTCGAGGTGTGCGAGTCGCCGCACACGACGGTGAGGCCGGGCATGGTCAGCCCCAGCTGCGGTCCCACCTGGTGGACGATGCCCTGGTCCGCGTCGCCGAGGCTGTGCAGCCGGACGCCGAACTCCTTGGCGTTGGCGCGCAGCGTCTCGATCTGCGTGCGGCTCGTCGCGTCGGCGATCGGCCGGTCGATGTCGAGCGTGGGGGTGTTGTGGTCCTCGGTCGCGATCGTGAGGTCGGGTCGCCGCACCTGCCGTCCGGCAAGGCGCAGACCCTCGAACGCCTGCGGGCTCGTGACCTCGTGGACCAGGTGCAGGTCGATGTAGAGAAGATCAGGCGAGCCGTCCTCGCCTCGACGCACGAGGTGCGCTTCCCAGACCTTCTCCGCCAGCGTGCCGGCCATTGCGGTTCGCCTCCCTGTCAAAACTACCTCTGTCAGAAACAACTTTGGGCCTCGACTTGCAATCTCACGTTCCGAGACGGCAATATCGCGGTATGGACGATACTAGCGGAGTCGGCGTCTTGGACAAGGCGGCGTCCGTCCTCGGGGCACTCGAGGCCGGCCCGGCCACCCTGGCGCAGCTCGTCTCCTCCACCGGCCTGGCTCGCCCGACGGCGCACCGCCTGGCGGTGGCTCTGGAGCATCACCGCCTGGTGGCACGGGACATGCAGGGACGGTTCGTGCTGGGCCCGCGCCTCAACGAGCTGGCCACGGCCGCCGGTGAGGACCGCCTGCTGGCGGCAGCGAACCCGGTGCTCATCGCGCTGCGCGACCACACGGGCGAGAGCGCGCAGCTCTACCGCCGGCAGGGTGACCACCGCGTGTGCGTCGCCGCCGCCGAGCGCCCGGTCGGCCTGCGCGACTCGATCCCCGTGGGCGCCACGCTCAGCATGAGCGCGGGCTCCGCGGCGCACGTCCTGCTCGCCTGGGAGGAGCCGGACCGCCTGCACCGCGGCCTGCGCGACGCCACCTTCACGGCCACGATCCTCTCCGGTGTCCGACGCCGGGGGTGGGCGCAGTCGGTCTCAGAACGTGAGCTCGGTGTGGCGTCGGTCTCGGCGCCCGTGCGCGGCCCCTCGGGCCGTGTCGTGGCGGCCGTCAGCGTGTCCGGGCCCGTGGAGCGGCTCTCGCGGCAGCCCGGCCGGCTGCACTCGGCCGCCGTCGTCGCCGCGGCGAACAAGCTCACCGAGGTGCTGCACCGGTCCGGCGAGTGACGCGCGGGCGCCGTCTGCCGGACGGCGCCCGCCGCACACCCCGACGGGCTTCCGCGGCCGCAGCTGGTGCGCACGAGGTGTGCGGTCGATGTGAGCGGTCGGTGAGCGTTGGTCCGCCACGCCGGGCGTGGTGATTCCCCAGGTCCGGGTGGTGTCAGTAGTCTCGTCCGCGACGTGTGCACACCCGGTGCGCGCGCACCAACGTCGGAGGAATCTGATGCCGCCAAAGGTGAGACTCATCATCATCTGGGTCGTGGTGATCTTCCTGCTCTACTCGGTCATCAACGACCCCGAGCGATCCGCCGACGTCGTGCTCGCCCTCTGGGACGTCATCTGGGGTGCCATCGCGAACATCGGCACCTTCTTCGAGGAGCTCTTCACCGGGTCGATCGGCCGCTGACGACGTAGGGTCGGCGGCGGCAGAGGACCATTCCGAACGCACCCCGGGGAGACCCGAATGAGCGCAGCAGCGGACTTCGTGATCCGTCATCGCGCCCTGCAGCGGTACATCCTCGCGGACGAGAAGGTGGTCATCGCCACACGGCGGCACTGGGCCAGGCTCTGGGAGCCGATCCTCACGACGACCGGTGCATTCGTCCTGGGGCTGGCGATCCTCGTCGCGGTGGACCCGGACGTCCGCGACGGGCTCGCCTGGGTGTGGCTGCCGTTCCTGGTGCTCGGCCTGCGGCTGCTCTACAAGTGGCTGGACTGGCGGGCCGAGTGGTTCGTGATGACCGACCGCCGGCTGATCCTGCTCACCGGGCTCCTGGTGCACCGCGTGGCGATGATGCCGTCCGAGAAGGTGACCGACCTCGGGTACGAGCGCACCCCGCTGGGCCAGGTGCTGGGCTTCGGCACCTTCGTCTTCGAGACCGCGGGCCAGGACCAGGCGTTCGACCGCGTCACGTGGATCCCGCGCCCCGACTCGCGGTACCGCCTCATCATCGCGACGCTCTTCCACCCGGACGCCGCCGACGCCGAGGCCGCCGCCCAGACCGGCCCCGACTTCCGCCCGCAGGCGGTACCGCCGGTCGAGACGCCCCCGCCCGCCGCACCGCCCGCGCTCATGCCGCGGATCGGCCGGCGCAGCAACCCGCCGACGCAGCGCATCGACGTCCCGGCGCTGCGGGACCTGGCGAGCCCGGGCGGTGGGACCTCGGGTGCTGGTTCCGACGGCGTCGCGCCGAGTGGTGTCCGGTCGAACAGCGGGGCGGCCGGGAGCCCGCTCCCCGGTGGTGCGGGCTCCGGCAGCGTGGGCTCCGGCAGCTCGGGCTCCGGCAGCCAGGACTCCGGCAGCTCGGGCTCCGGCAGCCAGGACTCCGGCAGCGTGGTGCACGACGGCGCGGGCGCCGCCGGCCCGGGCAGCGGCGGGTCCGCGCGCACCGGGAGGCCGCCGGCGAACGGCACAGCCGCGGTGGCGGCGGCGTCGGGCAGCGGGAGGCTGCCGGGCCGGACCAGCGACGGCAAGGGCGGCGACCACGTGCCCGGCGGGCCGACCTCCGCGACCGACGGTTCGGACGCCCTGCCCAGCCCGTTCATCGAGGGCGGCAAGGACCCGAAGATCCGCTGACGCGGCCGGCCGGCCGGCCGGCGAACGTAGGCTTCGTCGGCCCAAGACGGCCCGGAGAGCGACGAACCCTACGTTCGACGCCTCTTCCCCCATGCAAAAGGCCCGGTCCTCGTGGACCGGGCCTTTATCTGTACCCCCAGCGGGATTTGAACCCGCGTTACCGCCGTGAGAGGGCGGCGTCCTAGGCCGCTAGACGATGGGGGCCTTGAACTCGTCCGCCGACCGAAGCCGATGGACTGCGTACCCCCAGCGGGATTTGAACCCGCGTTACCGCCGTGAGAGGGCGGCGTCCTAGGCCGCTAGACGATGGGGGCCTTGAACTACCGGTATGAACCGGCACCGTGAGAACGGTAGCGCACCCTACGACTGACCTGCGTCAGCGTGGGATGCGCAGTGCTCTGCGCTGGGGTACCAGGACTCGAACCTAGACTAAGTGGACCAGAACCACTCGTGCTGCCAATTACACCATACCCCATGGGGGTATGACCGCCTGGATACACCTGTCTCCGACAGGTATTCCGTGGGGGCCCTACCGCTGGAGAACATTACCTGACCTCGGACGGTGGGCAAAACGGAATGAGGGTGCCGTCCGTCACCCGGGTCAGATCGGGGCGGCCGAGAGCGTTCTCGGCGCCGTTCTCGGCACCGTTCTCGGCTACGTCCGGGCGTCAGCCGAGGCCGGTCCCGTAGCCCAGTGCGGCCGGGAGCTCCGCGAGCGTCTCGAGCACCACGACGCCCGCCGCGCGCAAGGCCTCCGGGTCCTGCGGGTCGCCCTGCAGCCCCGCGCCGGGCCCCGCGTGGCCGCCGTAGTCCGGACCCCGGCGGTGGCCCGCCCGGTCCAGCCAGACGCCCGTGAGGCCCGCCTCGTGGGCCGCCAGCGCGTCCACCGTGGGCTCGTCGCCCACGTAGGCGGCCCGGGACGGCTCGATGCCCAGCTTGCGGGCGCCCTCCGCGAACACGCGGGGGTCCGGCTTGCCGAAGCCCAGGGTGTCGACCCCGACGAGCACGGGCAGGTCGCCCAGCCCGGCGACCTTCAGCTTGCGTTCCTGGAGCTCCGTGGCGGCGTTCGTCACCACACCCACGCGGAGGCCCGCCGCCACAGCGGCGTCGAGGGCGGCGCGGGCGTCGTCGTGCGCGGTCCACGACCGCTCGAACGTGCCCCAGAACAGCGCGTCCCACGCCTCGAAGGACGTCTCCGTGACCGGCGCGGCGCCGAACGTCTCGTGCAGCAGCGCCGCCCGGTGCCGGCGCTGCGTCACGTGGTCCATCTCGCCCCGCGTGTACCGGCTGTAGAAGCCGCCCGGGTCGGTACGCCAGTGCGACAGGATCTCCGGGTCGCGCTCGGCCGGGACGTGCGGCAGGTGCTCCGCCCGCACCGCCTCGAGCGCCCGCGCGAAGGCGCCCTTGGTGTCGACGAGGGTGTCGTCGACGTCGAACAGGATTCCCGCGATCGTCATACCGTCTCTCCCTTGACCCGTTCGTACTCGACCAGCCCCGTCACCGGACTCACCACCGGCACCGGATCCGTCACCACCAGCGTCGGCCTGCGGCGCCGTGCCCACCAGAGCAGGACCACGGTCGTGACGAGCGTGACACCGATGCTCACCGCCCCCTCGGACGGCGCCACCTCGGTGATCAGCAGCGAGTCCTGGAGCCCGTCGTAGGCGATCGCGAGGCCGAACGCCACCAGGTTGTTCGCCGCGTGCAGCGCGACGGCGACCTCCAGCCCACCGGTGCGCCACACCAGCAGGCTCGCGACCAGGCCGAACACCAGCCGGTCGGCGAACAGCCACGGGCTCTGCGCGCCGTGCGCCAGCGCGAACAGCAGCGCCGAGACCACGGCGGGCAGGAGCACGGCGACCCACCGACGGCGCAGCATGCTGCCGATCCACTGCGTCAGCCAGCCGCGGAAGAAGTACTCCTCGCCGGCCGCCTGCAGCGGGGTGGTCAGCAGGATCACGAGCGCGAGCGTCAGCCAGCCGGACGCCGGGGTGAGCGGCCACAGGCCCGCCTCGTCGGCACCCGGTCCGGCGCCGGCGTCGGGCGCGCCGCCGAGCTGGGCCAGCAGGACGCTCGTGCCGATCGTGAGCGGCACCAGGAGCAGCAGCGACATCCCGAGCCCGCCGAGCAGCAGGCGCCAGCGCACCCGCCCCAGCACGGAGGAGACCAGGCCGCCGCGCCGGGCCTGCGCCCAGGTCGCGAGGAGCGCGAGCGGGATGCCGAGCGCGAGGCCGAGGTTCGTCACGAGCAGGCCGGCCGGCGACACGAACCAGGCGTCGGTGACGGTGCTCGGGTCGGGAAGCTGGGTGCCCAGCGCCTGCGCGACCACCCACACGAGGGCGTACAGCAGCATCGCCCCGAAGATCACGACCACGCCGACGGCGACCGCGGCCAGCCCGAGCAGAGGGCGCCACCAGCGGTGCCGCGGGCCCCGGAGGGCCTGCGGGTACTCCCGCGGCCCGGACGGCAGCACCTGCGGCGCCGCCGGGGCCCAGGTCCACGACGGCGCTGCTCCAGCCGGCACCGCCCCAGCCGGAGCCGCCGCCGGCGGGCGCACCGCCGGGGACGACGGCGCCGCAGCCCCCGGCAACGAGGACTGCGGCGTCGGCTGTGGTGCGGTCGGGCTCGGGGGCGCTGCGGGCTGATCGGTCGTGGGCGGCACGGCGTCAGGAGTCATGGCGTCGGTCACGTCTGCCACGTTAGTCCAGAACGCCCCGGTCGAGGCGCCGAGGGCCCCGTCGTGCGGGGCCCCGTCGTCCAGGGCCCGGTCGTCCGGGCCCTGTGCGTCCGGTCCTGTACGTCCGGGTGCTAGGACGCCACGTTCGCCGACGCCGTCTCGGCGAGGCGAGCCAGCGCGGCGTCGACCCGCGCGAGCGTACGCTCCTTGCCGAGCACGTCGAGCGACTCGAAGAGCGGCAGGCCGATGCGGCGTCCCGTCACGGCGACCCGGACCGGGGCCTGCGCCTTGCCGAGCTTCATCCCGTGCTTCTCGCCCACGACGGTGACGACGTCCTTGAGCGCCTCGGCCTCCCAGGCCACGTCGGACAGGGCCACCCGCACGTCGGCGAGGAGCTCGGCGGCGCCGGCCTTCATGGCCTTGTTCCAGGAGTCCTCGTCGAGGATCGGGGCGTCCAGGAACAGGAAGTCGACGTTGGCCGTGATCTCGGACAGCAGGGCCACACGGGAGTGCGCGAGCGGCGCGACGGCGTCGAACACGCCCTGGTCGAACTGCTCCGGCGTCCACGGCGCGGCCGGGGCCTGCAGCCACGGCGCGCAGGCCGCGGCGAAGTCCTCGACGCTCAGGGCCCGGATGTACTCGCCGTTGAAGGCGGTGAGCTTCTTGACGTCGAAGAACGCGGACGACGAGTTGATGTCCTCGACGCGGAACCGGCGCACCAGCTCGTCGAACGGGAGGATCTCCTCGTCGTTGCCCGGCGCCCAGCCCAGCAGCATCAGGTAGTTGACCATCGCGTCGGGCAGGATGCCCTCCGCGAGGTAGTCCTCCAGGGCCACCTTGTCCCGGCGCTTGGAGAGCTTCTGCCGCTTCTCGTTGACGATCACCGGCATGTGCGCCCACTGCGGCGGCGTCTGTCCCAGGGCCTCCCAGAGCAGCTGCTGCTTGGGCGTGTTGGGCAGGTGCTCCTCGGCGCGCATGACGAGCGTGATGTGCTCGTCGATGTCGTCCACCACGTTGGCCAGCAGGAACACCGGCGAGCCGTTGCCGCGCGCGATGACGAAGTCCTCGAGGTTCGCGTTCGGGAACGTCGGGTTGCCGCGGATCAGGTCGACGACCTGCGTCTCCCCCTCGTCGGGCGTGCGGAAGCGCAGCGCGCGGCCCTCGGCGTACTCCAGCCCGCGGTCGCGGCAGAAGCCGTCGTAGCCGGTCTGCTGGTTGCCGGTGCGCGCGATCAGGGCGTCACGCGTGCAGTCGCAGTAGTACGCCTTGCCCTCGGCGAACAGTCGCCGGGCGGCGTCCTTCTGGATGCCCGCGTTCTCGGACTGGAAGTACGGGCCCTCGAAGGCCGGGTCCTCCTTGCGGATGCCCAGCGCCTCCATGGCCGACAGGATGCCGTCCACCCACTCGGGCTGGTTCCGCGAGGCGTCGGTGTCCTCGATGCGCAGCACGAAGGTGCCGCCCTGCTGCTTCGCCACGGCCCAGTTGAACAGCGCGGAACGAGCGCCGCCCACGTGGAACATGCCGGTCGGGGACGGCGCGAAGCGGACGCGCACGGCCGCGCCGTCGGGCGCGGGCTGGGTCGGGGTGTCGGTCACGGAAGTCACGGGCCAAGCCTAGGCGCTGCGGGGCCCGACGGCGGCGCCTGCCGGGCCGCCCGGCCCCGCCAGCCACGGATCAGGAGCGCGACCGCGAAGCCGGGCCACACCGGGATGGACGCGAAGGCGGGTCCCAGGACGTAGAGCAGCGACCATCCCTCGTCCCCCTCCGGCAGGGTGGAGGCGACGACGAAGTACGCGACCGCCAGGACGACCGTGGCCAGGACGAGGCCCACAGCCAACGATGCCCAGTCGTTGCGGACCTCCAGCAGCCGGAGCAGGGCGGCCGCGGCGGCGATCGACCCGAGCGCGCCCGCCGTCACCACGACCGCGCTCACGAGGCCGAACACGACGCCGTCCCACGCGATGTCGCCGCTCGTCTGGAGGTACACGAGCACCACCGCGGTGATGCCGAACGCCACAGGGGTCAGTGCCAGGAATCGTCGTGCGGTCTCCACGGGGACCATGATGCGTGCCGGGCACCGCGGTGACCACGAATGTCGGCGCTGGGCCGGCTAGCCCAGGCGCTTGACGTACCGCCGCGTCGCCACGGGCACGGGCCCCTCGGCCGTCTCCGCCCGGTAGTCCAGCGGGCCGCCGTCCGACCAGCCGGCGCGCTCGTAGAACCGGCGCGCCCTCGTGTTGCCGGTCACGACGGCGAGCCACGCCTCGGCATGCCCGGCGGCCGCGATCCGGGTCTCCCCCGCGGACAGCAGGTCGGACGCGATCCCGGAGCCCCGGTGGGCCGCCGCGACGAAAAGCTGCTCCACCTCCTCGCCCGTGACCGTCACGAATCCGGCGACGACGTCCTGCCCCGGTGCGCCGTCCGCCGCGCCGGCGCCCGGCGCGGCGTCGGCGTCCGGGGCGGTGTCGGCGTCCGGAGCCGTGTCGAGGGCCACCGCCACCGTCGTCCGCGGGACCCGGGCCGTGGCGCGGGGGCCGAACGACTCCCGGGTGCGGGCCGCCTCCAGCGCCGGCGGCACGAGGTCATGGTGGCCGTCGCCCCAGGCGGCGTGCCAGACGGCGGCGATCGCCGGGGCGTCCGCCGGCCCGGCGTGCCGGAGCTCGACGTGCCGCACGCGCAGCGGCCCGAGGAGGAACCGGTCCTCGTCGGGCAGCACGACGGGTTCGGTGCGCCACCCCGGCCCGGCGTACGCCGCGAGCGCCGCGGCGTCGCGCCAGCGGCTCACGTAGGTCAGCGTGTCCGGGGCCGGGGCGGCCGGGGCGTCCGGGGCCGGGGCCGGGGCGTCCGGTGTCGGGCCGTCCGGTGTCGCGGCATCCAGGGTCGCGCTCCCCCGGCGGACGACGATCTCGTCGCTCACGAAGCCGTCGAGCGCCGCGAACCCGGCGGTGCCCGCCTCGATGAACGTGCGGAACTCGTCGAGCAGACCGGGCCGGACCTGGGCCGTGGAGCGCCTGATGATCATGGGTCGATCATGCTCCACGGGTCCTGGCGCGGGCCAGCATCACCAGCTCGGTCAGCTCGGGCTCCGGCAGCTCGTCGACGGACCACCAGCGCAGGTCCAGCGACTCGTCCGAGACCGCCGTCTCCGCGCCGGGTGCCGCGACGGCGACGAACCGCACGTCCAGGTGGTGCACCGGCCGGGCCGGGTCGCCGGTGCCCGGCCGGCAGAACGGCACGACGTGCTCGTCGAGGTGCACCGGGACGGCGTCGAGCACGAGCCCCGCGATCCCGGACTCCTCGCGCGCCTCCCGGGCGGCGGCGTCGGCCAGCGACACGTCCCCGGCCTCCAGGTGCCCGCCGAGCTGGAACCAGCGCCGCGCCTTGGCGTGCAGGGTGAGGAGCGCCCGCGCGCCGTCGTGCGACAGCACCAGGGTCGACGCCGTGAGGTGGTCCGGCACGGACGCCCGGAACACCCCGTCGTCGTGCGCCTCGAGGTGCACCACGTACCGCGCCCGGAGGCGTTCCTGCTCCGGCGTCGGACCCGACCAGGAGCGCAGGGTCGCCAGGGCGTCGGCGTGCAGCGACGTGCCGGGCTGTGTCCCCGGCTGTGTTCCCGGATCTGTTCCCGGCTGAGTCTCGCGGCTCACCTCAGCGGCGCCGCAGCACCGGGTTGGCCAGGACGCCCACGCCCTCGACCTCGACCTCGACGCGGTCGCCCTGGTCGATCCGGCCCACGCCGGCGGGGGTGCCGGTCAGGATCACGTCGCCCGGCAGCAGGGTCATGGCCTCGGAGATGTACGAGACGAGGAACGGCACGTCGAACACCATGTCGCGGGTGCGGCCGTCCTGGCGCGGTTCCCCGTTGACGCGCGAGCGCACGGCGACGTCCTCCGGGTTCAGGTCGGTGTCGATCCACGGCCCGAGCGGGCACGAGGTGTCGAAGCCCTTGGCACGGGCCCACTGCCCGTCGGTGCGCTGGGCGTCGCGCGCGGTGACGTCGTTCGCGACGGTGTACCCGAGGATGTACGACGCCGCGTTCTCCGGGGTGACGTCCTTGCAGACCTTGGAGATCACCACGGCCAGCTCGGCCTCGTAGGAGACCTCCTGCGTGAAGTCCGGCAGCACGATCGGGTCGTCCGGGCCGACCACGGCGGTGTTCGGCTTGAAGAACAGCAGCGGCGTGGTCGGGACGTCGCCGCCCATCTCCTTGGCGTGGTCGGCGTAGTTCTTGCCCACGCACACGATCTTGGAGCGCGGGATCACCGGGGCGAGCAGCCGGACGCCGTCACCCAGCTCGATGCGCTCGCCGGTCGGCATGGCCGGCATGTAGAGGGGGTCGCCGCCCAGCACGGCGAGGAAGGTCTTGTCGCCCTCCTGCTGCACGAGGGCGAAGCGGGGGTCGTCTCCGGTGGTAAATCTCGCGATACGCACGGGCTCAGCGTAAGCCGCGCGACGCCGTGGGCCTCCGTCAGGGGTGGGTCAGGGGCGGTTCAGGGCCGCGGCCCAGGTCATCCCCGATGCCCGGGACCCGCCCGGGTCCATAGCGTGACGCGCGGGACGACCCGGCCGCGCACGGCGCCGGGCGCGGTGACGAGGAGCTCGGATGACGAACGACCGGATCGGGGCGCGGCGCCTCCGCGCGGCACGGGGCGTCGCGCTCCTGACGGCGGCGGTGATCGCGTTCGCCCCGGCGGCGGGGGCAGCAGCAGGGGCAGCGCCGTCGACGGCGGCACCGGCCGTCCCGGCGTCCGCAAAGGGAACGGCCGCTCCGTTTCGGGAGGACGTCGTCACGGCAGGGACGGACGACGCCGACGCCGACGCCGCTGTCGACGCCGCCGTCGACCGGTACCTGGCCGAGTACCTGCGGGTGCACCGCACCCCCGGCCTGGTCCAGGTGACGCTGGCCGACGGCGCCGTGCGCGTGCGGGTGCACGGGACGACGGGCAGCGGTGCGCCGGTCGGCGAGGACACGCCGATGCGCATCGGCTCCATGAGCAAGGCGTTCACGGCGCTGGCGGTGCTGCAGCAGGTGGACGCCGGGCGGTTCGAGCTCGACGACCCGGTCGCCGGGCTGCTCCCCGAGTTCCGGCTGGCCGACGACCGGTACCGCTCGATCACGGTCGAGCACCTCCTGACGCACCGGTCCGGCCTGGCCGCGACGGGACTGGAGTACGCCGCCGACCCGGCGTCGGCGCCCGCGGAGACCGTCGGCCGGCTGGCGCCCGAGAAGCTGGCCGCCGCTCCGGGGACCACCACGATGTACAGCAACGCGGGCTACGCGGTGCTGGCGCGCCTCGTCGAGCGCACGGCCGCCGGCTCGGGCGCACCAGGCGAGCCCGGCGACGCCGTCGACTTCGACGAGTACCTGGAACGGAACGTCTTCGAGCCGCTCGGCCTGACCTCCACGACCGTGACCGAGCGGTGCGACACCGAGCCGGCCGGCCTCGACCGGGGCTTCTCCCTGCTGGGCCCCGCACGGGTCGCCGTGCCGGAGCTCCCGCTGGCCTGCGCCGGGAGCGGCGGCATCGTCTCGACCGCGCGGGACATGACGGCCTGGCTGCGGTTCCAGGTGGGCGACGGCGCGTCCGCGACGGGTGAGCGGCTGCTGCGCGCGGAGACGTTCCGCGCGTTCCACGACGTGCCGGCGAGCGATACGGAGTACGGGTACGGCTGGCACGGCACCACGGCCGGCGACGACGACGCGCCGCTGGTCGGGCACGGCGGCACGCTGGCCACCTTCGCGTCCGGGATCGAGCTCTCCCCGCGGACCGGGACCGGCGCCGTGGTGCTCGCCAACGCCGCCGGGGACCCCATGGCGCTGACGCACGACGCCGTCGTGGCGGTCGACGGCGGCACGCCCCTGCCGATGACCAACCCGTTCGACCCGTTCAACGCCGTCGTCGTGGGCCTCGCCGCGCTCGCCCTGCTGGCCGGGGTGCTCGTCGTCGTCCGCTCGCGCCGGTGGGCGGAGCGGCGCGCGGCCGGCTCCCGGCGCGCCACCGTGCTGCGCCTGGTGCCGCTCGCGCTGGTCACGCTCCTCGGCGCGGCGCTCCCGTGGCTCGGGGCCACGCTCATGGGCCTGTCCGAACCCGTGGCCGCCTACCGCGTCGTGCTGTGGCTGTACCCGGCCGTCGTGCTGCTGGGCCTGGCGCTCGTGCTGGGGGCGGGCGGCGGGCTCGCCGCGCGCCTCGTCCGGCTCGGGAGCGCTCCGGCCCGGCCCACGCAGGCATAGGGGTCAGGCGCGCGCCAGGACCTCGCCGTTGAGCACCGCGAACCAGCCGTCCGGCGCCGCGGCCCACTCGCGCCAGCCCTGGGCGAGCTGTTCGAGGGCCACGTCGTCCGCAAGCGCCGAGTCCTTGGCCTGCACGGCGAAGTTGGACTCGGTGCAGCGCTCGGCCCACAGCCCGCCCCACCAGGTGCGGTCATCGGGGGTGGCGTAGCACCAGACGCTCGCCCCGGGCTCGATGGTGGCGGGGTCGAACCCGGCGTCGCGCACCCAGGAGGCGAGGCGGCGCCCGGCGTCGGGCTCGAAGCCGTAGGTGTGCGTGACCTCGTGGTACAGCATGTTCCACTCGGTGAGCTCGGCGGACTCCGGGTACCAGGTCATGGCCTCGTAGTCGGCGTCGCGCACCGCGACGAACCCGCCCGGCTTGGCCACGCGCTTCATCTCGCGCAGGGCCGCGACCGGGTCGGACAGGTGCTGCAGGAGCTGGTGGGCGAAGACGACGTCGAACGAGTCGTCCTCGAAGGGCAGCTCGTAGGCGTTGGCGTGCTCGAAGGTGATGTTCTTGGTGCCGTGCGCGTCGGCGAGGCCGCGGGCCGACTCCAGCACGTCGTCAGAGGCGTCGACGCCCACGACGCTGCCCTGCGTGAGCCGCTCGGCGAAGTCGACGGTGACGGTGCCGGGGCCGCAGCCGACGTCGAGCAGCGTCATGTCCGAGAGCAGGTGGGGCAGCAGGAACGCGGCGGAGTTCGCCGCCGTCCGGCGCCGGTGCGAGCGCAGCACGGACTCGTGGTGCCCGTGCGTGTAGGACTCGGACTCCTTG
The DNA here is from genome assembly GCF_044746965.1 of Promicromonospora sp. NPDC090134. Lineage (NCBI taxonomy): Bacteria > Bacillati > Actinomycetota > Actinomycetes > Micrococcales > Promicromonosporaceae > Promicromonospora > Promicromonospora sp. NPDC090134. The sequence continues at coordinate 86,948 of NZ_JBIVCZ010000007.1, read as the reverse complement.
GTCAGGTCGGTCCCCGCCCCCGGGCTGTCGGGGCTCTCCGCGCTCCCCGCGCCGCGGGTCAGGCTCGTGAGGCTGCTGGGGGCGTCGACCGCGTCGATGGGGTCGGTGCCCGCGGGCGTCGTCCGGTCCCGGGCGGGGCCGCCGCCGCCCTCGTTCGCGGGGTCGCTGAACCTGCCGCCGAACCGGTTGCCGAGCTCGTGGCCGGGCGTGGGGACGGACGGGTCGATGCGGGCCGAGTCGTGCTCGTTGGCGCTGCCGGTCATGGCCGCACTGTATGTGCGCCGCGGCACGCTGCACATCCGCGTTCTCATCCTTCGGGACGGTTGTCCAGTCGATCACCCGGCGTGGCCACGCGCGCGGCGCCCGGCGACGCGGAAGGATGCGCGCATGTCCACGCTTGCGCAGCCGTCCGACAGGCCGTCCGACAGACCGTCCGACAGACCGTCCACGGACCCCCGCGGCGCCGTCCGCGGCGCCCTGGACCGGATGGGCCGCAACCTGCTCGGCGGCCCCGGCCGGGTGCCCGGCGCCGATATCGCCCGGGGCATCGCCGTGCTCGGTATGTTCACGGCGCACGTGGGCGTCACCTCGGACGACATCGATACGTTCGAGGGCTGGCTGGGCCTGGCGCACGGGCGGTCGTCGATCCTCTTCGCGACGGTCGCCGGGCTGTCGCTGGCCCTGTTCACGGGCGGGTCCAGGCCGTTCACCGGCGAGGCGATGCGCACGGCGCGCGGCCGGATCCTCGTGCGCGCCGTGCTGCTGCTGGCCCTCGTCGCGGTGCTCGACCTGCTCGGGGGGCGCGTGCTGCTCATCCTCGGGTTCTACGCCGCGTACTTCGTGCTGGCGCTGCCGTTCCTGCGCCTGCCCCCGGCGCGTCTGGCCTCGATCGCGGTGCTCGTCGCGGTGGTGGGTCCGTTCCTCGTGTACTACGGGCCGGAGGCTCTGGCCCGGGCCGGGCTGCGAGCGCCGCACGACGGTAGCGGCGCCGCCACCGACTTCCTCCTGACGGGCCACTACCCCGCCCTGGTCTGGATGGCGTACGTGCTCGCCGGGCTGGCGGTGGGGCGCTGCGACCTGCGGTCGCCGACGCTGCGCCTGGGCCTGGTCGCCGGCGGGTTCGGGCTCGCCGCCCTCTGCTCGGTCGCCTCGGCCGTCCTGGTGGCCGACGCCGGGGGCATCGAGGCCATCGACAGGTTGTTCGCCATGACCCGGTCCGAGCTCCTCGCGACGCCGCCCGCCTGGTCGGACCCCTGGCCGCCCCTGGCGGGCCTGTACCTGGAAGGGCCGCACGACGACACGATGTTCGAGGCACTGGGGTCCGGCGGGTTCGCGCTCGGCGTGCTCGGGCTGTGCCTGCTCGTCGGGGTTCGCGGCGACACGGACGGTGCCGGTGCGGGTGCGGGTGCCGGTGCCCGGCAGCTCGCGCGGCGGGTGGTGCTCGTGGTGACCGCCCCGCTGGCCGCCGTCGGGGCCCTGGCGCTGACGGTCTACTCCGTGCAGATCTTCGTCCTCTGGTGGTGGACCCGCTCCGGCGTCGACCTGCTCACCTCGCCGACCAACGGGCCGCTCGCCGTGATGGTGCTCGGCGCCCTGGCCGGGGCCACGCTGTGGCGGGCGCTGTTCGGGCGTGGCCCGCTGGAGCGGTTGTTCGGGTGGGTCGCGCGTCAGGCGTTCCCGTCGCCGGAACGCGCCCCCGACCAGGCGGAGGGCGCCGTGCCGGACCCGGCGTCCGGCTCCGCCCTCAGAACACCACCTGACCGACGATCGTCGTGAACGAGTCGCCACCGACCCACACCTCGCCGTCGGGCAGCTTCTCGACGTGGACGCGGCCCGCCCGCCCGAGCGCCGTCCCCTGCGACGCGACGTACGACGACGGCAGCACGTCGCCGGCGAGCCACTGTCCGAGACCGGCGTTGAGGCTGCCGGTCACCGGGTCCTCGCCCACGCCGATGGACGGGACGAACGCACGCACCTCGACCGCGGGCGCGTCGGCGCCGTTCCCGGTCCTGCGCCCGCTCGGGTACTCGCCGACCACGCCCAGCTTGAGGTCGCCCATCGCCACGAGGTCCGGCTCCAGGCCGAGCACGACGTCGGCGTCGCGGAGCTGGACCGCGACCCAGCCCGGACCGTTGTCGACCCACGCCGAGCGGACGACGTCGGACACCTCCAGACGCAGCGAGCGCGCGATCTGCGCGACGTCGGCGTCGTCGACGGCGCCCGAACGGGACAGGGGCGGACCGGCGAAGGCGAGGCGCTGCCCCGCGCCCGTCTCCTCGCGCCGCACGCGCACCAGGCCCACGCCGCACTCCTGGACCACGTCCTGCCCGCGGGGCACGCCGCCCGCCTCCAGCCAGGCGTGCGCGGTGCCGAGCGTCGGGTGCCCGGCGAACGGCAGCTCGCCGCCCGGCGTCCAGATCCGCACGCGGTAGTCGGCGCCGGCGGCCTGCCCGGCCTCGGTCGGGTCGAGCAGGAACGTGGTCTCCGAGAGGTTCGTCCAGCGGGCGAAGGCGGCGAGCTGCTCGTCGGTGAGGCCGTCGGCCCCGTGCACGACGGCGACGGGGTTGCCGCCCGTCGGGGTGGCGGAGAAGACGTTGACCTGGCGGAACGGATGACTCATGCCACCACGCTACCCAGCCGGCGCCGCCGAGCGAGCCACGTGATCAGGCCGGGAAGATCTCGTCCAGCTCGGCGAGGTCGTCGGCCGTCGGGGTCCACGTCCAGGCCTGGGCGTTGCCGCGCACCTGCTCGGGCCGGGTGGCGCCGGCGATCACCGACGACACCTCGGGCCGGGTCAGCAGCCAGGAGAAGGCGACGACGGTCTCCGTCACGTCCCGCTCCCGGCAGAAGACGGCGAACCGGTCCAGGGCCGCCCACGGCGCGGTCTCCAGGAGCTGGGGCTTGGTCGTGACCAGGCGCGAGCCGTCGGGCCGGGCGCCGCCCGCGTACTTGCCCGTGAGCAGGCCGTTCTCGAGCGGGTGGTACGGCAGCACGCCGATCCCGTACTCCCGCGCGGCGGGCAGCACCTCCCGCTCCAGGCCGCGGGCCAGCAGCGAGTACTTGTTCTGCGCGGAGACGAACCGGGTGCCGCCCGTGCCCCCGCCGAGCGCGCGGGCCACGTGCTCGGCGTCGGCCACCTGCCAGCCGCGGAGGTTCGAGTGGCCCACGTAGCGGACCTTGCCCGAGCGCACCAGGTCGTCCAGCGCGGCGAGCGTCTCGTCGATCGGGGTCGCCGGGTCGGGCGCGTGGAGCTGGTAGAGGTCGATCCAGTCCGTGCCGAGCCGGCGCAGCGACGCCTCGGCCGCCCGCACGATGTACCGGCGCGACCCGCGCGCCCCGAAGTCCTGGCCGTTGGCGCCGTGCATGTCGAGCCCGAACTTCGTGGCGATCAGCACGTCGTCGCGGCGTCCCTTGAGCGCGGCGCCGAGGAGCTCCTCGGACAGGCCGGGCCGGGCTCCGTAGGCGTCCGCGGTGTCGAAGAAGGTCACGCCCGCATCGACCGCGGCGTCGACCAGGGCTGTGGCCCCCTCCGCGGTCTCGGTGACGGTGCCGGGGCGGCCGAGGTTGTTGCACCCCAGGCCGACGACGGGAACGGACAGGCCGGAGCGCCCGAGGCGGCGCAGAGGGAGGTCGGACATGGTCGCACCCTATGCGCCGGGCGGCGCCGGGCGAGGCCGCGCGGTGCCGGGCGAGTGCCGCGGCCGCCGTACCCTGGACCGGTGACCACAGTCCTCGGCAGGCCGACCGCGGCGCTGCTCCCCGAGGAGTGGCTGCCCCTCGCCGCCGCCCACGCCGAGCGCGCCGACGCGCTCACCGCGGTCTGGCGCGCCGCCCGCGCGGCCGGGCGCAAGCACGCGATCGAGGACTTCCTGTTCACGTACTACCCCACGCGCGTCGCGCACCTGCGGCGCTGGCACCCGGGTGCGGGCGTCGCCCTCCATCTGCCCGACGGCGGGGACGCGCCCGACCCGGAGGACCGCACCGCGTGGCGGTGGCACCGGACGTCCCAGCCGGACGGTGCCGTCACGCTCGACCGCGACGCGTTCCTCGCCGACCGCGGCGACACCGTGCGGTACGTCCGCGAGCTGCTGACGGCGACGGCGTCGCGGCCCGGCACGTTCGGCTGCTTCGGGCTGCACGAGTGGGCCATGGTCTACCGCGACCGTGAGGCGGGCCGCGACCAGCGGCACCCGCTGCCGCTCCGGCTCGGGCACGAGGGCACCGACGCCGTGGTCGAGGCCAACCCCGTGCGCTGCTCGCACTTCGACGCGTTCCGGTTCTTCACGCCGGAGGCGACGTCGCGCAACCAGCTCCGGCCGACGCGCGCCGCCCAGGTCGGCATGGAGCAGCCCGGCTGCCTGCACGCCAACATGGACCTCTACAAGTGGTGCCTCAAGCTCGGGCCGGCGGTCCCCGGCGACCTGCTGCTCGACGCGTTCGAGCTGGCCCGTGACATCCGCTGGACCGACATGGCGGCCTCCCCGTACGACGTCTCCGAGTACGGCGTCGCGGCCGTCCGGATCGAGACGCCCGACGGCAAGGCCGAGTACGTACGGCGGCAGCGCGACTTCGCACACCGGTCCGGCGCGCTCCGGGAGCGACTGCTCGAGGCCTGCGACGTGGTGCTCGACATAGTGCTCGACACGGCGCTCGACACGCCGTAACCGGCACCGATCCGCGCTTTTCGGCCCCGCACGCGTACGTAGTTGCCCTACTTGTCGGCGGGCCCTCCCCCTTTCTAGCGTCGTGCCTGTCGCACCCCAGCACTCAGGAGCACCCCAGGCAACTCCCAACTTCGCAGTTCCCACCGACAGAACACGAGGTGAGCCCCATGAGAGTCACCGCACCGCAGACACCCGTCGTCAGAGCCCTGCTCGGCGTCCTCGCCGTCCTGGCCCTGACCCTGACGGCGCTGGTCGCCACACCGAACGCCCTGACCCCCAGGGCCGAGGCCCACGGCTGGGTCGTCTCACCGCCGAGCCGGCAGGACCACTGCGCCAAGCGGACCGTGAGCTGGTCCTGCAACGGCGTCGAATGGGAGCCGCAGAGCGTGGAGGCGCCGAAGGGGTCGATGCTCTGCTCGGGCGGCAGCCGCTTCACCACGCTGGACAACAGCTCCCTGGCCTGGCCCCGCACGAGCATCAGCAGCACGCACACCTTCCGATGGACGCTGACGGCCTTCCACCGGACGGCGAGCTGGGAGTACTTCGTGGACGGCCAGCTCTTCAAGACGGTGAACGACAACGGGGCCACACCGCCCGCGACGGTCACGCACACCCTCACGGGCCTGCCGAGCGGCAACCACACGATCCTCGCCCGCTGGAACGTGTACGACACCGCCATGGCGTTCTACGCCTGCATGGACGTCAACATCGGGGGTGGCAGCCCGAGCGCCGGCCAGACGGCGGTCGACGGGCGGCTGCTGGCCGCCCAGATCTGACCACCCACCAGGAAACGGCCGCCAGGGGACGACGGCTGGAACGACGGCTGGAACGACGGCTGGAACGACGGCTGGAAACGACGGCCGGAAACGACGGCCGGAACGGCCGGTCTCCCCACGTCAGGAGGCCGGCCGTTCGCCTGTTCCGCGACCGGCGACCGAGCGACTGACTCGCCGCGCGGAGTGCGGCGAGTCAGTCGCTCGGTCGGACTGGCGCTCTGACTCGGTGAGCGAGGTGCGGCGAGTCAGGTGGCCGGTCCTGATCTCGTGCGTGACGACCCGCTCGCGCGCCCACGGCCGAAAATACGGGGAACCGCGTACGAATTCACCCTCATTGTCAGCAAAGCGACCATTTCCTAGGTTCGATGCCTACCCAGGAAATTTCACCCGCTCGCACGACGGAAGGCATCACCGTGAACCGTGCACGAACCGCCAGCCCACAGACCCGACTCCTGCTCTCCGCGCTCGCCGCCCTGGGACTCGCGGCGGCCTTCCTCACCGCCGCCCCGGGCGCGCTGCTGCCGCAGGCGCAGGCCCACGGCTGGATCACCAGCCCGCCGAGCCGCGCGGACCACTGCGCGTCCGGCACCGTGAGCTTCGGCTGCGGCGGTCTCCAGTACGAGCCGCAGAGCGTCGAGGCGCCGAAGGGCTCCACGCAGTGCTCGGGCGGCAGCGGCTTCACCGTGGTCGACGACGACTCGCTGCCCTGGCCGCGCACCACCATCGGCGGCGACACCACGTTCCGCTGGCAGATCACGGCCCGGCACTCCACGTCCACCTGGGAGTACTTCGTGGACGGCCAGCTCTTCAAGACCGTGGACGACGGCGGCGCCCAGCCCGGCGCGACCGTCGAACACACGCTGAGCGGCCTGCCGGCCGGTGACCACACCATCCTGGCCCGCTGGAACATCGCGGACACCGTGAACGCGTTCTACCAGTGCGTCGACGTCACCGTGACCGGCGCCGCGGCGGCTGACGCCGGTGCGGACGCCCAGACGCCGGCCGCCCTCGGCACGCGCGGGGCGCTGACCGCCGTCTGACCCACGGACCACCCGGGGCCGGGTGCCCGACGCCGATCAGCGCGCCGGACACCCGGCCCCGTCGTGTCACCCAGTACCCGACGGCATCACAAACCGGGCGCCATTTTTCACCCGCTCTATGGGAGGATGGTGCTCGTGTCGAGCACAGTGGTCGGCATCGGTCCGACACCCGTCGAAGTACCGCCCGTCATGCATGACCTGGCCGGACGACTGCGGCCGGACGTGACGGTCGTTCCCGTGTGGCGCAACGAGTACGGCGGTTTCACCGCCCGGCTCGAGGACCGGCGGGCAACTGGCCTGGCGTCGGGCACCGCCGGGCGGAGCGCGTACCTCAAGTGGGTCCCCCGTTCCTCGGCCTGTCCCGACCCGTTCGCCGAGGCGGACCGCCTGACCTGGGCCGGATCGTTCACGGCGGTGCCCCGCGTGCTCGCTGTGGGACGCGACCCGCGCGGGTCCTGGCTGCTGACCGAGACCGTCGAGGTGGGCGGCACGCTCGCGACGTCCGCCATCGAACCCCGCTGGCGCGCCCTCGCGAAGCGTTCGGCGATCGCCGTCGGCCTGGGCCTGCGCCGGTTCCACGACGCGCTCCCCACCGACACCTGCCCGTTCGTCCGTACGGCGGAGCTGCGCGTCGCCACCCTCACGACCACGACCGGCGCGGCGACCCGCGGGTCGATCACGACGACGCTGGGCAGCCCGCCGCCGGTGGACCGGTTGGTCGTGTGCCACGGTGACGCGACGGTGCCGAACACGCTGCTCGACCGCGCCGGCCGGTTCGCGGCCCACGTCGACGTCGGCGACCTGGGCGTCGCCGACCGCTGGTCCGACATCGCGGTGACCACGCGCAGCGTCACCCGCCGCTACGGCCCAGGACTGGAGCCGCTGGTCCTGGCCGCCTACGGCGTCGCGCCCGACCTCGAACGCACCCGCTACTACCGCGCCCTCTGGGACGCCGAGGAGGCGCTCCGGGTGCGCCACGTCGGGCAGCAGCCCGGCCCGCGACGTCACCTGTGGCCCGCGTCGTAGACGCGATGCATCACCAGCTCGATCGGGCCGCGGGGCCACCTGCGCAGCCACAGGGGCGCCGCCACCATAAGCGTCAGCGAGATCGCGGCCCAGATCAGGACCACCTGCCACGGGTCGCCCCCGGCGAGACCGAGACCCCAGTCGAAACAGATCACCGAGGCGAGCACGTTCTGCAGCACGTAGCAGGACAGCGCCGTCCGTCCGACCGCCTCGACGCCGCGCCGCGGCAGGCTCAGTGAGCTTCCCGGCCGCAGGCGGGCGACGAGCGTGGTGCCCAGCGCGAGGATCCCGAGCGCCACCAGCGGCGGGACCAGGTACCGGTCCACGAGGACCCAGCCCGGCCCGGCCCACGTCGTCAGCGCGTTCAGCGGGACCCCGGCCCCCAGCCCGATCCACGCGAGCCGACGACGCAGCCGCGCCCCCTCCGCCGTCATCGAGAACATCCCGGCACGGACGAGCCGTGAACCCACGAGGAACAGCACCGTGGCTGACGGCACGATGAGGAGCAGCTCGATCCGGAACACGTCCATGTGCGTGAGCCGGACCACCACCTGGTCCAGCCAGCTCGCCGTCGACAGGCTCGCGGCGCCGTCGCCCGCGGCGGCCGTCGCGCCCTGCCCGCCCTGCCCATCCCCGCCCTGCCCGCCCCCGCCCTGCCCGCCCCCGGCCTGAGCGTCCCCGGCCTGAGCGTCCGAGGTGCCGACCAGGAGCGCGGTGAGCGCGACGATCGCCGCGACGTAGACGCCGGCCACCACGCCGCCCCAGACCCGCACCACGCGGTCGCTGCGCCCGACCAGATGGGCGGCGAGCAGCGACGCGATCGCGTACCCCATGAGCACGTCGAACTCGAAGACCAACACGTAGTGCAGCAGGCCCTCGACGAACAGGATCGCGGCCCGGAGCACGTACCGGCCGGGCCACGGCAGGCCTCGCCGCACCATGGAGCGGTACTGCAGCTCGAGCCCCACCCCGAAGAGCAGGGTGAGCAGCGCGAGGAACTTGCCGTTGGACAGCGCCTGCAGCACGGTCCGCACCGGATCGTCGGTGGCGAAGCCGTCGGAGAGCCACGCCGCCGGCCCGCCCGGGGTGCTGAACAGCCAGATGTTGCTCGCGAGGGTGCCAAGGATCGCGATCCCGCGCAGGACGTCGAGCGCGAGGATCCGGCCGGTCGCGCCCGTCGGGGCGGACGCGACGGGCGCGACGGGCGGGGCGGACGCGACGGACGGGATCGTGGGTGTGGCCGTGCTCGACGGCTGGTTGGCGGGCACGGACCGAGCCTGTCGCGGCCCGGGCGCCACGGCGTCGGCCATCCGGCCGATCTCTGCACGGCCGTGTACATCGTTCGGAGGAGACAGGTCCCGAGGAGACAGGTCCCGAGGAGGCGGTCGCGCACCTCGTCGCCGCCACCGGAATTCACCTCGTGGTCACCGGGCCCCCCCCGTCTGCCACCCTTGGCCCATGACGATCCCCGCCGAAGCGGTCTCGGTGCCCGACGTCGTGCGCGAGCTGGCCGGTGACGGAACCGTCACACCGGCCTGGCGCAACGAGCTGGGCGGCCTGACCTTCCGGATCGACCCCTCGCTCCAGCCCACGACGCACCCCGTGACAGACCCGGCGCCCCGGTTCGCCTACTACGTCAAGTGGATGCCCTTCTCGGACCGGGCCACGACCGAACGGGTCGACCTGACGAACGAGGCCGCCCGGATGCGCTGGGCCGAGACCTGGACGCCGGTGCCGCACGTCCTCGACGTCGGCTCCGACGGAGAGGCGAAGTGGCTGGTCACGGACGCGATGCCCGCCCGCTCCGCCGTCGACCCGCGCTGGCTGGCCGAGCCGGAGACCGCGGCCCGGGCCATCGGGGCCGGGCTCCGCGCGCTGCACGACGTGCTTCCCGTCGACGAGTGCCCGTGGACCTGGAGCATCGAGGACCGGATGGCGATCGCCGAGGACCGGGCAGCCCGGGGCCACGCCGCCGACGGGTGGTCGGCCGAGGCGCGGGCACGCCTGACGGACGCGCCCGAGCACGACCGGGTCGTCGTCTGCCACGGTGACGCCTGTGCGCCCAACACCCTGCTCGCCGACGACGGCACGTGGGCCGGGCACGTGGACCTCGGCGGGCTCGGCGTCGCCGACCGGTGGGCCGACCTCGCCGTCGCGACCTACAGCCTGGGGTGGAACTACGGCCCCGGGTACGACCACCTGGTCTACGAGGCGTACGGGATCGACGAGGACCCGGACCGGGTCGCCTGGTACCGCCTCCTGTGGGACCTCGGATGAGCGGGACCGGCCGCGGGACCGGCACCGACGCCGCCGCCGGCACCGGCACCGACGCGGGAACCACCGCCCCGGGCCTGCTCGTCGTGACCGGGCCGCCCGGCTCCGGCAAGTCCACGGTGTCCGAGGCCCTGGCCGACCGCTGGGAACCGAGCGTGCTCGTGGAGGGTGACGCGTTCTTCCGCTTCCTGCGGCGCGGGATGATCCCGCCCTGGCTCCCGGAGTCGCACGCGCAGAACGACACGACGGTCCGCGCGGCGGCCGCCGCCGCGGGCGGTTTCGCCGCCGGTGGCATGGCCGTGGTCTATGACGGCGTGATCGGGCCGTGGTTCCTGCCCACGTTCGCGCGGCTCGCCGGCGTCGCGGTGATCGACTACGTGGTGCTGCTGCCACCCGTGGAGGTCTGCCTGAAGCGGGTCGAGACGCGCACCGGCCACGGCTTCACGGACCTCGACGCCGCCCGGCACATGCACGACGACTTCGTCCGGGCGACGACGCCGCGCCCCGGCGCGACGGTCACCGACAGCACAGGCGCCGACAGTGCGGTCACCAACAGCGCGGTCACCGACAGCACGGGCGCCCCGCCCGGCGCCGTGCTGACCGACCTGCCGGACGACGTCGCCGGGGTCGCCGACGCGATCGTCGCGGCCATGGCCTCGGGCCGCTCGCGCTACGCCGTCGACTACACCGCCGACGCCTGATCCGCACGCCGGGCCCGGTGGGCGGCCTGGGCGTTGCGGTTGCTGCAGGTTGTGGAGCAGTAGCGTCGCGACCGGTTGCGGGACAGGTCCAGGACGATCCCCGCGCAGTCGCTGTCGGCGCACACCGCAAGGCGGGAGAGCTCGTCGTCCCGGATCACGTCGATCATCGCCATCGCCGTCTCGACCAGGATGCGCGTGGCGAGCGGCGCGTCGCTCGGCACGGCGTGGATGTGCCAGTCGGCCGGCGGGTGCCGCACGAGCTGCGGTACCGCCCCGGCGGCGGACAGCATGTCGTTCACCAGTGCGACGGCCGCGTCGCGGTCGGCCGTGAGCAGCTCGCGCAGCCGCGGCTGCAGCGCCAGCACCTCCTCCAGCTCGGCCTGTGTGCCGTCGTGCCGCCCTGTATAGCCCTGCCCGGCGAAGAACGCGTCGAGGTCCGCCACGGTCTCGATCGTCACCGGCGGCTCGCCCGCGTTCACGAGCACGACGGCGGCCTGGAGCGACTCCTCGGTGTCATGAGTGAAAACCACGTTGACACATTACTTGCTCCGCCCGTAGCGTCAGGACCCATGGGCGCTGTGACACCTGACATCGACGGGCCGGTCCCCGGCGGGCCGAGCCTCGACGGGCCAAGCCTCGACGGACCGGCGCCACGCGGGTCCAGTGGGTCCCGCGGGTCCAGTGGGTCCCGTGGGTCCCGTGGGTCCCGCGGCAACCGGTCCGGACCGTCGCGTCACCTCGTCCTGGGCCTGGTGTTCGCCGGCGCCTCGGCAGTGGCGTTCAGCCTGTCCGGGGTGTTCGCCAGCGGACTCCTGGACACGGGCTGGAGCCCGGGCGCGATGGTCCTGGTCCGCGTGGCGATCGCCACCCTGGTGGTGCTGCCGCTCGGCATCGTGTCGCTGCGCGGCGACTGGGAGCCGGTCCGCCGCAACCTCGGGCTCATCGCGGTCTACGGCGCGGTGTCGGTCGCGGGCTGCCAGTTCGCCTACTTCTCGGCGGTGCAGCACATGCCCGTCGGGCCGGCCCTGCTCATCGAGTACACGGCGCCGGCCGCCGTGGTGCTCTGGTTCTGGCTCCGGCACGGTCAGCGCCCGACGCGGGCGACGATCGGCGGCACACTGCTCGCCGCCGTCGGACTGGTGCTCGTACTGAACCTGGTCTCGGGGGCCCCGGGCGCCACGGCCGTCGACCCGGTCGGCATCGCGTGGGCCCTGGTCGCGATGCTCGGCGTCTCGACGTACTTCGTCATCAACGCGAACGTCGACACCGGCCTGCCGCCGCTCGCCCTGGCGGCCGGCGGCCTCACGACCGCGACCGTGGCGCTGGGTCTGCTCGGCGCGACCGGGCTCATGCCGCTGGAGTACAGCACCGCCTCTCCGGTCTACGCGGGCACGGCGGTACCGTGGTGGCTGCCGCTGCTCGGCCTCGGCGTGATCACGGCCGCGTTCGCCTACGTCGCCGGGATCGCCGCGGGCCGGCTCCTGGGCCCCCGGCTGTCGTCCTTCGTCGGGCTCTTCGAGGTCGTCTCCGCCATCGGCTTCGCCTGGCTGCTGCTCGGCGAGCTGCCGCAGCCGATCCAGCTCGTCGGCGGCGTGCTGATCCTCGCCGGCGTGATCGCGGTGCAGGCCGGCGAGAAGCGCGTCGACGCCAGGCCCACGAACACCGAACCCGTGAACCCACGAACCCGTGAGCCCGTGAGCCCGTGAACCCGTGAACCCGTGAACCCGTGAACAGACAACACCGACCCGACGAGCCCCGACCTGACGGGTCCACCCCCGTGCGACACACAGCCCAGGCGCGTCATGGTCGCGCCGCCCGGTCCGGTGGCACGCCCGCCCCGAGCCGCGTATCGGACCCGGCTGGTGCGCCGGGATCGGCGATCGCCCGGCCGTGCCGGTCCACGAAGGCCCACCCTCCGACGCCCTCTCGCCAACGCATGGTGACGCCGGTCGTGTCGACCAGGTCGTGGTGGTGGTAGCAGAGCAGAGCGCCGTTGGCGACGGACGTCTCGCCACCGTCGGCCCAGTGCCGGACGGCGTGATGAACCTCGCACCGCGACGGCGGCTGATCGCACGACGGATAGACGCACTGCCGGTCCCGGGCGATCACCGCTCTGCGCATCTGGCCGGTCACCGTGCGGTGTGCTCGACCGACGTCGAGCACCGCGCCGTCCGAACCGAACACCACGCGCGTGATGGCGCTGTCGCACGCCAGCCGCCGGAACAGGCTCCTCGGGATGACGCTGTCGCGCCCGTCCCCGGTCAGGGTCGGCGGCACCGAGTCGAAGGCCCTTCCTGACCGCACGGACCCGGCGTCTCCCGTGCCGGCCGGCACGCCGCGCACCTCGGCGCCCGCGGCAGCACCATCGGCCACCCGAGCAACCAGCCGTTCCATCTCGCCGAGGGACACGAGCACGCTGATTTGCGGCCGTACGGCGGCCCCCGAGCCGGTACGGCCGTTGTCGAGCGCGGTACGCGCGAGGTCCGCGAGCGCCTGAGCACGACGCTGGGTCGCCGTGCGTTCGTCGCCCGGCGCCGGCTTGCCCATCACGGATCCGAGCGCCGCGCTCAGGGCGTGACCGTGCTCGTCGGTGAGGAACCCCTTGATGTGGAAGCCGTCCAGCGTCTTGGCCAGCTCGAGATGCTCGCGCTCCTTGGCGATCCGGTATCCCCGCTCGTCGGCGTCGGGATCCGCCTGATCGGCGAACCGGTCGACGATGCGCCGGAAACCGTCCGGCGTGTTGAGCTCGACGTGGGTCAGGAGCAGTTCCTCCCGCGTCATCAGCGTGCCCTCCGGCCTGCCTCCGGCCGTCTCGCTGCCACCATCGCTGTCGCCGCCGCTGTCACCGCCGCTGTCGCCGTCGCCGTCACCGCCGCCAGGATCGGCACCCCCGATCACCTCGAGCTCCGTCACGTCGGGATCCACCAGTACCTCTGTCGCGAGCGCCTCCGCGCGCAGGTCCGAGGTCGGGGCCTTGTCGATCATCGCGCGCAGCTGCTCGGGCCCCACCCTGCCCGCGAGGGCCCCGGCGAGCGTCGCCGGCAGGTGGGCCGCGAGCCGACGTCCGGCCTTCACGTCCCGGCTCGCCGTCCCGAACCGCACGCCCTCCCTCCGCGACAACCAGGCCGGGAAGGTGCGCGAGCCGTCGGCCGCCCACAGGCCGTGCGCCTCGATCCGGGGCAGCCACGACACGCGCAGGACGTCGAGGCGGTGAAGCGCCTTGCGCAGCGCCGGCGAAAGCACGGTCAGCCCGTCCGCGACAGCACCCACGCCGACGCCGAACCGTTCCTGCGTGTCCAGAGCCTCCGGGCCTCCCACGTCAATCAGCTCGTCCACGATCCGCTCCAGGTCGGCGACGACGTCCGCCACCTCACGCGAGGGACCTGCCCCGCTACACACCGACTGCACCATCTCGCCCACCACGGCCGTCACCCCCCTCGTCCTGCCGCATACCGAGAACCAAGAACCAAGAACCAGATTGAACACCACCACCGTATAGAACAACCGTGCCACGAACCGGCCAGGGATGAGATCTGTGCACAACACCTCGAAAAGGCCGCCTGTGGTCGCACTCCCTTGGTGCAACGACGGCGAGACGGTCTCTCGCCGCACCGAGCCGACCACCACCGCGCACTTCACCCACCTGCAGGAACCGCCTGCAAGAATGGGCAGCACCATGACCGCGCCCTCCTCGACAACGTCGACAACCTCGACCGCCCCCTCCGCCACCGACCGGCCCGCCTCGTCGTCGGGCGCTCCGAAGCCCGCGGGGACCCTGATCCCGTACCTGCCCGCACCCACGGGCAAGGACCCTGACCCGGACGTCCTGTTCGAGAGCTTCGGCGAGTGGGCCGCGGCGGGCGGGCGCGCGCTCTACCCGCACCAGGAGGAGGCCCTCCTGGAGGTCATGACGGGGTCCCACGTGGTCCTCGCGACGCCCACGGGATCCGGCAAGTCGATGGTCGCCATGGGCGCGCAGTTCGCCGCCCTGGCGGCCCACCGCTCCGGGCGCGGCGGCCGCACGTACTACACGGCTCCGCTCAAGGCGCTGGTCAGCGAGAAGTTCTTCGACCTCGTGGCCGCGTTCGGCTCGAAGAACGTCGGCATGATGACGGGCGACTCCGCCGTCAACCCGGACGCCCCGATCATCTGCTGCACCGCCGAGATCCTCGCGAACCTCGCGCTGCGCCGGGGCGACGCCGCGGACGAGACCGACACGGCCGCGGACGACGACGCCATCGCGCAGGTCGTCATGGACGAGTTCCACTACTACGGCGACCCGCAGCGCGGCTGGGCCTGGCAGGTGCCGCTGCTGGAGCTCACGAACACCCAGTTCATCCTGATGAGCGCCACGCTCGGCGACACCACCCGGCTGCGCGAGGACCTCGAGGAGCGCACCGGGCGGCCCGTCGCCGAGGTCGCGGGCGCCGAGCGTCCCGTGCCGCTCACCTTCTCCTACGTGGTGGAGCCGCTCACCGAGGTGATCCAGGAGCTGGTGACCACGCACCGCGCCCCGGTGTACGTCGTGCACTTCACGCAGAAGGACGCCGTCGACCGGGCGCAGTCCCTGCTGTCGATGAACGTCTCCAGCAAGTCCGAGAAGGAGGCGATCATCGCGGAGATGGGCGCCTTCCGGTTCGGCACCGGGTTCGGCAAGATCCTCAGCAAGTTCCTGCGGCACGGCGTGGGCGTGCACCACGCGGGCATGCTGCCCAAGTACCGCCGCCTCGTGGAGCGCCTGACGCAGAAGGGCCTGCTCAAGGTCGTGTGCGGCACCGACACCCTCGGCGTCGGCATCAACGTGCCCATCCGCACCGTGCTCCTGACCAGCCTCGTCAAGTTCGACGGCGAGCGCATGCGCCACCTCAGCGCGCGCGAGTTCCACCAGATCGCAGGCCGCGCGGGCCGTGCCGGGTACGACACCGTGGGCGAGGTGCTCGTCATGGCACCCGAGCACGTCATCGAGAACCGGAAGATCCTGGCCAAGGCCGGCGACGACCCGAAGAAGCTCAAGAAGATCGTCCGCAAGAAGGCGCCGTCGGGCAGCGTGAACTGGACCGACGCCACCTTCGAGCGCCTGCGGGACGCCGATCCCGAGCCCCTGGTCTCCCAGTTCCGCGTGAACCACGCGATGGTGCTCAACGTGCTGGCACGCGGCTCCAGCCACGGCACCGGGCACGGCACCGGGCACGGCCACACCGGGGCGACCGGCTCCACGACCGACCCCGTCGACGCCATGCGCCACCTCCTGACCGCCAACCACGACTCCGAGACGCAGCAGGCCGAGCACGTGCGGCAGGCGTTCCGCATCTACCGGTCGCTGCGGCTCGCGGGCGTCGTGGAGAAGGTCCGGGTACCGGACGGCGACGGCGGCCTGCGGCCGTCCGCCCGCCTCATGGTGGACCTCCCCCGCGACTTCGCGCTGAACCAGCCGCTGTCCCCGTTCGCGCTGGCGGCCATGGACCTGCTCGACGTCGAGAGCCCGACGCACGCGCTCGACGTCGTCTCCGTCATCGAGGCCACCCTGGACGACCCGCGCCAGGTGCTCATGGGCCAGCAGAACCGGGCACGCGGCGAGGCCGTCGCCGCGATGAAGGCCGAGGGGCTGGAGTACGAGGAGCGCATGGAGCTGCTGGAGGAGGTCACGTGGCCCAAGCCGCTGGCCGACCTCCTGGAGCCCGCGTTCCAGACCTACCGCCGCACCAACCCGTGGGTCGCGGACGCCGAGCTGTCGCCCAAGTCGGTGGTGCGCGACATGGTCGAGAAGGCCATGACGTTCGCCGAGATCGTGAGCGTGTACGGGCTGGAGCGCACCGAGGGCGTGGTCCTGCGCTACCTGGCCGACGCCTTCCGGGCCGTGCGCCAGGTGGTCCCCGACGAGCATCGCACCGAGGAGGTGCGGGAGATCATCGAGTGGCTCGGCGAGCTCGTGCGCGGCGTGGACTCCTCGTTGCTCGACGAGTGGGAGCGCTTGGCCAACCCTGTGGACGACGACGCCGACCTCGTGACGGACGGCGAGCTCGCCGACGCCGGGGCCGAGGCGCCCGTGCGCCCCGTCACCGGCAATCCGCGCGCGTTCCGGCGCCTGGTCCGCAACGCGATGTTCCGCCGTGTCGAGCTCGTCGCCCGCGAGGCGTACTCTGCACTGGCCGCGCTGGACCAGGGCTGGGACGCCGACGCGTGGGGCGACGCCCTGGACCCGCTGTTCGAGGAGCAGGGCGACGACGCCGTCGGCATCGGCCCGGAGGCCCGCTCGGCCGCGCTCCTGACCATCCTGGAGCCGGGCGCCGAGCTGCCGGGCGGCAGCACCGGCACCGGTGGCAGCACCGGCACCGGCGGGCAGGACGGCGAGACCGGCCGCGTCGAGCCCGGCACCTGGTGGGTGCGGCAGGTGCTCGACGACGCCGACCGCAACCGCGACTGGGCCATCACCGCGCGGGTCGACCTGGCGGCGAGCGACGAGGCCGGCGAGGTCGTGCTGACGGTGGTCGCCGTCGGCCAGGTCTAGCGGGCCCGCGGGAAGATTTCCCGGGCGATTTGCCGTCTATTTACCTGAGTGAGGGCGTGGCATAAACTCCGGTATTGAAGATCCGGTCAGCAGTGCCGCACCGGCACTGCCTGGACACAGGAGTGCCAATGACGACGCACCTGCCCTCTCCCGACCGCTCCGGCCGCCGCTACCGACACCCGCACGCCCGGCGAACCCTCGCCCTGCTCGTCTCGACCTGCCTCGCCACCGCCACGGTCGCGGGCGCGGCCGTGGGGGGGGGCGCCCCCCCCCCCCCCCCCCCCCCCCCCCCCCCCCCCCCCCCCCCCGGGCGGCGCCGCGGCGGCCCCCCCCCCCCCCCCCGCCGCTCCCCTGCCCGCCGACGGCCCCGGCGTCGGCACCCCGTGGGTCGTGACCCTCGGCGACTCCTACATCTCCGGCGAGGCGGGCCGCTGGGCGGGCGCCTCCAACAGCGACTCCGACCGCGCCGACGCCCTCGGACCGACCGCCTACTTCGACAACGCCGGCGGCACGGGCGAGACCATCGCACGGTGCCACCGCGCCTCCTCCGCCGAGGCCCACATCGGCGGCGGCGTGAACGGCCTCAACCTCGCCTGCAGCGGAGCCACGACCGCCACCTCGACCGGCACCTACTTCAAGCCGGGCATCGACTTCTACGAGGGTTCTGCGGGCAAGGGCCAGGCCCGCATGCTCCAGGAGGCCGCGACCACCAGGAACGTCCGGATGGTCGTCGTCTCGATCGGCGGGAACGACTTCCAGTTCGCGAGCGTCGTCCAGAGCTGCGTCGTCAACTTCCTCACCTCGCCGAGCTGGTGGAAGAACTACTGCCACGACGACAGCTCGGTCACGGCCAACTTCACCGCCTCGAACGTCGCCACGATCCGGGCCCGGGTAGCGGGTGCCCTCCGCAACGTCGCGACCGCGATGAGCAACGCCGGGTACAGCACCGGCCAGTGGACCCTCGTGGTCCAGACCTACCCGTCACCCGTGCCGAACGGCTCCGGGATCCGCTACTCGGAGTCCGGGTACACCCGCCAGTCCACGGGCGGCTGCGGCCTGTGGAACCAGGACGCCGACTGGGCCAACTCCACGGCCCTGCCCACCATCAACGGCGCGCTGCTGGGCGCCGCCTCCGACGTCGGCCTGCCGAACGTCCGCACCCTCGACATGACGCACGCGTTCGACGGCAAACGGCTGTGCGAGACCGGCGTCGGCCTCTACGAGGAGGTGGGCCTGCCGAGCTGGCAGTCGCCCGGCGCGGTCGACCGGACCGAGTGGGTCAACCAGATCCGGACCGTCAGCACGATCGGCGACTCGCCGTACTACGTCCAGGAGTCGCTGCACCCCAGCTACTGGGGGCAGCTCGCGATGCGCAACTGCCTGCGCCAGGTCTGGAACGCCGGCAACCCGCGCAGCGGGAGCTGCACGGTCGGAAACCTCGGCACGGCACGGCTGACCCCGACGGGCGAACCGGTCATGTCGCTCCACTGACCCCTCAGAACAGGTCCAGCAGGCCGCGGCCGAGGGTCGCGAACCCGCCGACGTAGGCGAGCGTCACGAGCACCTTGCGCGTGGCGCTCGCCGAGATCCGCCCCACGAGCAGCTCGCCCAGCCCGACGGAGGCCAGGAGCGCAACGCCGATCGTCACCCACTCCCAGACCGCGAAGGCGGGGAACGTGGCGTCGGCGAAGAGGAGCTTCGCCGTCATGGCGGCGATCGCGTTGGTGAGGAAGATCGGCTGCGCGGTGGCCGCGAAGTCGCGCGGGTCCCAGCGGTCGAGCACGGAGTAGACGGCGATGGGCGGGCCGCCGATCCCGGCGGCGACGCTGCCGAACCCCGCCGCCGCGCCCGTCACCAGGAGCGGCAGCCGAGCCTCCGGCGCGAAGGGCCGCTCCGCGCCGCGCAGGCGGGAGGTGACCAGCGCGAGTGTCATGGCGACCACGACGACGGAGCCCACGCCGATCTCCAGGGCGGACGCGCTCGCGTCCCGGATGACCAGGGCCGCCGGCACGCTCATCGCGACCGAGGCGCTCACCAGCCAGCCGTAGCGCCGCCAGTTCACGCGGCGGATGGTGCGCCCGAGCACGAGCAACGCCATCACCGCGCCCACGAGGTTGACGAACAGGACGCCCTCGATCGGGCCGATGAGCAGCACGATGAACGGCCCGGCGACGAGCCCGAAGCCCATTCCCGCCACGCGTTGCAGGGAGCCCCCGACGAGGATGGCGAGGACGAGGAGGGCGAGCACGCCCCCTACGCTAGCCACGTAGTTTCCGACCGGACTCCACGGGATTGGGGCCGGGGCCCGGGCCGACGGCGGCGTCCGTACCGCAAAACCGTGCGCCGGCGCCCGGCCCGCACGGCACAATCACGTCGTGGCCAAGAACTCGAAGTCCGCCCGCGCCAGCCACGGGACGCCCGCCGTCGTGACGCTGGAGAAGTCGGGCGTGCCGCACACGCTGCACCCCTACGAGCACGACCCGTCGAGCGAGCTCAGCTACGGCATGGAGGCCGCGGAGGCGATCGGTGTCGACGCGCCGCAGGTGTTCAAGACCCTGCTGGCCGACGTCGACGGGAAGCTCGTGGTGGGCATCGTGCCCGTGGACCGCAAGCTGGACCTCAAGGCGCTGGCCCGCGCGGCCGGCGGCAAGAAGGCCGCGATGGCCGATCCTGCTGCGGCCGAGCGGGCCACCGGGTACGTGGTGGGCGGCATCTCGCCGCTGGGGCAGAAGACGCGGCACACCACGGTGCTGGACGAGTCCGCCGAGGCGTTCGACGTCGTCTACGTGTCCGGCGGCCGGCGCGGGCTCGACGTCGGCCTCGCGCCGGCCGACCTGCTGACGCTCACGAACGGGACGACGGCCCCGATCGCCCGCGACTGAGCCGCAGGCTCGGTCGCCGACGAGCAGAGCCTGAGGCTCAGGCCGCGGCGACCTGCTTGCGGTAGGTCGGCAGCAGCGCGTCGCTCGGGACGATCTGCTTGCCGAGCGGCATCAGCGAGACCGGGATGAGCTTGAGGTTGGCCCAGGCCATCGGGATGCCGATGATGGAGATCACCAGCGGGATCGCGGTGATGACGTGCCCCAGCGCGAGCCACCAGCCGGCGACGATCACCCAGATGACGTTGCCGATCAGCGAGAAGATGCCGGAGCGCGGGCTCTCGACGACCTCGCGCCCGAACGGCCACAGGGCGTATCCCGCGATGCGGAAGGACGCGACGCCGAACGGGATGGTGACGATGAGCAGGCAGCAGATGACCCCCGCGAGCATGTACCCGAGCCACAGCCCGAACCCCGCGAAGATGACCCAGATGATGTTCAGCAGCGTTCTCATGGGACTCATCCTTCCGTAGAGCAGCAGGTCACGGAACCAGGCACCTCCCTGATCCGACCCTGAGCGTCCCGGAACGATCCGGGACTCCGCCGGGCCCGCACGCAGGCTCCCGTCCAGTCTGCCGACGTCCGCCTGCCCCGGCACCCCGAAATAGACTCGCACCGTGCCCGACCAGCCCCAGCCCACCACCCAGCCCCCGGCGACGCCGCCCCCGAGCGCACCCGGCACGGTCGCCGACCGGCTCGCGACCGTCCGGGGCCGGATCGCCGCGGCCGCGGACGCCGCCGGGCGCGGCCCGGACGAGGTGCGGCTGCTGGTCGCAACCAAGACGCAGACGGCGGACGCCGTGCTCGAGGCGCTGGCCGCGGGCGTCGACCTGATCGGCGAGAACCGGGTGCAGGAGCTCGTCGCGAAGGCGCCCGCCGTGGCCGACCGGGTGGCGGACGGCACGCTCCAGGTGCACATGATCGGCCACCTGCAGCGCAACAAGATCAACCAGGTGCTGGCCACCGCCACCGGCCTGGAGACGCTCGACTCGCTCGATCTGGCGCGCGCGATCTCGGACCGCTGTGTGCGCGACGGCCGCACCGGCGGCACCGCCCTGGACGTGATGGTGCAGGTCAACGTGACCGGCGAGGACAGCAAGTCCGGCGTCGGCCCCGACGACGCCGGAGTGCTCGCCACCGCCGCCGCCGCCCTGCCGGGCCTGCGCCTGACCGGGTTCATGACCATCGGGGCGCGCCTGGAGGGATCGTCGGAGCAGGCGGTCCGCGCGGGGTTCGCCCGGCTGCGTGCGATCCGCGACGAGGTGCTCGCGTCGGGGGCGCCGGGGACGGGCTCCGCGACGGAGCTGTCGATGGGTATGACCGGCGACCTGGAGCTCGCGATCGCGGAGGGCGCGACGATCGTGCGGGTGGGAACGGCGGTCTTCGGCCCGCGACCGGCCCTCCGACCGGCACCCTGAGCGGCCCCGGCACCCGGCCCGCAGCCGTGACCGCTACCACTCTTTGACCCAGGTCACAGACGCGCCACCGGCCCGGCGGCTAACGTTTTCGGGTTCCCCACCGACTCCCCGCCGACTCCTTGGAGTGATAGAGCCATGTCCACCGTCACCGTGCTGCGACCCGCCACCGACGCCGACATCTCTCATCTGGTGAGTCTGAACAACGCCTCGATCCCCGCCGTCCCGGACACCCCGGCCGACGACATGACCGAGCTGCTCGACGCGTCGTCGCTCGCCCTGGTCGCCGTCGACCCGCAGGCGCCCGCGGAGCCGCTCGGCTTCGTCGTGGCGCTCGAGGGCGGCGAGGACTGGGCGGGCGAGAACTACGCCTGGTTCGAGGAGCGCGGCCTGGACCACCTGTACGTCGACCGCATCGTGGTGGGCGAGGGCGCCCGCGGCCGCGGGATCGGCCAGCTCTTCTACGACGCCGTGTTCGACGCCGCCCGGACCGCCGGCCACGACGTCGTCACCTGCGAGGTCAACCTGAACCCGCCGAACCCCGGGTCGATGCGCTTCCACGGCCGCCTCGGGTTCTCCGAGCGCGGGCAGCAGCTCACCAAGGGCGGCGACGTGCTGGTCGCCAAGCTCGCGGCCGACGTCCGCTCCGCCGGTCCGCGCCGCGCCGTCGCCGCCTGAGCCCGGCGGCCCGGGCTACACCGGCTCGATCCCCAGCCGGGCCAGCGCCTCGCGCACCGATGGCCCGCTGAACCGCCCCGGCTCGACGGCCAGCGCCGCCAGGGCGGCCGACCGGTCCACGCCCGCCACGAGCATCACGAGGGCGGCCCGCAGGTCGCCGTCGGTCGCCGCGAGCGCGTTCGCGCACACGTCGGACTCCAGGTCCGTGGCCTGCGTGAGCAGCCGCACCAGGCGCTTGCGCAGCTTGGCGTTGGTCGCGAGCACCTCGACCATGAGGTTCGAGTAGGTCTTCCCGAGCCGCACCATGACCGCCGTCGAGAACGTGTTCAGCACCATCTTCTGGGCGGTGCCCGCCTTCATGCGGGTGGAGCCCGTGATGGCCTCCGGCCCGGTGTTCACCAGGATCGGCACGTCGGCCTTCGGCGCCAGGGCGGCGAACGGGTTCGACGCGAGCAGCACGGTCCGTGCCCCGCGGGCGCGGCCCAGGTCGAGCGCTCCCCCGACGTACGGGGTGTTGCCGCTGGCGGCGATGCCGAACACGACGTCCGCCGGTCCGACGTCGGACACGAGCGCGGCGCCGGCCTCGACGTCGTCCTCCGCACCCTCGGCCGCCTTCTTGAACGCGCCCAGGCCGCCCGCCAGGTGCGGCACGAACATCTCCTCGCCCACGCCGTACGTGGGCAGGAGCTCCGCGGCGTCCAGCAGGCCCATCCGGCCCGACGTGCCCGACCCGACGTAGTGCACCCGGCCGCCGGCGCGGATGCCGTCCACCGCCAGGTCGATCGCCTCCACGATGCGCGGGTGCGCCGCGCGTACCGCGGCGATGACGGCGGCGTCCTCGTCGGTGATCATGCGCACCATGTCCGCCGTGGAGACCACGTCGATGTCACGGGTGCGCGGGTTGCGCTCCTCGGTGGGTGAGACCGGGCGCGGCGCCGACTGTGCGTGCCGTTCGAATCCCGCCTCCGCGATCATCGGCGAGCCCCCTTCGTTCTGCTTGCGCTGTGCTCTTGGACTTCGTGCTCGTACTGCTCGATCTCGTTCCGCGGCCCCACGCCCCGCAGGCGCAGGACGGCCGCTGCCGCGTTCGCCCGACCTGTCCCGCACGCCACCACGACCGCCGGGCCACCACCGCTCAGCGTCCCGAACCAGTCGTCGACCGGCCCGGGAAGTCCCGTGTGCACCACCACCAGGTCCGGGCGCACCACCCAGAGCCGCTCCAGCCGGCCCCGTTCGGCCGAACCCGGGACGGGTTCACGGGTGATCACGACGAGCGGTTCGGCCTGGCGCGGAGCGCCTTCAGGAAATTCTGCGCCACGTTCGGTACCGATTCTGTCGAGATCCGCCGACACACCGTACCGGGTGAATCGGGCAATAAGCACTCCAAGTCCATCATCGTCCAGTCCGAGCCCCTTCGACAGGGCCTCGGGCAGAGTTCCGGGCAGAGTTCCGGGCAGCGTTCCGGACAGGGTTCCGGACAGGGTTCCGGACAGGGTCCCGGACAGGGTTCCGGGCAGCGCGTCGGGCGAACCTGCGGGCGGGACCCCGGGCGCGTTCTCCGGCGGCCACTGCCTCGCCCCCGGCCAGACGTCGGCGATCGCCGTCTGGACGTGCCGGGCCTTGCGGCCGGCCGCATGGTCCAGCCGCACGCGCAGGTCCACGACGTCCGGCCGGGCGTCCGGCGCGAGCGGCACCAGGTGCGCGCCCCGCACCCGCACGACGGCGTCCGCGATGCCGGCGCCCAGCTCGGTCAGGTCCGCGAGCGCCCGCTGCGCGGCGTCGACGTCGGTCACCGCGCCCACGGCGGCCCGCCGGTCGTGGACGGCGGCCACGAGCGCGCGCGTCCGCGCCCCGGAGTCCTCGAGCCGCTCGACGCTCACGCGCCCGGAAGCGACGGCCTCGCTCAGGGCGTCGTACGACTCGGTGTACAGGGCGGGGTCGAGGCCGAGGCAGAGCAGGTCCGCGCCGGCCTCGACGGCGCGGACGGCGGCCTCGCCGACCGAGCCGGTGAGCCCGCGCAGCGCGCCCATGTCGAGCGCGTCGGTGACGACCGGCCCGTCGTGACCGAGCTCGCGCAGCAGGCGCGTCGCCTGCGGCTCGATCGACGCGGGCGCCGGTCCGACGGCAGGGAACAGCGCGTGCGCGGTCATGACGGCGTCGAGCCGGGACTGGTCGCGGCGCGACGCGTCGAGCCGGGACTGGTCGCGGCGCGACACGTCGAGCCGGGACTGGTCGCGGCGCGACACGTCGAGCCGCGAGGCGTCGAGCCCGGACGGCTCCGCCCCGAGCCGCCCCTCGGGGCACAGGGCCCGCGCGAACGGGACGAGGTCGCGCGCCCGGACGACGTCGAGCGGCTCGTCGACGACCGGCAGGCCCACGTGGGAGTCCACGGTCGTGGCGCCGTGGCCGGGGAAGTGCTTGCCGCACACGCCGACGCCCGCGCTGCGCACGCCGCGGGCGAACGCGATGCCGTGCCGGGCGACGTCGTCGGGCGTGGTGCCGAAGGCCCGGACGCCGATCACGGGGTTGTCGGGCTCGGAGACGACGTCGAGCACGGGGCCCAGCAGCAGGTCGATGCCGGTCGCGGCGAGCACGCGGCCCAGCGCGCGGCCCGCGTCGAGCGAGATCGCGCCGCCCGGCAGCACGCCGAGCGCCGCCGCCCCGGGCAGGGACGAACCACGGGTGGCCTCCAGCCGTGACACGTCGCCGCCCTCCTCGTCGACGGCGATGACCAGCTCGGGCGAGATCGCGTGCAGCGCCGCGGACAGCGCGGCGGCGGTGGCGACGTCGGGGGTGTTGCGCGCGAAGTAGACGACGCCCGCCAGGCCGGCGCGGGCGGCATCGGCCAGCCAGGCGGGCACGCCGGCGCCGTCGGGCCCGGCCGCGTTCTCGAACCCCGGCAGGAGCACGCCGTTGACGGCGCGCCGCGTCCGATCGGCCTCGGGCGTGTCGGTCATTCCTTCACGGCCCCCGCCGTCAGGCCCGAGGCGAGCCGGCGCTGGACCAGGATGAAGAAGACCATCACGGGCACGGTGATGATGGTGGAGGCGGCCATGATGGCGCCCCAGTCATTGGAGTGGACGCCGAAGAACGAGCGCAGCCCGATCGCGACCGTGTAGTTCTCGGTCGCCCCGCCCAGCATCGTCATCGCGAAGATGAACTCGTTCCATGCCGTGATGAAGCCGAAGATGCTGGTGGCGACCAGGCCTGGCGCCACCAGCGGCAGCAGGACCGACCAGAACATGCGGCCCCAGCTCGCGCCGTCGAGGTAGGCGGCCTCCTCCAGCTCGACCGGGACCGCGGCGACGAACCCGCGCAGCATCCAGATCCCGAACGGCAGGGCGAGGGCGACGTAGACCACGATCAGGCCAGTCAGGGTCTCCAGGAGCTGGAGGTCGCGGACCTGCACGAAGAGCGGGATGACGAGCGCCTCGAGCGGCACCATCTGCACGATGAGCACCAGCATCAGGATCTGGGTGCGCATCCGGAACCGGAAGCGGGCCACCGCGACGGACGCCAGCAGCGCGAGCGCCGACGAGATGAGGACGGTGCCGAGCGCGACGAGCAGCGAGTTGCGCAGGAACGTGCCGAACCCGCCCTCCGTCAGCACGAACACGTAGTGGTCGAGCGTGGGCTCGGCGGGCCAGAGGCTGCTGGTGTGCCCGGCCTGCGCGTCGAGCGAGCTGTTCAGCATCCAGTAGACGGGGAACAGCGTGAACACGAGCAGCAGACCGACGAGCACGCCCTTGCCGAGCTGCCGCAGGGGCGACCGGCGCGCGGTGCGGCGCAGCGGGCGGCGGGCCGGCCGGGCGAGTGCACCGCCGGGCGCCGGGGCCTGACGGGTGGTGGTCATCGTTCCTCCTCCGCCAGGACGGTGCGCACGTAGACCGCGGTGATGACGAGCAGCAGGACCGTCAGGAGCACCGCGATCGCCGAGCCGAAGCCGTAGCGGTTCTGCCCGAACGACTCGACGTACGACCACACGCCCAGGTTGAGCACCGACCGGTTGGACCCGGCGCCGCCGGGCATCAGGTAGACCTGCGCGAACACCTTGAAGTCCCAGATGGTCGACAGGATGATCACGACGGCGAACACCTGCCGCAGCTGCGGCACGACGATCGAGAAGAACCGGCGGAACGACCCGGCGCCGTCCATCTCGGCGGCCTCCAGCATCTCCTTCGGCACCCCGAGCAGCCCCGCGAGCACGGTCACCGCGACGAACGGGAAGCCGTGGTGGATCACGTTGAGCAGCACGATCGCGTAGAAGGTCCACCGGTTGGTGAACCAGTTGGTCGGGTCGTCCAGCAGGCCGAGGCTCATCAGGACGTCGTTGAAGACCCCGCGGTCGGCGTCGAAGATCCACACCCACACGTACGTGCCGGTGACGGCGGGCATGGCCCAGGCCGCCATGATCGCGCTGGAGGTGACGGTGCGCCAGAAGGTGCCCAGGGAGGCGAGCAGCACCGCGACGGCCGTGCCGAACGCGACGGTGCCCGCCACGGACAGCACGGCGAACCCGACGGTGTTGGGCAGCACCACCGTCCACAGCTCGGGCGTCGCCAGGATCTCCCGGAAGTTCTCCAGGCCGATCCAGTTCGGCTCGCCCGTGGTGATCTCCCGCAGGCCGTAGTCCTGCAGCGAGAAGAGGAACACCCGCACCAGGGGCCACAGCAGCAGCACCGCCAGGACGGCCAGGGCGGGGGCGAGCAGCAGCCAGGGCCGCACGACGGCGGCCCTGGCCCTGCCCAGGCGCGGAACGGTGGCTGTCGCCAGGGAGTCAGCCAAGGGTCACTCGGAACCGTTCAGCAGGCCGGTCATCTCCTCGGCGGCGGCCTTGCTCGCCTCGGCGACGTCCGCGTCCCCGGAGAGGATCGACTGCATCATCGTGCTCGTGGTGGCCTTGGCCTGCACCGCACCGTAGGTGGGCGCGGCCGGCACGGAGGCGCCGCCGTCCACGAACTGCTCGGCGAACGGCGCGACCAGCGGGTCGGTGCTCTCCAGCGTCTCGTCGAGCAGCGACACCTGGCCGGGGAAGTACCCGGACTGCTCGGCCCACTGCTGCGCGAACTCGCCGGTGGTCATCATCTCGACGAACGTCCAGGCCAGGTCCTTGTCGTCGGCCGTCTCGAAGACGCTCAGGTGCGAGCCGCCCAGGACCGACGGCGCGATGCCGCCGTCCTGGCCCGGGATCGGCACGGCGGCGAACTTGCCCTCCATGTCCGCGTTGGCCTCGACGATCGCGCCCGGCGTCCACGAGCCCATGACGGCCATGCCGACGTCGCCCGCGGCGAACGAGTCGAGCACGTCGGTCTCGCGCCACGTGGTGGCGCCGGCCGACGAGTACCCGCCCTCGGTGGCCAGCCCGGTCCAGAACCCGATGCCCTCCTGCGCCTCGGGGCTGTCGAGGCCCGAGGTCCAGGTGTCGCCGTCGAGCGTGGCGACCTCGCCGCCGGCGCCCCACACCCACGGGTAGACCGTGAACTCCGCGTCGCCGGGCACGGCGACGGCGATCTTGTCGGGGAACTCCTTCTTGAGCGCCGCCGCGGCGTCCTCGATCTCGGCCCACGTGGTGGGCGGCTCGACGCCGGCCTGCTCGAACAGCTCCGTGTTGTAGACCAGCGAGCGCACGCCGGCGTACCAGGGCATGCCGTAGAGCTGCCCGTCGTAGGTGCCCGCGTCGACCAGGCCCTCGACGAGGTCGTCGGTGACCCCGGCAGCGTCCACGTACTCGTCCAGCGGCGCGAGCGCGCCGGCGTCGGCGAACTCGGGGGTCCAGGTGGTGCCGGTCTCGGCGACGTCGGGGGTGGTCCCGCCGGCGATGGAGGTGACGAACCGGTCGTGGGCGTCGGCCCACTCGACGAACTCGACGTCGAGCGTCGCGCCGGTCTCCTCCTCGAACGCGGTCGAGACGTCGGCGAAGAAGTCCTCCGCGCCGGGGTTGGTGCCCTGCATGATCCACACGCTGAGGGTGCCGTCGCCCTCGCTGTCGCCCCCGCTGCCTCCGCCGCAGGCGGCCGTCGTGGCCGCGAGAAGCAGTGCTCCGGTGGCTGCCGCCACGGGCCGTCGCATCGCTCGAGTCATCCTTCGGCTTCCTTCCGCTGGTCCTGCGCCGGGCGCCGCGAGAGTAGCCAAGTGATATTTCTGAGAAATGAACTTCCCAATACGCGGCATTGCGTGGAGATTACTGACCGGGTGAAGTGCATGCTAGGGGTGTTACCAAACCGTGATTGCCCATCTTGGCACGCCCCCTTTCACCCGCGACTAAGGCACGCGCGCGGTCCATTCCGGAGTGCCGAACTTCGACTCGACCAGAGCCCGCGCGAGCGCCCACTCGTCCGGCGTGATCTCGCCCGGCACGGCGGCGTACCGCTCGCGGAACGACGCCTCGAGCGCGTCGATCACCTGGGCGCGGCCGAGCCCCGTCTGCGAGCGCAGCGGGTCCACGCGCTTGTTGGCGCTGCGGGTGCCCTTGTCGCTGAGCTTCTCGCGCCCGATGCGCAGCACGTCCGTCATCTTGTCGGCGTCCATGTCGTAGGCCATGGTCGCGTGGTGCAGCACGGCGCCGCCGGCGAGCCGCTTCTGGGCGGCACCGGCGATCTTGCCGGCGGGCGAGGCGATGTCGTTGAGCGGCACGTACGCGGCGTCGATGCCGAGGCCGTGCAGGGCGCCGATCACCCAGTCGTCGAGGAACGCGTAGGACCGTTCGAAGCTCAGCCCGTCGACGAGCGAGCCCGGCACGTACAGGGAGTAGGAGATGGTGTTGCCAGGCTCCATGAACATGGCGCCGCCCCCGGAGATCCGCCTGATCACGCGGGCTCCGTGCCGCGCGGCGCCCTCGGAGTCCACCTCGTTGCGCAACGACTGGAACGATCCGATGATCACCGCGGACTCGTCCCACTCCCAGAACCGCAGGGTCGGCCCGCGGCGCCCGGCACCCAGCTCCTCGGTGAGCACCTGGTCGAGCGCGACGTTCAGCAGGGGTGAGACCGCGGGGGTGCGGATCACCTGGAACTCGTGGTCCTCCCAGGCCGTCGCGTGACCGAGCGCGCGGCGGGCCGCGACCGCCACGGCGTCCGCGTCGAAGCCCACGGCGGTGGCGCCGTCCAGGGCGCCGCGCACCGCCTCGGCGAGCTGCGCCTTCGACGCGTCGGCGGGCATCCCGTCGAGCGCAGCTCCCATGGCCTCCAGCGCCTCGTCGGGCTCGAGGAAGAAGTCCCCGCTCACCCTGGTGCCGGTCAGCCGGCCCGGCGGACCGGCCGCCCCGTCCACCTCGGTCTCGACACGAACCAGCTTTCCGAGTGGAACCTTGAACTCTCCTCGCACGTGTTCACAGTAGGCGACGGTGCCTGTGGTGTCCGACGTCGGAGCGAGCCTTGGGTACGGAAGGTGAGGTCCGACGTCGGGCACGTCCGATATTTGGCGAGAAGAGGCGTCAGAACAGACCAGAATTTCCTCTTCTCTTTAGACAACCTTGCCCTGGTTTCGTGTCAGAATGACCTGGTGTCGGAACACTCACAGGGATTTGATGGAGTGGCGGTCGAGGGCTTTGACGCCTGGGTCGTCGCTCTCGACGTAGGCGGCAGTGGCTCGCGCCTGGTCGCAGAGTTCGGCAACTCCGTGAACCCCGAGCGCATCAGCCTCAGCGGCCGCGCCGTCAAGGTCAACCATCACGGCAGCGACGCCTCGGCGGTCGTCGCCTCCCTGTGCCAGTCGTTCAACGCGTGGGCCGCCCGCATGGGCCACCACGGCATGAGCGACGGCAGCACCGCTCCCGTCTCGTCCGCGGCGGTCGGCATCACCGGCCTGACCTCGCTGGTCGAGAAGCCGCTCGAGATCCACGACATCCTCGCCCGCGAGCTGCGGACCAACCGCACCGCCGTGGCGGGTGACGCACTCACCGCACACCTCGGCGCCCTGCGCGGGCGCGCCGGAGCCGTGCTGTCGGTCGGCACGGGCGCCGTGGCGTTCGGCTACGACGGCGTGAACCGCTGGCGCCGCGCGGACGGCTGGGGACACCTGCTCGGCGACCTGGGCGCGGGCGTCTGGGTCGGCGGCGAGGCGCTCCGCGCCGCGGGCCGGTACCACGACGGCGCGAGCCGTGGTGCGTCGAAGCGCCTGCTCGAGGCGGCCGTCGCCAAGTTCGGCCTCATCGAGAGCTGGCCCAACCAGTTCTACAAGAACGCGGAGCGCGCCAAGCAGCTCGCGTCGATGGCACCCGAGGTGATGATCGCCGCGGCGGAGGGTGACGCCACGTCGATCCGGATCCTCGAGGAGGCCGGGCGGCACCTCGCCGACACGCTGGCGAGCGCCCTGGGCCGCGACATCCCGCCGCTGGCCTCCACGACCGGTCGCCTGGTCCAGGAGGAGTCGCCGCTCACGGTGTCGCTCACCAAGCACCTCTCGGAGGACCGCCCCGACGTCTCGCTCGTACCGAGCGGAGGCTCCCCGCTGGACGGCGCACTCCACCTGGCTCGCCGGCTGCGCGAGGCACCCCACTCCGTGACGGGGTTCCGGCCGTGGCTCACCATCCGCGTCGACGGCCACCACACCAGCCGTGACACCCCTGAGGACGTGGGCGGCACCGACCTCCTCACCGCTCAGCTCTCGGCGACCGACCTGCCTGGCGACGAGCTTCAGTGAGCGACGGCAGTTCACCCGCATGGTCCTTCACTGACGTGCTGTGCCCGGGTCCCCGGTACGGGTGTATGTTCTCGACCCAGCCTCACCACACCATCCCGGGAGATGCGACATGACAGGTGACGTCCTCGTCCGACTCAGGCGCGCACTGCCGACGCTGCGGCCAGCGGAGGCGAGAGTCGCGCAGACGGTCCTCGACGACCCGAACACCGTCGTCGCCTCGACCATCACCGAGCTCGCCGGGCACGCGGACACGTCACAGGCCACCGTGGTGCGGTTCTGCCGCGCCGTCGGCTACGCCGGCTACCCCGAGTTCCGGATCGACCTGGCGCAGGCGACCAGCCGCCGCGAGGTCGAGATGGAGCGGTCCGGCATCGCCGAGGGCGAGATCAACCAGACCGACGACATCGAGGCCGTCGTCTCCAAGATCGCGTTCCACGAGGCGCGCACCATCGAGGAGACCGCCCGCATGATCGACACGGACGCGATCGAACGCGTCGCGGTGGCGATCTCCGAGGCCAAGCGGGTCGACGTCTACGGCGTCGGATCGTCCAACCTCGCCGCGGCCGACCTCGCGATGAAGCTGCAGCGCATCGGCGTCTTCGTGTTCAGCTCCCCCGACCCGCACCAGCAGCTCGCCTCGTCGGCGCTGCTCGAGCCGGGCAACGTGGCCGTGGCGGTCTCGCACTCCGGCCAGACGCGCGAGACCAACCAGGCCCTGGAGATCGCGCGCAAGCGCGGCGCCCTCACGGCGGCGATCACGAACTTCCCCGACGCGCCGATCGGCCTCGTGTCCGACGTCGTGCTGGCGACCACCGCCCGCGAGACGCAGTTCCGGGTGGGCGCCATGTCGAGCCGCATCGCGCAGCTCACGGTCGTGGACTACCTGTTCGTCCGCGTCGCCCAGCGCACCTACGACCGCTCGTCCATCGCCATCAAGGCGACGTACGACGCGGTGCGCGACCAGCGCCTCGACTTCGGGACCACCAAGGTGGACCGCTCGGCGGCCCCCGCCGCCCCGGTCGCCTGACCCCTCCCCCCCCAGACCTCGTCGAGTGCGGGGCATCCGTGAGCCAACAGCCGTTGGTCCCACAGATGCCCCGCACTCAACGTTGTGGCGTCAGGGACGCGGCTCCACGTCCGACTTGAGCAGGCCGTAGACGTAAGCCTCCGTCACTGCCTCCCACGCGGCCTCGACCACGTTGGGGCCCACGCCGACCGTCGACCAGGACCGCTCGCCGTCGCTGGTGTCGATCAGCACCCGCGTGATCGCGTCGGTGCCGAGCTCGGTGTCGAGGATGCGCACCTTGAAGTCGATGAGCTCGAACCGCGCGAGCTCCGGGTAGACCCGGGACAGCGCGGTGCGCAGCGCCTGGTCCAGCGCGTTGACCGGGCCGTTGCCCTCCCCCGTCGTCACGATCCGCTCGCCGCCCGCCCGGATCTTGACGGTCGCCTCGGCCACCGCGGCGGCGTCGGGGGCGTGGACCGACGGCGGGGCGGCGCCCGCGGGAACGGTCTCCACGATGGTCCGCCACGACTCGACGGTGAAGAAGTCGGGCCGCTGCCCCAGCTCGGACAGCAGCAGCAGCTCGAACGAGGCGTCGGCCGCCTCGAAGGTGTAGCCCGCGGCCTCGTCGTCCTTCACGCGGTTCGTGACCCGGGAGAGCAGCTCGCCCTGGCCGGCCAGGTCGAAGCCCAGCTCGCGGCCCTTGAGCTCGATCGAGGCGCGGCCCGCCATGTCGGACACGAGCATGCGCATGTCGTTGCCCACCAGCGTCGGGTCGGTGTGCTGGTACATGTCCGGGTCCACCCGGATGGCGCTGGCGTGCAGGCCGCCCTTGTGGGCGAACGCGCTCGCCCCCACGTAGGGCTGCCGGGCGAACGGCGAGATGTTCGTGAGCTCGCTGATGGCGTGCGAGATCCGGGCGGCCTCCCGCAGGCCGCCGTCCGCCAGCAGGGACATGTCGCGCTTGAGCTCCAGGTTGGCCACGACCGTGACCAGGTCGGCGTTGCCGGTGCGCTCGCCGTACCCGTTGACCGTGCCCTGCACGTGGGTGGCCCCCGCCTCGACGGCGGCGAGCGAGTTGGCCACGGCGCAGCCGGTGTCGTTGTGCGCGTGGACGCCGAACCGCTGGTCCGGCCCGACGGCGGTGCCGGCCCGCAGCTCGCCGACGATCTCGCCCACCCAGGTGGGCAGCATGCCGCCGTTGGTGTCGCACAGGGTGACCACCTCGGCGCCGGCCTCGAACGCGGTGTGGACGGCGCTGGTCGCGTACTGCGCGTCGTACCGGTAGCCGTCGAAGAAGTGCTCGGCGTCCAGCACCACCCGGCGCCCCTCGGCGACGAGGAAGGAGACGGTGTCGGCGATCATGGCGAGGTTCTCCGCGCGGGTGGTCCTGAGGGCGCGCTCGACGTGCCGCACGTCCGACTTGGCCACGAGCGTGACCACGGGGGTGCTCGCGTCGAGCAGGGCGCGTACCTGCGGGTCGTCGCCCGCGCGGACGCCGGCCCGGCGGGTGGCGCCGAAGGCCGCGAGCACCGCGTTCTTCAGGGTGAGCTCGGTGGCGGCACGGGCGAAGAAGTCGGTGTCCTTGGGTACCGCCCCCGGCCAGCCGCCCTCGATGTAGCCCACGCCGAGCTCGTCGAGCAGCGCCGCGATCGCGAGCTTGTCGGAGACGGAGAGGTTCATGCCCTCCTGCTGCGCGCCGTCACGCAGCGTCGTGTCGTACACCTGGAACGAGGCGGTGGTCATCGATGCTCCCAACGATGTGTCTGGCGATGTGTCCGGCGGCCGGGCTCGGAGCCAGGTCGTCGGACCAACAAAAAAAGACCCTCCGGGTGTGGAAGGTCTGCGCGTCCGGTGGGGTGTCGCCGGACGCGCTACGAAATGATGATCACCTGTCGCAGGGTGGAGCTCGGGGTGAGGCACTCAGTCATGCGGGTCATAGTGCCACAGCGCGGCGGCACGCGGAAGTGCTGTCCAGAAGCGGGGGTCAGGAGCGGGGTCAGGAACGAGTCAGGAGCGGGTCGGCAGCGGTGTCGGCGGCCAGGCACGTGACACCCGTGGCGGCCGGCCCGGTAACTACGGCCTTGTCGGAAATCTCTCTTCTCCCGACGATCTCGGAACTTTTGTTTGCCAATCGCCATAAGTGGGACTAGCGTGCTCGCGACGACGTCGTCGGACTGGGGAGCGATGATGCACCACGCCTCTGCACGCCACCACGCCTCCGAGCGGACCGGTATCTGGTTCGTCGGGGCCCGCGGCTCTGTGGCCAGTACGGCCACGGTAGGCCTCGCGGCCATCGCCGAGGGGCAGGCCCCGCCGACGGGCTGTGTCACCGCGCGGGAACCCTTCGCCTCGGCAGGCCTGGTCGCGTTCGCCGACCTGGTGGTCGGCGGGCACGACATCTCCTCGGTCACCATGACCAAGCGCGCGGAGTGCCTCGTCGAGACCGGCATGATCGGTCCGCGGCTGTTCGCCGCCACGCACGACGCCCTGGAGCGGGCGGACGCCGAGGTGCGCCCCGGGTACGACCCGCACGCGGCGCACCCGGGCCCGGGCACGGGCAC
Organism: Promicromonospora sp. NPDC090134; assembly: GCF_044746965.1. NCBI lineage: Bacteria > Bacillati > Actinomycetota > Actinomycetes > Micrococcales > Promicromonosporaceae > Promicromonospora > Promicromonospora sp. NPDC090134. Next base: position 52,780 of record NZ_JBIVCZ010000007.1, on the reverse strand, counting down.
GGGCACGGCCGTGGGCGCGGGCCTGTCCCAGCAGGCGGTGGCCGAGCGACTGGCCGCCGACATCACGGCGTTCCAGGAGCGGCACGACCTGGCGCGGGTCGTCGTGATCGACCTGTCCTCCACCGAGCCGCCCGTCGACGCGGCGCCCGAGCACGACGACGTCGACGCCCTGCTCACGGCCCTGGCCGACCCGGCACGTGCGGTGCTCCCCGCGTCCTCCGTCTCGGCGTACGCGGCGATCCTTGCCGGAGCCGCCTACGCCGCCTTCACGCCGTCGGCGGGCATGGGCCTGCCCGCGCTGACCCGGCTCGCCCGGGAGCGCGGCATCCCCGTGGCCGGGCAGGACGGCAAGACCGGTCAGACGTGGCTGCGCACCGTGCTGGCGCCCGCGTTCGCCGCCCGCGGGCTGAAGGTGCTCTCGTGGGCCGGCACCAACCTGCTGGGCGGCGGCGACGGCGCCACCCTCGCCGACCCCGACGCCGTGCGCAGCAAGCTCGCCAGCAAGAACCGCGGGCTGACCGCGCTGACCGGCAGCGACACCACTCCCCTGCACATCGACAACGTGCCCGACCTGGGCGACACCAAGGTCGCCTGGGACCACGTGCACGTCGAGGGCTTCCTCGGGTCGCGGCTCACGCTGCAGACCACGTGGAGCGCGCACGACTCGATGCTCGCCGCGCCGCTCGTGCTCGACCTGGCCCGGCTGCTCGCGCTCGCGCACGCCGCCGGGATCAGCGGGCCCGTCCCGGAGCTGGGCTTCTTCTTCAAGGACCCGTGGGGCTCCGACGTGCACGACGCCGCCGACCAGGCCCGCATCGTCGAGGACTGGGTGCGCGACGCCTCGGCCCGGGCCGGACGATGAGGCCCCGGCCGACGGCGGGGCCGCCCGGCCTCGCCGACGTCGCCGAGCTGGTCCGGGCGCCCGCAGCCCTGAGCGTCGTGGGCGACACGCTGGCCGGGCTGGCGGCCGCGCGCACGGGCGGCGGGGCCGGAGCGCCGACGCCGCTGCGCGCCCGCCACCTCCTGCTGCCCGTCGCCTCCGCCTGCCTGTACCTGGGCGGCATGGCGCTGAACGACTACGCCGACCGGCACGTCGACGCCGTCGAGCGGCCAGAACGCCCCATCCCGTCCGGCCGGGTGTCGCCGCGGGCCGCGCTCGCGATCGGCGGGGCGCTCACCGCGGGCGGCGTGGCCGCCGCGGGCCTCGCGGGCGGACGGCGCGCGCTCGGCGTCGCTCTCCCGCTGGCCGCCTGCGTCTGGACCTACGACCTGGTCGCCAAGGACCGCCCGGCCGGGCCGTTCGTCATGGCGGCGTGCCGCGGGCTCGACGTGCTGCTCGGCGCCACACCCGGGCGCCTGCGGTCGGCGCTCCCGGCCGCCGCGGGGCTGACCGCGCACACGCTGGGCGTCACCGTGCTCTCGCGCGGCGAGGTGCACGGCACGACGCCGCAGGTCGCCGGGGCTGTCGCCGCCGGGACGGTCGCAGGCGCCGTCGCCGCCGCCGCGGCCCCGGCCGCCGCCACAGCAAGGCGGCCGGCCGCCCGCTGGACCACCGTCGCCGCCGCGACCGCCTACGCCGCGGCCGCCCTGCCCGGGCAGGTGCGCGCGGCCGCGCGGCCCACGGCCGCCAACGCGCGGACCGCCACCCGGGCCGGGATCCAGGCGATGGTCCCGCTGCAGGCCGCCTGGGCGGCCCGCTCGGGGAGCCTGGGCACGGTGGCGCTGCTGGCCGGCGTCGCCGCCGTCGGGCAGGGGCTGCGCCTGCTGGGCCGCGCACGCGGCCGCGCCGGGGTGAGCATCACGTGAGACCCCCGTTCCTGCTGGGCTACGGCACCAACGGCTTCGGCGACCATCCCCTGGGGGTGGCCCTCGACGTGCTCGACGACGTGGGCTACGACGCCGTCGCGGTCACGCTCGGCTTTCCGCACCTCGACCCGTTCGCGTCGCTGGCCGGCGACGACGTCCGGACCCTGCGCGCCCACCTGCGGCGGATGCGCGGGGGCACCGGGGCCGCGGCGGTCGTGGAGACCGGCACCCGGTACCTGCTCGACCCGCTGCACAAGCACCGGCCTACGCTCGTGGACCGGGACGCCGCCCTGCGGATGCGGTACCTGGAGCGCGCGGTCGAGATCGCGGCGGACGTCGACGCCCGGTGCGTCTCGTTCTTCTCCGGCATCCTGCCGGACGACGCGAGCGCCGCCGACGGCTGGGCCCGCCTCCGCGAGCGCGTCGGCGCCCTGGTCGAGTACGCCGGGGAGCGCGGGGTGCGGCTCTCGCTCGAACCCGAGCCCGGGATGCTCGTCGAGACGGTCGGCGACGCGCTGCGGCTCCTGGGCGACCTGGGGACGCCGCCCGAGCTGGGGATCACCGTCGACGTCGGGCACTGCCTGGTGGTCGAGCCGGACGGCGTCGAGGGCGCGCTGCGCGCCGCCGCGCCGTACCTGAGCAACGTGCAGCTCGACGACATGCCGGCCACGCACCACGAGCACCGTCCGTTCGGGCAGGGCGACCTCGACCTGCCGCTCGTGCTCGCGACGCTCGCCGACATCGGCTACACGGGGGTCGCCGCCGTCGAGCTGCCGCGGCACTCCCACGACGCGCCCCGGCTCGCCCGCGACAGCCGGGCCGCCCTGATGCGGGCGTGGGCGGACGTCACCGGTGCCCGCGACCGCATCCGCACCGACACGACCAGCACCGACACGACCAGCAGCGAAGGGGTTCTGTCATGACTGCCACCACAGACATACCCGCGGGCACGCCCGGCGCCACCTGGCTCAGCGAGGCGCTCGCCGGGGTCGCACGTGATCCCGACAGCGTGACCCGCGCGTTCGCGTTCGCTGCCCGGAAGGTGGGGCGCGCCCCGCTGCGTCCGGACACCGACCCGGGCGGCGTCGTGCACGGGACGGTGGACGACGCCGCGCGCGCCGCGCTCGTCGTCGCGCTGGCCGACGCCGTGGGTGTCGGCATGGGCGTCGGCACGGCCGTGGCCGCGGACGCCGACCGGGACTGCGCCGACCGCCTGGTGCTCCTGTACCGGCAGGGCGACGGCGCCGAACGGCGCGGCGTGCTGCGGGGGCTGGATGCGCTCACGACCCTGGGCGACCTCGGCCCTGGCGGCGAGCCCGGCCCGCTCGTGACCGCCGGTCTCGACCTGGCCGCCGACGCGCTGCGGGCGAACGACCCCAGCCTGGTCGCGGCCGCCGTCGGCCCGTTCGGGGCGCGGTACCTGGACCAGCACACCTGGCGGCACGCGATCCTGAAGCTCGTCTTCCAGGGCGTGAGCCTGGAGGCCGCGAGCGGCCTGGACCGGCGGGCCGACGACGAGCTGGCCCGCATGGCCCGCGACTTCGCGGCGGAACGCCGGGCGGCCGGGCGGACCGTGCCGGCCGACCTGGACCGGCTCACGGAACCAGGACCCACGCACGACCAGCCCACGGACACCCGGCTCAGCAGCACGAAGGAGTGACGTTGCGCATCCTCGACCCGCACATCCACATGACGAGCCGCACCACCGACGACTACGAGGCCCTGTACGTCGCGGGCGTGCGCGCCGTCGTCGAACCCGCGTTCTGGCTGGGGCAGCCCCGCACCAGCGTGGGCTCGTTCACCGACTACTTCGACTCCCTGCTGGGCTGGGAACGGTTCCGGGCCGCCCAGTTCGGCGTCCGGCACCACGCGACGATCGCGCTCAACCCCAAGGAGGCGAACGACCCCCGCTGCCGCGAGGTGCTCGCCGAGATCCCCCGCTACCTGCTCAAGGACGGCGTCGTCGCCGTGGGCGAGGTCGGCTACGACTCGATGACGCCCGAGGAGGACGAGGTGTTCGCCGCCCAGCTCGCGATGGCCGAGGAGGCGGAGCTGCCCGTCCTGGTGCACACGCCGCACCGCGACAAGCTCGCCGGCACGCACCGCACGCTCGACGTGGTGCGCGAGTCCGGGCTGGCGCCCGAACGGGTACTGGTGGACCACCTCAACGAGACCAACGTGGCCCTCGTGCGCGACGCCGGCGCGTGGGCCGGGTTCTCGATCTACCCCGACACCAAGATGGACGAGCACCGCATGGTCGCGCTGCTCCAGGAGTACGGGACCGAGCGGATGATCGTGAACTCCGCCGCGGACTGGGGCCGCTCCGACCCGCTCAAGACCGTCCGGACCGGCGAGGCGATGCTGGCCGCCGGCTTCTCGGAGGACGACGTCGACCAGGTGCTGTGGCGCAACCCGGTCGCCTTCTACGAGCAGTCGGGCAACCTCGTGCTCGACCCCGTCCCGGGGTTCAGCGCGGGCGAGCCGCCGACGCCCGGCGTCGAGTTCGAGGGATCGTCCGTGCTGCGCGGCGCGCGGGCCTGAAGGGATACCCGGATGCTGCTCTCCTACTGCACCAACGTGCACCCCGCCGAGGACCTCGACGGCGTGCTCGACCAGCTCGCCCGGTACGCCGGACCGGTGCGCGAGGCCGCCGGCCTCGACACGCTCGGCGTGGGCCTGTGGCTGCCCGCCGAGCTCGCGCACCGCCTGGACACGTCCGCCGCGGACCGCGACCGCCTGCGCGCCGCGCTCGCCGAGCACCGGCTCCAGGTGCACACCCTCAACGCCTTCCCCTACGGCGGGTTCCACCGCGAGGTGGTCAAGCTCGCGGTGTACTCCCCCACCTGGGCCGAGCGAGCCCGGCTGGACTACGTGCTCGCCTGCGCCCGGGTGCTGGCCGACCTGCTGCCCGACGGCGTCGACGGGTCGATCTCGACCCTGCCGTTGGCCTGGCGGGCGCCCTGGACCCGCGCCGACGACGACGAGGCCACCCGCGCCTTCGCCACCCTGTCCGCCGAGCTGCGCGCGCTGCGGCGGCGCACCGGCCGCACCGTGCGGATCGCCGTCGAGCCGGAGCCGGGGTGCGTGCTCGACACGGTGGAGGACGTCGTCGCGTGGCTCGCCCCGCGCACCGGCACCGAGCACCCGGACGACCGGCGCATCGACCCCGAGCACGTCGGGGTGTGCCTGGACACGTGCCACCTGGCGGTCTCCTTCGCAGACCCCGCGGGCGCCGTCCGCCGGATCACGGACGCCGGCCTCCGGGTGGTCAAGGTGCAGGCCTCGGCCGCGCTGGAGGTCGCCGACCCGTCCGCGCCCGGCGCGCGGGACGCCGTCGGACGGTTCGTGGAGCAGCGCTACCTGCACCAGGTGCGCGAGCTGACGCCGTCGGGCGACGTGCTCGCGTCCGACGACCTGCCCGTGGCGCTCGGGCACGAGCAGCGGCGGCCCGGCCTGCCGGGCGACGGGCCGTGGCGCGTGCACTTCCACGTGCCGCTGCACCATGAGCCCGCGGCGCCGCTGGTCGCGACCACCGACGTGCTGCGCAAGGCCGTCGCGGCGGTGCGTGAGGTGCCGCACGGCGCCGACGCGCACCTCGACGTCGAGACGTACACCTGGTCGGTGCTGCCGCCCGACACCCTGCCCGACGGCGCGGACGAGCTCGTCGCCGGCATCGCGGCCGAGCTCCGCTGGGCCGGCGAGCACCTGCTCGCGGCGCCCGCCACCGCCACCACCACCACCACCGCCCCCGCTACCGAAGGAGTGGACGCATGAAGCCCGTCCTGCTGCTCGACGTCGTCGGGCTGACCGCCCGCGCCCTGGCCCACATGCCGCGGCTGCGCCGGCTCGCGACGTCCGGCTGGCAGTCCGAGCTGGCCACCGTGCTGCCCGCGGTGACCTGCAGCGTGCAGTCGACGATGCTCACGGGGCTGATGCCGGCGGAGCACGGGATCGTCGGCAACGGCTGGTACTTCCGCGAGCTGGGCGACGTGTACCTGTGGCGGCAGCACAACAAGCTGGTCGCCGGCGAGAAGCTCTGGGAGGCGGGCCGCCGCCACGACGCCGGCTACCGCGCCGACAACGTGTGCTGGTGGTACGCGATGGGCATGACCACGGACGTCACGGTCACCCCGCGCCCGATCTACCACGCCGACGGCCGCAAGTCCGCCGACGGGTACGTGCGGCCCGCGGAGCTGCACGACGAGCTGGTGGGCCGGTTCGGCGACTTCCCGCTGTTCCAGTACTGGGGCCCCACGGCGTCGATCGCCTCGACGAAGTGGATCGTCGACGTGACCCGGCACCTGCTGCGGACCAGGACGTCGCACCTGACGACGGCGTACCTGCCGCACCTCGACTACGACCTGCAGCGGTTCGGGCCGCGCTCGCCCGAGGCGGACCGCGCCGCGGCCGAGCTGGACGCCGCCCTCGCGCCGCTGCTGGACGACGCCGAGGCCGCCGGTGTCACCGTCGTCGCCGTGTCGGAGTACGGCATCTCGCCGGCCAACCGGCCGGTGGACATCAACCGGGTGCTGCGCCGCGAGGGCCTCCTGGAGGTCTACGTGCAGGACGGCCGGGAGCAGCTCGACCCGTGGACGTCGCGCGCGTTCGCCGTCGCGGACCACCAGGTGGCGCACGTCTACGTGGACGACGCCGCCGACCTGGACCGGGTCGCGAGCCTGCTGCGCGAGCTGCCCGGTGTCGACGAGGTGCTCGACCGCGAGGCGCAGGCCAAGTACGGCCTGGACCACGAGCGGGCGGGCGAGCTGGTGGTCGTGGCCGAGCCCGGCGCCTGGTTCACCTACTACTTCTGGCTCGACGACGACCGCGCGCCCGAGTACGCGCGCGGCGTCGACATCCACCGCAAGCCGGGCTACGACCCCGCCGAGCTGTTCTTCGACCCGGCCGACCCGCTCGCCAAGGCCAAGGCCGGCCTCAACCTGGTGCGCAAGAAGCTGGGCCTGCGGTACGCGATGGGCACGACGCCGCTCGACGCCTCGTACGTGCGCGGCACGCACGGCCGGCTGCCCGACTCGGCCGAGGACACGCCGCTGGTGCTGTGCTCGGACGGCCAGGTCCCGGCCTCGGTCTCCGGCTGGGTCGAGGACGACGCGGGCCAGGTGCCGGCGTCGGCGGTGAAGGGCCTGGTGCTGGACCTGCAGGGGGTGCGCTAGGGCACAGGACGGCGCCCGCCCAGGGTTCCCGGACGGGCGCCGTCTCCTCACCCCTACCGGGAAGCCAGCGCCTCGGTCGGCGAGAGCCGCGAGGCCCGGATCGCCGGGTAGAGCCCGGCGATCGCACCGATGAACAGGGTCGCGCCGACTCCGCCGACGCTCGCCCAGTAAGGCACCGTCGAGGGCCATCCCTGCGAAGACGCGTACACGGCGGTCACCGCGGTCCCCAGCAGGACGCCGCCGAGTCCACCGAGGGCGCTGAGCAGCAGAGACTCGGCGAGGAACTGAGTCCGGACCTGGCCGCGCGTGGCTCCGAGGGATCTGCGGAGCCCGATCTCGCCGCGCCGCTCCAGGACCGAGATCACCATCGTGTTGGCGACCCCGACCCCGCCGACGAGCAGGGCGACCGCGCCGAGTCCGAGGAGCATCCCGGTGAACGCCGTGTCCACGGCCTGCTGCGCCTCGAGGGCGTCGGAGGGCCTCGACACCGACACCTCGTCGGGTGCCGACGGGTCGGCCGTGGCCGCAAGTACCGCAGCCACGTCCTCCACGTAGTCCTCTTCAGACCGCGTGTAGACCGTCGTCGCGTGGCCGTCGAACTCGAGGTAGGTCGCGGCGGCCTCCCAGCCGACGAGCGCTGTCAGCTCCAGGTCCGGGGCGAGCGCCACCGGTTCAAGGATGCCGACGACGGTGAACCATCGGCCACCGATGTACACGTCGACGCCGACACCGGTGATGCCCATCTGGTCTGCGGCACTCGACCCCAGCACCACCGCCGGGTACCGCGCGGTCGCCTCGTTGAGCCAGACGCCGTCGGACAGTCGGGCGCCGACCGTCTCCAGCAGGCCCAGTTCGGCCGCCGCGACACTCATGCCGCCGCTCTGGCCCTGCGAGATCCGGTCGGACCGGTACACGCTGAGGTCCGGCACCGTTCCGACCGCGGCGACGTCGTAGACCGGTTCGATCCGGCCGATCATGTCGACCGCCTCATAGGGCAGGACACCCATCTCGCCGCTCAGCATCGACGCGCCCGGCTCGACGCGAAGCAGGTTGGTACCCAGGGCTTCGAGGGTCCGGTCGAGCTCGGCCCGACTCGACGAGGAGATCCCCACGACCGCGATCATCGCCGCGATGCCGATGGCGATCCCCAGGGCCGACAACCAGGCCCGCAGAGGTCGGGTTCGCAGGCCGGTGACGCCTACCCGGAACACGTCCGCCGGAGCCATCCGCGCCGCCCGCAACGACCTGGCCGGATGCGGGGCGGGCTGCTGCCGCATCGTCCCCACTCAGACCACCTCTCCGTCGCGCATCGAGACCCGCCGGGGCAGGGAGTCGGCGATCTGGTGGTCGTGCGTGATGACCACGACCGTGGTCCCGGCCTTGTTCAGCTCGTGCAGGAGCGCCATCACCCCGGCTCCGGCCACCGAGTCGAGGTTCCCGGTCGGCTCGTCCGCGAGCAGCACGGCCGGTTCGCCCACGACGGCCCGCGCGATCGCGACCCGCTGCCGCTCACCGCCCGACAGCTCGTGCGGCAGATGGTCGAGCCGGTGGTCCAGCCCGACCCTCGCCAGAGCGGTGGCCGCGAGCGCCCGCCGTTCTGGGCCGCGCCTGCCGGTGTAGAGCAGACCGTCGGCGACGTTGTCGAGGACCTGCTGGCCCACGGCGAGGTGGAACTGCTGGAACACGAACCCGATCCGGGTGGCCCGCAGCGCCGACAGCTGCTTGTCGCGCAGGTTCGCGGCGTCGAACCCGTCGATGCGCACCGTGCCCGAACTGGGTCTGTCGAGCGTCCCGATGAGGTGGAGCATCGTGGACTTGCCTGATCCGGAGGGCCCTACGATCGCGCACATCTCGCCCGCCTCGATCTTCAGGCTCACCTCGCGGAGCGCCCGGACCCCGCCGGGGTAGGTCTTGCTGACCTGGTCGAGCTCGACCACCGGCCCGAGCCCTTGCGACGGTTCGGATCCGGCGGCGGCTCCCGCGAGGAAACTCATGAGGGCACCACCACGGACTGACCTTCCTCAAGGCCCTCGCCGCTCACCTCGACCGAGCCGTCGGCGAACATGCCGGTGTCGACACTGATGATCTCGCTGTTGTCACCGGTGACGATCTCCAGGCCGTATCCGCCTTCGGACAGGCCCAGCAGCGCCTCGACGGGCACCGTGAGGACGTCCTCGACGGAGTCGCCGGCGAACCCGATGTCCACTGCGGCCTGGTCGAGGCCGTCGAAGACCGCGGGGTCGTCGGCCTCGATCGTCACATCGAGATAGGTGACCTGTTCGGCTTCCCCGCTCTGGCTGGTCTCCTCACGGATGATCGTCTCGGAGTCGGTGACGGTGCCCGTCGCCTCGGTCCCATCGGGGAGGACCACCTCGACTGCACCGCCAACAGTGACCAGCTCCTGGTCGTCGAGGTCGACCTCGACGGTCACGACCTTGTCCAGTCCCGTGTAGCCGAGCAGGGGTCCGCCGGGCCCGGCGGCGTCGCCGAGCTCCACGCCGACACTGTCGATGCGGATCATCCCGGGGGCGTAGACGACCTGGCCCAGATCGACCGTGCCCGTCTCGTCGAGACCGAGGTCCTCCTGCCACTCCCTGACCGCTTCGGCGGTCATCTCGGTGTACCCGTCGTCGATGGTGAAGCCGTCGTAGCCGAGCCTGGAGAGGTTGTTCTCGAACTGCTTCACGTCGGTACCTTCGGCCCCGGGCGTGAGGGACCGGTAGGCGGGCAGGCTCCCGTAGAGGAGGACTACGGACTGGTCGTCGACGGCGAAGATCTCGTCGCCACGGCCGATCTCGTCCCCGGCCGCCGGCAGCGCGGTGTAGGTGCCGCTCACGAAGCAGTCGAGTCCGAGCACGTCGCCGTAGCCGAGATCGCCGGTGGATTCGACGGTCTCGGTGAGGGTCTGCTGGACGACCTCGGCAGTCGCCGAGGTCTCGGCGGTGGCCTCGGCCGTGACCTGGTCGAAGAGGGTGCGGGGGCCGAAGCCGAACGCGGCGGCCGCGGCGCCGGCAGCGGCGATGACAACCGCGGTGATTGCGACGGCCTTGCCTGTGCGGCCACCCTTGCGGGGCCTGCGACTCATCACTCGTTCTCGCTCTCGTCCTCGGGGTCGCCGCCGCTCTCGGGCCGTATGTCCTCGCAGGTGTCCTCGGCGGCCTGGAACTCATCGCTCTGCGTGTCAAAACCCATGTCGGGGCCTATGACCATGCCGCCGCCCGGCTCGGGGTCGGGGTACTCCGTGATGCCGTTCGTCCTCATGCACTCGGCGTACTCCACCAGCTCCTCGTGGGTCTCGGGGTCCATCGTCGTGTTCTCGTCGGGGCCGGGCTGGAGGTCCACGCAGGCGTCGGAAGCGGTCTTGAACTCCTCGGACTCGGGGTCCAGACCTTCAGGGAGACCTATGCTGATGCCGCCCTCACCCTGCTTCTCGGGGTCGGGGAAGTCGGTGATGCCGTTCTCTCGCATGCACTCCGAATAGGCGAGGGCTTCCTCGAAGCCGTCGAGGGCCTGGCTTTCCTCGGTCGTGGACTCGGTGACTTCGCCGTTCGCGCTGGCGACTCCCCCGTCGTCGGGTTCGGCACCGCAGGCCGTTGCCGACAAGGCGAGCATGCCTAGCAGGAGTGCGATCTTGTATCGCCGCATTGCTGTCGTCCTCTCAACGCGACCGGGGAGATCCCGGCTGCGGACCCAGTACAGTCGCCGAGGCATTGCCCGGCCGTAAGCCGAAACGGCAATGCTCCGGCAATGCGGCCCACCCGTCCGGTACCTCGAACGCGGGAACGGCAATGCCGCGGCAACGTCGCGCAGGCGATGATCGGAGTCATGCGAATCCTGGTGGTCGAAGATGAACCGTTGTTGGCCGATGCCGTCGCCGAGTGGCTGCGCGGAGAGTCGCATGCGGTCGACATCGCGCTGGACGGCGGCGGGGCGCTCGAACGCGTGGGCGTCAACAACTACGACCTGGTGGTCCTCGACCGGGACCTGCCGGTAGTCCACGGCGATCAGGTGTGCCGTGCGATCAACGCCGCGAACGGCGAGACGCGGGTACTCATGTTGACGGCCGCCTCCGAGATCGACGACCGGGTCTCCGGGCTCTCCCTCGGCGCCGACGACTACCTGCCCAAGCCCTTCGCGTTCCGGGAACTGGCCGCGCGCGTCGCCGCGCTGGGCCGCCGGACAGGGCCTGCGACGCCGCCGATCCTCGAACGCGCCGGGATCACCCTCGACACCCACCTCCACCAGGTGTTCCGCGACGGCCGCTTCGTTCCGCTGTCGCGCAAGGAGTTTGCGGTCCTGACCGAGCTGCTCCACGCCGACGGCGCGCCCGTATCCGCCGAGAAGCTCCTCGAAAAGGCCTGGGACGAGCACACCGACCCGTTCACGCAGGCGGTGCGCATGACGATCCTCAAGCTCAGGCGCAAGCTCGGCGAGCCGCCGGTGGTCCTGACCGAACCCGGAGTGGGGTACCACCTCAAATGAGATCCCCTGTGAGTTTGACGCTCCGGGCCCGTCTGACCCTCGTCTACGGCGGCTTGTTCCTCCTCGGCGGCGTCTTGCTGCTGGCTCTCACCTACAGCCTTGTCGCCCGGAGCATGCCAGATGAGGGAGGGACGACGGTCATGGGCGAGCAGGCGAACGACGCCGTCCAGCTGCCGGATCCGGGGGACACCGCGACCTCGGAGAACTTCCAGGCCCTCGTCACGGGTGAGGTCTGGGAGGACGCGCTCGGAGCGATCGGCACCCAGGGCTCGCTGGCGCTGATGCTGGTCAGCCTCGGCACGATCGCCCTGGGATGGCTCATCGCCGGGCGGATGCTGCGTCCGCTCCAGCGGATCACCGACACGGCCGCGCGCATCGCCGAGTCCCCAGCCGCCGATCGGGGTCTGCACGAGCGCATCAGCGTCGCAGGACCCCGGGACGAGCTGCGGGAGCTCGCCGAGACGTTCAACCGGATGCTGAAGCGCCTGGACCATTCCTTCGACGGCCAGCGCTCGTTCATCTCGAACGCCTCCCACGAGCTGCGCACCCCGTTGACGGTGACGCGGGCGCTCCTCGAAGTAGCCGTGCACCGTCATGGCGCATCCCCTGAGGTACGCCAACTCGGTGAGACCCTCCTGGAGGTCAACGCGCGCCACGAACGCCTCATCAACGGCCTGCTCCTGCTCATGCGCTCGGATCGTGAGCTGGCCGAACGCTCGTACGTCGACATGGCAGACATCGCGGAACACGTGGTCACGCAGACCCCGGCCGCCGGAACCTCCGTGACAGCCACGTGCGAGGAGGCAGCGACGCAAGGCGAGCCAGTACTGCTGGAGCGCCTGGTACAGAACCTGGTGGAGAACGCGGTCTCTTACAACGTCGCCGAGGACGGCTGGGTGCGGGTCACGACCAGCACGGACGAGGACGGCCGGGCGGTCCTGGAGGTCGTGAACTCCGGCCCGGTGGTCCCGCCCTTCGAAGTGCCGGGACTGTTCGAGCCGTTCCGCCGGCTCGGCACCGAACGCCTCGCCACAGCCTCGAGAGGCGCAGGGCTGGGCCTCTCCATCGTCAGGGCTGTGGCGAGAGCCCACGGCGGCGAGGCAACAGCCTCGCCCCACCCCGGAGGCGGCCTCCGGGTCACCGTAACCCTCCCGCCCCCCGGACAATAAACCTCCAGCTCACCAGAGCAGCGGCTTCTCGAGCCGAGCCGACGCCGCGACCAGGCCCACCGCAGGACGGGTCACCCGACACGGACGGGAAGGTCCGCGATCGTGACCCCGATCCCTTGGCCGCGCGCCGTGCGATCCCGCCCGATCCGTGGTGGAGTGGACATAGGGCCCACAACCGGGAGGTACGCGATGAGCGACCCGAACCGCCCCTACGACCCCGCCTACGGGGAGCAGCCGCCGCCTGCCTATCCGCCGCCGGCGCAGACCCCGGGAACGCCCACCCAGCCGGTCGGGCACGCCCCCGACGAGCCGCTCGTCCAGCCGGTCACGTCGGGCTCCGGGAGCCCGCGCCTGGGTCTGGAAGTGGGCCGGTACTGGGCCGGAGCGCTGGCGACGGTCCTCGTCGCCGCCCTCATCGGGCTCGCCGCCGACTTCATCCTCGAAGAGGTGCTGAACCTCGAGATCCAGCCGACGGCCGACCTGTTCGGCACCGGCTCGGACATGGCGGCATGGGCCCTGGCGGGCGCGGTCTTCGCCCTGTTGGCGGCCATCGTGCTCTACCTGTTCGTGCTCAGCACGCCACGACCCAGGTCGTTCTTCGGCTGGGTGATCGCACTCGCGACCGTGATCCTCGCCGCCGTGCCGTTCGCCGACCTGGGCGACATCGTTCCGGCCGTGCTCTCCGCGGTCGTCTGGATCATCATCGGCTCCGCGGTCTACTCCCTGCTCACGGGGACCCTGAGCCGCACGGTGGTGCAGCGCACGGCCGGCTGACGCACCTCTTCAGGCCCCCGGATCGCTCGACGGATCCGGGGGCCCGACGCATGCCCGGGCTGATTGCCGCCCCTCCGTTGACGCGGCAATGCTTACTGGGTAAGTATTGGCTCGCACAGATACTTACCCGGTAACTATTGGAGGCCGTCGTGTCCGTCCGTCAGGGCTTCCTCGCCCTGCTCAGCGAACAGCCGATGAACGGCTACCAGCTCCGCCAGGAGTTCGAGCGCCGCACCGGCGGCTCCTGGCCGCTCAACATCGGCCAGTCGTACACCACGCTCAACCGGCTGCATCGTGACGGTCTTGTCGAGACGGTCGACGATCAGACGTCGGACGCCGATCCACCGGCGGTCCCCGCCTCCCACCGCCCGGCCGAGCGCTTCCACCTCACGGAGTCGGGCCGCGAGACCGCCGTGAGCTGGTGGACGACGCCCGTGCACCGCGGCAAGGCGGAGCGTGACGAGCTGGCGATCAAGATCGCGCTGGCCGTGACCGTTCCCGGGATCGACGTCGCCGCCGTCGTCCGCGAGCAGCGGTCCGAGACCATGCGCGCACTCCGCGCGCTGACCCAGGCGAAACGCACCGTGGATCCCCTGGCCGACCGGGCACGTGCCCTGGTCCTGGATGCCCAGGTCTTCGCCATCGAGGCGGAGACGCGCTGGCTGGACCACGTCGAGGCGACGGTCGCCACCACACCCCAGACCGAACGACCGAAGAGGAACTCACGATGACCGTGGTGCTGGAGCTGACGGACGTGACGCGCGTCCACGGACGCGGACCGACGCAGGTCCACGCGCTCGGCGGCGTCGACCTCGCGGTCCGCCAGGGCGAGCTCGTCGCCGTGATGGGCCCGTCAGGATCAGGCAAGTCAACCCTGCTCAACGTGGCGGGAGGTCTCGACTCTGCGACGTCGGGCCGGGTGCTCGTCGCCGGACGCGACGTCACCACGATGAACGCGCGACGTCGCGCCGAGGTGCGGCGGCGCGACGTCGGCTACGTGTTCCAGGACCTGAACCTGATCCCCGCGCTGACCGCCCTGGAGAACGTGGCGCTGCCGCTGGAGCTGGACGGCGTCGCCGTACGCACGGCACGGACGAGCGCCCTGGCTGCGCTCGAGGCCGTCGGGCTCGACGGCGCGCAAGGGCGGTTCCCGGAGGACCTCTCCGGCGGCCAGCAGCAGCGGGTCGCGATCGCGCGGGCCCTGGTGGGCCCCCGTCGGCTGGTCCTCGCGGACGAGCCGACCGGCGCGCTCGACTCCGTCACCGGTGAGGCCGTGCTCCGCCTGCTGCGCGACCGGGTCGACTCCGGCGCGGCAGGCCTGCTGGTCACCCACGACGCGCGCTACGCGGCGTGGGCGGACCGCACGATCCACCTCCGTGACGGTGTGGTCACCGGCACGGACGCCGGGGGCCGCGTCGTCGATCCGCTGGGCGAGCCCGCCGACCTGATGGAGTGGGAGGCATGAGCGGGACGCTGAGGCGCTCGGTCGCCCGCTGGCGGATCGGGCTGCGCCTTGCCCGGCGCGACGCTCGCCGGCATCTCGGGCGAACCGCGCTGGTGGCCGTGATGGTCGCGGTGCCGGTCCTGGCGGGGACCACGGCGTTCACCGCCCTGGAGTCGAGCAAGGACAGCCCGGAGACCGTCCGCGACGAGTCACTAGGACCCGACCTGCAGGCCTCCCTCGACTACCTGGGCGGCGGGCGCGTGCTGCAGACCTTCGACGCGACGAATGCCACCGGGGGCCTCGACACGGAACCCGGCGAGCCGCCGACCCGTGCCGAGCACGAGAAGGTGCTGACCGCGGCACTCCCCCCGGGCGACCGCCTCGTCCCCGTCGAGACCACCCCCGTGGTGCTGCACGGGCTCGGGCCGCAGCTCACCAGCAGGTTGGCGCAGACCGATCTGCGCGATGCCGACGTCACGGCGGCCTTCAAGCTCCGCGCGGGCGTGGCCCCCGGACCCGGTGAGATCGCGGTCTCGCGTGAGGTCGCCGAGCAGATCGGCGTCGACGTCGGTGACACCGTCGTGGTCGAGACCCGGGTCGGCGGCAGCACCGAGACGTTGACGGTCTCCGGGCTGCTCGGCAGGCACCTGCCCAAGAACTCCGGCGCGGTGGTGCACACGGCGCCCGACGACGTGTCGCCCTCGCTGGTGAACGTCGCCGGCTCGGGGGAGGTCGACTGGTTCGTCTCCGGTCCTACCCCGGTGACCTGGGACGACGTGCTACGGCTCAACGAGCACGGCGTCGCAGTGATCAGCCAGGAGGTGCTGACCGACCTTCCACCGCCGGAGGCCGAGACGTTCGGCCACCCCTACGACACCCTGGACGCGAACGAGGTCGCCCTCGGCGGGGCCGTCACGATCATCGCCCTGCTCGAGGGGATCCTGATCGTCGGCCCGGCCTTCGCCGTCAGCGCGAGGCGGCAGGAACGCTCGCTCGCGGTCGCCGCCGCGCAGGGCGCCTCGCCCCGAACGCTCCGTGCGCTCGCCATGATCCCCGCGATCGTCATCGGGCTCGGCGCATCGGTGGTCGCGTCCCTCGCCGGGGTCGCCCTCGCCGCCGTTCCGCTCCGGTACTTCGAGTTCACGGCCCTGGTCGTGCCCTGGCCCCGGGTCGGCGCCATGGTGCTCCTCGGCGCGGTCGTGGCCGTCGCGGCGGCGTGGCTGCCGGCACGGGCCGCGGCCCGGCTCGACGTCGTCGCCACCCTGACCGGGCGCCGCGGCCAGCACCGGGTCAAGGGCTGGGCCGTCGCGCTCGGGGTGGTCCTCGCCGGAGGCGGGCTGACCGGCGCCGTCGCCGCCGCGACCGCCGGCGACGGCGGCGTGCTCCTTGCCTGGTGCGTCGTCGTCGCCGAGATCGGGCTCGTCCTGACCACCGGGGGCATCGTCGCCGGTCTCGCCCGGCTGTCGGGCAGGCTCCCCCTGCCCGCCCGCTTCGCCCTCCGGGACGCCGCCAGGCACCGGCAGCGGACGTCGCCCGCCGTCGCCGCCGTGCTCGTCGCCGTCGCCGGCGCGACCGCGGGGCTCGTCTTCGTGACGTCCGAGGCGCGGTACCAGGAACGCACGTACCTACCGGCCTCGACGCCGGGCACCACCATCGTCCACGCGAACACCGCGCTGGACCTCGACGAGCTCCGTCCGGAGATCGAGGCGGCGGTCCGGGACGTGCTCCCGGACGTCACCACGGTCACTCCGGTCCCCGTTCTCACGGAGACGTCCGAGGGGAGGCCGACGGCGGTCGTGGTCACCACCGGAGCCGAGGGATGGTGGCCCGGCATCGCCGGTGGGCTCGCGGCGCCCGTGGTGGACGACGGCGGCCTCGTGCCGCTGCTCGGCCTGACCGGAGCTGCGGCGGACACGGCAGTGGCGGCCCTCCGCGACGGCAGGGCAGTCGTGTCTCATGGCAGCACGGATGCTGACGGAACCGCCCGGTTGAGGATCCAGACGTACGACCTGACCGGTGAGGACGCAGCATCCGCGACCCCCAGGGAGCGCACCGTCCGCGTTCCCGCCACGGAGGTCGGCGACGGGACCGAGGCCGTCCCGAATCTCCCCGTCGTGCCGCCGGAGCTGCTCGACACCCTGGCCGGCGAGCAACGCGTGGGACGGTTCGTCGTCGAGACGGACACCGTTCCCACCGCGGCGCAGACGCAGGCGCTGTCGCACCGGCTCGGCGACATCGCGATACCGCCGGGAGTCGATCCGATCGCGGACGGTGCCGGATCGACCGCGGACAGCCGGACACTTCTCTCGGCCCGGACCGAGCTCGGCTACGAGCCCGCGCCCGACGCGATCGGTGCTCCGGTCATCGCCCTGGTGGCAGCGCTCGTGGCGCTGCTCGTCACCTGGCTCGCGGCCGGGCTGGCCGCCGTGGAGTCCCGGCCGGACCTGGCGACGCTCGACGCGGTCGGGGCAGCGCCCCGGACGCGCCGCGTGATCGTCGCGGCGCACGCGGGGGCGATCTCCGCGGTCGGCACCATGCTCGGACTCGGCGCGGGCGCAGTGCTCGGTGCGGCGCTCGTCCAGCTCCAGCGGCCGTGGGTGGCCTCGCCGATCACGGGGGCCTGGGCCGTCGAGTTCCCGTGGCCGTGGCTCCTCGGGCTGGCGGTGACGCTGCCGGTCCTCGCGATCGCGTCGGCCTGGCTGGCCGCGCGGCCACGCCGCCTGCTGACCCGACGGCTCGGCTAGCCGAGCGTCCTGCTCCCGGGTGCCGGGGTGGCGTCCCCGCCGGTCAGGGGCGCCACCTCACGCCAAGCCCGCGTCGCGGGCCGCGATCGCCGCCTGGACGCGGGACGTCACGCCGAGCTTGGCGAGCACGCGCGACACATGGGTCTTGGCGGTTGCCTCGCTGATGGTCAGCTCGGCGGCGAGCTCGGCGTTCGACAGCCCGGAGCCCAGCCCCGCCAGCACGTCGCGCTCCCGCGGCGTCAGGTCGGCGGGCAGGGCCGCGAGCCCGGTCCCACCCCGGTGGCCGACGCCGTTGCGGGCCGGCGCGGACAGCTCCGCGATGAGCCGCCGGGTCACCTCCGGCGCCACGACGCCGTCGCCGGCGGCGACGTGCCGAACCGCGTCCACCAGGGCGGACGCCTCCGCGGTCTTCAGGAGGAAGCCGGCCGCCCCGGCGCGCAGCGCGCCGAACACGTACTCGTCGAGGTCGAAGGTCGTGAGCACGAGCACCTCGGACAGCCCCTCGTCGACGATCTGCCGGGTCGCCGTCACGCCGTCGGTGCCGGGCATGCGGACGTCCATCAGCACCACGTCGGGGCGCAGGGCGCGGGCGTTGGTGACCGCGACCGCGCCGTCGCCCGCCTCGCCGACCACCTCGATGTCGCCGGCCGTGGCGAGCAGCATGCGCAGACCCGCGCGGATCGCCGCGTGGTCGTCGGCGAGCAGGACGCGGATCATGCGGTGACGCCCGGCGCCGGGCTCTGCGGGGTGACCACGCCCGCGCCGGCCCGGTCGGGCAGGGGCAGGACGGCGCGGACCAGCCAGCCCGTCGGCTCGGACCGGGGCCGGGCCGACGGCGCCCCGGCGTCCCCCGGCCCCGCCCAGAACGCTCCGCCGAGGGACTCGACGCGCTCCCGCATCGAGACCAGCCCGATCCCGGTGCCCTCGCCGACGTCCGCCCGGGGGCGGGCCGCCCGGGCGTGGACCGCCCCCACGTCGTGCACCTCGATCTCGAGCGGACCGTCGGCGGCGAAGCTCAGGTCGGCTCGGGCGCCGCCGTGCTTGTGGACGTTCGTCAGCGCCTCCCGGACCACCCGGTACACCGCATGGTCCACCGCGGCGGGCACGGCCGTCGCGCCCGTCAGGACGCCGTCCGGGTCGGACACGGCCAGGTCCAGACCGGCGAGCCGCGCCTGCTCGATCACCGGGGCGAGCTGGGCGGCACGCGACGCCGCCACGAGGTCGGTGCCGCGCCCCGCACCGCCCGCGTCGTCCGTGCCCCCGCTCTCACCGGGGGCCCGGCGCCCGGCGCCGGCCTGCCCTGCGGCACCCTGCCCTGCACCGTCCGGCCCTGCACCGTCCGGCCCGGCACCGTCCGGCCGCGCGCCGCGCGGCTCCGTGTCGGTCCGCAGCACGCGGATCATCGCCTGCATGTCCTGCAGCGAGGCGAGGCTCTCCGCGCGGATGCTGCGCAGCGCGGCCCGGTCCCGCTCCGGCTCGGCGGCGCCCGCGAGCGCCCCGCCGGAGGTGATGGCGATGGCGGAGAGGTGCGAGGCGACGACGTCGTGCAGGTCGCGGGCGACGGTCGCGCGCTCGGCGCGGACGGCGTCGTGACGTGCCGACTCGGCGAGGCGGAGCAGCGCGGCGCCGCGTTCGCGTTCGAGCCGTTCCCGTTCGCGGGCGGCGGCGGTGAGCTCGCGGCCCTGCCGCACGTTGGTGCCCCACCACATCGGCATGACCAGCAGGGTGAGGGCCTGGAGCCCGACGAGGACCGTCGGCCGGAGCCCGCCCGTGACGACGGCGATGACGACCATCAGCGCCGCGGTGAGCACCGCGACCCCGACGATGCTGACCCGCCGCGCGACCCGGCTGCCGTGCAGGTGGACGGCGTACAGCGCCTCCCAGAGGACGACGATGAGGCCGACGCTGCCGCCGAGCACCACGTCGACGACGAACGCGACGGTGGCGACGCCGAGCACCGCCAGCGGGTGGACCCGCCGCCAGATCAGCGCGGTGCAGCCGATCGCGGCCGGGATCGCGAACCACCAGGACGGCACGTCCGGCAGGCCGCTCCAGGACGTCCGGATCAGGCCGAGCGCGTCGAGCGCGAGCGCGGTCACGAGGATTCCGGCCGCCGTGATCATGTCACCGCGCCGGTCCTCGGCCGTGACGACCTTGACGACGGGCGCGATCAGCTCGGACAGGCGGGACATGCGTCCATCTCAGCACGATGCAATACGCGAGGGGTCATCCGAAGGATGTATCGGGTCTCGGCGGTTCGGCGGATGTGCTCGTGCGCGGCAGGCACCAGGCTGGCCGGCATGGACCTCATCTCGGGCGAGCTCACGGGTGCGGCGCTGATCGGCGCGCTGGCCGTGCTCGCGCTCATCGACTCGACGAGCTTCGGCACCCTGCTCATCCCCGTGTGGCTGCTCATGTCGCCCGGCCGGGTACGCGTGGGGCGGATGATCGTCTACCTCGGCTCGATCGCGGGCTTCTACGCCCTGGTGGGCCTGGCGATCTTGGTCGGGGCCGGCGCGCTGAGCGACACGCTCGCCTCCCTGTCGAGCGCGCGCCCGTTCCTGATCGCGCAGCTCCTGGTCGGCGTCGGCCTGTTCGCGTGGAGCTTCAAGCTGGAGCCGGTCGGGGGCCGCAAGCCCGCGCCCGCCTTGACGGGCACAGCCGCGCCGGCAGGCGCCGCAGCGCAGCCCGGCACGGCGGCCGGGACGACGGACGGACCGGCCGAGCCGGTGGCACGCCCGGGCAGGCTGAGCCGGTGGCGCGAACGGGTGCTCGGGAGCGAGTCCGGCAGCAGGACGGCCCTGGCCGGGCTGGCCGTCGGGGCGGGGCTCGTCGAGGTCGCGACGATGCTGCCCTACCTGGCCGCGCTGGGCCTGATCGGGACGCAGGGTCCGGCGTGGCCGGCGTCGGGTCTCTGGGTCCTCGGGTACTGCCTGGTCATGATCCTGCCGGCCCTCGTGCTTACCGCCGCGCGGGTGTTCGCCGCGCGGCTGGTGGAGCGGCCGCTCGGCCGCCTGGACGGCTGGCTGACGCGGCACGCGGCGAGCACCACGGCGTGGGTCGTCGGCATCGTCGGGTTCCTCGTGGCCCGCGACGCGATCGGCCGCCTCTGGGGCTGACCCGGCCGAAGTAGAACCGCAGCAAAGTAGAACCGCAACGAGAGCCCTGCTGACCAGGGAGTTCGCGCTGCGGTTCTACTTTGCTGCGGTTCTACTTCGGCGAGAGAGCGGGTCAGGCCAGCCGGCGCATCCAGCCGTGCCGGTCCTCGGCACGGCCGTACTGGATGTCGGTGAGCTCCTGGCGGATCGACATGGTGAGCTCGCCCGGCTCGCCCCCGTTGACCTCGTGGTCGAACGTCGAGCCCGCGAGGCGCCCCACGGGCGTGACCACGGCCGCGGTGCCGCAGGCGAAGAACTCCTTGACCGCACCGGACTCGAGCCCGGCCACGACCTCGGCGAGCGGGATACGCCGCTCCACCACGTCGTAGCCGCGGTCGGCCGCGAGCTGGAGCACCGAGCTGCGCGTGATCCCTTCCAGGATCGAGCCGAGCTCGGGGGTGTGCAGTGTGCCGTCGTCCATCACGAGGAAGACGTTCATGCCGCCGAGCTCTTCGAGGTAGGTGTTGGTTGCGGCGTCCAGGAAGCACACCTGGTCGAAGCCCTCCTTCTGCGCCTCGAGCTGCGGCAGCAGGCTGGCGGCGTAGTTGCCGCCGAACTTCGCGTCGCCGGTGCCTCCGGGCGGCCCGGCCCGGTGGTACTCCTGGGACACGTAGATCGACACGGGCCGCACGCCGCCCGCGAAGTACGGACCCACGGGCGAGGCGATCACCAGGTACTCGACCTCGAGCGACGGGCGCACGCCGAGGAACGCCTCCGACGCGTACATGAAGGGCCGCAGGTAGAGGGACGAGTCCTCGCCGCCGGGCACCCAGTCGATGTCGGTGCGGACCAGCGCGGCCAGAGACCCGATGAAGTCGTCCACGCTCAGGGCAGGCAGGGCGAGGCGGTGCGCCGACCGGGCGAAGCGCGCGGCGTTCTGGTCGGGGCGGAACGTCCAGACCGAGCCGTCGGCGTGCTTGTAGGCCTTGAGCCCCTCGAAGATCTCCTGCGCGTAGTGCAGCACCGCCGTGGCGGGGTCGAGCTGCAGCGGACCGTACTGCTCGATCCGCCGGTCCTTCCAGCCGTCGGCGCTGCTCCACGAGATGCGCGCCATGTGGTCGGAGAACTTGGTCCCGAACTTCGGGGCGCGGAGCGCCTCGACGCGCTCCTCCTCCGGCGTCGGCGCGTCGGTGGGCCGCACGTCGAAGAGCGCCACCAGGTCTTCGAGCCTGGTCGGGAGGATGGGGTCCGTCGTAGTTGTCATGTCGATGCCTTTCACCGGAATGCTGCTGTCAGTCTTCCACGCCCGGCAAGGCGGCGGAGCGATCCGAGCCGGACGTCTGCCCGGACGGCTCCCGACATACGAGAGCGGCGCCCAGGGGTCGGTCTGCGAGACCCGGGCGCCGCCTTCGTGAAGCGTGCTACCCGATCACGCGGGCCGCGATGTCGCGGCCTACCTGGTCGGTCGTGCGTACTACGTCGCCGCGCGACGCGAGGTCGGCGGCTACGGCGTCCTGGACGCGCGCGGACTCGGCCGCGAAACCCAGGTGGTCGAGCAGCAGGGCGACGGACAGGATCGTCGCGGTGGGGTCGGCCTTGCCCTGGCCGGCGATGTCGGGCGCGGAACCGTGCACCGGCTCGAACATCGACGGCGCGGTGCGGTCCGGGTTGATGTTGGCCGAGGCGGCCAGCCCGATGCCGCCCGAGATCGCGGCGGCCTGGTCGGTGAGGATGTCGCCGAAGAGGTTGTCCGTGACGATCACGTCGAACCGGCTCGGGTTCGTCGTGAGGTAGATGGTGGCGGCATCCACGTGCGCGTAGTCGGTGGTGACGTCGGGGAACTCGGCGTTCACGGCCTCGACCGTACGGCGCCACAGGTGGCCGGCGTGCACCAGCACGTTGTGCTTGTGCACCAGCGTGAGGTGCTTGCGCGGGCGGGCGGCGGCGCGGGCGAACGCGTCCCGGACCACGCGCTCGACCCCGAACGCGGTGTTCACGCTGACCTCGGTGGCGATCTCGTGCGGCGTGCCGACACGCAGCGCGCCGCCGTTGCCGACGTACGGGCCCTCGGTGCCCTCGCGGACCACGACGAAGTCGATCTCGCCCGGGTCGGCGAGCGGGCTGGAGACGCCCTCGTAGAGCTTGGTCGGGCGCAGGTTCACGTAGTGGTCCAGGGCGAAACGGAGCTTGAGCAGCAGCCCGCGCTCCAGCACGCCGCTCGGGACCGACGGGTCGCCGATCGCGCCCAGCAGGATCGCGTCCTGCCCCTTGATCCGCTCGAGGTCCTCGTCGGTGAGGGTCTCGCCCGTCGCGTGCCAGCGCCGCGCACCGAGGTCGAACTCGGTGGTGGAAAGCTTGGTACCCGACGGCGCCAGTGCCGCCTCGAGGACGGAGAGACCTTGCTCCACGACCTCGGTACCGATGCCGTCACCCGCGACCACCGCGAGGTTGATGCCGTCTGTAGTAGCCACCTGTGCCATGTCCGGAGCCTACGCGTGCCGTCACCCCGCTGAGACGCGGGTCTCACGGTTTGGACGAAGACACGAGGCTGAGCGGCGGGCGCGGCTCAGTCGAACTCGAAGGCCGTCGCCCCACCCTGCCCACGCAGCCACAGGGCGTTCGCCTTGGTGGGCGTCACGCGGTACACGTGCCACGGCGCGGGCCCGGCCGACGGCGCGCTGTACGGGGCGGTGAGCGCCGTGCCGGACTCGTCCGGCTCCGCCGGCCAGCCACCGTCGGCCGCGATCTTCGCGATGCGCGCGACCTCGGCGGGGTCGGTCACGAGGTCGGCCACGCCCTCCACCACGACGTCGTAGTCGTCCGTCGCGACGGCGATGGTGCACCGCGGCTCGCGCTCCATGTTCCGGCCCTTGCGCACGCCGCGCCCGGACACGACGAAGAACCTGCCGTCGTCCCAGAACGCCCCGACGCCGGTGGTGTGCGGGCTGCCGTCGGCATTGACCGTGGTGAGCCAGTGCGAGTGGCGGTCGGGCCCCTGCCCGCCCGGCGCCTGGTCGCCGACGTCGGCGAGCGCCCCGGCGACGGCCTCCCACTCCAGCGACTGGAGCTGGTAGAGGTCGGCGAGGTTCTTGGTCTTCACGTGTGTGCTCATACAAGGCCGACGGCGCCCGGACCCCGAACTCATCGGCCCCGCGAGCTACTGGTCCCTGGCCGACAGCACGCAGAACTCGTTGCCGTCCGGGTCCGCCAGGACGGTCCAGGTCGCGTCGGCCGGCTGCCCGACGTCGATCACCGTCGCGCCCAGCTCGACCAGCCGCGCGATCTCGGCGTCCCGGTCGTCGCTCGTGTGCGGCGCGAAGTCCCAGTGCAGGCGGTTCTTCCCGGTCTTCGGGTGCTCGACGGGGACGAACACCATGCCCGGCGGCACCTGGTGGAAGTCGAGCTTGTCGGACAGCTCGAGCGCCCACGGCGGCACGAGCACCGACTCGGAGTCGAGCTCGAAGATGACCTCCCAGCCCAGGGCCTCGGCCCACCAGCGGGCCAGCTTCTTGTGGTCCGTGGACTCCACCACGGTCGAGTACCAGCGCAGCGCCATCGCTCTCACCTCTCGTCAGGACCTGTGCCCACACCGTAGGACGAGCCACTGACACTCCGCCGACGCCGTCGAGAACGGGTTCGCCCGCGATGACTTTCCCGCCCGCGGCCCGTCCAACAGCCATGGAGCCCATCGACATCGCGCACCGCGTCATCGACGACAACCACTTCATGGTCCTCGGCACGGCCCAGCCGGACGGCACACCGCGCGTCTCGCCCGTCTTCTACAACCACGCCGACCACCGCGACCTCTACTGGATCTCGTCGCCCGACGCGCAGCACTCGCGCAACGTCGCCGCACGGCCCCGCGTCGAGATCGTCATCTTCAACTCCCAGGCAGACCCGGGCCCCGACACCGCCGCCGTCTA
This sequence comes from Promicromonospora sp. NPDC090134, assembly GCF_044746965.1. Taxonomy (NCBI): domain Bacteria; kingdom Bacillati; phylum Actinomycetota; class Actinomycetes; order Micrococcales; family Promicromonosporaceae; genus Promicromonospora; species Promicromonospora sp. NPDC090134. The sequence goes on along the minus strand of NZ_JBIVCZ010000007.1, from coordinate 28,169 downwards.
CCTCGGCGCCACGGCAGCCCAGGTGCCCGACGCCGAGCTCCCCGCCGCCGTGACCGCCGTCTTCTCGTCGGTGCGCAGCGGCGTGCGGGCCTTCGGCGTCGACGAGCTCAGCGGCGACGCCGGGCTGCGCCTCTACCGCGCCACGGTCACGAGCACCGAGATCCACGTGCGCGGGAGCGACCCGGAGCGCGGGACCGGCATCGACCGCCGGCTGACCGTGGACGCCTGACCGCCGCTCAGGGCTTCGGGTACAGCAGCTCGAACCGCTCGCACACGATCGGCATGTCCTCCGCGAACTCCCGCCCCTCGCCCAGCGTCCGGCGGAAGTACGCCTCGTGACCCGCCCGCCACGACTCCAGCGTGCGGTCGTCCTCGCCCTCCGCGGCCGCGAAGTCGTCGTCGACCTCGTCGAACGTGGTGGTCTCCACGCCCGTGGTGCGGATCAGCGCGCGCGGGTGACGCTCGCCGTCCAGCAGGATCGAGAGTTCGCCGACGACGGGCAGCGGCACGCCCTCGTCGTCGTAGTCCCACAGGGCCGACGACGTCGCCGTCTTGTCCCCCGCCAGGACCGCCGCGAGAAGCGTCTGCGCGAGCTCCGGCTCGTCGCCGAACGACCACGCCTGCGGCGGCACGGTCTCGCTCACGGTGTGGCCGACGACGATGCTCGCCTTCGCCATGCCCGCGTACTGCCGGGTGGCCGCCCAGAAGTCGAGGACCTCGGCGGCGAGCTCCTGGTCCTCCACGGGCACCGACTCGGGGTCGAAGGTCGAGGGGTCGAAGGTCGGCTCGTCGTCGTCCGCGGCCTGCGGGTTCACGTCGTGGGTCACGGGGACATCCTGCCCTAACGGCAGGTGCCCGACGAGGCCCTTCCGACACATGACAAAAACTGAACGATCCGATAACGAACCCTTACCCAATTTGCATACCTGCGACCGCTCATGGTCTGGTAAACGACGGTTCACGTCGTTCTGACGTACTTTTTCCAGAATTTTCGCGCCAAGAGAAGGGGCTTTGTGCCAGCAATCGAGGCAAACCATCTGTACAAGGTGTTCGGTCGCAAAGGCCGCGAGGGCGTCAGGCGTCTCGAGGCCGGGGCGGACACCGACGAGCTGAGACGAGCGGGGCTGACGCCGGCGGTCATCGACGCGTCGTTCACCGTGGAAGAGGGCGAGATCTTCGTCGTCATGGGCCTGTCCGGGTCCGGCAAGTCGACGCTGATCCGCATGATCAACGGGCTCCACCCACCGACGTCCGGTCACGTGGAGCTCTACGGCGAGAACATCACCGCCGCGACCGGCAAGGACCTGCGCCGCCTGCGGCGCGAACGGATCAGCATGGTGTTCCAGCACTTCGCGCTGTTCCCGCACCGCACGGTCATCGACAACGCCGCCTACGGCCTCGAGACCCAGGGGGTCGGCAAGGAGGAGCGCCGCGCCCGCGCCCACGAGGCCCTGGAGCTGTGCGGGCTGACCGGCTGGGACGACCACCTGCCCAGCGAGCTGTCCGGCGGCATGCAGCAGCGTGTCGGCCTGGCCCGCGCGCTCGCCGCGGACACCGACATCCTGCTCATGGACGAGGCGTTCAGCGCGCTCGACCCCCTGATCCGGCGGGACATGCAGGACCAGCTCATCGAGCTGCAGCAGAAGCTCGGCAAGACCATCCTCTTCATCACCCACGACCTCAACGAGGCCATGCGCATCGGCGACCGGATCGCCATGATGCGCAACGGGCGGATCGTCCAGGTCGGGACCGCCGAGGAGATCCTCACCGACCCGGCCAACGACTACGTCGCGCAGTTCGTCGCCGACGTCGACCGCACCCGCGTCCTGACGGCGTCGTCCGTCATGGAGCCGCCGGCCGCCGTCCTCGGCGCGGAGCAGGGGCCGCGCGCCGCGCACAAGCTGATGCGCGAGCACCAGATCCCGGCGATGTTCGTCACGGGACGCGACCGCACCCTGAAGGGGTACGTCACCGAGGACGAGGTGGGCCGGCACCTGGAGCAGAAGGACCTCACCGGCCTCCTGCGGCCCGTGCCGGACGTCGCCGCCGTCTCCCCCGACACCTCGCTCGCCGACCTGTTCGGCCCTGCGGCCGAGACCCCGGCCATCGCCGTGGTCGACGACGCCGGACGGCTCGTCGGCGTCGTCCCGCGCATCACGCTGCTCTCGGCGCTCGCCGCGCACGCAGAGACCGACGTCGCGGACGCTCCCGTGACGGCCGACGACGAGACCAAGGAGGCCGCCCGTGCCTGAGAGCGCCGCCCCCCTGACGATCGTGCCGTCCATCCCGGTCGGCACCTGGCTGGAGACCGGGTTCACCTGGTTCAAGCAGACCTTCGACGCGCTCTTCGACGTGATCGGTGACCTGATCACCGGCGCCATCAACGGGATCGCCGACCCCCTCCTGGCCCTGGACCCGCTGGTCCTGGCGATCATCCTGGCGCTGCTCGGCTGGCTCCTGCGCAACTGGAAGCTCGGCGTCGGAACCCTGGTGGGCCTGGTCCTGATCATCGGGATGGACATGTGGGAACCCGCCGTCGAGACCCTCGCCCTCGTGGTGGTGGCCACCGTCGTCGCCCTGGTCCTCGGCATCCCGCTGGGCATCCTCGCGGCCCGCTCGCCCGTCGTCAGCCGCATCGCGAAGCCCGTCATGGACTTCATGCAGACCATGCCCGGCATGGTCTGGCTGCTGCCCGTGCTCAAGCTGTTCAGCATCGGCGTGGCCGGCGCCCTGGTCGCCACGGTGATCTTCGCCCTGCCCCCTGCCGTCCGGCTCACCGAGCTCGGCATCCGCCAGGTCGACGGCGAGGTCGTCGAGGCCGGGCAGGCCTTCGGCGCGGGTCCGCGGCAGATCCTCAAGGACATCCAGCTCCCGCTGGCCCTGCCGACCGTCATGGCCGGCGTCAACCAGGTGATCATGCTGGCGCTGTCGATGGCCGTGATCGCCGGCCTGGTCGGCGGCGGCGGCCTGGGCAACGAGGTGGTCGGCGCGATCTCGACCCTCAACCTCGCCCGCGGCTTCGACGCCGGCATCTCCGTGGTGATCCTGGCGATCTTCCTGGACCGCCTGACGGCGTCGATCGGCTCCCGCCGTCCGGGCCACGGCCGCCTGCGCGAGCTGCGCGACCGGTTCACCCGGACCCCGGCGGCCGGCGCCCCGGCCGCCGGCGCGGCACGCGCGGCCTGACGCCTCCCCCCTCAAAGACGTAGTACCCCTCACCCATACATAACGAACCCCAGTGATACGAAACGGAAGGACACCGATGATCGGCACGACCGGCAAGCGGATCGGAGCGGCCGCAGTGGCCCTCGGCCTGGGCCTCAGCCTCACGGCATGCGGCTCGAGCGAGGACGGCGGCAGCGGCGACCAGACCATCACCCTCGGCATCATCCCCTCGTGGACGGACGGTCTGAGCACCGCCTATCTGTGGAAGAACATCCTCGAGGAGGACGGGTACACGGTCGAGATCACGGAGATCAACGACGCCGCGCCGCTGTACACCGGGCTCGCCGAAGGCGACATCGACGTCTTCCCGTCCGCGTGGCCCGAGGTCACCCACGCCGCCTACATGGACGAGTACGGCGACGACCTCGAGGACCTCGGCACCTACTACGACGGCGCCAAGCTGACGATGGCCGTCCCCGAGTACTCCGAGCTGGAGTCGATCGAGGACCTCGTGGGCAAGAGCGCCGACTACGACGGCAAGATCGTCGGCATCGAGGCGGGCGCGGGCCTGACCAAGGCCACGCAGGAGCAGGTCATCCCGCAGTACGGCCTGGACGAGGACGGCTGGGAGCTGCAGACGTCGTCGACGCCGGCCATGCTGAACGCCCTCGACGAGGCTGTCCAGGCGCAGGAGGACATCGTCGTCACGCTGTGGCGCCCCTTCTGGGCCAACAACACCTTCCCGGTGCGTGATCTCGAGGACCCCAAGGGCGCGCTCGGCGAGGCGGAGGGCCTCCACGAGATCGCGACCCTCGGGTTCGCCGAGGAGTTCCCGGAGGTCGCCGAGATGATGGGCAAGGCCAAGCTGGACGACGAGCAGTACGGCAGCCTGGAGGACCAGGTCGTCAACGAGCACGAGGGCGACCCGGCTGCCGGCGTCGAGGCCTGGCTCGCGGACAACCCGGACTGGGTCGACTCCCTCAAGGGCTGACGCCCGACCGCCGTCCGACGAGTGACAAGAGCGGCGCCCCACCCTCCGTGCGGAGGGTGGGGCGCCGCTCTGTCTCGCGGGCTGTGCGCTCGGCGCGCAGCTGCCCGGCGTGGGGCTACCGGATCAGCGAGCGGCCGAACCCTCGACGTAGTCCGAGTCGGCCGGCTTGATCCACGAGAACATCTTGCGCAGCTCGCGGCCCGTGGCCTCGATCGGGTGCTGCTCGCCCTTGGCGCGCAGCTCCTTGAACTCGGGGGCGCCCGCGTCCTGGTCCGCGATGAAGCGCGCGGCGAAGGTGCCGTCCTGGATGTCGGAGAGAACGGCCTTCATGTTCTCCTTGACCCGCGGGTCGATGACACGCGGACCGGAGACGTAGTCGCCGTACTCAGCGGTGTCCGAGACGGACCAGCGCTGCTTGGCGATGCCACCCTCGACCATGAGGTCGACGATCAGCTTCAGCTCGTGCAGCACCTCGAAGTACGCGACCTCCGGCTGGTATCCGGCCTCGGTCAGCGTCTCGAACCCGTACTGGACCAGCTGCGAGGCGCCGCCGCACAGCACGGCCTGCTCACCGAACAGGTCGGTCTCGGTCTCCTCGGTGAACGTCGTCTTGATACCGCCGGCGCGCAGGCCGCCGATGCCCTTGGCGTACGACAGGGCCAGGCCCCAGGCGGAACCGGACGCGTCCTGCTCCACCGCGACGATCACGGGCACGCCACGACCGTCCGCGAACTCGCGGCGCACGATGTGGCCCGGGCCCTTGGGAGCGACCATGAGCACGTCGTGACCGGCCTCGGGCTTGATGTAGCCGTAACGGATGTTGAAGCCGTGCCCGAAGACGAGCGCGGCACCCTCCTTGAGGTTCGGCGCGATGTCCTCGGCATACAGGTGCCGCTGCACCTGGTCGGGGGCGAGGATGACGACCACGTCGGCGTCGCGCACGGCGTCCGGCACGGTCGCGACAGCAAGGCCCTCGTTCTCGGCCTTGGCCCGGGAGGCGGAACCCTCACGCAGGCCGACGGTCACCTGCACCCCGGAGTCACGCAGGTTCAGGGCGTGCGCGTGGCCCTGGCTGCCGTAACCGACCACAGCAACCTTCTTCTGCTGGATGATCGACAGGTCAGCGTCGTCGTCGTAGAACAGCTCAGCCACGGTTCTTGCTCCTCAGTTGATTGCTCGGTGAAAGAAAAGTATCGGGTGGGCCGCGCTCAGGCGGACCGGACCGCGCGCTCGAACGCGCGGTCGGTGATGGACCGGGCGCCCCGGCCGATGGCCAGTGTGCCGGACTTGACGATCTCACGGACGCCGTACGGTTCCAGCGCCGCGAGGAGCGAGTCGAGCTTCGCCGCCGGTCCCGTGGCCTCGATGACCACGGAGTCCGGCACGACGTCGACCACGCGCGCCCGGAACATCTCGACGACTTCCAGCACCCCGGTTCGGGTGGCGGCGTCGGCCCGCACCTTGACGAGCAGCAGCTCGCGGTGCACCGACGACTCGGGTTCGAGCTCGACGATCTTGATCACGTGGATGAGCTTGTTGAGCTGCTTCGTGACCTGTTCCAGGGGGTGTTCCTCGACGTCGACCACCACGGTGATGCGCGAGATCTCCTCGTGCTCCGTGGGGCCGACGGCCAGGGAGTGGATGTTGAACGCGCGACGGGCGAACAGGCCGGCGACGCGCGTGAGCACGCCGGGCTTGTTCTCCACGAGCACGGACAGGGTGTGCCTCGACATGGGGGTCAGTCCTCTCGCTCCCACGCCGGCGAGATGCCGCGTGCGTACTGGATGTCGTCGTTGCTCACACCGGCGGCGACCATGGGCCACACCATCGCGTCCCGCGAGACGGTGAAGTCCACGACCACGGGCCGGTCGTCGATCTCGTTGGCCCGCTTGATCGCGGCGTCGACGTCGGAGGCGTGCTCCACGCGGATGCCCTCGCAGCCGTACGCGTCGGCGAGCTTGACGAAGTCGGGCACGCGCATGGTGCCGTGGCCGGTGTGCAGGTCGGTGTTGGAGTAGCGCGACTCGTAGAAGAGCGTCTGCCACTGCCGCACCATGCCCAGCGAGCTGTTGTTGATCAGCGCCACCTTGATGGGGATGTCATTGATCGTGCAGGTGGCCAGCTCCTGGTTGGTCATCTGGAAGCAGCCGTCGCCGTCCACGGCCCAGACCGTCCGGTCCGGCTGGCCGACCTTGGCGCCCATCGCGGCCGGGATGGAGTAGCCCATCGTCCCGAGGCCGCCGGAGTTGATCCAGGTGTTGGGCCGCTCGTAGCTGATGAACTGCGCGGCCCACATCTGGTGCTGGCCCACGCCCGCGACGTAGATCGCGTCCGGCCCGGTCAGCTCGCCCAGGCGCTGGATCACGTGCTGCGGCGACAGGTGGCCGTCCTCCGGCTGGGAGTAGCCGCGGGGGTAGGTGCGGCGCCACTCGTCGAGCTGACGCCACCAGCCCTCGACGTCGGGCTTGCCGTGCGCCTCGTGCTCCTTGGCCAGCTCGGGCAGCAGGTCGCCGATGACCTCGCGGAGGTCGCCCACGATCGGGACGTCCGCCTCGCGGTTCTTGCCGATCTCGGCGGGGTCGATGTCCGCGTGGATGATCGCGGCCAGCGGGGCGAAGCTCGACAGCTTGCCGGTCACGCGGTCGTCGAACCGGGCGCCGAGAGCGAACACGAGGTCCGCCTTCTGCAGCGCCGCGACGGCGGGCACTGTGCCGTGCATGCCGGGCATGCCCAGGTGCTGCGGGTGACTGTCCGGCACGGCGCCGCGGGCCATCAGCGTCGTCACCACGGGCGCGCCGGACAGGTCCACGAGCTGGCGCAGCAGGTCCGCGGCACCGGCGCGGATCACGCCGCCGCCGACGTACAGGACCGGCCGGCGGGCCGTGGCCAGCAGCTTCGCGGCCTCGCGGATCTGCTTCGAGTGCGGCTTGGTCACGGGGTGGTAGCCCGGCAGGTTCAGCTCCTGCGGCCACGAGAACGTGGTGCGCGACTGCATCGCCGACTTCGCGATGTCCACGAGCACCGGCCCCGGCCGCCCGGTGGAGGCGATGTGGAACGCCTCCGCGATGGTGCGCGGGATCTCGGCAGGGTCCGTGACCAGGTAGGAGTGCTTGGTGATCGGCATCGTGATGCCGACGATGTCCGCCTCCTGGAACGCGTCGGTCCCGATCGCGGAGGCGCCCACCTGGCCGGTGATCGCCACGAGCGGGATCGAGTCCATGTTGGCGTCCGCGATGGGCGTCACCAGGTTGGTGGCGCCGGGGCCCGACGTCGCCATGGTGACGCCGACGCGGCCCGTCGCGTGGGCGTAGCCGGACGCCGCGTGACCACCGCCCTGCTCGTGCCGCACGAGGATGTGCCGGAGCTTGGCGGAGTCCATGAGCGGGTCGTAGGTGGGCAGGATCGCGCCGCCGGGAATGCCGAAGACCACCTCCGCCCCGACCTCCTCGAGCGAGCGGACGATCGACTGCGCGCCCGTCACCTCCTCCGGCCCGACGCGCGGTGCGGCGTTCTCGAGCTCGGCCTTGCCGCCTACGCGGGACCGAAGCTCGGTGCGCACCTGGTCACGCGCCTCGGCGCGCGCGGCGATCTGTGCGGGTGTCGGTGTGCCGGTCATGCGGTTCTCCTGCCGTCGCGCCCCGTCCTGGGGCGAAAGCGAGCGTTAGTGACAACAAAAAAACCCCGGGTCCTTTGGTGAAAGGACTGCCAGGGTGAGCGCGCGGACGATGCCTGTGCTGGGGCTTAGGCCGCGCGCTCAGGAAGTACTACAAGAATGATCGTCTGCACGTCACGCACGTTACGCCGAAAAGTCGCCGGTGTCACTCAGCGGGCCAAAGGTCCCACGATCCGAGACACGGTGCCGGCCGGCCCGCGGTATCCCGGGCCTCCCGCGGATCCGGCCCGTCGTGCTCAGCGTACGTCCCGGTGCCGGAAGACCACCGAGCCGAGCACGGCCAGCACCACCGTGATGCCGAACAGCAGGAGCCCGCTGTGCACGTACGGGACCGCCAGGAACCCGTCGCCGGCGAGCACGGTCCGCGTACCGCGGACCCACGAGTCCGCGTTGGTGAACGGCAGCCAGTCCCGGACGGCGGACGACGCGCTCAGCGCCACCTGCTCCTCGGCCACGAACCACACCGCCGCGAGCCCGACCGCCACCCACCAGCGCCGCACGAGCACCCCGAGCGCCGCGCCGCCGACTGCCGCGGACACCGCGAGAGCGACCACGCGGACACCGCTCCACGTCAGCGCCTCCACCAGGTCGGACGGCGGGCCGCCCAGCACCCCGGTCTGCGCGTGCGCCCAGTACATGCCGAACCCCAGCAGCGCGCAGGCCGCCGCGATGCCGGGCACCACGGCCAGCCCGGCCGCCGCCAGCTTGCTCCAGTAGACGCGGCCCCGGCGGGGCTCGACGGTCAGCAGCGCACGCGTCCCGCCCTGCGCCGCGGACCCGGTCACCAGCAGCACGCCCGCCACGTAGGCGAGGAACACCGACGTCATCGCGTAGAACGAGATCTGCCCCTGGTCGAGCATCGCCGCGAGAGTGAACGCCTCCGGCTCGAACGCCGTCACCGCGACCGCGAGCGCCACGTGCGCGAGCATCGCCACGGCGATCCACCGGATCGCCGGCCGCACGGCGAACCTGCGCAGCTCGGCCCACAGCAGGCCCATCATCGCCTTCCCTTCGAGCGCTTCTTGTTCCGGCCTGATCCCTGCTGCCCGGGGCGGGGCCGCCCCGTCCCCGCGTCGGTGCGCGGGCCCGGCTCCTGTGCGGCGATGTCGTCCGGGCCGGGGTCGTCGGTCTCGGAACCGCCCGGTTCGGTGTCGTCCGGTTCGGGTTCAGCCGGCTCGGCGGCGTCCGGTGCGGCCGCGTCCGGTTCGAGGTCGTCCGGCTCGAGGTCGTCGAGCTCCAGCCCCTCCGCCTCGAGCCGCTTCAGCTCGAGGTCGTCCGGTTCTCGATCCTCCGCCTCCCGGTCGTCAAGCTCAAGGTCTCCGTCCCGGCCGCCCGACGTTTCCGCCGCGCGCCGGCCCAGGAGCGCCTTGGCGCCCTCCTTGCGGTTCGCGAGCCGGGCCGTCCTGGCGTCGGCGGCCTCCTGCTTCCGGGCGGCCTTCTCGTCGAGGGCGACCTGCTTGGCATCGAGGGCGGCCTGCTTCGCGTCGGCGCGTGCCTGCTCCGCCGCGGCCTTCTCGGCCACCTTCTGCCGCGCCGCGGCCTCCTTGGCGTCGAGCTCCGCCTGCTTCTGCGCGGCCCGGTCGTCGATCCTGGCCTGCCGCGCGTCCGCCTTGTCCTGCCTGGCATCGGCCTTGTCCTGCTTCGCGGCCGCCCTGGCCTCCGCCGCCGCCTGCCTCTCCGCGGCCTTCGCGTCGGCGGCCGCCTGGCGCTCCGCGATCCGCGCCTCGGCCGCCGCCTGCTTCTCGGCGACCTTGGCGTCGAACTCCGCCCGCCGCTCGGCGAACCTCGACTGCTTGTGCGGCGCGTCGGCGTCGGCCGGCGCCTCGCCGGTGGCCGCGGCCGTCCCTGGCGTGGCGGAGGACTTGGCGGTGGAGGACTTGGCGGTGGAGGACTTGGCGGTGGAGGACTTCGGAGCAGACGGCTTCGGCGCGGGAGGCTCCGGAGCGGCCGGCTTCGACGCAGCAGGCCGAGAACTGGACGGCTTCGGGACGGCGACCTCCGGGCCGGCTGCCTTCGAGCCGGCCGCCTTCGACGCAGCGGGCTTCGACACACCGGGCTTCGAGGCACTCAGCCTGGGAGCTTTCGTCTTCGAGGCGCCGGTCTTCGAGGCGCCCGCCTGTGCCGAGACCGACGCCGAGCCGCCCGACGTCGAGGCACTCACCTGCGCGACCGCCTGCACCGCGCCGTCCCGCTCGCCCGCACCCGGATCACCGGCACCGTTCGCCCCCGGCCCGGCGGACCGTCCCGCCGACCTCCGGTTCTCCTTCGCGGCCGCTCGCTCCGCGTGCGCGGCCTCCTTGGCCGCGGCCCGCGCGTCGATCGCCGCCTGCTTCGCCGCGGCCTCCTCGCTCGCGCTCGCCTCCGCCGCCGCCTGCTTCGCGGCTGCCTCCTTGTCCGCCTTGCGCTGGTCGGCGGCCTTCTTCCGCTCCGCCGCCTTCCGTTCGGCCGCCTTGCGCGCCGCCCGTTCCTCGGCGCGGCTCGGCGGCACAGGGGCCGGCGGCACCACGGGGCGCAGCCGTCCGACGACGGCGGCCAGGTCCTCCCGCTGCGGCACCAGCTCGCCCGCGAAGAGCTTCTGCTTGGCGAGTGCCCGCGAGATCTCGGCGGGCTCGGCGACGTCGTCGACGTGGAGCGTGTCGCCGTCGGCCCGGACCTTGAATCCCGCGGCCCGCAGGGCCGTGGCGGCCTTGCCCGGCTCGTCGACGCCCACGCGGACGCTGACCCGGGCGTCGCCCAGGAGCTCGGCGGTGCTCCCCTGCGCGAGGCTGCGGCCGCCGTCGAGCACCGTGACCGTGTCCGAGATCTGCTGCGCCTCGGTGAGCACGCCGGTCGCGATCAGCACGGTCTTGCCCTGGTCGGCCAGCCGGCGCAGGGCCTGGCGGATCTCGCGCGTGCCGACGGCGTCGAGCCCGGCGCTCGGGTCGTCGACGACGACGAGGTCGGGGTCGCGCAGCAGCGCCGCCGCGAGCGCCAGCCGGCGTTCCTCGTCGGGCGAGTAGGTGGCGTAGGCAGCCTTGGCGCGGTCGGCGAGGACCACACGGGTGAGCACCTCGTCCACGCGGGCGCGCGGCACGCCGGCCGCGCTCGCGAGGAGGGCGAGGTTGCGGCGTCCGCTCAGCCGCCCGTGGAACCCGGGGTCTCCGACGACGGCGCCGATGCGGCCGGCGAGGTCGGGCAGGCCGTCCGGGACGTGGGTGCCGAAGACCTTCATGGCGCCCCCGTCCGCGTGGGCGAGGCCGGTGAGCAGGCGCAGCGTGGTGGTCTTGCCCGAGCCCGCGAGCCCGAGGAGCGCATGCACGCCGCCGGCCGGTACGCGCAGGTCGAGCCCGTCGACGCCCACGGCGCGGCCGCGCACCGAGCGGTACGCCTTGCGCAGCCCGAGCGTCTCGATCGCGACGTCGCTCCCTGGAATCACCCGCACAGGGTAGGGCATTCCGGACAGCACTCGGACGCAGGGGCTACCAGCTCATGGCGCCGTGCAGCGACGTCGGCGCCGGGTCCACGCCGAGGCGTTCCCGCAGCACCGTGAGGTCGTAGGTACGCTCCATCGCGAGGTGGCTGATGGCGTACCGCGACAGGCGCGGCTCGCGACCCGTCCACCGAGCCAGCCGCTCCCCCACCCAAGCCAGGGCGTGCGCCAGCCGCAGCGGGATCCCCACCACCTCGACCGGCCGGAACCGGGCGAACATCAGCAGCTCGACCGTCTCGTCGAGGTCGACCGGGCTCGCGTCGGCGACGTTGGCCACGAGCGGCCGCCCCGCGGCGATCTCGGGCTCGACGTCCACGTCCAGGGCGGCCCGCACCGTGCGGGCCAGCGTGTCGACGTGCGTGAGGTGCTGCCGTACCTTGCCGCCACCCGGCAGCGGCAGCCAGGCGCCGATCGCCGCGGACTCCAGCCGCGGCAGCAGCGTGGTGTCGCCCGGCCCGTAGACCGCGTGCGGCCGCAGCACGACGACGGGTCCGCGGTCCTCACGTGCGGCGTCCGCCGCAAGGTACCGCTCGGCGGCGGCCTTCGTGGAGCCGTAGGGATTCACGTACCCGCGGGCGGGCGCCTCCGCCTCGGTGGCCGCGACGCTCGGCGTCCGGGGGTCGTACACGCTGCCCGACGAGAGGTGGACGAACCGAGCGCCGGGGAACGTCTCCCGCACCGCGCGGGTGCCCTCGACGTTGACCACCCAGGCCCGGGCGTGGCTGCCGCCGTCCCCGACGGAGGCGCCGCAGTGCACCACGACGTCGACGTCCTCGGGCCGGTCCTCCTTCGCCAGCGGACCGTCGCGCAGGTCCCAGAACTGGTGGGCGACCTTGTCGAGCAGCTCGGCGGGTACGCGCGGGACGCGACGCGAGAACGCGATCACCTCGTGCCCGTGCGCCGCGAGGTCCCGCACCACAGCCCCGCCAACAAACCCAGACGAACCGGTCACAGCCACCCTCATGCGCGCACTGTACCCGCGAGAGGTGAAACCAGGTCGACCAGGGCGTGACGGTCCGGTTTCCGGGACCGGCCCGCGAGCGGCACGTGCGACGCCTCGACCACCAGGTCGGGCAGCGCACCATGGTCCAGGACCCGCCCGACCTGGTCGGCGACGGCCCGGGCCAGCTCGGTACCCGCCCGGACCCGCGGCGTGCCCACGCCGGGCACCGCACCCTCGGGCGTCACCACGAGGACCACCCGCTCGTCGCCGTCCGGCATCGGGACGCCGACCAGAACGGCGTCGGCCACCCCTGGCAGGTCCCGCAGCCGGGGCTCGAACAGGCCCGGGTAGATGTTCACCGTGCCGCGGATGATCATGTCCCGGTTGCGGCCGACCAGCACGATCCGGCCGTCGGCATCCCGGTAGGCGAGGTCGCCGGTGCGGTGCTCGGCCGTCCGCGGCTTGCCGGCGTCGAGGTCGGACAGGTAGCCCGCCATCAGCGACGGCCCGGTCAGCACCAGCTCGCCCACCGCCGGCCCGTCGCCGGACGGACCACGGGTGTCGTCCAGGCCGACGACGGCGGTGTCGATCCGCACGCCGATCCCGTTCAGCGGACGGCCGACGAGGTCGCCCCGCGCACCCCCGGCGGCCGCGATCTTCTCGTCGGCCTCGGTCATCGCGGCGGGCAGGATCTCGGTGGCCCCGTACACGGCGATCCAGCGCGTGCCCGGCAGCACCCGGCGGCCGCGCTCGAGGAGCGCGGCGGTGACCGGGGCCGCGCCGACCGCCAGCACCGCGGGGCCGACGGCGGGCACCGCGCCGCCGTCGACCCCGCGTGCCTCCAGGACGTCGAGCAGCGCCGTCACGTCGGCGGGCACCAGGAACGACGAGTCTGCGCCCGCGACGCCCCGCGCGAACGCCTCCGGGTCGCCCTTGGGCGTGCTCGCCGGGATCTCCCACGTGCCGCCCGCGAGCATCGCCGGGAGCCCCAGGAACATCTGGTCGGTATGCGCTCGCTGACCGGCCCGCAACCCGCCCACCTGGGCGAACAGACCCAGCATGCCGCCAAGCGTGCCCGCGGTGTGCACCACGGCCTTGGGCTCGGCGGTGGTCCCGGACGTGAAGACGACCAGCGCCTCGGGATCGTCCGCGACCCACCCGGGCCGCGGCGCCCGGTCCGGCACCGGCGTCGGCTCCGACCCCGGAGTCGTCTCCAGCTCTCGCACCGGTCCCCGTACCCCCGCCGCCCGCCGCGCCCCACGCGGCACCCCCGGCAGCCACCGCCCCGTGTACAGGTGCCGCACGGGCAGCCGGCCGTAGTCCGGGAGCAGCAGCCCGCGCGAGCGCGCGATCCCGCGCAGCGGCCCCGACGACGCCGCGTACAGCAGCGCCTCCGTCGCGGCCCACCGCGGCCCCGCGGCCGCGATCCGGGCGGCGAACAGCTCCGGCGTCGAACCCGGGTCCACGAAGACGACGGAGCCGCCCGCGCGCAGGATCGCGAGGCACAGGACCACGCCCTCGGGCCGGGGCCGGACGCTGAACAGCACCCGGTCACCGGGCCGCAAGCCCTGCGCCCGCAGGCCGGACGCCGTCCGCCCGACGCGCTCGGCGAGGTCGCGGAACGTGACCTCCTCGCGCACGCGAGCGCCACCACGGCCCCCGAACCAGCGCAGCGCCACGGCGTCGGGCGTGTCCCGCGCCAGGGCCGGCAGGCGCTCCAGGAAGTGGGTCATCTCGTCTCCTCCGCGTCCGGTCCCAGCCGGAGCTCCAGCGACCGGTACGCCGGGACCAGCACGCCGCGTGCGGCCCGGCGCCGGCCCACGACGGGCACCCGGCCGTCGGTCGACGCGGCGGCGAGCGCGTCCAGGACGGCGTCCACCTGGGCGATCGCGAGCGGCATGCCGAGGCAGAAGTGCGGCCCGGCGCCGAACCACAGGTGCCGCACGGCGGGGTCGACCGGCCGGCCAGGATCGAAGCCGCCGGCGGCCCGGCAGCAGTTGACCGTGGCGATCACCACGCGCTCCCCGGCGGCGACCGGCACCTCGCCCACCGCCGCGTCGGCCCGCACCGCGCGCAGCATCGCCGGCGTCGGCACCGTGACGCGGAGCCCCTCCTCGACGGCGCGCCGCCGCGTCGGGGCGTCGCCGGTCAGCAGCCGCCCGGTCCACCCGGTGTCGTGGGCGATCGCGACGAGCCGCGGCACGAACGACTGGACGGTCTCCGTGCCGGTGAGCACGAACGCCCCGACGGCGCCCATCGCCTCGCGCTCGGACAGCCCCAGGTCGCGCATCCGCCCGGGGACCGTCGCCGGGTCGCCGTCGTCGTAGGCGGCGCGGGCGGGCGCCGTCAGCCGCTCCAGCACCGCCCGCGCCCGCGTGACCTGGGACCGCGTGAGGCCGTGCCGGTGCAGCCGCACCATCCCGGTGATCGTCCGGGCGGCGGACATCGCGGAGCGCACGGCGTCGTCCGTCGGCGGCAGCCCCACCATCCCGCAGATCACCGCGCCGGCCTGCGCCGTCACGGCGGCGGCGAGGTCGATCGTCTCCCCCGCGGCCAGCCGCCGCGTCAGGTCCGGCAGCACGCCGCCGTCGTCCGGGAATCCGCCCCCCGCCACCAGCTCCCGCACCGCCCGGGGCGCGAACAGCGGCCCCAGCGCGCGCCGCAGCGCGGCGTGCTCCGCGCCCTCCATGTTGAGCAGCACGGACGGCCCGAGCACCGGCGTCCACAGGTCCGACGGCGCCCCGGGGCCCAGCTTCGAGAAGTGGTCCAGGTCGAGCAGCACCTCACGCGCGATCGCGGCGTCGCTCACCACCACGCCGACGCGCGGGACGCGCACCACGGGCCGGTGCCGCGCGGACCGGAGCGCCGGGTAGGCGAGCGGGTGCGCGGCCCGCTGCACCCGCTCCTCCCAGAGCGCCTCGGGCGCGGCGGCCGTCATCGGATGTCCACGACCTCGGGCCGGTAGCGATGGTCGGCGTACCAGCCGAGCGTGCGCACCAGGCCCCACGCGTGCACGCGGCGCGTCGAGGCGCGCACCCACACCTCGCGGTGCTCCGCGTACCGGGTGGTCAGCCGGCGCACGGCGTTGACCAGCGCGCGGTCCTCGTGCACGTCCTCGATCCGGGTGCGCGGGAACCCGCCGGCGCGCTCGTACAGGGACGCCGTGATCGCCATGTTGCAGCCGGGCGTCATCACGTACGGCCCCAGGTACCCGTCGTCCCGGTTGCCCGGGCGGATCTTGCCGAACGTGCTGGACGCCCACAGCGCGAACGACAGCACGCCCTGCTGGACCCGCGAGACCGGCAGGTCGTCGGTGCGCGGCAGCAGCCGCCCGGCGACCAGCTCGTCGCCCGACGCGAACGCCTGGCGCACCGCCCGCGTCCAGCCGGGCGGCGGCAGGCAGTCGGCGTCGGTCCGGGCCAGCAGCTCCGCCCCGAGGGCGATGGCGGTCCGCATCCCGGTGTCCGCCGCGGCCCCGGTCCCCTTCTCGGACTCCGTGACGACCCGCCAGCGCAGCCGCCCCCACTCCGCGATCGCCTTGCGCACCACGTCCGGCGTGCCGTCGGTGGACCCGTTGTCCACCACGACCAGGTCGAAGTCGTCGTCCTCCTGCGCGTGCAGCGCCGCGAGGGTACGCAGGATCCCGTGCTCGTGCGCCTCGTTCAACGCGGGCACGACGACGGCGAGGCGGGCTCTGCCGTCCGAACCATCCGACCGGGGCGTCACCACCGGACCACCATCGCCCCCATGCTGATCCCGCCCGCGAGCCCGAGGAGCAGCACCACGTCGCCCCGGTGCAGGCGGCCGGAATCGAGCGCCGTCACGAGCTGCAGCGGCAGGGTCGCCGAGGCCAGGTTGCCGTGGTCGGCCACGGTGACGATCGTGCGGTCGGCCGGCACACCGAGCGCCGCGTGCACGTCCGCGAGGTAACCGACCGCGACCTGGTGCACCGCGACGAGCGCGACGTCGTCCATCGTCACGCCGGCCCGCTCCAGCGCCTCGTCGACCGGGCCCGGCCCGAGGGCGAGGAACGCCTCGCGCAGGCGTGACCCGTCGATCTCGAAGTAGCTGCGCTCGGGGTCGCGCGGGTTGAACGTGCCGCCGCCCGGCAGCATGCCCACGTCCCAGTGCTGCGACTCCGCGGTGAACGCCGAGCCGAGGATGCCGGACGGCCGGACCACGGGTTCGACCAGGCCGGCGAGCTCTGCGGCCAGCTCGTCCTCGAAGCCGGACGGCGCCTCCGTCGCCTCGACGAGCACCGCCGCCCCGGCGTCGGACATCGTGTAGCCGGCAGCGGACAGGGCGTACGTCGACCGGTCGGGCACGTCCCACCGGACGCCGCGCGTCGGCATCTCGCCCGACGCGACCAGCACCCGGCGGTACCTGCCGGTCCCGATGAGGGCCTCGGCCACCTCGATCCCGTTGAGCACGGAGTTGCAGGCGTTCTTGACGTCCATCACCGGGGCCCGGACACCGAGCTTGGCCGCGGTGATGTGACTGGTGGCGGGCTCGATCATGTCCTGGGTGGCCGAGGCGAAGATCAGGAGGTCCACGTCCTGCGGCCCCAGACCCGCCCGGTCCAGGAGGGTACGCGAGGCGGCGACGGCGAGGTCGGAGGCCTGCTGGTCGGCGTCGGCCACGTGGGTCCGGCGCACGCCGGTCAGGCGCGACACCATCGGGACGCGCGGCGCGACCTTGGGGTTCCTGCGGTGCAGGTCGCGCTCGGCCTCGGCCACGTCGCGGGTGCGTTCGGGCAGGTGGACCGCCACGTCGGCGATCCGGGCGACGGGGTGCGGCACCGGCCGCGGCGACCGCGGGGTCGACGGCGCGGGCTCGGCGGATCGGGCGGGAACCGGGCTCAGCACGGCGGCTGGTTCGGGAAGCACCCGGCACACGTTAGCGGCACCCATCTCGCACCCAGGAGGGCTAGACGTATTAACGTCTAGGCATGCGATCGACAGGAGCAGCGATGAGCCATGACACCACGGCTGCCCGTTGTTACCGTGTTCCCATGACTCAGCTCCCCGACTGGATGCGCCCGCCGCGCCCGGAGGGCTGGCTCGCCGAGGACCTGGACAATCTGCCGGACGCTCCCCGCCACACCGAGCTGATCGACGGAGCCCTCGTCTTCATGATGTCCCCACAACGCAACTGGCACCGCCGCGTCATCAACGCACTTGACCGCAGGCTCGCCGCTCAGGCGCCCGACAAGATCGAGGTCAACAGCGAGATGACCGTCCGCCTGGACGAACGAAACCGACCCGAGCCCGACGTGGTCGCGTCGACGGTGTCGATCGACCGCGACGCCACGTGCTACGAGGCCAAGGACATCGTCCTGGCGATCGAGGTGGTCTCACCCGAGTCCGAGCACCGTGACAAGGCCGTCAAGCCCCACAAGTACGCCGAGGCCGGCATCCGCCACTTCTGGCGCGTCGAGGACGTCGACTCGGTCACCGTGATCCATGTCTACGAGCTCGACGACCTCACCAGGACCTACGTGCCGACCGGCATCTACCGCGAGACCCTCAAGGTCGACCTGCCGTTCCCGATCGAGCTCGACGTCCAGTCGCTGTACGGCTGAGCCGGAGTCTGCACGCAGTCTCGCGCCGACCGACCGGCGACACCCGGCCGCTCACCGCCGCGTGGCGCGGTAGATCTCGCGCACCACGTCCTCGATGTCGGGCTCGGCGATCGACAGGTCCAGCACCTCGGCCCGCTCGGAGATCGCGGCGAGCACCCGCGCCGCCGTCGTGCGCTGCGGATCGAACGCGAGCCGCTGCCGCAGACCGTCCGAGTCGCTGCGGACATGCTCCGCGCCCGGCACGTCGGCGAGGTCGGGGGTCGCGACCGCGAGGTCGACGACCAGCTCCCGCCGCGCGCCGACCGTGCGCGCCAGCCCGTCGAGCGTGCCGTCGAACGCCAGGCGGCCGTGGTCCACGACCAGGATCCGGTCGCAGAGCCGCTCGACGTCGCCCATGTCGTGCGTCGTGAGCAGGAGCGTGGTGCCGTGCTCGCGCCGCTGCGCCACGAGGAACTCGCGCAGGCGCTGCTTGGACAGCACGTCCAGGCCGATCGTCGGCTCGTCGAGGATCACCAGGTCCGGGCGGTGCAGGAGCGCGGCCGCGACCTCGGCCCGCATGCGCTGCCCCAGGGAGAGCTGCCGCACGGGCGTGGCCAGGAACTCCCCCATCTCCAGCATGTCGACCAGCTCGGCGGTCCGGGCGCGCTCGTCGGCGGCGGACAGGGAGTGGATCGCGGACAGGATCGAGAACGACTCCCGCACCGGCAGGTCCCACCAGAGCTGCGAGCGCTGCCCGAACACCACGCCGATCCGGCGGGCGAGCGCACGCCGCTGCTTCAGGGGGTGCAGCCCCATGGTCGTCACGGTGCCGCTGGTGGGCACCAGGATGCCGACGAGCATCTTGATCGTCGTCGACTTCCCGGCCCCGTTCGCGCCGATGTAGCCCACGGACTCGCCCGCCTCGACGGTGAGGTCGAGGCCGTCGACGGCGACGTGCCGCGAGCGCCGCAGCCGGCTCTTCCGGTCCGGCCGCCCGGTGAACACCCGGGTCAGGCCCTCGGTCTCGATGACGTTCATCCGCCCGCTCCTCGGTAGTGACGAAGGCCCCAGCGCCAGGACAGCCCCGCGACGACGACCGCCCAGAGCGCCGCGACGGGCGCACACCAGCCCAGCCAGACCGGCAGACCCGCGACGCCCGGCGTGCCGAGCAGCGTGGAGACCGGCAGGAAGGCCGCGAACGCCACGGGGAAGACGACGCCGAAGACCACCAGCAGGCTGCGCGGCCACACGCTCGTGGGCTGCGTGGCCGCGTACCGGCCGCCGTACACGAACGCGTTGGTCATCTCGGCGCCGTTGACCAGGAAGAACTGCAGCCCGGCCGCGGTGACGAACTGCGCCGTGAAGATGACGAACCCGGAGGCCAGCGCCACGACCAGCAGCCCGACCGCGCCGGCGCTCCACTCGATGTCGTTGAGCACCAGGCCGACCGTGAGCGACGTCGCACCCACCAGGCAGCGCCCGATGCGGCGCAGGCTGAGGTCGCTCGTGACGAGCTGGGCCAGCACCGGCTGCGGGCGCAGGAAGAACACGTCGAGCGTGCCCGCCCGGACGTACAGGGGCAGGTTGTCGCAGTGCCCGGCCACCAGGTCGGCGAGGGAGAAGGCGAGGTCGGACAGGCCGAACACGAGCATGATCTGCGCGAGCGTGAACCCGCCGATCTGGTCCGTCGCCGAGTAGAGCACCCAGATCTCGCCGAACTCGATGATGCCGACGAGCAGTGCGCCGACGAGGTCCATGCGAAAGCTCGCACGGTGGCTCGCCTGCGAGCGCGCGCGGCTGGCCACGACGGCCCGGTAGGCGCGCAGGCCCCGCACCTTGCGCTGCGCCTCCGCCTCAGCCACCCTGCACCTCCAGCCTGCGGCGTCCGGCCCGCGTGGTCAGGTGCCCGACGGCGAGCACGATCGCGAGCCACAGCGCCTGCACGCCGAGGTGCTGCCAGGCCGCCGCCCCGGTGACCTGGCCGGAGAGCACGTCGACCGGGAGCTGCATCATCGACGGGAACGGCGTGAGCAGCGCGAGCGTCAGCAACCAGTCCGGGAAGAGGTAGATCGGCGTGTAGAGGCCGGCGAACAGCCCGGAGAACGACATGTAGAACACGGCGACGCCGCGGGACTCCACGAGCCAGAAGCCCGACGTCGCCACGGCATAGACGCAGGCGTGCGAGACGGCGATGCCGAGCAGCAGGCTGATCAGGCCGAGCGCGTACGCGCTCGGGTCGGACGGCAGCACCATGCCGCCGATCGCGACCCCGATGAGCACGCTCGGCAGCCCGCGCGGCAGCAGGCCGAACAGCCCCTTGCCGACGTCCGTCAGCACGTGGGAGGCCTGGACGCTCACGGGCCGCAGGAAGTCGACGGCGACGTCGCCGGACTTGATGCGGGTCTGCAGGTCGCTGCCGCCCCACAGGTTCACCGACCCGAGCAGCCCCTGCCCCAGCCAGACGAACGCGGCCATGCTGCCCGCCGTGTACCCGGCCAGCTCGCCGCCCGAGCTCTCGACCGCGGCCCCCATGATCGAGCCCTTGAGCACACCGAACGTCGCGTTCGCGACCAGACCCGCGAGGGTCGCGAGCGGGTAGGCCGACTGCCCGCGGAAGCCCGCCAGGAGGAGCCGCCAGTACGGGTTCCGGGCGGGTGGGGTGAGCGGGCGCACAAGCGCGAGACACTACCCGTTCCTGGGCCCGAGTTCATCCTCTTTTTCCGGGCGTGTGCCCCGGGCCTGTCTCCCGCGCGGCGGACCGCGTCAGAAGTCGCCCTGCCAGGTGCAGACGCAGGCCTCGTTGCCCTCGGCGTCGGCCAGCACCCACCACGACGGGGCGTACTTGTCCGTGACGAGCCGCCCGCCGGCCGCGACCGCCTCCGCCACCCGCGCCTCGGCCAGGTCGTGCGGCACCCAGACGTCCACGTGGATGCGGTTGCGCTGCTCCCGGTGCTCGTCGGTCTGCTGGAACCAGAACATCGGCTGGCGTCCCTCCCCGTCGAGGAGCCGGCCGGCCGCGGTGTTCCCACCGCGGTACGGCTGCGCCTCGTGACCCAGCACCGCCTGCCAGAAGGCCTGGACGGCAGGCCCGACCACGGCGTCGATCGCGATCGCCACCTCGCGCAGCCCGGACACGTCCGCCGCGACGCCGACGTTGCGGGCCGCGGCCGAGATCGCCCGCGCCAGCGCGAGGTCCCGCTCGGACAGCCCGCCGATGTCGTGCGACCAGGTCCGCACCGTCACCGTCCCGTAGCGCAGATCGACGTCGGGATGGTGGTTCGCGGACTCGGCGAGCTCACCGATGCGGGCGACCAGCACCAGCCCGGTGGCGAACGAACCGGTGGTGAAGCGCGCGAGCGCAGCGTCGTGGAGCACCCGCCAGTCGTCCGTGCCTTCCGCCGCGGTGAACTCGGCAGCGGTGATCGCGTCGCTCATGGGTCGCGCCTTCCCTCGTACGTCCAGTCGTCCGGGTCCCACCACCATGGCACGAGACTCCGACACCCGACAGGCCCCGGACGTCACCGCTCGTCGGTGCGTCGTCCGACGACGGACCCGGTCCCGGGCCCGCCGTCGGACGACACGTCGCGCTCCTCCGGTCAGCCGCGACGCAGCCGCGAGACGTCGCGCACGGCCCCGCGGTCGGCCGACGTCGCCAGGGCCGCGTAGGCCTGCAGCGCCGGCGACACGTACCGGTCGCGGGCGACGGGCTGCCACGGCCGCTCGGAGGACTCCATCTTGGCGCGCCGCTCGGCGAGCACCTCGTCCGGCACGTTGATCCGGATCATCCGGGTGTCGACGTCGATCTCGATCTCGTCGCCGTCCTCGACCAGCCCGATGGTGCCGCCCGCCGCGGCCTCCGGGGAGACGTGCCCCACGGAGATGCCGCTGGACCCGCCGGAGAACCGGCCGTCCGTGATGAGCGCGACGACCTTGCCCAGCCCGCGGCCCTTGATGTACGAGGTCGGGTAGAGCATCTCCTGCATGCCCGGCCCGCCGGACGGGCCCTCGTAGCGCACGACGACGACGTGGCCCGGCTCGACCTGCTTGGTCAGGATCTTCTCGACGGCCTCGTCCTGCGACTCGCAGACGAGCGCCTTGCCCACGAAGTGGAAGACGTCCGGGTCGACGCCCGCCGTCTTGAACACGGCGCCGTCCTCGGCGAGGTTGCCGCGCAGCACGGCCAGCCCGCCCTCGACGGTGTACGCGTGCTCGATGTCGCGGATGCAGCCGCCCGCGCCGTCGGTGTCGAGCGTCTCCCACTGGTTGTTCGTGGAGAACGCCTTGGTGGTGCGCACGCCGCCCGGGGCCGCGTGGAACAGGCCGAGCGCCCGGTCGGTGGCCTTGCCACCGCGGACGTCCCAGTCGTCGAGCCACGCGCGCAGCGTGGGCGTGTGCACCGAGGTGACGTCGTGGTCCAGCAGGCCGCCGCGGTCGAGCTCGCCCAGCAGGGCGGGGATGCCACCCGCCCGGTGCACGTCCTCCATGTGGTAGTCCGGGTGGTTGGGCGCCACCTTGGACAGGCACGGCACCCGGCGGCTGATGTCCTCGATGTCGGCGAGCGTGAAGTCCACCTCCGCCTCCTGGGCGGCGGCGAGGACGTGCAGCACCGTGTTGGTGGAACCGCCCATGGCCACGTCGAGCGCCATCGCGTTCGCGAACGCCGCCTTGGTGGCGATCCCGCGGGGCGCCGCGGAGTCGTCCTCGTCCTCGTAGTACCGGCGGGCCAGGTCCACGATGGTGCGGCCGGCCTCCAGGAACAGCTCCTTGCGGGCGGCGTGCGTCGCCAGCGTCGAGCCGTTGCCGGGCAGCGACAGGCCCAGGGCCTCGGTGAGGCAGTTCATCGAGTTCGCGGTGAACATGCCGGAGCACGAGCCGCACGTGGGGCACGCGTTCTCCTCGACCAGGCCGAGCGCGGCGTCGTCCACGTTCTCGTCCGCCGAGTAGTTGATCGCGTTGATCAGGTTCAGCGGCGTCTTCGCGACGCCGTTCGCCACCACTGCCTTGCCGGCCTCCATGGGGCCGCCCGACACGAAGATCACCGGGATGTTCAGCCGCAGCGCGGCGTTGAGCATGCCCGGCGTGATCTTGTCGCAGTTGGAGATGCAGACGAGGGCGTCCGCGGTGTGCGCCTGGACCATGTACTCCACGGAGTCCGCGATCAGGTCGCGGCTCGGCAGGGAGTAGAGCATGCCGGCGTGGCCCATCGCGATGCCGTCGTCGACGGCGATGGTGTTGAACTCCTTGGCGACGCCGCCGGCCTCACGGATCGCCGAGGCCACGAGGTCGCCCATGTCCTTGAGGTGTACGTGCCCCGGTACGAACTGCGTGTACGAGTTCGCGATCGCGATGATCGGCTTCCCGAAGTCCTCGGAACCCATGCCGGTGGCGCGCCAGAGCGCGCGGGCTCCGGCCATGTTGCGGCCGTGGGTGGACGTCCGGGAGCGCAGGGGACGACTCATGACTGTTCAGCTCCTTCGATGCTGGGTGGCCGTGCGCGATGCGGGCGAACGGCCTCGTCACGCTACCTCCGGTCCGGCGGGACCGGCAGGCGGCGTCCACAGGGTGACCCCCTCACCCCTGGGGAAATTTCGCCCGGTGCCGTACCGTCGTAGTCAGGAGGCCGCAACGACGCGGTCTCCGCCGTGCACTCGATGGAGGTATCCCGATGCGCGTGACAGAGGCACTGCGCCGCAAGGGCGGCTCCGTGGTCACCATCGCCAAGGACCGGAGCGTGCGCGAGCTGCTCGCCGTCCTCGCCGAGCACCGTATCGGCGCGGTCGTGGTGTCCGACGACGGCGTCACCGTCGACGGCATCGTCAGCGAGCGCGACGTCGTGCGCCGCCTGCACTCCGACGGGGACGAGATCCTGGACGGCACCGTCGAGGCGATCATGACGGTCGCCGTGCACACCTGCGGCCCCGACGCCACGCTCGACGAGCTCATGCCCGTGATGACCGAGCACCGGGTGCGGCACGTACCCGTGCTCGTGGACGCGCGGCTCACGGGGATCGTGAGCATCGGCGACGTGGTCAAGCACCGGATCGCCGAGGTGCAGGCCGAGCGGGACCAGCTCACCGCCTACATCACCGGCGGCCCCTGACCGTCGAGCGGTCAGGGGCCGCCGGGGCGCCGTCCGGGAATCCGGCCCCGGGCGACTCAGTCGTGCAGCGCCCGGTACTCGTCCTCGAGGATGCTCATCACGATGGCGTCCGCCCACGTGTCGCCGTCACGATAGATGTCGCGCAGGCGGCCCTCCTCGCGGAAGCCGAGCGATTCGTAGAGAGTCTGGGCGCGCGGGTTGATGCTGAGCACGTCCAGGCTCACCCGGTGCAGTCGCGGGCCTGGTGCGTCCTCGACGCCGTCGAACGCGAAGTGCAGCACCTCCTGGATGGCTTCGCGGCCGTACCCGCGCCCCCGGTAGTTCGGCAGGAGCTGGAGCCGCAGGTTTGCCGAACCGACGGTCTCGTCGAGGTCGTTCAGCACGATCTCGCCGATCATGTCGTCGCTGATCGGCTTGCCGTCCCGCATCGCCGCCGGGCAGATCGCCCAGTCGTACCGGCCGGGCCGGTCGCTGACGGTGCGCGCCCACTCGTCGATCTGGTCGCGCGTGAAGACGGCGGTAGTACCCGTCAGGCGGGTGCCCTCCGGGTCCTGGACTGCCTCCCACAGGCGCTCCGAGTCGCGGGCCTCGATCGGCCGCAACCGCACCATGTCGCCGTGCAGGTGGGGTCCGCGGGTCACCGGCCCGGCCTCGCAGCCCGGGACGTCACCGCGGCTCGTGACGTCACAGCCCGATCCGATCCAGCACCAGCTCCCGCACCCGCTTGGCGTCGGCCTGGCCCTTGGTCGCCTTCATGACGGCGCCGATGATCGCGCCGACCGGCCCCTGGTTGCCACCACGGACCTTCTCGACGATGTCGGGCTGAGCCGCCAGCGCCTCGTCGATCGCGGTGAGCAGGGCGCCGTCGTCCGATACGACCTCGAGGCCACGTGCCGCGACGACAGCCTCGGGGTCGCCCTCGCCGGCGAGCACGCCGTCGAGCACCTGGCGGGCGATCTTGTCGTTGATGCGGCCGGACTCCACGAGCTGCTGGAGCTGCGCGATCTGCGCCGGGGTGACGGACAGGTCCTCGAGCGAGACCTCGTCCTGCTTGGCCCGGCGGGCAAGCTCGCCCATCCACCACTTGCGGGCGCCCGCGGCGTTCGTGCCCGCGGCGACCGTCGCCTCGATGAGGTCGATGGCGCCCGCGTTGACGACGTCGCGCATCTCGGCGTCGGCGTACCCCCACTCCGTCTGGAGCCGACGGCGGCGGGCGACCGGCATCTCCGGGAGCGTCGCCCGGATCTCCTCGACCCACTCGCGGCTCGGTGCCACGGGCACCAGGTCGGGCTCGGGGAAGTAGCGGTAGTCCTCGGCGTCCGACTTCACGCGGCCCGACGACGTGGTGCCGTCCTCCTCGTGGAAGTGGCGCGTCTCCTGGATCACCGGCAGGCCGGCGTCGAGCACACCCGCCTGGCGGGACACCTCGTAGCGGACGGCGCGCTCGACCGAGCGGAACGAGTTCACGTTCTTGGTCTCGGTGCGCGTGCCCAGGGGCGACTCGGGCGTCGCCCGCAGCGACAGGTTCACGTCCGCGCGGACGTTGCCCCGCTCCATGCGGGCCTCGGAGACCCCCAGCGAGCGGAAGATGTCGCGCAGCGTCTGCACGTAGGCTCGGGCTACCTCGGGTGCCCGGTCGCCGACGCCCTCGATGGGCCGCGTCACGATCTCCACGAGCGGGATGCCGGCGCGGTTGTAGTCCACCAGCGAGTACTCGGCACCCTGGATGCGGCCGGTCGAGCCACCCACGTGGGTGTTCTTGCCGGCGTCCTCCTCCATGTGCGCGCGCTCGATCTCGACGCGGAACACGGCGCCGTCCTCCAGCTCGACGTCGATCCAGCCGTCGTAGGCGATCGGCTCGTCGTACTGCGACGTCTGGAAGTTCTTCGGCACGTCCGGGTAGAAGTAGTTCTTGCGGGCGAACCGGCAGCTCTCGGCGATGCTGCAGTTGAGCGCGAGGCCGATGCGGATCGCGTACTCGACGGCCTTGCCGTTGACCACCGGCAGCGCGCCCGGGAGCCCGAGGCTGACCGGGGTCACCTGGGTGTTGGGCTCGCCGCCGTACTCGACCTCGGCCGCGCAGAACATCTTGGTCAGCGTGCCGAGCTCCACGTGCACCTCGATGCCCAGCACCGGGTCGTAGCGGCGGACGGCGTCCTCGTAGGCGACCAGGCTGGTGGCCGTGGCGGTCGACGGTGCGGTCATCGGGCGAGCTCCGTGGTCTTGAGTTCGGGTGCCTTGTTCAGGAGGGGGCCGCCCCAGGCGCTTTCGAGAGCTGCCTCGAGGGCGGCGCCCACGCGGTACAGCCGGTCGTCCGCCTTGGCCGGGGCCAGGATCTGGAAACCGACCGGCAGACCGTCGTCGGACAGCCCGTTGGGCAGCGACATGCCGGGCACGCCCGCAAGGTTGGCCGGGATGGTCGCGACGTCGTTCAGGTACATCGCCAGGGGGTCGTCGAGCTTCTCGCCGAACTTGAACGCCGTGGTCGGCGCCGTGGGCGAGACCAGCACGTCGGCCTGCTCGAACGCGGCCGCGAAGTCGCGCTGGATCAGCGTGCGGACCTTCTGCGCGCTGCCGTAGTAGGCGTCGTAGTAGCCCGCGGACAGGGCGTACGTGCCGAGGATCACGCGGCGCTTGACCTCGTCGCCGAAGCCGGCGCCGCGCGTGGCGCCCATGACGCGCTCCGCGGTGACCGGGCCCTCGGCCGGTTCGACGCGCAGGCCGAATCGCATGCCGTCGAACTTGGCCAGGTTGCTGGACGCCTCGGCGGGCATGATCAGGTAGTACGCGTCGAGTGCGTGGGTGAAGCTGGGGCACGAGACCTCGACGATCTCGGCGCCGAGCGCGCGCAACTGGTCGAGCGACTCCTCGAACCGCGCGGAGACGCCGGCCTGGTAGCCCTCGCCCGCGAGCTCCTTGACGACGCCGACGCGCAGACCCTTCAGGTCGCCCTTCGCACCCTGCTGGGCAGCGGCGACGACGCCGGGGACCGGCTCGTTGATCGACGTCGAGTCGTGGTGGTCGTACCCGCCGATCAGCTCGTGCAGCAGCGCGGCGTCGAGCACGGTACGGGTCACGGGGCCGGCCTGGTCGAGCGACGACGCCATGGCGATCAGGCCGTAGCGGGAGACGCCACCGTAGGTGGGCTTCACGCCGACGGTGCCGGTGACGGCACCGGGCTGGCGGATGGAACCGCCGGTGTCGGTGCCGATCGCCAGGGGGGCCTCGAAGCCGGCCACCGCTGCGGCGGAGCCACCGCCGGACCCGCCGGGGATCCGGTCGAGGTCCCAGGGGTTCTTCGTGTTGCCGAACGCCGAGTGCTCCGTCGAGGAGCCCATGGCGAACTCGTCCATGTTGGTCTTGCCGAGGATCGGCAGGCCCGCGGCCTTGATGCGCTCCACGAGGGTCGCGTCGTACGGCGGGACCCAGCCCTCGAGGATCTTCGACCCCGCGGTGGTGGGCAGCCCCTTGGTCACCACGACGTCCTTGACCGCGATGGGCACGCCCGCGAGCGGGTGCAGCTCCTCGCCGGCGGCGCGCTTCGCGTCGATCTCGGCGGCCGTGGCCAGTGCCTCCGCGGAGGAGACGTGCAGGAACGCGTGCAGGTCGCCGTCGACGGCGGCGATGCGGTCCAGGTGGGCCTGCGTGGCCTCGACGCTGGTGAGGTCCTTGCTGGTCAGCGCGGACGCGAGGTCGGACGCGCTGAGCCGGGTGATGTCGTTCGTCATGTCGCTGGTACCCATCTCACTCTTCGCCAAGGATCTGCGGGACGGCGAACCGGCCGTTCTCCTGCTGCGGGGCTCCGGCCAGGACGTCCTCGACCGGCAGAGGGGCCTCGGGCACGTCGTCTCGGAACACGTTCGTCAGCGGGAGCGGGTGGCTCGTCGCGGGCACGTCTGCGGTGGCGACCTCGCTGATGCGAGCGACGGACTCGACGATCACGTCGAGCTCACCGGCAAGGCGGTCGACCTCGTCCGGTCGCAGATCGATCCGTGCCAGCGCAGCCACGCGCGCGACCTCGTCGCGGGAGATGGTGGACATGGCCGCCAGTCTAGTCGCCGGACGGCCTCGGCTCGCCCGGATCCCCGCCCGTCGCGTGTGAAATCTTCCCCGGAAATGCAGGAAGGGGGTGGGAGCGGGTCGCTGTTGCGACCCTGCTCCCACCCCCTTCCAGGAATGGTTGTCCGGCGGCGTCCTACTCTCCCACCCCGTCACCAGGGCAGTACCATCGGCGCTGTGGGGCTAAGCTTCCGGGTTCGGAATGGGAC
>NZ_JBIVCZ010000006.1:0-437593 GCF_044746965.1 Promicromonospora sp. NPDC090134 | reverse complement strand
AGGTCGAAGCTCGCGACCGGGCCGAGCAGCATGATCCCGGCGGTGTTGACCACGACGTCGACGCCGCCGAACGCCGCCTCGGTCGCGTCGAACGCGGCGGCCATCGCGGTCTCGTCCGCGACGTCCCCGCCGACGGCGATCGCCTGGCCGCCGGAGGCCTGGACCTCGGCCACGACCTCGTCGGCCCGGGCCTGGTTGCCCGCGTAGTGGACGGCGACGGCGTAGCCGTCGGCCGCGAGCCGCCCGACGACGGCGCGGCCGATGCCGCCCGACCCGCCGGTGACGAGCGCGACGCGCGGGGTGCTGGTGGTGGTGCTCATGGGGTGCTCCCTGGTCTAGATGTGGACTGTGCGTTCATATAACCACGGATGTGTACGCCACGTCCATATCTTCGCGGAAACTCGTCCCGGCAGACGACAGAAAGACGGCGGCCGAGGAACCCCCAGAGTTCCCCGGCCGCCGTCGGTCCTTGCTCAGACGCCGGTCGGCTCCGGCACCCGGGGGCGCGGGCCGCCCGTGCGGTCTGCGTCGTCACCGGCGTCCGCGTCCGATGCGCCGTCGGCGTCGGCGGCGGCCTCCGGCGCGTGCAGGTCGTCCGCCGCGCTCTCGTCGAACGGGAGCGCTCCGGACAGCACCTCGGTCACGCGGTCGCGGTCGATCTCCTTGGTCCAGGTGCCGATGATCACCGTGGCCACGGCGTTGCCCGTGAAGTTGGTCAGGGCCCGCGCCTCGGACATGAAGCGGTCGATGCCCACGACGATGCCCACGCCGTCGACCAGGTCGGGTCGGTAGGTCTGCAGGCCGCCCGCGAGCGTCGCCAGGCCGGCGCCGGTGACCCCGGCGGCGCCCTTGGAGGCGATGATCATGAAGGCGAGCATGCCGATCTGCTCGGGCACGGACAGCGGCGTGCCCATGGCGGACGCGATGAACAGCGACGCCATGGTCAGGTAGATGGCCGTGCCGTCGAGGTTGAACGAGTACCCGGTCGGCACCGTGATGCCGACGACCGGCTTGGACACACCCAGGTGCTCCATCTTGGCGATGAGGCGCGGCAGGGCCGCCTCGGACGACGACGTGCTGACGATCAGCAGGTACTCGCGCGCCAGGTACTTCATGAGCGAGAAGATGTTCACTCGGGCCACGAACCAGAGCACGGTACCCAGCACCACCGCGATGAACAGGATGCAGGTCAGGTAGAAGCCGACCATCAGTGTGCCCAGGGCGACGACGGCGCCCCAGCCGGTCTCGCCGACGACACCCGCGATGGCGCCGAACGCGCCCACGGGGGCGACCCACAGGATCATCGTCAGCACGCGGAACACGATCGCCTGGACCAGGCGGATCGCGTCGAGCGCGGGCTTGCCGCGGGCACCGAGCTGCTGGATGGCGAACCCGACGAGCAGCGCCACGAACAGCGTCTGCAGCACGGACTCACCGGTCAGCGGCGAGACGAGCGTGGTGGGGATGATGCCGAGCACGAAGTCGACCAGGCCGGCGGCCTCACCCTCCGCCTCGTAGCTGGCGTCCGCGATGTTCAGGCCCTCGCCCGGGTGCAGCACGTTGCCGACGACCAGGCCGATGAACAGCGCGAACGTGGACATCACGATGAAGTAGAGCAGCGCCAGCCCGCCGACCCGGCCCACGGTGGCGGCCTTCGCGATCGAGCCGATGCCCAGCACGATGGTGCAGAAGATGACGGGCGAGATCATCATCTTGATGAGGGCGACGAACCCGGTGCCGAGCGGCTTCAGCGCCACTCCGGTCTCCGGGGAGGCCAGGCCCACGATGACGCCGGCGACGACGGCGACGATCACCGCGATGTACAGGTAGTGACTCTTGTCGAGCCGGCGGCGCGGGGTGGTCCCGGCGCCGGCGGGCTGCGTTACCGCCATGGTGTTTTCCTCTCACAACGCTGTGTGGTCAGCGACAAGAGTGCTGGCCAGGGCGGCGAACCCCACCATTGCGTACATAGTGTTCTCGCGACGGTCGGAGCAGCCGCGCGGGCGGTCCACAATGGACCCCGTGGCGCAGCGACGGGGTGCGAGTATCGCGAGGTGGTTCCTCGCCGTGCACACGGCGCTGCTGTTCGCCGGGGCCGTCATCGTGTTCGGGCTGCTGGCGCTGGACGCACGGTCCTCGGCCGAGACGCACGCGGCGAAGGAGAGCACCGACCTGGCGGCCACGGTCGCGGCGGAGGCCCTCGTGATCGACACCGTGGCGCGGGCGCACGACACGCTGGAGACGGACCGCCCGGGCGCCGTCGCCGAGGCCTCCGGGCTGCTGCAGCCATACGCCGAGCGGGTCATGGCCACCACCGACATCGACTACCTGACCGTCATGGACACCGACCGGACGCGCTACACGCACCGCAACACGTGGCAGATCGGCCGCGAGTTCGTCGGCACCACGGCGCCGGCGCTGCGCGGCGAGACGTTCACCGAGGTCTACGACGGCACGCTCGGGCCGTCGGTGCGCGCCGTGGTCCCCGTCGTGACGGACGACGGCGAGGTGGTCGGCATGGTCTCCGCCGGCGTCACGCTCGACCGGCTGTGGGACAGCATCGTCCCCCGCCTGGTGGTGGTCGGCGTCGGCACGCTGCTGGCGTTCGGCACGGGCGCGGTGGCCGCGACGCTGCTGGCGCGCCGGCTGGACCGGATCACGGAGAGCAAGGGCCCGGACGAGCTGGCGCACCTGTTCACCGCGCACGAGGCGGTGCTGCACTCCGTCGAGGAGGGCATGCTCCTGGTCGAGGACGGCACCGTGGTGCTGGCCAACGACGAGGCGCTGCGCCTGCTCGACGTGCCGGACCTCACGGCGCCCTTCGCCGTGGACGACGAGCGCCTGTCCCCCGCCGTGCACGACGTGCTGGTCGGCACCGCGCCCGAGGGTCCGGTCCGCGTGGGCGACCGCGTGCTGCTCGTGGGCCGCGACACCGCCGCGGCCGCGGGCCGCAACGTCGGCGAGGTCGTGTCCCTGCGCGACCGCACCGAGCTGCAGCGCGTCACCGGCGAGCTGTCGTCGGTGCGCACCATCTCCGAGGCGCTGCGCGCCCAGACCCACGACTTCAGCAACCGGCTGCACACCATCGCGACCCTCATCGAGCTGGGCCGCAGCGACGAGGCGCTGCGGTTCATCGCCGGCGAGAAGGACCTGGGCCAGCGGCTCACCGACCGCGTGGTCCAGGCGATCGAGGAGCCCGTCATCGCCGCGCTCGTGCTGGGCAAGGCCGCCCAGGCCCGCGAGCGCGCGGTCGAGATGCACTTCGAGACGCACCTGACGCCGGGCACGCACTGGCTGGAGCCGGTGGACGTGGTGACGATCCTGGGCAACCTGATCGACAACGCGATCGACGCCGCGTCCGCCCGCGCGCTGGCCGGGGCGGCCGAGGCGTGGGTCGAGATCTACCTCGCCAACGGCGACGACGGCTCGCTGGTCTTCCAGGTCTCCGACAGCGGGGCCGGCATCGCCGACACCGACCTCGGCCGCATCTTCGAGCACGGCTGGAGCACCAAGGACGCCGCGGCCGGCGGCCGCGGCTACGGCCTGGCGCTGGTGCGCCAGGTGGTCGAGAGCCTCGGCGGCGACGTCGAGGTGACGCGCGGGGCGGGCACGGGCGCGGTCTTCACGGTCACGCTCCCCCGTCCTGAGGAGGCGCCGCCCGGCGGCGCGCCCGACGACGCCGCCGCCGTCGTAGCGCCCGCCCTGGCCGGACCGACCGGGCCGGGCGGCCGCGGGTGATCCGGGTCCTGGTCGTGGAGGACGACCACCGCACCGCCGACGCGCACGGCGAGTACGTGCGCCGCGTGGACGGGTTCGAGCTGGCCGGGGTGGTGCACACCGCGGGCGAGACCGTCCGCGCGCTGCGCGACGCGCAGGCCGCAGGACAGGAGGTGCACCTGCTCCTGCTGGACATGAACCTGCCCGACCGGCACGGCCTGGTGCTGTGCCGCCAGCTGCGCGCGGCGGGCCTGGTGGTGGACGTGATCGCCGTGACGGCGGCGCGCGAGCTGGAGGTGGTCCGGGAGGCGGTGGCCGTCGGCGTGGTGCAGTACCTGATCAAGCCGTTCGCGTTCGGGCTGTTCGCCGAGAAGCTCGGCGCGTACCGCAAGTACTTCGAGCAGATGCGCTCGCCGGTCTCGACGATGAGCCAGCGCGAGGTGGACACCGCGTTCGCGGCGCTGCGCACCTCCAACGCGGCAGGGCTGCCCAAGGGGCTGTCCCAGGACACCCTGGACGCGGTGTCCGACCTGCTCGCGCGGGCGCCGGGCCCGCTGTCGGCGAGCGAGGTGGCCGACGAGCTGCACCTGGCGCGGATCACGGCGCGCCGGTACCTGGAGTTCCTCGCCGACCGCGGCGTCGCGACCCGCGCGCCGCGCTACGGCACGCGCGGCCGCCCGGAGCTGGAGTACGCCCGCCGCCGCCCGGCGTGACCTGGGGGGATGGCCGACGACGGGCGGCGAGGCGGTCGGACGACGGCGTCAGGCCGCGACGGCCGCCGTCAGCCGGTCGATGAAGGCCTGCTCCCCCTCGCTGACCTTGACCCGCTTGCTGAAGAAGCCGCCCTCCTTGGAGCTCGAGGCCTCGGCGACCTGCCCGGCGATGCGGAGCAGCCACTCGCCGTAGGCGACGGCGTCCTTCTCGTCGCCGCGTGCCCGCAGCAGCGCGACCGCGGCGGTGGTCAGTGCGACCGCACGGGCCGTCTCGCCCTCCGGGTCGGGCTGCGCGCCCTCCGTGGCGGCGCGCTCCGTGGCGGCGGCAGCGGCCGCCACCCCGACCTGCGAGGCGGGGTTCGCCGCCGCCTCGGCCTCGGCCGCGTCCTGCTCCTTGAGCCGGTCGCGCATGCCGATCGCCACCGACCGGACGAAGTCGTTCTCGTGCTCCTGGGCCTCGCGGAACACCTTGGCGCCCGAGGTCATCTCCTTGAGGAACTGGAAGGCTCCCGGACGGCCGTCGGCGAGGGTCGCGCCCTTCAGCACGGCTCCCGGGGCGTCCAGGATCGGGGCGAGCTCGTCGGCGGTGAAGTCGGCCAGGTTCGTCATGCGCACGCTCTCTGTCGGGGTCGTGGATACGGGGAACGCCTCAACCTACTGTGCGGTTCCCGCACCCCGCGCCCCCTTCTCGCAGGTCAGGTCACCCGTCAGTCGCGCACCGCCGCCGCGTACCGGTCCGCCAGCTCCCGGGTCGCCGCCACGAGCTCGGGCGGCCCCACCACCTCGAACGGCACCCCGTAGACGCTGAGCCGCCCGGCCAGGCCGGCCCAGGACCACGAGCCCAGCACCACACGGCACCGGGGCTCCCCGTCGACGTCGGGCAGGGGCTCGCACAGCCCGTGGCCGCCGACCCACGGCGCGATGTCGGCGGCCCGCGCGTGGAGCACCGCCTCACCGCGCACCGGCGAGCGGGACCCGCTGATCCGCGGCCCGACGAAGGCGGCGACGTCGCCGCCGGGCACCTCCCGCGGCGCGAACCGCGGCCCGGTGCCCGAGCGGAGCGTGAGGCGGTCCACCCGGAACAACCGCCAGTCGTCGCGGTCGAGGTCGAACGCGACGAGGTACCAGCGCCCCTCCGACGTCACGAGGTGGTGCGGCTCGACCCGGCGCGGCGGCCGGAACGCGGCGTCGCCCTCCCCGACGGGCGCCATGGTGCCGCCCGTGTAGTCGAACCGGACGACCTCGCGGGCCTGGCAGGCCGAGCCGAGCGCCAGCAGCAGGTCCGGGTCCACGGCCGGCTCCTCCGGCCCCGGCCGACGCCGCACGGTGGTCACCTCGAGCGCGTCCAGGCGCGCGCGCAGGCGGGCCGGCATGACCTGGCGGATGGTCGCCAGCGCCCGCAGCGCGCCCTCCTCGGCCCCGGGGATGGCTCCTGTGCGCAGCGCGACGGCGACGGCGACCGCCTGCTCGTCGTCGAACAGCAGCGGGGGCAGCTCGGCCCCGGCGTCGAGGCGGTAGCCGCCGTCGGGCCCCTTGGTGGCGGTGACGGGATAGCCGAGCTCGCGCAGCCGGTCGACGTCGCGCCGCACCGTGCGGGGGCTGACGTCCAGCCGCTCGGCGAGGAGCGCGCCGGGCCAGTCGCGGCGGGCCTGGAGCAGCGACAGGAGGGCGAGGAGGCGTCCGGAGGTCTCGAGCACGAGTCCAGGATCGCATGCAGTAGAGGCCAGGATCTGACCGCTACCTCGGGAAGGCTGAGGGGGTACCGCAGAGCAGGAACCGACCGAACGCACGGACCGCAAGAAGGAGACATCGTGATCCGCACCCGAGCACTCACCAAGGACTTCGTGGTGAGCCGCACCCGCACCGTCCACGCCGTGCGTGGCATCTCGCTCGACGTCGAGCCGGGCGAGCTGGTCGCCGTGCTCGGCCCCAACGGCGCCGGCAAGACCACCACGCTGCGCATGCTGACCACCCTCATCCAGCCGACCTCAGGCACCGCCGAGGTGGCCGGGTACGACGTCGCCGACCACCCCGACCGGGTCCGCGCCGCCATCGGCTACGTGGGCCAGGGCGGCGCGGGCGGCGCCGCCCAGCACGTCCGCGACGAGCTCGTCACCCAGGGCGAGATCTACGGCCTGGACCGCCGCACGGCCCGGACCCGCGCCGCCGAGCTGCTGGAGGCCCTGGACCTGACCGAGCAGGCCGACCGCAAGGTCGAGAGCCTGTCGGGCGGGCAGAAGCGCCGCCTCGACGTGGCCGTGGGCCTGGTCCACCGGCCACCGCTGCTGTTCCTCGACGAGCCGTCGACCGGGCTGGACCCGCACAACCGCGCCAACCTCTGGGAGCACATCCTGCGGATGCGCACCGCGGCCGCCGAGCCGATGACCATCGTGCTGACCACCCACTACCTCGACGAGGCGGACACGTTCGCCGAGCGCGTCATCGTCGTGGACCACGGGCAGGTCATCGCCGACGACACCGCCGACGCCCTGAAGGCCGAGCTGGCGGGCGACCTGGTCGCCCTGCGGGTGCCGGCCGAGCACGCCGCGGACCTCGCGGCGATCGCCGAGCGCGCGCCCGGCACCCGGTCGGTCCGCGTGGCCGACGCCGAGGTGCGGGCCCAGGCGGCCGGGCGCGCGGACCACGCCGACCGGACCGTCGAGATCCGCACCGCGGACGGTCCCGGCGCCACGCCGGGGCTGCTGCGCGCCGCCGACGCGGCCGGCGTCGAGGTGCGGCGCATCGACGTCGCCCGGCCCACGCTCGACGACGTCTTCCTCGGCCTCACCGGCCGCAGCCTGCGGGAGACCGGCGTCGACGGCGGCGCAGCCGGGCCGGACGAGCCCGGCGGCACCGGCAACCCCGCGACGACCGCCTCCGACACGACCACCTCCGCGACGACCAAGAAGGAGGTCCCGGCATGAGCGCCGCGACCCTGACCCCCGCCCCCCAGGCCTCCGCCGAGCGCCCGCTCGCACGCCGCAGCTTCGTGCGCGACACCCGGATCGTGCTCCTGCGGGAGCTGCGCCCGGTGGCGCGCGACCCGTTCTCGATCCTGTTCGGGCTCATCCAGCCGCTCGTGTTCCTCGGGCTGTTCGGCCCGCTGCTGGTCGGCTCGGCAGGCGCGACCCTGGGCTCCGACGTCTGGCTGTGGTTCGTGCCCGCCGTGCTGGCGATGACCACGCTGTTCGGCAGCTCGGTGACCGGCTCCAACCTGCAGCTCGACATCTCCTCGGGCGTGCACGAGCGGATGCTGGTCACCCCGCTGTCCCGGCCGGCGCAGCTCGTGGGCCGCGCCCTGAAGGAGATGGTGCCGGTCCTGGCCCAGTCCGCGGTGGTGCTGCTGGTGATGCTGCCGTTCGGCCTGCGCCCGGACCCGCTCGGCGCGGTGCTCACCCTGCTGCAGCTCGCCGTGCTCGGCATCGGCGTCGGCGCCCTGTCGTACTCGCTGGCGCTCGCGGTGCGCAAGCAGGAGTGGATGTTCTGGGTGGTGCAGCAGACCGTGCTGTTCCCGGTCATGCTGCTCTCGGGCATGCTGCTGCCGCTGGAGACCGGGCCCGCGTGGATGCGCGCCATCTCCACGGTGAACCCGCTGCGCTACGTCGTCGACTCGGGTCGCGCCGCCTTCGCGGGCGACCTCGCCTCCTCGGCCGTCGCGTGGGGCTGGGTTGCGGCGGTGGTCACGGCCGCGGTCGGCCTGACGGTCGGCGTGCGGGCCATGGTGCGCTCGGCGGACTGACCGCCCTCGCGTCGGGCGCCGCAGTTCTCTTCGAGGCCCGAGTTTCTCCGCTTTGATCGGCCGCAAAGCGGAGAAACTCGGGCCTCGAAGGAAACCTGACCGGTGCGCACGCGCGGCAAGATGTCAGCGTGCCCACGAAACCTGACGCCCGCCTGGCCGGCCTGCGCCGAACCGTGCTGATCGTCGCGATCCTCAACTTCGCCTACTTCTTCGTCGAGCTCACCGTGGCGCTCACCGCCGGGTCGATCTCCCTCCTCGCCGACAGCGTCGACTTCCTCGAGGACACGGCGATCAACCTGCTGATCCTGGTGGCCCTGAGCTGGCCGCTGGCCCGCCGGGCGGTCATGGGCAAGGTCATGGCGCTGATCATCCTGGGGCCTGCGGCGGTGGCAGCCTGGCAGGCCGTGGGCCGGTTCTCCGCCCCGACGGCGCCCGACGTCGGACCGCTGGTGCTGGCCTCGCTCGGGGCGATCGCCGTCAACGGGACGAGCGCCTGGCTGCTGGCCCGGGCCCATCACAACGGCGGCGCGCTCGGCCGGGCGGCGTTCCTCTCGGCCCGCAACGACGTGCTGGTCAATGTCGCGATCATCGCGATGGGCCTGGTCACCGTGTGGACCGGCTCCGGCTGGCCCGATCTGGTCCTGGGCTGCGTCATCATCCTCCTGGCCCTCCACGCCGCCCACGAGGTCTGGGAGGTCAGCGAGGAGGAACGCCTGGCCGCCAAGGCCCTGGCGGGCGACGAGATCGGCTGACCCCACCCGCCCGGCACTCAACGAAGGACGTCACCCCGGGATCACCCCGGGGTGACCGCGCCGCACCCAGGAGCCGGTCGTACAGTGCGAGGCATGACCGACGCGCTGGTGCTGGGTGGCGGCGGCGTCGCCGGCGTCGCGTGGGAGCTGGGCGTGCTGCGGGGCATCGCCGACAAGGACCGGGAGCTGGCGGCCCGTCTGGTGAGCGCCAAACGGGTCGTCGGCACGTCCGCCGGGGCTGCCGTGGCCGCGCAGATCACCAGCGGCATGCCGCTCGAGACGCTCTACGAGGCGCAGCTCGTCGACGACGGCCTCGACTTCGTGGTCGAGTTCGACGGGCCGGCGATGATCGCTGGTTGGGCCGCCGCCCTGGAGCCGGCGGCCGACGGCACGCCGCCCGACCCGCTCGTGATCCGCCGCCGGATCGGCGCGATGGCGCTCGCCGCGGCCACCACCGACGAGGCGACCCGGCTCAAGGAGCACGAGGCGCACCTGCTGAGCACGCAGTGGCCGGACACCGACCTCGCCATCCCCGCCGTCGACGCCGAGTCGGGCGAGCTGCGGGTGTTCCGCCGCGACCCGGGCGTGCGGCTCCTGGATGCCATCGCCGCGAGCTGTGCGGTGCCGGGCGTGTGGCCGCCGGTGACCATCGGCGACCGGCGCTACGTGGACGGCGGCATCCGGTCCGTCGCGAACGTCGACCTGGCCGCCGGCGCCGACCACGTGCTGGTCATCACGCCGCAGCGGCCGGGGTCGCCGTCGCCGTTCGGTCCCTCGGCCACCGAGCAGGTCGAGGCCCTGGCGCCCGCGAAGGTGCTCATGATCGGCGCGGACGACGCGTCGCTCGAGGCGTTCGGCATCAACCCGCTCTCCCCTGCGACGCGGGCGCCGTCGGCCGCCGCGGGCCGCGCGGTGGGGCGGGCGCAGGCCGCGGAGCTGGCCTCGCTGTTCGCCTGACCCGGCCGAACGGGCCGCCAGACCTGCGCCGGGCCCGAACCGGCCGACGGGCCCGCACCGGGGTCAGGCGGCCCCGCCCTCGGCCGACGGCGACGCAGCCGGCGTCGGCCCGCCCAGGTGCTCGGCGAAGAACGCGAACGTCCGCTCCCACGCGTCCGCCGACGCCGCCGGGTCGTGCGACATGCCCTGGATCCTGATCAGCATGCCGAGCGCCCCGGTGTACTGCGCCAGGAACGAGTGGGTCGCCTCGGGGTACACCTTGAGGTCGACGGGGATCCCGGTCCGCTCCAGGCCGGCGCGGAGCTTGTCCACCTCGGCGACGTCGACCACCTTGTCCCGGCCGCCGTAGCTCGCCACGACCGGGCAGGGCGCCGACAGCATCCGGGCGAGCTCCGCCGGCTCCTGCTTGCCCGCGGGCAGCAGGCCGTAGTTCACCGCCGCGGCGTCGAACATCCCGCGCCCCGCGGCGACCAGCGCGAACCGGCCGCCCAGGCAGAACCCCATGACGCCCACCCGGCCGGTGCAGTCGGGCCGGGCCGCGAGCGCCGCCCGGGCCTCCTCCAGGCGGTCGTAGGCGGGCCCCTGGTCGGCGACGAAGCTGGCGAAGGTCTGCCGCAGGCAGCGTCCGCGCTGGTACAGGGAGGGGGCGTGCACGAGGTAGCCGTTCGCGGCGAGGTGGTCGCAGACGCGGCGCAGCTCGGCGGTCATCCCGTAGGCGTCGTGCACCACGACGACGCCGGGAAAGGGGCCGTCGCCGGCGGGGACCGAGGTGTGTCCGGGGTGCACGCGGAGCCTCCTGTGCGCTGGGGCGTCCGGACGCCTGGCCCGGACCTCGCTGCCGACCGTACCAGGGGTTGTGCATCGTGCATATGCCCTGGGTGCGCCATGCTGGGCACCATGTTCATCAGCACCGACGGGACCATGGACCTGCGAGTCTCCGCGTACGCGGTCATCACCGACGAGGCGGGCCGGATGCTCCTGCCCCACTGGTCCGAGGGCACGCACCACGGCTGGACGATGCCCGGCGGCGGCATCGACCCGGGCGAGCACCCGGCCGACGCCGCCGTCCGGGAGGTCTACGAGGAGACCGGCTATGACGTGGAGCTGGACGGGCTGCTCGGCGTCGACAGCATCGTGTTCCCGGCGGCCGAGCGCGTGCACGCGGCGGACCGTCCGGGACAGGCCCTGCGCATCGTCTACCGGGCGCGCATCACGGGCGGGGAGCTGCGCGTCGAGGAGAACGGCTCCACCGACGGCGTCGCCTGGCACACCCAGCAGGAGGTCGACGCCCTGAACCGGGTCGCGCTGGTGGACCGGTCGCGCCGCTGGGCGGGGTTGATCAACTAGGCCGCGCCGGACCGGGGGCGGGTCAGGGCCGCGCCGACGGCGGGAAGCCCGTCCAGCGCAGGTCGGCGGGCAGGTGGCCCATGTCGTTGAACAGCACGACCGTGGGTGGCAGGCGGTCGCGGTACTCGATCACGGTCAGCGCGGCGTTGCCGCTGTTCAGGCCGAGCCAGCGGGCCGGAGGCGCGTCGAGCGCGTGCCGCAGCAGCCACGCGACCTGGAACGCGTGGGTGACCAGCACCTCGTGGGTCTCGGCGTCGGCGGGCCGCGCGAACCGGTCGACCAGCTCCTGGGCGAGACGTTCGCCAGGGGCGCGCTCGTCGTCGTCGAACCCGTCGAAGAAGCCGGCCCAGGCCGGCGGGAGGTCCGGCGCGGCGGGCACGTACGGCACGTGGTCGACCAGCTCGGCCGCCTCCGCGACCGGGACCCCCGGGAGGTGCTCGCCGAGCACGCGCGCGCTCGCCACCGCCCGCGGCAGCGGCGAGTGCCACACCGCGTCGACCGGCAGCGCGGACAGCCGCGCACCCAGCAGGTCCGCCTGCCGCCGTCCGACGTCGGTCAGCTCGCCGAACGCGTCCGCCGCGCCGTGCCGGGCCAGGTACAGGTGCCGGGTCGCCATGCGACGAACCTAGCGGCCGGACCAGGTACTACGCACTGCACGGGCCGTCACGCGGGCCGTCACGCGCCGCGCGGGATCCCCAGGGTCGAGAGCAGGTCCTCGTGCAGCTCCATCCAGACGGCGTGGCACGAGCCGATGCCGGTCCCGGCCACCCACTCGGTCTGCCCGGCGCGCGCCTGCTCGAGCGCCCGGGCGAACCGCGTGTCGTACCCGTCGAACCGGGCCAGCACCGCGGCGAGCGAGGCGACGAGCGGCGTCAGCTCGACGCCCAGCGCGCCGAGCTCGTCCAGCACGCGTGCGTCCCAGTCCGCGTCGGTGTGCTTGTTCGGGGCGAGGCGGTCGTCCTCCGCGGGGAGCAGCTGCCAGTCGGTGCACGCCTGGAGCAGGCGCGCGTTCAAGGGCCCGAAGACCTCGTGCGCCTCCTCGACGACGGCGTGCGCTCCCGACTCGGCCAGCTCCAGGGCGAGGAGCCGGTCGTCCTCGGCGCGGCCACGATCCGTCAGCGACCAGCCCGCCGTACTGCCGAACGCCGCCTGGCGGACCCAGCCGTACGCCTCGTCGTCGAGCAGGAGCTCGCGGGCGTCCGCGTGGTCGAGGCCGAACCGCGCGGCCACTGCGTCGTCGTCCGCCATGCCCTGGATCCGTATGGAGTGGAGCACGAGCAGCTCCGGCTG
Organism: Promicromonospora sp. NPDC090134; assembly: GCF_044746965.1. NCBI lineage: Bacteria > Bacillati > Actinomycetota > Actinomycetes > Micrococcales > Promicromonosporaceae > Promicromonospora > Promicromonospora sp. NPDC090134. The sequence continues at coordinate 425,078 of NZ_JBIVCZ010000006.1, read as the reverse complement.
CGAAGATCTGCCGAGCACCGGGATGTGGGTCATAGTGCACCGTGCATCCCGCGGTGCCCGGTGTCAACGTGGGCGCTTACGCCCAGGGAGGAAGTCATGTCGGACAGCTTTGTCGTCGAACTGGCCGGGGCCCCCGGCAGCCCGGGCCAGGCGTCCGGGCCCGCACGTGTGGTGCACGGCCCGGACGACTTCACCCGCGTGCGCCCCGGTGACGTGCTCGTGTGCCGCTTCACCGAACCGTCCTGGACCGCCCTGTTCGGCGTGGTGTCCGCCGTGGTCACCGAGACCGGCGGTGTCCTGTCGCACGCCGCGATCGTGGCCCGCGAGCACGGCATCCCCGCGGTGCTCGCGGTACCCGGCGCCATGACGACCCTGCGCGACGGCGAGACCGTCACCGTCGACGGCGGGGCCGGGCGGGTCACCGGCTGATCTCCGGATGCACTCGATCCGGGCAGCCGTCCAGGGGCAGGCCTCCCCATGGGCACCGGCCCGGCGCCGTGCCAGCCTTCCTGCGTCAGACCAAGAGTCAGACCTCAGGATGGAGAGCACCAATGACAGGCAACTCCCCGTTCCGCAGAAGATCCGCCAGGCAGTGGGCGTTCGCGGCCCTGGCCGCGCTCGCCCTGGTCGCCTCGCCGACGGCGTCGGCCACGGCCTCCCCGGCCACGACGCCGGGTGGCGGCGCCGGCGTGCTGGCGATCTCCCACAAGTCACCCTTCAACTGCAGCAAGACGTTCTACGCCAACAACTGGAGCGGGGGCCACAGCCCCAACGGCTCCATCGACTGGCAGACCTACGGCAGCGACGCCATCAACGGCGAGACGGTCCGGGCCACGGCCGGCGGCACCGCCACCTTCGACGACGAGGGCGGCACCAGCTACGGCAAGTGGGTGCAGATCGTGCACAGCGACGGGACCCGCACGCGGTACGCCCACCTGGCCACGATGGTGCGGGCCGCGGGCCAGACCATGTCGGTCAGCCAGGGCACCGTGATCGGCACCGTCGGCTCCACCGGCGGCTCGTCGGCGCCGCACCTGCACTACGAGCAGCGCAACTCGTCCGGCGTCGTGGACACCTCGCCCACCGTCGACGGCGTGACCGTCTCCGTGGGCCAGAAGAAGGCCGTGACGAGCACCAACGCCTGCGGGTCGAGCAACCCGTACACGCCGGCGGAGGTCTGCGGCAGCGGTTTCGCGGTGGTCGACCAGGCCGCGCTCGGCACGGTGGGCCGGACCTACCTCCTGTACAACTCCGGCACCGGCAACAACTGCGTGGTCACGCTGAAGTCGACCAACCTCGGCACCCCGAGCGCGGTCTCGGCCTTCCTGGAGCCGCAGGGCGCGTCGCGCACCACCGACTCCGGCAGCTACGGGTACTACGCGGGCCCGGTCAAGCGGTCCGCACCCGGCACCTGCGTCAAGTGGGGCGGCTCGGTGGGCTCCACCAGCTACACGAGCCCGTTCGAGCACTGCGGCTGACGTCCCCTCCGCCACGCCGAAGGCCCCCGAGGCACGCCTCGGGGGCCTTCGGTCTTGACGCGCCCTGAGGCCTCAGGCGCCCGACGGCGGCTCGATCAGGTCCCACGGCATGCCGTACAGGTCCTCGAAGACGGCGACAGTGCCGTAGACCTCGTACCGCGGCTCCTCCCGGAACCGCACGCCCGCCGCGAGCATCCGCGCGTGCTGCGCGGCGAAGTCGTCGGTCTCGAGGAAGAACGCGACCTTCCCGCCGGCCTGGCGCCCGACGACGTCGTCGGCGCCCGGCAGCGCGAGCACGAGGCCGGTCCCGCCGTCGGCGGGGCCGACGACGACGCGGCGGCGGCCTGCCGCATTGGTCTCGTCCTCCCGCAGGGCGAACCCGAGGGCATCGACGAAGAAGGTGATCGCCTCGTCGTGGTCGCGGACGAGGTAGGTGACGTCGGAGAGTCGCAGCACCCCGTGATCCTAGGCCGCGCGCACACCCCGGGCCGCCACGACGACGGCCGACGCCAGGCGGCGGAACTCCGGCCGGTCGATCGCCGGCAGCGTGGCCAGCAGCCCGTCGAGTGCCCTTGTGACGCCGTCCTCGAAGGCGGCCACCGCCTGGGTCCCGGCGTCGGTCAGCGACACCTGGACCGCCCGGCGGTCGCCCGGCACCGGGCCGCGCTCCAGCAGCCCGCGCCGCTCGGCCCGGTCGACGAGGCCGGTGAGCGCCGCCTTCTCGATGCCCAGGAGCTGCGCCAGGTCGACCATGCGCTGGGGCTGGTCACCGAGGCCGCAGAGCAGGCGGCCCTGCATGGGCGTGAGCTCGTGCTCCTCGGCGACGCGGGCGACGGTGGCGGTCAGCACCACGGCGAGCTCCACGAGCTCGGGCATGCCCCCGATGCCGTGCGCGGCGCAGCCCAGCAAGGCGTCGGGAGTCTCGTCGGGCATCACTCGTCAAAGGTACACAGCCAACATGGTTCATGCCATGTATAGTCAATGGTACGAACCTTTTCTCGGACGTCCGACCGGAAGGCGGCACCATGAGCTTCACCCATCCGACCGGCACGCGCGGCGCGCGGCAGCCGGGCCGGTCCACCCGCTTCTTCAACAAGCTGATCGCCCGCCGCGCCCGGCGCGCGGACGGCAAGACGATGGGCATGTCGCTGCTGGTGCTGACCACCGTCGGCCGCAAGAGCGGCCGGCCCCGCGAGAACCCGGTCGGCTACTTCGCGGCGCCCGACGGCGGCTGGTTCATCGCGGCGTCGGCGGCCGGTGCGCAGGCCAACCCGGCCTGGTACCTCAACCTCGCGGCGCACCCGGACCAGGTGACCGTCGAGCTGGCAGGCCGCAAGGTCGCGGTGACCGCGCGCGAGCTGCACGGCACGGAGCGCGCGCAGGTCTGGAAGCAGATCACCGACGAGGCACCAGGCTTCCGCAAGTACGAGCAGACCACCGACCGGGAGATCCCGGTCATCCACCTGACACCCAAGGCCTGACGCCCCCGCGCCGACAACGGGCGGCCGCGCACCCCGGTCGCCCGGCAGTAAGGTCCCGCCATGAGCTTCTCCCACCCCACGGGCACCCGCGGAGCGCGGGTGCCCGGCCCCGTGTTCCGCTGGCTGAACCGGCTGATGATGGGGCACGCGCGGCGGACCCGGTCCACGACCATGGGAAAGAACCTCCTGGTCCTGACGACCGTCGGGCGCAGGAGCGGGGAGCCCCGGCAGACGCCGCTCGCGTGGTTCCCCGGGCCGGACGACACCTGGCTCGTCGTCGCGTCCGCCTGGGGCGCCGCCACCAACCCCGCCTGGTACCTCAACCTCGCCGCGCACCCGGACCAGGTCACCGTCGAGCAGGGCGGCCGCAAGGTCTCCGTGACCGCCGCGGAGCTCCACGGCGCCGAGCGGGCCGAGGCCTGGCGCAGGATCACCGCCGAGGCCGCGAACTTCCGCCGGTACGAGCAGACCACCGACCGGGAGATGCCGGTCATCCGGCTGACGCCGAAGGCCTGATCCCGGGTGTCGGTGGGCCGTGGTTGACTCGCGCCCGTGACATCACAGGATGCGGGCCGACCCGCAGGACTGCCGTGCGAGCTCTTCCGTTTCGGGAACGACGGGAACGTCGTGGCGCTCCGCATCGACTCGCTCGCCCCACAGGACGGACGCGTCATCCAGGCGAGCGGCACGATCGAGATCGACTGCGGGGACCTGTCCGCCGGGAACGGAGTCCGGGGCGCGCTGCCGACGCTCGTCGCGGATGATGACCTGGACGCCTGGCGGGAGGTCCTCGACGCGCTGGACCTGGGGCACGACGTCGCCTGGCGCGCGGATCAGAAGGCGACCGAGGTGCACGTCCGCTGGGAGCACGACGACAGGCTCGTCGTCGCCGTCCGCGACCGGATGGGCCTGCTGACGGACGTGACGACCGCCGTGCCCGTGTCCGACGAGTGGTTCGACGAGGCCTACGACCGCCTGGAGCGGGTCTACGAGCTGTTCGAGCGCCGGTGACAGCGCACTCTCAGCCGTCTGGCGGGCGGGGCACAGCACCAGGTCCTAGTTTCCGGGCATGACCTCCCCTCACACCGGACGCGAGCAGCCCGAAGCCCCCGAGCCCCACGACCTCGGGCTCTCGCACGACCTGCCGACCCTTCTGAACCGGCGGCACGCCCTCGGCCTGCTGACCGCCGGCGGTCTCGCCGCGGCGCTGGCAGCCTGCTCACCCGGCTCCGGCTCGTCGGGCTCGACCGGCGCCCCCGGCGGCGCGCCGTCGGGCAACCCGGGCGGCGCGCCGCCGGAGGGCGGCCCGGGCGGGGGCGCGCCCGGCGAGGTGTCGCAGGCCGATGTCGGGAAGGGCGAGATCCCCGAGGAGACGGGCGGCCCTTACCCCGCCGACGGCACCAACGGACCCGACGCCCTGACCATGACGGGCGTGGTGCGCAGCGACATCACCTCCAGCTTCGGCGACTCGTCCGGTACCGCCGACGGCGTCCCGCTCACCTTCTCCCTGAGCGTCGTGGACGTGTCGGGCGACGGCGACGCCGGGACCCCTGTCGCGGGCGCCGCCGTCTACGCGTGGCACTGCGACCGCGACGGCAGGTACTCGATGTACGACGTCGCCGACCAGAACTACCTGCGCGGAGTCCAGGAGGCCGACGCCGCCGGCACGGTCACCTTCACCTCGATCTTCCCCGCCTGCTACGCGGGCCGCTGGCCGCACATCCACTTCGAGGTCTACCCGTCGCTCGACGACGCCACCAGCGCGACCAACCGCATGCGCACCTCGCAGCTCGCCCTGCCCCAGGACGTGTGCGACACCGTGTACGCGACGACGGGCTACGAGCAGAGCGTGACCAACCTGAAGGGCGTCACCCTCGACTCCGACAACGTGTTCTCCGACGGGTACGCGCTGCAGCTGGCGAAGGTGTCCGGCTCGGTGGCCGCGGGCTACACCGCGACGCTCCGGGTGCCCGTGTGAGGCCCCGCCCGCGGTGTGTCACCCACGGTAGGTAGTGTCGGACGCATGACGCACGCCGCCACCACCTCCCCCGCCATCACAGCGCTCCAGACCGCGGACTGGCGGCGGCGCGTCTTCGCGCTGTACGCCGAGGCCCGCACCCGCGCCGTCGTGAACCCGGCCGCCGCGCACGCGGGCTGGATCGCCGCCCGGGACGAGCTCTTCGCGACCCATCCGGTCTCCCCGATCCTGCCGGAGGAGCGGCCCGGCTTCACCGGGCTGACCGTCACCCCGTACGACCCGGCCTGGCGCCTGAGCGCCCCGATCGTCCCGGCCGAGCCCGGGCCCGACGGCGCCCCGCGCCGCCTCGACGTCCCCACGGGGACCGACGGCGTGGTGCCGTTCGAGCTGCTCGGCACGGTCGCGCTGGGGTCCGACGCCCTGGGCGACCTCGGCACCCTCGACGTCTGGCGCCTCGGCTCCTACGGCGGCGGCCTGTTCGTGCCGATCAAGGACGCGCTGGCCGGCCCGCCCGGCGGCACCTACGGCGGCGGCCGCTACCTCATCGACACGATCAAGGGCTCCTGGCTCGGGCACACCGGCGGGTCGGACGGCGGGGAGGGCGGCGGCCCCGACGACTTCGGCGTCGGCGACCTGGTGCTCGACCTCAACTTCGCCTACAACCCGTCCTGCGCCTACGACCCGGCGTGGACGTGCCCGCTGGCCCAGGAGGGCAACACGCTGGCGGTCGAGGTCCCGGTCGGCGAGCGCACCCCGAAGTAGGTGCGTTCCGGCCGGGACCCTCGACCGCCCGGCCGGTCTACGCCGTCAGGGTGTTCCGGTAGATGTGCTCGGCGAGCATGATCGTCGTCAGGTTCGTCGCCGTCGAGGGCACGAGCGGCATGATCGACGCGTCGATCACCCGGATCCCGGTCAGGCCACGCACTGCGCCGCCCCCGTCCACCACCGCCTGCTTGTCCTCGGCACCGCCCATCGGCACGGTCGAGGTGGGGTGGGCGTAGGACGCGATCTGCTCGTCGATGACGCGCTCCAGGTCCACGTCCGACTGCACCTGCTCACCGGGCGTCATCTCGCTCTCAGCCACCTCGGCGAAGTCCGGGGTGCGGGCGATCCTGCGGCTGAGCCGCACGCCCTCGAGCATGCGGGACCGGTCGCGCGGGGTCGCCAGGAAGTTGAGGTCGATGACCGGCGCGTCCAGCGGGTCCCGGCTCCGGAGCTTGAGCGAGCCCGTGGACTCGGGCTGCACCACGGCGATCGCGAGCACGATCGCCCCGCCCGTCGGGCTGTAGGCGGGGTCGATGAGGTGCGTGGCCGAGATCTGCAGGTCGAGCTCGTCCCCCTCGGCCTCGCTCGACCGGGTCCAGACGAGGGCGCCGGCGGCGGGCGTCATCGCGAGGGCCCCTGGCTTCAGGGCGTACGCGTTGTAGTAGAAGGGGTGGTCCTGCAGGTGCTTGCCGACGGGCAGGTCCGCGAGAACGTCGATACCGAGGTCTTCCAGGTCCTCCTTCGGCCCGACGCCGGAGCGCAGCAGGATCGCGGCACTGCCATACGTGCCCGCGGAGAGCACCACCTCGCCCGCACGGAACTCCCGGCCGTCGGCGGCTAGGACGCCGACGGCGGTGGTGCCCTCGAACAGCACCCGGTCGATCTCGACGCCGCCGGCGATCGTCAGGTTCGCCCGGGAGCGCACCTCGTTGGTGAGGTAGGTCAGGGCCGTGCTCTGCCGCACGCCGTCCACGGTGTTGAGCGGATTCGGTGAGACACCGTCCTGCTCGGCGCCGTTAGGGTCGCCGATCCGCTTGAGCCCTTCTGCGACGCTCGCGTCGATGAAGGCCCGGATCGACGGCGTGACCTCGTCGTACGTGCGCTGGCGGATCGGGAACGGGCCGGTGCGCCCGCGCAGCGCGTCCTCGCCGTCTGGCGTCCGCTCGAGCGCCTTGTAGGTCTCCAGCACCTCGGCGAACGACCAGCCGGTGAGCCCGTGCGCCGTCCACTTGTCGAAGTCGTCCTTCCGGGCGCGGAGAGCGACCGTCGCGTTCACGGCGGAGCTCCCGCCGAGCACCTTTCCGCGCAGGGCCGGCACCGCGCCGTTGCGGTCCGTGCCACGGGCGACATAGCCCCAGTCGTGCTCGGCGTCGCCGCCCACGATCGAGGGGTTCAGGACGACGTCCGGGTTTCCGGTCGTCGGGTAGGCGGTGCCGGCCTCCAGGAGCAGCACCGATCGTGCGGGATCGCTGCTCAACCGGTTGGCCAGCACCGCGCCGGCCGACCCGCCGCCCACGATGATGACGTCGTGCCGGCTCGTGCCCTGTGTCGTGTTCTGCGTCGTGCTCATGATGTGTGTTCCTTCCAGGACCCTGGCCGCGCCGAGCGGCGGCCTCGATCAGTACAACCAGCCAGGAGGCGCCGTTGAGCGCCGGAGCAGGCACGGTTCTGCCGAGGACTGGCAGTGCTACCTTCGCCGGGTCAGGCGCGCCGGAGACGGCGCACACTTGGCCTATGGACAGCGGCGACGAGCTGAAGGAATTTCTCCGCGCGAGCCGGGCGAGGCTCCGCCCGTCCGAGGTCGGCCTGCCCCGGGCCGGAACGCACGGGCCGGGTCTCGCGCGGCGCGTACCCGGGCTACGCCGCGAGGAGGTGGCTCAGCTGGCTGGCGTGAGCGTCGACTACTACGCCCGGCTCGAGCAGGGACGCACCCGGCAGGTGTCCGACGCGGTACTCAGCTCCGTCGCCGATGCCCTACGCCTCAATCCGACCGAGCGCGAGTACCTGTTCACGCTCGTGTCCCTCCAGACCCAACCAGAGTCGCGGCGTTCGACTGCCGCGTCGGCCGCTCAGCGGGTACGGCCGAGCGTCCGCCGAACCCTCGCTGCGTTCACCACCTCGCCCTCGCTCGTCATGGGCCTCGGGATGCAGGTCCTGGCCATGAACTCACTGGCCCGAGCGGTCTTCTCGGACCTCAGCACGCTCCCGCAGCGCGAGCGCAACATGGCGCGCTGGACGTTCCTCTCGGCCGAGGCGCGCGCGCTGTACGACGACTGGGAGGTCATCGCCGCCGAGGCTGCCGCCGTGCTGCGCGCCGACGCCGGCGCCCACCCCGACAACCCCACGCTCAACGAGCTGGTGGGCGAGCTCACCGTGAAGAGCGCCGACTTCCGGCGCCTCTGGGCCGACCACGGCATCTTCCGCTGCGGCTTCGGCACGATCCGTATGACGCATCCCGTCGCCGGACCACTCTCGGTCGACTACGAGGCCCTCGACGTGCCGGCGGCCACCGACCAGAAGATCGTCGTCTACATGGCCCCTGAAGGATCACGCTCGGAGGATGCTCTGCGGATGCTGGCCAGCTGGACGGCGACTGCCCCAGCCACCGGGCTCCCCCGCACCCAGCGCGCGGGGTAGGCGCGGGGACGGCCGGCAGACGGACGGCATGCCCGTCCGCCGGCACGGCAAGGTGAGCTTCTCCGACCCCACCCCCGACGCCAGCCTCGCGCACCGACTCCTGGTTGCCTGCCTGGGGGACTTGACCACCGAACCTTCCGAGGCGGGCCGCCTCCACGTCACACCCGGCTTCAGCAGGACCGCAGGGCGCGGGGTCAGCCCTGCACGACGACGAACTCGTCGCGCGCAGCCGGCCGCCGAGCGCCTCCACGTACGACCGCAGCGTGCCCAGCTCGGTCGAGTCGATCCGGCCGTGCTCGATCGCGGACACTCGCGGCTGCGCCACACCCATCCCCTGTGCGATCACGGCCTGGGTCATGTGCTGCGCCCGGCGGATGTCAGCGAGCTTGTATGCGCGCACCTGCTCGCGCATCGCAGCCATGATCTCGGCCGCCCGCATCTCGTCCAGCCCAGCCGCGACCGCGTCGTCCTTCACTTTGTTCCATGAACGCGCCATGTGTCACGCCTCCTCGTCGTACTCGCCGATGAGCCACTGCTCGTACCGACGCTCAGCGACCGCGGAGCTCCTTCAGGTTGTGCACCGCCGAGCCCTTGATCGAGTCGACCACAGGCCGGCCCAAGGATGGGCCGGACCTGGCGAGCAGCTCGATCGCGGCGGCGAGCCCCGGACGCTCACCCTTGATGGGTCGACTTTGCCAAGAAAGACATCACTTCGCAGGTGATGAGGCGTATCAGTGCGTATACGCAACGGCCGACGCCGGCACGCGGTCGGCCCTCGCGCCGGCACAGACCGCACCGCCGCCGTCCTGATCCGCTTCGAGGCCGGGGTTTCTTCGCTTTGGGGCGGCTGAAAGCGAAGAAACCCCGGTCTCGAAGCGGAGGGCAGCGCGGCAAGGTGAGGCTGCCCAACCTCGGCCCCGACATTGGCCTCCCACGCCGACTCCTGGTTGCCTGAGCACATGACCACACCACCGTCCGGCGCGGAACGTCCGGACACCGGCCGCCCCGCCGTCGGCCACGCCGACGAACCCCACACCAACGGGCTCGCCGAGCGCCTGAACTGGCTGCGCGCCGGGGTGCTCGGCGCGAACGACGGCATCGTCTCGGTCGCCGCGGTCGCCGTCGGCGTCGCGGCGGCGACGTCGCAGACCGGGCCGATCCTCACCGCCGGCGTCGCCGCCCTCGTCGGTGGCGCGATCTCGATGGCGCTGGGCGAGTACGTGTCGGTCTCCAGCCAGTCCGACACCCAGAAGGCTCTCATCGCCAAGGAGAAGGCCGAGCTCGCCACCATGCCGGAGGAGGAGCTGGCGGAGCTCACCGAGCTCTACGAGGCCAAGGGCCTGTCCCCCGCCACCGCCCGCCAGGTCGCCGTCGAGCTCACCGAGCACGACGCGCTCGCCGCCCACCTGGAGGCCGAGCTCAACATCGACGAGGACGGCGTGGTCAGCCCCTGGCACGCCGCGCTCGCGTCCGCCGTCGCGTTCACGCTCGGCGCGGTCCTGCCGCTCGCGGCCGTGCTCCTGATCCCGGAGCCCTGGCGGGTCGGCGTCACGTTCGTCGTCGTGCTCGCGGCGCTGGCGGGCACGGGCTGGCTCGCGGCCTGGATCGGCGACGCGCCGCGGGTGCGCGCCACGGCGCGCGTCGTCGTCGGCGGGGCGCTCGCGCTCGGCGCGACCTTCGCGATCGGCTCCCTGCTCGGCACGACGGCGGTCGGGTGAGTACCGTTATCGCCCGATGAACACCATCGACAGCACACCGCCCCCGGCCGGCACACCCTCGTCGGCGTACGGCGTCCACTCCGAGGTGGGCCGCCTGCGCAAGGTCCTGGTCTGCGCCCCCGGGCTGGCCCACCAGCGCCTCACCCCGTCCAACTCCGCCGGCCTCCTGTTCGACGACGTCCTGTGGGTCGAGCGCGCCCAGCAGGACCACGCCGACTTCGTGGCCGAGCTGCGGGAGCGCGACGTCGACGTCGTCGAGCTGCACGCCCTGCTCGCCGAGACGCTGCGCGTGCCGGGGGCGCGCGACTGGCTGCTCGACCGCAAGATCGTGCCCGAGATCGTGGGCAACGGCCTGGTCGAGGCGACGCGCGAGTACCTGGAGTCCCTGCCGGAGCACGAGCTGGCCCGGTACCTGATCGGCGGCCTCGCCGTGGCCGACGTGCCGGAGCTGCCGCCGGGCTTCCGCGCGCTGGCGGACCTCAGCCCCGACGCGCGCGAGTACCTCATGCCCCCGCTGCCGAACACGCTGTTCACGCGCGACACGACCTGCTGGATCTACGGCGGCCTCACGCTGAACCCGCTGTACTGGCAGGCACGCCGGGACGAGACGCTGCTCATGAAGGCGATCTACTCGTTCCACCCCGACTTCGTGGGCAGCCGCGTGTGGTGGGGCGACCCGGAGAGCAGCCACGGCGAGGCCACCTTCGAGGGCGGCGACATCATGCCGATCGGCAACGGGACCGTGCTGATGGGCATGAGCGAGCGCACGTCGCGCCAGGCGATCACCCAGGTCGCGGCCTCGCTGTTCCAGGCGGGCGCGGCCGAGCAGATCGTGGTGGCGGGCATGCCGCGGCTGCGCGCGGCCATGCACCTGGACACGATCATGACGTTCGTCGACGTCGACACCGTGACCGTCTACCCGCGGATCGTGGACCGCGTGCACCCGTTCGTGCTGCGCCCCGACTCCGGGCCGCTCGGTGTCTCGGTGACCGACGCCGGGCGCTCGTCCTTCCTCGACGTGGTGGGGCAGGTCTCCGGGCTGGGCCAGCTGCGGGTCATCGAGACCGGCGGCGACGTCTACGAGTCGGAGCGCCAGCAGTGGGACAGCGGCAACAACTCCGTCGCCGTCGAGCCGGGCGTCGTGTTCACCTACGACCGCAACACGACCACCAACGACCTGCTGCGCAAGGCCGGCATCGAGGTCATCGAGATCGCGGGCGGCGAGCTGGGCCGCGGGCGCGGCGGCGGGCACTGCATGACGTGCCCGATCATCCGCGAGCCCGTGAGCTGGTAGACGGGGCACAGGCCGAGCTCGGTGCGGCCCGCGACACGCCGTGGGACCGCGCCACGCCGCACACTTGATGCATCCTTGGGTTGCAGTTCCGGAAAAGCCATAGACGCTACCAAGTCCTCGTTGTACCTTTCTTCACACACGGACTGGTGCCGTGGCGGCAGGTTGTGTGTCCGTGACCGCCTGTTCCACGACGCCAGCACGACCAACAGCCACATCCGAGACCACCGGAAAGGACGAGACACACGATGGTTCGCACCCGCATCACGCTCCGGGCCGCAGGCCTGAGCAAGGCCAGTGCTGCCACCGAGTCGTCCTACCCGACCACCGCGCAGCACCTCTGGGACGGCCGCGAGGCCATCCGGGGCGCCATACGCTCTTGATCCGGCAATGGCCGGACCAGTGAACGTGAGCCGCCTCGGGACATCTTGTTCCCGGGCGGCTCTTGTCGTCCCGGGGCTGAACAGCACCACAGCCAGCACCACCCGAAAGACAAGAACCGAGACGACAAGCTCACCGGAAGGAGCAGGCCCGTGGCCGACGTCCTAGTCCTCAATGCCGGCTACGAGCCGCTGCACCGGGTATCGGTCCGGCACGCCATCCACATGCTCGTGCGCGAGGTCGCGGTCGTGGAGGAGGCGGTCGACGGCCGCTCCTTCGGGCCGTTCCCCTTACCGCGCGTGCTGCGGCTGGTCCGGTACGTGACGATGCGGTGGCTCTACAAGTCGGGCGGGGCGCCCGCGTGCACCAAGCTCGGCGTCAAGCGCCGCGACGGCCTGTGCGCCTACTGCGGCGGCCCCGCCGAGACCGTGGACCACATCCTGCCGCGGTCCCGGGGCGGGCCCTCGACGTGGATGAACCTCGTGGCCGCCTGCTACGAGTGCAACTCGCACAAGGCGGACCGCACCCCGGCCGAGGCCAGCATGGTGCTCCACGTGACGCCGCACGTCCCACGCGCGGACTACGCCCGCGCCATCCGGCACAGAGCGGCCCGCGCCGCGTGAGCCGAGGTTCACGAAGCGGGTGATCGGTAAAAGGTCAGGTGATCGGCAACTCGAGTTGCCGATCACCTGACCTTTTGCCGATCACTTGCCGGCGGCTGCCCGGGACCAGAGCCTAGGGTCCGCGGTGAGGAGTAGAGCCGGGCGCCGCGCTTTCCTGCCAGTTTCAACGTATAACGCAGTGGGGGGCTTGCGGCAAGGGGCCTGTGGGGGCGCAGAATCGTCGGCCGTCGCCGGTTTTGGCGCCTGACGAAACGAGGTTCTGGTGACCGACGTGAACGCGACCGACACGAACGTGCCCGAGGTGCTCGTGGCCGGGGGCGGCCCCACCGGCGTGATGCTCGCCTGTGAGCTGCGGCTGCGGGGCGTGCGGGTGCTCGTGCTGGAGAAGGACGCCGAGCCGACCAAGGTGGTCCGCGGGCTCGGCCTGCACGCGCGCACCCTGGAGATCCTGGACCAGCGCGGCCTGCTGGACCGGTTCCTGCCGCTGGGCAAGCAGTACCCCGTCGGCGGCTTCGCGGGCATCAGCGGGCCCATGCCCGCCGGGCTGGACACCGCGTACCCGTTCGTCCTCGGCATCCCGCAGCCCGTCACGGAACGTCTGCTGCGCGAGCACGCCGCCGAGCTGGGCGTCGAGATCCGGTACGGCCACGAGGTCACCGGGCTGAGCCAGGACGACGACGGCGTGACCGCCGAGCTGGCCGACGGCACGCGGCTGCGCTCGCGCTACCTGGTGGGCTGCGACGGCGGCCGCAGCACCGTGCGCAAGCTGCTCGGCATCGGCTTTCCCGGTGAGCCCAGCACCCACGAGACCCTGCTGGGCGAGGTGGAGCTGACCGCGTCCGCCGAGACGATCGACGCGGCCGTCGCGGAGGTCCGCAAGACCTACAACGACTTCGGCGCCATGCCGCTCGGCGACGGCCTGTACCGGCTCGGCGCGCCCGCCGACGGCGTGGCCGAGGACCGCGCCGTCCCGCCCACCCTGGACGAGCTGCGCCGGCAGGTGCGCAAGCTCGCCGGCACCGACTTCGGCGCGCACTCGCCGCGCTGGCTGTCCCGCTTCGGCGACGCCACCCGGCTGGCCGACCGCTACCGCGCCGGCCGCGTGCTGCTCGCCGGGGACGCCGCGCACGTCCACCCGCCGTACGGCGGGCAGGGCCTCAACCTCGGGGTCCAGGACGCGTTCAACCTGGGCTGGAAGCTGGCCGCCGAGGTGACGGGCCGGGCCCCGGACGGGCTGCTGGACAGCTACGCGGCCGAGCGCCGGCCGGTGGCCGCCGACGTGCTGGACACCACGCGCGCCCAGCACGTGCTGCTCTCCCCCGGGCCGGGCCCGCAGGCCGTGCGCCGCCTGCTGACCGAGCTGATGGACCTCGAGGACGTGCGCCGGCTCCTGGTGGAGAAGGTCACCGCGACCGGCATCCGCTACGACCTCGGCGCCGGGCCCGCGCTGCTCGGGCGGCGGCTGCCCGACGTCGCCCTGCGGCAGGGCCGGCTCCACGAGCTCCTGCGCACCGGCCGCGGCCTGCTGCTGGACCGCACCGGCCGGCTCACGGTCGAGGGGTGGGCCGACCGGGTCGACCACGTGGTCGACGCCGACGCCGCGCTGGACGTGCCCGCCGTCCTGCTGCGGCCGGACGGCCACGTGGCCTGGGTGGGCGCCGACCAGCAGGACCTGCTGGACCAGGTGCGCCGGTGGTTCGGCGCCGAAACATGACGGGTGAAAGCCACCGGTACCCTGTGCGCGTTCATGAACTCGCCACGACGATGTCCGGCGACCGGAGAAGGGGAGCACGCGAGTGAGCGTCCAAACCGCGGGGTGGCCGCGCGCCGATGTGGTCGTGCGAGACGACGGCTCAGGCCAGGTGACGATCAACGGCCAGACGGTGCCCGTCTACCGGAACAGCCTGGGCGAGGCCCGCAGCGAGGTCATGCGCCTCGTCATGGAGTACTCGGCGAGCATCGGGCTGGCGGTCGAGGTCCAGGCCCTGGGCCCCGAGGGGCCCACCGGCCTGACCGTCCACCCCGACGGCAGGGTCGTGCAGGACGGCGGCGCGGGGGCCGCGCAGGCGGTCCAGGCCGCGGTGCCGCAGCGGACCAGCGTCATGGGCCATGCCGACCAGCAGGACGTCGGGCAGCAGGCCTTCGGGCAGCACGGCGTCGGACAGCACGGCGTCGTCCACAACGGCGTCGGACAGCACGGAGCGGGTCAGCACGCTGCCGCTCCGAGCGGCGTCGGCCAGCAGGGCTTCCAGCCGGAGGTACCCCCGCAGGACCCGCCCGGCCCGCAGGGCCCCGCGCCGCAGGGCATGCCGCCGCAAGGCACACCGCAGCACGGCCTGCCGCAGCAGGATCCGGCGCCCCGGGCCCCGGGCCCGCAGGGCGCGGCCGGCTCGTTCGGCCCCTCGGCCCCCGAGCCCGACCAGCCCTTCGGCCCCGGCCCCGGGCACGACGGCGGACGCCGCGACAACCGCCGGTCGTCCTTCCTCGTGCAGGACCGCCTCGACGAGCCTGCCACGCAGGGTGTGCGCGGCGTGCTGGCGCGCGTCGGGCTGCGGGTGCGCCCCGGCGAGACCGAGCGGGCCGAGCGCGCCGACGAGCAGGTGGTGAGCCAGCACTGGCCCGGACCCCGCACCATCTCGATCGTGAACGGCAAGGGCGGCGCCGGCAAGACGCCGGCCACGGTGCTCCTCTCCGCGGTCTTCTCGTCGCACGGCGGCTCCGGCGTCGTCGCGTGGGACAACAACCAGACGCGCGGCACGCTGGGCTGGCGCACCGAGCAGGGCCCGCACGAGGCGACCCTGCTGGACCTGATCCCGCAGACCGAGCACTTCCTGGGCCCGACGGCGCAGCTCGCCGACCTCGCCTGGTTCGTGCACCACCAGTCGCGCGACCGGTTCGACGTGCTGCGGTCCAAGCCGATGGCGCTCGCGCACGAGCAGCGCATCTCGTCCGAGGACGTCGACGCGATCCACGCGGTGCTCTCCAAGTACTACCGGATGATCTTCATCGACTCCGGCAACGACGAGTCCGACCCGATGTGGCTGCGCATGATCGACCACACCGACCAGCTCGTGGTCGCCACCAGCACCCGCGACGACCACGCCGAGGCGGGTGCGCTGCTGCTGGAGGCCCTGGCGAACCGCGGGGAGCACATGGCGGACCTGGCCCGCAAGGCCGTCGTCGTGGTGAGCCAGTCGGACCCCAAGGCGACGCCCGCCGACCTGCGCCGCGTCGCCCAGGGGTACCGCTCGCTGGCGCGCGAGGTCGTCACCGTCCCGTTCGACCCGGCCATGGTCGACGGCCAGCTCGTCTACCGCGCCCTGCGCCCGCAGACGCGCCGGGCCTGGCTCGCTGCGGGCGCGGCGCTCGCCCGCGGCTTCTGACACCGGCGCTGCTGGCGCCGGGGCGAGCAGGAGGTCACGCGGAGGAAGCCGGGGCGACGATCCGGGTGACGGCGCGGCGGACGTCGGCGCGCACGTCGTCCGCCGCCTCCGTGCCCTCCGGGACCGCGAGGATCCCGCCCACGGTCAGCACCGAACCGTGCACCACGGCGAGCAGCTGGCCGAGCAGCCGGTCGGCCGGCACCGTGGCGTCGATCCGGTCGGGGTGCCGCGCCTGGACGTCGCGCAGCGCCTCGACCTTGGCCGCGCTCGACGTCGCCGACCGCTCCAGGGCGCCGAGCACGCCCGGCCGCTCCAGCGTGTGCCAGAGCAGGAGCCGCACCAGCTCGGGGTGGCCCACCGTGAAGTCGAACAGGCGCACGGCGTAGCCGGGCAGGTCGTCCGCGGTGAAGGGCACGGCGTCCAGCAGGTCGAGGATCCGCGCGCTCACCACCTGGTCGAACAGCGCCTCCTTGCCGCCGAAGTACGCGTAGATGCGCTGCTTGTTGGCCGACGCCCCCACCGCGATCCGGTCCACGCGCGCACCGGCGAGCCCGTACCGCGCGAACTCCTCGGCAGCGGCCTCCAGGATGCGCGTCGGTGTCGCGGCACGTCCGACGTCGGCACGGGGGGTGGGCATGTCGCTCAGCCTAGCTCCGGGCCGCCGGCAGGGCCGTGGACGTGACATCCTGCGCGACGGCCCACAGCCGGGCCGCCGTCGCGGCGTCGCGCATGCGCCGGTTGAGCAGGGCCTGCCGCGGCGGCCCGGCCAGCCCGTACCGGGGCCCGTAGTAGGCGCCCTGGGCGGCGTCCTGCCTGGTGGCGGCCACCAGGAGCGAGCCGACGCCGTCCTCCGGGGCCGCCATCGGGAGCAGGCCGCTCGACCAGCGGACGGGCTCGTCCTTGCCCATGCTCGGGCCGGTGACCTGGAGGTTGGTGCGGGTCAGGCCGGGGTGGGCGGCCGTGCTGACCAGCGACCAGCCGCGCCGTCGGGCCACCTGGGCGAGGTGCCGCGCAAGGTGCAGGTCGGCCAGCTTGGACTGCGCGTAGGCGGGCAGCGCCCGGTACGCGCGGCGCTCCCAGTCGAGGTCGTCGAAGTCGATCCGGCCCTGGTTCGCGGCGTACGAGCACATCGTGGCGACCCGCGGCGCGGGCGCCGCCAGGAGCAGCGGCAGCAGCAGGTTGGTCAGCGCGAACGGGCCCAGGAAGTTGGTGCCCCACTGCAGCTCGTGACCGTCGGCCGTCTCGTACCGCTCCGGCGGGATCGAGATGCCCGCGTTGTTGACGAGCGCGTCGAGGTGGCCGACGTCGCGCGCGAGCCCGTCCGCGAAGGCCCGGACCGACGCCAGGTCGGCGAGGTCGAGCACCCGCACCTCGGCCCGCGCGTCCGGCCACGCCGCCCGGATCTCGGCCAGCGCGTCGGCCCCCTTCGCCGGGTCGCGCACCGCCAGGATCACGCGGGCACCGGCGGCCGCGAACCGCTGCGCGGCCTCGCGTCCCGTACCGCTGTTGGCACCCGTGACGACGACGGTGCGGCCGGTCTGGTCGGGGACGGGTACCCGCTTGCCCCCGGGCACGGCGCCGGTCACCGGGCCGGGACCGCGGTCGACGTGATCTCCTCGGCGACGGACCAGAGGCGGCCCGCCGTCGCGTCGTCCCGCATGCGCCGGTTGAGCCGCGCCGGGCGGGGTTCCCCGACGAGGCCGAACCGCGGCCCGAGGTAGGCGCCGGACGCGGCGCCCGGGTCGGCGGCGGCCAGCAGGATCGAACCCGCGCCCTCCGGGGCGTCCATCGACGGCAGGAGCGAGCCCGGGGACCAGCGCACCTGACGTTCCTTGCCCATGCTCGGCCCCGTGACCTGGAGGTTGGTCCGGGTGAAGCCGGGATGGGCCGCCGTGCTGACCAGCGTCCAGCCGCGGCGCGCGGCCAGGTGCGCGAGGTGCCGGGCCAGGTGCAGGTCGGCGAGCTTGGACTGCCCGTACGCTGCCCAGGCCCGGTAGGGGCGGCGCTCCCAGTCGAGGTCGCCGAAGTCGATGCTCCCCCGGTTGGCCACGCCGGAGGTCATGGTGGCGACGCGCGGCTCGGGCGCCGCCAGGAGCAGCGGCAGCAGCAGGTTGGTCAGCGCGAACGGGCCGAGAAAGTTGGTACCCCACTGCAGCTCGTGGCCGTCCGCCGTCTCGTACCGGACCGGCGGGACCATCACGCCCGCGTTGTTCACCAGGGTGTCGAGGCCGTCGAGGTCGCGCGCCAGCCCGTCGGCGAAGGCCCGTACCGACGCCAGGTCGGCGAGGTCCAGGAGCCGCACCTCGGCCCGCGCGTCGGGCCGGGTCGCGAGGACCTCGGCGAGGGCGTCGGCGCCCTTGTCCGGGTTGCGGACGGCGAGGATCACGTGGGCGCCGGCGGCCGCCAGTCGCTTGGCGGCCTCGCGGCCGGTGCCGCTGTTGGCGCCGGTGACGACGACGGTGCGGCCGGTCTGGTCGGGCACGGTGTACATGGGACTCCTCGGGTGGCGGTGTCGGCGTCGATGACCAACCAACCAGTTGGTTGACCAGTCCCACCATGCACCCGCTCCCCCAGCGGGACAAGCCCTGGGAACGAGAAGGGGCGCCGGATCCTCGGATCCGGCACCCCCGTGCCCTGCTCGGTCGTGCCGTCAGGCGCCGAGCGCGCCCGCCACCAGCTCCAGGGTCTGCGAGCGCCCGAACGTCGCGTCCAGCGGCTCGTCGTCGCGCGATCCGGCCACCGGCACGAGCATGACCTCCTCGACGCCGTGCCGCTCGGCCAGACCGCGCACCTCGGCCGCCACATGCTCGGCGTCGCCGATCAGCCAGCGCGCCCGCATCGCCTCGATCGACTGGGCGATCAGGCCGTCGGCGGGCTCGTCGGCCGTGGCGCGCAGCGCCTCCTCGACGGTCTCCAGCGCACCGAGCTTCTGGCCGGAGCGCAGCCGGGCCATCTGCCGCAGCTGCGGCAGGGCGCGGTCGTGGGCCTCGTCCGACGTGGGGGCGGCCACCGCGTTGACCGTCACGAACGTGCGCGGCTCCGGGTGCTCGGCCGAGGGCCGGTACCCGTCCCGGTACAGGGCGAGGATCTGGTCCATGCCCTGCCCGGAGAAGTGGTTCGCGAACACGTACGGCAGCCCGAGCTCGGCGGCCAGGCGCGCGGAGTAGTCGCTGGAGCCCAGCAGCCACACGATCGGCACGCTGCCGGCGGCGGGTGTGGCCCGCACGTCGTAGACGTCGCCCGAGACCAGGCGCAGCCGGGCGCCGTCGGGCCCCATCAGGCTCAGGATGTCGGTGACGTGCTGCGGAAAGCGGTCCACATCCGCCGTCGGACCCGTGGCGCGCAGCAGGGAGGTGACCACGGGGTCGCTGCCCGGGGCGCGGCCGATGCCGAGGTCGATGCGGCCGGGGGCCACGGCCTCCAGCGCCGCGAACTGCTCCGCGACCACGAGCGGGGCGTGGTTCGGCAGCATCACGCCGCCCGACCCCACCCGGATGCGGGAGGTCCGCGCGGCCGCCGCGGCGATCATCACGGGCGGCGACGAGGCGGCGACCGCGGCCATGTTGTGGTGCTCCGCGAACCAGTAGCGCTCGTAGCCGAGCCGGTCGGCGAGCGCCGCCAGGTCGAGCGAGGCCGACAGGGCCTGGGCGCTGGTCTGGCCCGAGCGGACGGGCACGAGGTCAAGGACGGACAAGCGTGGCTGGGTGTTCATCGCCTTGGTCAACCGTCGCGGGGTCCGGCGTGTTCCTCGGCCGCCGCCCTTTACCAGTTCTGTACCGGTATCGGTATCGCGGGAGGTCATGGCGCCCACCCCTGTCGGCCTGACATGATCACGTGCGTGTCTGTTGATGTGCGTCCTGCGACCGACGAAGACGTCGACTTCGTGGTCGACCTGTTCCGCCAGTACCTGAGGTTCTACGAGCAGGAGGTGCCCGACGCCGAGGCGCGGGCCTACCTGACCGCCCGCCGCGACGCGGGCGACAGCGTGCTGCTCGTCGCGGAGGTGGCCGCCGAGGGCGGCGACCCGGCGGAGCCCGCTCAGGTGGTCGGGTTCGCCCAGAGCTACCCCACGTGGTCGTCGGTGAGCCTGAGCCGGTCGTGGGTGCTGAACGACCTCTTCGTCGCCCCGGGATCACGCGGGACGGGCGCGGCGCGCGCCCTGGTGCAGGAGACCTGCCGCCTGGCCAAGGAGGCCGGCGCCATCCGGGTCTCGCTGGCCACCGCGTGGGACAACGTCGCCGCACAGGGCCTGTACGAGTCGGAGGGCTTCGTGCGCGACCAGCACTTCCACCACTACGCGTACGTGACCGGCGCCTGACCGCGCCGAGGTGCGGCACGCGCGGCGTGCTCCTCCAGCTCTGTGTCGGTAGCCCGCGCTAGGGTGTGCCCCGGCCAGGAACTGACCTGGTCAGAAGGCCAAACTGCCGATTCGGGGAGACCCCGGGAACTGGAGCGCACACCACCATGATGGGAGGCAACCACGCCGCGACGGGAGCTGCGGCCTGGGTAGCGGTCACGGCGTCGACGCCGATCGCGTTCGGCTGGTATCCGGTGACCGACACGGGCGTCGTCGCGGGAGCCCTGGTCTGCGCGGGAGCCGCGCTGCTGCCCGACGCCGACCATCACTCCGGCACGATCGCGAACTCGCTCAAGCCCGTCTCGAACGGCGTGGTCAAGGCCATCGAGGCCGTCTCGGGCGGGCACCGCAAGGGCACGCACTCGATCCTCGGCATCGCCGTGTTCACGGCCATCGCCTGGGGCCTCAGCTTCCTGAGCATCGACACGGGCAACGAGCAGATCGGCGCCATCCTGATCGGCCCGGGCATCATGTGCGTGCTGCTGGTCGCGTTCGCGCTCAAGGCGCTGAAGATCACGCGGGACACGAAGATCCTGCCGTGGACGACGTCGATCACGCTGGCGGTGCTCATCGCCATCTTCGCGCCCGAGGAATGGTTCTGGATGCCGTTCAGCGTGGCGCTCGGCTGCACCGTGCACATCCTGGGCGACATGATCACCACCAACGGCGTGCCGCTGCTCTGGCCGCTGAAGTTCCGCAGCCCCCGCTGGATGCGCGACGGGCGCGGCCTGGAGCTCGACATGATCTGGCGGTCCGGCGGCAACCTGTCGCTGCCGATCCTGGGCGACGCCGGGTCGGTCCGGGAGTGGATCTTCCTCATCCCCGTCTCGCTGTACGCCGTCATCGGCATCGTGTGGGCGCTGCTGAACGAGATGGGCTACGACACGATGGCGGTCTGGTACCAGTTCCTCGGGCTCTTCCCGGGCTGAGGCCTCCCCCGCCGAGCCGCGCGGCACGACCACGTCCGGCCCCCGCCCGCTGCCGGGCGGGGGCCGGACGTCGCTCGACCCTCGCTCAGAGGCCGCCGGCCACGGCGGCGCCGGCGGCGAGCCAGGCGCGCCGGGTCTCCGGGCGCAGGGCGCCGTACCGCAGGTGCCCGTCGACCATCGCCGGGTCGAACGGGATGGTGACGACCTCGCGGGCCAGCGCCCGGTACCCGTCGGCGACCTTCTCCAGCTCGCCCGACGACTCCTTGGGGTCGGCCTGGCTCACCACGACCACCGACTGCTGCGCCAGGTAGGCCGACCGTCCGTCGCGGGTGCCGAGCGCCTCCAGCAGCAGGGCCCCGGCCTCGGCGTGGTCGTCGCGCGTCGTGGTGGCGACCACGAGCTGGTCGGTCAGGTCGATCATCCGCTGCCACATCGGGTCGGACTCGTCGTTGCCGGAGTCGATGAGGATCATCCGGTAGTACTTCGAGAGCACGGAGTGGATCGCGTCCACGTCCTGCGGCTCGATCCGCTGCTCGTTGGCCATGGCGATCGGCTTGGACCGCAGCACGTCGAACCGGTCGCGCGTCTGGTGGTGCACGTACCGCGCGAGGTCGGCGGCCTGCGCCGACGGGCCCAGGAGCCGGTCGGTCTGCGGCAGCAGGTCCAGGAGGGTGGACTCGTGCGGACCCTGCTCGGTGCGCCAGCCCAGCGTGCCGCGGGTCTGGTTGTTGTCCCACGTGACCACGCCCGCGCCACCGAACTGCGCGAAGACCGCCGCGAGCAGCACCGTCGACGGCGTCTTGCCCGCGCCGCCCTTGCCGTTGACCATCGAGATGGTGCGCGGGCCGGGCCAGTGCTGGCTCACCGCGCGCTCGTCGGCCCGCTCGGCCCGCTCCGACTCGCTCGGCCCCACCCGGATGCCCATGCGGGTCAGCATCCCGCGGAAGCCCTGCGTGGCCGGGTCCTCGTCCTGCTGGTGCGTGAGGAACGACTGCCGCGCCTCGCGGCGCGAGCGCGGCGCGTCACCCTCGACGGCCCGCGTGGGGCCCGACGCCGGCGTGGAGAGCCCGCCGTCCGGACCGGTGTGGTCGGCCGTGGGCGCCCCGTTGACGGGCGCGGGGCCCGCGGGGTCGCCGAGGACGCCGCCCGGGACGCCGTTGGAGACGCCGCCCGGGAGGTCCTGCGCCGCGTTCTCGCGGACCCAGTCGGCCACGCCCTGGTCGCCGGCCGCGGGCGCGCCGTCGGACGGGAGAGGAATGGTGGGCGCGACGCCCGGGGCGGGCAGGTTCTCCGCGGGGTCCGGCGCGAACGCAGGGACTTCCGGCGCGAACGCAGGGCCTGCCTCCGGGGCGGACGGCGCGCCGGCGCCGTTCGATCCCTCGGGCGCCCGCGGGGCGCGGCGCACGGTGTCCGTGTCGATCGGCTCGATCGCCTCGGGGACGGCGGTGTCGCCGCCCGGGGCCAGGTCAGCGACCGGCACGCCCTCGAACGCGGGGGCCGGGATCGTCCCCGGCCCGGCCGCGGGCTGAGGCAGCGGCTCCGGGAGCGGCTCGGGAAGCGGCTCGGGAAGCGGGGAGGCGGCCGGCGCCTGCGGCGTCGGCGACGACGGCGGCGCGAGCTCGTCCTCCTCCGGCACCACGGTCCCGTCCGGGTGCACGATCAGGTTCCAGAGCCCCTCCGGGCCGGTCGCGGAGGCCCGCACTGGCCTGCCGATCTGTACGGCGTTCTCCGTGACCCGGCGCAGGACCTCCACCCGTGCCTCTTCCAGGCTGCCGGCGGCGATCGGGTGGAACGTCCCGTCGATCGTCACCTCGCCGGAACCGTCCTCGCGGACGATCGCGTCGATCCGAGGCCAGCGTGGCACGGTGTCAGAGCTCATGCGTTTCCTCCGAAGTTCCTGGGCAGGCGGCAGATCGTGGGTTCGCCCCCGAGAGCAAGCGTCGGCCATGATCGACCCGCTGGCCACCCCAACGGGGCATTCACCCCACCTGGTAGGTTCTCGCGCAAACAGGTGTCGAAACCGGGACCACAACCGAGGAGCCCTTGCGTGTCCGACGAGCCCACCCGCCGAATTCCTCCGGCGGCCGACCCGACGCAGATCCAGCGACCACCGGCTCGTCCGGGGCAGCCGGGAGCCCCGTCATCGTATGACGCGACCCAGCGGATGAGCGCATTCGCACCGGGTGGTGGCGCCGGACAGCGGGTCCCGGGGAACCAGGGCGGCTCTCCGGTCGACGAGTCCACGCAGCTCATGCCGCCGCCCCGCGGCGCCGCCCCCGTCGACGAGTCCACGCAGCTGATGCCACCGCCCCGCGGCGGCTCGCCCGTCGACGAGTCGACCCAGGTGATGCCCCCGCCGCGCGGCGCCTCCGCCGTCGACGAGTCCACCCAGCTCCTGCCTCCGGCGGGCGCACAGCGGGACTACCGGTCGGCGACGCCGCCGCCCGCCCGGCCGTACCGGCCCTACGAGACCGAGCAGCCCACGCAGGTCCAGACCCCCGGCGCCTTCCCCGGCGAGGCCGGCTACGGGCAGGGACAGCAGGGGTACGGCCAGCAGCCCGCCTACGGGCAGCAGGGTCAGCAGGGTCAGCAGGGATACGGCCAGCAGAGCTACGGCCAGACTGCCGCGTACGGTCAGCCGGGCCAGGCCGGGCAGCAGGGTTACGGACAGCAGGGCTACGGCCAGGGGTACGGACAGCAGCCCGGCTACCCCCAGCCCGGTCAGCCGGGGCAGCAGCAGGGACAGCAGGCGGGCCCGCCCAACCCGTTCGAGCAGGGTTTCGGCCCGCAGTCCGGCCGCCCGGTGCCGCAGCGTCGCGACCGCGACGACGACTCCCGCGGGGGCGGCTCGACGGCGGGCGCCGTGCTGGCATGGATCCCGCGGATCCTGCTCGCGCTGAGCGTGTACCAGCTGATCCGGCTGATCCCCGGGTTCGACGTCATGCCCGACGTCTCGCAGTTCCCGTTGTTCCGCGGGATCGGCGACGGCGTGCTCGGCATGCTCAACCTCAACCCCGAGTGGTCGGACCAGGCCGCGAACATGACCATCTCGGTGCTCGGCATCGCGCTGGCCGGCCTGTTCAACACGATCCGGTCGCTGAACACGTCGCTGGCGATCTGGCCGTACGGGCTGGCGATCGTCGCCTGGATCGTGGTGTTCGCCGTCGGCGGCATCGTCGGCTACGCCCAGGACGCCACCGAGAACGTGAAGCAGAACGTCCAGGACACGGTGGACCAGGAGATCGAGGACGCCAAGCAGGACGCGAAGGACTCGGTGCAGCAGGAGATCGACAAGAGCGTCGAGGACGCCCAGCAGAACGCGACGGACAGCGTCGAGGAGAGCATCGGCGACCAGCTCGAGGACGCGCTGCCCGGCGGAAACGGCTGAGCCGGCCAGGTCACGGGTCGGGCACTTCGACCGCGGTCAGGGGCAGGACGCTGATAGCGTTTCTCACGTCCAGCCGGTAGTTCCGGTGCACTGCTGAGGAGTCCTTGCTTGTCCGACGAGACCACCCGCATGACGGCCGCACGCCCTGCCGGACAGCCGGTCGGGGGTGGCGACCAGACCGCCGTCGTGCCGACGCCGTCCACGCGGGCGGTGCCGCCGCCGCCCGCGCCCACGCGGACCGTCCCGCCGCCCACCGCGCCCACGCGGGTGGTGCTGCCCACCGGGCCGTCCGGGGGCGGCGTCGGGCAAGGAGCCGGTGGCGGGTACACCGGTTCCGGGGTGCCCGGAGCCGTGCCGCGGATCCCCGCGACGGGCGAGGTGCTCGGGCCGTTCCAGCTCGGTGACTCGCTCGGCCACGGCGGGTTCGCCCACGTGTACCGGGCCACGGGCCAGGGCGGCGAGGTGGCACTCAAGGTGCTGACCAACACCGAGTCGGGTTCGCTGGACCGGTTCGTCGGCGAGGCCGCCCTGCTGGAGCGGCTCGCCGGACGCGGGTTCCCGCAGCTCGTCGCGGCCGGCCTGGACTCCCCCACGCCGTGGTTCGCGATGGAGCTCGTGCCGGGTCCCACGCTGTCCCAGCGCCTGGCCGCGGAAGGCCCCCTGCCGGTGCACGAGGTGCTGCGCGTGGCCGACGACGTGCTCGACGCCCTCGCCGTGCTCCAGGAGGAGCACTTCCTGCACCGGGACGTGAAGCCGGCCAACATCATCGCCGCGCCCGACCGGTACGTGCTCATCGACCTCGGTATCGCCAAGGGGCACGGCACCACGACGTCGACGCACGCGGCGGGCACCATCTCGTACATGGCGCCCGAGCTGTTCGTGCGCAAGCCGCACGCCCGCTCCGACGTGTACAGCCTGGGCCTGCTCCTGATCTTCCTCGCCACGGGGCAGCTTCCCAACGACCTCAACTTCGCGGGGCGTGACCTGACGGCGGCCGACGTCGGGCCCGTGGACCAGCGGCTGCTGCCCCTGATCCTGGCCATGACGCGGCACCGGCCCGAGGACCGCCCGCCGCTGCACAACCTGTCGCGCACCGTGGCCCAGCTCGCCACGGACAGCGCCCGGCTCGACCCCGCGCTGCTCGCCGCGGCGGGGGCCACCACGATCGAGCGCGGCCTGGTCACCGAGGTGCTCACGGGCAGCGCTGCGGCGGCCACCGTGGCGCCCACCAGCGTGCTCGCGAGCAACCCCGTGCAGCCGGGCGAACCCATGACCAACCTGGTCTACGACCAGCAGCTCATGGGCCGCCTGCACCAGGTGCACGGCGACGGGTTCGACGGCGCGGCCGAGGAGGTCATCTCGACGTACCTGGCCGCCGTCGGGCCGCAGCGGGCCGGCGGGCGCGCGCCCGCCGCGATCAAGGACTACCTGTGGGCCGCGATGCGGTGGGCCCCGGCGTTCACGCCGGAGGGGTACTCCGACACGTTCGAGGGCTGGGCCGCCTACCGGCAGCGCCACGGCCTGCCGCTGCCCGGCACCCCCGGGGCGACCACGCCCCGCCGGCACACCAGCAGCGCGCCGCGGGTGGCGCAGGCACCGCAGCAGGCGACGCAGGTCGCGCCGTCGTTCCGTCCGGGCTCGGCGACGGCCGCCCGGACGGCGCCGTCGCCGGCGCAGCAGCCCGGGACGACCGGCACGCAGCCCGTGCAGCGGCCGACCGGGCCGGTGCAGCCGCCAGTGCAGCAGCAGCCGACGGGACCGGTGCAGCCCACCGGGCCGGTCCAGCCGACGGGGCCGGTCCAGCCGGCCGGGCCCGCGGCGGGGCACTCGCGGCGGGACGCCCGTGACGAGCGTGACGCGCGCTCCGACCGGAGCTCGGACGGTGGCCTGCACGCCGTGGCGACGATCCTCGGCTGGATCCCGCGGATCCTGCTCGCGATCGCGCTCTACCAGCTCGTGCGCCTCATCCCGGGCTTCGACGCGATGCCCAGCGCGGCCGAGCTGCCCCTGTTCGCCGCGCTCGGCGACATCACGGTGGCGACCCTGGGCCTCGACCCGGAGTGGGCCCCGCGCATGGCGGAGCTCTCGATCCCGCTGCTCGGCATCATCGCGGCCGCCCTCGTCAACCTCGTGCGCGCGGTGCGCGCGCGCCGCGGCGGCCGCACCTGGCCGTTCTGGCTGGTCGTCGTGGTGTGGGTCATCGTGATCGCGGTGCAGGGCGTCGTCGGCTACGCGCAGCAGGTCACGCAGGACGCGCGCGACTCGTTCCAGGAGCAGCGCGAGCAGATCCAGGACGACCTCGAACAGGGCGTCCAGGACACGACCGAGGACGTGCGGGACTCGATCTGGCAGTCCTTCGAGGACGCCCTCCGCTGGAACTCGGACGAGGGCTGACGCCCGGCGTCAGTGTCGGCGGCGTCAGGGTCGGCCGCGTCAGGGTCGGCCGCGTCAGGGGGCAGGAACTCAGAGGGCTGAAGAGTCGGCAGTCCGCACTGATCCTCGGCAGTTTGCCCTGCAGACTCGGCACTTGGCATCGAGATCGGCACAGGCCTGTGCCGATCTCGATGCCAAGTGCCGAGCGCTGAGGGAAGTGCCGCTCCCGTGGCTGGCCACATGAACGGGCCAGCATCGCGACCCGCCGCCGGGAGCCCCTCGGCACGGCGGCGCAACGGTTCGAGCACGACCACAGGCGGGGTCGACGCAGCCTTGTGCACAGGGCGTCCGGCACGGCGGCACCCGAGCGTTACCCGCCCGGCACGCTCGTGTCCATGAAGGTGACCTCTACCCAGGACGGCGTCGCCGTCCCAGAAGTACTCCTGGCACGCGAGCAGGACAAGAATCAGCTGGCACTCGCCAGCCGCCAGGGCTCGTTGATCCGCATCCGCCGGGGTGCCTACTGCGATCCGGACGCCATCCGGACGGACGGTCCCGCCTCGGCTCCGCGCGAGAAGCGGAACCGGGAGCTCGCCCGCGCCCGGGCGCTGCACCGGCAACTGCGCTCGGAGGCGGTGTTCAGCCACACGACGGCGGCGCTCCTTCTGGGCTGTCCCGTATGGACCGTGCCTGACCGCACACACGTCTACCAGCGCTACCGCCCCTCGAGCCGCGCGGCGAAGGACATCGTCCGACACGTGGGCACCGTTCCGGCCGACGCCGTCGTCACCGTGCATGGTCTTCCGGTGACGTCGCTCGTGCGTACCGTCGTGGACTGCGCGCTGACGCTGCACCCGCTGGAAGCCCTCGTCATCGCCGACTTCGCGCTGGGCCAGGACGTCGACCGCGCCGAGCTCCTGGCGGAACTCGGTATCCGGACCGAGCGGCGCGGCGTCCGGCGCGGCGTCTGGCGCGGCGTCCGGCGCGCACGGCTGGTCCTCGAGCTGGCGGACGGCGGCTCGCACTCACCCTGGGAGACATGGGTGCGCTACGAGATGCTGCGGACCGGCCTGCCCAGACCTGCCACCCAGATGCCCGTGTCGACCGACCGTGGCCTGTTCCACACCGACCTCGGCTACGAGCAGTGGAACCTGGGCATCGAGTTCGACGGCCTGATCAAGTACCGACCGGACGGCGTCGGCGCCGGTCACGACCCCGCACGCGAGTACATGAACGAGAAGAGTCGTGCCGAGGCGATCCGCAGGGCAGGGATCACCGTGGAACGCGTCGCGGCGTCCGACCGCAGTGACGTCCAGTCGATGCTCGCCCGCCTCACGGCCCACCTGCCACCCCACGTGCTGCAGCGAGCCTGGATCAACCCCCTCCTGCCGCCGTCCTGACCACGGCAGTTCGCTCCGGGTGGCGGCAGTTTGCCCTGCAAACTCGGCAGTCTGCATCGAGGTCGGCACAGGCCTGTGCCGACCTGGGCGCAGACTGCCGACGTCGCAGGAATGTGCCGACCTCAAATATTCAGGTGCGCCGCGTCCGGAGGGCGTGCGATGCTCGTCGCACGGTCACCGGGTCAACCCCTGAGGCGCTCGCTGACCGGCCAGCTCATCAGGTAGGAACGGCTCCGGCACGTGCGTTCGAGCACGGTGCGGACAGGAAGGAGGCAGTGATGGACGACGTCGTTCGCGCGGCTGCCTTCGCGGCAGCAGACGCCACTGTCACCAGGAGCACCCGGGACTGATCCGGCGATGCTCCAGCATCAAGGAGCACCGACTTGCCCCGTTTTCCCGAAGCACCCAAGCCCGCCCTCATCCACGCTGCAGCCGGCAGAGGCGGCAGGTCCGACGTCTGGTCCGCCGACGACGAGCGTCGACCCGCCCGCCGTACGCGGGTCGGCCGCGAGGACCTGGAGGGCTACTACCCCACGGCTGTGGACGACGCCGACCAGCTCGGCCTGTCCGACGTCGTCCCGCACGACCCCACCCAGCCGCACCACGACCAGCCCGACCCCACCCAGCCAGACCCCACCCAGCCCGGCCCCGGGCAGCGCTGGTCCACCTGGCGGTCGGTCGCCAAGGGGGCCCGCGGGCCCGAACCGCTGCCCGAATGGGTGGTCACCCGCGACGCCGCGCTCGACACCGAGCTCGGCATCCTCAAGACCGGGAAGGAGGCCGACGCGTTCCTCGTGGAGCGTGCGGTCCCGGAGGGCGCGGGCCCGGCGTCCGACGCCCCGGACCTGGCGCTCGACCAGGCGGCCACCCGCTGCCTGCTGGTCGCCAAGCGGTACCGCAGCCTGGAGCACGGTCAGTTCCACCGCGGGTCGGAGTACACCGAGGGCCGCACCGTGCGGCGCACGCGCGACCAGCGCGCCATGGAGGACCGCAAGTCCGCCTGGGGCCGTGCGGTGTCCGCCACCCAGTGGGCCGACGCCGAGTTCGTCGCCCTGCGTGAGGCCTGGCAGGCGGGCGCGCCCGTGCCCTACCCCGTGCAGATCGACGGGACCGAGGTGCTGATGGAGTTCATCGGCACCGAGGAGACCGACGAGCTGGGCCGCACCCAGGCGGTCGCCGCACCGCGCCTGACCCGGGTGCGCCCGTCGGACGACCTGCTCGAGTCGTACTGGGACCAGCTCACACACGGAATGTCCGTGCTGGCCCGGCTCGGCCTCGCGCACGGCGACCTGTCGCCGTACAACATCCTGGCCCACGGCGAGCGGCTGGTCATCATCGACCTGCCGCAGGTCGTGGACCTGGCGGCCAACCCGTTCTCGAGCGACGTGCTGCTGCGCGACTGCCGCACCGTGTCCGACTGGTTCATCGCCCGCGGGCTGGACGTCGACCCGGACGCCCTGTTCGCCGACCTCCTGGCGCAGGCGTTCTGACCGGCACGGCGAACCCCGCCGAACGTGTCAGACGTACAGGCCCCTCGGGTGACCTGTACGTCTGACACGTCGAAGGGCTCACTCCGCCGGGGTGACCGGACCGCAGGTCCAGGACGAGAACACCAGGTCGGTCTGCACCCGGCCCACCTCGCCGCGCGCGGTGAAGTCGAGCACCAGGCGCTGCAGCTCGTCGGTGTCGGCGCAGGCCACGTTGATCAGGAAGTCGTCGGGCCCCGACACGTGGTGCACCGCGCGGGTCTGCGGCAGCCGGCGCACCCACTCGACGAACGGCCCCAACAGGGGCCGCGAGTGCGTGGTCAGCCGCACCATCAGCATGGCCTGCAGCCCGCGCCCGACGGCGGCCGGGTCGATCGCGGCGTGGTACCCGCGGATCACCCCCGCGTTCTGCAGTCGCTGGATGCGCGCCAGGCAGGTCGACGGCGCGACACCGACCCGCTGCGCGAGCGTCTTGTTGGGGAGGCGCCCGTCGTTCTGCAGCTCGATCAGCAGGGCCCGGTCCACCGAATCCAGGAGCACGTTCTGGGTCATGGGCCGAATATCTAGCACGCCGCGGCGCCGTCGGACAGCGAGAATGCCGATAGTCACCCATGAGCATGCATTCCTGGACCACGCGCGCCGTCCACGCCGGCAAGGACGACCTCGCCGCGCTCGGGCTCCATGCCCCGCCCATCGACCTGTCCACCACCTACCCGTCGCACGACGTCGTCGCGGAGGCCACCCGCCTGGACGAGTTCGCCGAGGGGCACGACGACGGCGGTCCGCCCGTCTACGGCCGCGTCGCCAACCCGACCGTGCGCCGCTTCGAGAACGCCCTGGCCGAGCTCGAGGGGGCGGAGGCCGCGGTCGCGTTCGCGAGCGGCATGGCCGCGCTGTCGGCGTGCCTGCTGACCCAGGTCGCGGCGGGCCGGCCGCACGTCGTCGGGGTGCGGCCGCTGTACGGCACGACCGACCACCTGCTCGACTCCGGGCTGCTCGGCACGTCGGTGACGTGGGCGACGCCGGAGGACGCGGCGTCGGCCATCACGGGCCGGACCGGGCTCGTGGTCGTGGAGAGCCCCGCCAACCCCACGCTCGACGAGGTGGACCTGCGCGCGCTGACCGACGCCTGTGCGCCGGTGCCCGTGCTGGTGGACAGCACGTTCGCCACGCCGGTGCTGCAGCGACCGCTGGAGCAGGGGGCCGCGATGGTGCTGCACAGCGCCACGAAGTACCTGGGCGGGCACGGCGACGTCATGGGCGGCGTGGTGGCCTGCGGCGAGGAGATGGCCCGGTCGCTGCGTCAGGTCCGGTTCGTCACCGGCGCCATGCTGCACCCGATGGCGGGGTACGAGCTGCTCCGCGGCCTGGCGACGCTGCCGGTGCGGGTGCGCGGGGCGGCTGCGACCGCGGCTGAGCTGGCCCGCCGGCTGGGCGAGCACCCGCGGGTGACCCGGGTGCACTACCCGAGCATCGGCGGGGCGATGGTGTCGTTCGAGACGTCGGCCGACCCGGTGGCGCTGGTCTCCGCCGTCCGGCTGATCACCCCGGCCGTGAGCCTCGGCAGCGTGGACAGCCTGATCCAGCACCCGGCGTCGCTGACCCACCGGATCATGGACGAGGTGTCCCGCAAGGAGGCGGGCATCTCGCCGGACCTGGTGCGCCTCTCCGTGGGGCTGGAGGACGTCGAGGACCTGTGGGCCGACCTGGACCAGGCGATCGACCGCGCCGCCCGGTGAGTTCGCGTGACGTGGTGGCCCGGGCGTCGTCCGCCTACCGTGAGGGCATGACCAGTACCCCGTACGACCAGGACGACCTGCTCACGTTCCTTGTCGGCTACGGCGTCGCGCTCGGGTCGGGCGACCTGGAAGCCGTGACCGAGAGCCTCGGCTACCCGTCGGTCGTGGTGCAGGCGGACCAGTCCCTCGTGGTGCCCGACGCCGAGGCTGCGCGCGCGAGCCTCGGCAGCATGCTCGCCTCCTACCGCGAGCAGGGGCTGGTCGCCGCCGTGCCCGAGATCAAGGCGGTCGAGCAGCTGGGCGACGCGCTGCTGTGGGTCGACGTGCGCTGGAGCTTCAAGGACGAGAACGCCTCGGAGGCCACGGCGGACCGGGCGCGCTACCTGCTCCGCCGGGGCCGGGAGACGTTCGAGCTGTGCGTGGTCGTGCCGGTCGAGGAGTAGCCCTCAGGCCGGCACGATCTCCCGCCGCATGTGCCACCGGGTCAGGCGCCCGCTCGTGGCGTCGGTCGGCGCCAGCCGGTCGAAGCCCGCTCGCTCGAACATCGCGACCGTACCGACGAACGCCGCGCTCACCGGGACCCGGCGCCCGTCCTCGGGCTCCACGGGGAAGGCTTCGAGCGCTGTAGCCCCGTGGGCTGCGGCGTAGTCGACCCCGGCGTCGAGCAGCGCCCGGGCGACGCCCTGCCTGCGGAAGCCCGCGCGCACCGTCACGCACATGAACACCCAGGTGGTGGGCCAGGTCTCCGGCTCCCCCACCGGCAGCACGCGGGAGCGCTGCAGCGACCGGGCCGCCGACCGCACCGAGAAGCCGAGCCAGCCGGCGACCTCGCCGCTGTCGAGGTAGGCGAGCATGCCCGGCGCGGGCTCCTCCTCCGTGAGCGCGCGCAGCCGGGCGCCGCGCGTGGTCACGTCCTCCTTCGCCGGCGCGCGCCAGTGCATGCACCAGCACGCCTGCTCGCGCCCGCTCGGGTTGAGGACGCGCGCGATGTCGTCGAACCGGTCGGCCGTGGCGGGCACCACCGCGATCTGGGCCTTCTCCTCCGGGGCCATTCTCGGAACCTACTCCCCGTCACCGACACGCGCGTCCAGTCGGCGCTTGGCACACTATTTATCGCCACCGCGGCGCCCGCGCCTCGGCACTTGCCTCCCGGCCGGACCTGTGACCTAATATAAGTGTCCACTTATTGAAGGAGTGAGCATGTCCATCACCATCGACCCCGTCGCCACCGCCGGCCTCGTCTCCCGCGAGGTCCGCGACGGCAGCCGGGACGGCACCCCGACCAAGATCGCCGTCGCCCGGCGCACCTACGACGCC
This sequence comes from Promicromonospora sp. NPDC090134, assembly GCF_044746965.1. NCBI lineage: Bacteria > Bacillati > Actinomycetota > Actinomycetes > Micrococcales > Promicromonosporaceae > Promicromonospora > Promicromonospora sp. NPDC090134. The sequence continues at coordinate 392,353 of NZ_JBIVCZ010000006.1, read as the reverse complement.
GAGCAGTCGGACCTCTGGCAGGCGGTCACCTCACCCGAGCGCATCCCCCGCTGGTTCATGCCGGTCAGCGGCGACCTCAGCGTCGGCGGCCGCTACCAGCTCGAGGGCAATGCCGGCGGGCTCGTCGAGCGCTGCGACGCGCCCGAGTCGTTCGCCGTCACGTGGGAGTTCGGCGGCGGCGTCTCCTGGGTGGAGGTCTCCCTCACGCCCGCCGACGGCGGCACCACCCTCGAGCTGCTGCACGAGTCCCCCGTGGACCCCGACTTCTGGACCCAGTACGGCCCGGGCGCCGTCGGTGTCGGCTGGGACCTCGGCCTCCTCGGGCTGGGCCTGCACCTCGCCACCGGCGCCACGATGGACCCCAAGGAGTCCGAGGCGTGGGCCCTCTCCCCCGAGGGCGTGGAGTTCGCGCGGCACGCCAGCGCCGGCTGGGCCGACGCCGCGATCGCCGACGGGGACGACGCCGACGCGGCACGGGCCGCGGGCGAGCGCACCCTGGCCTTCTACACCACGCCGGCCCCGACGCCGGAGGCCTGAGTGCCGGCGGCCGCGGCCGCGCCGGGGGACGACGGCGGACCGGACGGCGGACCCGCTGGCGCGCTCGACGCGGCCCGGGCCGGGGTGTTCGAGGCGCTCGGCGACCCGGTCCGGCGTCGGCTGCTGGAGCTGCTCGTCGCGGGCGAGCAGCCGGCCGGCGCCCTGGTCGCCGCGCTGCAGGCGCGCGTGCGCATCACACAGCCGGCGGTCTCGCAGCACCTGAAGGTGCTGCGCGAGGCCGGCCTGGTGCAGGTGCGCGCCGAGGGCACCCGCCGCCTCTACGCCGTGGACGACGCCGGGACCGCCGCCGCCCAGGCCTGGCTCGCCCGCTTCGAGGACACGTTCGCCCAGCCGCTCGACGCCCTGGCGACGGAGCTGGCCCGCGGGCGCCGGGACCGCCGTCGGGCAGCAACCCGGGAGGAAACCGCCCAGGGCGAGGCGGCCGGTTGACTCTGCGCCCGCCGGCGTCGGCGTGTCAGACGCTCAGTCACTCTGGTGACCTGAGCGTCTGACACGTGCTGGTTCCAGCGTGTCAGTAGCGCTTCGGGAGCTTGAGGTGGCGCTCCGCGATGATCGTGCGCAGCAGGTCCGGCCGGTCGGTGATGAGGCCGTCGACGCCGATGTCCATCAGGGACTCGATCGTGGCGCGATCGTCGACGGTCCACGGGATCACGTCCATGCCCGCGCGGTGCGCGGCGCGGACGAGCTCGGGCGTGGTGAACGGGACGTAGCCCGGGTCGGACACGCTGCCGCCCTGCGGGTCGCCGTGCACGGGCGAGACGGCGTCGGCGCCGAACGAGGCGGCGGCCGCGACGAACTTCTGCTGGATCGAGCCCGGGAAGTCGTCGATGTCCAGGCCGCCGAGCCACGGCGACGCACCCTCGACGCCGACCTGGAGAAACTGCTGGCCGTTGGTCAGCGCCACCAGGCCGAAGCGCGGCTCGACCTGGCTCATCCGCATGAGCGAGCCCCAGTCGAAGCTCTGGATCGTCACCTGGTCGACGAGCCGCGCCGTGCGCACCTCACGCGCGACGACCTGCACGAACTGCTCGCGCGGCGCCGTCTGCTCGGGGGCGCCCGCCTCGACCTTGGTCTCGATGTTGAGCATGACCTGGTGCGCCCGGTGCCGGTTGACCAACGCCAGGACCTCCGACAGCAGCGGCATCCGCTCGCCCGGATGCAGCTCCTGCCCGGGGAACTGCGGCTGGCGCAGCGACCCGCAGTCCAGGGTGCGGACCTGCGCGAGCGTGAGGTCCTTGATGTACGTCTTGTTGGGCACGTAGGGGAACTCGGGGTCGCCCGGGAACGCCGGCTGCGTGTCGACGCACTTGGCCGGGCTCGGGTCGCGGTCGTGGGTCACGACGGCGTACCCGTCCTGCGTGATCTGCACGTCCAGCTCGAGCGTGCTGACCCCGAGCGCGAGGGCGTTGTCGAACGCCGGAAGCGTGTTCTCGACGGTGAGCGCGATGCCGCCCCGGTGGGCCTGGAGGTCGAAGGTGCGGTCGCGGTGCGCGGCCGAGCGTGCGGCGTCGCCCGCGTCGGCGGACAGCGCCGACGCCGGCGCGGCACCCAGGGCCAGCGTGCCCGCGAGGGTCACGGCGAGGGCTGTGGTGATGCGGCGTTGCTGGGTGGTTCTCATGGGTCAGAGCCTGGACAGGTCCCGTGGCCGGGTCATGGCGGCTCGCCGTCAGGCGGGCGACGCCGACGTGAACGCCCGGCGACGTGCGTCCGGGCGTCTCCTGCGCGCCCACCCCGGTACACGTACCGTGCAGTGGTGGAGTTCATCGAGGCGGACGGGCTCCGGATCGCCTACGACCGGGCCGGCGAGGGGCCCCTCCTTGTTCTCGTGCACGGCGCCGCCGAGGACTGCCGCGTCTGGCGGTTCCAGCTCGACGGGCTGGCCGACGAGCTCACGGTCGTCGCCTGGGACGAGCCTGGGGCCGGCCAGTCCTCCGACCTGCCCGAGGGCTTCGGCCTGGCCGGTTACGCGGACGAGCTGGCAGCGCTGATCGAGTCGCTGGGGCTCGGGCCCGCGCACGTCGCCGGCGTGTCCTGGGGCGGCACCGTGGCGCTCGAGCTCTACCGCCGCCGTCCCGAGCTCGTGGTGACCCTGATCATGATCGACACCTACGCCGGCTGGAAGGGGTCGCTGCCCGCGGACGAGGTACGGGCGCGAGCTGCCGGCGCACGCAGGATGCTCGCCGCGCCTCCCGCGGAGTTCGACCCCACCTTTCCCGGGCTCTTCGCCGGAGCTCCGCCGGCGGAGCTCGTGCCGCTGCTCGCCGACGTCGCCGCAGACGTCCGCCCGGCCACCCTCGCCCAGCAGCTGGGCATCATGGCGGAGGCCGATCTGACCGACCTGCTGCCCCGGATCGACGTCCCCACGCTGCTGGTCTGGGGACGCCTGGACGCGCGCTCCCCGCTCACGGTCGCGAGCCAGTTCGAGGCGGCGATCGGTGACACCACGCTCGTCGTGATCGAGGGCGCGGGCCACCTGAGCCATCTGGAGCGTCCCGAGCAGGTGAACGACGCCGTCCGCGACTTCTGTCGCGCCCACCCGCCCGGCGCAAAGCGGTAGAAATCACCGCGTGGGGGTACCGTTCTCAGGTGGCTCATCTGGACTGGGAGATCAAGGCAAGCCTGCTGATGTACGTGATGGGGGCGCCTGGCGGCCGCATCGTGCAGGACGATGCCGTAGGCGGCAGCGGCGCCTCGTTCCACTTCCCGCTCGACCCGGAACGCACCCCCGACCCGTCCCCCGAGGGCACGTCGTTCGCGTTCACCGGCTCCGTGATCTTCATCGGGCACTTCGGCTCCTTCGTCGGCGAGGTCGCCGACATCGAGGTCGACGCCCCCGCCGACGGCGGCCCCGACTGGACCATGTCCATCCGGGACCGCGAGTCGGACGTGCGCACGGTCGCGTTCCGCCTGGCCGGCGCGCCCGAGCGGTCGGACGACGGCACCCGCCTCACCTGGCAGCAGGTCGAGCTCACGGAGGACGGCGCGAAGCTCTGGGGCGGCAGCTACCCGGTGGCGACCCCGTTCGAGCCGCTGACGATCGACCTCTCCTGACCCCTTGGCCACACCGGGTCAGGAGACGGGCGGGGTGACGTCCACCGCCGTCAGACGGGTCGCCTGGTCCGGGGTGAGCGGCAGAGTCATCGCCGCGATCGCCGTCTCCAGCTGGGCCGGCTTGCTGCCGCCCAGCATCGGGTGGATGCCGCGGGCCGTCAGCCAGGCGAGCACCACCTGGCCGCGGGACGCGCCGAGCTCGGCCGCGACGTCGTCGAGCACGGCCAGCCGCCGCGTGGTGCCCGGGTGGTCGAAGACCTCGGGGATGGGCTTGGCCGGGTTGTCGTACGCGCCGGACAGCAGCGGCGTGTAGGCCCACACGTCCAGGTCCTCGACGGCGGCCAGGTCGACCAGCTCGTCGTCGAGCCAGCCGAACCGGTGGTTCCCCGTGAGGGTGCCCGGGCGCGGCTGGAGGTAGCTGTAGGCGTGCTGCACCACGCTGAACGGTTCCTCGCCCCGCCCGACGGCGTGCCGGCGAGCCCGCTCGACCCGCCACGCGGGGTGGTTCGAGGTGCCGATCCGGGCCACGACGCCGTCGGACACGAGGGCCGCGCAGGCCTGGGCCGTCTCCTCGACCGGGACCGAACGGTCCTCCATGTGGGCCCAGGCCAGGTCGACGTGGTCGGTGCCGAGCCGGCGCAGGCTGCGGGTGAGCTGTTCGCGGACCGCGGCGGCCGAGAGGCCGGTGCGGGAGGCAGGCCAGACGGCGGCGTCGCGCGGCTCGGCACCGAACTTGGTGGAGAGCAGCACGCGGTCGCGCATGCCGGGGCGCGCGGCGAGCCAGCGGCCGATCATCTCCTCGCTCTGCCCGCCGTAGCCGGACTCGCTCGCCCAGAAGGAGTAGCAGTCGGCCGTGTCGATCCAGCGGCCGCCGGCGTCGACGAACTGGTCGAGGAGGGCGAACGACGTGGGCTCGTCCACCGCGGTGCCGAACATCATGGCGCCGAGCACCAGACGTGCGGCGGGCGGGGTGTCGTGGAGGGTGGTGTGCTGGGCGGTGCTCTGGGTCGTGGTCATGAGAGCAGCGAAAACCCTGGAGCGCGCTCCAGGTCAAGGGCAGGATCAGAACATGATCACGTACTCGCCCGCGCAGGCCGCCGAGGTCTCCGGTTTCAGCATCGACACGCTGCGGTACTACGAGCGTGAGGGCATCCTGCGGCCCATCGCGCGGACGTCGGGCGGGCACCGCACCTACACGCAGGACGACCTGGGCTGGCTCGACCTGGTGCACTGCCTCCGCGACACCGGCATGCCGATCGCCGACCTCAAGCGCTACGCCGAGCTGTCGCTCGACGAGGCGACCCTCGCGGCGCGGGTCGCGCTGCTGGAGGAGCACGACCGGCGGGTCCAGGAGTCGATCGACGCCCTGCGCACCCAGCAAGAACGCCTCAGGGAGAAGATCGCCTGGTACCGCACCCAGGGTGTCTAGGTCGAGCACAGCAGTTGCTGCCAGACCGGGGCCCGCACCGGCAGCAACTGCTGTGGTCAACGGGTTGCCGATCCGGCGCGGACTTTTCTCTGATCGGCGGAGGTCCGCTGGTAGGTTTTCCGGCATGACGTCACCAGCACCCGGCGTCGGCGAGGTCGCGCCAGCGGCCGTCGGCCCCGGTCCGGTCCCGTCAACGGATCCCGAGCCCGCAGCAGGCCCCCCGCCGACCCCGGAGCTCGCGCCGGTCCCCGCCCCGCCGGACGAGGATCCGACCAGGGAGCTCGCGCCCGTACCCGCTCCGCCGAGCGCGGACGACGCCGCTGAGCCCGCGCCCGGACCCCAGGCCGAACCGGAGCCCGAGACCTCACCGGTCGCGGAACCTGAGCTGTCCTCGGGCGGCGACCCCGAGCCCCTGGCGGAGCCCGGCCCGGTCCCCGTCCCGCCGTCCGAAACCGTGGCGGAACTCGCGGCGTCCGGTGCGGAAGCCGAGCCCACGCCCGAGCCCCTGCCGGATCCGGAGCCGGACGCCGAGCCCACCCCGGAGCTCCCGCCCGCCCCGCCTGCCGACCTCGCGCCGCCCGCCCCCCGCGCCGCCCCGCTGCCGATGCGGCCGGTGCGGCGCATCCCCGCCAGCGGGGAGCGCCTGGGCCGGTTCACGCTCGCCGAGGCGCTGGGTCACGGCGGCTTCGCGCACGTGTACCAGGCGCAGGCCGACGACGGCACCGAGGTGGCCCTCAAGGTCCTGACCGGCCTGCACGACGACGCCCGGGAGCGTTTCGCGCAGGAGGCGCACCTGCTGGAGCGGCTGGACGGCCGGGGCTTCCCCCGGTTCGTCGAGGCCGGCCTGGACGCGACGCAGCCCTGGTTCGCGATGGAGCTCGTGCCCGGCACCACGCTGCGCGACCGGGTGCGCGAGGAGGGGCCGCTGTCCGGCCCCGAGGCGCTGCACCTGGCCCGGCAGATCGTCGACGCGCTGCTCGTGCTGCAGGAGGAGCGCTGCCTGCACCGCGACCTCAAGCCGGCGAACATCATGGTCGACGGCGACCGCGCCGTGCTCATCGACCTGGGCATCGCCAAGGTCTTCGACGCCGCGACCTCCACGCAGCCCGCCGGGACCATGGCCTACATGGCGCCCGAGCTGTTCGGACGCCGGGTGCACCCGCGGTCCGACGTGTACAGCCTGGGCCTGCTCCTCGTGTACGCGAGCACGGGCGCGCTGCCGCTGGACCTGAACTTCCTGGGCCGGGACCTGACGCCCGCCGACCTCGTGGAGGAGGAGCCGGCCGGCGTCGTGCCGGACGACGACCCCCTGCCCGAGCGCCCGGCCATCGACCGGCACCTGCAGTCCCTGGTCCTGGCCATGACGCGGTACCAGCCGAACCACCGGCCGCCGCTGGAGAACATCGCGAGCGTGGTGCGCGCCCGGATCGCGAGCGCGACTCCCGACCCGACGCTCCTGCTCACCTCGCAGCTCGTCAGCGACGGTGTGACGGCCGCCGAGGTCGCCGCGCTCCCGGCGACGGACGTCCTGCCCGGCCGGGGCCACACCAAGATGTTCCAGCACGACCTCGACCGGGCGGACGAGGTCACGCCCACCCGCGTCCCGGAGCCCTGGCACGCCCTGGTCTACGACCGGGCGCTGATGAGCGTGCTGACCGAGGTGCACGCGGACGGGTTCGACGGCGCCGCGGAGCAGGTCGTGGCCGACCATGTCGCGGAGATCGGCGCGGAGGTCGCGGGCGGCCGCACCCCGGCCGAGATCAAGGACTGGATCTGGCTGGCGATGCGCTGGCGGGTCGCCGCTCCCCCGGACGGGCACGCGGACACGCTGCGCGGCTGGCGGGCGTTCCGCAGCCCCGAGCCCGCGCCGGCGAGCAAGCGGGCACCCGTCACCAGCCGGCCCAGGTCCGTGACCCCGGTCGGGTCGGCCGCGGCGGGGTCCGCCGCGGCGCCGCCGTCGGCCACGGCGACCCAGGTGGTCCGCAGCCAGGTTCCGCCGCCGCAGTCGTTCCAGCCGCGCAAGAGCCCGGTGAAGCACCTCGGCCCCGCCCCGCGGCAGGCCGCGCCCAGCCCGTCCCTGCGCGCCACCCGGCCGATGCCCGCGGTGCAGCCGGGCAGGCAGCCGACGGCACAGCCCGGCGCGCGGCCGACGCCGCAGCCCGCCCGGCAGCCGGCCGTGCAGCCCACCGCCGTCCAGCGGCCCGTCGTGAACCGGCCACCAGGCGCGCAGCCGGCCCAGCCGCAGGCCGCACCACCGGCCCGGCCGCAGGGCAAGCAGCGCCCCGCGGTGCAGGCCCCGGTGGCGCCGCGCAGGCGGCCGTGGCCGCTGCGGCTGCTCGGCGCCCTGCTGCGCTGGGTGCCCCGGCTGCTGCTCCTGGCAGCGGTGTACGTGCTGGTCACGCAGGACGCCCAGGGCGGAGACCCGTTCCTCGCCGCGCCGGCCCTCGGGACCGCCGCGTTCGGGCTGGCCGTGCTGCTGCGCCTTGCCGGGCACCGCATGTGGGTCTGGTTCTACGTGCTGTCCGCGGTGCTCGTCGCCGCGGGCTCCGCGGTCATGTGGGCCAACAGCACGGGTCAGCTCGTCCTGGGCTGACGAGGCACGCCACGTGTCCGGCAGCCTGCCGGAGCGATCAGCGCAGACGCAGCGAACGGTTCCAGACGAGCTGCAGGGTCTCGACCACCTGGTCGATGTCCTCGCCGCGGGAGGAAGCGACGTAGAACTCTCGCTCGGTCATCCCGACGAGCGCCCGCACCATCGCCGGCAGGTTGTCCGTCTCCGCCGGGTCGTCCCCGGCTCCGCCGCGGACGAGGTCGACGGCGCTGCGCTCGATCTGGCCCCGGGCGTCGCCCCAGAGCTCGCCGATCACCGGGACGCCGGGAGCGAGGTCGACTGCCGCGCGCAGCACCGCCCCGTGCGCCTTCCAGAGCAGCGACGTCCGGCGGATCGCCTCCGCTATGGCCTTCGCGGGTGACGCGTCGAGCTGATCGCTCGTGGCCACGCCCGACGTCATCTCCACGGCCGCGCGCCGTACCAGCGCCGCGAGCACGTCGTTCTTCGAACGGAAGTAGAAGTACAGCGCCGCCCTGGTGATGCCGGCGGCGTTGGCTATCGACTCCACGGTCATGGCGTCCGCCCCGACGTCCCGGAGCTGCCGCTCCGCCTCGTCGAGGATGGCCCGCTCGCGCCGCTCCCCCTTGGACGGTGCAGCGACCCGACGGCCGTGCTCGTCGTACACATAGGGAGGCACGGCCCCAGGCTACAACGGCCTGCGCACCCGCACGCGGACCCGGCCCCGTGTGAGCGACATCACCGCACACCGAGAATCAACAGCGTGTCAATTATTTCTGTCGCGATGTAGAGTCGATCGCATGACCGATAGCTCCAAGCTTTTCCTCGTGACCGGTGTCAGCTCCGGCTTCGGCCGCGCCTTCGCGGTGACCGCGATCGCGGCGGGCCACACGGTCGTCGGGTCCGTCCGGCGGCCCGACGACGCGGAGGCGTTCCGCGGGCTGCACCCGACCCGCGCGCTCCCTGTCGTCGTCGACGTGACCGACGACGACGCCGTCCTGGAGACCGTCGAGCGCATCGAGCGCGACGTCGGACCGATCGACGTCGTGATCGCCAACGCCGGCTACGGCCACGAGGGGATCCTCGAGGAGTCCCCGATGTCAGAGCTCCGCAGGCAGTTCGACGTCAACGTGTTCGGCGCGGTGGCGACCATCAAGGCCGTACTGCCGTACATGCGCGAGCGGCGGCGGGGCCATGTCCTGGGCGTGACGTCGATGGGCGGCCTGATGACGGTTCCCGGGCTGGCCTACTACCACGGCAGCAAGTACGCCCTGGAGGGAATCCTGGAGACGCTGGGCAAGGAGGTCGCGGGCTTCGGCATCCACGTCACGGCGGTCGCGCCGGGCTCGTTCCGCACCGACTGGGCGGGCCGCTCCATGGTGCGTACGGAACGTTCCGTCGCCGACTACGACGAGCTGATGACTCCCGTGCGCGCCAACCGGCAGGCGGCGCACGGCAACCAGCTCGGCGACCCGATGAAGGCCGGCGAGGCGGTCCTCAGGATCATCGGCGACCCCAACCCGCCCGCACATCTGCTGCTCGGGTCGGACGCGCTCCGGCTCGTCACCAGCGGCCGCAAGGCCGTGGACGACGAGATCGCGGCCTGGGCGGGCCTCACCCGGTCCACCGATCTCCCGGAGGGAGCCCAGCTCGCGGGATGACGGTCAGGCGCCGCCAACCCCTACCGGAAGTCCCGTGACCGCCCCGGTACCGCCAGCGTCAGCGGGGCGAGGTGCTCCGCCAGGAGGTTGACGGCGCCGTCGGCGGCCTCGATCCGTCCGCGGATCACCATGGCCTGCGCCGACCGTGCGACCCGGCGGAACCGCTGCCACAGCCCGACGGTGCAGATCACGTTCAGCAGCCCCGTCTCGTCCTCCAGGGACAGGAACGTCACGCCCCCGGCCGTACCCGGCCGCTGCCGGTGCGTCACCACCCCGCCGACGGCGACCCGGCGTCCCGGCTCGGTCACCATCGCCTGGGCGACCGTGAGCACGCCCGCCGCCTCCAGCCCCGGCCGGACGTGCTGCGTCGGGTACGAGTCGGGCGTGACGCCGGTCGTCCACGCGTCGGCCTGCGCCAGCTCGACCTCACTCATCCCCGGCAGCACCGGGGCGTCGACGCCGACGCTGACGCCGGGCAGCGTCGTCGGCCCCTCCTGGCCCAGGGCGCCCGCGGCCCACAGGCCTTCCCGCCGGTCGACGCCGAGCGGCTCCAGCGCCCCGCCCGTCGCGAGCGCCTCGAGCTGCGCCGTCGACAGCTCGACCCGCCGCACGAGGTCCCGCAGCGACGCGAACCCCGCCGGGCCCGCGGCGTCGCGGGCCGCCACGATCTCCTCCGCCTTGTCCTTCCCGATGCCCCGCACGGACTCCAGCCCCATGCGGACCGCGAGCGCCGGGTCGGCCCGGACGAGGTCGGCGACGGACGAGGCCTGGGTCTGGGTCTGGGTCTGGGTCTCGACGGGCTCGGTCGGCGAAGGGGCACGCTCGACCGAGGAGAGCACCCGGGACGCCGCGACCGAGGGCCGCAGCACGCGCACCCCGTGCCGGCGCGCGTCGGCGACCAGGGACTGCGGGGAGTAGAACCCCATGGGCTGGGCCGCGAGCAGCCCCGCGTAGAACGCGGCCGGGTGGTGCACCTTGAGCCAGGAGCTCACGTACACGAGGTGCGCGAAGGAGTAGGCGTGCGACTCGGGGAAGCCGAAGTCGGCGAAGGCCCTGAGCTTCTCGAAGATCTCCTCCTGCACCCCGGGCGGGATCTTGTTCGCGGTCATCCCCGCGTAGAGCCGTTCGCGCAGCGCTTCCATGCGTTCCTGGGACCGCTTGGACCCCATGGCGCGCCGCAGCTCGTCGGACTCCTTGGGCGTGAACCCGGCGACGTCGATCGCCATCTGCATGAGCTGCTCCTGGAACAGCGGCACGCCCTTGGTGCGGCCCAGGGAGTTCTCGAGCAGCGGGTGCAGGTACTCCACCTTCTCGCGCCCGCGGGCCCGCTCGATGTACGGGTGCACGGACCCGCCCTGGATGGGGCCGGGCCGGATGAGCGCGACCTCCACGACGATGCTGTAGAAGTCGCGCGGCCGCAGACGCGGGAGTGTCGCCATCTGAGCGCGCGACTCCACCTGGAACACGCCCACGGTGTCGGCGGCGCACAGCAGGTCGTACACGAGCGGGTCGTCCTGCGGCGGGTCGTGCAGCTCGAGGCGCTCCCCGGTGTGCTCCTCGATGGACTCGAACGCGTACCGGATGGCGGTCAGCATGCCCAGGCCCAGCAGGTCGAACTTGACCAGCTCGGCGTCGGCGCAGTCCTCCTTGTCCCACTGCAGCACGGTGCGCCCCTCCATGCGGGCCCACTCGACGGGGACCACCTCGATCACCGGGCGGTCGCACATCACCATGCCGCCGGAGTGGATGCCCAGGTGGCGGGGCAGGCGGAGCATGCGGTCGGCGAGGTCGAGCACGTCGTCGGGGATCTCCCCCTCCTGCGCGGCCGACGGCGGCGTGCGGAACGGCACCACGTCGTGGGTGTCGTCGGCGCGCTCCCGGGGCTCGCCCGCCGCGCGCGCCTCCTGCGCGAGCACGTCGACGAAGGTCCCGTTCTCCCCCGGCCCCCACAGCGCCGTCATGCGGGCGTCCTTGGCGGCGGTCCGGTTCTGCGGGGCGGGTCCGGCGCCCGGGGCGCCGTCCGACGGCGGGGTGGTCACCCTCGGTTTGAGCGTGCCCCAGCGCTCGATGCTCTTGGACCAGGCGTCCTGCTGCCCGACGTCGTAGCCGAGCGCGCGGGCGGCGTCGCGCACCGCGGAGCGTGGCCGGTAGGAGATGACGTTGGCGACCTGGGCCGCGTGCGTGCGCCCGAACTTCTCGTAGACGTACTGGATCACCTCCTCGCGCCGTACCGACTCGATGTCGACGTCGATGTCCGGCGGGCCGTCCCGCTCCGGCGCGAGGAACCGCTCGAACAGCAGCCCGTGCTGCACCGCGTCCACGGCGGTGATCCCCAAGGCGAAGCAGACCGCCGAGTTCGCGGCGCTGCCCCGCCCCTGCGCGAGGATGCCGTTGCGCCGGCAGAACTCCACCAGGTCGTAGACCACGAGGAAGTACCCGGGAAACTCCAGGTCGGTGATGACCTTCAGCTCGTGGTCGATCTGCTTCCAGGCCTTCCGGTTGCCCTCCCGAGGACCGTAGCGCCGTGTCGCGCCCTGGTAGGCGAGCTCGCGCAGCCAGGACTTCTCGTCGTGCCCCTCCGGAACGGGGTAGGGCGGCAGCCTCGGCGCGATGAGCTTCAGGTCGAACTCGCACTCGGCGCCCAGCGCGGCCGCCGTCGGCACCGCCTGGGGGTGCCTGTGGTGCAGGCGCGCCATCTCCGCGCCGCTGCGCAGGTGCGCGGTGGGCGCGCCGGGCAGCCAGCCGTCCAGGTCGTCCAGGCTCGACCGGGCCCGGACCGCCGCGAGCGCCCCGGCGAGGTCGGCGTCCCGGGGGCGGGCGTAGTGCGCGGCGGTGGTGGCGACGAGCGGCAGGCGTGCCTCCTGTGCCAGCAGGGCGAGCGCGTCGTGCAGGTCGGCGTCGCGCGGGTCGCCGGTCGCGGTGATCTCGACGGCCACGTTGTCCCGCCCGAAGGCGTCGACCAGCCGCTGCAGCTCCCGCCGCCCTCCATCCAGTCGATCGCTCCGGTTCCCCTCCCGTCGGGTGCTGGACGTCAGGGCCTGGCGGACCGGGCCCTTGCGGCAGCCCGTGAGGACCAGCCACTCGCCTGACGACGCCTCGCCCAGACGCTCCAGCGTGTAGTTCGCGGCACCCTTGACGCCCGCGTCGAGGTGCGCGGTGCCGATCGCGCTCGACAGGTTGCGGTACCCCTGCGGCCCGCGCGCGAGCACGAGCAGGTGCGTCGCGCGCGGGTCGGGGATCCCGGTCGGCGGGTCGAGCACGGGCGCGCCGCCCGTGCCGGCCGGGGCCGGCAGGTGCAGCTCCGCCCCGAACGCGGTCTTGAGCCCGACCTTCTTCGCCGCCTGCGAGAACCGCACCACGCCGTACAGCCCGTCGTGGTCGGTGATCGCGAGCGTCCTCAGTCCGAGGCGCGCGCCCTCGGCGGCGAGCTCCTCGGGGTGCGAGGCGCCGTCGAGAAAGCTGAACGCGGAGTGCGCGTGCAGCTCGGCGTAGGGGACGGGCGCCGTCCCGGTCCTAGTCATAAAGAGCCTCCAGGGACCATGACCCCGCCGCCGACGACAGCAGCAGGCCGAGCGTGAGCTCGTCCCGTCCGGCGGGGCCGTCGACCACCACCTGGAGGAACACGCGACGCTTGCCCCGGGACGTCCACCACCGTTCGGCGACCGGCCAGGGCCCGGCCCAGTCGACGACGGCGGCGTCGAGACCGGCCCACGCGGCGTCGCCGTCGGCGTCCGCACCGCCGCCGGCCGCCTCCCCCGGCACCAGCACGCGGGCCGGCTCGCCGCTGACCGCCAGCCGCACGTCGACGACGACAGGCTGCCCCGCGGCGTCCAGCACGTGCGCGGGGACGGGCTCAGGGAGCACCACCGACGGCGCCGGGGGCGGCAGGGCGCCGGGCCAGGGCCGGTCGGGGTCGCGCTCGGGCGGGACCTGCTCGCCGTAGGGCACGAGCTGGACGCGGTCGCGGGGGTCGCGGCCGCCCTGGAGCCGCACGGTGAGCACGGCGTCGCCGCCGAGCAGGGCCTGCACGCGCTCGACGGCGCGGCGGGCGCGCAGGTCCTCGCCCGCGCCGGGCCCCCAGAGGCGCGGCTGCAGGGCCCCGGCGGGGGCGACCTCCTCGGCGGCCAGGCTCAGGCCCGCGATCGGGGCGGGCCGCTCGCCCTGCCCGAGGGACGACGCCGTGAGCCAGCCCTCGAGCTGCCAGCGCACGCGGTCGGTGATCCGGGCGGCCGACAGCCCGCCGAGGGTGTCGTCGGTGCGCCACAGCCGTTCCAGGGTGCGGGCCTCGCCCGTGACCGGGTCGACGGCACGCGCCGTGATCCGCAGCCGGCCGCACGCCAGACCGCGCCGGTGCAGGTCGTCGTGCAGGCGCTCGGCGAGGCGGCGGGCGGCGAAGGTCGCGACGTCGACCCGGTGCGCCGGCGGGTCCAGCTCCTCGGTGACGGTCATGTCCTCGACGAGCCGGCGCCGGGCGGGCGGGCGCACGTCCTGCCCGCGGGCGAGGCGCTGCGCCCACACGCCGAGGTCGCCGAACCGGGCGGCGACGGCGGCGTCGGGCAGGGCGGCCAGGTCCGCGAGCGTGCGCACGCCGAGGCGGCGCCACAGGTCGACCAGCTCGGTCAGCGCCCGGTCGGCGGGCCGGGCGTGCACGAGCACCGCGGCGGGGCGGGGCGCGAGGTAGTCCCGGGAGTCCCCGGGCGGCACGACGGCGTCGTCCCGCGCGGCCAGGACGGCGGCCAGGTAGCCGTCGGCGACCCCGACCTGGCACTCGTGGCCGGTGCGGACGGCGACCTGCTCGGTCAGCTCGCGCGCCAGGTCGTGCTCGGAGCCGTGGTAGCGGGCCGCGCCGCCGGACGGCAGCAGGAGCAGTCCCGGGCGGGCGATCTCCAGTCCCGAGACCACGGTCTCGGCAGCCACGGCGACGGGTTCGAACTCGCGGGCGTCGCGGGCGTCGTCGGCGGCCCAGAGCTGCAGGTCGGGGCAGCGTCCCTGGGCCTCGCGACGCCGCATGCCGCGGCGCACCCCGGCGCTGCGCGCGGGCGCGGACACCGCGACGATCCGCCCGCCGGGGCCGCCCGTGACGGCGGCGGGCACCTCGGGGCCCAGGCCGGCGACGACCAGGGCGGCGACGACCGGCCAGTCCGGCACCCAGAGGCAGGCGGTGCGGGTCGCGGCTCCGAGAGCGGTTCTGGTCATCCCACCAGCTCCAGCGCCGGCCGGCTCCCGGCGGAAACGCCCTGCGCTCCGGCGGGCACACCCTGCGCCCCGGCGGGCTCCATGCCCCCGGCCGCCCGGCACACGGGCACCTCGACGTCCAGGTGCAGGGGACGCGATGCGCTCCCCCGCCCGGTGCGCCGCACCCGCAGGGTCCGGCGCCGTAGCCAGCCCACCCCGTGGTCGACCCCCGCCCACTCCCCGGCGGTGGCCTCGAGCACCACTTGGGCCCCGCCCCAGTCCCCCGCGCCCGGGCGTGCGGTCGAGCCCGGCGCGGCCGGGACCAGGACGGTTCCTCGTTCGCGGGCCCGGGCCGTCAGCCGGCGGCGGTCGTGGTCCAGCAGCGCCACCCCCGGCCCGACCACCACGACGTCCATGCCGTCGACCAGCGCGGCGAGCACCGCGGGCGCGTCCACCGCCGACCCGTCCGGCAGCGGCACCACCAGGGTGCGCGTCAGGTCGCACCCGGCGTCGGCCGCGGCGGCCAGCCCCGCGGCCGGGTACCCGACCAGCACCGTCCAGGCGCCGTCGCGGGACGCCTCGGCGAGCAGGGTGAGCAGCAGCGACGTCGAGCCCCGGACCACGACGGTGGTACCGGCCCGCAGGCCGCCGTCGGGCAGAAGGGCCGCGAGGTGCGGGTGCACGGGCAGCAGCACGCGCCCGGCGTCCCCCAGGCCGTCCGCGCCTGCCCGGCTGTCCGACGACGGGGCGGGCTCGGCCGTGTGCCCGCCCTGCAGCGCCCGGACCTGTATCCGGGGCCGCCCATAGGGTGCGGACCCTGCGCCCGTGGTCTGCTCGCGCACGCCGGTGCGCGACTCCGCGGACCGCAGGGCCGCGAGTGCCTGCGCGTGCCGGTTGTCGACGACCGGGGTGCTGCTGGTCTCCCGGGAGACGGATACGACGGTCATGGCCCTCCAGCGATGGTGCCTGCCGGTGGAGACCGGTGGTGGAGCACGTCATCGAACACATGTTCGACATTCCAGTAGATCCCCGCGCAGGCCCGCCTGTCAAGCCATCCGCGCCCCGACCCGCCCCCCGCCCCCCGGGAGTCAATTCACCCGAGCCATTTCGCCCTCTGGCACCCCGAGGTCATTTCACCCGGGTGAAATGCCATTCTTGGCGGCTACAGGATGAACGAAAGGAAGAATTCTGAATATGGCCCTGAACAGCGGGTTCATTGCCGGCAAACCAACCTCCCCCAGCCCTTGTCACGCCATTGGTGTTGCCACTACCTTGACCATGCTTCGCGGGTTAGAGGATTTAACGACCCGTGCACATCGCACCACAGCCATGTCGAAAAACAGGCACCAACACTCTCCCATCCCCATCGTCGGCCATACTGCGCCCGACGCGACCAAAGGAGTGCTCATGCAGAACGAGATGACCCAGACCCCGCTCATCGAGCTGCCCAACCTGGACTTCGAGGGCCTCGAGGTCCTCTCCGTCCGCGAGGCCGTTGCGGTGCCGGAGACCGGCGCCACCTCCGGCAGCAGCTCCTGCACCTCGACCTCCTGCTGTGGCAGCAGCTCCTGCTGCTCGTCGGGCTCCTGCGCCTGACCTGACCGGGCGTGGGGTCCGCTGCGGGCCCCACGCCCACCGTCCGACCACGAAGAGATCGAAGAGAGCAGGGACATGGACGCAGTCGTGGTGGAAGACCTCCACAAGAACTATCGCGCCACCCGGGCGCTGGGCGGCGTGAGCCTCTCGGTGACCGAGGGCAGCATCGGGGCGGTGCTCGGCCCGAACGGCGCGGGCAAGACCACCATGGTCGAGATCCTGGAGGGGCACCGGCAACGCACGTCCGGCAGGGTGTCCGTGCTCGGTCTCGACCCCGGGAACCGCAAGGACTTCGCGGTGCTGCGTACCCACCTCGGCGTCGTCTTCCAGGCCACCATGCTGGAGCCAGGGGTCTCCGCGCTCGACCTCGTCCACCGCCAGGCCACCTACTACCGCGACCCCCTCGACGTGGACGAGGTGCTCGCCGCCGTCGGGCTGACCGAGAAGCGGCGGGCCCTGGTGCGTACCCTCTCCGGCGGCACGCGCCGAAGGCTGGACATCGCACTCGCGCTCGTGGGCCGGCCGCGGATCCTGTTCCTCGACGAGCCCACCACCGGCCTGGACCCGGTGTCGCGGCGCAGTGCCAGGGAGCTGATCCGC
This sequence comes from Promicromonospora sp. NPDC090134, assembly GCF_044746965.1. Taxonomy (NCBI): domain Bacteria; kingdom Bacillati; phylum Actinomycetota; class Actinomycetes; order Micrococcales; family Promicromonosporaceae; genus Promicromonospora; species Promicromonospora sp. NPDC090134. Next base: position 375,714 of record NZ_JBIVCZ010000006.1, on the reverse strand, counting down.
AAGGTCAACGGACAGGGCACCACGGTGCTGCTCACCTCGCACGACCTGGAGGAGGTCGAGTCGCTGGCCGACGACGTCGTCGTGCTCGCCGGCGGCCAGGTCCTCACCTCCGGCACCACCCGGGAGATCGTGGCCGCGTCCGCGGCCGGCACGGTCGTCGAGCTCACGCTGCCCGACGGCGTCGGGGCCGGTGACCTGCCCTCGGGCCTGCCGTCCGGCCTCACCGTCGACGACGGCCGGGTCCGGGTCGTGACCGCCGACCCGGACGCGGTGACCACGATCCTGCACACCTGGGCCGATGCCCGCGGCGTCGCCCTGGAGGGGCTCGCGATCGTGCCGCCGCGTCTCGAGGACGCCTACCTGAGCCTGCTCGACGGCACGAGCACCGGCACCACGAACGACTCGGAGGACTGACATGACCACGGCCACTGCCACCCCTCTCGTCTCGCAGGCCGCGGCCAACCCGCTGCCGAGCCTCCTGCGCCACGTGGAGACCGAGATCAAGGACTTCTGGCGCTCGATCATCTCCCTCGCCTTCATCGTCCTGATGCCGATCGGCTTCTACGTGGGCTTCGGGTTCGCCTTCCGTGCCCAGGGCGGGACCGTCCTGGAGGTCGGCGAGCACTCCCTCACACAGGCAAACCTCAGCTACGCGGGCGTCCTCACGTTCGGCATGATCTCCGTCGCCCTGGCGAACGTCGCGATCGGGCTGGCGATCCGGCGCCACCACGGGATCTTCCGCCGCCTGCGCACCACGCCGGTGCGCCCGTGGGTCGTGACGACGGCCTACCTGGTCAACGGTGTGCTCACCGCGATCGTCGTGGTCGCGGCCGTCACCCTGCTCGGTACCCTGGCGCTGAACGTCCACGTCGAGCCGGAGCGGGTGCCGGCCCTCCTGGCGGCCCTGGTGCTCGGCTTCGTCTGCATCGCCCCGCTCGGCACCGCGCTCTCCCTCCTGCCCCCCAGCGCCGACGCCGCCGTGCCGATCATCAACGGCATCTTCTTCCCGCTGGCGTTCCTGTCGGGTGCGTTCATGCGGCTCCCGCTCGGTGAGGTGGGCGACGCGATCGTGTCCTACCTCCCGGGTGCCCCGCTGATGACGCTGGTCACGAGCGCCGTGGCGACGTCGGGCCCCGTGTGGGACGCGCGCGCCACCTGGATCCTGCTCGCCTGGGGCCTCGCGGGCGCAGTGGTGTCCCTGCGCTTCTTCCGCTGGACCTCCGAGCGCGAGCCACGCGGCTTCTCGTCGCAGCGCAGGGCCGATGCCGAGTAGCACCGAGGCTGCGCTCGCGCAGCTCGTCACGCCCTTCTGGGTCACCCGTACCAACCTCTACCCGAACCGCCCTCTCGCCGACGCCGCCACCGGCCGGAGCACCCGGGACGCCCTGATCACGCTCGCTCGCCTCACGGCACGCCGCGAGGCGCTGCGCGACCCTCTGGTGGAACACCTGCACGCCCTGGCACCACGGGTGCCCGACGACGTCCGCCACCGCGTGGTGCTACCCCTCAAGCGCGCGGTGTTCAACCGGCGTCCCCCCGGCCCGGCGATCGGGCCGGCGCTCGCGGGCACGGCGGCGGACCATCCGGAGCTCGCGCACATCGACGGCCTGGACGAGTGGCTGGCGACCTGGGACGACAGCGCTACCGCGGCCCTGGACGCCGCGCACGAACCCGCCGTGGCGACCGAGCGCGCCGAGCTCGTGCTCTGGGCGAGCGATCCCGACGTGCGCCGGTCGGTCGCCGTCACGAGCCGGGACCTGCTGCGGGCCGTCACCGACCGCGCGGGCACGCCTGCCGACCGGGCGTCACGCGGCGGGGCGAAGACCGAGAGCGCCCTGGTGCAGTACCACTCGCGCTCCACGGTCCGGGTCAGCCCGTTCTCCCTGTACACAGGCGTGCACGTGGCACAGCTCGACGGCACGGGGCCTGGCGGCACGGGGCCTGACGGCACGAGCCACGCGTCGCCGTCGGGCGGCGAGAGCGGGCCGCACGGGCGCCGCTCCGTGCCCGCCCTGCGCCATGTGCTGCTGCGCCACGCGGCACGCCGCCTGCTGACCGACCCGCGCGACGCCGCCCAGATCCCGCTGCGGCTGAGCGCGGGCCACGCCCGCGCCGGCGGGTTCCTGGAGGTGCACCGGCGGCACTGGGCGCAGCCGACGCCGGGTATGAAGGCCGACGGTGTCATGGAGGACGTCGCCCGGCTGCCGCTGTCGCCGTCGTTGGACCGCGTCGTCGACGTGCTGCTGGTGGCGTGCGACCCGGACTCGCCGGGCCTGCTGCCGGAAGCCCTCGCGGCTCGGCTGGCCCCCAACGGTCTGCCCGACGACGCCGCGCGCACCCTGGTCGACCAGCTCCGCACGCTCGGTCTGCTGCTGCCGGTGCTGCCCGTGCCGGAGCAGTCCCCCGACGCCCTGGTGCGGTGGCACGACGCCCTCGCCCCGATGGACGGGGCGGCGTCCGCCACGATGCGCCGCGCGGTGACCGTGAGCTTGGAGAACCTGGACCGGTTCTCCGCCGCCGACGCGGGCGCCCGCGTCAGGATCCTGGAGCAGCTCTCGGACCTGTGGTCGGACGCCGTCGGCGCACGGGTGGAGGCACCCCTGGTCGAGGACTGCTACATCGCGCCGTCCGACGGCGTCACCGACGACGACGTGCGCCGCTGGGCGGACGACACGGCCCGGCTCCGCCCCCTGCTCGACGCCAGCGACGACCAGCGGCTGCTGGGCGCCGCCCTGGAAACGGTGTTCGTGCAGCACTATGGGGTCGGCGGCACCTGCACCGACCTGCGCGAGCTCGCCCGGCACGCCTACGCGGCGTTCCCGCTCACGCAGCGACTCGTCGCGGGCGAGACCGTCGAGGGCGTGCCGGAGCGGGTGCGGCGGCTGCTGGCGGCGCACGAGGTCGCCGCGGCGCACCTGATCGACCTGCAGCACCGGCCGGTCGAGTCGGCCGCGGTGGACCCGGCGATGCTCGAGCAGGTCGCCGCGCTCCTGCCGCCGGCACCGGACGAGGTGCGCTCGGTGTCGGTGTTCGGCCAGCCGGCGGGGCACGAGCTCGTGGTCAACCACGTGTACGGCGGCCAGTCGCGCTACTTCAGCCGCTACCTGCACGACGTCGACCCGGCGGTCACCGAGGGGCTTCGCGCCCACGACCGGCGGCTCAACGCGGGCCGCTCGGTCCAGGTGCGGCCGGTGCTGGGCTTCAACGCCAACCTCAGCCCGCTGCTGGCCGAGCGAGAGCTGGCCCTGGCGGACGACCCGCCCAGCCCGGCGGCCGATCGCCTGCGGCTGGCGGACCTGCGCGTGATCCACACCCCGGACGGGCTGCGGGTGCGCACGCACGACGGCGAGCCGATCACGATCGTCTACACCGGGTTCCTGGTGCCGCACGCGCTGCCGTCCGACGAGATGCTGCTCGCGATCCTCGCGGGCGCCCCCTACTTCTCGTTCGGGGACCTGACGACGGACCTGCACGCGCGGTATGCCCGGCACCCGGGCGGCGGGCCGACGGCGGGTGCCGGCGGCTCGATGTCCGGCACCGCCCGCATCACCTGCGGAGACCTGGTGCTGTTCCGCCGCCGCTGGGTGCTGCCGCGCGACGTGCTGGTGCCCCGCCCCGGCGAGACGCCCCCCGAGCACTTCCGTCGGGTCAACGTCGAGCGGATCGCGCGCGGAATCCCGGACCAGGTGTTCCTCCGACCGCTGCAGGGCCGGGCGCTGACCCCGATGGAACGGGTCGTCGCACCCAAGCCGCAGCACGTGGACCTGCTCAGCCGCCTGCACGTGGCGCACGTGGCCAGGCTCACGCAACGCCTGGGCGAATGGCTGCTGGTGGAGGAGATGACACCCGTGCCGGGTCCCGACGAGCACGCCTCGGAGATCTTCTTCGAGGTCAGCGCGACCGAAGACAACACCACCGAAGACAACGCCGACACCAGGAGGCCCCGATGGTGACGACAGTGCGCCTCGCGTACTTCGACGACAAGGAACCGCTGGTCCGCGACGTCGTGCTGCCCGCGCTGGAGGAGGTCGCCGCGCTGCCCGGCGTGGACGGCGCCTGGGCGCGCTCGCACTGGTTGCGTGGACCGCACCTGCTGCTGCACGTGACGGGGCCGGCCGCGCCGGACGCGGCGGCCGGCCTCGCCGAGCGCCTGCGCGCCCACCTGGCCGCGCACCCCTCCCGTGCACGGCTCGACGAGTCGGGGTACGCGGCGACGTCGGCCGAGCTGGGCCGCCTGGAGCTGGTCGCCGGCCCCTACCTGCCGCTGTGGCCGGACGGGTCCGTCGAGGTGGTGGACACCACGACCGGCGACACGTTCGTCCGCACGCCCGCGGCGGAGCGGGCCAAGGGCCGCATCATGGCCGCCGGGACGGCCGTGCTGCGCACGGTGCTGACCGCCGGCACGACGCCGGTCACCCGCGCGGACGCCGCGTTCCTCGGCATGGCCGCCATCGCCGTCGCCTACCCGCGCCACGGGCTGGTGTCCGGCTACCAGGCGTTCCTGTCGCACTGGAAGGAGTGCTTCTTCTGGTACGACGCCGACGGGCGGGCCGACGCGGCGCTCACCGCCTCGTTCGAGGCGCAGCGGGACCTGCTCTGCGACCGGCTGCGCACCATCCAGGCCGGGGGCGAGGCCGCCCGCCAGGACCCGGTGGCGGCCGCCTGGCTCGACTGGGTGGATGCGGCGTTGCCGATCGCCCTCGAGCGTGCGGAGGCGGGCGACGTGCTGCCCTACCCGCACCCGGAGCGGGCCGAGCGGGCGGCGACGTTCGACGACGCCACGGCGGTGCGATGGAGCGGGTCCGACGAGCGCGGCTACAGCGACTATCACCGTGCCTTCCGACAGCTCGACTTCACCGCGCTGGGCAACGGCTCCGACTTCGCCGCCTACCGGTTCCTGGTCAACTGCTTCTTCGACCTGCTCACGGTGCTCGGCGTGACGCCGATGCAGCGCTACTCGGTGGCGCACCTGCTGACCGACGCCGCACAGGTGGTGGTCGGCGAGCCGTGGCAGATCACCGTCGAGCGCGCCGTGACCCGGCAGAGCGCCCAGGCTGTGCCGACCCTCCCGTGGCGGGGTGACGCAGGTGAGTGACACCGCGCAGGCTGAGGCGTCGATGGCCGAACCGGCGCAGCGGGCCGACGGCACGCGCGACGGCGGAACGACGGCGCGGACGGCGGATGTACGGCTACGGCGCGGCACCCGCACCCGTGACCTGGAGGGCCGGGGTGTCGCGGTGAGCACGGGGGGCGCGGCGGTCGTGGTCGACGGCGCGAACGCCGTGCGCCTGTGGGCCGCGGTGCGGCCCGTGCTGGAGTCGGGCGTCGATCCGGACGCGCTGCTGGCGGCCGTCCCGCCCGCGGGCCGGGCCGTGGTCGCCGGCCTGCTCGACCGCCTCGCCGAGCACGACCTGCTGCGTGAGGTGGAGGACGCCCCGCCGGAGGTCCCGGCCGCGACGCTCGACCACCTGGAGTCGATCACGCGCCGGCCGCACGCCGCTGCTCGCGCGCTGCTCGCCGCCCGCCTGCGGGTCCGGTACACCGGGAGCCGCGAGGTCGCCGAGGCCGCCGCGACGCACCTCGCGCAGGCGGGCTTCACCCCGCTGCCCGACGTCGTCCGCGCCGGGGCCGGTGACGCGTGGGCCGGCGCCGGCGCGACCACCGGCGCGACCGTCGTGGAACGGCAGGACGGCGACGCCTGGGTGCCGGTCGCGTTCGTCGCGGGCACCGGAGACCGCCGCCTGGTCGGCCCACGGGACCAGGACGCCACGCCGGAACTCCTCGCCGACGCGCTGGCCTGGGCCGACGCGCGCCCGGCCGCCCCGGAACGGGCGCACCTGGTCGGCCTGCTGACCGCTGGACAGCTCGCTCTGGCGGTGCTCGGCGCGGTGGTGCGGCAGGTCGAGGACCGGCCCGCCGACACGAGCGCTCCGGAGTACCTGGTCACCGCCGACAGCCTGGTCGCGGAGCCGCACCGGCGCGTCCTGCTGCCACCGGTCGGCCCGGCGGACGGCTGGACCGACGTGGCGCCTGCTGGCATCGGCGAGGCTCCCGGTACCGGCACCGCCGCTCCCGGAACCGGCGCTGCAGGCGCCGACGCGCCGGCCGACCTCGACGTCCCCGCAGTCCTGGACGCGCTCACGGACCTCTGGGACCCCGAGCTGGGACCGGTGGCCGAGCCGCTGCCCGGCGACCTGCCCCAGCTCCCCGCCGGGCTTGCCCTGGCCCGGCGCAGACCCACGCCCACCGGCACCGCGCCCGGCCGGCTCGGGATCGGTGTGACCACGGCGCAGGCCCGCCTCGACGCGGCCCTCGCCGAGGTGCGCGAGCTGGTCACGCTCGACCGGCCGGTCGGCGTCGGCCCGACGCTCGCCGACGCACAGGCCGAGGCAGCCGCCCGGCTGGCCGCCGGGGCCCACGGCTGGGAGCCGGGCACCGTGGTCGAGGAGGCGCTCGGCCCCCGCGCCCGGCGCCTGCACGCCGGGCTCACGCTGCGCCTGGGCGTGCCCACGCGCCTCGTCACGTCCGTGGGCGGCGACGGGTCGCCGCTCAGCGGGCTCGTCCGGGTCGAGGTGCACGGAGACACGCCCGGCCGGCTGCTCGGCACCGCCGTCGCCGCTGACCAGGGCGCCGCCTGCGAGGGTGCGCTGCTGCGCGCCACCGGCGTCGCCCAGTATGCGGCGGCGTCCACCGACCAGTCCCCCGCGCGGGCTTCCGCCGACGTGCTCGACGTACGCGGCGACGCCGTCCGGCAGAGTCTGTCGCGCTGGCTGACCACGACGGACGTGGTGCGGCTGCGCACCCCGTCCGGCCCGGCCGCACGCGCCTGGGTCCGGGCCGGCCTGCAGCTGGCGGAGGCATCATGGCGCTGACCGACGCTCCTACCGTTGTTCAGGTGTCCGGCGTCCGGGCATCCGGCGAGCAGGCACAGCAGGCACAGCAGGCACAGCAGGGCAGGGTTCCAGTCACCGTCCGGGGCGAGCACATCGTGGTCGGACCGTGGGAGACCGACGGGCAGCGCGGCTGCCAGCAGTGCGCCCTGGCCTGGTGGTCCGACGTGTCGCCGCACACCGCGGGTGGCGAGGAACCGCACCTGCCCGAGATGTGGCGGGACGTCGTGGCGGGCCTGGTGGACGAGTTCGCCGCCCCGACCGGCGCCGACCCGGCTGCCCGCCGCCTGCTCGTTCTCAGCACGCGCACCGGCGAGGTCACCCGGCACCGGTTCGCGGTGCATCCGGACTGCGCGCGCTGTTCCGGGCTGCCGGCCGACGGGGCAGCGCCCTCGGCCGTCGATGCGACTCCCCTCGACCTGACCACGCCGCAGCCTTCCGTCGCCGGACCGCTGCGCACCCGCCGCATCCATCGCGAGCACCTCCGCGAGCGCCTGCTGGACTTCCGCTTCGGCCCGGTGGCGCACACCTACCGCGACGAGGAGTCGCCGCTGGCGCTGGTGACGTGCGAGACGGTGGTCCCGGGCCGGGCCGCGCGCGAGGGTGGGTACGGCCGGTCGGCCGACTTCGCCGGCAGCGAGCTGCCGGGCTTCCTGGAGGGCGTGGAGCGGGTGCGGGGCGGGTACCGGCGGCCGGACCGGTCCGTGGTGGTGGCGTCCTACGACCAGGTCGCCGGGCAGGCCGTCGACCCGCGGACCCTGGGCGAGCACGACCCCGTCCCGGCAGCGAGGGAACCGGCCGCCGGGACGCCGGACCGCGCGGCGGTCGGACGGACGCCGCACGAGCAGCCACAGCGCCCGCACGGGTTCGTGCCGTACGACCCGGGGGCCGAGACGTCGTGGGTGTGGGCGTGGTCGACGCTGCGGCGGTCACCGGTGCTCGTGCCCGAGCACGTCGCCTTCTGGCACGAGACCGGCACGGGGGCGCGGTTCTTCTACGAGTCGTCCAACGGCTGCGCCGTCGGGGGGACGCTGGAGGAGGCCGCCCTGCACGGACTGTGCGAGGTGATCGAACGGGACGCGTTCCTGCTGGCGTGGTACTCCCGCTCCCGGTTGCGCGAGGTGGTGCTCGACCTGCAGGACCCGGGGCTCGCGGACCTGGCTCCCGCGGTGGACCTGCTCGCGGAGCGTGGTCTGCGGCTGCGGGTCCTCGACCTCACGTCCGACTTCGGCGTGCCGGTCGCGCTGGCGATGATCACGGCACCTCAGGACGCCGTGCGCGCCGGGCTGGCACCGGCGATGTCGTTGGCCTCCGGTGCCGGCCTGGACGGACGCGCGGCGATCCGGACCGCGGTCGAGGAGTGCCTCACGAACGCCGTCATGTACCCGAAGTGGGTCCGGATGCGGGCCGACGTATCGGTCGAGCGGTGCCGGCCCATGCTGGACGACTACTCGCTGGTGCGGACCCTCGAGGACCACACGGGGATGCACGGCCTGTGGGAGGCGCGCGGCCTGTGGGAGTTCCTCGACCGGCCGGCCGGGACGATCAGTGTGGCCGAGTTCGCCGACGCAGGGCCGGGGCTGCTGGACGACGTCGCCACCACCCTGTCGGTGCTGACCGAGCGCGCGCATGCGCTCGGCTGCGACGTCGTCGTGGTGGACCAGACGGGGCCGGACGATGCCGCCGAGCTCGGTGTGCACGCAGCCAAGGTGATCGTGCCGGGCGCGATGCCGATGACGTTCGGGCACCTCAACCGGCGCACGGTGGGGCTGCCTCGCCTGGGCCGTGCCTCGACGATCCTGAGAGGAGCACAGCCGTGGACGACCGAGACCGGTCCGTACACCGTGCCGCACCCGTTCCCGTGAGCCCCGTTGCCGTGGCAGGCGTGCTGTACGCGCAGACGTACGGCAAGGCGGTGGGCCCTGTGCCCACCCTGCTGGCCGACCGGGCGAGCACGCCCCGCCAGGTTCCGACCGAACCGCCGCCTGCCACGGCCCTGGCCGCGCTGCGTGCCACCCGGGCCGGCACGGTGCTGGGACCCGGCTGGTCGGAGCGGGAGCGGTGGACCGCGGCCGCGCTGGAAGCGGTTCGGGTCCGGCGCCTCACCCCGGTCGACCGGTACGTCGCCCACCGCGCCTACCCCTCGCCGCGCGGCCTGTTCGGCGCGGACGCCCACCTCGTCCTGGCCGACGGCGTCCGCACCGCGGACGCGTACGCCGTGGCACTCGGCGTCCCGGCGCGCCCCGCGGACGCCCCCGGAGCAGACGGTGCGGACGCCCCCGGTGCCGACCGTGCCGAGGCCGGCTGGACCACGGCGGACGCACCGCACCTGCTCGTCACCGCACACCCGGAGCGGTTCCCGACCCCCTACGGATCGCTGCGCCCCGCGCTGGCCGAGCTGGAGGCCGGGCACCTGACCGCGGTGCTCGCGCTGACGGCACACCGGGCAGGGCTGCCGGTCGAGGTCAGGCTGGGCCCGGCGCCCGCCGGGTCCGGCACCAGGGCGCGCTCCCATGACGCCGGGCCGGGCGTCGTGGCGACGCTCCGGGCACGGCCGGGCACCGGCGGGCAGGTAGGGCAGGCGGTCTGGGTCGGCCCCGGCGACGTGGCCCGGCTCGACGCCCTCGTGGCCCCCGGCGAGCCGCTGACCGACTGGCTCGACCGTCGTTCGAGCGGTTCCTCGTTCGACAACCTGGTGACCATCGCCCCGACCCCCGAGGCGGACGCCGTGGCCGTGGATGCGGCGCTGCGCGCCGCCCTGGAGGCGGCGGCCCGGCTGGCCCCGCCGGGCGGGCTGCGACTGTTCCGGCACCGGCTGGCCGACGGTTCCCTGGCCCGGAGTGAGGTGCTGCCCGCCGACGGCGCGCCGTTCGAGGGACCGGCGGGCACCCTGTTCTCCGCGCCGCTGGGCTGGAGCCTGGTCGCGGACGTGTCCGCGTGGACCGCCGCACACGCCGCCGCCGCGCCCGCCCGGCTGCACGCGGTGCTCGGGTTCGTCGCGCAGTGGGGTGCGCTGGCTGCCGCGGCCCGGCACGTCGCCCTGCGCCCTGCCCGCAACCACGACGACGCGGCGTGGGCCGCCGCTCTGCGCCTGCCGCTCGGGCACGTGGTGGCCTACCAGCTCTGGGCCCGTCCGCTGCCCGACGGCGGCACGCCGCTGTCGCCGCTCGGGATGGCGGTCTCATGAGCGAGCCCACGCGCTGGTCGACGCTCTACGTCTACCTGCACCGGACGCCGTCGGCCGTCGACCGGTTCCTCCTGGACGTCGTCGGGCCCGAGGCCGCGGCCCTCGTCGCCACGGGCGAGGCGACCGCCTGGCACTTCCTGCGCTACTGGACCGGCGGCCCGCACCTTCGTGTACGGCTGCGGGACGCGTCGGCGGCGACGGTCAAGGACCTCGCGGACCGGCTGCGCGAGGCCTGCGCGGCACCCTGCCCGCCGGGTGACCGAGTCGACCTCGACCCTGCCGCGTACGGGGCGGTCTTCACCGCGGCGGACCCCGAGCCGTGGCACGCCGACGGCGACGTCGTCGAGGCGGCCTACGTCCCCGAGACCGACCGGTACGGCGGTCCGGAGGCGCTCGCGCTCTGCGAGGAACAGTTCGGCGTCTCCTCCGACCTCGCCCTCGCCCTCCTGCGGGCCACGCCCGCGGCGGACACCCGCCGTGCCGTCGCGGTCGACCTCATGCTCCTGGCCCTGGACGCGCTCGACCTCGATCCGCTGACGGCGGTCCGTGCGGCACGCGGCTACTTCGCGGGGTGGGACTTCACGTCGGAGTCGCCGTCCGACGGAGCCTCGGCCCGGGCTGCCGCCGAGGCCGTCTACTGGGCCGCACCCGCCCGCTGGGACGCGCGGCCCGCCCTGGTGAGCGCCGCGGCCTCCGGCCCCCGCTCCACCCACCAGGTCTGGTCCGGCTCCCTGCGCCCGCTCGTGGCCCGGCTGCGCACCCTGGCCGACGACGGCGCGCTGCGCAACGCACCCGAGCGCATCGTCTGGTCACTGGTGCACATGATGAACAACCGGCTGGGCCTGAGCGTCTGGGACGAGCGGTTCGCCGCCTGGCTGGTCTCGCTGGCGACCGGTGCGTTCCCCCAGCGGGGCGCGGGCTTTTTCGACGACGGGCCGACGGCGGCCGACCGGACCTACCTGGAGTTGTCGAAGTACCGGTCGGTGGCGATCCGGGGCGAGCAGCTCCCGCACGGCGCGGCGGCGGCCCCGGTGCGGGACGCCCGTGCCGGGCAGGGCGCCGGTGCCGCGGGAGCCGTGGCTCGGGCGGTGGCCCCACGGTCGCTGGCCGGGGCACTGGCGGGGCGCCGCAGCGCCTACGGCGCCTATGGCGCCCTGTCCCGCGTGGACCTGGAGGCATGGCTCGACGCCGCGCTCTCCGGCCCCGCCTACCCGAGCGCCGGTGCCCTCCGGGCCGTCGAGGCACACGTGCTGGTCGCCGAGGTCGAAGGCCTACCGCAAGGCGCCTACCGGTTCCGCCCGGGCGGAACCGGCGCGCGGCACACCTCGGCGTCGGCCCGGCCGGATGACGGGGCAGCGGGCCCCCCGCCCCAGGACAGCATGCTCGAGCAGGTGGACGGGCTGGACGTCTCCTTCCCGGACCTGTCTCCGCTGGTGGGCCCCATGGCCGACGACCCCGCCGCGAGCCTGGAGGCGCGCGTGCTGCCTGCCGCGGTGGTGCTGGTGGCCGACATCGGGCGGCTGCGGGAGAAGTACGGCCTGCGGGCGCTGCGCCTCGCGCTGCTGGAGGCAGGGCACATGGCGCAGAACCTCGGCCTGTGCGCGGCTGACCGGGGCCTGGCCTCCGTGCACCTCGGCGCGTTCACCGATGACGCCGTCAACGCCCGGCTGCACCTGGACGGCGTGGACCGGTGCGCGGTGGCACTGCTCCCGGTGGGGCGAGACGGACAGACCAGAAGTTCCTGACACAATACCCGAGAGCTGTGCCGGACAACCGGGAGGAAGCCCATGAGCGAGCTGACGAACGACCAGGACAAGAACGACCAGAACGGGCCGGTCCAGGATGCACCGGGCGGGACCGGCACACCGGACCGGTGGGCGCCGGGCCAGGACCGTGGCGCCAACCGGAACGGGACGGCGGGAGCGCTGCCCAACGCGCTCGGGATCGGCGCGCCGGTGCTGGGTCTGGGGATCGGGATGGCGTTCGGCCAGCCCGCCATCGGCGTGCTGATCGGCGCGGGCGTCGGCATGGTCCTGCGAGCCCTGGCGGGGCGAGACCGCGGCTGACCCGCCACCCGTCGAACCACGGACGGCGGGTCAGCCGGGCCCGCCGGCGGTCTTCAGCCCGCCGGGACGTAGAGCGACAGCGCGTGTGCGACCAGCGCAGGCTTCTCGGACCCCTCGATCTCGACGGTGACCTTCGAGGCGAGCCGCACGCCGGCCGTCGTCGGCTCGGCCGAGAGGATCTCGGTGACGGCCCGCACGCGCGCGCCCGACGGCACCGGGCTGAGGAACCGCAGCCGGTCCATGCCGTAGTTCATCACCATGGCGACGCCGCCCACCTCGACGAGCGACGACGCCAGGCGCGGCAGCAGCGACAGGGTGAGGTAGCCGTGCGCGATCGTCGAGCCGAACGGCCCGGCGGCCGCCCGCTCGGCGTCGAGGTGGATCCACTGGTGGTCCTCGGTCGCGTCGGCGAACGCCGCGATGCGCTCCTGGGTGACCTCGAACCACTCGCCCGTGGCGGTCCGGCCCACGGCGTCGGCGAGGTCAGCCGGAGCGTCGACGGTGATGACGTCCGTCATGCCTTCGGGCCGCCCGCCACGTACAGCACCTGGCCCGAGACGAACCCGGACTGCTCCGCGCAGAAGAACGACACGGCGTTCGCGATGTCCTCGGGCTGGCCCACGCGCCCCACGGGCACGTCCTTGGCGGCCACGCTCAGGTAGTCGGACAGCGACACCCCGATGCGCTCGGCGGTCTCCCGGATCATGTCGGTCTCGATCACGCCGGGCGCCACGGCGTTCGCGGTGACGCCGAACTTGCCGAGCTCGATCGCCAGGGTCTTGGTGAAGCCCTGCATGCCCGCCTTGGCCGCCGAGTAGTTGGCCTGGCCGCGGTTGCCGAGCGCGGACGTCGAGGACAGGTTCACGATGCGGCCGTACTTCGCCTCCACCATGTGCGCCTGCACGGCCCGCGTCATCAGGAACGCGCCTCGCAGGTGCACGCCCAGCACGGCGTCCCAGTCGCCCACCGACATCTTGAACAGCAGGTTGTCGCGCAGGATCCCGGCGTTGTTCACCAGGACGGTGGGCGCGCCCAGCTCGGCGGTGACGCGCGCGACGGCGGCGGCGACCGAGTCCTCGTCGGCGACGTCGACGCCCACGGCGAGCGCGCGCCCGCCGTCCGCCACGATGGCCTCCGCGGTGGTCTTCGCCTGGTCCTCCAGGAGGTCCAGGACGGCGACGGCGAAGCCGTCCTGCGCGAGCCGGCGGGCCGTGGCGGCGCCGATGCCGCGGGCCGCTCCGGTGACGATGGCTGTACGAGTCATCAGGGGTTTCCTCTCGTTGCGTGAACTTCTCAGGTCAGAACATCACGAGCTGCCGCAGCGCCGCGCCGGAGGCGAGGCGGTCGAGCGCGGCGGGCAGGTCGTCCAGGGTGATGCGGTCGGACACCAGCCGCTCCAGGGGCAGCCGCCCGGCCCGCCACAGCTCCACGTAGCGCGGGATGTCGCGGCTCGGCACGGCCGACCCGAGGTAGGAGCCCACCACGGTGCGGGCCTCGGCGGTCAGGCTGAGCGGCGAGATGCTCGCCCGGGCGTCGGGGTGCGGCAGCCCCACCGTGACGGTGGTGCCGCCCGAGGCCGTGAGGGCGTAGGCGGTCTCGAAGGCGCGGGCCGAGCCCGCCGCCTCGATCACCACGGGGGCCCGCAGCCCCTGGTCGGCCGCCTCCTGCGGCCCGACGGCGAGGGTCGCGCCGAGCTCGCGCGCCAGGTCGAGCTTGGCGGGCACGGCGTCGACGCCCACGACCTCGTGCCCGAGCGCCACGGCCACCAGGAGCGCCGCCATGCCCACACCGCCGAGCCCCACGACGGCCACCCGGTCGCCCGGAGCGGGCCGGCCGGCGTTCACGACGGCGCCGCCGCCGGTCAGCACCGCGCAGCCGAGCAGCGCGGCGACGTCGGGCGGGACGTCGTGGTCCACGGGCACCACGGAGGTCTCGGAGACCACGGCGTGGGTCGCGAACGCGCTCACCCCGAGGTGGTGGTGCACCTCCTGGCCCTCACGTGTCAGCCGCCGCCCACCCCCCACGAGGGTGCCGGCCGCGTTGGCCGCCGACCCCACCGCGCACGGCAGCCGCCCGTCGGTCGCGCACTGCGCGCACTGCCCGCAACGCGGCAGGAACGTCATGACCACCCGCTGCCCGACGGCGAGGCGCGCACCCGGGCCGGTCGCCTCCACGATGCCGGCGGCCTCGTGGCCGAGCAGCATCGGCACCGGCCGGGCGCGGTTGCCGTCCACGACCGACAGGTCGGAGTGGCACAGCCCCGCGGCCTCGATCCGCACCCGCACCTCGCCGTCGCCCGGCGGGGCGAGCTCCAGCGGCCCGACCGTGACCGGCCGGGACTGCGCATAGGGCGCCGGCGCGCCGCAGCGCTCCAGCACCGCACCCGTGATCAGCACGCCTGCTCCCTTCAGAGCTTCTCCAGCACCATCGCCATGCCCTGCCCGCCGCCCACGCACATCGTCTCCAGACCGTACTGGCCGCCGGTGTCCGCGAGCGCGTTGATCAGGGTGGAGGTGATGCGCGCCCCGGTCATCCCGAACGGGTGCCCGACGGCGATGGCGCCGCCGTTGACGTTCAGCCGTTCCTCGTCCACGCCGAGCTCGCGCGCCGACGGGATCACCTGCGCGGCGAACGCCTCGTTGATCTCCACGAGGTCCATGTCGTCGACCGTGAGCCCGGCGCGGCGCAGCGCCTGCCGGCTGGCGTCGACGGGGCCGAGCCCCATGATCTCCGGGGACAGCCCGCTCACCCCCGTGGACACGATGCGAGCCAGCGGCGTCAGGCCGAGCTCGTCGACCACGCGCCCGGAGACGATGACGACCGCGGCCGCGCCGTCGTTCAGGGGGCAGGCGTTGCCCGCCGTGACGCTGCCGTCGGGGCGGAACACCGGCTCCAGCGTGCCGAGCTTCTCCACGGTGGTGCCCGGCCGCGGGCCGTCGTCGGCGGAGACGACCGTGCCGTCGGGCAGGGTGACGGGCGTGATGTCCCGGGCCCAGAAGCCCGCCGCGATGGCGGCCTGCGCACGCTGCTGGCTGCGGGCGGCGAACTCGTCCTGCTCGGCGCGCGTGACGCCGCGCAGCGCGGCGACGTTCTCCGCCGTCTGGCCCATGGAGATGTACGCGTCCGGGAGCACGCCCTCCAGCCGCGGGTCGGTCCACAGCCCCGCGCCGGCCCCCGCGCGCTTCTCGGTGCGGGCCAGGGCGTCGGCGAAGACCGGGTTGTGCAGGTCCACGCCCGGGATGTCGTCGCTCGACCCGGTGGCGAACGAGCTGACGGACTCCACGCCCGCGGAGACGAAGACGCCGCCCTCGCCCGCCTTGATCGCGTGGAACGCCATGCGTGTGGTCTGCAGGCTGGAGCTGCAGTAGCGCGTGACGGTCGCGCCGGGCACGGTGTCCCAGCCGCACAGCACCGCGACGATGCGCGCCAGGTTCATGCCCTGCTTGCCGCCCGGCAGGCCGCAGCCCAGCAGCAGGTCGTCGATCCGCGCCGGGTCCAGGCCCGGCACCTGCCCGACGGCGGCGCGCACCATCTCGGCGGCGAGGTCGTCGGGGCGCACGTCCTTCAGCGACCCCTTGTGCGCGCGCCCGATGGGCGAGCGCGCGGTGGCGACGATGTAGGCCTCGGTCATTGCTCCTCCTTGAGCGGGGTGGGCGGCACGGACCGGCTCAGACGAACGCCGCGTGACCGGTGATCGCGCGGCCCACGATGAGCTGGTTCATGTCCTTGGTGCCCTCGAACGTGTACACGGCCTCGGCGTCGGCGAAGAACCGGGCCACGCCGTGGTCGAGCGTGATGCCGTTGCCGCCGCAGGCCTCACGGCACAGCGCAACCGTCTCACGCATGCGCGTGGTGACGAACGCCTTGGCCATCGCGGCGTGGGCGTCCTTCTGGATGCCCTGGTCCTGGAGCTGGGCCACGCGCACGCACATGGCGAAGCTCGCGGTCACGTTCGCGTACGCCGTGGCGAGCTTGTCCTGGATGAGCTGGTAGCTGGCGATGGGGTTGCCGAACTGCTCGCGCTGCTTGGTGTAGGCCACGGCGGCCTCGTAGGCGCCGATCATCGTGCCGAGCGCCTGCCAGGAGACGCCGTCGCGCGTGATCCGCAGCACCGCGGCCAGGTCGCGGAAGCTGTTGATGTGCTGCAGGCGGTCGGCCTCGGCCACCTCGACGCCGTCGAGCACGATGTCGGCGTTCTGCACGATGCGCAGGGACTGCTTCCGCTCGATCTTGGTGGCGGTGAAGCCGGGTGTGCCCTTGCGCACCAGGAAGCCCTTGACCTGGTCGTCGGCCGTGTCCTTGGCCCAGATCACCACGACGTCGGCGAACGTGGCGTTGCCGATCCAGCGCTTGGCGCCGTTCAGCACCCAGGTGTCGCCCGTGCGGGTGGCGGTGGTGCGCAGGCCCTTGGCGGTGTCGGAGCCGGCCAGGGGCTCGGTGAGCCCGAACGCGCCGATCACGTCGCCGGCCGCCATGGGCGGCAGCCACTGCGCACGCTGTTCGGGCGTGCCGCCCAGCCCGATCGAGGTCATCGCCAGGCCGCCGGAGACCCCGATGAAGGTGCAGAACGAGGAGTCGACGCGCGCCGTCTCCATGCCCACCCAGCCGCGGAACACGGCCGAGGTCTCCTCGCCCTGCGTCTCGGCCCAGCCCGACCCGATGGTGCCGAGCTGCGCGTAGGGCTTGAACAGGTGCACGGGGCACTCGGCGCGCTCCCAGTAGTCGTCCGCGATGGGACGCACCTCGCGCTCCATGAACTCGCGGACGGCCAGGGCCTTCTTCTGCTCGGCCGGGGTGAGCAGGTCCTGGAACGCGTAGAAGTCCGCCTCCAGCAGGTCCGTGGCGGGTGGCTCGGGTGCGAGCGTCATCGGTTCTCCGATCGTCGTCGATCTGGCTGATGTCCAGTATGCATCATTCTCGAATATGTTGCACCCACCCCTCGGTGCGGCGCTACGCTGGCTCGATGGGCTATCGGCACCCCTTCCCGCTGCGCTGGAACGACAACGACCAGTACGGGCACATGAACAACACCGTGTACTACGAGGCCATGGACACGGCGGTGAACACCTGGCTCATCAAGCACACCGGCCTGGACCCCGCGGGTGACGTGATCGGGCTCGCCCGCGCCTCCTCGTGCGAGTTCCTCGCCCCGGCGTCGTTCCCCGAGGAGCTGGAGGTCGACGTCGCCGTCGGGCGCCTCGGGCGCACCTCGCTCACCTGGGACCTGGCGATCCTGCGCGCGGGCGCGCCCGACCGCGCACAGGCGTACGCGACGGGCAGCTTCACGCACGTCTTCGTGGACCAGGCGGCCCGCCGCCCGGTCCCGGTCCCGGACGTGATCCGCACAGCCGTGGAGCGGCACCTGGGCGTCACCCCTCCCGAGCCGGCTCCGGGGCCGAGTGCCGGGCCGTCAGCTCGCGCTTGAGCACCTTGCCGCTCGGGCCGAGCGGCAGGTCGGCGGACACGTGCACCACCCGCGGGTACTTGTACGCCGCCACGTGCTCGCGCATGTAGGCGACGACGGCCTCCGGGTCCACCTCCACGCCGTCGGACGGCACGACGGCGGCGTGCACCTCCTGCCCGCGCGCGGCGTCGGGCACCCCGAACACCGCGGCCAGCGCGACACCCGGGTAGCCGGCCAGCACCGCCTCGACCTCCGTGGGATACACGTTGTAGCCGTTGCGGATGATCATGTCCTTCTTGCGGTCCACGATCGTCACGATGCCGTCCGCGTCCACGGTGCCGAGGTCGCCGGTGCGGAACCAGCCGTCCACGACGGCGGCCGCCGAGGCGTCCGGCCGCCCCAGGTAGCCCTTCATCAGGTTGTGCCCGCGCACCACGATCTCGCCCAGGTCGCTCACCTCGCCCGCCGCCGGGGCGGGCAGCAGCTCGACCCGGTCCTCCACCTCGGCCACGGCCACCGCGACGTCGACGCCCCACATGGGCCGTCCCACGGTGCCGGGCCGGATGGGCTCGGACGTCACGTTGAAGGTGCACGACGGCGACGTCTCGGTGAGCCCGTATCCCTCGTGCACCTGCGCGCCGTACGCCTCCTCGAACGCCTCCAGCAGCGCCACCGGCAGGGCCGCCCCGCCGGAGACGGCGAACCGCAGCGGGGGGCGCGCCGCCGACCGGCGGGCCGCCTCGACCATGCCCGCGAAGTTGGTCGGCACCGCCGTGAACACGGTCGCGCCGTGCGCCACCAGCAGCTCAAGAGCCTCGTCCGGGTCGAACCGGGGCAGCAGCACGATGGACGCGCCGCGCCGGAACGCCATGTTGAGCACCGCCATCTGGCCGAACGAGTGGAAGAACGGCAGGCCGCCGTACACCACGTCGTCGGGCCGCAGGTCGAACGAGTCGATCAGCGAGCAGTGCACCTGCTCGACCATCGCCAGGTGCGAGCCCACCGCGCCCTTCGGGGTGCCCGTGGTGCCGCTCGTGTACAGGATCGTGGCCGCGGCCAGGGGGTTCACGCCCGCGTGCCGCTCGATCGGGGTGGCCCCGGCCGCCTCCTCCTCCAGCCGGGCCACCGGGGTGCCCCGTTCCGCGAGCCCGCGGGCGGCCTCCTGCGGCAGCAGCACGGTCAGCAGCGGCACGCCGGCCCGGGCGGCCGCCGGCGCGGCCTCCGCGAGCATCGGGGCGGCGACCACCACGACGTCGGCCCCCGCGTCCCGCAGCACGAACTCGATCTCGTCGGTGCGGAACAGCAGGTGCACCGGCACCACCACGGCGCCGAGCGCGAGCGTGGCGTAGTAGACGCGCGCGAAGTCGGGCACGTTCGGCACGATCATCGCCACGCGCGATCCCGGCCCGATCCCCCGGGCCGCGAGCGCCCCGGCATACGCGCGGGTCTGGCCCCAGAGGTCGCCGTAGGTGGTGGCCTGCCCCAGGAAGTACAGCGCGTTGCGCCCGGGGAACCGGCGGGCGGTCTCGGCCAGCATGCTCGCGATGGAGAGGGTGCCGTAGCCCGGTCCGTCGACGGCGAGGTCGGGGGCGGCCGGGGTGGGCGCGGCGGGCGCGTGGGTCATGTCGGGTCTCCTTCGACGGTCGACGGTTCGGGGGCGACGCGCACCAGGTAGGGCGCGCGACGGCGGAGCTCGGCCCGGCCGAGGGAGGCGAGGTGCACCTCGTCGGGCCCGTCCGCCAGGCGCAGGGTGCGCACGCCGGCGAGCAGCTCGGCCAGGGGGTGGTCGCCGGAGACCCCGGCGGCACCGAACACCTGGACGGCGCGGTCCAGGATCTGTCCGACGGCGCGGGGTACCGCGATCTTGATGGCCTGGATCTCGGTCATGGCGGCCTTGTTGCCGACGGTGTCCATGAGCCAGGCGGTCTTGAGCACGAGCAGGCGCAGCGACTCGATCTCGATGCGCGAGGTGGCGGCCCACTCGCGCACCACGCCCTGGTCGGCCAGCGGCCCGCCGAACGCGACCCGCTCGGCGGCACGCTCGCGCACCAGGTCCAGCGCCCGCTCGGCCGTGCCGAGGGCACGCATGCAGTGGTGGATGCGGCCGGGCCCGAGGCGGGCCTGGGCCATGGCGAACCCGTCGCCCTCGCCGCCCAGCAGGGCGGTGGCGGGCACGCGGACGTCGTCGAACACGATCTCGGCGTGGCCGCCGTGGTCGCGGTCGTCGTAGCCCAGCACGGTCAGGCCCCGCAGCACGGTGACGCCGGGGGTGTCGCGGGGCACGAGCACCATGGACTGCTGTCGGTGCCGGGGCGCCTCCGGGTCCGTCTTGCCCATCACGACCAGCAGCCCGCAGTCCGGGTTCATGGCGCCGGTGGCGAACCACTTGCGGCCCGTGATCACGTACTCGTCGCCCTCGCGCACGATGCGGGTGGCGATGTTCGTGGCGTCCGACGACGCGACGTCGGGCTCGGTCATGCAGAACGCCGACCGCTGGGTGCCGTCCAGCAGCGGGTCGAGCCACCGCTCGCGCTGCCCGGGCGTGGCGAAGTCGGCGAGCAGCTCCATGTTGCCGGTGTCGGGCGCCGCGCAGTTCATGGCGACGGGCGCGAGCCTGGGGCTGTACCCGGTCAGCTCGGCCACGGGGGCGTACTGCAGGTTGGTCAGGCCGCCGTCCGACGGCAGGAACAGGTTCCACAGGCCGCGCTCGCGGGCCGTGGCCTGCAGGTGGCGGACGACGGGCCGGAACGACCAGTCGTCGGGGGTGGCCGCGAGCTGCGCGGCGAGCACGGGCTCGGCGGGCAGCACGTCGTCCGCCAGGAAGTCCCGGACCCGCCCGGTGACCTCCCGGGTCGTCTGGTCGGGTGCGAAGTCCATCAGGCTCCTCCTGCTGTCGTGGTGGCGGTCCGGGGCGGGGTGTCGGCGAGCCGGTCCAGCCCTTCGACGGCCAGCGGTTCCACGAGCTCCCCGATCCTGTCGAACCCGTCGCCGACGGTCTGGCCACCGGTGAACCGGAAGTGGATGCCCTCGAGGATGACCGCGAGCTTGAAGCAGGCGAACGCCCGGTACCAGGACAGGTCGGGTACGGCGATCCCGGCGCGGGCGGCATAGGCGTCGATCACCTCGCCGAAGTCCGGGTAGCCGGCGCCGGGCAGGATCGCCCCGGGCACGACGTCGACGCCCGACGTCGTGGTCAGCTCCCGGATGTGCCAGTACATGCCGAGCATGCCGAGGTCCACGAGCGGGTCGCCGAGCGTCGCCATCTCCCAGTCCAGCACCGCCGCGACGTGCGGGGCGTCGGGCGGCCCGGCCACCAGCGCGTTGTCGAGCCGGTAGTCGCCGTGCACGATGCCGGTGCGGGCGCCGTCGTCGGGCACCGCGGCCTCCAGCCGCTCCTGGAGCGTGTCCAGGAGCGGCTGGGGCCGCGAGCGGGAGGCGTCGTACTGGCGCCGCCAGGTCTTCATCTGGCGGCCCAGGTACCCGGCGGGGCGACCGAAGTCGGCCAGCCCGACCGTCGCGGGGTCGGTCGAGTGGAGGTCCGCGAGGACCTCGGCCAGCTCGACGCCGAGCCGGCCGAGCCCCTCGCGGGTCCAGGCCGCGTTGTGCTCGGGGCGAGCCAGGACCGTGCCTGCCACGTGCTCCATGACGAAGAACACCGTCCCCGTGACCTCGGCCCGCTCGGTGTCGTCCACCACCGCGACGGTGCGCGGCACCGGGATCGTCCCCGCCAGGGCGGTGATGACCCGGTGCTCGCGCCGCATGTCGTGCGCGCTGGACAGCACGTGCCCCAGCGGCGGGCGCCGTACCACGAGCGGCAGCGCGGCGCCGTCGACCCGGTAGGTGAGGTTGCTGCGCCCGCCGGTGATCAGGCTCGCGGTCAGGCCGGGCCCGGCGGGGTCCGCCAGCTCCGGGTGCTCCCGGGCCAGCCAGGTGGCCAGGCCCGTGACGTCCAGACCGGGTAGTTCGTGCGTCATGGTTCCCCTCTCGTGCGCCCGAGGTCCTCGTGCGCGATGTTTCTGGTGCCCCCTGCTTCCCGCAAGGTCATTCGGTCGCCGGGATGCCCTCGTTCTCGAGCGGCGTCTGCTCCGGCTCGACGGGAGCGGCGCCCGTCTCGGAGACCTCGTAGGCGTCGTCGGTGAAGTCCTGCACGCCGTCGGCCACGACGGCGATCCGGACGGTGCGGTGCCCGAAGTGGTCGTCCGCGGAGTAGGTCAGCGGCGCGATGCCGTTGCCCACGAGGTCACCGGACTTCACCGCCGCCACTATCGACTCCCTCGTCGGGTTCTCGCCGGCCGCGGCCAGCGCCTCGGCGAACTGGTAGCCCACACTCATGCCGAACGTGGTGTTGCCCGTGTAGGGCGCGCCGTCGTTGTACTCCTCGTTGATCTCGGAGAAGAGCTCGTACCACTCCGACGACGGGCTGTTGGGCAGGTAGTTGACCGAGACCAGACCCTCCAGCGCCGGCGTGCCCTCCTCACCGAGGTACTCCACGAGCGTCGGGTAGTCGGCGCCCGACGAGGACACGTGCCACTTCGGGAACCACTCCATCTGCGCGGCGGTGCCCACGGCCAGCGCCGTGAACCCGTTGATGGTGCCAAGCACGTTGTGCGTGCAGCCGGCCTCCTTCATGGCGCCGAGCTGCGCCGTGACATCCTGGTCGGCGGTGGAGTAGGTCTGGTTGGTCGCCACCTCGCCGTCACCCACCACGAGCTCGACGCCCTGCAGGATGCCCGCGCCGAAGTCGTCGTCCTGGCCCAGCACGCAGACGACGGCGTCCGGGTCGGTGTCCAGCGCGTGCTGCGCCAGCGCCGCACCCTCCGTCACGTAGTCGGCGTTGAAGCCGAACGTGTTCGGGTACTTGTCCGGCTGGTTCCACGTCAGGGAGCCGGAGGCGACGAACAGGTCCGGCACGCCGTTCTGGTCGAGGTAGTCGAGCACGCTGGAGTGCGTGGGCGTGCCCAGGCCGTTGACGATCGCGAAGACCTCGTCCTCCTGGACCAGCTCGCGCACGACCGTCTGGGTGTTGGCGGGGTTGTAGCCGTCGTCCTTGACGACGTACTCGATCTCGCGGCCATGGATGCCGCCGTTCGCGTTGACGTACTCGAAGTACGCCGCGGTGGCCGCCGAGATCGACGCGAAACCGGCAGCGGCCGGGCCCGTGAGCGGCTGGTGGGTGCCGATGACCACCTTCTCGTCGGTGACGCCCGGGACCTCGGCGGCCGCCGGGGTGGAGCAGCCGGACAGGGCTGTCGCGGCGGCCAGGCCGAGGACGGCCGCCGTGCCGACGGATCGTGTGGTGGTTCGTGTGGTGGTTCGTGTGGTGGTTCGTGTGGTGCGCATTCCGATCACCTCTCTGTGTTCTTGGAAAGCTGCGGGTTCTGGGAGAGCTGCGTGCTGCGGAAGAGCTTCTTGGTCGTGCGGAGCCGGGCCAGCCCGCCGGGCCACAGCACCGTGACGACGATGACGACCACGCCGAACAGGACGATCTCGAGGTTGCCCTGCAGGCGGTGCCCGAGGTCGGCGGGCAGCCCGGCCGTGGCCTGGTCGACCACCCAGGGCAGCAGCGTCACGAGCACCGCCCCGATGGCGGCGCCCCCGAGCGAGCCGAGCCCGCCGACCACGGCGGCGACCACGAGCAGCAGCGAGAACCCGAGCCCGTACGCCCCCGGGCTGACCTGCTGCGTGACGATCGCGAGCACCGCGCCGCCCAGGCCCGCGGCGAGCGAGCTGACCACGAACGCCCCGGCCTTGACCCGGCCGGGGTCGACGCCGGCGAGGCGGGACGCCGTCTCGTCGTCGTGCACCGCACGCATGCGCAGGCCGGCGCGCCCGGCGCGCAGGGCGACCAGGGGCGTGACCGCGCAGGCGGTCACGACGATCGCGAGCCAGGCGTGCCACTGCTCCACCGCGATGAGGGCGGCCAGCGCGTCGGGGACGGGGACGAACGGGGCGCTGATCCCCTGCGCCCCCGACAGCCCGGGGATCGTGCTCGCGGCGGACGGCAGCGCGATCACCAGGGCGAGCGTCAGGCCCGCGAGGTACGGGCCGCGCAGCCGGGCCGCCGCGAGCCCGAGGAGCAGGCCGAGCACCCCCGAGACCACGAGCGCACCGGCCACCCCGGCGAGCAGGGGCAGCAGCCAGCCGACGTCGCCGTCGGCCACCGCGCCCTCCGCCCCCGCCAGCGCGCCCGCCACCCAGGTCGCGGTCAGGGCGTATCCGTACCCGCCGGCGGCCATGAGCACCGCGTGCCCGAGGGAGAGCTGCCCGGTGAGCCCGACGAGGAGGGTGAGCCCCGCGACGGCCGCGAACACCCCGGCGGAGGTCGCGAGCTGGTAGTTGCGGTAGGGGTCGAGCAGGAAGGTGGCGCCCAGGGCCAGCAGGGTGAGCAGGCCGGCGCGCAGCAGGAGTCTCGTGCCGCGGGTCCTCAGGTCGTGGTTCCTCATGCCGCCCGCGCCTCCCTCGCCGCGAAGAGCCCGTGCGGCCGCACCAGCAGCACGACGGTGAGCAGGGCGAGCACCGCCAGCGGCGCCGTCGCGGCCGACGCGTACCCGGTCACCAGGCTCGCTAGCACCCCCACCACCAGGCCGGCGACCAACGCCCCGACGGGCGAGTCCAGCCCGCCGATGACGGCGGCGGCGAAGGCGTTGACGAACAGCACGTCGGCGGCGTGGGGGTCCAGGCCGAGCCCGGTGGGCACCAGCAGCAGGGCCGCGAGCGCCGCGGTGGCGATCGACAGCATCCAGCCGAGGGTGACCATGCGGGGCACGCGGACGCCCAGCAGCCGGGAGGTCTCGGGGGCGAAGGCGGCGGCGCGCAGCTGGAGGCCGATGGAGGTGCGGTTGAACAGGATCGCGAACCCGCACATGACGACGGCGGCCACGACCAGCACGAACAGGTCGTAGGGGCTGAGCACGTTGATCCCGGCGACCTCGAAGGGCCGCTGGGAGAACGGCGCGTGCACGGGCCGGTGGTCGGGCCCGAAGGCGATGGCGAGCCCGGCCTGGAGCACCATGACCAGGCCGATGGCCACGATGATGCCGGGCAGCGGGGTGTCCTGGGGCACGAGGCGCAGGAGCCATCGTTCGACGACGGCGCCCAGCAGCGCCCCGACGACCACCGCGGAGGCCAGCCCGAGCCAGTACGAGCCGCTGGCCGAGGTGACCGCGAACGCGACGTACACGGGCACGATCGCCATCGCGGCCTGGGCGAAGTTCACCGCCCGCGCGGCCCGGTAGACGATCACGAGCGAGAGCGCGAAGAGCGCGAGGACGGCGCCGCGCGCCAGCCCGGTCGACAGGAGGAACACGAGTCTTTCCACGGCGGGACCCATCTGGATGGCCGCCTCGGTCGCCATGTGGGAACCCATCTGAGAACCCATGTCAGAACCCGAGGTAGGCGTGGCGGAGGGCGGGGTCGGCGGCCAGCGCGGCGGCCGGGCGGTCGGCGACGACCTCCCCCAGGGACAGGACGACGCCGCGGTCGGCGACCGACAGCGCGCCGGTGACGTTCTGCTCGGCCAGGAGCACGGTGAGGCCGGTGGCCTCCGCCTGGTCGCGCAGCACGCCGAGCAGCTGGGCCACGACGAGCGGCGCCAGCCCGAGGGACGGCTCGTCGAGCAGGAGCACGTCGGGCTCGCCGACCAGGGCCCGGGCGAGCGCGAGCATCTGCCGCTCGCCGCCGGACAGGGTGTGGCCGGCGGCGTCGCGGCGTCGGGCCAGCGGTTCGAACAGCTCGTACATCCGCCCGACGGCGGCCTCGCGCGCCCCGCCCCTCCGCCCCGTCTTCCAGAGCGCGCCGAGCCGGAGGTTCTCCGCGACGGTCAGCTCGACGACCACGCTGCGTCCCTCGGGGACCAGGGCGAGGCCGCGCCGCACCCGGTCCTCGGTGCTGAGGTGCGTCAGGTCGGCGCCGTCGAGCAGCACGCGGCCGCCGCGGGCGGGCAACAGGCCGACCAGGGAGCGCAGGAGTGTCGTCTTGCCCGCGCCGTTGGCCCCGAGCAGGGCGACGACGGCGCCGTCGGGCACCTCGAGCTCGAGCCCGTCCAGGACGGGGGCGCCGTCGCCGTGGCCGACGGTGAGCTTCTCGACGGTCAGGGTGCTCATGCGCTCGGCCTCCTGGTCTCGACAGGCTCGACCGTCGATGCCGGGACCCCGAGGTAGGCCTCCTCGACGGCAGGGTCTCGCCGCACCTCGTCCGGCGTCCCGCACGCGATGACGTGCCCGAAGTCGAGCACCACCACGCGGTCGGCCACGTCCATCACGAAGTCGACGTGATGCTCCACGAGCAGCACGGCGCAGCCGCCGTCGGACACGGTGCGCACGGTCTGCGCGAGCTGGTCGATGTCGGCGGCGCCGAGCCCGCCCGCGGGCTCGTCGAGCAGCAGGAGCCGCGGCCGGGTGACCAGGGCGCGGGCCAGCGCCACGCGCTTGCGCTCGGGGTACGGCAGGGTGCCGGCCGGTACGGCGGCCGAAGCGCCCAGACCGAGGGCGCCGAGCACCTCCCGGGCGGCGTCCGCGCGGGCACCCCCGCTCGTACCGACGCTGGTGAGCGGCACCAGCACGTTCTCCAGCACGGTGAGGTGGTCGAACAGCCCCAGGCCCTGCAGGGTCCGGGAGACCCCGGCCCCCAGCAGCCCGGTGGCCGACGACGGCGCGGGCACGCCACCCACGCGGATCTCGCCCCGCCGGGTGCGCACCAGGCCGCACACGGCGTTGAAGACCGTGGTCTTGCCGGCGCCGTTGGGTCCGATGAGCGCGACGGTCTCGCCGTCGCCCACGGTGAAGGACACGTCGTCCAGGGCGGTGAGCCCGCCGAACGTCACGGTCAGCCCCGAGACCGCCAGCCGGGGCGGGCTGTCTTCCGCGTGGTCTTGCTCTGTGTTGCTCGACGTCGTCGTCATCGGCACCTCTGCGTGTCGGACCGGTTGCGGCACTGCAACGTGCCGGAACTCTCTCTGAAAAACCGACCGGCCGGTATGTTTGCGACACATGCCTGTACGTGTGCCACCCGACCTGCCAGGCCCTGCCCTGCCCCTGCCCCGCTCCTGCCCGCCCGCGCCTCAGCCGCGGTGCGGGATCCCGCTCGTCATACCGCCGTCCACCACGATCTCCTGGCCGGAGATCCACGCCGACGCGTCGCTCGCGAGGAACAGGATCGTCCCGGCGAGGTCGTCCGGCACGCCCGGCCGGCCGAGCGGGATCACCAGCGCGTCGGGGTCGATCTTCACGCTCATCTCGGTGAGGATCAGGCCTGGGTGCACCGAGTTCACCCGGATACCGTCCTTGCCCAGCTCGACGGCGAGCGACTTGGTCAGGCCCCGCACCGCGAACTTGGAGGCCGTGTACCCGTGCAGGCTCCAGCTGCCGCGCAGCCCCTCGACCGAGGAGATGTTGATGATCGAGCCGCGCCCGGCGGCCTTCATCGCGGGCACCACGGCCCGGCAGCCCAGGAACACGCCGGTCGCGTTGACCGCCATCACGGCGTTCCACTTGGCGAGCGTGAAGTGCTCGATCGGCGCGGCGTTCGCGATGCCCGCGTTGTTGACCAGCACGTCGACGCCGCCGAGCTCGTCGACCACCTGGCCGACCACCCGGTCCCACGCCTCCTCGTCGGTCACGTCCAGGTGCTCGAACCGCACCCGGTCCCCCAGCCCGTCGGCCAGCGCCTGACCCTCGGCGTCCAGGACGTCGGTGATCACCACGCTCGCCCCGGCGTCGTGCAGGACGCGCACGTACGCCTCGCCGATACCGCGCGCGCCGCCCGTCACGAGTGCCACCCGGCCGGTCAGGTCGTGGAGCGCCGCAACGCTCGGCCCGGTCATGCCGCCACCTCTCCGTCCGCGCCGCTCGTGGCGTCGCTCGTGATCACCGCGTCGTCCGCCACCCGGACCACGAGCCGGCCCGTCGTCGCGCCGCCGGCCAGCCGCGCCACCGCGGCGGGCGCCTGGTCGAACCCGACGACGTCGCTCAGCACCGGGCGCAGCGCGCCCGAGGCGGCGAGCTTGTCCAGCTCGGCGTGCGCGGCGTCCACCAGGTCGGGTCGGCGCTTCTGGTACAGCGCCCAGTGCAGGCCGAGCACGCCGTAGTTCTTCACCAGCGCGAGGTCGGCCCGGACGGTGGGCATCTGCCCGCCCGCGAACCCGACCACGACGATCCGCCCCTCGAACGCGATGCACCGGGTCGAGCGCTCGAACGAGTCGCCGCCCACCGGGTCGAACACCACGTCGACGCCGGGCTCGCGCAGCTCGGCGACCCAGTCGTCGTCGCGCAGGAAGACCTCGTCGGCGCCCGCCGCACGGGCCGCCGCCACCTTCGCCTCGCTGCCCACCACCCCGACCACGCGCGCGCCGGCGGCCTTGCCGAGCTGGCACGCGGCGGTGCCGACGCCGCCCGCGGCGGCGTGCACCAGCAGCGTCTGGCCGGCCTGCAGCCCGCCCCGCTGGTGCAGCCCGAACCACGCGGTCTGGTACGCGATCGTCAGGGCGGCGGCCTGCGCGTCGTCCAGGGCCGACGGTGCCGGGTGCACCGCCTGGACCGGCACCGTCGCGTACTGCGCCAGCACCCCGATCTTCGAGCCGACGACGCGGTCGCCGACCCGCACCCGCTCCCCCTCGGTCACGCCGGGACCCAGCGCGACGACGTCGCCGCACAGCTCGATCCCCGGCACGAAGGGCAGCTCGGGCCGCTCCTGGTACTCGCCGCGAGCCAGGAGGACGTCGGGGAAGTTCACCGCGACGGCCCGCACGCGCAGCAGCACCTCGCCCTGACGGGGTTCGGGGACCGGCACGTCGTGCTGCTCCATCACCTGTTCGGGCTCCCCGTGGGAGACCACCCGCCACGCCCTCATCGCCGTGTGTACGCTCACGTGTCAGTCCTTTCCTGAGTCCTCTGATGCCGCTGCCCTGATGCCGCGCAGGAACAGCTCGGTGAGCTGCTCCGCCACCTGGCCGGCCGTCAGCGGCCCCTCGGACGAGTACCACTGGGACAGGTAGTGCACGTCGGAGAAGAAGTGCGCGATGAGCATCGCGGTGGGCACGTCGTCACGGAACGCCCCCTCCTGGATACCGCGCCGGAGCAGCGCCTCGAACTCCTCGTGGTACTCGCGCCGGCGCCGCTTGACCTCCGCCTGACGCTCCGGCATGAGCATGTGCTGGCTGCGCGTGAAGACGGTGCCCTCGGGCAGGAACTCGATGGACGTCGAGATCACGTCCACGCAGACGGCCCGGAGCACGTCCTCGACACCGTCGCCCCGCTGGGCACCCGTCGCCACGATCTCGTCGAGGCGCGCCTTCTGCAGCGACAGCAGCCGGTCGTAGATCGCGAACAGCAGGTCGTCCTTGGAGGCGAAGTAGTGGTACATCGCCCCCTTGGTGACGCCGGCCGCCGCGACGATCTCCTGGACGCTCGTGGTCGCGTAGCCCCGGGTGGAGAAGAGGTCGAGAGCGGCTCGGAGAACCTGGTCCTGGACGTTCGTGGTGCGCATGGGCTCATCCTTCACCGTCGCCACCACATTCATCGGCCGGCTCACAGGGCGGTCCGCACGCTCGCGCCGCCGTCGACCAGGAGGGTCTGGCCGGTGACCCACGCGGCGTCGTCGGACAGGAGGAAGGCGGCAGGACCCGCGACGTCGTCCGGCACCCCGAGCCGGCGCAGCGGGTAGGCGGCGGCCGCCTGCTCCTCGCGACCCTCGTAGAGGGCGCGGGCCAGCCGCGTCTTGACCACGGCGGGCGCCAGCGCGTTGACGCGCGTGGCCGGGGCGAGCTCGTCGGCGAGCTGGACCGTGAGGTTGATGAGGGCCGCCTTGGACACGCCGTAGAAGGCGATGTTGGGGCCCGACGCCGTGCCCGCCACCGACGCCATGTTCACGATCGAGCGGAGCGGGCTCCCGGTGGGCGCAGCCGAGTCGACCGCCTCCCGGGTCCACTCCAGCGCGGCGATCACGTTCACCTCGAGGATCTTGCGGGCCACACCCGTCTCGAGCCCCGCGAGCGGTCCGTACGCCGGGTTGATCCCCGCGTTGTTCACCAGGTGGTCCAGCCGTCCGAAGCGCTCCACGGTACGGGCGATCGTGGCGGCGCGGTGCTCGGCGTCGTCCGCCTTGCCCGCCACGCCCAGGGCGCGGTCCGCACCGAGCCTGGCCACGGCGTCGTCCAGGGTCCCGGCGTCGCGGCCGGTGATGGCCACCCGGCCACCCTCGGCCACGATCCGGCGGGCCACCGCGAGGCCGATCCCCCGGCTGGCCCCCGTCACGAGCGCGACGCGGCCCTCGAACCTGCGCCCGGGCCCACCCTCGGACCCGCTCCCGAAGCCTTCGGCGACGTCGTCGTCAGCCACGCGTACCTCCGTACCGTCTGGTCGGTTTGTACGAGGACCGTAGCACGCCCCCACACCCGGGGATAGAGTGCTGTTCAGAGAGGGATGTCCCGTATGCATCATTCTGCATTGTGTTGCACGGGACGCCGGTCCAGCGGTTGGATGACCTGATGACGACAACGACGTCGAGCATCGCGACGGTGGGGCTCGACGCGGCGCCGAGCCGCCTGTCCGCCCGGCTGGCCAAGCACCCCGAGGCGCAGCGCGTGCTCGACCTGGCGCGGGACACCTTCATCGAGGGCTACCGCATCGACATGGGCCCCCTGGCCACACAGCTCGGCGTGGACCGAACGTCGGTGTTCCGCTGGGTCGGCAACCGCGACGCCCTGCTGTCCGAGGTGCTGTGGTCGCTCGCCGTGCCCACGCTGGTACAGGCGGAGCACGCGACCGAGCACCTGACCGGCGCCGAGCGGCTCGCGGACCTGCTGACCACGTTCGCGCACGACCTCATCGTGGCCGACTACTTCCGCGCGTTCCTGCGCCGCGAGCCGGCCCGCTCCCTGCGTCTGCTCACCACCGCGGACAGCCCGATCCAGCGCCGCTTCGTCGCGACCGTCGAGTGGCTCGTGGTCCGCGACCTGGGCGAGACGCCCTTCGGCGGCACCATCACGCCCGAGGAGCTGGCGTACCTGCTGGTGCGGGTCTCGGAGTCGCTCACCTACGCCGACCTCATCACCGGCGACGAGCCCAGCCCGGCGCGCGCCCGCACGGCGTTCCGCCACCTGCTCCGGGTCACCTGAGCGGGCTCCCGCGCGGCCGGCGGGGTGGTTGCTGGCACCTGACCCGCCGG
Source organism: Promicromonospora sp. NPDC090134 (assembly GCF_044746965.1). Taxonomy (NCBI): domain Bacteria; kingdom Bacillati; phylum Actinomycetota; class Actinomycetes; order Micrococcales; family Promicromonosporaceae; genus Promicromonospora; species Promicromonospora sp. NPDC090134. The sequence continues at coordinate 345,006 of NZ_JBIVCZ010000006.1, read as the reverse complement.
TTCGGCAGAGTGGGGCCATGGATTTCACTCGTCCCTACCCGCCGGACCCGTACACGCTGCTGCCCGCGCCCGCCGTCTTCGCGCTGAAGAGCACCGACCTGATCGACGGTGAGCGCATGCCGGACGCGCACGCCGTGCACGCCCGGAACATCTCGCCCGCGCTCGAGTGGAGCGGCTTCCCCGAGGGCACCCGGTCGTTCGTCGTGACCTGCTTCGACCCGGACGCGCCGACGCCGATGGGCTACCACCACTGGACCGTGGGCGACCTGCCGGCCGACGTGACGTCGCTGGAGACCGGCGCGGGCACACCCGACGGATCGGGGCTGCCCGCCGGCGCGTTCCAGACCCGCAGCGACGGCCGCACCCCGGGCTTCGAGGGCGCCGGCCCGCCGCCCGGCGACCACCCGCACCGGTACATCTTCGCCGTGCACGCGCTGGACACCGAGCCCGGCGCGCTCGGCCTGGGGCCGGACAGCACCAACGCACAGGTGGCGTTCAACGTGTACTTCCACCTGCTGGGCCGCGCCACGCTGACGGCGACGTACAGCCGATGAGCGACCACGCCACCCTGCCGACGCTGGGCGACCTCGCCTGGGTGCCCGCGCTCGACCACCCGGAGCTCCTCGCCGAGCCCGTCCGCGCGGCGCTGGCCGCCTGGGCCGCCGCCGACGAGCGGGTCACCGGTCAGGTCGCGGTCACCGAGATCGACCCGGACCACGCCGACACCGCCACGCTCAACGAGCTGCACGACCTGCCGCCCGAGGCCTCGGCCAACTGCGTGCTGGTGGCCGGCAAGCGGGCCGAGGAGGAGCGCATCGCGGCCTGTGTCGTGCCCGCCAGCACGTTCGCCGACGTCAACAAGCGCGTGCGCAAGCTGCTCGACGTGCGCAAGGCGTCGTTCCTGCCGACCGACCGCGCCGTGGCCGACTCCGGCATGGAGTACGGCGGCATCACGCCCGTGGGCCTGCCCGGGCACTACCGCGTGCTCGTCGACTCCCGGTTCACGCAGGACGGCACCATGGCGCTGATGGGGTCCGGCGTCCGGCGCTCCAAGCTGCTCATGCCCGGGCCGCTGCTCTGCGTCATGCCGGGCGTCGAGGTGGTCGAGGACCTGGGCGTCCTGCGCTGAGACGACGAACCGCGTCGACCGGCACGGTCGACGCGGTTCGTGGGCTCGTACGCCGCGGGATCAGTTCTCCGCGCGGCCCTTGCGCCAGTAGCCCATGAACGCCACGGACTTGCGGTCCACCTGGCACTCGTTGACGAGGTAGCGGCGCAGCGTCTTGATCACGCCCGCCTCGCCCGCGAGCCACGCGTACAGCACGGTGTCCTGCGCCAGGGGGCGGCCCGCCTCGTCGACCGGCACCTCCCAGAGGATGCCCGTGTCGATGTCGACGTCGTCCGCCTCGCCTGACAGGTCCACACCCGCGGCGGTCAGCGCCGGCGAGGTGTCCGGCGACGGCCGCACACCCATCGCGAGCAGCCGGTCGGCGGCGGCCTGCACGGCCGGGACCAGCACGTCGCCGTGCTCGCGCCCGTCGCGGGCCAGCCAGTGCACGCGCACACCCTCCGGCGCGCCGAGCTGCCAGCCGTCCTCGGGGTGGGGCACCTCGAGGAAGACCTCGCCCACGGCGTCCTCGGGCAGGGACTCGCAGATGGCCGCGATGGCGGGCACCGCGGTCTCGTCACCGGCCAGCAGCAGCGCGTGGCCGGACGCCGGCGGGGCGAACTCGACGCCGCCGTGCACGCCGTCGTACTCCGCGTTGGGACCCATGATGACCAGGGGGTCGCCCGCGGCAGCCGTCAGGGCCCAGCGGGACGCGGGGCCGGTGTCACCGTGCATCACGACGTCGACGTCGACCTCGCGCATGTTCTGCCGCACGGTGCGGACCGTGTAGGTGCGCATCGGGTTGCGGTGCTCGTCGGGGAGCATGCGCCACGCGGCGTACCAGTCGGGGTCGTCGCGGCGCAGGGCGTCCCAGCCGCCCTGGGGCGACGGGAGCAGCAGCTTGATGCGCTGGTCACGGCCGTTGTCCGCGAACTTGTCCAGGTCCGGACCCGTGAAGGTGAACCGGACGAAGGACGGGCACAGGCGCGTCACACGCGCGACCTGGACATCGAACATTCGCGAGGGCTTGACGTCGAGCCCGTCGGTCTTGATGGTCACGACGGTGAGCCTAACCTAACTTTGCCGGGCCTGTTCCACTCCCTCCGGAGCGTGGGACGGGACCTGCGTCACAGCGTGGGCGCAGCGCGCGCGGGGAACGGAAACCCGGGGAAAAGTCGCGGCACACGGACCCAAAAGATCACCCCTTGCTGCGTGAAATTAACCCTGTACAAACAGTGCATCTCGGCCCATAGACCCGCTAACTTGGCGATGATCCGAACCGCTTCGATGTCCGTGCGACGTCCTTCCCTGAGCGGCGGCGGGTCGCACCCCCCTTGCACACTCTGCACTCGCTGGAGAAGGACATGATCGACCACTTCGCGCTGGGCTGGGTCACCCCCGTCCTCTCGTTCCTGCTCTCGTGCGCCGGCTGCGCCGTCGGCCTGACCTGTACGGCCCGCGCCCGCGTGACCCATGGCTTCGCGAGCGTCGCCTGGCTCGGCCTCGGCGCGATCTCGATCGGCGGCACGGGCATCTGGGTGATGCACTTCGTCGCCATGCTCGGCTTCTACGTGCGCGGCACCGAGACCCGGTTCGACGTCCCGCTGACGCTGGCGAGCGGCCTGCTCGCCATCGTCGTCGTAGGCCTCGGCCTCTTCATCGTCCGGACCGCGGGCGTCGGCCCGGTCGCCCTGGTCGCGGGCGGCCTCATCACCGGCCTGGGCATCGCCGCCATGCACTACCTCGGTATGCGCGCCCTGCACGTGGGCGTGGAGATCACCTACAACATCCCCACCGTCATCGCCTCGGTGGTCATCGGGGTCGTCGCCGCGACGGCGGGCCTCTGGCTCTCCGCGAAGGTGCGCAACTTCGCGGCCGGCGCGGGTGCGACGGTCATCATGGGCCTCGCCGTCTCCGGCATGCACTACACGGGCATGGCGGCCATGCGGGCGGAGGAGACCAACGCGATCATGCCGATCGACACCGGCATCGGTGTGGGAGCGCTCCTAGGGCCGCTCATCATCGGCGTCACGATCAGCACGATCATGATGCTCCTGGTGGTCGGGCTGGCGCCCAGCCCCCAGGAGATGGAGGCGCAGGAGAAGTTCAAGGGCTGGCAGGGCCGCCAGGACGAGCTCCAGCGCGAGACCGCCGCTCCCCGCCGGTCCCAGCTGCTCTGAGCCGGCGCGGCGGCGGCGAGGGAGTCGACGCCGCCCGCCGTCGGGCCTGCGCACCACCAGGTCTGCGACTCGCCGCCTCGACCGCACTCGATGTGGCACGTGTCCACCGGGTCCGCGAGCAAGGCGGGTATCGGGTTTCTGCTGTTGGCAGACGGGGTCAGTCCGGCGAGCAGTGCGAACGCGTGTGTCATAGGTTGATGGCATGACGCGGACAGTGGTGGTACCAGCTTCGGCAGGCGATGAGTCGTCTGCTGGGTCGGTGCTGCCCGGGGTCGGCGTGCCGTCCGGGTCTGTCGTCCTTGCCGGGGTCGCTGATGCCACGGTGGTGGATGCTGCCCGTGTACGGGAGGTGCGTCGGATGCTGGCGGGCATGGCCCTGCCGGGTGCCGCCGACGGCGATGCGGTCACTGGTGCCGGCGGGGGTGCTCGCCGGGGCGGAGGCACGCCACCTGTTCAGGCCGAATGGGTGGACCTGCTCGGTGAGCTGGAGGCGTTGAAGAACGCGGTCACGGCGACGCAGGCTCGCCTCGCTGTGGTGCTGGACGATGCCACGCGGGCCGACGAAGCGATGCAGAGCATCCGTGCGGAGCGGCGGGGTCGTGGTGTGCCCAACCAGGTCGGTGCCGCGCTGCGGGTGAGCCCGCACGCGGGTGCCGGGTTCCTGAGCACCGCGAGAGTCTGGGTCACGCAGATGCCGCACACCTTCAACGCCTTGCAGGCCGGGGTGTTGTCGCCGTGGCGGGCCACGCTCCTGGTCCGCGAGACGTCTCACCTGTCCGTGGAGCATCGCCGCCTGATCGATGAGGAGATCTGCGGCCCGGCGCACCTGGCACAGTTGGCCCGGATGGGCACCCGCCGCCTGGTCGCCCGGATCAAGGAACTCGCCGCCCGGCTGGACGTGCACGCGTGCGTGAACCGCAACGCGAAGGCCGTCTCGGAGCGGCGAGTCTCCGTGCGGCCCGCACCCGACCTGATGGTCTACCTGACGGCGCTGGTCCCCATGCACGAGGGCGTGCAGGCGTATGCCCAACTGAAGGCTCACGCCGAGACCGCCAAGGCGGCCGGTGACGAGCGGGGTGCGGGTCAGATCATGGCCGACACCCTGATCGAACGCGTCACCGGCCGCGAACCCGGCCGCGCTGGCGATGTCCCGGTCACGATCAACCTGCTCGTCTCCGACCAGACCCTCCTGACCGGTGGGAACGAACCCGCTGTGGTCCTTGAAGGGACTTCCGCGGGCGTGGGCACGATCCCGGGCCCGGTCGCCCGCAACCTGGCGGCGCATGCGATCGACACCGACATGGCGTGGCTGCGCTCGATCTATGTCAGCCCGCACGGCAGGTTGTTGGCCACGACGTCGACATCAAGGTTCCACCCCCACGGCCTGGCCGCGCTCCTGCGTGCCCGGGAGCAGGGCATCTGCGCGAGCTCGTGGTGTGACGCCCCGGTCCGGCACCTGGACCATGTCACCCCATACGCAGAGGGCGGTGCGACCAGCCTGGACAACGGGCAGGGCCTGTGCGCCCGCTGCAACCACGCCAAGCAGGCACCGGGATGGCGGCAGAAGACCACCCAGATCAGTGGCCGGGACGCGGTGGAGACGGTGACACCGACGGGGCACACCTACGTCTCGGTCGCGCCCGCACCACCGGCACCCGTCAGAACCGGCCCCGCCAACGGGCGCACGCCGCGCAGCCGCTACCAGATCGGCTGCCACACCGATCCCCGCAACAGCCCGATCCCCTACCAGCCAAGACAGCGGCCAGGTTCACGGCCACGACGTAGCCCGAGCCTTGTCGAGGTTGGCGAGCCGTCCGGGTCGAGGAGTCAGCGCCCGTCGTCCGGCACGCGCGTCGCCCATGCGGCTACAGCAACGGCCGATGCGACGTTCAGCGAGTCCACTCCCCCGGACATCGGGATCCGAACGGTCAGGTCGCAGTTGGCGATCGTGCTGGCTTTCAGGCCGTCGCCTTCGGTGCCGAGCACCAGCGCAAGCTTCTCGGGAGGAGTCGCCACCAGGTCGTCCAACGAGATCGAGTCGTCCTCCAGCGCCAGGGCGGCCACGGTGAAGCCGCGATCGTGCAGCGCCTCGATGCCGCCCGGCCAGGGATCGATCCTGGTCCACGGGATCTGGAACACGGTGCCCATCGAGACCCTGACCGCACGCCGGTACAAGGGGTCCGCACAGCTCGGCGTGAAGAGCACGGCATCGACGCCCAGGGCCGCGCACGCGCGCATGGCAGCCCCGACGTTGGTGTGGTCGACGATGTCCTCGAGGATCACCACGCGACGCGCCCCCGCCCCGCCGCGCGCCCCCGCGAGCAGCTCGTGCACGCCGGGCAGCGGCGGCCGGTGCATCGCGGCCAGGGCGCCGCGGTGCAGGTGGAAGCCCGTGATCTCCTTGAGCAGCGGCTCCTCGGCGACGTAGACGGGCGCGCCGGACTGCGCGATCACCTCGCTCATCGAGTCGAGCCACTTGGGCGCCATGAGGAACGAGCGCGGCCGGTGGCCCGCCGCGAGCGCCCGCCGGATCACCGTGGAGCTCTCGGCGATGTACAGGCCCTTGGCCGGCTCGTGCTTGGAGCGCAGGACCACGTCCGTGAGGCTGTTGTAGTCGGCCAGGCGCTCGTCGGCGGGGTCGTCGATGCGGACGACGTCGAGGGTGGTCACCGATCCATTCTCCCTGACGGCCCGGTCAGATCCGCCCGCGGACGGGGGTGCGCTCGACGGGGTCGCCGTCGTCGGGCATCACCATCTCGGCGCGGACGCCGAGCAGGCGTACCTCGCGGCCCGGCTCCATGCCCTCGGCGAGGGCGAGGACGGCGGCGGTCACCTCTCCGAGCGACCGGGTCGGCGCCGGGAGCTTCTTCGAGCGGTCACGCGTGAAGAAGGGCGCGTAGCGCACCTTGAGGCCCACCCGGAAGACCGGTCGGCCCTCCGCCTCGGTGTCGGCGTGGACCTGCGTGACCAGGTCCCGCAGCGCCGCCTCCACCTGTTCGGGCGTGGTGAGGTTGCGCTGGTAGGTGGTCTCGCGGCTGTGCCCGCGGGCCACCCAGGGTGTGTCGTCGACGACGGCGGAGCCGCGCCCCCGGCCCAGGTCGCCGTACCAGGCGCCCATGCGTGGCCCGAACTCGGCGACCAGCACGTCGCCGTCGGCCGCGGCGAGGTGCGCGACGGTCTCGATGCCGTGGGCCGCGAGTCGCTTGGACACCTTGGGCCCGACGCCCCACAGGTCGATGGTGGGCCGCCGGCCCATCACGTCGAACCAGCTCTGCTCGGTGAGGCGGAAGATCCCTGCGGGCTTGCCGAACCCGGTGGCGATCTTCGCGCGGATCTTGTTGTCACCGATGCCGACCGAGCAGTGCAGGCCGGTGGCATCGAGGACGGCCGCCTGCACCCGGCGGGCGACGGCCTCCGGGTCGTCCGCGTCGCAGCCGAGGAACGCCTCGTCCCAGCCGAGCACCTCGACCACCATCCCGAGCCCGCGCAGGGTGTCCATCACGTGCCCGGAGGCCTCGAGGTAGGCCTCGTGGTCGACGGGCAGGATGATCGCGTCCGGCGCCTTGCGGGCCGCGACCCGCAGCGGCATGCCCGACCCGACGCCGAGCTCCCGCGCCTCGTACGACGCGGTCGAGACCACTGTCCGTTCCGCCGGGTCGCCGCGCCCGCCCACGATGACCTGTCTCCCGGCGAGCTCGGGGCGCCGCAGGATCTCGACCGCGACCAGGAACTGGTCGAGGTCGACGTGCAGCACCCAGGGGAAGGCACGCGGACCCATGGCACGAGTCTCCCGGAGCCGGCCCGGGCTGTCCTGCCTGGAACGCGCGTTGCCGCGCGGCAGCCGGCTGGCACACCGTTATCGTCCCGTTATCTCTCACAGCGAAACTCTTCCCTCTTCCCCCAGAGCACCAAGACTCCATATTCTCCGGGCAAGGAAAGTTCGTCTCACTCAAGAGGAGAGCTGCGATGAGAACTACCAGGAACTCCCGGTCGCCCCGCTCGCGCCGCGGCAAGGAACCCGCCCCGCACCCGGCTTTGCCGCAGTCCTACGCGGCAATGATCGAGCGCACGCCGTCGCTGGACGATGCGCAGCTGGAGTCCCTCCTCGAGCGAGCAGTCGCCGGAGCGGACGCCGCGCGCACCCTCGACGCCACCGCGGTCTCCCCGAGCCTCCGCGCGCAGCTGGAGACCAGGGTCAAGGACGGGCAATACGCGAAGGAGCGTCTCGTCCTCGCCCACCTCCGCCTCGTCCCGGCGATCGCCGGCTCCTACGCGGGCCGCCTGCCGTTCATGGACCTCGTGCAGGAGGGCAACGTCGGCCTGGTCCGCGCCGCCGACTCGTACGACCCCGCGCACGGCACGTTCGCCGCGTACGCCCACCGCTGGGTCCGTCGCTCGATCGTCCGCGCCGTCGCCGCCGCCGAGCAGGCCGAGCGCGCGACCGGGCCCACCCCCGAGCAGAACCTGTTGCGTCGCCGCGTCCGGCAGGCCCTGGCCCACCTCGACGCCGTCGAGGCCCGGGTCCTGGAGATGCGCTTCGGCCTCCTGGACGGCACCACGCGCACCCTCGACGAGATCAGCCGCCGCCTCGGCGTGACCAAGGAGCGCGTGGTGCAGATCCTCGAGTCCGCGCTGGCCAGGCTCCGCGACGTCGTCAGCCCGGCTCCCCTCGCTGCGTGACCGCCGGCTGGGCACCCGACTGCCCGGCCGGCGTCAGCCGATCGATCACCTCGTCCAGCGCCTCGTGGTACGCCCACGACGCCGGATACCCCGAGTGCGTCGCCACCGCGAAGAGATAGGCCGACCGGTCCATCTCCTCCGCCCCGCGGTCGACGTCGTTCTCCCCGTAGCCCATCACCGGGAAGCCCAGGAAGTCGGTGCGCCGCCACAGGTTCACCCACGCGGGCTTCGCACCGCAGGTCAGCAGCGACAGCAGCGTGGCCTGTTCCCCCGAACCGGGCTCGGGGCCCTCCGGCGTCAACGGCGCCGCCGGAACGGCCCCGGGTCCGGAACCTGCCGCGTCCGCGGCGGCCTCGACCTGCCCGCCCCACGGGTCCGCCGACCAGGCGGGTCCGGTGCTCGGCGGCAGGCCCGTCGTCGCAGACCCCAGGAGGTCGGGGAAGAACCGGCCGAAGAACGGCCGCAGCTGCACGCCGTAGGTCAGCAGACCGAGGCGCCCGTCCACGCTGTCGGGCGCGCTGTCGGGCGCGCTGTCGGGCGCGCTGTCGGGCAGGCTGTCGGACGCGGTGCCGGCCACCGGGTTGCCCGCCCGGATCAGGATGACGGCGGCCGCCAGCACGCCGCCCATCGAGTGCGCGGACAGCACGACGCGCCGTTGCGGAGCCACCCGTGCGCGCTCGGCGTCGTCGGCGATGTCGGCGCCGGTGAGCCAGGCGTCCACGCGGGAGCGCACCTCGGGCACCACGCGCTCCGCGTAGCTCGGCGGGCCGAACGGGTGGGCGCTGCGCGGCAGGAAGCACAGGAGGTCCCACAGCAGCCCCCAGGGGCGTCCGGGGACGCCGCCCGAGGCGCCCGCCAGCGCGCTGGCCACCAGCGTCGCCGCCAGCACCCCGAGCGCCGGCACCGCCAGCGAGGACAGCCACTGCGGCACCTGGACGGTCCTGGTGCCGTCGTGCTGGGCGATCAGGGGGATGTGGGCCACCAGGGCCGCGACGTAGCAGGCGGCGGCCAGGGCGCCGACGGCGAGCTCCACCCGGTGCGACATGGCCGCGACCTGCCGGCCCCGTAGCACGCGCTCCAGGACGGGGTTGGCGCCACCGTCGGGGTCCGGGGCGTCCGCGACCGCCCGCCAGGCGGGCACCGCCGGGCCGTACGGCGGCCCGAGCGTGCGCGGCGCGCCCGGGATCCAGAGCGCCCGCGAGCGCAGGGTGTCGACGACGTAGGGCCCGGCCGCCGCCACGAGCAGCAGCACCACGAACACGAGCGCGATCACCACCGACGCCGTGCCGAACTCGGTGTAGACCGGCGGGACCCGCACGAGCTCGGGGTCGGGCACGGTGCGCGCGATGCCCACCAGGCCGCCGTCGAGGGATTCCGGCGTGGGGTGCTCGCCGCTGCGCAGGACCCACTGCACACCGAGCACCAGCAGGCTGGAGTACACGGTCGCCGCCGCGACGGAGACCAGCAGGAACACGCCCGGCCCGGCGCCGTTCCAGCCCTCGGCGGCCCGGCGCCGCAGCAGCATCGCGGCCAGCACGACCACCACCGGGCTCAGCACGGCGAGCAGCGCGACGCCCACGAGCAGGTAGCGCAGCCCCGGGCCCGGCTCGGTGACCAGCACGACGGCGACGCACGCGGTGGCGACCACCGGCACCGCCGTCCACGCCGCGACGGCCCGGGTGCTGCGCGTGGTGCGCCACGCGAGGCTCGTCGCGGCGATGCCGCCCATGCCGACGCCGAGCAGCGCGGGCACCAGGTCCAGGCCGATCAGGGCCGGCATCCGCTCCGGCTGCGGCCCGGCGACGCAGGCGACGCACGCCAGCAGCCAGACCAGCAGCCCGGCGGCGAACACGGCGAGACCAGCCCGGGCCTTCCAGCGCGGCGTGACCGCCTGGACGCCGTCGTCGTCGGTGCGCAGGGCGACGAACACGCATGCCCCCAGGATCACGACCAGGGCCACGAGCGGGAGGGCCGGGACCGGCAGGCCGGCGTCGGCGTAGCGCGTCCAGGTGAGGTACTGCCCCGTCAGGGCGAGCGCCGCGCCCAGGTGCGCCCACAGCAGGCCCGAGCCCGAGCGCTGCGACCAGAAGCCCGCGCGGTGCAGCGGCGGGCCCGACGGCGGCACGGTGCGCCCGGCGCGCATCGCCGAGAACTTGGACTCGAACCGGACCTGACCGCTGTGCGCCACGGCCACCAGGATCGCGACCAGCAGCACCGGGGCGAGGGACAGGAGCGCCAGGCGGTCGCCGACGTCGAGCCGGGCCAGGCCGTACAGCGCGCCGGGGATGCGGGCGCAGACGGGGACCACCGCGGCGGGTCCGGGGGTGGCCAGGCCGATGCAGCGCGTGCCGATCACCGACAGCGCGACCGTCGCGACGGCCGAGACGAACAGCAGCGTCAGCCCGAGCGAGAACACGCGCGTCAGCGCGGCGGTCGGGTCCGGGCGCAGGCTGCCCGAGGGCGTGTCACGCGCCGTGGGCCGGTGCGCCGCCGGGACCGGAGCCGGGATGCGGCGCGCCCAGTACGCGGCGTTCACCAGGCCGAACGGGACCATCGCCGCCCACAGCAGGCGCACCGCGACCGTCCCCACGACGCCCAGCACGCCGCCGAACGGCAGGCCGCCGAGGCGCGCCATCGCGCCCCACGAGTACGCCTCGCGGCGCACGTCGGGCCGGATCGCGTGGACGTCGCCCGGCGGGAGCGCCCGGTCCCGCGCCTCGGCGGCCGGCGTGGGGACCCAGAAGCTGCCCAGGCCGTCGCCGTCGGACTGGGTCACCTCGCCCCGGGGCAGGCCGAGCGCGCCGTACGGCAGCGTGTTCGCGATGCCGTGGATCCGGAGCTCGAGGATGCTGGGCGGGGTACCGGGCCGGGTTCCGGGCGCGCTGTCCATAGCGCCCCAACGTAGGGGTGCCCGACGTCGCCGGGCGCGCCGCCACGCGCGGCCCGGCCGGATCCTGCGGGAATCACGCAGGATCCGGCCGGCCTCCCTGACCTGGGGCGCAGCGGCCTCAGGGGGCGAACGTCACCGCGACCACCGCCGCGGCCAGCAGCAGGTCGTAGACCACGCAGGTCTCGGCGTACCAGCGCCACACCACCGCGCCGGCCCGGTGGTGGAACGCGTCCCAGACCGCGTGGCCCACCAGGCCCGCCGCGACCACGTACGCCCCGGTGTCCTGCCCCGCGAAAGCCGTGGCCAGCAGCGCGACCACCGCGAACACCGCGAGCCCTGCCGCCTGCAGCAGCACCATCGACCGGCCCCGGATGCTGCGCCGGACCAGGCCCACCACGGGGTACACGAGGGCGACCCCCAGGATCAGCCACGGCGGGAGCCCGCCCACACCGCCCGCGATCGTGAGCGCGAGCAGCGCCAGCCCGAGCAGCACGGGCCACCGGCGCGCCAGCCACGCCAGGTCGAACCCGTGGACGTGCCGCGTGTACTCGGCCGGGCGCAGCAGCATCGCGCCCGCCATGGCCGGCACCATCAGCACGTGACCCCAGAGCATGAGGTCGCCCGCCGTCGCGAACCCGGCCCAGAACAGCGCCAGCAGCACCGCGAACGGCGCCGCCATCGCCGCGTTCATCTCCCCGATCGCGGCCCAGCCGTGCCGCCGCAGCCGCATCCACACCGTCATGGCCGCGACCATGTCCAGGACCATCACGACCGCCCCGACGTCCGGCCGGGCCAGCGCCGCCTCGACGCCGAGGGCGACGCCCGCCAGGTCCCACGCCGGGGCCAGCGCCAGCATGCCGAGCACCATCACCACGACCATCTCGGCCAGGTGCGCCAGGAACCTGCCGACCGTCCGGGCCCGCGACACGGGTGCGGTGTCGTGGGCCGGGTGACCCACCACGGCCGCCGCGGTGTCGCCCGTGCCGTCTCCCCGGACCGGCACCGTCATCGAGCCTGCCGCCGTTCCCGCCGTGACCCGGCCTGTCGTCTCCGTCATCTCGCCGTCTCCTCGCTCCGGGCGGCGTTCCTCGCCGCGCTGTTCTCCACGCTGTCGCGCGGCGAGAAGCGCCAGTAGTGCCGGACCGCACCCGGGCGCGGGCACTTGTCACGAGCCCGTATGACAGATGTCATCCAGGCGCCGCGACACACCCCGGACCGGCGTCGGCGCTGGCAGGATGGCGTCATGAGCACCGGGCGGGCCGTCGCGGACGACGGCGGCAGCGGACTCGTGAGCTTCCGCCGCAACGTCTGGTGGGGGCTGGCGGGCACGGTGGCGTGCGTGCTGGGCTTCGCCGTCGGCGACTGGGTGCTGGACCCCGACGTCCCCGCCGGGCTGCGCGCGCTGACCGGTCTGTCCACGGCGGCCACGATCGTCGCGTGCGGCGTGCTGCTGGGGCAACGGATGCGGGACCGGGCGCCGTCGGCCGGCTGGCTGGTCACCGCGGGCTGCGCGGCCCTGGTCGCCGGGGCGGTGCCGCTCACGGTCGGCAACTTCGGGATCTGGTCCATCGCCCCCGCCGCCACGATCTCGGTGCTGGTCATGTTCCTGCCGATCCGCCGGGCGTGGCAGGCGCTCGGCCTCGCGCTGCTCGTCCTGCCCGCGATCGGCCTGGTCACGGCGCTGGCCACGGGCGAGCCCAACGTGGCGCACGCGGTGTGGATGCCCGCCCTCATGGTCGTCGCGTTCGGCCCCGCGATGCTCGGCATGGTCCGCGCCTGGCAGGTCACGGCCCGGCTCGACGACGCCCGGCGGCTGGCCGGACAGCTCGCCGTGGCGGACGAGCGGCTCCGGTTCGCCGCCGACCTGCACGACATCCAGGGGCATCACCTCCAGGTGATCGCCCTGAAGAGCGAGCTCGCCGCCCGCCTGGCGGAGGCCGACCCGGCGCGGGCCGCCGAGCAGATGCGCGAGGTGCAGCAGCTCGCCGGGGACGCCCTGCGCGAGACCCGCGCTCTGGTGCAGGGCTACCGGCGCACCACGCTCGACGCGGAGATCGCCAACGCGTCCCGGGTGCTGGCCGCGGCGGGTGTCCAGGTGCGCGCCGACGTCGATGCCGGCCTCGCCGCCGCCCTTCCCCAGGCGCCGCGCAGCCTGCTGGGCCTGGTGGTCCGCGAGGCCACCACCAACGTGCTGCGGCACAGCAGCGCCACGCGCGCGGCGATCGTCCTGGTCCCGGACGACGCCGGCGCCCGCCTCGTGATCGACAACGACGGCGCCCGTCCTGCCGTGGCCGGCGACGGGACCGGGCTGGCCTCGCTCGCGGAACGGCTCGACGCCGTCGGCGGGCGCCTGTCGTGGGTCAGCGACGACGACCGGTTCGTCGTGACCGCTACGGTGACCGGATGATCCGCCTGCTGCTGGCCGACGACGAGGAGCTGCTGCGCGGGGCGCTGTGCGCCCTCCTCGACCTCGAGGAGGACCTGCACGTCGTGGCCGAGGCGGCCACCACCACCCAGGCGGTCCGGCTCGCGGGGCAGCACCGGCCCGACGTCGCGGTGCTCGACCTGGAGATGCCGCCCACCGACGGGCTGCACGCCGCCGGGCAGATCCTGGCCGCCGCCGACGGTACGCTGCCCCGCATCATCATCGTCACGCGGCACGCGCGCCCCGCCGTCCTGCGCCGGGCGCTGGCCGCCGGGGTGAGCGGCTTCGTCCCCAAGTCGACGCCCGCGGCGCGGCTCGCGCAGATCGTGCGCGACGTCGCCGTCGGGCACCGGTACGTGGACCCCGAGATCGCCGCCTCGGCGCTCACGGAGAACGAGTGCCCGCTGACGGACCGGGAGCTGGAGGTGCTGCGGGCGGCCCGGACCGGCTCCCCCGTGGCCGACATCGCGGCCGCCGTGCACCTCGCGCCGGGCACGGTGCGCAACTACCTGTCCTCGGCGATGGCCAAGCTCGGCGTCGCGACCCGTCATGCGGCGGCCCACCGCGCCTGGGAGGAGGGCTGGATCTGACCGGCCCTAGCGGTCGAGGGCCTCGCGGGCGCCGTCGACGTAGAACCAGCGGCCGCCCTCCCGGACGAACCGGCTGGTCTCGTGCAGGCTGCCGCGCACGCCGGTGACCGGGTTGCGGTAGAAGGCGGTGAACTCGACGACGCCGCTCGTGTCGAACGGACCACCGCGCTCCGTGCGGTGGATGTCGAGGCGGCGCCACTCCTCGTCGCCCACCCCGGCGTCGCCGGGCCGGGTCTCCGGCGCCCACGTGGCCAGCAGGTAGGCGCCGTCCCCCACCGCGAACGCCGAGTAGCGCGAGCGCATCAGGGCCTCGGCGGTCGGGGCGGTCGCGGCGCCGGAGTGGTAGCGCCCGCAGCAGGAGCCGTAGGTGTCGCCGGAGAGGCAGGGGCAGCGTTCGTCGTCGTGCACGAGGACGATCCTCGCACCTACGCGAACGTCTCGTGCCCCAGCACCGCGAGCAGCCGGACCTTCTCCTCGGCCACGCTGCCCGGCGCGGGGGTCAGCACCAGGAGGGCCTGGGACTGGTCCTCGGTGAACAGCGCCTGGCAGTCCACGTCGATGCGGCCCAGCTCGGGGTGCACCAGCGTCTTGTGGTCCTCGAACCGGCGGGAGACCTCGTGCAGCTCCCAGAGCCGCACGAACTCGGGGCTCTGCCGCAGCAGGGCGCGCAGCACCTCGTCGGCGGGCGAGCCGGGCCCCGCCGCCGCGTGGGCCGCCCGCAGCGAGGCGACCTGGCTCCGGGCCTGCCGGTCGTGGTCCTCAGGCGGGTAGACGTCCCGGGACGCGGGGTCGGTGAACCACCGGTAGACGGAGCTGCGGGCCAGGCCGCCGGCAGGCGCCGGGCCGAAGACCGCCTCGGCGAGGCGGTTCTGCACGAGTGTCTCGCCCAGGCCCGAGATGATCAGCGCCGGGGCGTCCTCCAGGCGGTCGAGGACCCGGAGCAGGGCGGGCGCCACGTGGGAGTCGGCCGGCGTGCGCCGCGGCACGCCGTGCCCGGCGAGGCGGAACAGGTAGTCGCGCTCGTCGGCGGTCAGGCGCAGGGCCCGGGCGAGCGCGGCGAGCATCTGCTCGGACGGCTGCGGCCCGCGCTGCTGCTCCAGCCGCGCGTAGTAGTCCACCGACATCCCGGTCAGGGCGGCGACCTCCTCCCGGCGCAGCCCGGGTGCGCGACGGCGGGGCCCGGGCACCAGGCCGACGTCGGACGGGCGCAGGGCCTCCCGGCGTCGGCGGAGGAAGTCGGCGAGGGCTGCGCGGTTCATGCCCCCATCGTGCGCCCCGCACGGGACACGAACCAGGGACCGCCGGTCCCTGGTTCACCGGGTCTCTCCCGCCGCCGGCGCCGGGGCCGCACGGTGGAGCCATGAACATCACCGGAAACACCGTCTTCATCCCCGGCGGCACGCGCGGCATCGGCCTCGCCCTCGCGACCCGCCTCCAGGCCCGGGGCAACACCGTGATCGTCGGCGGGCGCAACGCCGCCGCGCTGGACGTCCTGGCCACCGAGCACGGCTTCGGCACGGTGCGGATCGACACCGCCGACGCCGACTCGATCAAGGCGGCCTCCGCCGAGGTGATCGAGCGATACCCCGCAGTGAACGTGCTGCTCGCGATGGCCGGGATCATGCGCGCCGAGGACTGGCGCTCCCCGGCGTTCCTCCACGACGCCGAGGAGACGGTCACCACCAACGTGCTCGGCCCGATCCGGCTGATCGCCGCGTTCACCGAGCACCTGCAGAGCCGGCCGGACGCGACGATCGTCACGGTGGCCTCGGGCCTCGCGCACAGTCCGCTGCGGGTGACGCCGACGTACAACGCGACCAAGGCCGCCGTCCACATGCTCTCGGAGAGCGTTCGCCTGCAGTTCGCGGGCACGAGCGTGTCCGTGGTGGAGCTGGTGCCGCCGTCGGTCCAGACCGATCTCATGCCGGGGCAGGCCGACAACCCGCACGCGATGCCGCTCGACGAGTACGCCGACGAGACCATGGGCCTCCTGGAGTCCCAGCCCGACGCCCACGAGATCCTGGTCGAGCGGGTCAAGTTCCTGCGGTACGGCGAGGTGCGCGGCGACTACGCCGACGTCGTCGCGACCCTGAACGCGACGGACCCCCACGCGGCCGCCCACTGACCCTCCGCCGTCAGCCGACGAACGACCGTGCGGTTGCTGCCAGAACGCGGTTCGTCCTGGCAGCAACCGCACGGTCGCCTCGTCCGCCCGCACGGGCGGGACGTCACGTCGCGGCCGGCTCCTCCACCACCGGGGCCGCGAACTGGCTCGCGTACAGGCGGGCGTAGGGGCCGTTCGCGGCGAGCAGGTCGTCGTGCGAGCCCTGCTCCACGATGTCGCCGTGCTCCATCACGAGGATGACGTCGGCGTCGCGGATCGTGGACAACCGGTGCGCGATGACGAACGACGTCCGGTCCTTGCGCAGCCGGTTCATGGCCTCCTGCACCAGCACCTCGGTGCGGGTGTCCACGGACGACGTCGCCTCGTCGAGCACGAGGATCGCCGGGTCTGCCAGGAACGCCCGCGCGAGCGTGAGGAGCTGCTTCTCGCCGGCCGAGACCGACGAGCCCTCCTCGTCCACGACGGTGTCGTAGCCGTCCGGCAGCGTCCGCACGAACGGGTCCACGTGGGTGGCCCGGGTCGCGGCGAGGAACTCGTCCTCGTCCACCGCGACGCCGTCGGGCACGCCGTACCGGAGGTTCTCCTCGATGCTGCCCTTGAACAGCCAGGTGTCCTGGAGCACCATCCCGACCGACGAGCGCAGGTCGTCGCGCGACATGTCGCGCGTGTCCACGCCGTCCAGGGTGATGCGCCCGCCGTCCACCTCGTAGAACCGCATGAGGAGGTTGACCAGCGTCGTCTTGCCGGCGCCCGTGGGGCCGACGATGGCGATGGTCTGCCCCGGCTCCGCGACCAGGTTGAGCCCCGTGATGAGCTCCTGCTCGGGCGTGTAGGAGAACGTGACGTCCTCGAACGCGACGCGCCCACGGACCGGCACGACCTTCTGCGACTGCTCGGGGTCGGGCGACTGCTCGGGCGCGTCCAGCAGCTCGAACACGCGCTCCGCGGAGGCGACGCCGGACTGCAGCAGGTTCATCATCGAGGCCACCTGGGTCAGCGGCTGCGTGAACTGGCGCGAGTACTGGATGAACGCCTGCACGTCACCCAGCGACAGCGTGCCGGAGGCCACGCGCAGGCCGCCGACGACGGCCACCACCACGTAGTTCAGGTTCGCGAGGAACCCCATGGCGGGCTGGATGGTGCCCGAGATGAACTGCGCCTTGAAGCTGGAGTCGTACAGCGCACGGTTCTCCTCGGCGAACGCCTCCGCCGTGGACTCCTGGTGCCCGTAGACCTTCACGAGCGCGTGCCCGGTGAACGACTCCTCGATGTGCGCGTTCAGTCGCCCCGTGGCCGCCCACTGCTCCACGAACTGCGGCTGGCTGCGCTTGGCGATCTGCGCCGTGAGGATCACGGACAGCGGCACCGTCACCAGCGCCACGAGCGCCAGGACCGGGGAGATCCAGAACATCATGCCGAGCACGCCGATCACCGTCAGGACGGCGGTGACGAGCTGCGCGAGGGTCTGCGTGGTGGTCTGGGCCACGTTGTCGATGTCGTTGGTGACGCGCGAGAGGATCTCGCCACGCTGCTTGGCGTCCACGTAGGAGAGCGGGATGCGGTGCAGCTTCGCCTCCACCTGGTCACGCAGGTCCCGCATCGTGCGCTGCACGACGCCGGCGGTGATCCGCGCCTGCAGCCAGCCGAACAGGAACGCCCCGACGTACGCCACCACGACCCAGCCGAGGGTCTGCATGAGCACCGTGAAGTCGATGCCCTGACCGGGCACCACACCCACGACGCCGGACAGCAGGTCGGCCATCTGGTCCTGACCCTCCGCGCGCAGGCCGGCCTCGGCCTGCTCGGTGGTCACCCCGGCGGGGAGCTGCGATCCCACGACTCCCGCGAAGATCACGTTGGTCGCGTTGCCGAGCAGCTTGGGGCCCAGCACGGTCAGGGCCACCGAGCCGATACCCAGCACCATGAGCACCACGACGTTCAGGCGCTCGGGGCGCAGCATGCTGGCGAACCGGCGCAGCGAGCCCTTGAAGTCCATCGGCTTCTGCACGGGCATGCCCATGCCCATGCCCATCGGCCCGCCCCCGCCGGGACCACGCCCGGGGCCGCGTGCGGGTGCGGCGGGCGCCGCCGTCGTGCTGCCCTGACCTTCGCCCTGAGGCTTGTCCTCGTTGCTCACGCTGCCTCCTCCAGGCTCATCTGGGACGTCACGATCTCCTGGTACGTCGGGTTGTCCGCGAGCAGCTGCGCGTGCGTGCCGCGGCCGACGATGCGGCCGTGGTCGAGCACCAGGATCTGCTCGGCGTCGCGGATGGTCGCCACGCGCTGCGCGACGACGATCACCGTCGCGTCGGCGGTCTGCGGCCGCAGGGCCGCCCGCAGCCGGGCGTCGGTCGCGTAGTCGAGGGCGGAGAAGCTGTCGTCGAACAGGTAGATGCGGGGCTTGCGGATCACCGCTCGCGCGATGGCGAGCCGCTGCCGCTGCCCGCCGGAGAACGTCGAACCGCCCTGGGCCACCACGGACTCCAGGCCGTCCGGCAGCGCCTCCACGAAGTCGCGCGCCTGCGCCACCTCGAGCGCCGCCCACATATCGTTCTCGGTGGCGTCGGGCTTGCCGTACCGGAGGTTGTCGGCGACGGTCCCGGTGAACAGGAACGCCTTCTGGGGCACCAGGCCCATGAGCGAGCCGAGGTCGCGCTGCAGGAGGTCCCGCACGTCGACGTCGTCCACCCGGACCGTGCCGCCGGTGGCGTCGAAGAGGCGCGGCACCAGGTTGAGCAGCGTCGACTTGCCGGAACCCGTCGAGCCGATGATCGCGGTGATCTGGCCCGGCTCGGCCGTGAACGTCAGGTCGTGCAGCACGGGCTCCTCGGCGCCCGGGTACCCGAACTCGACGTTCTCGAAAGTGACGCGGCCGCGCGGACCCGCGCCGACGGGCGAGCCGTTGCTCTCCGGCGAACCGTTGCTCTCCGGCGAACCGTCCTCCACGGCGCGCAGGCCGGGCAGGGCGACCGGGTGCTCCGGGTCGACGACGGACGGCTCGGTGTCCAGGACCTCCCCGATGCGCTCCGCCGCGACCGCGGCGCGCGGGATCATCATGAAGATCATCGTGGACATCATCACGGCCATGAGGATGTACATGAGGTAGCTCAGGAACGCCGTCAGCGAGCCGATCTGCATGCTCCCGTCCTCGACGAGGTGCGCGCCGAACCACAGCACCGCCACGGACGACAGGTTCATGATGAGCATGACCACCGGGAACGTCAGCGCCATGAGGCGGCCGGCGCGCAGGGAGGTGTCGAACAGCTCCTCGTTCACCACGCCGAAGCGCTGGGACTCGCGCCGCTCGCGCACGAACGCGCGGACAACGCGCAGGCCCGTGATCTGCTCGCGCAGCACGGAGTTGATGGCGTCGATGCGCTTCTGCATGCGGCGGAAGTGCGGCACCATGCGCCACACGATGACGCCCGCCGTGGCGGCCAGAACCGGCACGATGACGACGAGCAGCGCGGACAGCGCGACGTCCTCGGACAGCGCCAGGATCACGCCGCCGACCAGCATGATCGGCGCCATCACCATGATGGTGAACGTCATCAGCACGGTCATCTGGACCTGCTGCACGTCGTTGGTGCCGCGCGTGATCAGGGTCGGCGCCCCGAACTGCGCCATCTCTCGCGCGGAGTAGGTCTGCACGGAGTGGAACACGTCGCGCCGCAGGTCACGGCCGAACGCCGTGGCGACCTGTGCGCCGAAGTAGACGGCGATGACCGACGCGACGACCTGGCCCAGCGACACGACCAGCATCCAGCCGCCGGTGCTCCAGATGTAGCCGATGTCGCCGGCCACCACGCCGTTGTCGATGATGTCGGCGTTGAGGCTGGGCAGATACAGGGCCGCGAGCGTCTGCACCAGCTGCAGGACGAGCACCGCGACCACCGCCCAGCGGTACGGGCCCAGATATTTCCGGGCGAGCGTGACGAGCATCAAGAGTTCCCTTCAGGGCTGGGGGTTGGAGAACCTGGTGCACCGGCTCCCGCAGTGGAGGCTGCACCTTCCACGCTGTCGGGGCCAGGCAATTTCGGCGGGCCGGCGAGGCCGTTCACGAGGGCGTCGGCCAGGACGTCGGCCGGCACCGCGGGCTGCAGGTGGTCGATCCTCAGGTGCGCGCCCGTGATCGCGGACTCGACCAGCGAGATCGCCACCTCGACGGGGACCCGCAGGCGGTGCGCGTCCGGGGCCAGGACGGCGGTGATCCCCTCGACCGTAGCCGCGCGCTGAAGAGCCCGCTGCTCCAGCAGCGTCTTGCGGTACGTGAGCATGCGCTCGTGCTGGTCGGCCACCGAGCCGGTGCCGGGAGGCGGCCCCGGCGTCACGACGCGCGGGCCCGGCGGGCCCGGTGGACCCGGTGGACCCGGAGGACCCGGTGGCAACGGGGCCATGCTGCGCAGGACGGACATCCACCGCATGACCTCGGCCACCCGGTGCCGCCCCAGCTCGATCACGAGCTCGAGGCGCCGCTCGAGCGGCAGCCCGGAGTCGATGCCGGTGAGCTCGGCGAGGGTCTCCTCGGGCTTGCCCGCCCGCGCCAGGCCCTCGATGGCGACGGCGCCCACCAGCGCCGTCTTGTCGCCGAACGCCCGGAACAGCGTGCCCTCCGCGACATCGGCGGCCTGAGCCAGCTCGCGCGAGGTCACGTCGTGTCCCCGCTCGGCGACCAGCGGCAGCACCGCGTCGACGATGGCCGCCTTGCGGTCCTCGGGAGACATGCGGGGTGCCCGCGTCCGTGCGTTGTCCATGGCGCAGACGGTAATTGAGTGAGCACTCACTCCGCAACTCGATTACGCCTACGGCAGACCCGGGCCCGGACATGCCGGAAGCCCTCCGGTGCGAGCACCGGAGGGCTTCCGTGAACTGCTGGCGGCGGGTCGGCTCAGCCGGCCGGCGGCGCCGGCGGGGGCGGCGTCGAGCCACCCGGGTGCTGACCGCGCTCGGACTCGGTGTCGAACGGCTCGCCCGACCGGGTGCCGGCGCTCGTCGCGTCGGCCGTGGCGGCCTCGGCCTGCCGCTGCGCCTCGGCGAGGGCCTCGGCAGGGTCCGGCAGCAGGGGCTCGTCCAGCACCGAGTCGATGGGCAGGCGCGGACCCGAGGGGCCCTCGCCCGGCGGGGGCGGCGGGACCGCGGGGCCGGCGCCGCCACCGAAGCCCGAGGCGATGTTGCCCAGCGCGGCGGTGAACTCCGTGGGGATGACCCAGGTGGTGTTGGACGTGCCGTTCGCGATCTGCGGCAGCGTCTGCAGGTACTGGTACGCCAGCAGCTTCGGGTCCGCGTCACCGCGGTGGATGGCCTCGAAGACCTGGAGGATCGCTCGCGACTCACCCTCGGCACGCAGGATCTGCGCCTGGGCGTCACCCTCGGCCTTCAGGATCTCGGACTGCTTCTGACCCTCGGCCGTGAGGATGGCCGACTGCTTGACACCCTCCGCGGTGAGGATCGCGGCGCGGCGGTCACGCTCGGCGCGCATCTGCTGCTCCATGGAGCCCTGCACCGAGGGCGGCGGGTCGATCGACTTGAGCTCGACCCGGTTGACGCGGATGCCCCATCGACCGGTCGCCTCGTCGAGCACACCGCGCAGCTGGCCGTTGATCTGGTCACGGCTGGTCAGCGTCTGCTCGAGGTCCATCGAGCCGATCACGTTACGCAGCGTGGTCACGGTGAGCTGCTCGATGGCCGTGATGTAGTTCGCGATCTCGTAGACCGCGGACTTGGCGTCCGTCACCTGGAAGTAGATGACGGTGTCGATCTCGACCACCAGGTTGTCGCTGGTGATCACGGGCTGGGGCGGGAACGAGACGACCTGCTCGCGCAGGTCCACGCCGGCGCGGACCCGGTCCACGAACGGCACCAGCACGTGCAGGCCCGGGTCGAGCGTCTTCGAGTACCGACCCAGGCGCTCGACCACGAGCGCCACCGACTGAGGAACGATCCGCACGGCGCGGATCACCGCGACGATACCGACGATCACCACCAGGGCGATGATCAGATAGAGCAGGACTTGCCCGAATGACTCCACGACGTCTCCTTACGCGGGCACCTTGGCCCGCGGGCGGCTTTCAAGCTCCTGATGAGCACAGGAAGCTTCTGACTTGGACTGTCTGGGGGGGACAACACAAAGGGGCGCCCAGGCGCCAGGCGGTGTTACGCCGGCTCGACGACGGCGGTGGCGCCGTCGATCTGGACGACACGAACGCTAGTGCCGGCGGGCAGCAGCGGCGACCCGGGCACGGACCGTGCGCTCCACACCTCTCCGCTCAGCTTGATCAGCCCCGACGCGGTGCTGACCTCCTGGACCACCGACGCCGTGCGACCCACGTTCGCCTCGACGTTGGTGGGCGACTTGGGCGTGTTGTCGCGCAGGTGCCGGATCAGCGTGGGCCGCAGCGTGACGAGCAGCACCACCGACGCCACCACGAACACGATGGCCTGCATCCACAGGGGCGCGCCCGCGCCGTTCGCGACGGCGGCGGCCAGCGCACCGCCGGCGAACATGATGAAGACGAAGTCCAACGACAAGAGCTCGATCAGCGCGAAGACCAGCGCCGCCCCTACCCACCACAACCACGCCATGGGTTGCTCCCTCCGAGCGTCCACTCCGGTTGGCGACCGGTCGCCGCCGGAACCTCTCCGACGGCGGGCCCTCGCGGTGAAATTACCGCTACCTCGGACCTTTGCCCGGACTTTACCAAGGACCACTGACACAGCGGTAGTGAAATCGCCGTTTCAAACACTTTTCCTGAGGGCCCTGAACATTCCAGGTTCCGGGCGCCGGGAAATGCGGTCAGCGGGCTGCGCGAGCCAGCCAGCGACCGCCGCCGTGGGCCACGACCAGCGGCAGCCCGAAGGCCGCCGAGAGGTTGTCCGCGGTGAGGACCTCCTCGATGGGACCGGCCGCCTGGATCCCGGCCTTCTTCATGAGCAGCAGGTGCGTGAAGCCCGGCGGGATCTCCTCGACGTGGTGCGTCACGTGCACCAGCACCGGGGAGGCCGGGTCGCTCGCCAGGCCGGCCAGCGTGGCCACCAGCTCCTCGCGGCCGCCCAGGTCGAGACCCGCGCCGGGCTCGTCGAGCAGCAGCAGCTCGGGGTCGGTCATCAGGGCCCGGGCGATCTGCACGCGCTTGCGCTCGCCCTCCGAGAGGGTGCCGTAGGTGCGCTCGGCGAGGTGGTCGACGTCGAACGCCGAGAGCAGGTCCTTGGCCCGCTGCTCGTCGAGCTCGTCGTAGCTCTCGCGCCAGCGCCCCGTCACGCCGTAGGCGGCGGTCAGCACCACGTCGCGCACCGTCTCCGCCGTCGGCAGCCGCTCGGCGAGCGCCGCGCTGGAGATGCCGATGCGCGGGCGCAGCTCGAACACGTCGACGCGGCCGAGGGTCGCGTCCAGGATCTGCGCCGTGCCCGACGTCGGGTGCAGGCGTGCGGCGACGATCTGGAGCAGGGTTGTCTTGCCGGCGCCGTTGGGCCCGAGAACGATCCAGCGCTCTCCCTCGTTCACCTGCCAGTCCACGGAATCGAGGATGGTCGAGGTGCCGCGACGGACGGTGACGCCCGCAAGATGGAGAACCGAGCTCATGGGCACCGACCCTACCTGGTCGACCGTCATTTACAGTGCTGCGGTGGACACCGAACAGGACCTCCCCCGGAGCGTGCTGCTCGCCCTGTGGCTGCAGGGCATTGGCGACACCTCGGACGCCGTGAAGTCCGTGGTGGGCGACGACGAGCCGCACACCGTGGAGGGGCTAGCAGGCTTTGCCGACGGAACAGACCTCGACACCCTCTTCACCGCGTGGACGGAGGGGCGGCGCGAGGTCTGCGCGCTGCTGCCCGCGCCGGGCGACGCCGCGGGCGTCCCGGCGGCCGCCAACCACGAGGCCACGGAGGCCGGCGAGTGCGTGGTGGTCACCACGCCGGCCGGGAGCTGGGCCGCCATACCGCGGGTGCAGGCGTTCGGCAGCCACATCGAGCCGGGGCACCTGGTGACGTGGCGCGTGCTGCCGGTGCCCGCGTGGACCACGCTGGTGCACGGCACGATCGGCTCGGTGGCCGACGCCGAGCGGGAGCTGCGCACGAGCCTGATGACGGCCACGGACGCCCTGGACCAGCTCGACGTCGCCCGCTGGCGCGACGACGCGGCCGACGCGATCGAGCGGATCCGCTCGGCCAGCACGTCGTCGTGGCCGGTGCCGCACCTGGACGGCCGGCGCGCCCGCGTGCTGGACCTCGCCAGCCGGCTGCGCGCGATCGTCGCGCTGGGCACGGTGGACGACGGCGGGGCGGTGAACGTCTTCCAGGTCGACCAGCGGTCCACGGCGCTGCGCGAGGTGGACCGCACGGCGCGCCACGCGATGAGCGCGGCGACGTACGGCCAGATCTCCTGACGCGCTAAGCGCCCGCCAGCACCCGCTCGTAGACGTCCATGGTGCGGTCCGCGATGGCGGCCCAGGTGAAGTGCTCCTCCGCCCGACGCCGGCCGGCGGCCCCCATCGCCGCCGCGGTCGGCGCGTCAGTCGCCACGCGGGTCAGTGCCGCCGCGAGGTCGGCCACGAACCGGTCGGGGTCGAGCGGGGTGCCGGTGCCGTCGTCGGACTGCTCGATGGGCACCAGGAGGCCGGTGACGCCGTCGTCGACCACCTCGGGGATGCCGCCCGTCGCCGTGCCCACCACGGGCAGGCCCACGGCCATGGCCTCCAGGTTCACGATGCCGAGCGGCTCGTAGACGCTCGGGCAGACGAAGACGGTGCACGCCCCCAGGACGGCGATCAGGTCGGGCCGCGGGAGCATCTCCTCGATCCAGACGACGCCGGTGCGGGTCTCGCGCAGGCGCTCGACCAGGCCGCGGACCTCGGCCATGATCTCCGGCGTGTCGGGTGCCCCGGCGCACAGCACGAGCTGCACCTCCGGCGGCAGCTCGGTGGCCGCGCGCAGCAGGTACGGCAGGCCCTTCTGGCGCGTGATCCGGCCCACGAACACGACGGCGGGCCGGTCGGGGTCGATGCCGTGGCGGCGCACGGTCGCGGCGGCGTCGGCCCGGGCGACGTCGTCGTCGGCGTCGGGCCGCCGCCAGCCCGACAGGTCGATGCCGTTGTGCACCACGTGCACGCGCTCGGGGTCGAGCTCCGGGTAGACGCGCAGGATGTCGGCCCGCATGCCCGCGGAGACCGCGATGACGCCCGCGGCGCCGAGGTAGGCGGTGCGCTCGGCCCACGAGGAGAGCGCGTAGCCGCCGCCGAGCTGCTCGGCCTTCCAGGGCCGCAGCGGCTCCAGGGAGTGTGCCGTGACGACGTGCGGCACACCGTGCAGGAGGCCGCCGAGATGTCCCGCCATGTTGGCGTACCAGGTGTGGGAGTGGAGCAGGTCGGCACCTGCGACGTCGTCGGCCATCACGAGGTCCGTGCCCAGGGTGGCCAGGGCCGCGTTCGCGTCCGTGAGCGCCGTCGGCGTCGTGTAGCCGGTGACGCCGGACGCCTCGGTCGCGGCGTCGCGCGGGCCGTCGAAGCAGCGCACGCGCACGTCAGCGTGCTGAGCCAGGACGGCGGCCAGCTCGGCGACGTGCACGCCCGCTCCGCCGTAGACGTGGGGCGGGAACTCGCGGGTCAGCAGGTCCACGCGGAGCGCGCCGCCGGGCCGGCCGGCGGCGTCCGGCGCGGCGACGTCGGGACGGGGGGCGGAGCCGGGGGCGGCGGGAACGTCGGGCACAGTGCCAACCTAGCGTGCGCGACGTCTCAGCGTGCCACCTGACGTTACGGCCCGAAAGGCCCTAATCTCACGGTATGGCTTCCGCCCCCCGCGTCCTTGCGATCGTCCTCGCCGGCGGCGAGGGAAAGCGGCTGATGCCGCTGACCGCCGCTCGTGCCAAGCCCGCCGTGCCCTTCGGCGGTATCTACCGCCTGGTCGACTTCGCCCTGTCCAACATCGTCAACTCGCGGTACCTGCACGTCGTGGTGCTGACGCAGTACAAGTCGCACTCGCTGGACCGCCACATCTCCAAGACGTGGCGCATGTCGCCGCTGCTGGGCAACTTCGTGGCGCCGGTCCCCGCGCAGCAGCGCGTGGGCAAGCACTGGTACCTCGGCAGCGCCGACGCGATCTATCAGTGCCTCAACATCATCGACGACGAGCGTCCGGACATCGTGGTCGTGGTGGGCGCCGACCACGTCTACCGCATGGACTTCTCGCAGATGGTGGACGCGCACATCGAGTCGGGGGCGCGCGCGACGGTCGCGGCGATCCGGCAGCCGATCGACATGGCCGACCAGTTCGGCGTCATCGACGTGGACCCGGGCGACCCCACGAAGATCCGCGAGTTCCTGGAGAAGCCGACCGACCCCACCGGCCTGCCGGACTCCCCCACCGAGGTGCTGGCCTCGATGGGCAACTACGTGTTCGACGCCGACGCGCTGGTCGAGGCCGTCACGCGCGACGCCGCCGACCCGGACTCGCGGCACGACATGGGCGGCGACATCATCCCGGCGTTCGTGGCCCAGGGTGAGGCGGGCGTCTACGACTTCATCCGCAACGACGTGCCCGGATCCACCGACCGGGACCGCGACTACTGGCGCGACGTCGGCACCATCGACTCGTTCTACGACGCCCACACGGATCTGATCGCCGTGCACCCGGTCTTCAACCTCTACAACATGGAGTGGCCGCTGTACACGGGCTACACGGGGCTGCCGCCGGCCAAGTTCGTGCACGCGGGCCCGGGGCGGATGGGGCACGCGGCGGAGTCGATCGTGTCGCCGGGCGTGCTCATCTCGGGCGCGCAGGCCGCCGGGTCGGTCCTGTCCCCCGGCGTGCACCTGCACTCGTGGTCGAACGTGTCCAACTCCGTGCTGATGGACGACGTCCAGGTGCACCGCTACGCGCACGTGCACCGGGCGATCGTCGACAAGAACGTGATCATCAACGAGCGGGCCCGCGTGGGCGTCGACCACGACGAGGACCGGGCGCGCGGCTTCACGGTGACGGAGTCGGGCCTGGTGGTGGTCCCGAAGGGCACGGTCGTCGACTGACGGGGTGCTGCGCGCCCGCCGGCGCGCAGCACGTGGACGGATCCGCGCGGCAGCGGGCCGCTCCGGCACACTGGGAGCGTGAAGCGACTCATCGTGTCCGACGCCGACTCCACGTTCTTTCGCCAGGAGGTCATCGAGCTCATCGCCGAGCACGCGGGCACCCGCGACGAGGTGGCCGCCGTGACCGAGCGTGCGATGCGGGGCGAGCTCGACTTCGCCGGGTCGCTGCGCGAGCGGGTGGCGACGCTGGCCGGCGTGCCCGTCGAGGCGCTGGACAAGGTGCGCGCGGCGGTGGAGCTGATGCCGGGCGCCCGCGAGCTCGTGGCCGAGTGCCAGGCCCGCGGCTGGGCGTTCGGGCTCGTCTCGGGCGGGTTCGAGGAGGTCGCCGGGCCGATCGCGCGCGAGCTGGGCATCGAGCTCGTCCGCGCCAACCGGCTCGAGGTCGCCGACGGCGTGCTGACCGGCCGCACCGTGGGCCCCGTCGTCGACCGGGCCGCGAAGGCCGCGACGCTCCGCGAGTGGGCCGCGCAGGTCGGTGTGCCGATGGAGCAGACGGTCGCCGTGGGCGACGGCGCGAACGACCTCGACATGATCGCCGCCGCCGGGGTGGGCGTGGCGTTCAACGCCAAGCAGATCGTCCGAGACCAGGCCCCGCACACCGTCGAGGACCGCCTGGACAACCTCCTGACCCTCCTCTGACGGGCCGCCGCACCCTGTCCGAGGAGGGTCAGGCGGGGCGCGTGACCTCCGTCAGGCGGGCCACCTTGCGGTCCCAGTCCGCCCAGGCCAGGTCGGCCTCCAACACTGAGTAGGTCGCCGTCGGGACGCCGACGCGCACCTGCGCGAGGGCGCCGTCCTCCGAACCGGGACCCGCCAGGAGCTCGGCGGTGCCCGCCATGGCGGGCTCGTGACCGATCACCAGGACGGTCCGCGCCGCGGGGTCCAGCTCACGCACCAGCGCGAGGACACCGCGCGGCATGGCACCGAGCAGGTCGTCGGTGAAGGCCACCGCCGGCTCGCCCAGGTGCTTGCGCACGAGGTCCCAGGTCTGCCGCGTGCGCAGCGACCCGGAGACGAGGACGGCGTCGGGCACGAGGCCGGACGCGACCAGCGCCGCGCCGACCTTTCCTGCCTGGTCCCGGCCACGCAGGGCGAGTGGCCGGGACTCGTCGGGAAGTTCCGACGCCGGCTCCGCCTTCGCGTGCCGGAGCAACACCAGACGCCGTGACGGCGTCGTGGTGGGCTCCGTGCCCGACGCTCTGCCCATCAGTGCCTCCTGACCGTCTATTGGCCCATGGCGTGCACGCCGCCGTCGACGTGCACGATCTCGCCTGTCGTTGCCGGGAACCAGTCGGACAGCAGGGCGACCACGGCGCGCGCGGCCGGCTCTGCGGTGGTCTGGTCCCAGCCGAGCGGGGCTCGCGTCGGCCAGGCGTCCTCCATCGTCGCGAAGCCCGGGATGGACTTGGCGGCGGTGGTGCGGATCGGCCCGGCCGAGACGAGGTTGCAGCGGATTCCTTCAGGGCCGAGGTCGCGCGCCAGGTAGCGGTTCGCGGACTCCAGACCGGCCTTGGCCACGCCCATCCAGTCGTAGACGGGCCAGGCGAACTGCGCGTCGAACGTCAGGCCGACGACGGCGCCGCCGTCGGTCATCAGCGGCTTGGCGGCCACCGCGATCGACTTGTACGAGAACGTGGAGACGTGCAGCGCGGTGGCGACGTCCTCCCAGGTGCCCGAGAGGAAGTTGCCGCCCATGACGGACTGCGGAGCGAACCCGATCGAGTGCACCACGCCGTCGAGCCGCTCGAAGCCCTCCGCGCGCACGGCGTCCGCCAGCGCGTCGAGGTTCTCCTGGCTCGTGGCGTCCAGCTCCACGACCGGCGCCTCGACGGGGAGACGCTTGGAGAAGGCCTGGGTCAGCTTCATCTGCCGTCCGAAGGACGAGAGCACGACCTCCGCGCCCTCCTCCTGGGCGAGCCGGGCGGCGTGGAATGCGATCGACGAGTCCGTCAGCACGCCCGTGACGAGCAGCTTCTTACCTTCGAGGAGACCCATGTTGTCCTTCCGATCAGGCGCAGGCGTGCCGGAGCAACCCCTGTGCTGGGTGCGAGCGTAATGCGGATTGCCGCGCGGAACGAAACTCCGCGCCGTTCTCGATACCGAGAATGTTGGATATGTACGGCCGAAACCGCAGGTGGCGGCGTCAGACTACGGGTCAGTGCCCCATCCCGAGGCCACCGTCGACGGGGATGATCGCACCGGTGACGTAGCCCGCGGAGTCGGACGCGACGAAGGAGACCACGGAGGCCACCTCGTCCGGGGTGGCGAAGCGGCCGGCCGGGATCGACTTCAGGTAGCCGTTGCGCACGTCGTCGGACAGCGCTGCGGTCATGTCGGTCTCGACGTACCCGGGGGCGACGACGTTCGCGGTGATGCCGCGGGTGCCGAGCTCGCGGGTGATCGAGCGGGCCATGCCCACCAGCGCCGCCTTGGAGGACGAGTAGTTGACCTGGCCGGGGCCGCCGGACATGCCGACGATCGAGCCGAGCAGGACGATGCGGCCCTTGCGGGCGCGGATCATGCCCTTGGACGCGCGGCGCACGCAGCGGAAGGTGCCCTTGAGGTTCACGTCGATGACCGTCTCGAACTCCTCGTCGCTCATGCGCATGAGGAGCTGGTCCTTGGTCACGCCGGCGTTGGCCACGAGCACCTCGACGGGACCCATGTCGGCCTCGATGGCGGTGAACGCCGCGTCGACGGCCGCGGTGTCGGTGACGTCGGCCACGTAGGGCTCCACGCCCTTGGGCAGCTCGCCACCGCGGTAGATCGTGGCGACGCGGTCGCCGTCGGCGACGAACCGCTCCGCGATGGCGCGGCCGATGCCGCGTGCGGCACCCGTCACGACGACGACACGGCCGGTCGGACCTGCGGCAATGCTCTGAGTGGCGGGCATGGTGGTCACCTGAAGCTCCTCGATGCTGGGCTTTTCGCAAAGGGGCCGCGCGAGGCTGGGGGCCGCGGCCGGTACCTGGGTCGATCCGGGTCCGCTGCGACGCTACCCCGCGCGTCGTACGCCCGCCGCGCGCGCCGGGCCACAGGGATGGACCGGACCTTGTCGGTTTTCTACAACAACCCCGAGCGTATCCGGCGCGCACCGGGTCGTGTGAGGTACGTCGGCATCGTGTCCGACGTCGTCGGACGCACGTAGACTGGCAGGATGAGCGAGCCGGTTCCCTCCATCACCTCGGCCCCCGAGCCGCTGGCGGTGGACCAGGCGCGCCGAACGCGCAGCTACCTCATCCAGATGTCCATCCGCGTGGTCTGCATCATCGGCGCCGTGCTGGTCGACGGCTGGGTCCGCTGGGCCCTGGTGGCCGCCGCCGTGGTGCTGCCCTACTCGGCGGTGCTCGTCGCCAACGCCGGCCGCGACCACACGACGCACGACACCTCCCCCGTCACGCCGCAGGCAGCCCCGATGCTCGAGGAGCTGCCCGAGGCCGCGCCCCCGGCCGCACACCAGGGCCGCGCGGCGGACGACGGTCCCGACGACCCGGGCGCCGCCGACGGGACCGGACGGCTGAGCCACGGCTCGGGCCGCGTGATCAACCACGTGGACGACTGATGGACGTGCTGGGACTGGCGGGCGCGACGCCCGACGCCGTTCCCGACGGCGAGCTGATCTGCAGCGCCAAGGGCTGCGGCAACCAGGCCGTGTGGGGCCTGCTCTGGAACAACCCGAAGCTGCACACGCCGCAGCGGCGCAAGGTGTGGCTCGCGTGCGACGAGCACCGTGAGCACCTCGAGCAGTTCCTGGGGGCGCGGTCCTTCTGGAAGCAGACCGTGCCGGTGACGGAACTGGACCGGGCCTCGTGAGCGACGCCTCGGTGCTCGCTCCGGGGCGGGACGACGCCCGGGGGCCCCGCACGACCCGCCAGTGGGTGGTCCTGGCGGTGGCGGCCGTGGTCCTCGCCGCGCTGTGCCTGATCGCGGGCCGCTGGCAGTGGAACAGGTACGAGTCCCGCGAGATCGAGATCGACCGCATCGAGAACAACTGGTCCGCCCCCGCGGTCGCCGTGGACGAGATCCTGGCCGGGCCGGGGGCCGTGGTACCGGAGTCCGACGTCTGGCGTCCGGTCGAGCTGGAGGGCAGCTACGTCACCGACGCGACGGTGCTGCTGCGCAACCGGCCCGTCGCCGGCCAGAACGGGTACCACGTCCTGGTCCCGTTCGAGGCCGGCCTGCCGGACGGCCAGGACATCGTGCTGATCGTCGACCGCGGCACCGTACCGCTCGGGTCCGACGGGTCTGAGCCCGACGCGGTGCCCGCGCCGCCGTCGGGCGACGTGACCGTGGTGGTCTCCCTGCGCGCGGACGAGCCCGCCTCGACGCGCGGTGCCCCCGCGGGCCAGGTGCAGGCGATCTCGACGGCGCAGGTGCTCGCGGCGGGGGCCGACGGCGCGGACTGGGCCGAGGGCCGGACGGTCGGCGCGTACGGCGCCCTCCGCTCGGAGACGCCCGCGCCCGACGTCCAGCTCGCCACGCTGCCCAAGCCGAACACGGACCCCGGCTCGCACCTGTCCTACGCGTTCCAGTGGTGCATCTTTGCGATCGGCGCGATCGCCGGCTACGTGCTGCTGTGGCGCCGCGAGCGCGGGGCGCTGCGCGGCGAGAACGTGTCGGCGGGCGACCTGCTGCTCGCCTCGGGCGAGGAGTCCGACGGCGAGGGCGTGCGGGCGCGCAGGCCGGCCCGCGAGCGCCGTCCGACCGCGGAGGACGAGGAGGACGCGCTGATCGAGGCCCAGCTGCGCTGACCTGCGCCGGGGCGGCACCGGCCGCGAGGCCCGGGCAGCCACGGGCTGGCCGCCCAGGCGGTCCAGGGCGGTCAGCGGGGTCCGGGGAACGACGTACGCAGCCGAGGGGGTAACGCTGAGCTAGCAGTGCTCGCTCAGCGTTACCCCCTCGGCTGCGCAACCGTTACCCCGGAGGGTCGCTCCGGCGTCAGGTTCTGTCCCTGTCGCCCGGGCCGGCAGTTCCGCCCCGGGATCAGGCGAGGGAGACGAGCTCCTGGTAGCTGTCGTTCCAGAGGTCCTCGTCGCCGTCGGGCAGCAGCAGCACCCGCTCCGGCTCCAGCGCCTCGACGGCGCCGTCGTCGTGGGTCACCATCACGACCGCGCCCTCGTACGTCTTGAGCGCCCCGAGGATCTCGGCCCGGGAGGCGGGGTCGAGGTTGTTCGTGGGCTCGTCCAGCAGCAGCACGTTCGCGCCGGAGACGACGATGGTCGCGAGCGCGAGCCGCGTCTTCTCGCCGCCGGACAGCACGTGGGCGGGCTTCTCGGCGTCGTCCCCGCTGAACAGGAACGAGCCGAGCACCGAGCGCACCTGGGTGTCGGTGAGGTCGGGCGCGGCGTGCCGCAGGTTCTCCACGACGGTCGCGTGCATGTCGAGCGTGTCGTGCTCCTGGGCGTAGTAGCCGAGCTTGAGGCCGTGCCCCGGCTCGACCTCGCCGGTGTCCGGGGCCTCGACGCCCGCGAGGATGCGCAGCAGCGTCGTCTTGCCCGCACCGTTGAAGCCGAGGATCACGACGCGTGACCCCCGGTCGATCGCCAGGTCGACCCCGGCGAACACCTCCTGCGACCCGTACGCCTTGGACAGCCCGCTCGCGGTGAGCGGCGTGCGCCCGCAGGGCGCCGGCGTCGGGAAGCGGAGCTTGGCCACGCGGTCGGCGGCGCGCTCGTTCTCCAGGCCGCCCAGCATCTTCTCGGCGCGCTTGATCATGTTCTGCGCGGCGGTCGCCTTGGTCGCCTTGGCGCGCATCTTCTCGGCCTGCGCGAGCAGCGTGCCCGCCTTCTTCTCTGCGTTGGCCCGCTCGCGCCGACGCCGCCGCTCGTCCGTCTCGCGCTGCTCCAGGTACGTGTCCCAGCCCATGTTGTACTGGTCCAGCTCGCCCCGGTTCGCGTCCAGGTGGAACACCTTGTTCACCGTGGCGCGCAGCAGGTCGACGTCGTGGCTGATCACGATGAACCCGCCGTTGTACGCCTTGAGGTAGTCGCGCAGCCAGATGATCGAGTCGGCGTCGAGGTGGTTGGTGGGCTCGTCCAGCAGCAGCGTCTCGACGCCGCTGAACAGGATGCGCGCGAGCTCGATCCGGCGGCGCTGACCGCCGGAGAGCGTGCTCAGCGGCTGGCCCAGGACGCGCTCGTCCAGGCCGAGGTTCGCCGTGATGATCTGCGCCTCGGACTCCGCGGCGTACCCGCCCGCCGCGAGGAACCGTGCCTCCAGCTTGGGGTACCGCTCCAGCGCGGCGGCCTGGGTGTCCGGGTCGGCCGACGCCATCTCGCCCTCGGCCTCGCGCATCTGCGTGATGACCCGGTCGAGGTTGCGGGCCGAGAGCACGCGGTTCATCGCGAGGACCTCGAGGTCGCCCGTGCGCGGGTCCTGCGGCAGGTAGCCGATGTCGGTACCGCGCACGATCTGCCCGCCCGTGGGCTGGGTCTCGCCCGCGAGGGTCTTGGTCAGCGTGGTCTTGCCGGCACCGTTGCGGCCCACCAGGCCGATCCGGTCGCCCGAGGCGACCCGGAAGGTGGCCTCGCTCAGCAGCACGCGCGCGCCGACGCGCAGCTCGACGCCATGGGCAGTGATCACGCAGGTGTTCCTCACGGTCAGGGGGATGGTGGCAGGGTGGATCGGCCCACGGCGGCGGGGGCCGGTCCAGTCTAGGGGGTGTCGGTCCGGCAACGAGCAGGTCGCGACGAATGTCACCATGGAGCCCATGCCCAGTTCACGTGGTGAGGTCATCGCCTGGCAGCCCGGCGACGTGCGTGACGCGGCCGGCGGCCTGTTCGCCCTGGCCCTCGCCACGTTCGTCGCCATCACCACCGAGCTGGTCCCGGTGGGCCTGCTCCCCCTGATCAGCGACGACCTCGCCGTGTCCGAGTCGGTGGCGGGCCTCCTGGTCACCGCGTACGCGTTCATGGTCGCGGCGCTCGCCCTGCCGCTGACGTCGGCGACGCGCCGGCTGCCGCGCAAGACCGTGCTGCTCGGCACGCTCGCCGTCTACACGGTGAGCAACGTGATCGTCGCGCTCGCCCCCACCTTCGCCGTCGTCGCCGCGGCCCGGGCCCTGGGCGGGGCGGCGCACGCCGTCTTCTTCTCGGTGAGCATCGGGTACGCCTCGCGCCTGGTGCGGCCGCACCTCGCGGGACGGGCCCTGGCGCTCGTCACGCTGGGCGCGTCGGCGGGGTTCATCCTCGGTGTCCCCCTGTCGACGTCGCTGGGCACCGCCGTCGGCTGGCGCACGGCGTTCCTCGTGCTCACCGGGGTATGCGCCGTCGCGGGCGTGCTCACCGCCCTCCTGCTCCCGCCCGTCCCGGGTGGCGGCGCTCCCCCGGACGACGCAGCCCGCGGCGCGCGGCGCACCGCCCTCGCTCAGGTCACCACGGCCAACGCGCTGGCGTACCTCGGCCACTTCACCGTCTACACCTACATCTCGGTGCTGCTCCTGGCCGCCGGGCTCGCCACCGCGGCGCTCGGCCCCGCGCTGCTGCTGATCGGAGCGCTCGGGCTCATCGGGGCCGCGTTCGCCGCCGCACGGCTCGACGTCCGGCCCCGGCAGACCACGGTGATCACCCTGTCCGTGGTCGCGGGCGGTGTGCTCGCCCTCGGGATCGTGTTCCCGGTGACGGTCGGCGCGCTCGTCGCCGCGGCCGTGTGGAGCATCGGCTTCGGCGCCGTCGCCGCCGTGTTCCAGACGGCGGCGATCCGGACGCACGGCGCCTCTCCCGACGTCGTCGGTGCACTGGTGAACGCGACGGCGAACATCGGCATCGGCGGCGGCGCGGCGCTCGGCGCCCTCGTGCTCGACGGCGCGGGCGTCGCCGCCGTCCCGTACACCGGTGCGGTGCTCGTGGTGGCCGCGCTGGTCGTGGTGCTGGTGGCGCGCAAGGCGTTCCCGCGCGAGTGATCCCTTCACCGCCAGGACGCGCGCACCCGGCGACGCGGACGTAACGTCCGCCCCATGGGCCCTGAGACCTCCAGCGTTCCGGTCACCGTCGCCGACGCTCTGCCGCACCTGCGCGCGGGCCGCCTGACGGGCGGTGACGACCTCACGGCCAACCGGCCGGCGAAGCACCTGATCGCCCGGCGCCGCACGTACTTCCGTCAGCACGCCGCGGCCGTGCTGCGCGGCCGGCTGACCGGCCGGCCCGACGAGTACCACCGCGAGATGCGGCACCGGATCACCGGGGCCCGCGGTGCCGCGGACGAGCTCTGGAAGCTCGTGGCCCGGCGCCCGGTCTGGCGGGTGCTGCAGTCCGTCCAGTCCGACGGCGGCGCCCTGGAGCTCGACCAGCTCGTCATCGGGCCCGGCGGCGTCTTCACCATCCACACGATCTACCGGCCCGCGCACGAGGTCACCGCCGAGGCCGCCCGGAACGAGGCGCGCCGCACCCAGGAGATCCTGCGCCGGGCCACGCGCGTGCCGATCACCGTGCGGCCGGTCATCGTCTTCGTCCGCACCAAGGAGACCCGTGTCGAGGGCTCCCGCGAGGGCGCCGAGATCCTGACGGCCCGGGAGCTCGCGCCCTGGCTCGAGAAGCACCGGCCGGTGCTCACCGACCGCGAGCTGGAGGTCGTCCACCTGGCAGCGCGCGACCGGCGGACCTGGGTGCGCTGACCGTTCGGCGACCTACCGCCGGGCCCGCAGGCGCGGCGGCACTCAGAGGTCGACCCGCGGCACGCGCCGGCGCGCCGCCTCGGCGAGACGGTCGCCCAGCTCGGCGAAGGGCACCGCGGCCCTGGCGCCCGACGCCGGATCGGTCACCGCCAGCGCACCGCCTCCACCTCGCGGGCGCCCAGGACGCCCAGCAGCGCGTCCCGCCGCTGCCGGGCCCGGCGGATCCGGCTGCCCAGCGACCCCTCCCGCTCCACCCGGACCCGCAGGCCGCGGGCCTTCAGGTCGGCGGCGAGCTCGTCGACGAGCTGGTCGGCGCCGGGGCCGCCGTCGGAGGCGCCGTCCGGCAGCGGCAGCAGGCAGACCTGCACCGGCGCGAGCCAGAACGGGAGCCGTCCGCCGTGCCGCTCCAGGAGGAACGCGACCATCCGCTCCATGGCGCCGACGGTGCCGCGGTGGATCATCACGACCCGCTCGCGCTCGCCGGACGCCGCGACGTAGGTCAGGTCGAACCGCTCGGGCTGGTTGAAGTCGAGCTGCACGGTCGCGAGGGTCTCCTCGTGGCCGCGCGCGTCGAGCACCTGGACGTCGATCTTGGGGCCGTAGAACGCCGCCTCGCCGGCCTCGGCGTGCCATGGCACACTGGCGGGCGACGCGAGGTCGTCGAGCACCGCGCGCAGCTCCTCCTCGGCCGCGGCCCACTGCTCGGGCGCGCCGAGCCACCGGTCGGAGGAGTCCCGGCCGGACAGGCGCAGGTACGCCACCTCGATGCCCAGGGTGTCGAGCACCTCCAGGACGGCGGTCAGCGCGGTGCGCACCTCGGCCCCGACCTGGTCGGGACGGCAGAAGACGTGCGCATCGTCCAGGTTGATCTGCCGCACCCGGCGCAGCCCCGACAGCACCCCGGACCGCTCGGCCCGGAACATCGACGCGAGCTCCGCGTACCGCACGGGCAGGTCCCGGTACGAACGCGGTTCGGACGCGTAGATCTGCGCGTGGTGCGGGCAGTTGGCGGGGCGCAGCACGAGGGGGTCGGCGTCCGGGCTGCCGTCGAGGTCGGGAGCCGGGCCGGAACCGTCGCCGTTCCCGCCGAGGTACATCGGCGGGAACATGTCGTCGGCGAACTTGGCCCAGTGGCCCGAGCGCTCGTACAGCGACCGCTTGCCGAGCACCGGCGAGTACACGGGCTCGCAGCCGGTGCGCAGCGCGACCTCACGCGCGTACTGCTCCAGCTCGTACCGCACCGCCGCGCCGGCGGGCAGCCACAACGGCAGGCCGGGCCCGACCAGCGGGCTGGTGTCGAAGATCCGCATGTCGCGGCCGAGGACTCGGTGGTCGACGACGACGGGCGCGTCGGAGGGCCCGGAGCCGCGGGTCGCGGCCTGATCCGCTGCCGGGGACTGCTGCTGGTTCGATGCGGGGACGTTCATGACGGTGCTCCTTCGCTGGACGAGCCGCCCCGGTACCGCCGTCGTGCACGGCAAAGGCCCCGGAGCGAGCTCCGGGGCCTGGGTGCTGAGTGCAAGGGTCAGCGCGCGCCGGAGGGGTCCGGCGTCGTCGTGCGTGCGCTGAGATGCATGCCGCCCACCGTAACGTCAGAGGGTGCGGGCGTCCAGGGCGTTGCAGTCCTGGATGGTGCCGCCGTCGTAGCCGATCGAGAACCACCGCACGCGCTGCTCGCTGGAGCCGTGCGAGAACGCCTCGGGGTTGACGCCGCCGCCGGAGCGGCGCTGGATGTTGTCGTCACCCACGGCAGCGGCCGCGGAGAGCGCCTGCTCCAGCTCCGCCTGCGAGATGGGCTGGAGGAACGGCACGCCCGTGTCCGGGTCCTCGGTGGTCGCGGCGTTGCCGGCCCACATCCCGGCGAGGCAGTCCGCCATGAGCTCGATGCGCACGGAGTCCGACTCGGGCCCGGTGCCCGACCGGTCGGCCCGCCCGAACAGTCCGAGCTGGTTCTCGATGTGGTGCCCGAACTCGTGCGCCGTCACGTACATCTCCGCCAGCGGCCCACCCTCGGCACCGAACTGGCTGGAGAGCTGGTCGTAGAACGAGAGGTCCTCGTACACGGTGGTGTCGGCCGGGCAGTAGAACGGCCCGGTGGCCGACGTCGCGGAACCGCAGCCGGTGTCGACCGCGTCGGTGAAGCTGACGACCTCGGGCAGCTCGTACTCGACGCCGCCCTGCTCGGGGAGCGTCTCGGCCCAGTAGACGTCCAGCGAGTCGACGGCGGCGTTGAGCCGGCACTCGGGATCGACGTTCGCCTCCTCCGCGGTGCACGCGCCGATGTACCCCTGCTCGCCCCCACCCCCGCCGTCGGTGGTGGTGGTCCCGAGGATGTCGGCCGGGCTGTTGCCGGTCAGCACCATGTAGAGCAGCGCGATGACGAGCGCCGCACCGCCGCCGACTCCCGCGCCGACGGCGCCCCGGCGTCCGCCGCCCTTGCGGACCCGTCCGCCCTCGAACTGCCCGCCCTCGCTGAAAGTCACCTGACAACGCTACCGCGACGCGGGCACCACCACCCGGAGGCTCGGGCCGCCCGGCGACCCGGCCAGGTCCTTCGTACGATCGGGCGATGGATCTTCTGCGTCACGCCGAGCTGTCCCGTCGCGCTGTCCTCGCCGCCGCACTCGTCCCGCTGGTCGGCTGCGCGACGGAACCGGCGCAACCGGCGCAACCGGCCGGAGGCTCGGCGTCCGCCGGGGGTCCCGCACCGGGCGGCTCGGCGGGCGCCGCCCCGTCAGGCGGGGCTTCGGCGTCCACCGCCTCGCCGTCCGCGTCGGACGACGCTGCTGCCGGACCGGAGGCGACGGGCGACCACGCCGAGCAGGCCGCGCGGATCGCGGGCGACGACCCGGTGCTGCTCGCCCTGATCACGGCGTTCACGCCGGGCTGGCTGCCACCGCCGGCCCCCGACCCGGAGCCCACGCGGATCTTCGACAACGTCACCGTGGTCGGCACGGACTTCGTGTCGGCGACGGCCGTGGAGACCTCCGACGGCGTGATCCTGATCGACGCGCTGGAGTCCCGGGACCAGGCTGCCGACATCCTGGTCCCCGAGCTGCGCGCGCTGGGTGTGGACCCCGCGCGCATCCGGTACGTGGTGGTGGCGCACGGGCACGCCGACCACTTCGGCGGGGCCCAGTACCTCGCCGACCGCTACGGCGCACGGGTGCTGATGAGCCCCGCCGACTGGGACCTCGCCGCGGCCGACGACTCACCCGACGTGCCCGAACGCGACCTGGAGATCTCCGACGGGCAACGGCTCGCACTGGGCGGCACGACCATGCGCCTTCCGCACACGCCCGGGCACACCCCCGGCACCGTCTCGCCGGTGTTCCCGGTGTGGTGGCACGGGCGACGGCACACGGCGATGCTCTGGGGCGGTACCGGGCTGCCGGAACCGGCGTCGGGCAAGCGCGCCTACCTGCGTTCCGTGATCGACTACGCCGCCCTGACGCGCCGCTCCGGCGTGGACGTCGAGCTGAACAACCACGCCCAGACCGACCACGGCCTGGCCCGCCTGCGGGCGCTGCGCGACGGGACGGCCGGGACGCACCATCCGTTCGTCCTCGGCCGTCCCCGCGCGCAGCGCTTCCTGCGGGTGCTGGAGCTCATGGTGCGCCACCACCTCGACCGGTAGGCCCCGTCCCGTCGCCCTGCGCTACCCGGCCGTGCGGCTCCGGTACTGCTCGATCGGCCAGGACGTCATCGCGCCGATCCGCACCGAGACGATCTCGCCGTCGGCGGCGCGCTCCGTCTGGATCGGCTCGCCCACCGTGCCGAACCCGGCGACCGGCTCCTGCACCAGCCGGCCGTCGGAGACGACCAGCCGCTGCGCGACCTCGGCAGGCTCGGCGGCGCGCGCGTTGATCGCGTGCAGGATCCCGCCGAGGTCCACGACGTCGGCCACGCCCCACAGGTTGGCGAACCGCCCGACGGGCGCGTCGGCCGGCACGCCCGGCACCGGGTCGCTGCCCTTGCCGGAGGCACCCGCGAGGACCCCGGCGGCCGCCACCTCGTCCGCCGCCGCGAGCGCCAGGTTGATCAGCTGGATGACGCCGTTGGCGATCTGCCCGGCGGCGCCGTCGACGGCGTTGGTCAGGGCGGAGACCACGATGCCGTCCACGGGGTCGATCCAGGTGCGGGTGATGTGCCCGGGGTAGCCGCCGGAGTGCCCGACGACCTCGCGGTCCCCGACCTTGCCGACCTCGATGCCGACTCCGTAGCGGCCGAGCTCCTTGCCGCGCACCGCGACGCGGGACTCGTCACGCTGCATGATGCGCTTGCTGGCGTCGCTGATCAGGGTCGTGTCGCCGTGGACGTGCGCGGCGCCGTAGCGGACCATCTCCGTCGCCGTGGAGTACCAGCCGGTCGCCGCGGCCATCGCTCGGGTGTCGACGTGCGGGATGACCCGGCGCGCGTCGCCGTGGGCGATCCGCCCGGTGTGGCCGGCGGCGTACTCGGCGGCGCGGGCGGGGTCCAGCTCGGTGCCGGTCCGCGTCAGGCCCAGCGGCTCGACGACGGCGACGCGCGCCACCTCGTCGTACGTCTTGCCCGTGACCTGCTCGATGATGATCCCGAGCAGGCTGTACCCGATGTTCGTGTACTTGAAGTGCTCGTTCGGCTCGAACACGACGCCCTCGGCGCGTACGCACTCCAACACCTCGGCGCGGTCGAGGAAGGGCCGGTGGTGCTGCCAGAAGTCGCCGTCGGAGGAGTCGCGGATGATCCCGGCCTGGTGGCCGAGCAGCTCCCGGACGGTGACGCCGGCGGCACGCGAGCCGTCCAGCTCCGGCACGAGGTCGCCCACCCGGTCGTCGAGCCGCAGCTCGCCGCGCTCCACGAGCTGCATGACCATGACGCCGGTGAAGGTCTTGGAGTGCGACGCGACACGGAACAGGTGGTCGCTGGTGAGGTCCTCCCCCGTCTCGACGTCGGCCTTGCCCCAGGCGAGGTCGACGAACACCTCGCCGCGGCGTCCGACGGCGAGCTGCAGGCCGGGAATGCCGTGGTACGCGGCCTGGAACGAGGCCCAGTCGGCGAGGTAGGGGGCGATGGAGCGGAGGGTCTGGGCGGTGCGGTCGTCAGTCACGGTTGCATCATGCCCGATCAGCGCTGACGGGCATGGCGCGGCCGGTCGGGGTTGCGCAGCGTCTTGACCAGCCACCACACGATCAGCAGGACGGCCACGACGATGACGACCTTCTGGAACACGCCGACGCTCTCCTCGACGATGTGCCACTGGTCGCCCAGCAGGTAGCCGGCGCCGACCAGCAGGGTGTTCCACACGCCCGAGCCGAGCGTCGTGAACAGCAGGAAGCGCGTCAGCGGCATGCGCTCCACACCGGCCGGGATGGAGATGAGGCTGCGCACGATCGGGATGACGCGGCCGATGAGCACCGCCCAGTCGCCGTGCCGGTTGAACCAGGCCTCCGCCTTGTCGACGTCCTCCAGCTTCACCAGCGGCATCCGGTCCACGATGTTGCGCAGCCGGTCCCGTCCGAGCCAGGCGCCGAGCCCGTACAGGAGGAGCGCGCCGATCACGGACCCGGCCGTGGTCCAGACGAGCACCTGCCACAGCACGAGGGTGCCCTGCGCCGCTGTAAAGCCTGCCAGCGGCAGGATCACCTCGCTCGGAAGGGGCGGGAACAGGTTCTCGAGGGCGATCGCTACGCCTGCGCCCGGTGCGCCGAGGGTCTCCATGAGCCCGACGGCCCAGTCGGCGACGGTCGTGGCGAAGCTTTGTGTCGTCATGCCCCTACGCTATTCGGCCGCGGAGGGTCGGCAGACTGTGGTAGTCCGTCACGGCGTGGGGGTATGCCGCAGGTGACGTGTGGTTTTCCGCAGTCCGTCCAGCCGTCGTCGTCCCTATCCTGGCGAGGTGAATCCAGCCCCCGCCGCTCCGCACAGCACCCCCGCACGGGTGATGTGGGGTGCTGCCCTCGGCGCCGTCACCTGGCCGATCGACGTGTTCTGCGCGGTGCTGGCACTCCTGACGGCAGGTGGCCCGGCGCCGCTCGGGCCGGTGCGCGCCGCGGTCACGTGGCACCGCCGGCGCGCAGTCCGGTTTCTCGACTGGTCCGACGACGGCGCCCCGCTCACCTCCCGGCGCGCCGCCGCGTACCTCGCGCTCCGGGTCGGCATGAGCTCGCTCGGTCTGCTCGTGCTGGGGCTGCTGGCGTACGGCGTGTTCGGGGTGGTCGTGAGCCTGGCGTCCTGGCTGTTCGACGTGCGCCTCACCGTGGACGCGGCGGTCCAGGGCGACGGTCTGTCGACGTGGGACGTGGTCGTGCTGGTGCCCATCGGCGCGATCCTGCTCTACCTGGACCTCATGGGACTGTTCGGGGTGGGTCTGCTGGACCGGTGGACCGCCGCCCGGTGGTTGTCGCCGAGCCGCAGCGAACGCCTGGAGGCACAGGTCGAGGAGCTGACGGTCAGTCGCGCGGACCTGCTGTCGGCGCTCGACACGGAACGCGGCCGCATCGAGCGGGACCTGCACGACGGGGTGCAGCAGCGCGCCGTCGCCCTCGGCCTGCTGGTCAACCGGGCACGGCGGCTGGCCGGGCCCGGCTCGGCGGGCTCGCTGCTGCTGGAGCAGGCGGGGCGCGAAGCGGAGCAGCTCGTGACGGACCTGCGCGACGTCGCGTGGCGGGTGCGACCCACCACGCTGGGCACGCACGGGCTGGAGCCGGTGCTGCGCCAGCTCGTGTCGCACACCGCGGTGCCGACGGTGCTGGACTGGGCGGTCCCGGTGCGGCTGCCGCCCGGGGTGGAGACGACGGTGTACTACGTGGTGGCGGAGGCGCTGACGAACGTAGCGAAGCATTCGGGGGCCGAGGGCGCCCGGGTGGCGGTGCGTCTCGCGGACCAGCCCCGGGACGGGACATTCGTGCAAGTGGTGATCAGCGACGACGGCACGGGCGGCGCCGCACCCCGCCCCGGCCACGGGCTCGCGGGCCTGGCCGGCCGCACGGCCGCCGCGGGTGGCGCCCTGACCATCGAGAGCCCGGCCGGCGGCCCCACACGGATCGAGGTGACGCTGCCGTGCGCGTGATGCTGGCCGAGGACTCCACCCTGCTGCGGGAAGGTATCCGCAGCCTCCTGGCGGACGAGGGTCACGACGTCGTCGCCGCCTACGGCTCCGCCGAGGGCCTGCTGAACCGGCTCGCGGCCGAGCGACCCGACGTCGTCGTGCTGGACGTCCGGATGCCGCCGACCCATACCGACGAGGGCGTGCGAGCTGCGGCCACGATCCGGGAGCGCTGGCCGGAGGTCGGCATCCTCGTGCTCTCGCAGTACGTCGAGCGGCAGTTCACGCAGGTGCTGCTGGGCGAGGACGCGCGCGCCGTCGGCTACCTGCTCAAGGACCGGGTGATGGGCGTGGACGACTTTTTGGAGGCCCTCGACCGGGTGCGGGCCGGAGGCCTGGTGCTGGACCCCGAGGTGGTGGGACAGCTGTTCCGGGACACGTCGCACCCGCTCGGATTCCTGAGCGAGCGGGAGCGGGAGGTGCTGGCGCTGATGGCTGAGGGGCGCACCAACACGGGGATCGCCCGGGCGCTGTTCATCTCGACGTCGGCGGTGGAAAAGCACTCGAACGCGATCTTCGACAAGCTGGGGCTGCTGGCCGAGGACGGGTACAACCGGCGGGTGCTGGCGATCTTGCGGTGGCTGGAGTCGTGACGGCTGGCGGTCTCTCGGCGCC
Organism: Promicromonospora sp. NPDC090134; assembly: GCF_044746965.1. Lineage (NCBI taxonomy): Bacteria > Bacillati > Actinomycetota > Actinomycetes > Micrococcales > Promicromonosporaceae > Promicromonospora > Promicromonospora sp. NPDC090134. Next base: position 301,617 of record NZ_JBIVCZ010000006.1, on the reverse strand, counting down.
GTGCCATGGTGGTGTTCCATCGACGGCAAGCGAACGGACGGTACGGGCATGCATCAGCAGTTCTCCGCGACCCTGCAGAAGAGCCCGGACAAGGGCGGCTGGACCTACGTCGTGTGGCCGGGATCCGTCGACTTCTTCGGCACGCGTGGCCTGGTCAAGATCCGCGGCACGATCGACGGCCACCCGTTCCAGAGCTCGTTCATGGCGTTGGGCGACGGCACCCACAAGCTGCCCGTGAAAGCCGACGTGCGCAAGGCGATCGGCAAGGAGGAGGGCGATGACGTGACCGTCGTCCTGCAGGAGCGCCTGGACGCCTAGGGCCTACCCTCGCCTCGTGCCTTTGCCCGATGCCGTCGCCCGCCGCCTGATCCAGGTACGCCTCCTGCTGGACGCCGACGAGAGTCTGGCGATGAACCACCAGGTGGGACCGGCACTTGACGACGTGCCCGCCGACGTCCACCCCGACCACGCCGACGTGCTCCAGGTCGCCGACGGCTTCGTGCTCGGCGTCGTCCGGCTGAACGACGGGCCATGGCTGCCGGGTTACGACCCGTTCGCCGCGCTCGCCCTGGGACAGGACCCGCCGGCGGGTACCTGGCACGTGGTCGGCGACGTGAACGACGTCGACCTGCTCGTGGTGAACGACGACGACAGCTCCGTGTGGCTGGTCGACGGCGAACCCGGCGGCCACTGGAGTGACGGGACCGCGTTCCGCCGGCTCACCGACGATCTCGCCACGTTCGTCAACGACTTCGTGCTGGGCTCCCGGTACCAGGACCTCACCGCGACTCCCGATGACGACTGGGCCGACATCACCGGAAGGCTGGACGACCTACAGCCGCTCGTGGACTACGTCCGCTTCCAGGCGAGCGAACCGAACCGCCGCATGTCCTACCCGGGCGTCTTCGCACTGGCGAACGGCCTCGCACACTCCGGGCGACTGTCGGCGGCGGACCAGGCCTGGTGGCGCACGCACAACGACCTCATGAACGCGGCCTACACGGACCCGGCGTCCGTCGACCCGAGCGTGTATGACCGTGACCGGCACCCCGGTGCCCGCGCGTTCTTCCGCGCGGACGCACTCGAGCTGCTCGACCTCACTCGTGGCTATCTGGACCTGCTCGACCGGTACGGCGTCGGCTGGCGCGAGATCCGGACCTTCGATCCGGGCCGCATCCTGTACGCGGACGACGCCCAGGTCGTCGCCGAGCCCCGGTCCATCTGCTGACCCACGAGCCGCCGGTGAAGGCGGGCCGTGCGGCCGCGATCTGCGCTCCAGGACTTTGCGCCGCGTCCTGACCCGTCCATAGGGTGCTGCGGTGCGCGTCTTCCTCGCCGGCGCGACCGGCGTGATCGGGTCCCGGTTGCTGCCGCTGCTCGTCGCGGCCGGCCATGAGGTCGCAGGCACCACGCGCTCGCCCGAACGCGCGGGCGCGGTCGAACGGCTCGGCGGCAGCCCGGTCGTCGTGGACGTCTACGACGTCGAAGCACTCACGGCCGCCGTCGTCGCGTTCCGGCCCGACCTGCTGATGCACCAGCTCACCGACCTCCCCGACGACGTCGCCGCGATCCCGGCCCGCGCCGCGGCGAACTCCCGCATCCGCACCGAAGGCACGGCCAACCTGCTCGCGGCAGCACGGGCCGCGGGCACGCCCCGCGTGCTCGCGCAGTCCATCGCCTGGACGCCGCCCGGCCGGGGCGACGCCGTGGCCTGGCACGAGGCCGCCGTCCTGGACGCGGGCGGGGTCGTGGTCCGGTACGGGCAGCTCTACGGCCCGGGCACGTACTACGAGACGGAGCCGCCCGCGGACCCGCGGATCCACGTGGACGACGCCGCGCGGCTGACGGTGCCGCTGCTGAGCGCGGAGCCGGGGGTCGTGGTGCTGGCGGACCCGGTCCACCTGGTCGCGTGCCCGTCATCCGCCGCGTAATACATCGGGACGACGCCGTCGGCGATCCCTAGACTGACCCGACCCCGCCCACCCCAGGGCAGGACCCACCCCGTACAAGCCATCCACGAGGAGAGGCCCCGCGTGTCCCACGTCGTCGCGATCAAGGACCAGGTGGAGGCGGCCGTCCAGGCCGCCCTGACCCAGGTGCTCCCGGCCGAGCTGGCCGGCACCGACCCGGTGGTCCGACGATCCGACCGCGCCGACTTCCAGGCGAACGGCCCTCTGGCCGTCGCCAAGCGCGTCGGCCGCGCGCCACGCGACCTCGCCGCGGCCACGGCCGGCCGCCTCGCCGCGAGCAGCATCAGCCCCGAGGTCTCCGGCCCCGGCTTCCTCAACCTCACCGTCCCGACAGCCACCCTCTGGCGGCAGGTCGCCGCGCGCCTCGCCGCCGAGAACCTGGGCATCGCCGCGACCCGCGTCGGCGAGCGCACCGTCATCGACTACTCCGCGCCCAACGTCGCCAAGGAGATGCACGTGGGCCACCTGCGCTCCACGATCATCGGCGACACCCTGGCGCGCGTCCTGGCACACCTCGGCGCCACCGTCGTCCGGCAGAACCACGTCGGCGACTGGGGCACGCAGTTCGGCATGCTCATCCAGTACATCGACGAGCACCCCGAGCAGACCTGGCAGGGCGAGGCCTCCATGTCCGCCCTGGACGCGCTCTACCGGGCGGCCCGCGCCGAGTTCAACGCGGACCCGGCCTTCGCCGACCGCGCCCGCGCCCGCGTGGTCGCGCTCCAGTCCGGCGACGCCGCCACGCTGGCCACCTGGCGCGAGCTCGTCGCCGAGTCCGAGGCAGCGTTCCAGGCCGTCTACGCCCGCCTCGGCATCCTGCTCACCCCGGCCGACGCCGACGGCGAGTCCCGCTACAACGCCGACCTGCCGGGCGTCGTCGACGACCTCGTGGCCCGGGGCATCGCCGTCGACTCCGACGGCGCCCTGTGCGCGTTCACGGACGGCGTCGTCGGGCCGGACGGCGATCCGGTCCCGCTCATCGTGCGCAAGAAGGACGGCGGCTTCGGCTACGCCGCCACCGACCTCGCCACGGTGCGCCTGCGCGTCGAGGAGTACCAGGCCACCCGCATCCTCTACGTCGTCGACGCGCGGCAGGCCCTGCACTTCCGGATGGTCTTCGACGTCGCCCGCCGCGCCGGCTGGCTGCCCGACGACGTCGCCGCGACCCACGTCCCGTTCGGCACCGTCCTGGGCGCCGACGGCAAACCCTTCAAGACGCGCGACGGCGGGACGGTCCGCCTCGACGACCTGCTGGACCAGGCCGTCGAGCGGGCCCGCGCGGAGCTTGCGGAGAAGGACCACGGGCTCACGCCGGAGGAGTTCGAGCGCGTGGCGCAGGCGGCGGGCATCGGCGCGGTGAAGTACGCCGACCTGTCGAACACGCGCACCAAGGACTACGTCTTCGACGTCGACCGCATGGTGGCGCTGAACGGCAACACCGGCGTCTACCTCCAGTACGCGCACGCACGTGTCCGCTCGATCCTGCGCAAGGCGGCCGATGCCGGGGTCCCGCTCGGCCGGCCGATCGACCCCGCCCTCCCCCTGCACCCCGCGGAACGGGCGCTGGCCCTCACGCTGGACGAGCTGGCGGCGACGCTCGACGACGTCGCCGGCACGCTCGAACCGCACCGCCTGGCCGGCTACCTGTTCGGCCTGGCCCGCGCGTACACCGAGTTCTACGACCAGTGCCCGGTCCTGCGGGCGGACGACGACGGCGTCCGTGCCAACCGTCTGGCGCTGTGCGAGCTGACGGGCCGCACCCTGGCGACCGGGCTCGACCTGCTGGGCCTCGCCGCGCCCGACCGGATGTGACGGCGCCCGCCCCACACCACGGGACCGGCACCCGCGCGACCCTTGGTCGCGACAATGCGTGTCGACACACGTCACTTCTGTCAGAGCCTGACACATGTGACATCGACGCTACCCTGGAGCCATGTCAAGCACGACGAGCAGCGGACCGAGCAGCGGCCAGAGCCTGCGCGAGATCAGCCGCGAGGCCGTGCGGGCGCGCATCAACGAGATCGCGCTGGACCTGTTCGCCGAGCGCGGGTTCGACCAGGTGACCGTGGAGCAGATCGCGGCGGCGGCCGGCATGTCCGCACGCACCTTCCACCGCTACTTCCCGGCCAAGGAGGACGTCGTCATCGGCGACCCGGCGCACGGCGGCAAGTTCGTCCGCGCGGCCTTTGCCGGCCGGCCCGAGGACGAGCCCGTCTGGGACTCGCTCCGCATCTCCTTCGAGGCTTTCGTCACCCGGTCGCCCCAGAAGGGCGGCGACGACGACCGCGGCAAGCTCGCCATGCGCGTCCTCGTCAGCGCTGCCTCCCTGCGGGCCCGCAGCCTCGAGAAGCACCTCCTGTGGGCGCGCATGCTCACGCCGCTCGTCGCGGCCCGCCTGCCCGACGACGACGCGGCGTTCCGTGCCGAGATCATCGTCCAGTCGGCCCTCGCCTGCCTCGACGTCGCCCTCACAACCTGGGCGAACGCCGACGACGGCACCACGGCAAGCGAGCTGCTCGAACGCAGCTTCGCGACGCTCCGCCCGCAGGCCTGACGGCGCCGCGACCGGGCGTCAGCGGAACTCCGCCACGACCTCGATCCGGCCCACGATGTTCGCGTTCAGCTCGTCCAGGTCCTCCGCGGGGATCCAGTACTCGAGGATCGTCTGCCCACCGACCTGCTGGACCTCGTACGGGTCGAGGAACAACTGGGCGACGTCGAACCGGGTCACGTACCCCGCCCCGCTCGCCTGCACGTTCCAGTCGCGGGCGATGCGTGTGGCGTAGTCCTCGTTCAGCACCGGGTAGAAGATCGGCTGGTCAGGAAGCCGCGGCGGCCAGGCACGCCAGTCCGACTCCTCGACCAGGGCCAGCTCCCGCGGCCCGGTCGGCCGCCACAGGGTCACCGTCCTCATGGTCGGGATCCTGGCATGCCCGGCATCTGCTGATCGAGGTGTTATCCGGTGGCGTCAGCTCGGGTCGACGGTGCGGAACCGCACGAAGTCGACCACGTCGTCGTCCGCGACGTCGGGGTAGTAGTGCGTCCGCAGCGCCGTGCGCAGCTCGTCGGCGGTGCAGCCCTCCAGGGCCGCCTGGGCATCGGTGATGTCGGCGAACCGAACATGCTCCACGGAGTCGACCACGCCGGGCAACGCCCGGTACCGGTCCTCGAACTCGAACAGCAGCGTGACGGGCCCCGGCACGGCCGGATCGTCGAACCGCGTGGTGGCGGTCTTGCCGCCGTCGACCACGCTCGTCCAGTGCCGCGCACTGAACCGCAGCAGGCGCGGCGGGTCCGCGTCCGGGTGCGGGGACGGGTGCGGGAGCAGGTCGCGGGCGGGGACCGAGTACGGCCCGTCGCCGTCGGGCACGATGACACGGCAGTCGGGCTGCTGGTCGAGCAGCACCTGTCGGCACCGTCCGCACGGGGGCATGACGCCGCGGCCCTCGTCTCCGACCGCGACGATCAGCGCGATCGGGCCGGAACCCGCGGCGGCCGCCGTGCCCAGGGCCACGAGCTCGGCGCACGGCCCGCCCGTGAAGTGGCCGACGTTGGCACCGGTGTGGATGTCACCGTGAACGTCCATCACGGCCGACGCCACGGTGCTCAGGTAGGTCCCGTCCTCGGGAAGCCGGGCGACGACCTCGAGGGCCGCGTCGATCAGCCGCTGCTCGGCCGGGGTCAGCACGGGGGTGGTCGCCGTCGTCATGGACGGGATCCTGGCACGGTCGATGCCCGCACACCGAGGGCTTTATCCGTCGGCCCCGATCCGTGCCGCGACGTCCGGCGGCAGAACATACGGCGTCTCCTGCGGCAGCACGGGCGAACCGCCCGCGGTCAGCTCGGCGCGCCAGGCCCCGACCTGGTCGGTGACGTCGTCCAGCCCGACGACCCACTCGTCCACGTAGGTATCCACCGCCGCGCCGCCGATCCCGACCTGCAGGGACCGGTGCTCCAGCGCGCGGCCCGACGGCGTCCGCTCCGGGTCCCACTGCACCCGCACCGGGCTGGCCGCCTTCTGCGCGGCCCAGGCCGCGGCGTCGTCGTGCAGCGAGCGGTCGAAGTGGCTCAGGGCGGCGATGCGGAGCGCCTGCTCGAAGCCGGTGCGCGACAGGCGCACCGCGAGGACCCGCTCCTGGCCGGGCTTGGTCGCCCAGCCGCAGCGGTACATCATCCAGCAGAACGAGGGCTTGACCCAGGTCATCCGCTCGCGCTTGAACGGCGGCACGAACCGGCCGGCCCGCAGGGCGGCGTCGGCGATCGCGGGCGGGTAGGCCTGGTAGACGGTGAGGGTGTCGGCGTCGTGGACGGCGCGGACCTGTCGCTTCGGAGTGCTCATCGGCGGCGACGGTACGCACCCGGACGTCGTCCGACCAAGGTGATTGTCCCGTTCCGCAACCACCCAGTCGGCTTCCAGGCAACCACCGGATATCACCGTTGTGATGTCTGGGTTACGGCTGTTAATGACGACCTGTCGCAGAGTTCGGTCCTGGAATGTCTTGGTTCATTCCACGTGCTCCAGGTCACGTTCCGATTGACAGGATGAAAACCCCGTCTGACGCTATTTCGCGGTGAACCCACGCTTATGTGCAACACCATTGTTCCGGCGGAGCGATTCGAGGGGAAACACAATGATCCGAGGATTCCGTGTCATGAGTCGTGCGGGAACGGTGCTGGCCATCTCGGCCGGCCTGGTCTGCACGGCAGCAACAGGTGCGAGCGCGATGGTGCAGCCAGGGGCCTACCTGCCCACGGCCCACCTCATCGGCGCGACCGACCCGGTCGACGCCCCGGCAGCCGACGCTCCCGTCGACGCCCCAGCAGCCGACGCACCGGTGGACGCACCGGTGCCCGACGTTCCCGTCGACGCACCCGTGCCGGACGTGCCGGTCGACGCACCCGTCCCGGACGTTCCCGTGGACGCCCCGGTCCCTGACGTGCCGGTCGACGCACCGGTCCCCGACGTTCCCGTCGACGCGCCCGTCCCGGACGTTCCCGTCGACGCGCCCGTCCCGGACGTTCCCGTCGACGCCCCGGTGCCTGACCTGCCGGTCGACGCACCGGTCCCCGACCTGCCCGTCGACGCGCCGGTCCCGGATCTTCCGGTCGACGCCCCGATCCCCGACCTCCCGGTCGACGACCTCCCCGTGCCTGCCCTCCCGGTCGACGACCTGCCGATTCCGGAGCTCCCGGTACCCCTGCCCACCGGCGGCCTCCTGAGCTCCCTGCTGGACGCGGTCGGCGGTCTGCTCAGCACCCTGCTGGGCGCCCTCGGCGGCGGACTGCCCGTCCCTCTCCCCGTTCCCCTCCCCGTCGGATGAACATGACGCCGACGTCGGCGTCGTGAAAAACACCTGAGATGCACGGTGAGGCCCTTTTCCGGAGTTCCGGGAAAGGGCATCACCGCATTTTGAACAATCGTCCAGAAGAGTTGAACAATCGTCCAGAATAGCGTCCCGCCGGCGCTGTGCCGACGCCGCGAGATCGTGTGCGGCGGTCCGGTGCGGTAGGACGGTCCCATGCTCAACATCCGCTCCCCCGAGGAGCCCTACCTGGTCGAACGCAATCCCGGCTACTTCGAGTACCAGCTCCCGGTCTCGGTCAAGGCGGTGATCGGCTGGCGCGGCAGGCTCCCCCTCCTGCGCAACGAGCGCGACGAGTGGGAGCTGCCCGGCGGCAAGCTCGACCTCGGCGAGGACCCGGCGCAGTGCCTGGCCCGCGAGATCCAGGAGGAGCTCGCCTGGGACGTCACGGTCGGCGAGCCCTTCCACACCTGGGTGTACCGGGTCTTCCCCCACCGTCATGTCCTCGTCCTCACGTTCCTCGCCGACTACGACGGCGACGCCACACCCACCTTCAGCGACGAGCACAAGGAGCTGGTCCTCGTGACACCCGACGAGGCCGGCGCGCTGAACCTGCCCGAGGGTTACCGGACGGCGATCCGGCAGGCCGTCGAACGGGGACACCTCCGCTGAGGACGAGCGACGCGCGTCCATTCCTCACCCGCTCGCGAGCCGCTGTCCGGCCGCCGGCCCCACCGGGCGTCGGATACCTTGAGCCCGTGCCCGACCTCCTGATCGCCCAGCGCCACACGGCCCATCTCGACCGGGTCGTCGAGGCGCTGCGGCAGGTGCACGAGAGCGACGGCTACCCGATGGTCTGGCCCGACGACCCGGTCGCCTGGCTCGCTCCCGCGGGCACGATCGGGGCGTGGGTCGCGCTGTCCGACGGCGTCGTCGTCGGCCACGTCATGCTCGTCGCCGCCGACGGTGTCGAGCACGTCGAGGAGCTGGTGGCCGCCGCGCGGACGACCGTGACCGGGCTCGCCGGAGTGAGCCGCCTGTTCGTGACGCCGAAGGCGCGCGGCTCCCGCATCGCCACCGCGCTGCTGGAGCGCGTCGAGGACGCGCCCACCCGGCGCGGACGGCGGCTCGTGCTCGACGTGGTGGACGACGGCGGTCCGGCCGTCCGCCTGTACGAACGGCTCGGCTGGGTGCGGGTGGCCTCGGGGCCGGCCGGCTGGACCGGCCCCGACGGCGTCCGCCCGCGGACGGCCGCCTACCTCTGCCCCCGCTGACCCACCGCCCGGCCCCAGCCCCGCGAGTCAGGCGGAGCGGGCGCCCAGCCAGGGGGCCAGGTGGTCCTCGCGCCACAGCCACTCGACGCCGGCGGCGGCCTCCTCGGGTGTGCACAGCGCCGCCTGGAACGCCTCCCGCAGGCGGCGCCGCTCGTCGTCCGGCCCGCCGACGGCGCCCGCACCGGCGTCCGGCCCGGCGACCCCGACCACCACGATCCGGGTGTGCGGCGGCGTGCCCGCGCAGACCTCCGGCCACGGGCCCAGGTCGCCGACCGCGAGCTGACCGCCCGCGCCGTCCCACAGGCAGGCGAGCCCTGGCCGGTCGGCCACGTGGAAGACACCGCGGGCCCGCAGGCCGCCCGCGCCGAGCGACTCGATCTGCTCCAGCAGCCGCTCCGGGTGGAACGGCAGGGTGAGCGCAGCTCCAGCGTCCAGCTCCGGTCCTCGGGCACACCGCCCGGTCCGGTGACGACGACCGCGCCGAGCGGGTGCGCCCGGTGCTCGGCGCGGGCCGGCGAGTGCGTGGCGGCGGCGAGCCCGGCGGCCGAGAGCGCGTGCAGCCCGTTCACGCGGCGCGTCCCTGCGCCGCGCAGCCGGTCCAGCAGGCCCGACGCCGTCGCCGGCAGCGAGACGTCGGCAGGTCCGGCCGGCGAACCGTGGGCCACCACGAGGTCCGCCTGCTCGATCTGGGCTGCGAGCGCCTCCCCCACCGAGCGCTCGTCGCCGCTCGTGAGGCCGAGGCCGCGTTCGAGCGGGGTGTCGTCGCCGAGCAGGTCGTGCTGGAGGGTGTCGGTGTCGACCACGGTGAGGGACGTGGCGATGCGCGTGTGGTCGAGCGCGCCGCCGGGTGCGGTCTCGGCCGCCAGCGAGCGGGCCGCGGGCAGGGGTTCGGCGCTGATGGGGAGCGCGAGCAGCACGTGGGTCCAGCGGCCGTCGCGGGCGAGGCGCGCGATGGTGGGGACGGCGTCCTCGCGGACGGCGCAGGACAGGCAGGCGTGCTCGAGCGGCACCAGCACGTCCTCGAGGACGCCGGTGGCGTCGAGGACGACACGCCGCAGGTGGTCCTCGTAGATGTCGTGCCGGGTGGCGACGACGCCGGGTGTGTCGGTGAGCAGGCCGAACAGCGGGGAGTCGCGCAGCACGGGGTCGATGGTGGCCAGGACGCTCACCGGGATGATTCCGCGGCGGTCTCCGGTTCGGTACATGCTGCCTCCTCGCCCGGGGGCGGGCCCCGGAATAATTGATAACCGTTCTCAGTTCTGATTCACTGTAGCGCGATATGAGAACGGTTCTCACCAGCGGCGGCCAGTCCGTCGCCACAGGAGGTCATGTGTCAGCCAGATGCCAGGTGCTGGGCACCGTCCCGGGGTTCGGCCACTCGATTTCGCACTCCCACGTGCGGACCAAGCGGCGGTTCGACCCCAACATCCAGAAGAAGCGCTACTGGGTCCCGTCGCTCGGCCGCAACGTCACGCTGCGAGTGAGTGCCAAGGGCATCAAGACCATCGATCGCAAGGGCATCGACGTCGTCGTCGCCCAGATCCTGGCCAGAGGGGAGAAGGTCTGATGGCCAAGAAGTCGAAGATCGCCGCCGACGCGCGGCGCCGCGAGCTCGTCGTCCGGTACGCCGAGCGGCGCGCGGAGCTGCGGCGCACCCTCCGCAGGCTCGACCTGCCGGCCGAGGAGCGCCAGGCCGCGGCCACGGAGCTCTCCGGTCAGCCGCGCGACGCCAGCCCGACCCGGCTGCGCAACCGCGACGCCGTCGACGGACGGCCCCGCGCGTACTCGCGGAAGTTCGGGCTGTCCCGGATCCGCCTGCGCGAGATGGCCCACCGCGGCGAGCTGCCCGGGGTGACCAAGTCGAGCTGGTGAGACCGGCCGGCACCCCCGGCGGCCCCGCCGTCGCCCACCCGCACGTAAGGAGTGACACATGAAGGTTCGCGCATCACTGCGGTCCCTGAAGGACAAGCCCGGCGCCAAGGTCGTGCGCCGGCACGGCAAGACGTTCGTGATCAACAAGCTCAACCCGCGCTGGAAGGCGCGCCAGGGCTGACGAAGAGGAGACAAGCCATGAAGCAGAACCTTCACCCCACCTACGGCCCCGTGGTCTTCCGGGACGCGAGCGCAGGCTTCACGTTCCTGACCCGTTCGACGCTCGCCGGCACCACGGACTCCGGTCCCGGCCGCCCCACGGCGACCATCGAGTGGTCCGACGGCCAGACCTACCCCGTGGTCGACGTCGAGATCAGCAGCGCCAGCCACCCGTTCTGGACCGGTTCGGCCCGCGTGGTCGACACGGCCGGACGCGTCGAGAAGTTCCGGCAGCGCTACGCCAAGCACAACACGAGCAACGACAGCAAGGGTGGTAACTGATGGCCTCGCGTACCGACCTCCGTCCCGTGATCAAGCTCCGCTCGACGGCGGGCACCGGGTTCACCTACGTGACCCGCAAGAACCGGCGCAACGATCCTGACCGGCTCGTGCTGCGCAAGTTCGACCCCGTCGCGCGGCAGCACGTCGACTTCCGCGAGGAGCGCTGATCGATGGCGGTCCCCAAGCGGAAGATGTCCCGGTCGCGGACCCGGTCCCGCCGCTCGCAGTGGACGGCCCTCGTGCCCGACCTGGTCGCGGTGACCGTGGACGGGCGCCAGGTGCGCATCCCCGCGCGACTGGTGCCCGCGGTCCGGCGCGGCCTGGTCGTCCCCGACTGAGACCCGCACCCCGCTGAGCTCGTGGAGCGCAGCAGCACGAGAGCCCCGGCGCAGCAGCGCCGGGGCTTTCGTCATGTGGGGGTGTCTGCCCGGCGCGCCGGGTCAGCGCGCGAGCGCCCCGGCGTCGACCTGGATGTCGAGGCCGGCCGCCAGCTCGTCGGCCCAGTCCTTCGCCGCATGCCCGGTCTGGTCCACGACCAGCACGTGCCCGATCCGCTCGTTGTTGTCGCCCGGCCGCACCTCGCGGCCGGGCGACGGCGTCTCGTGGCCGAGCACCCGGTCGTCGTCCGCCAGGCGCTCCGCGCCCCGGACCTCCCGCACGACGCCGTCCGCCGGGGCGAGCAGGAACGTGACCGCCGCGCTCGTCGCGACCGACGGGCCGGGCACCGGTTCGCGCCCGAGCGCCAGGTCCACCAGCACCCGCAGCGGGCTGAACCCCGTCACGAGGCGGACCAGCTCGAAGATGTACCCGCCGCCCTGGCGCGGGTTCAGCTCGATCAGCCGCGGGCCGGCCGCGGTGAGCCGCACCTCGGTGTGGCTGACGCCGTGCGTCAGGCCGACGGCGGCGAGCACCGCGACGACGTGCCCCTCGATCGCCTCCCGCACCCCGGGCGTCAGCGGGGCCGGGAACAGGTGCCCCGACTCGACGAAGCCCGACCCCGCCTCCACGCCGGGTTCGGCGACCGACTTGGCCGTGATGCCGAGCACCCGCGTCACGCCGTCGCGGGTCACGCACTCGACGCTGTACTCCGGGCCCTCGAGGACCCGTTCGAGCAGCGCGAGCCGCTCCAGCGGCTGGTCCCGGGTGTTGCGCTCCGGCCCGGTCGCCTCGGCGAAGGCCACGGCGAGCCCGGCCTCGTCGACCACCTTGCGCACCGCCGTGCCGGAGTTCATGTCGACCGGCTTGACCACGAGCGGGTAGCCGAGGCTCGCGGCCTCCTTGCGCGCCTGCTCCCAGGTGGCGGCCACCGCGAACGGCACGTCGGGCACTCCCCCGGCCGCCAGTGCGTGCCGCACCAGGTGCTTGCGCGTCGCAGTACGCAGCACGTCGGCGGGCGCCCCGGGCAGGCCCAGACAGTCCGCGACGTGGGCGACGGCGGGCAGGTAGTAGTCGCAGGTCGTCAGCACGCCGTCGACCGGCCGGCGCGCCGCGACGTCCCGCGCCGCCGCGAGCAGGGCGGCGTCGTCGTTGGTCTCGGCGACGACCACCTCGGCGGCGAGCGCGAGGACCGGGTGGGGTGCGCCGTCGGGCAGCCGGTAGAGGTCGGGGTCGCGGGTGATCAGCACGTACTCGTGGCCGGCGTCGCGCAGCAGGGGCGGGAGCATCAGGCCGGTCGACTGGAGCCAGCTCTCGATCATCAACAGGTTCGCCACGTCAGCACGCTCCGTGCGTGCGAACGCGAACGAGAGTCGTTCTCAACATGGCGCACAGCCTGCCACGCCGACAGCGCGTCTGCTTGCCGGGGAGCGTTCATCCACAGGGTCGTGCTACAGCACCCCGTCCGGAAGCGCCGGGTGCTCGTCGACGGGCGGCTTGGGCCGCGGGATGAGCAGCGCCAGGACGGTGCACACCAGCGACGCGAGCAGGCCGAGCAGCAGGGCCGTGCGGAACGCGTCGCCGGACGGCACCGGGACACCCTCGAACTGAGCACCACCCGCGGCGAGCACGCCGCCCACGACGGCGGCGGCCGACGTCGTGCCCAGCGATCGCATCAGGGTGTTCAGCCCGTTCGCGGCGCCCGTCTCGTGCGACGGCACGACCTGCATGATCAGCGCGGGCATGGCCGCGAACCCCAGGCCGATGCCGACTCCGACCACGATGTTGACCACCAGCACGTGCCACACGTCGAGGTCGACCACGACGGCGATCACGTAGGAGACCGCGATGACGGCAGCCCCGGACGCGAGCAGCGGCTTGGCCCCGAAGCGGTGCGCGAGCCGCCCCGAGACGGGCGACATGGCGAGCATCACCAGGCCGGACGGCATGAGGATCAGGCTGGCCTGCATCAGGGTCAGCCCCAGGCCGCCCGCCGCCGTCGGCAGCTCCAGGAGCTGCGGGAACACCACGTTGGAGGCGAACAGCGCGAAGCCCATCGCGATCGAGGCCAGGTTGGTGAACAGGACTGTGCCGCGCGCCGTCACCCGCAGGTCCACGAGCGGCTCCTCGATCCGCAGCTCGTACCAGCCCCACACCAGCAGGACCACGAGACCGCCGAGCAGGAGCCCGAGCGTGCGGGGCGATCCCCAGCCCCAGTCGTTGCCGCGCGAGACCGCCAGCAGCACCCCGGTCAGGCCGACCGCGAGGCCGAGCACGCCGACGACGTCGAGCCGACCACCCGTGCGCAGCGTGCTGACGGGCACGACCCACGCGACCAGCGCCAGCGCGAGCAGGCCGATGCCGGCCGCCACCCAGAACACCACGTGCCAGTCGTAGCGCTCGGTCACGAACGCGCTGATGGGCAGGCCGAGCGCCCCGCCGACGCCGAGCGTCGCGCTGACCAGCGCGATCCCCGACCCGAGCCGGTCGCGGTGCAGCACGTCGCGCAGGATCGAGATGCCGAGCGGCACCACGCCCATGCCCATGCCCTGCAGCGCCCGCCCGACGATCAGGAGCACCACGGACGGCGACAGCGCCGCGACCACCGAGCCCAGCGCCAGCAGGCCGAGCAGCGCGAGCGCGACCGTCTTCTTGCCGTACATGTCGCCGAGCCGCCCGGAGATGGGCGTGCAGATCGCCGCCACCAGGAGCGTCACGGTGATCACCCAGGCGGTGACGTCACGCGAGACACCCAGCAGGACCGGCAGCTCCGCCTGGATCGGCAGCAGGATCGTCTGCATGAACGACGCCCCCATGCCGGCGAACGCGAGCACCGCGATGACCACCCCCGGCCGGGGCATGCGGGTGAGGCGGGAACGGTCACCAGGGGGAAAGCGAAATCTCATGTGGGGCAGACGATCCTTCGGCGAGGAGACGGGTCCCGCGCACGCGAGCGGCCGCAGCACGAGGTCCGCGCGGCGCGAGGGGGATGCCTGCACCTTACATAGTTGCCCACGCGAACCACGGGGCCTCCGCTAGTGCCCGTCGCGCTCCGGCCCCGCATCGCCGCGCCCGCCGCGCTCCAGCTCGGCGGCCAGCGCCGCCGCGGCCGCCGACAGCGGGCGGCTCGCCGAGTGGGCCAGACGCACCGTCCACGTGAGCGCCGGCTCGACGTCGAGGGCGGCGAGCTGCGGGTCGGGTGACACGGCGGAGGCCGGGACGAACATGACGCCGAGCCGTTCGCGGACCAGCGCCTGGCCCAGCTCGAAGTCGGTCGCCTCGGTCTGGATCGTGCGGCGCAGGCCGGCGGCCGCGAAGGCGCCGTCGACCACCGCACGGTTCCCCCAGCCCACGGGCGAGTCGATGAAGGCCTCGTCCGCGATCTGCGCGAGCCGCACCGCGCCCCGCCCGGCCAGCGGGTGGGTGCGGTGGCAGACGAACCGGATCGGCTCGCTGTCCAGGTAGCGCAGGCGCAGCCCGGAGACGGTCCCGCCGGCCGTGGAGACGAGGGCGAGGTCGAGGTCGCCGCTGCGCACGGCGTCGAGGCTGCCCCGCGAGCCGGTCGCCGTCTGCCGGGCGTGCACCACCACGGCGGGGTGCGCGCGCCCGAACGCGGCCAGCAGGCTCGCCAGCTCGAAGCCGGCGAGGTGGTTCATCATGCCGAGGCTCACCGTCCCGGCGACCTGCCCGCGCGTGGCGGCGACGGCGGCCCGGGCGGCGTCCAGCGCCGCGAGCACGTCCCGCGCCCGGGGCAGGAGCGCCTCGCCCTCGGGCGTGAGGGCGATGCGGCGGCCCCGGGTGAACAGGGCGCAGCCCAGCTCGCGCTCGAGCTGCTTGACGGCGGTCGACGCCGCGGACTGCACCACCTGGGCGCGCTGCGCACCGGCAGTGAAGCTTCCCGTCTCGGCGATCGCCACGAAGTACTGGAGCTGATGTGGCTGCATGAACCAACTATCGCAGATCGCGATATCTGGCTTCGGAAAGATTCGTTGGACACGATCGGTCGGGCTCGGCACGATCGAGGCGTGACACTCTCGACCAGCACCACACCGCCGTCCGGCACCCAGGCCCTGCCCGAGCCGGCGGAGCCGGCCCGCACCCGGCCTCCCCTCCCCGCGGGCGACGCCCGTCCGCGCCGGCACCACGCCCGCGGGTTCTGGATCATCGCCTACGTCTTCGCCGTGACGATGGCCTTCGCCGGTGCCCCAGCGCCGCTGTACGTGATCTACCAGGAGCGGGAGGGCTTCGGCGCGCTTGCGGTCACGTTCGTCTTCGCCGCCTACGCGGTCGGCGTCACCGCCGCGCTCTTCCTCGCGGGGCACCTGTCGGACCGGTTCGGACGCCTGCGCCTGATCGCCCCCGCGGTGCTGCTGAACGTGCTCGCGGGGCTCGTCTTCCTGACGTCGACGGACCTCGGGCTGCTCCTGCTCGCCCGCCTCGTCTCGGGCTTCGGCATCGGCCTGCTGACCGCCACCGCGACCGCCCACATGACCGAGCTGCACGCCGCCTCGCGCGCCGCGGCGGGCAGGCCCGCCGGCCGGCACGCCGAGATGATCTCGACGGCGGCGAACCTCGGCGGAATCGGCCTCGGCCCGCTCGTCGCCGGCCTCCTGGCCGACGTCGCGCCCGCTCCCCTGCGCACCCCGTACCTGGTCCTGCTGTTCGCACTGGTCGTCGGGCTGCTGCTGATGACGCTCGTCCCCGAGACGGTCGACGCCGTGGGCGAGCCCTGGCGCTACCGGCCGCAGCGCGTGACGGTCCCGGCCGAATCCCGCGGCCTGTACGCGGGCGCCCTCATGGCGGGCTTCGTCAGCTTCGCGATGTTCGGGCTGTTCACCTCGCTGGCGCCGTCGTTCCTTGCCCACGACCTGCACGTCACGTCGCACGCCGTCGCGGGACTCGTCTCCTTCGCCGTGTTCGGCTCCGCCGCCCTGGCCCAGATCGCCACGGGCCGGCGCAGCACCCGGGCACAGCACACGCTCGGGGTGACGCTGCTGGCCGCGGGCCTCGTGCTGATCGTCGGGGCGATGCTCACGACGACCTTCCCGGTGCTCGTGGCCGGCGGGATCGTCACCGGCGCCGGCGCGGGCACGCTGTTCAAGGCGGGCGTCGGCACGGTGGTCTCCGTCGCGGCCGGCGGGTCGCGCGCGGAGGCCCTCGCCGGGCTGTTCCTCGCGGCCTATGCCGGCATGTCGCTGCCCGTCGTGCTGCTCGCGGTCCTCCTGCGCGTGGTCCCGACGCCGGCCGCGGTGCTCGCCTTCGGCGTGCTGATGCTCGTGCTGCTCGCCGCGGCGTCGGCCCTGCTGCGCTCGGGCCGCCGTCCGGCGTAGCCCGCTGCGCTTCGAGGCCCGAGTTTCTTCGCTTTGACCGGGGTCAAAGCGAAGAAACTCGGGCCTCGAAGGTGAGTGGGAGGGTGGCGGACGGCGGTGCGCCCGGGGCCGACGGCGTGGTCAGGCGCTCGCCAGCTCGACGGCCAGCTCCTCGACCAGGTCGTAGCCCTCCTGCATGCCGCCCTCCATGCCGGTGGCGATGATCATGTCGCGCACGTCCTTGCCGGACACGACCGTGCGGACGGTGAGCGTGGTGCGCCCGTCCTGCTCGGTGAGCGTGTAGTGGTTCAGGCT
Organism: Promicromonospora sp. NPDC090134; assembly: GCF_044746965.1. Classification (NCBI taxonomy): domain Bacteria; kingdom Bacillati; phylum Actinomycetota; class Actinomycetes; order Micrococcales; family Promicromonosporaceae; genus Promicromonospora; species Promicromonospora sp. NPDC090134. The sequence continues at coordinate 284,698 of NZ_JBIVCZ010000006.1, read as the reverse complement.
GGGCTCGGAGTCACCGTCGGGCATCCCCTCGAACACCTCCGTGTGCGTCATGCGCTCGGGGGCCTCGATCTCGCGGTACTCGCCGTGGAACCCGACCTCGAAGCCGTCGTTCGCGGTCATCACGTACCGCCACGCCCCGCCGACCCGCAGGTCCACGATCGCCTCGGTCACGGTGCCGCGCTGCCCGGCCCACCAGCGCCTGATCAGCTCGGGCTCGGTGAGCACCCTCCACACCAGGTGCCGAGGTGCGTTGAACTCCCTGGTCACCAGGATCTCGGTGTCGGTCGGCAGCGTCAGGACGGCGCTGCCCTTGGTCGTCGTGGTCATGTCAGTCTCCTTGTCCGGTTCCTGCATCGGTACCCGTCGCGGCCGCGTCCCCCGGCGCGGTCTCCTGCTCCACCAGCTCGCCCAGCACCTCGTCGACCAGGTCGAACCGCTCGTTCCAGAGGCGCTCGTACTGCGAGACCCAGTCGTGGACGGCCTGCAGCGGCGCGCCGTTGACCCGGTACAGCCGGCGGCGCCCGTCGTCGCGCACGTCCACCAGTCCCACCTCCCGCAGCACCCGCAGGTGCTTGGATACCTGCGGCTGGGCGAGCCCGAGCAGCTCGACCAGGTCGCCCACCGCGAGCTCGCCGCCGGCGAGGGCGTCGAGGATCTCGCGACGGCGCGGCTCGGCCACCGCGTTGAACGCGTCGGTCGTGGTCGCTGCTCGTGCCATGGCTCAAATATATACCCATATCGGCATGCGTCAATAGCTGCGCATGCCCGGGCAGCACTTTCATGGTTCTGCACCTTTCCTTGACGCCCTATTGGCACGGCGTGCACCGTGGTGCCCGGTCGGCCGTGCACGATCTGCCCGGCCGGCGTCTTCCAACGAGGTCTGTGAGGGATGGGGCATGACGCTTTCGCGTCGGATGTTTCTCGGTGGAGCGGCTGGTGTGGCCGCGCTCGGACTCACGGGAGTGGGGGTGGCGTCCCCGCAGCGGGCGTTCGCCCTGGACCCGGACGGTATGGAGAGCAAGATGCTCTTCGGGGACGCGCAGGCTGGAGCCGCGTCGATCCCGAAGGAGAGCGGCAACGGCAACTACCACTCGTGCCGGATCCCGGCGATCCTGGCGATCCCGGGTACCGGCGTGGTCATCGCGGTCGTCGAGGGCCGGCCGGACGGCGTCGCGGACGCCAGCGGCAACATCAACCTGCTGATGCGCCGGTCGACCGACTCCGGCCTGACCTGGAGCGTTGCGACAACCATCGCCGGAGCCGGAGCAGGTGGCTGGACCAACCCGACGCTGGTGCACGACCGCACCACCGGTCGGGTCACCTGTTTCACGCTGCGTCGACAGGAAGGCGCGGAATACAACGTGGAGCCCGACGTCTACGTCCTGACCTCGGACAACAACGGCGCGACCTGGACGAGCCCAGTAGCACGAACCGACCTGAACCGGAACGCGGGCAACGACTTCATCGGCCCCGGCAACGGGATCCAGCGCGTCGACGGCACCCTCGTGGTCCCGGCCCGCGGACGCCTGATCACCAAGGCGCCGGGCGGGGACTGGTCGAACGTCTCCATCCCTGGCGGTTTCCTCAAGGCCGCCGACGGGCACGGACTGCCGTACGGCGAAGGCACCGTGGCGGAGCGCTCCGATGGCCAGCTGATCCTGAACTACCGTGCGCTGGACGCGGAGATCAAGAACGGGGGCACGTTCCCGAACACCCGCAGGATCGCTATCGGTAACCCGGGAAGCTGGCAGCAGTTCGGCAGCGAGTACTGGCGTACCCAGATCATCGACCCCGGGGCCCATGCAGCGCAGATCTCGCACACGATCAACGGCAACCCGTTCCTCATCCACCTCAACTCCGCGAGCCAGCAGGATGACAACCGCTACCAGATGAAGCTGCGGGCGAGCGCCGACAACGGCGAGACATGGCCCAACGCCTACGAGCGGTTCCTGAGCACCGACCCGCTGGCCAGCGAGGGCAACCAGGTGGGCGACCTGCGCGAGGGCGGCTACTCCGCGCTGACCTCGACGGGGAGCGGCATCGTCCTGGCCCTGGTCGAGGCGCGCCGGGTACAGGACGCCAACCCGACGATCGGCCAGCTCAACGACTACCCGTGCGCCGTGGTGCTGCGCCGGTTCGACCCGAGCTGGCTCGTCCCGGCGTCGTAGGCCGGCGTCCGGCCTGATCCACGCGGACGCTCCAGGCTGATTCGCCGGCGCTGGTAAAGCACGCGCAGCCGGAGGGGTAACGCAGAGGGAGCACTGCTACCTCTCCGTTACCCCTCCGGGTGCATCGTGCTTTCCCCGGAGAGCCGTCTCGGCGCGGCAACGCCTCAGCCCCGCACCGGCGCCGTCGACGCCCGGACCATCAGCCGCTGCTCCGCCGTGCGACGGCGGGCGCGCGCGGCCCGCGGCAGGAGAGCGAGCTCCAGCGCCTGCCGCCCCATCTCCTTCATCGGCAGGCGCACCGTCGTCAGCGCGGGCGAGAGGTGGCCGGCCACGGTCACGTCGTCGAACCCCGTGACGGAGACGTCGCCCGGCACCGAGACGCCCCGCTCCCCCAGCACCGACAGCACGCCGACCGCCATGTCGTCGTTGAGCGCGAGGATCGCCGTGACGTCCGGGTGGGCGTCGAGGATCTGCCCGGCGGCGTCCTTGCCGCCGTCGAGCGTGAACGCCGCCTCGACCACGGGCACGTCGGCCAGCCGCAGGCCGTGGACGACGAGCGCCTGCTCGACGCCGGCGATCCGGTCGGCCATCGTGGCGAGCCGCCGCGACCCGGCCGCGACGGCGATCCGCCGGTGCCCGAGCCCGAGCAGGTGCTCGGCGATGGCCCGGCCGCCCGCGACGTTGGCCGGCACCACGGCGTCGACGCCGAGCTGGGGGTGCCGGCCGATCACGGCGACCCGCCCGCCGGCCGCCTCGAAGGCCTGCACCTGCGCCTTCATCTGCGCCTGGACGTCCCGGTCGAGGTGCCCGGACCCGGCCACGACGATGATCCCCACACCCGCACCCGCGAGCGCCCGCAGCTGGGCAACCTCGGCGTGCGGGTCCCGGCCGGTGTGGCAGATCTGCACCATGCGGCCGTGGGCGCCCGCGACCTCGAGCACGCCGCTGGCGATCTCGGCGAAGTACGGGTCGCCGATCTCGTGCACCACCAGCCCGACGGACGGGCTGGCGCCGCTCGCCAGGGAGCGCGCGTGCACGTTCGCGACGTAGCCCAGCTCGGCCGCGACCGCCCGGACCCGTTCGGCGAGGGCCTCAGACACCCCGGCGGCCCCGGACAGCGCCCGGGAGGCGGTCGCGATGGACACGCCGGCGTGCTCTGCGACGTCGACCAGGCGGAGCCCGGCGGTGTGCTTGCGCATCGAATCTCCTCGCCACAGGTAAAGCGACAGGTAATGGATGGTGCCAACACCCTTGTCACACAGCGTCCCAGTTCCTAGAGTGCCGTAAGCGGTTACGGAAGCGCTTGCCCACGATGATGTGGACCCACAAGGGAGTGGACCATGAGAGCAACCCGACGCCTGACGGTAGCGGCAATCGCCGCGGCCTCGGCACTGTCCCTGTCCGCCTGTCTGGCGAGCCCGGAGCAGGGCGGTGAGGCCGCCGGCCCCGACGACCCGATCGTCATCGGCGTCTCGCTGCCCCTGACGGGCGACTTCGCCGAGCCGGGCAAGGGGGTGCAGCGCGGCTACGAGGCCTGGGCCAAGCACGTCAACGAGAACGGCGGGCTGCTGGGGCGCCAGGTCGAGCTGGTCATCGTCGACGACCAGTCGAACGCGGACCGGGTCGCCTCGGACTACGAGCGGCTGATCAACCAGGACGGCGTGGACCTGGTCTTCGGGCCGTTCTCGACCCGGCTGGTGGTGCCGGCGGCGCAGGTCGCCCAGGACTACGGCTTCCTCTTCGTGGAGCCGGCGGGCGCCGCGGCGGAGGTCTTCGAGCAGGGCTTCGACAACCTGTTCTACGCGGCGCCGGCCATCGCCGACGACCACTACGACCACCTGGCCGAGTACATCCTCGCGCTGCCCGAGGACGAGCGGCCGAAGACGATCGCCGTGGCCTCGATGGACGACCCGTTCGCGCAGGGCACCGCGTACGGCCTGCGCGACCAGCTCGCCGAGGCCGGGATCGAGGTGGTGGTCGACGAGGTGTACCCGCCGAACACCACCGACTTCAGCGGCATCGCGGCGAAGATCGCGGACTCGAAGGCGGACCTGCTGATCGTGGGGTCGCAGTACCAGGACGGCGTGAACCTCGTGGTCGCACTCCAGCAGCAGGACTACCAGCCGCAGATGGCGGCGATCTCGGGCGCGCCCACGAACGCGGAGTTCCCGGCGGCGATCGGCGACAAGACCGAGGGCATCCTCGCCCCGACCGGGTACACGCCCACGGCGCCGTACCCGTCCAACGAGGAGTTCGTGGAGTTCTACACGGCGGAGCACGACGCCCCGCCGGCCGAGGACGAGGCGAACGCCTGGACCACCGGCCAGGTCGTCGCGGCGGCCGTGGAGGCCGTGGGCTGCGCCGACCCGAGCCCGGAGTGCCAGGAGCAGCTCGTCGGGTGGCTCCACGAGAACGAGGTGGAGACCGTGGTCGGCGCGCTGAGCTGGGACGCGCAGGGCCGGCCGCAGAGCGCGCACCTGATCCAGCAGTACGTGGACGGCGAGATCAAGATCGTGCTGCCCGACGACGTCAAGGAAGCCGACCTCGTCCACCCGAAGCCCGCGTGGTGACCCGATGACCGGTGCCCTGTTCGCGCAGAGCCTGGTGCTCGGCGTCCTCCTGGGCGGGCTCTACGCCCTCCTGGCCGCCGGCCTGACCCTGTACTTCGGCGTGATGCGGGTGGTCATGATCGCCCACTCGGCGTTCCTGATCCTGGCCGCCTACCTCGCCTGGTACTTCCACGAGCGCACGGGGATCGACCCGCTGCTGTCGCTGGTCGTGACGGTGCCGCTGTTCTTCGTGGTCGGTTACGGGATGCAGCGGTTCCTGGTGTCCCGGCTGCGGCCCATCACCCTGACCACCATGTCGGTGCTCCTCACGTTCGCCGTCGCGCTGACGATCGAGGGCCTGCTCGGGTTCGTCTGGACCGGCACGCAGCGCCGCGTCCAGCTCGGCTACTCGGGCACGAGCATCGAGGTGGCGGGCGTCAGCATCGCCGTCGTGAAGCTCATCGCGTTCGGCCTGGCGGCCCTGTCGCTCGGCGCGCTGTACGTGATCCTGCGCAAGACGTCGTTCGGCCGGGCGCTGCGGGCCACCACCCAGCACCCGGAGGCGGCGCGGCTGATCGGCATCGACACGGACCGCGTGGCCGGGCTCGGCTTCGGGCTGGGGCTGGCCACGGCCGCCGTCGGCGGGACGGCGCTGGCCCTGGACTACACGATCTACCCGTCGCTGCACTGGCACTGGATCGGGCCGCTGATGGCGATCATCGTCGTGGGCGGGCTGGGCAGCATCCCCGGGGCGGCCGTCGCGGCCCTGCTGCTCGGCGTGGCCGCGAGCCTGCTGCAGGTGCCGCTCGGTACCACCTGGGCGCAGACCGTGTTCTACCTGGCCCTGTTCGTGACCCTCATGATCCGCCCGCAGGGATTCTTCGGAGGTCGCCTTGCCCAACGCTTCTAGCCCCGCCAGAGCCTCCGGCCCGACGACGGCGCGCGTGGTCCGGATCGCCGCCCTGCTCGCCCTCGTGGTGGTCGTGCTCCTGTTCCCGTCGCTGGCCCCCGACCCGTTCATCCTGTCCGTGGGCGTGGTGATCCTGAGCTACGCCGTGCTCGCCACGTCCTGGAACCTGGTGGGCGGGTTCACCGGCTACATCTCGCTCGGGCACGCCGCGTACTCGGGCCTCGGCGGGTACGCCACCGCGCTGCTGATCCTGCGGTCCGGGATGGACCCGTGGCTCGCGCTCGTGGTCGGGGCCCTGATCGTGGCGCTGATCGCGATCCCGGTCGGCATCGCGTCGCTGCGGGTGCGTGGCGCCTCGTTCGTGATCGTGTCGATCGCGCTGGTGCTCATCCTGCAGCTCACGTTCCAGAGCTGGCACACGTTCACCGGCGGCTCGGGCGGGCTGCGTGTGCCCCGGCCGTTCGGCCCGGACGTGCTGCGGCCCGAGCAGCACGAACGGTTCTTCTACCTGCACGCCGTGCTGCTGGCGCTGGCCCTGCTGACCTGGTGGGCCATCGAGCGGTCCCGGCTCGGCGCGGGGCTCAAGGCCATCCGCGAGGACGAGGACAAGGCGCAGGCGCTCGGCGTGCCGACGTTCGCGTACAAGCTCACCGCTCTGGTGACCAGCGCGTTCTTCACCGCGCTGGGCGGCGGCCTGTACGCCCTGTGGTTCGGCTACCTCGACCCGATCTTCCAGTTCTCGATCCTGGTCGGCACCTACATGGTGCTCATGTCCCTGCTCGGCGGGGTGCGCAGCCTGTTCGGCCCGCTGCTCGGCGCCGTCGTCGTGGGGTACGCGGTCGAGGTGTTCAAGTCGCAGTACGGCGACACGCAGTTCCACCTGGTCGCCACGGGCATCCTGCTCGGCCTGGTCGTCCTGTTCATGCCCGACGGCGTCATCCCGGCCCTCACCTCGTTCCTGAACCGGCGGCAGCGCGCGGCGTCGATCCGCGAGGTGAGCGCCGAGGAGCTCGCCCGGCAGCGCGACAAGAAGCAGCGCGAGGAGGCAACCCGATGAGCACCACCGGCTCCGTCACCACCGAGGGCCTGACCAAGTCGTTCGGCGGCGTGCGCGCCGTCGACGGCGCCTCCGTGGCGTTCCACGACGGCGAGATCAACGCCCTGATCGGGCCCAACGGCTCCGGCAAGACCACGTTCTTCAACTGCGTCACCGGCATGATCAAGCCGGACGCCGGCACGGTGACCTACCGGGACCGGGACGTGACCGGGCTCGCCCCGCACCGGATCGCCCGGTCCGGGATCGGCCGCAGCTTCCAGCTCTGCCGCGTCTTCCCGCGGCTCACGGTGCTGGAGAACGTGCTGGTCGCGGTGCAGCCGCACGGCCTGCTGGAGCGGCTGCGCGGCATGCGCAACCCGGACGACGTCGCCCGGGCCCGCGAGCTGCTGGCCCGCGTGGGCATCGACCACCTGGAGCACGCCGAGGCCCGCGACATCTCCTACGGCCAGCAGAAGCTGCTGGAGCTGGCCGGGGTGCTCATGGGCGACCCGCACACGATCATGCTCGACGAGCCGGCCGGCGGCGTGAACCCCGCGCTCGTGGACCGCATCGCCGACCTGGTGCGGGAGCTCAACGCCGAGGGCCGCACCTTCATCATCGTGGAGCACAACATGGAGCTGGTCATGGGCCTGAGCCACCACGTGGTGGTGTTCGACCGGGGCCGCCCGATCGCGCAGGGCACCCCCGCCGTCGTGCAGGACGACCCGCAGGTGCTGGAGGCCTACCTTGGCGTCTGAACTCGCCCCCGAGACCGCGGCCGGACCGGCCGCCGCACCCGGCCCCGCGGCCGAACCCCTGCTGCGCCTGACCGACGTGCAGGCCGGCTACGGCCGCGCCGCCCTCGTGCTGCGCGGGCTGTCCGTGACGGTGGCGCCCGGCAGCGTGGTCTGCCTCGTGGGCCCCAACGGCGCCGGCAAGTCGACGGTGCTCAAGGTGGCCAGCGGCCTGCTCAGACCGCGCGCCGGCCAGGTGGTGGTCGACGGCGTGGACGTCACCGGGCGCTCGCCGCAGCAGCTCCTGGCCGCCGGGCTGTCGCACGTGCCGCAGGGGCACAGCGTGTTCCCCGAGATGACGGTGGCCGAGAACGTGCTGCTCGGCGCCTACACCGTGCGCGACCGCACGGAGATCGCGGCCCGCACGGACGCCGTGACGGACCTGTTCCCGCTGGTCGGTGAACGGTGGTCCGCCCTGGCGGGCGCGCTGTCGGGCGGGCAGCAGAAGCAGGTCGAGTTCGCCCGCTCGCTCATGGTGCGGCCCAAGGTGGTGCTGCTGGACGAGCCGTCGATGGGGCTGGACCCCAAGGCGACGGCGGTCGTGTTCGAGCAGGTGCAGCGCATGCGCGACGCCGGCACCGCGGTGCTGCTCGTGGAGCAGAACGCACGGCGCGCGCTGGAGTCGGCCGACGTCGGCTGCGTGCTCGACCTGGGCCGCGTGCACATCACCGGCCCCGCCCCGGACCTCCTCGCGGACCCGCGGCTGGCCCAGCTCTACCTGGGCGGCCGCCCGAAGGAGGTCTCGTAAGGACCCCCACCCCTCCCGATGAGGGCTGACTGCTGGCTGTTCAAAGGAGAACCGTCATGTCGTTCAGAACCATGCTCGGAAAGTCGCTCGGCGGCGCGGGACAGGTCGTGCTCGGCCTGGCGATCCTGGCCGCGCTGCTCGCCGGCCTGCACCTCGCACCGGCATCGTCGTCCGCGGGCCGCCAGGACCCCTACCAGGACAAGATCGCCGACTACGGCGTCTGCCGGGGCACGGACCCGGCCTGCTACAACGACTGGGACCTGCCGCGCACCACCGACGGGCGGGTGCGCGTGCTGGTGTTCACCGCGACCGGCGTCTCGCGGCACGCCCACCTCGGGCCGCTGCTGCCCGCCGGGATGAACCCGCCGCTCACCTCGGCGCACGTCGCGCAGAACGCGGTGATCCGCTGGGGGCAGGAGTACGGGTTCGAGGTGGACTGGACCGAGGACGTGCGCCAGCTCGACGCCCCGGCCAAGCTCGCGCCGTACGACGCCGTGGTGTTCCTCAGCAACTCCCGCACCATGCTCGACGACGCGTCGCAGACGGCGCTGCTGCAGTACGTCCGCTCGGGCGGCGGCTTCGTCGCGGTGCACAACACGCTCGGCGCGATGTACCACTGGCCGTGGTTCCAGGGGCTGCTCGGCGGCGCCAACTTCTACGACCACGGGCCGCACCGCGACGGGCAGGTGCTCACCGTGGACCGGCGCGACGCCTCCACGAAGGACCTGCCGCGCCGGTGGGACTTCCGCGACGAGTGGTACAACCTCGAACCGTTCCCCACGGGTGTGCGGTTCCTCGCCGAGGTGGACACCGACACGATCGGCTCCGGCCCCGGCTTCAACGGGCACCCCGGGCACGCCGGCGAGCACCCCGTCTCCTGGTGCCAGTACTACGACGGCGGCCGCGCGTGGGTCACCTCGCTCGGCCACGACCCGGCCGCCTGGACCGCGGACTCGACGCTGCCCGGCGCCGACTCGTTCAAGACCCACGTGGTGGGCGGCATCCTCAGCGCGGCCGGCGAGCGGCCGTTCTGCCGGTAGGTCCGGTCCATCACACACAGCACCGCACAGCACTCGCACCGCTCAGCACTCCGCAATGACGACGACGACATTCAGGAGGCACCATGCGCACCAGACAACGATGGCGGTCGGCGGTGGCCGCGGTGGCGATCACCGCTACCGCGCTGGCCGGGCTGACGACCGCGACGCTGGCCACGGCCGCCCCGGTCGGCGACCCGATCGAGGACCCGGCACCCGAGGAGAAGCAGTCGACGATCGGCCTCGTGCTCGAGGAGTACGCGCAGTTCCCGAGGACGGAGCCGATCCCGGCGCCGGTCGACCGGCGGCTGATGCGGCACGCGCGCATCAACGGCATCGGTGAGCTGCCGGACGGTTCGGGCCGCACGTACGTCCCGGACCTGAACGGCCCGCTGTACTTCGTGGAGGACGGCGAGCCGCGGGTGTACCTGGACGTGGCCGCGCGGTTCGCGCCGGAGTTCTTCTCCGGGCGGGGCATGGGCAGCGGGTTCGGGTTCGCGGCGTTCCACCCGGACTTCGAGCACAACGGCACGTTCTACACGGTGCACAGCGAGCGCCCCGGCAACGCCGGGCCGCCGTCCGACCCCACGACCTACCCGGCGCAGACGCCGACGTTCCTGCACGCGGTGGTCACGGAGTGGGTGGCCGACGACCCGGACGCGGACGTGTTCTCGGGGACGAGCCGGGAGGTGATGCGCCTGGGCTTCGCGGGGCAGGTGCACGCCATCCAGCAGATCGACTTCAACCCGACGGCGCGGCCGGGCGACGAGGACTACGGCCTGCTGTACCTCGCGGTGGGCGACGGCGGCATCGGCGTCGGTACGGGCGTCCCGCAGGACCGGGGTACCCCGGCGGGCAAGATCCTGCGGATCGACCCGGCGGGCACGAACGGGCCGGGCGGGACGTACGGCATCCCGGCGTCGAACCCGTTCGTGGGCACGCCGGGCACGCTCGGCGAGATCTACGCGATCGGCATGCGGGACCCGCACCGGTTCAGCTGGGACGCGAAGACCGGCCGCATGTTCCTGGGGCACATCGGCGAGCACGCGATCGAGGCCGTGTACGACGTCGAGGCGGGCGACAACTTCGGCTGGGGCGACCGGGAGGGAAAGTACGTCTTCGACGCCGCCGACCGCTGCAACCTGTACCCGCTGCCGGAGGACGACGACGAGCTCGGCTTCACCTATCCCGTGGTGGCGTACGACCACGACCCGCCGCCCGGCTGGTCGTGCACGGCGGACAGCGGGTACGCGATCAGCGGCGGGTTCGTCTACCGCGGGCGCGACCTGCCGGCGCTGAACGGCAAGTACCTCTTCACCGACCTGGTCGAGGGGCGCGTGTTCTACGCCAAGGAGTCGCAGATGCGGCGCGGGCGCCCCGAGGCGCAGATGTACGAGCTCGCGCTGTACGACACCGACGGCACCCGCAAGCGCATGCCCGACTTCACGGGTGACGAGCGGGCCGACCTGCGGATGGGCCGGGACGCGTCGGGCGACCTGTACCTGGTGGCGAAGGCGAACGGCAAGATCTGGAAGATCGTGGACACGGTGCACGCGCCGGTGCCGCAGGACGTGCCGCGCTCGCTGGCGGGCAGCTCGGTGAGCTTCTACGACTTCGAGCACCCGTTCCAGCAGAACGGCGCCGTGGAGATCGACCGCGGCCTGTCCCGCACGTACCTGAACCTGATCAACGGCGGGGAGGACATGCGGGTGGCCGACGGCGCCTACCCGGGCAGCAACAACTCGATCCAGCTCGGCCAGATCAACCCGCTGACGGCGGGCAACGACGACTGGAAGGCGGGCGTCTACAACGCGGGCGGCGTGAGCACCCTGTCGGCGTTCAACGGGGTGGACGGCGTGACGGTCATGGGCTGGGTCAAGATGACCGGCCAGAACCCGAGCCCGAACACCACCACCGCGAACCCGGACGACTACTACAACGCCGTGGGCCTGGCGGGCCTGCTCAGCGGTGACTCGGACGGGCACGGCGTGCGCGCCCTGCTGGAGATCATCCAGGTGGACGGCGAGCTGCGGCTGGTCGCGCTGGGCCGGCGGATCGACGGCGGCGCGTCGCAGACCTTCGCCGCGAGCGAGGACTGGCGCACCCTGCTGCCGCAGGACGAGTGGGTGCACCTGGCCGCCACGTTCGACTACACGACCGGGAAGATGGCCCTGTTCCGCAACGGTGAGCGGGTGCCGGGCTTCTACGTGGTGGACGGCGACCCGTGGCAGGTGGACGGCACGGGCACGTCGGCCACGACGCCGCGGGGCATCAAGATCGGCGGCAGCTTCCCGCAGGACACGCAGGAGCGGAACCCCTGCAACTGCCGCATGGACACGATCCAGCTCCTGGACCGCGCCATCACGCCGAGGGAGGTTGAGGCCCAGTACCGCCTGATGACCCGCTGACCGCACGTGTCGGACGTACAGGTCACCCCGGTGACCTGTACGTCTGACACGTGGTGGATAGCATGGGCGCCATGGCTGCCGAGAAAGCGCTTACCGCCCCGATCCGCATCGACAGCACCCAGCCGGCACGGTCGATCCTGCGGCTGCTCGCCCGGCGTCCCGGCCGCATGACCGTGGCCGTCGCGGCGTTCACCGTCAAGGAGATCCCGATGTGGTTCCTGCCGGTGGTCACGGCGGCCGTCATCGACATCGTGGCCACCGGCGGCGAGGTGCGCGACGTGCTGGTCTGGTTCGCGGTGGCCGCCGTCCTGCTGCTGCAGAACTTCCCCAACCACCTGGTCTACACGCGCAGCTTCATGACGGTGGTGCGCGACACCGGCGCCGGGCTGCGCAACGCGCTGGCCGCCCGCCTGCAGAGCCTGTCGATCGGCTACCACTCGCGGGCCAGCTCGTCGGTGGTGCAGTCCAAGGTGGTGCGCGACGTCGAGAACATCGAGACGATGCTCCAGCAGGTCACCCACCCCCTGCTCTCCTCGCTGATGGTGCTGGTGGGCGCCGTGACGATGACGGCGCTCAAGGTGCCGCAGTTCCTGCCCGTCTACCTGCTGGCCGTGCCGCTCGCGCTCGGGCTGCGCTGGTTCACGGCCCGGCGCTCGCGGGACCGCAACGAACGGTTCCGCCGGGAGGTCGAGGGCTTCGCCTCGCGCGTGGGCGAGATGGCCTCGCTCATCCCGATCACCCGGGCCCACGGCCTGGAGCAGACGGCGGTCACGCGCCTGGCCGCCGGCGCCGACGGCGTGCGCCGCGCGGGCCTGCACCTCGACATGCTCAACGGCCGCGTCGCGTCGCTCTCCTGGGTGACCATGCAGCTGCTCGGCGTGACATGCCTCGCGCTCGCCGCCGTCTTCTCGCTCACCGGGCTGCTGCCCGTCACGGCCGGCGAGGTGGTGCTGCTCTCCAGCTACTTCACGCTGCTCACCCAGGGGCTCACCCAGCTCCTCATGCTCCTGCCGGTCACGGCGCGCGGCATGGAGTCGGTGCGCTCCATCGCCGAGGTGCTGGAGGAGCCCGACCTGGAGGAGAACGAGGGCCGCCGCACCGTGGACGCCGTGGCCGGCGAGCTGACGCTCGACCACGTGCACCACCGCTACCCCGGAGCCGACGAGGACGCCCTGGACGACGTGACGCTCACGATCCCGGCCGGCCAGACGGTGGCGTTCGTGGGCTCGTCCGGCTCGGGCAAGTCCACGCTGCTCAACCTGGTGCTCGGGTTCATCCGGCCGACGTCCGGCCGCGTGCTCGTGGACGGCGTCGACGCCCAGGAGCTGGACCTGCGCACGGTGCGCCGCCACGTCTCGGTGGTGCCGCAGGAGTCGGTGCTCTTCGAGGGCACCATCCGCGACAACGTCACCTACGGCCTGCCGGACGCCTCGGACGACGTCGTGCGCGCCGCGCTGCGGGACGCCAACGCGCTGGACTTCGTGCAGGCCCAGCCGGACGGCTGGGACACCGTGGTCGGCGAGCGCGGGGCGCGGCTGTCCGGCGGGCAGCGGCAGCGCATCGCGATCGCCCGCGCGCTGGTGCGCGACCCCCGGGTGCTGCTGCTCGACGAGGCGACCAGCGCGCTGGACACCGAGTCGGAGACCCTGGTCAAGGAGGCGCTGGGCCGCCTCATGCGAGGGCGGACGACGCTGGTCGTCGCGCACCGGCTGTCCACCATCCGCCAGGCCGACCGGATCGTCGTGCTGGAGCACGGCCGGATCGTCGAGCAGGGCACGCACGACCACCTGGTCGCCCACGGCGGGCGGTACGCGACCCTCCACGAGACCCAGGCGGGCTGACGCCCGCCGAGATCGGCACGTGGCAACGCCCGGCGCAACTCGTCCGGCACGGCGTGACCGGCCGTCCAGCCGTCAGGCCGCTGCGCCGCCGCTCAGCGAGCCCGGGCCCGGCACCACCGAGACGGCGTCGGGAGGGAGCTCCCGCCCGTCCTCGGTCAGGAAGGCGACCCGGACGGGCTGTTCCGTGGCCTCCTCGACGTACACGACCGACGGCCCGAACCCCGAGGGCCGGTGCACGTCGCCCCACGCCGCGAACGCCGCCAGGACGGTCTTGAGCTCCGCCCCCGCCTCGGTGAGCACGTACTCGTCACGCTGCCGCTGCCCCGCGTCGCGGTACGGCCGGCGCTCCAGCACGCCGCCCTCGACCAGGGTCTCCAGGCGTGCCGTCAGCACGTCGGGCGCGATGCCGAGCCGTGCGCGGAAGTCGGCGAACCGCGTGTAGCCGAAGAAGGCCTCACGGACCACCAGCAAGGTCCACTTCTCCCCCAGGACCTCGAGGCTTCGGGCCACGGAGCAGCGGGCGTTGCGTTCGCGGGGCGTTGTGCTCATGCCCACATCCTATCTAGGTTGTCTTTTCCAATCCAGGTGCTAGGTTGTGATTCCCAACTCAGATAGGAACCTCGATGACTTTCACCTGGGCGGCACGCGGCAGCCGCTGGGCGGCGGCGGCCGCGGTGGCCCTCGCGCTCTGGGCATCGGCGGCGCCGACGCTCGTCTACCCCGTCTACGCGGCGCAGTGGCACCTCACCACGGCGGTCACCACCACGGTCTTCGCGGCCTACCCCGTCGCCCTGATCGCGACGCTCCTCCTGCTCGGCGGCATCTCGGAGACCGTGGGCAACCGGGGCGCGATCCTGGCCGGCCTCGGGTTCCTCGGGCTCGGCGGGCTCATGTTCCTGCTCGCGCCGAACCTGGCGCTGCTGCTCGTGGGCCGCGCGCTCATGGGCGTCGGGGTGGGGCTCAGCCTCGGTCCGGCCACGAGCGTGATCGCCTCCGCCGGGGCGGACGACGCCCGCGACCGCACCGGCGCGATCACCGCCGGCGCGTCCTCGGTGGGCCTCATCACCGCGTTGCTCGTGGGCGGCGCGACCGTACAGTTCAGCACCAACCCGCTGCACGCGGGCTACGGGGTGCTGCTCGCCGGCGTCGTCGTCGCCGTGGTGGCCGCCTGGTACCTGCCGCGGCGGCTGCGCACCGCCGTGCACGGCTGGCGCCCCCGGCCGCTGGCCGTGCCGCGGCACCGGCTGCCGTTCGTGGCGGGTGCGCTCGGCGTCAGCGCCGCCTACGCGCTCGGCGCCATCTTTCTCGGGATCGGCGCGCAGTTCGCGCGGGACACCGTGCGGTCCGACGACGCCTTTGTCAACGGCGTGGTCCTGGCGATCTCCGCCGCCGCCATCGGCGTGGTCGCCCTGTTCACCGGGCGGCTGCGTGCGCCGACGGCGCTGCGGCTCGGCGCCGTCGCCGCGCTGGCCGCGCAGAGCCTGATGCTCGTCGCGGGCGCCACCCACTCGATGACCGCGCTGGTCCTGTACTCCCTGATCGGCGGCGCCGGCTACAGCCTCCTGTTCTCCGGCGGCGTCACCCTGGTCACCCGCAGCGCGCCCCCGGAGCACCGCGCCGCGACGACGTCGTCGGCCTACCTGGTCGCGTACCTCGTGCAGGCGGGCACGGCCCTCGCCGTCGGCCGCCTGGCCACCGCCCTCGGGCTGCAGACGGCGCTCGTCGTGGGCAGCGCGACCGTCATCGCGTTCGCGCTGGCCGCCGTGCTCACCGTCCGCGCCCGGGCGGCCGCACCCGAGGCGGCGCCCGCCGCACCCGAGCAGCACCCCGCCGGCACCGACACCGCTCGTCTCCGCACCACTCCCGACGACACCGCTCCCCTCGACACCGCACCGCACCACCTCATGAAAGCGAGCTCGTGATGACTGATCTGAAGAACGCCGTGGTCCTGATCACCGGCGCGAACGGCGGCCTCGGCCGCGCGTTCGTCGCCGAAGCCCTCCTGCGGGGCGCCGCAAAGGTCTACGCCAGCGCCCGCACCCCGCGGGAGTGGACCGACCCCCGTGTGGTTCCGCTGCCCCTGGACATCAACGACCCCGGGTCGGTCGCGGCCGCGGCCGAGCTGGCCGGGGACACGACGGTCCTGATCAACAACGCCGGGATCTCCGACCGCGGGCGGCCGGTGCTGAGCACGCCGCTCGACGACGTCCGCGCGGTGTTCGAGACCAACGTGTTCGCCCAGCTCGGCGTCACGCAGGAGTTCGCCCCGGTGCTGGCGCGCAACGGCGGCGGCGCCATCATCAACATTCACTCGGCGCTGAGCTGGTTCGCCATGGGCACGTACTCGGCGACCAAGGCGGCGTTCTGGTCGTACAGCAACGCGCTCCGCGTGGAGCTGCTGGGCCAGGGCACGCACCTGCTCGGCGCGCACCTCGGCTACACGGACACCCCCATGACCGAGCGGCTCGACGTGCCGAAGGAGGACCCTCGCGACATCGTGGCGGCGATCCTCGACGGGCTGGAGGCCGGCGAGCCCGAGGTGCTGGCCGACGACACCAGCCGCCGGGTCAAGGCGGCCCTCTCCGGTCCACTGAGCGACCTCTACCCGCAGCTCCAGAGCGCCTGAGCCCGTCGTGTCAGACGTACAGGTCCCTCCGGTGACCTGTACGTCTGACACGTGCGGGTGCGTCTGACACGAGGCACTCAGGACGGCGGGAAGGTGACCGTCGCGGTCAGGCCGCCGCCCGGGCGGGCGGCGAGCGCCAGCTCCGCACGGTGCGCCCGGGCGATCGACGCGACGATCGACAGGCCGAGCCCGCTGCCGGCGGCGCGGTCCGGGCGGCGCGTTCGGGCATCGGCACGCACGAAGGGTTCGGCCAGGGTGGCGACCACCGCCGGATCGAGCGGCGCTCCGGTGTTCTCCACCACCAGCGTCGGACGACGGCGGTCGTCGAGCCGGGTGCCGACCCGGACCTGGCCGCCGGCGGGGAGGTTGTGCCGCGCGGCGTTGCCGAGCAGGTTGGCGGCGAGCTGACCGAGCAGCACCCGGTTGCCGTGGACCGCTGCCGCGTCGAGCGTCAGGACCAGCTCCGGCGGGGTGCCTCCGGCCGGGCCGGGTCTGTCTCCCGCCGGGGCGGGCGCGTCCAGGGCTGGGGCCGGCGCGTCCAGCTCCGGCGATACCCGGACGGCCTCGCGGACGACGTCGGCCAGGTCGACGGGCTCGGCCCGGAGGCTGTCGTGATCGAGCCGGGCGAGCTGCAGCAGGGACTCGACCATCGCGATCGAGCGCTCGTTGGTCTCGTGCAGCCGGCTCAGCAGACGGTCCACGTCTCGGCCCGCCGGATCCGCCTGCGCCACCTCCAGCAGCGCCTTGACCACGGTGTTGGGCGTGCGCAGCTCGTGCGAGGCGTTGGCGGTGAACCGCCGCTGCTCCTCGAAGGAACGCTCCAGCCGGGCGAGCATCATGTCGAAGGTGTCGGCGAGCCGGCGCAGCTCGTCGTCGGGCCCCTCCAGGGCGATCCGGTGGTCGAGGGAGCCGTCCGCGGCGAGCGCCGCGGCCTCGCTGATCCGGTCGAGGGGGCGGAGCATCCGGCCCGCCAGGATCCAGCCGCCCACCAGGCCGACGAGCGCGAGAAAGCCGACCGCCGCAGCCGACAGGGGCACGGCGACGTCGAGGAGGTCCGAGCGGCTGGGCGCGAAGCCCCCGCCGTCCTGGACCATGAGGTTCTCGTCGGGCACGTACCGCAGCACCAGCAGGAGCGCGGCGAACAGGGCCGTGCCCGCCAGCACGAGGAACCCCGCGTAGCTGAGCGTGAGCCGCAGGCGCACCGACGGCCCGGCGCGGCGCTGCCCGAGGGCGGGCGTGGTCACGGTTCCCCGAACCGGTACCCGACGCCGGGGACCGTGTGGATCAGCCAGGGGTCGCCCAGGCGTTTGCGCAGCGTCGAGATGGTGATGCGCACGGCGTTGGTGAACGGGTCGGCGTTCTCGTCCCAGGCGCGTTCGAGCAGCTCCTCGGCGCTGACGACTCCGCCACCGGCGTCCATCAGCACCTGCACCACGGCGAACTGCTTGCGGGTGAGCGCGATGTACCGGCCGTCGCGGTAGACCTCGCGGCGGTAGGGGTCCAGCCGCACCGGCCCGAGCTCCAGCACGGGCGGTGTCGTCGCCTCCGGCCGCCGGGCGAGCGCACGCAGCCGCAGCACCAGCTCGCGCATCGCGAACGGCTTGGTCAGGTAGTCGTCGGCGCCGAGCTCGAAGCCGCTCACCTTGTCGGTCAGCTCGCCGGCCGCGGTCAGCATGATGATCCGGACCGCGGGGTGCTCCGCGACGACCTGGCGGGCCACCTCGTCCCCGTGCACCACGGGGACGTCCCGGTCGAGCACCACGGCGTCGTAGGGGTTCGCGGCCACCAGGTCGAGCGCGGACGCGCCGTCGTTCGCGACGTCGGCGGCGATCGCCTCCAGCCGCAGCCCGTCCCGGATCGCCTCGGCGAGGTAGGGCTCGTCCTCCACCACCAAGACGCGCATGTCAGCACACGCTACCGGCGGGCGCATATCCGGGGCGTATCCAAAAGCGAAGACGCCCCGGCAACGTCAGCCCCGGTGGGCTGGGCTCATGACTCGATACGAACTGGCCCACCCGCCGGCACGCGTCGGCGGCCCGCCCCGGCACGTCCCTCGACCGCGGCGCACCCGCCGCCCGATGGTGTTCACCCTCGTGGTCGCCGCCGTGGTGCTCACCGCGGTGTTCGGCGTCTATCCCCTGCTCGACCGCGGCGACGCGCCGGTCGTGCAGGCCGTCGACCAGGTGCTCGACCGGGGCCGGCCCGGTTCGGCGGGCGACGCCGGGTCGACCGGCGTGGCCGGCGGCGACATCCCGGACGGTGCGGCGACGCTCGACGACGACCTCCCGGCGATCACCAACCTCGACGCCGATCTCTCTGCTGCCGTCCGCGAGGCCGCCGCCGACGCCGCGGACGACGGCATCGACTTCTGGGTCACGAGCGGCTGGCGCAGCCCCGCGTACCAGCAGCGGCTGCTCGACGACGCCATCGCGGAGTACGGCAGCCTGGAGGCCGCCCGCGAGCGGGTCAGCACGCCCGAGCTGTCCGAGCACGTGAGCGGCAAGGCCATCGACATCGGTCCGACCGAGGGCGCCTACTGGCTCATCCAGCACGGCACCGAGTACGGGCTGTGCCAGGTGTACTCCAACGAGATCTGGCACTTCGAGCTGCTGACCAGGCCCGGCGGCACGTGCCCCGCGCTGCTGGAGAACGCCGGCGGCTGAGGCCGTACGCGCGCGGGACCGCGCCCGCTCAGGCCCGCGAGGCCCGGGCCAGGCGCCCGCGCGCACCCGCGTCGGTGAGCGTCCCGACGTCGTCCACCCACTGCTCGACGCCGCCACGGTGCGGCAGCGCCCGTACCTCCGGGTCGGTGACGGCGGCGCGCAGCACGCCCGCCACGTCGCGCAGGCCCGTGAACGGCCGGTCGTAGAAGTCCTGGCACACCGGACCGTCCAGCGCGGGCAGGCCCACGGCGCGCTGCCGCGCGTGCAGCGCCTCGCACGCGTCGCGCAGGGCGGCGTCCCGCTCCTGCCAGGTCCCGGCCGCGAGCGTCCGGGCCAGCTCGCCGCCGACCGGCGACGCCACGGGCAGCCGCCCGAACAGCGTGCCCGCCCACTTGGGGTACGGCGGCCAGCGCCGCTCCAGGAGGAAGCCGAGCCGGAGCAGCGCGGTGACCAGGCGTGCGGCGAGGAGCCGGGAGCCGAGGTCGTCGCCGCGCTGACCGGTGCGCCCCACGAACGGCAGCTCCTGCTCGACGCGTGTCCACTCGGCGGCCAGCACGTGCAGCCAGACGTCGTGCGGGTACCACGCGAGCCGCTCGCGCAGCGCGGTGAGCTCTCCCGGCGCGTCCTCGAACACCGGTCCCGCTGTCACCTCCAGCACGGCCTGCCCGGTCAGTGCCAGCCAGTCGGTGACGCCGAGGTCGCCGCCGAGGTCGAGCCCCGTGCGCGACCGGACCAGGTCGACGGGTGCGGCCACCTCGACCCGGTGCCGGACGGTCGGGTCCCAGGTGACGGGGAACGCCGTGGGCAGGTCCTGGTACGACGTCGGGAGGGCCGCGGCGAGGACCTCGTCGACCTCACGGACCCGTTCGGCGGGGACCAGCAGAGTCAGCCGCAGGCCCCAGTCGTGGTCGCGCGAGGTGTCGTCGTCCAGGCCCAGCACGTCCGAGCCCGAGCCGAGCCGGGCGGCCGCGCGCGGCACGTCCGGCAGCTTCCGGTCCAGGATCGGGCGGACGACGTCGGCCCAGTATGCGTGGGCGAGCTCGGTTCCGGACATGCGGTCAACCTAGGAGCCGCGACACGGCGGGTCCAGGTCAATCGTGCCCGCCCCCGTTCCCGCGCCGTTGCGCCCCGCACCTGAGCCGCCCGTGGCGGAAAACGTGATCCGGGCTCCGGGGCACACACCACTGGTTCGAGGGGTGTCGGCGGGGATGAACCACGTTCGGCCCGCCCATGCGTTGTCTGGCTCACCCGAACAGTCCAGCCAGGACAGACCATGCCTTCGAAATTCCAGCCCAGGCGAACTATTCGGCCGACGTGAACCCTGTGAGGCCGCATCCCGGAAAATCCAGCGCGGCCGAACAATCACGCCAGCAATTACCAGGTACTGCTATATATCCGGAAATACGGCACACCCGAACAATTCAGCAAAGCTGAACGCGTTTAGATGTGCCACTGATAATCCGGCTGAGCGGGATAGTTCGGCCAGGGTTGATCGGGGCAGCCCAGGACGCACGGAATTCAGCACGGCCGACACCCACCGTCCGGGTTCGCGTCACCACCCCCACCGCCGCACGACCAGCACCGCACCACCGGTTGTCAGCGCACCGCACCGGAGCGGTTGTCAGCGCACCGCACCGGAGCGGTTGTCAGCGCGCCGCACCGGAGCGGGGCGCGCCGTCCGCCGGCGGGCTCAGCGCACGCTGGCGGTCACGGCGCGCGCCGTGAGGCAGGTCCAGCCGCCCACGTAGATGCGGTCGCCGTCGGCCAGCCAGCGACGCTCCCCCGGGCGCAGCGGTTCGGTCGGAAGCGCGTCGCCCCGCGCCGCGACGTAGGTCCCGTTGGCCGACCCCAGATCGACGACGCTCCATCCGCCCTCCGACCAGGCGATCTCGCAGTGCCGGCGCGAGACGCCGGTGTCCTCGCACACGATGTCCGGCACCACGCCGCGGCTGCGCGAGGCACGGCCGACCACGAGCCGCTCGCCCGTCAGCGGCACCACGGCGTCGGTCACGGAGGTCGCTGAGGCCGCCGAGGCGGGGACGGTCCGGGACGACAGGGCGGCCGGGGACGCCGGGGTCGGGCCGGCGTCCGGAGCCTGCTCGGCCGACCACTCGTAGTCCGACCGGACCTCGACCGCCCAGGCGGTGGGCGCAGCGGCCTCGCGCAGCGGCCGCACGGCGGGGAGGACCACCCGGGGCAGCGTGACGGAGTCGTCGGGCCGGGGCGCGGCGCCGATCCGGACCGCCAGCAGGGGCACGTGCTCCTGGACGACGTTCGGGTGCGCGGCCATCATGCGCGCCAGGGCCAGCGCCCCGTCGAGCGGCAGGCCGGCGCTGGGCAGCACGCGCACGTCGTCCCGCTTCTCCAGGAGGTGCTGGACCACCATCGACCGCAGCGTCGGCGCGTGCATCAGCAGCTTTCCCGTGGTGACCGCCACCGGCACGACGCCGGGGTGGTTCAGCACCGCGCACAGCCCGTCCGCCAGGGAGCGGGCGGCCTCGTCGAGGATCTCGCGGCACGCCAGGTCCCCGTAGTCCGCCGCCGTGATGACCTGGGGCGCGAACCCGGCGAACAACGACACGTCGTTGACGGCCGCCCACCGCTCCCGCCGTCCGAAGTGCTCCTCGGCGGCCCGGACCAGGCCCGGCGACGCCCCCATGCGGCGGCCGTCCATCGACCGTGCCGCGGCGTCCAGGCCGCGGCGGCCGATCCAGGCGCCGCCGCCGTTGTCGCCTACGTGGGGCCCCATCCCGTCGGCGAGGTGCCAGCGGCCGACGTCGTCGCAGGCCACGGCCACCGCGCCCGTACCCACCGCCAGCGTGGCGCCCGACCCGGTGCCGATGGCGCCCAGGTGCGCCGTGACCGCGTCGCTCGAGACGGCCGTCGAGGTGGTCCGCAGCTCCTCGGACAGGATGTCGTGCACGCGGTTGGGGTCCAGCGTTCCGGACTGGGTCATGGACCGGAACCCGCGCATCCCGACGGCGGCGGCCGACACCCGCGGACGACCGCCGAACCGGGCGGCGAAGCCGCGGCACAGCTCGCGCACCACCTCGGGCACGGTCGACCGCCCGCCGACCACCGTCGCCGGCGGCCCCGTCACCTCGTAGGACACGCCGCCCCGCCCGGCGCTGAACCGGAGGCGGGAACCCGTGCCGCCGATGTCCACGCCTACCACCCGAGCGTCCACTTCGGGGTCCTTTGCCCCGCCCTGCTCCACAGTCAGTATCGGCACCGGCACATATTCACCCGGGATGCCGCATTCCGCATGTGTCGGCTGTCATACGGCGCGGCGTCGTCCCCGGTCAGCGTGCGCGGCGTACGCGCACCCCGACCAGGAGCACGGATCCCAGCACCAGGAACACGACCGCGGCCGCCAGCAGGCCGCCCACATCCGTGCCGGTCGTCGCGAGGTCGCCGCCGTCAGGTCCGGGCGCGGCGCCCGGTCCGGGCGGTACGTCCGGCCCTGGCCCCGGCGGGGCCGGGGAGGGCGTCGGGGTCGGGGTCGGGGTCGGGGTCGGCCCTGCCGCCGCGGTGTTGGTCACCGCGCACTCCAGCGACGCGCCCGGCTCGGCGACAAGCTGGAAGCCCGGGCTGTCCGCGTCGGCGTCGTCCACCCCGCCGCAGGTCACCGGGCCTGCCGTCCACCCGGCACCTGGCTCCGGCTCGGCGAGCGTGTACCCGGCGCCCGGCACCAGCCCGGTCCACGACACCGTCGCGGACCCCGGGCCCGTGCCGGAGACCGTCTGCGTCCCCGGCTCGGCCGCGTCGTCTGGCGTGAGCACCAGGTCGAACGACCACTCCAGCCCCGGGTCCGCAGCCTCCACGGTCTTGGTCACGGACAGGTCGGCGGGTGCCGCCGTGTTGACCGCCTCGCAGGAGAGCACGAGCCCGGCGGTCGCGGTGAACTGGAACCCGTCGGCGCCGGGGTCCTCGTCGTCCGCCCCGGAGCAGGACAGGTCCGCCGACCAGCCTGCGCCGGGATCCGGTTCCGTGAGGCTGTAGGACGCGCCGAGCTCCAGGTCGGGCCAGCTCGCCACCGGCTCCTCGTCGGTCACCGTGACCGGCACGGGACCGCCGGGGCCGGTCAGCACCAGGTCGAACGACCAGGGCGCGTCCTCGGCCCAGCCGGCGACCGTCTTCTGCGCGGTCACGCTGCCGGCGTCGGCGGTGTTGGAGAACGTGCACAGCACGGTCTCGCCCAGCCCGACGTCGACCGTGACGGCCGGGATCGCCACCGTGACCTCCCCGGCCGCACCCGTGCACGTGATGTCCGCCAGCGTCCATCCCGGTGGCAGGTCCTCGCCGACCCGGTACGTACCGGATGTCACCGGCCCCGCGGCGAACGGCTCGTCCGCGTCGGTCAGGACGAACGGCTCCTGGGGCCCGCCGTCCGGCCCCCAGGAGAAGTCGAACTCCTGTGGGGCGCCCGCGGGACTCGTCTGCTTGTCCACCAGGAGCATGCCCCAGGGCGCGTTGGTGTAGGTGCAGGTCACCGTCTCGCCGGGGTCGAGCTGGACCGAGCCGACCAGCCCGTCCGCGCCCGACGGCTCCCCGTCGGGGTCGCCGTCCACGCACGTCAGGTCGGTCGTCTCGAACCCGTCCTGCGCCAGCTCCGTCACGGTGTAGGCGCCGGGGTCCACGTCCGGGAACGTCTGTGCGCCCATGCCGCCCTGGGTGACGATCGAGAACTGGGGCGGATCCAGCCAGTCACCCGTGAACTCGAACTCGCCGTCCCCCTCGGTGACGGCCTTCGCCACCACGATCGTGCCCGTCCGGATGTTCTCGACCGTGCAGTCCGCCACGTCCCCCGGGTTCACCGAGAAGTCGCTCAGGTCCTCGATCACGAATGGCTCGCCGCCGTCCGCAGGGGTGATCGTGCACGTCAGCTCCCCCTCGATCCAGCCGTCGACCCCGGACTCGACGAGCGAGTACCGCACGCCGGGCACGACGGGCGGCAGGTCGACGGTGGTGGTGCCGTCCACGGTCGTGACCGGCACCACCACGGGGTCGACCGCCTCGTCCAGGTCGGTCAGGACGAGCTCGAACTGGCCGTCGCCGCCGACCGAGGTCTTGGTCAGGGTCCCGCTCCCCTGCACCGCGGTGTTGACGAAGGTGCAGGAGACCGCTTCGCCGACGGGTGCGACGAACTGCAGGCCCGGGCTGCCCGGATCGACGTCCTCGATGCCGGTGCACATGGTCTCGGCGGTCCATCCCGGTACGTCGCCCTCGGTGATCGAGTACGTCTGCCCCGGCAGCAGGCCCGACCACGTCACCGTCTCGCCGCCCTGCCCGGTGCCCGCGACGGTCCGCGGCGAGGTCTCGCCCGCCGGGAGGGGGTCGATGCTCAGGTCGAACTCCCACGGCTGGGCCGCGCCGATGCCCGCGGCCACCTTGGACACGCTGACGGACGACGGCGTCACGGTGTTCTCCACCACGCAGTCCAGGTCCTGGCCCGGGTCGAGCACCAGCTGGAAGCCCGGGTCCGCGCTCAGGTCGGTCAGCCCGGTGCAGGTGATCTCACCGCGGGTCCACCCGTCCGGCGTCGTGCCGGCCTCCCGCAGCGTGTACGTGACGCCCGGGACGAGGTCGCCCCAGTCGACGGTCGGGGAACCTGACGTCGACGTCCTGGTCACGACACCGCCGGCGGGATCGGCCAGCTCGACGTCGAACGACCAGGGCAGGTCCGGGCCGGCGCCCGACACGGTCTTGGTGAGTGACACCGCGGCGGGGTCGGCCGAGTTGGTGAAGAAGCAGACGATGACGCCGCCCGCGGGGAGGTCCACCTCGACACCGCGCCCGTCCGCCGTCGGCGTCCAGAAGTCGTCGTTGCACGTCAGGTCGCTCAGCGCCCAGCCCGGTTCGTCGGCCGGCTCGGTGATCGTGTGGACGCCGGCCTCCAGGTCGAGGAACGCGCGCAGGGCCACGTTGGGCGGCTCGGAGTTGCCGTTCAGGGTGAACGGCGTCGCCTCGCCCTCCGGCGGCGTGAGGACGAAGCCGAACTCCTGGTCGAACTCCACCGGCTCGGTGCGCTTGATGACGGTGATCGACCCGGGCATCGTGTTCGTGAAGAAGCACCGCACGGTCTCCCCCGGCAGCACCGTGAGATCGATGGCCCGGGTGGCCGGGTCCCCCGAGTGGTCGGCGCCGCCGTACGTGCAGGCGAGGTCGGCGAGCTCGGTCGCGGGGTCGCCGCCGTCGGTCAGCTCCTCGATCGTGTAGGTGCCGGCCGGGACGTCGGAGATCACTTCCTCGTACAGCGTGCCGTCCCCCTGCTCGACGTCGATCGAGAAGGACTCACCCCCCGGGATGTCGCTCGTGAAGTCGAACGTGCGCCCGTCCACGCCGTGCGCCTCCTTCGAGACGATCACCGTGCCGAGCTGTGTGTTGGTGAACGTGCACTCGATCTCCTCGCCCGCCACGGGGACGACGGTGGCGGCGCGCTCCTCGACGGTCGCCGCGGCCGTGCAGTCGATCTCCGGAGGCAGCCAGCCGTCGACCTCCGCCTCCGACATCGTCACGGGGGCACCCGCCGGGACCGGGAAGGACACGCTCGCTCCGTCGCCCAGCGTCACCGGGTCGTGGCCGGTGACGTCGAACCCGAAGGTGTCCGGCGCGCCGTCGGGCTCGGTCTGCTTGGTGACGGTCACGACGGCGGCCGAGTTGGTGATCACGCAGTCCGTCGTGTTCCCGGGGGTCACGGGGAACCTGTCCGAGGGGTCGTCGAGCACGAACTGCTCCGGCGGACCGCCCACCAGCGGGACCGCGGTACAGACGAGCGACTCGAGCGCCCAGGGCGGGGGGATGTCGGGCTCGGTGAGCGAGTACGAGAGACCGGCGAGCACGTCCGGGTACGTCTTGGTCTCGCCGCTCGCCACGGTGTCGACCAGGGTCTCCACCGTCGGCGGTCCGGGCAGGACCGGTCCGGTGTCGCTGGCCACGGTGAACCCGAACTGGTCGCCGTCGCCCGCGATGTCGGGCACGGTCTCCTTGGTCACCGTCAGCGTGCCGCAGTTGGAGATGCTCGTCCGGTCCGGCGCGTGGTCGGCGAAGTCCTGGATGTTCGCGTTCTCGGAGTTCCCCGTGCGGGTGAACATCTCGGAGACCTGGAACGCGGAGCAGGCCTCGGGCGAGAACAGACCGGCGGAGTTGAGGTCGATCGCGAACTCGCCGAACGTCTCCTGCGGCTGATTCGTCAGGGGCGGCCCCTCGCTCCGCACGCCGACCGACCAGTCGAAGTCGGCGGTGCCCGGCTGCGGGGCCCACGTTCCGGCCCCGAGCGGGTCCGCGCAGCCGTCACCCGCTGTGGGCGTCCACCGCTCGACGACGGCGGTCGTGCCCGACGCCGCGTAGTTGAACTCCAGGAGCACGTCGTCGCACCGGCCCGGCTCCGGGCCCTCGAGGTTCTGGAAGATGCTGACCTCGCCGTTGCCCACGTACCGCGTCCAGTACCCGTAGAGGATCGCGTGGCGGCCGCCCGCCGCGTCGGTGACGATCTCGACCCCGTACCCGGTGGAGCAGAGGTCGCCCTTGGCATTGGGGTTTGCCGGCCCGGGGACCCACGGGTTGGTGCCGGGGTTCTGGCTCGGCGGGGCACCGGTCGCGTCCGGGTTGGCGTCGCAGGATGCGCCCACCGTCCCGTTGTCCCAGGCGAAGCCGCCCTGCACGACGCCGGTGGAGCTGTTGCCCTGCTCCGTGACATAGGGCCCCGTGGGCGTGAACGTGAAGCTGCCGTCCGGCTCGACGTCCGTGACGAAGTCGCCCCAGCTGAAGGTCTCCGGCGGCGCGGCGGGATCAGTGGTCCCGTCCATCACCATCCCGGTCTGCAGGCCCGACGGCTCCAGGGTGGCGGCCGCCGCCGCGGGCGCGAGCACCACGGGGACGACGACGGCCCCGCCCGCGAGCGTGACCGTGGCCAGCACTGCCACCCAGCGGCGCGCGCCGCTCACCCGACGACCGTCTCGACGCTCGATCCCGGCACCGGTGCCTCCTTCTCAGCCGCGCCTGGTCGGAGCGGGCACCTCGACGCTACGAACCAGGGCCGAGGGCCGCCACCGGGGTACGGGTGAATTCCGTCAGACGGAATGCCGCCGTCCACATCACCCGCCGGGACGGCGGCGTCACCCGAACAGGGTGACCCGGCGGGCCCCCGGCCGCCCGAGTCTGGGACGGTGCGCACCCAACGCCGTCGGCCGACCGATCCCGAGGGTCCGTGATGTCCGCCCTCGCCGTCACCCTGATCGGGCTGGTCCTGCTGCTCGCGGGGTCGCTGTCCGTGCGCCTCACCGTCCTCGCCGCCGGGTTCGGCGTGTCGTGGATGCTCGCCGAGGCGATGGGCGCCGACACGGCCACCACCCTGCTCGTGAGCGTCGCCGGCGCGGTGCTGGCGTTCCTGCTCACACTCGTGGCGGCCCGGCTGCTGTTCTTCGTCTGCGGCCTGTGCGTCGGGGCGCTGATCGGGGCCAAGCTCTTCGTGCTGGTCCAGGGCGGCACCGCCGACGTGCTGCTCGCCGTGATCGTGGTGCCGGCCGTGGCCCTGCTGTGCGCGTTCCTGGCCCGCCGGCTGGAGCGCCGGTTCCTGGTGTGGGGCACGGCGGTGGCCGGGGCGGCCCTGGTGCTGTCCGGTGTGGGCCGCCTCTGGACCGACGCGGGCGAGCTGTGGAAGCCGGAGAGCGGCGGCGCCGTCGTCCTCATGCTGGTGCTCTGGGTCGTGCTCGCAGTGATCGGCAGCCAGGTGCAGAAGCGCACCACGGCGCGCCCGGCCGACCGGTAGGAGTTTCACCGGGAACGGGTGATGCCCGGTTGGGGCACGAGAGGTGGAGTGGCAGTGTCAGGCCACCCGCGCGAGCCCTAGGAGCCCTCGATGTCCCAGTCCACGCTCACCGCCTGGAAGTTCAAGACCGCCGACGGCGCGGACGAGGCTGCGAAGTCGATCCAGCGGCTCGCCAAGGAGCGGCTCGTCACGATCCACGACGCCGCGACCGTGCGGTGGGACACGGGGGCCAAGAAGCCCAGGACCCATCAGCTCTCGTCGCTGGCCGGGGCGGGGGCCCTCGGCGGCGCCTTCTGGGGGATGCTCTTCGGCCTCCTGTTCTTCGTCCCCCTGCTCGGCGCGGCCATCGGCGCCGCCACGGGTGCCCTGAGCGGCGCCCTCACGGACGTGGGGATCGACGACGGCTTCATCAACCGGGTCCGGGACAAGATCACGCCGGGGACGTCGGCGCTGTTCATCCTGTCCTCGGACACCGTCGTCGACAAGATCCAGGACGCCTTCGCCGGGCAGGAGGCGCCCGAACTCATCTTCACCAACCTTGACGCCGAGCAGGAGGCCGCGCTCCGCGAGGTCTTCGGCGACGAGCGACCTACCGACGAGGAGAAATCATGACCAGCGCAGCATCCGGCTCCGAGCCGGTCCCCGGGACCTACCCGAGCGGCCGCGTGAGCTCCACCGACTACGGGCAGACGAGCACCGTCGCCCTGACCACCTCGGCGTTCGCCGGGGTCATGCTCATCATGGTCTCCGTGTTCCAGATCCTGCAGGGGATCGCCGCGACCGCCGCGGGCACGGTGTACGTCACGGGCGCCGAGTACGTGTTCCAGCTCGACGTCTCGACCTGGGGCTGGATCCACATCGTCGTGGGGGCCGTCGCGCTCGCCACCGGTATCGGCGTGCTCGCGGGGCAGACCTGGGCGTACGTGGCCGGCATCGTCCTGGCCGCGTTGTCGGCCCTCGCGAACTTTGCCTTCATCCCCTATTACCCCGTCTGGAGCCTGGTGATCATCGCCTTCGACGTATTCGTGATCTGGGCATTGTCGACCCTTGTCGCACGGGGCGACTGAACGCGGTCGCCGGGGTGAATCCACCCGGTGCGCAGGCACCGGTGGAGAAGGGCAGGCATCATGGCAGGTAAGCGTGTGACCGATTCCTGGAGCGGCGTTCCGACGCGGCATTCCTGACCGGTCTTTCCGGAGGTGCGGTAATACGTGAATTCCTGGCCGGTGGGGTTCCCCCGTCACCGGCCGGCGGCCAGGGGGCGGCCGCCACTTCACCGTCAAGTGAGGAATCCGCGGAATGCGCGCCAACCCGAGCCCCGTCGCCCGCCATGGCGGAACCCGCACGCCCCGTGCGCCCCGCGCGTCACGAGCCGGGTACACGGTCGGCACACCGGCCCAGCCGGGCACGACCCGCCGGCCGGCCGACGACGACCAGCTGCCCCGCCTGCCCCGCGTCTACGTGCCGCGGCTGCGCCTGTGGCAGCGGCTCGACGCGGCGACCGAGGGCGCCGTGACGCTGCTGGTCGCCCCGGCGGGCGCCGGCAAGACCCTCGGTGTGACCGGGTGGCTGCGGCACGCGGCCCCGGCGCACGCCGAGCACGCCGTCTGGGTGCGCGCCGACGGCTCGTGGACCCCCGAGCGGATCGACGCCGCGCTCGACGGCCCGGGCGGGCCCGGCGAGCGCGCGTCCGGCGAGCCGCCACGCCTGGTCGTCGTCGACGACGCCCACCTGCTGCCGTCGTCGGCCCTGCGCCGCGTCGACGAGCGGCTCAACAACGCGCCGGAGGGCATGCGGCTCCTGCTGCTCAGCCACTGGGTGCTGCCGCTGACCCGTCTCGTGCCCGAGCTGCTCGGCAACTTCACGTTCCTGCGGGGCGACCTGCTGCGGCTCAGCGACGCCGAGGCCGCGCAGCTCGTCGCGGCGCACGCCCGCACCGAGGACCGGCAGGTGCTCGACGCCGTGGCACGGCACGCCGACGGCTGGTGCGCCGCCGCCGTGCTGGCCGCCCGCGACCTGAGCGCCGCGCCCGATCCGGCGGCCGTGGCCCACCACCTGGCGCACGACGTCACGCCGATCGCCACGCGCGTGGCGGGCGAGGTGTTCAGCACGCTGACCCCCCGCCAGCGGCACCTCCTGCTGTGCATCGCCGGCGACGGCGTGGTCACCGTGGCCGCGGCGGCCCACCTCTCCCACGACCAGCACGCGGGCGAGATCCTCGCCGAGCTGGAGGACACGGGCCTGCTGGTGATGCGCGCGGACCAAGGGTGCGACCCGGGGCCGGCGGAGGGCACGCCGGCCGAGGGCGGCTTCCGGGTCCACCCGCTCCTGGCGGACGTGGTCCAGCGACAGCTCGCCGTGGGCGGCGTCGACGCCGCGCGCGCCCGCGCCACCGTGATCCGTGCCGTCAAGCTGGACATGGCGCGCGGCAACCTGACCAGGGCGTTCGCGCGGCTCGTGCGGGTCGGGGCGCCCACCGAGGCGGCCGACGTGCTGGCCCAGGACGGCGTGCGCATGGTGCTGGACCAGTGCGAGCACGACGAGGTGGGCGAGTTCGTCCGGGCCCAGCCCGAGATCGTGGACCGCCGGCCGGACATCTGGTTCGCCATCGCCCTCGACTGCTGGATCCGGGACGACCTGGAGGGGGTGCGGCACTGGGGCGACCGGCTGCTGGCCGCCCAGCGGCGGTGGTCGCCGACCTGGCTGGCGGGCGGGCCGGAGGGCCTGGACGCGTCGATCGCCTGCGTGCGGCTGTGGCGCGTCGCGCTCGGGCTCGAGCCGGCCTACGCCGCCGTCGGCCACGCGAAGCGCGTGGTGGTGGCCTCCCAGAGCCGGCCGGCCGTGCGCGAGGCCAACGCCGACGTCCTGCCCGTTCTGGCGGCCGAGCTGGGGGTGACGCAGAACTGGCTCGGCGAGCTGACCGAGGCCGAGACCAGCCTCACCCTCGCCGTCAGCCTGTCACGCAGCCAGGGCCTCGCGCCGCTCGGGGTCCTCGCCCTGAGCCACCTCGCCTTCACCCAGTACATGCGCGGCCGCGAGAACGCGTGCGTGGAGCTGGCCGGCGAGGTCCTCGTCGCCGCCGACG
This sequence comes from Promicromonospora sp. NPDC090134, assembly GCF_044746965.1. Taxonomy (NCBI): domain Bacteria; kingdom Bacillati; phylum Actinomycetota; class Actinomycetes; order Micrococcales; family Promicromonosporaceae; genus Promicromonospora; species Promicromonospora sp. NPDC090134. The sequence goes on along the minus strand of NZ_JBIVCZ010000006.1, from coordinate 254,063 downwards.
CCCCGGGGGCGCGTACGCTCCCGTTCGTCGCCGCGCGGGCCCGGCTGGCCCGGCTGCTCGCGCGCCTGCTGGACGTGCCCTCGCCCACCGGCCCGGTCGAGGCGCAGGTCACCGGCGCCGACCGGCACGGCGCAGACCTGTGCACCCGCTTCTGGTTCCGCGTCCTGGACGCCCGCCAGGCCGTCCTGGCGGGCGAGGTGGTCGAGGCCCAGCGAATCCTCACCCCGCGGGAGAGCCAGCGCCTGACCGACGACCAGCTCCCGGAGCACCTGCGGGTCGCGCTGCTCATGGAGCAGGCGTTCGTGGCGGTGCTCGCGAGCGACCGCGAGACGCTGAAGTCGCTGCACGGCACTCTCGACGCGCTCGGCGCCGTGGGCGAGGCGGCGCTCGTGCAGGGCCTGCGCGCCGACCGGGAGGGGGACCGCCGCGGCGCGGCGGTCGCGTTCGAGGCCGCCGCCGCGGACGCCGCCTACTCGCAGCCGCCCACCCGTGCGCTCGCGCTGGTGTGCGAGGCCCAGATCCTCGACGCGCTCGGCGACCCGTCGGGTTCGCAGGACCGGCTGGCGGAGGCGATCTCCGTCACCGAGGCCCGCCGGAACGCCGCACCGTTCCTGGGCTGGACGCGCCAGGGCACGCCCGTCGCGACGCTGCTGCGCCGGCTGGTCGAGCGACCGGCCGGGTCCTGGGCGCAGGAGCTGGCCGCCACCGCGGCCGAACGGCCCGACGTGACGGTGCTCTACGCCTCGATGACCGCGACGCCCCGCGAGCTCGGCGAGGTGAGCCTGGCTCTCGTCCCGCCTGCCCTGAGCCCCCGCGAGCGGGAGGTGCTCAACGAGCTGGCCCGCGGCGCGACGTACGCGGACATCGCGGCAGCGCTCTTCGTCTCGGAGAACACCGTCAAGACGCACGTGTCGAGCCTGTACACCAAGCTCGCGGCGTCCCGGCGCAGCGAGGCGCTCAAGATCGCGCGGAGCTTCCACCTGCTGTGACGACGACGCCGTCCGGCGCGTCTCAGCAGTCGAGCTCGGCCACCACGTCGTCCTTGGCGTCCTTGAGGCCCTGCGCCTCGTCGCGGAGCGTGTCGATCGCACCTGAGACCGTCGCCTCGCCCGCGACGTCGTCGACGGCCTTCTGGAGGCCGTCCCACGCCTCGTCGAGCTCCTCGGAGCGGTCCGCGACGACGTCGGACGCCGCCGAGTCGAACTCCTGCCACGCCTGGCCCAGGTCGTCGCGCGCGGCGCGGACCTCGTCCACCGTGGCGTCGGGCGTCAGCGTGGAGCGGAAGTCGTCCAGCGCGGCCGTGAGGTCGTCGGCCGCGCCGCACGCCTGCTCCGTGTTCGCCTCCGGGCTGTCGCCCGAGCACGCGCCCGTCGCCAGGAGCATCAGCCCGACCAGGACCCCTGTTGTCCGTCTCATCTTCGTACCTCTCTGCTTGCCGGAAGCCCTGCTCACGGGAACACGACCGCCCAGTCGTCCTTCATGCTGACGGTCGTCCAGCCGAGGCGGTCGGCCGTCGCCGTGACCGGCTCCGTCGCCTCGAAGGTCTGGGCCTGGCTGGCGTAGGCGAACTCTCGCTCGGGGTCGTCGTGGTCCACCAGCAGGGACAGGTGCGGCCCGGCGGCGGCCGCGGCCCACTCCAGGAGCTCGTGGTCCCCCGCGGAGTTCCCGGCCGCGAGCACCGGGGGCCTGCCAAGCTGGGTCTGGATGTTCGTCACCTTGGCGGCGCCCTCGTTGACGTCGCCCAGCACGCGAGCCGTGCGCCGCAGGGCGGGCCGGCCGTCGGCGTCCTGCCCGAGGTCGTACGCGATCATCGTCCCGACGACCAGCTCGGGCGGCACACCGTACAGCTCCTGGCTGACCGCGCGGACGAACTCGGTACCACCGCCCGTGACGACCCCGACGGTGAAGTCCAGTGCCCGCAGCGCGTCGAGGAGCTCGAGCATCGGGCGGTAGCGGACCGCGCTCAGCGGCCGGCCCAGGGTGGGGTGGGCACCGCCGGCGAGGAAGGTCCGGGCCTCGCGCGTGAACGCCTGCGGGTCGAGCCCCTGGAAGAGGCCGGCCAGTGCCAGCGCCACGCGTTCGAGCCCGATCTCCCCGACCGCCGCGCTGTCACCCGCGAGCACGGCGCGGAACTCGGCCTCCCCCGCGAGCGACGGGTCCGCCTCGACCCGTCGCCGCAGCGCGTCGACGTAGAACTCGTACTGGACATAGGTGGGGCGCTCGCACCACAGCGTGCCGTCGTTGTCGAAGTAGGCGACGCGGTCCTCGGGCGGGATCGTGGTGGCGTCGTCGAGGAACCCGAGCAGGGCGTCCCGGGTGCCGCCGGGACGCCACGAGGGGAGCTGGCCGACGTCGGTCATGGTGCGACTCCAAGGAGAGTGGTGCCTGGCGGAACCGCGGGGGCGGCGTCTTCACGGACGCAGCGGAAGCCGACGTGGCTCATCCCGGTGTCGACGGCCTGCGGTCGGCGCGCGGCGGGCCGGTAGCGCCGGCAGTACGTGTCGGCGCAGAGAAAGGACCCGCCCTTGATGACCTTGCGGGGCACGGCGAACTGCGGCTGACGCTGGTCCCGGCTGGCCTCGGCATCCCCGCCGCGCGGGTTCACGGGCGCGCAGCACGCGTCGGGTGCCGCCGCGGTGTGACGGCCGGTCCACCAGTCCGCCGTCCACTCCCAGACGTTCCCCGCCATGTCGAACAGGCCGTACCCGTTCGGCGGGAACGACCCCACCGGGGCCGTCCGCGTGAAGCCTGACCCGCCGGTCGACCGCCACGGGAAGTCGGGGCCGTCCCAGGTGTTCGCCAGGACCCGGCCGCCGGGCCGGGCCTGGTCGCCCCAGGTGAACTCGGCGCCGTCGAGCCCGCCCCGGGCGGCGTACTCCCACTGCGCCTCCGTGGGCAGGCGCGCCCCGGCCCACGCGGCGTAGGCGGCGGCGTCCTCGTGGGCGACCTGGACCACGGGGTGGTCGCCACGCTCGTCGATCCCGGAGCCCGGCCCCTCCGGACGGCGCCACGACGCCCCGGGGACCCAGGCCCACCACTGGCTGAGGTGGCGCAGGTCCACCGGGCCAGGGGTCGGGGTGAACACCATGGACCCGGGCGCGAGGTTCTCGGGCGGCGCGCCCGGGTAGAGCGCCGGGTCCAGCGGCCGCTCGGCCACGGTCACGTACCCGGTGGCCGCGACGAACACGTCGAACTGCGCGTTCGTCACGGCGAACCGGTCGATCCGGAACCCGTCGACCCGCACGGGGTGCGCCGGCGCCTCCTCCGGGTAGTGGTCGTCGGAGCCCATCCGGAACAGCCCGCCGTCGACCCGGACGCGTCCGGCGGTGCGGGTGTCCTCGTCCATGTGTGCCGTCATGCGCTGGGCAGGCCGGACTGGAGCTTGGCGAGCACCTGCTCGACGTTGAAGCTCGCCGGCTCCTGCCGAGCGGGGAACTCCTTCAGCGTCGTCAGCATCTGGCCCACGTACGTCTGCGCCGGCACGAGGATCCAGGCGTGGTCCAGCATCCAGTCGAAGTAGCTGTTGGACGTGATGTCGGCGCGCTCGAACGGGTCGGTGCGCAGGTTGAAGATCTTCGGGGCGCGCAGCTCGACGTACGGCTCGAGCCAGATGTCGAGCGTCCCGGCGGCACGCTGTTCGAGGAACACGATCTTCCAGTTGTCGAAGCGCAGCCCGGTCAGGTCCCCGTCGTCGGACACGTAGAAGAAGTGCCGGCGTGGCGACTCCTCGGCGGCGCCGGTCAGGTACGGGAGCTGGTCGTGGCCGTCCAGGTGCACCTTGTACCGGGTGCCGGCGAGCTCGGTGCCCTCCCGCAGCTTGTCGGCGATGGCCGGCTCCCCGGCCGCCGCGAGCAGGGTCACGAACCAGTCGTTGTGGCTGAAGAGCCCGTTGAGCACGGTGCCCGGTTCGATCCTGCCCGGCCAGCGCACCATCGCCGGCACGCGGTAGGCACCCTCCCAGTTGGAGTTCTTCTCGTTGCGGAACGGCGTCATCCCGGCGTCGGGCCAGCTGTTCATGTGCGGGCCGTTGTCGGTGGAGTAGATGACTATCGTGTTCTCGGCGATGCCGAGCTCGTCCAGCTCGTCCAGCAGGCTGCCGACGACGTCGTCGTGGTCGAGCATCGTGTCGTGGTACTCCGACTGCCACCGGCCGGCCCGGCCCTTGCTCTCGGGCTTGCCGTGGGTGCGGAAGTGCATGTGGGTCGAGTTGAACCACAGGAAGAACGGCCGGTCGCCGCCGGCCTTGTCCCGCATGAAGCCGAGCGCCGCGTCCCGGAACTCCTCGTCGACCGTCCGCATGCGCTCGCGGGTCAGCGGCCCGGTGTCCTCGATCCGCTGCGTCCCGTCGCCGTTCGCCCACGAGTGGAGCACCCCGCGCGGACCGAAGTTCTTGCGGAAGTCGGGAAACTCCTCCGGTCTCGGGTAGTCGTCCAGCTCCGGCTCCTCCTCCGCGTTCAGGTGGTAGAGGTTGCCGAAGAACTCGTCGAAGCCGTGCATGGTCGGCAGGTGCTCGTCGCGGTCGCCGAGGTGGTTCTTGCCGAACTGGGCAGTCGCATAGCCCTGCTCCTTGAGCGCCGTGGCGATCGTCGGGTCCTCGGCCTGCAGGCCCACCTTCGCACCCGGCATGCCGACCTTCGTCAGCCCCGTCCGGTAGGGGTTCTGCCCGGTGATGAACGCCGCCCGGCCCGCGGTGCAGCTCTGCTCCCCGTAGTAGTCGGTGAAGCGGACGCCCTCCGCGGCGATCCGGTCGATGTTCTCCGTGCGGTACCCCATCACGCCGTCGGAATAGGCGCTGATGTTGCTCATCCCGATGTCGTCACCCCAGATGACGAGGATGTTCGGTGCGTCGGCCACGATGTCTCCTTCGAGTCGGCGGGACGTGCCGCTGCCTGCGCGGGTGACCCCATGCTCGCCGCGGCGTCCCCGGCCGGGCTCCCCCAGAACGGGTGAGGTGCGCGACGGCGGGGCGCTCGACCGCGCGCCGTCAGAGCGCGGACAACATCAGGGACACGGCGAAGCCGATCGCCACCAGCGAGCCGGTCGCCACGCCCTCCACCTTGTACGACTCGGGCAGCAGGGTGTTCGAGACCATCGCGAGCAGCGCGCCGGCGGCGAACCCCTGGGCGGCCGCCCCCGTACGCCCGGTGGCCGGGTCGAGGAGCAGGAAGCCGAGCGCGGCGCTCACCGCGGAGACCAGCACGACGACGGACCACATCCACAGCACCCGCGACCGCGCCCAGCCCGTGGCGCGCAGCCCGCTGGAGGACGACAGGCCCTCCGGGAAGTTGCTCAGGACGATGCCCGCCAGCAGGGCGACGCTGACGTCGCCCTGGAGCACCGTCAGACCCAGCACGAACGACTCCGGGACGCCGTCAAGGACCGAGCCGAAGACGATGGCGAGCGGGTTCCCGTCCGCCTGGGCCCCGTCCGCGTCCTTGCGCCCGCCGCCGCCCTTGCGCCCCAGCCACCAGTCCCCCACGGTGAACGTGGCGGCGCCCAGCAGCGTGAGCAGCCCCACGAGGCCGACCGACGCGGTCTTGACCGCCTCGTCGACCAGCTCGAAGGCGACCGACCCGATGAGCAGGCCGGCGCCGAGCGCCATGACGACGGCGATGAACCGGCGGCTCGGCGCCCCGGCGTAGGCGACGAGGGCGCCGACGACCAGCGCCGCCGCACCGACCGCGCCCCACAGCGCCGCTACGAGCATCGGGCCCGGCCCACCTGGAGGTCCATGGGCTCGAAGGTAACGGCAGGTCCTGCCCGCCGCCCCCGGGGGCGGCGGGCAGCGCGTCACTCGTACCGCAGCGAGGAGATCGGGTCCTGCCGGGCGGCGCGCAGGGCGGGCAGCGTGCCGGCGACGAACGCGATGGCCATGACCCCCAGCACCACGGCGGCGACCGTCACCGGGTCGAACGCGATGAGGGTGAGCCCCGGGAGGTTGGCCAGGAGGTCCCCGGAGATTCCGCCCACGAGCTGCCCGACGCCGATCGCCGCGAGCACACCCAGGGCGCTGCCGACCAGGCCGATGACCACCGCCTCGATGCTGAACAGGGCGAAGACGCGCGGGCTGGAGAGCCCCATCGCCTTCATGAGCCCCACCTCGCGGGTGCGCTCCTGGACCGCCATGAAGAGGGTGTTGACGATGCCGATGGCGGCCGCGACCAGCGCGATCACCGCGAACCCGTTGAGCACGAGCACGATGGCGTCGATCACGGAGGTGATCGTGCCGAGCTGGTCCTCCAGGGTGGAGGCGGTGTAGCCCGCGTCCTCCAGCCGGTCCTTGAGGGCCTGCGTCGCCTCGTCGCCCGCCGCGGCGTCGAACGAGACCGACGCCTGGGCGTACCGCGTGGTCTCCGCCTCCGGCGCCCCCGTGGTCTGCAGGTCGTAGAGCGTCTCGGCGAGCGTGTCGTTGGGGATCGCCCCGGCCATGCTGATCACGCCGGGCTCGGCGATGCCGACGACGTCCGCCTCCGTTGTCACCTGCGTGCCGGTGCCGTCGGTGACGGCCAGCACGACGGTCTGCCCGACGGCGTCGGCCGCGCCGCCCAGGCCCAGCGGCTCCAGGTAGCTCTCGGGCAGGACCACCTGGGGGTCGGCGGCGTCGAGGTCGACCTGGGTGCCGGACGCGAGCTCGACCTTCATCCCCGGCACGAACTGGGAGATCGAGAGCTGGAGCTTGTCGCCGCCGTCGTGCTGGACGTAGTCGGTGGTGACCTCCTTGACCGGCTCGACGGACAGCACGCCGTCGATGCCGGCGATCGTGTCGATGTCGTCGTCGGTCAGGGCGGTCGCCGTCGCCCCGGGCGGACCCTCGACGGCGATCTGGTCGGGGTCGTACTCGGCGGGACCGCCGTCGGCCGGGGCGTCCTCGTTCGTCGCGGTGACGGTCATGACGTCGTCGACGCCCACCGACGCCACCGTGTCGTCGATGTACCGGTTGATGCCGGTGCCCAGGCCGTTGGTCACCGACAGCGTGAACGCGCCGATGAAGATCGCCAGGACGGTCAGGCTGGTCCGCAACCGGGACCGGAACGCGTTGCGGAACGCCGTGGTGACGACGTCGAGCGCCCTCATGCCGCCACCTCCGCGTGCGCGGCCACGCGGCCGTCGCGGACGTGGATGCTGCGGTCGCAGCGGGAGGCGAGCTCCTCGTCGTGCGTGACGACCACCAGGTTGATGCCCTGGCGCCGGTTCAGGTCGAAGAGGATGTCCTCCACGACGGCGCCCGTGGCGGTGTCCAGGTTCCCGGTCGGCTCGTCGGCGAAGATCACGCGCGGCTCGTTGATCAGCGCCCGGGCGATGACCACGCGCTGCTTCTGCCCGCCGGACAGGTCGTTGGCCCGGTTGCCCGCCTTGTCGTCGAGCTCGAGCTGGGCCAGCGCCGCCATGCCGCGGGCGGTGCGCTCGCGGCGCGGCACCCCGGCGATCTTGAGCGGGAGCGTCACGTTGTCCAGCACGCCGGCCTGGGCGTTGAGGAAGAACTGCTGGAAGACGAACCCGAAGGCGCTGTTGCGGGTGTGGTTGAGCTGCCGCGCGGACAGCCGCGACGTGTCGGCGCCGTCCAGGGTGATGGTGCCGGAGGTGGGCCGGTCGAGCAGGGCGAGCAGGTGCATCAGGGTCGACTTGCCCGAGCCGCTCTTGCCGACGATCGCCAGGGACTCGCCCGGGGCGATGTCCAGGTCGAGACCCTTGAGCGCCTCGAAGGCGCCGGGGCCGGACCCGTAGGTCTTGCGCAGGTTGCTGACGGAGATCAGTGGGGAGGCCACGGCGGCCGCCTCTCTCGTGGTGCCGGAGGTGTTGACGTGACCGACTCTGGTCCACCACGGGCGCGCGCGAATCGTCCCAGCGATGACTCCTGTGTACCCCCCTGGTAGTACATGGGGTCGCCGGCCCGCTCGCCCGGGACGGTGGAGGGCTACTCCCAGACGGCGATGCTGCGGCGCACGGGCACGGTCCCGTCGTCCGCGGCGAACAGCTCGGGCGAGCGCTGCCGGGTCTTCTCGATGTCGTCGAAGACGGCACGCAGGTGCGCCCGGAGGCTGTCGCGGGCGCCGGAGATGTCACCGGCGACCACGGCGTCGAGGATGGCATGGTGCTCGTCCACGAAGCGGCCGACACCGTTGGTCTCGTGCAGGCCGAGGCGGCGCGCGCGGTCGAGGTGCCCCTTGGCCGCGACGACCGTCGACCAGGCCCTGCCGTGCCCGCTCAGCCGCAGCAGGCCGTGGTGGAACGCCTCGTCGAGCGCGAAGAACCGCTCGATGTCGAGCCCGGGCTCGCGCTGCTGCTCCAGGTTGGCCCGGAGCTCCGCGAGCAGGTCGGGGTCGAGGGTCCCGGGGATGTCGTCGAAGGCGGCCAGCTCGACCGCCTCGCGGAGGAACTGCGCGTCGGCGACCCGCTCGGCGTCGACCCGGGAGACGAAGGACCCGACCTTGGGGAAGACCCGGACCAGGCCCTCCTCGCCGAGCAGGATCAGGCTCTCGCGCACCGGCGTGCGGCTCACGCCGAGGGACGCGGCCAGCTCGTTCTCCGACAGGGAGGCGCCCGGAGCGAGCTCCAGCGTGAGCACCTTGCGCCGCAGCGTCTCGTAGACGACGCTCCGGTTCGATCGGGTCGAGGCTTGCCCCATGCCCGGAGTCTAGACGAGACGGCGCCCGATCCCGCGCCACCGACGGTTGACACAGACTTGTGGACGCTGCTTACATACAAGGCCTGCCACACATCGGCCGTCGCGGCCGTGCGGACAACGACGTCAGTCACAGAAGTCAAGGAGCACCTCCCATGGCGGACACCGCTATGACCTCACCGGGCGACACCTCATCGGGGAACACCTCACCGGGCAGCTCGCCGGGCAACGCAGTCACCCGGTCCACCAAGGACCTCACCCGGGCCGCCGTGTCCGGCTGGCTCGGCACGGCCATGGAGTTCATGGACTTCCAGCTCTACTCGCTGGCGGCCGCGATCGTCTTCAACCAGATCTTCTTCCCCGGGGTCAGCCCCGCCATCGCGCTGATCGCCGCGATGGCCACCTACGGCGTCGGGTACGTGGCGCGGCTCGCGGGCGCCGTCTACTTCGGCCGCATGGGCGACCGGATCGGACGCCGCAAGGTGCTGTTCCTGACCATCGCGCTCATGGGCGTCTCGACCACGCTGATCGGCGTGCTGCCGACCTACCAGATGATCGGGATCGCCGCGCCGATCCTCCTGGTCGCGCTGCGGCTGATCCAGGGCTTCGGCGCCGGCGCCGAGATCGCGGGCGCCACCGTGATGCTGGCCGAGTACGCGCCCGTCAAGCGGCGCGGCCTGGTCGCCTCGCTGGTCTCGCTCGGCACCAACTCCGGCACCCTGGCGGCCTCCGCCCTGTGGGCCCTGCTGCTGGTCGTGCTCAGCGAGGAGCAGCTCCTGTCCTGGGGCTGGCGCCTGCCGTTCCTGCTCAGCTTCGTGCTGATGATCTTCGCCGTCTGGATCCGCCGGAACGTCAAGGAGAGCCCCGTCTTCGAGGCCCGCCCCGACGTCGTCGACGGCGTGGCCCTGACCCGCGCCGAGGTCAAGGAGGCCGAGGCCGCACCCGTGCTGGAGGCCGCCCTGGCGCAGCGCAAGGGCAAGGCGTTCTTCCTGACCCTGGCCCTGCGGTTCGGCCAGGCGGGCAACTCCGGCCTGGTGCAGACCTTCCTGGTGGGCTACATCGCCACCAGCCTCGCCATGGACCGGGCCCTGCCCACCGAGGCCATCATGTGGGGCTCCATCGCGGGCTTCGTGACCGTGCCCCTGGTCGGCATGCTGGGCGACCGGTTCGGCCGGCGCGCCATCTACACCGCGCTGTCCCTGCTGACCATCGCGTTCGCGTTCCCGATGATGCTGCTCATCACGAGCGGCAGCACCGCCGCGCTCCTGTTCGGCATGATCGCCGGCCTCAACCTCGGCGTGCTGGGCCTGTTCGCCCTGGAGAGCGTGACGATGGCCGAGCTGTTCGGCGCCCGCACCCGGTTCACGCAGCTCGCCCTGTCCAAGGAGATCGGCGGCATCCTCGCCACCGCGATCGGGCCGGTCATCGCCGCGTCGCTGACCGCGGCGACCGGGAGCTGGTGGCCCATCGCGGCGATGCTCGTCGTCTACTCGACGATCACCCTGGTGGCGGCGCGCCTCTCCCCCGAGACCCAGGGCCGCGACCTGGTCCAGCTCGAGGACGCGGCATGAGGGCCGTCGTCGTCCACGGCGCCGGCGACCTGCGGGTCGAGGAGCGCCCCGACCCCGTGGTGGGGCCCGGCGAGGTCGTCGTGGCCATGGAGTGGGGCGGCGTCTGCGGGTCCGACGTCGCCTACTGGAGGAACGGCGCCTCGGGCACCGCGGTGCTGCGCGACCCGCTGGTGCTGGGCCACGAGGTGGCCGGGCGCGTGGTCGCGAGCGGGCCCGGCGTGACCGGCTGGGCGCCGGGCACGCCGGTCACGGTGCACCCGGCGCAGGCCACTGCCGAGTCCGTGCTGCCCGAGCGGCTGGCCGGACGCACCAACCTGCACTCGCAGGTCCGGTACTTCGGGTCGGCCGCCTTCCACCCCCACACCGACGGCGGGTTCAGCGAGCTGCGGGCCGTCCCCGCGGCCCAGCTCCGCCGTCTGCCCGACGGCGTCGGCACCGAGCTGGGCGCGCTGGCCGAGCCGCTCGCCGTGGCGATGCACGCGGTACGCCGGGCCGGCGCCGTCACCGGGCGCGACGTGGTGGTCAACGGCGCGGGTCCCATCGGGTGCCTCGTCGTGGCCGCCGCGAAGCACGCCGGCGCCGCCTCCGTCACCGCGGCCGACGTCTCCGACGCCTCCCTGGCCGTGGCCAAGGAGCTCGGCGCCGACCACGTGCTCAACGTGGCGGACGGCGACGTGCTGCCGCCCGACAGCGAGCTCGTCTTCGAGGCGTCCGGCGCCCCGGCGGCGCTCGGCGGCGTGCTGCGGGCCACGGCCCGCGGCGGCACCCTCGTGCAGGTCGGCAACCTGCCCGGCACGGCGGCACCCGCCGCGCTCGGCGACCTCGTGACCCGCGAGATCACGTGGATCGGCGCCTACCGGTTCGTCGAGGAGATCGGCGACGCGCTCGACGCGCTCCGCGACGGGCTCGACGTGTCCGGTGTGATCACCCACCGGTTCGGCATCGAGGAGGCCGGCGCGGCGCTGGCCGCCGCCGCGGGCCGGGACAGCAGCAAGGTGATGATCCGGCTCGCGGACGGCTGAGCGTGCGCCGTCGGCGGGGCTGAGCAGCCGCCGGCGGCGGCGCTGTGGCATCGTGGCACCGCAACGCGACGTCGAGGCCTGAGGGGGAACGATGCGGGGTACGGATCTGCTGGTGGACGCGTTCGGCCGGATCAAGGAGACGGTGCGCGGCGCGGTCCGGGGACTGACCGCGGACGAGCTCGCCTTCCGGCCCGACGACGGGTCCAACTCCGTCGCGTGGCTCGTCTGGCACCTGACCCGGGTCCAGGACGACCACGTCGCCGACGCCGCCGGCACCAGCCAGATCTGGTCGGACGACGGCTGGGACCGCCGGTTCGGGCTGCCCTTCCCGGCGGAGGAGACCGGCTACCGGCACGACGCCGACCAGGTCGCCGCGGTCCGCGTCCCCTCCGGCGACCTGCTCACGGCGTACCACGACGCCGTGCACGACCGGACCGTGCGCTACCTGGGCACGCTGTCCGACGACGACCTCGACCGCGTCGTCGACACGCGGTGGGACCCGCCGGTCACGCTCGGTGTCCGGCTGGTCAGCGTCGTGAACGACGACCTGCAGCACGCGGGTCAGGCGTCGTACGTGCGCGGCCTCGTGCTGCGGCGGCGCTGAACCCCTCCCGCTCCTCCGGCGGCCGCTCAGGGATGATCCGCGGGGCGCGGGAGCGTCCCGTGCGCGATCAGCTGGTCGTAGATGCTCTCGAACGCGCTCGCGAGCTGCCGGGTCTGCGCGCCTGAGAGCGCGTCGAGGAAGACGGAGCGCACGAATGCGATGTGCCCCGGCGAGGCCCGGGCGAGCAGGGCACGGCCCTCAGCGGTGAGGGTGACGTCCTTCGCCCGGCGGTCCCGCACGTTCGGGGTGACCTCGACCAGCGTCCGGCGGGCCATGCGCAGCACCTGGTGGGACACCCGGCTCCGTTCGGCACCGATGCGCGTGGCCAGGTCGGAGACCGTCATCCTGCCGTCCTCCTCGCTGGTGAGCGCGACCAGGACGTCGTAGTCCGCCAGGGAGACGTCGGCGTCGGCCTGAAGCTGGTGGTTCATCTCGTACCGCAGGCGCAGGTGGACCTTCATGAAGGCGTACCAGGCGCGCACTTGATCGTCGTCGAGGAACGCGAGGGGCGACTCCGGGGGGACGTCGTACCGACCCATGCGGTTCAGCGGAACAGGACGGTGTAGACCTTCGCGAGGAGCCCGTCGCGGACGAAGCCCATGTCCGTGCCGCGGACCACTGGCGGCGCGCCCTCCGGCCCGAGCGCCCACGCCAGGTAGCCCAGGTCCTGCACCTGGTAGAAGTCCCCGTCCGGCCGGAACACGAACCCCGGCGCCCCGTCGAGGATCTCCCGCACCTTGGCGTCGAGCGCCTCGTGCCCCTCGACCTGGCCCTCCGCGTCGGCGAAGACCACGTCCTGGGTGTACGTCCGGCGGATCGCCTCCGCCCGGCGAGCGGCGTCGCGCTCGCCGAAGACCTCCAGCAGGTTGGCGCGCATCAGCTTCTCGAGACTCGGGTCCGACATGACACCCTCCAGATTTACGTGAAGTTTCACTCAAACTAGGTGCCCGCACGCCGCTCGTCAAGCCGATCGTGCGTTGACGCACATTCTGCGGTTCGTCGCGCGGCCGGTGCCCGACCTCGGTGGAATGGTCCCCGAACGGGAGGGGATCGGCCGGTATGACTGCCGCACGCGCGCTGCAGATCGACGACTGGGTGCTGCACCGGCCCAACGTCGTGCGTTCCGTCGCGGCGCGCGTACCCGGCATCGACGCCGAGGAGGCCACCAGCCGCGCCTTGGAGAAGATGGTCCGGATCGTCTCCACCGGCAGGACGATCGAGGACCCGGCCCCGTACTGGCGCAGGGCCGCGGTCAACGAGGCCATCTCCATGACCCGCGAGGCCGGCCGCGCCCGCCCGGTCGAGGACGACACCCTCGCGGCGCTGACACCCCCGGTCGCCGGTGCCGAGCTGGACGCGGAGCGCGAGGTGGACGTCTCGATGCTCCGCTCGGCGCTGTCCGACCTGGCCGACGACGACCGCAAGATCTTGCTGGACAGGCACGTCCGTGACCTGGCCGTCGCCGACATCGCCGGCGACCTCGGGGTGCGTCCGCACGCCGTGACCATGCGGCTGCGGCGGGCCGAGGAACGCCTCGCCGGCGCGTTCGCCGCCGCGCACGCCCAGGAGGTCAACGAACCCGAGTGCCGCACCACCCGTGCCGCCATGCACGACTACCTCAAGGAGCGGCTGCTCCCCCGGCGCCGTGCCCGGGTCGAGGCGCACATGGACGGCTGTGCCGAGTGCACGCGCGCGTTCATCGACGTGCGCGAGGTGTCCTGGATGCTCCGTGACCTGGGACAGCACCTCGTCGCCGGCGCCGCGGCCACGGGTGCGCTGGGTGCCGCGGTGGCCGGCGCGGCGGGGGCCGGCGCGGGGGCGGCAGGGGCCGCGGGCGCCCCGAAGCCGGCGTTCGGCAAGAAGGAGGCCGCGATCGTGGCCGGTGTGCTGGCCGCGCTCGCGATCGGCGGCGGTGCCGCGGCGATGGCGGCCAACCAGCCCGACGACCCCCCGGCCGCCGAGTCGGCCGCGAACCCGGGTGCGGGTGATGCCGGAGCAGGCGGCGCCGGGGGCGCCCGCTCCGGAAGCGGCTCCCCTGCCAGCGAGGGCGCGGACGTCGGCGGTGCGGACGGCAGCGGTGCGGATCCTGGCAGCGCCGACGGATCGAGCGAGGACCTTGCGAGCACGGTGTCGGGCTGGCTCACCGACCTCGGGATCCCCGTTGACACGTCCGGGGAGCCGGGCAACGCCGCGGGATCCGGCTCCCCCGACGGCACCGGCGACGCCCGGGACGGCACGTCCGACACGGGCGGCGGCGCGGACGGCGGTGACGGACCAAGCAGTGCCGACGGGTCGCGACCGGGCCTCGGCACCGAGATGACGAGCTGGTTCGCCCGGCTCGGGGTAGCGGGCGTCCCCGCGTTCCTGCTGCTCGTCTTCCTCCTGTGGCTCTGGGACCGCTGGTCCCGCACCGACGACTGAGCGTTGCCGGAGCAGGATCTCGTTCGGCTGGAGCCTGCGTTTGCGGGCTCAGCCGGATAGTTCAGGCTGGGTGAGCTGGACGGGGCCGGGCAACAGAGCAGACGAGAGAGCAAGGGGAAAGATGCGCATCGATCTGACCGGCAGGACCGCGCTGGTGACCGGCTCGACCCAGGGCATCGGACGGGCGATCGCCGCGACGCTCGCCGACGCGGGCGCCCGGGTGGCGATCAACGGACGCCGCCCCGACGGCGTCGTCGCCTCGATCGACGAGCTGCGGGAGGAGTCGGCGGACCGCGAGCTCGTCGCGGCGACCGGCGACGTCACCGACGCGGCGGGGGCCGCGCAGGTGCTCGCGGCCGTGGGCGACATCGACGTGCTGGTCAACAACCTGGGCATCTTCGGCAGCGTGCCGCCCCTGGAGATCGACGACGACCAGTGGCGCCGGTACTTCGAGGTCAACGTGCTGGCAGCCGTCCGCCTGATCCGCGAGACGCTGCCCGGCATGACGGCGCGCGGCTGGGGACGGGTGCTGAACATCGCCAGCGACTCGGCCATCGTGATCCCGGCCGAGATGATCCACTACGGCGTCTCGAAGACGGCGCTGCTGGGCGTCTCCCGCGGCTTCGCGAAGGAGGCGGCGGGCACCGGCGTGACGGTCAACTCCGTCATCGCCGGCCCCACCCACACCGGCGGCGTCGAGAACTTCGTCTACGAGCTCGTGGACGAGACCCTGCCCTGGGAGGAGGCGCAGCGGGTGTTCATGCGGCTGTACCGCCCGCAGTCCCTGCTCCAGCGGCTCATCGAGCCGGAGGAGATCGCGAACATGGTCGCCTACCTCAGCTCGCCGCTCGCCTCCGCGACCACGGGAGCCGCCGTCCGGGTGGACGGCGGCTACGTGGACTCGATCCTGCCCTGAGGTGCTGTCCCTGACGGGGGTCAGGCCCAGAGGAAGGGCACGACCATCGTCAGCAGCGTGACGACCGGGCCGATGATCACCATCGACAGGCCCCAGATGGTGAGGTTCCGGTTCACCGTCGGCCGATCGCGCTCCACCGTCGAGGCGACGATCGTCGCGCCGGTGGTGCCGAACGGCGCGCAGTCGACCAGCGAGGCGGAGATCGCCAGGGCGTAGATGAACCCGGTCGTCTCCAGGCCGCCGCCGGGCACGAGCAGCGGCACGGCGAGAGGGATGAGCGCACCGATGATGCCGATGGTCGACGCGAACGCCGAGACCAGGCCCGCCACGATGCACAGCACGAGCGCCGCGACGAGCGGCTCGCTGACCGACCGCGCGGCCTCGCCGAGCTGGTCGATCGCGCCGAGCCGCGTGAGCACCTCGACGTACGTGATGATGCCGCCGAGCAGCAGGATGGTGCTCCAGTCGATCCGCGAGATCCCGCGGCGTCCGACGCCGGGGTCCACGAGCGCGAGGATCACCGCGATGGTCAGCGCGACCACGCCGAGGTTGATGTCGACGTCGAGTGTGGTGAGCAGGAAGAACCCGCCGATCAGCACCAGGATCGAGACGATCACGAGCACCTGCATCGCCGTGATCTTCGCTGGTGCCTTGATCTCCGTGCGCTCCAGCGTGGCGACGCCGCCGCCGGAACCGCCCGCCGCGCCGCCGGACCCGCCGGCGCCACCGCCCGCGCCGCCGTCCGACGTCGAGCGGGCCAGCCGCGTGCGCTGGATCAGCTCGCGCCCGCCGAACAGGAAGAAGGCCGCGAGCACGACCAGGGCGTTGACGCCGACGGACAGACCGAACATCAGGCCTGCGTCGTAGGGGATGTCCGCGCTGGAGGCGACGGTCTGCACGGTGATGCCCACGATGCTGGTGGGCGCGAGCGCACCACCGACGATGGCGGAGCTCATCGCGATGCCCATCATGGTGGAGCTGATGCGGTGGGTCGCCGCCAGGCTCATGGCGATCGGCACCACGGCGAACGCGGCGTGCGACGTGCCGAGGCAGGCCACGCCGGTGGCGATGAGCCACAGGCCCCACGGCAGCAGCGCCACGCGGTCACCGATCAGCCCGAGCGAGCGGTCCACGAGCCAGTCGATGGTGCCGGTCTCGCGCGCGATGCCGAACAGGTAGGTGATGCCCACCAGGATGATCAGCGCGTCGACGGGGAACCCGCCGAGCACGTCGTCGAGCCCCTCCCCCACCACTCCGATGCCCACCACGAAGGCGGCCACCAGCGCGAGCGCGCCCATGTGGACGTTCCGCAGCGCGGAGATCCCGAAGACGAGCGCGAGCCCGATCAGGGCGACGATCTCGGCGGTCATGCCGTCAGCTCCTTGCGTGAGCGTGCGGCCTGCGTGCACGGGGCGAGAATCGTCATCGATCGTCTCCGTTCGTGGTGGTGCCGGTGGTCCCGGCGGTGGTGGTGTCGGCGGCGCCCGTGGTGTCGGCGGTGCCCGCCAGGTACGCGGCCAGCGCGGGCTCGTCGACCCCCTCGACGTCGGCCAGGCCGATCAGGGTGCCCGCGGCGACCGGACGCGCGAGGCGCGCGCCGTCGAGCAGGTAGTAAGGGGCGATGGCGTCGGGGGCGACACCCTCGGCCGGGTCGATCATCACGGGGGCGACCCCGGCGATCTCGTGGTGGTGGCCCTCGACGCGCAGCGTCGTGCCGGCCGCCAGGTCCTCGGCGGCGCGGGCGGCGAGCAGCGTGGTCCAGCGCGGCCGCAGGGCCGGCACCCGGTCCACGGCGGCGTGCACCGTGAGCGGCGTCTCGACGCCCATGTAGTGGTACGGCCAGTAGATGCAGGCGTACTTCCCGTCGCGGCTGATCACGTGGCCCTTGCCGCGCAGCAGCTCCCAGGTGACCGGGTCGCCGGTCCGCACCACGGCGAACACGCCCCCGGCGAAGCTCGCCTCGCCCGGCAGCCGGAGCGCCGAGAAGACGTCGACGACGCCGTCGTGCTCCAGGATGCCGCCGTCCTCGCGGGCGGCGTAGATGTCGGCGAGCTCCGCGATGCGGGCCACGGGGTAGTGCATAGCCTCGACGTCGGCGCTCGTGCCGGTGCGGGTGGCGACCACGGTCATCTCGCACGAGTCGGCGGCGGCGGCCCGCTTGAGGCCGCGGACGGCGTCGGCGCGGCGGGCCAGGGTGCCCGCGACGTCGTCGCCCAGCTCCAGCAGGTCGACCAGCGCCGGGGCGTCGACCGTGACGCCGGCCTGCGTGACGCGGCCGGTGGCGGGGTCGAGCTCCAGGTCGTACTCGCCGGACTTGCCGATCGCCACGATGTCGAGGCCCACGGCGCTCACCCAGTCGACCAGGCGCAGCAGGTTGGCGGGCTGGTCGCCGTCGCCGGGCAGGTAGCTGAGGCCCCTCGTGGCGGCGCGCGCACCGAGGTCGGCGCCCACGACGGTGTCGACCTCCTTGCTCACCATGACCACGTGCGTGCCGTGCTCCAGGGCCGCCGCGGCGTAGCCGAAGCCGGCCGCGACGCGGCCGCAGGCCTCGACCAGGACGTCGATGCCGGCCCAGTCCAGGGCGTCGGCCGAGGCCACCAGCACGATGCGGTCCTGCTCGACCAGGGCGGCCGTGGTGGCCGCGTCGGCCGACTCGGCGACATGCTCGGCCGGGTAGCCCAGCTCGTCGAGCATGCGGCGCACGCCGGCGACGTCGGGGTCGACCAGCACCGCCGGGCGGATCTCGGGCGTCAGCGCGAGCTGCGCCAGGAACGTGCGCCCGTAGCCGCCGTTCGCACCCGTCAGGGCGACGCGGAGCGGGGCTCGCGTCCGGGAGGCGTGATTGAGGATCACCGTTGTTCCGATCGTCGTGCACCCGCTCGGCGTTCGAGCGGGCTGGCGGCAACTGTGCCACAGTTTCTAACATCGTCCAACTTCGCATCAAATACTCACACGGTGTGAGAAGATCTGAGCATGCTCGGATCCATCGCCGACGACTTCACCGGCGCCACCGACCTCGCGACCATGCTGCGCACGTCCGGTCACCGCGTCTCCGTGGTGATCGAGGACGGCACGCTCTCGCCCGCCCAGCTCGCCGAGGTCGACGCCGTGGTGGTCGCGCTCAAGACGCGCACCGCGCCGCGCGCCGAGGCCGTCACCGCCTCGCTCGACGCGGTGACCCGCCTGCGCTCGTGGGGCGCCGACCGCTTCTACGTCAAGTACTGCTCCACGTTCGACTCGACCGACGAGGGCAACATCGGGCCGGTCCTCGACGCCGTGGCGGACGCCGTGGGCACGGACCGCGCCGTCGTCGCGCCGTCGCTGCCCGCCAACGGGCGCACGGTCTACCAGGGGCACCTCTTCGTGGGCACCGACCTGCTGGAGAACTCCTCGATGCAGCACCACCCGCTCACGCCCATGACCCGCTCGCGCGTCGCGGACCTGCTGCGGCCGCAGACGCCGCACGACGTCGGCGAGGTCGCCCTCGAAACCGTGCGCCAGGGGGCCGACGCCGTCCGGCGCGCCCTGGACACCTCGGCCGCCCGGTACACGGTGGTCGACGCGATCACCGACGACGACCTGGTGACCATCGGTGCGGCCACGGCCGGCGACGTCCTGGTCTCGGGCGGCTCGGGCCTGGCGCTCGGCATCCCCGGGCCGCGGCTCCCCGACGCCCTGTGGTCAGCTCCCGCGACGGGTCGCGGCGCCGTGCTGTGCGGCAGCGTGTCCGCGACGACGCTCGCCCAGATCGCCCACGCGGCGCAGACGCAGCCGGTGCGGCTGATCGACGTCGCGGCGGCGGTCGGCGACGAGCACGCCACGATCGCCGAGCTGGTCGCCTGGGTCGAGGAGCAGTCCCCGGACTCGCACCCGGTGGTATGCGCGGCGCGCGAACGTTCGGACGTGCGATCCCACCTCGACGGCGTCGAGGTGGCGCCGGTGGTCGAGCGGGTGCTCGCCGGAGTCGCCCGGCTGCTCGTGGAGCGCGGGCTCGTCACTGCCCTGATCGTCGCGGGGGGCGAGAGCAGCGGCGCCGTGGTGCGGGCGCTCGGCATGGGCGCGCTGCACATCGGGCCGGAGCTGGCCCCCGGCGTCTGCTGGGCGGCGGGCGCGGTGGACGACGCCGCTCCGGACGCCGGACGCGGCCGGACCGTGGCGCTCGCGCTCAAGAGCGGCAACTTCGGTGCCGAGGACCTGTTCACCCAGGCGTGGGAGGTGCTGGCATGAGCGGCGCGACCGGCCCCGTGGCCGCGCTGATCGAGGCCGGCCGTCAGCTCGTCGAGGCGGGCCTGAGCCCCGGCAGCAGCGGCAACGTGAGCGTCCGCGACGGCGACCGCATCCTGATCAGCGGCACGGGCACCTCGCTCGGCCGGCTGACGCCCGACGGGATCGCGGAGGTCTCGCTCGACGGCACGCATCTGGGCGGCGCGCGGTTCTCCAAGGAGACCCCGCTGCACACCGCCTTCTACCGCCGCGAGGACGGCTACCGCGCGGTGGTGCACGTGCACTCGCCGCACGCCGTGGCGCTGGCCTGCCTCGCGCCGTGGGCCGCCCACAACGCGGTGCCGCCGCTCACGCCCTACTTCGTGATGCGGGTGGGCCAGGCGCCCCTGCTCCCCTACCGCCATCCCGGCGACCCGGCGCTGGGCGACGACCTGCTGGCCGCGCCGTGGCCGCTGCGCGCCGCGCTGCTCGCCAACCACGGCGCCGTCGTCGCCGGGGCGAGCCTGGACGAGGCGGTCGACCGCGCCACGGAGCTGGAGGAGGCGTGCCGGATCGCGCTGCTCACGGCGGGTTCGGAGCGCCGCGAGCTGGCGCCCGGACGCATCCGCGAGCTGGCCGACCGGTGGGGCAGCCCATGGACTCCGGAACCCTAGACTGACGCGCAGGAGGCGATGATGGCGAAGACGACGGCGCTGATCCCGGAGCAGCGCAGGCAGCAGATCCTGCGGCACCTGCGTACGGAGCAGGTGCTCAGCTACCGGCAGATCACCGAGCTGCTCGGCATCAGCCAGATGACCGCGCGCCGGGACGTGGCGCTGCTCGCCGAGCAGGGCCGGGTGCGCGCGACGCAGGGCGGCGCCACCCTGGTGACCCGGCTGCTGAACGAGCCCCGGCGCGCCGAGAAGGCGGTGACCGGGCTCGCGCAGAAGACCGCGATCGCCCGCGCCGCGGCCGAGATGGTCACCGACTCGATGACGCTCTACCTCGACGCCGGCACCACGGTGCAGGCGATGCGCCCGTTCCTGGAGGAGCGCACCGGGCTCACCGTGGTCTCGAACGACCTCAGCACCGTGCTCGCGTTCCTCGACCACCCCAGCGTGGACCTCATCAGCGTGGGCGGGCGGGTGGACCCCGACAACCAGTCGACGATCGGGCGGCTCGCCGCCCTGACCCTGGCGGAGCTGTCGCTGGACATCGCGTTCCTGTCGTCGAGCTCGTGGGACGCGCGCCACGGCGTCACCACGCCGGTCGAGGCCAAGATCGAGGCGAAGCGCGCGGCCATGGCCTCGGCGACCACGACGGTGCTGCTCGCCGACAGCGGCAAGTTCGGGAGCTACGCCAAGTACCGGGTGCTGGCGCTGGACGAGCTCGACACGGTGGTCTGCGACCTGGCCCTCGACGACGCGGACGCCGAGCGGATCGAGGCCCTGGGCGTCGACGTCGTCCGGGCTCCACTCGCCTGACCCCGCCCGAGGTGACGCCGGGCCGGGCGCGGTAACCTGGCCGGATCGCTGTCAACACCTCCACGCCTGGGACCGCGGGCGAGCTGCTGACCCTCGCGGTCGGCGACCTGGTGCGCAAGATCCGCGACGACGTCCCCGCGGCGCTGGCCGACGAGCCCGACGCCGTGCACCGGCTGCGCACCTCGGTACGGCGCCTGCGCAACGTGCTGGCCGCGTTCCGCAGGTACCTCGACCGGGACGCCGCGGCCGAGCTCCGGTCCCGGCTCAAGGAGCTCGGCGACGTGCTGGGCAAGGCACGCGACCTGGAGGTCCGGGCGCAGCAGGCCGCCGCGGCGTCCGACGCCGCGGGCCTGGACGACGACACCCGCTCCGCGCTGGTCGACCCGCTGCGGGCGGCCCATCTGCACGCCCACGCGGAGGCGGTGCGCTGGATCCGGTCGGAGCGCAATCGCGACCTGGACCGGCGGCTGGCCGAGTGGGCGGCCCTGCCCCGGCTCGGCGACCGGGCGGCGCAGCAGGCCAGGAAGGCCGCCCGCCGGACCGTGCGGCGGCAGGCGGGGCGCACCCTCGACGCCGCGCCCCGGCTCGCGGACCCCGAGACCGCCCACGAGCTGCGCAAGGCGGCGCGGAGGCTGCGGCACACCTGCGACGCCGTCACCCGCGAGCCGGTCGGGCTGCTGGGCGGCAGGACCAAGGACCTGGGCGCCGTCGGCCACCGGATCCAGTCCGTGCTGGGCGACCACCGCGACGCGCTGCTCCTCGCCGAGCACGTCCGCGACCACGCCCGCTCGTACACGGACGACGCCCGCGCGTACGACGACGTCGTGGACCTGTGCCAGGGCCGCGCCCTGTCCGCCCTGGCGGACCTCCCGGCCACGCTGGGCGACCTGGAGCGCCGGGCCCGCCACTGACCAGGGGGCCGCAGGTGCTACGAGTCCCGGACCGCCGCCGCCAGCCGCTCCGCGAGCGTCGCGACCGCCGCCCGCAGCTCCGGGCCGTCCTCGACCCGGAAGGCGAACGGCACGCTCGCCAGCCACTCCTGCGCGTACATCGCGGGGTTGCGGGTGGTGCCGGTCAGCACGCACCGCTCCTCACCCGCCGCCTCGAGGCGACCCATCTGCGCGCCGACCCAGGGCGCGACGTCGGCGAGCGGGGCGTCGAACACGACGCGCGTGGTGAACTGCCAGCCGGTGCCGAGGTGCTCCTCCAGCGCCGCGACGGGGTCGAGGTCGGCGGGCGGCTCGGAGGGCCGGTCGGTGTGCTCGACGGCGAGCACACGGTCCACGCGGTACGTGCGGACGGCGTCGGCCCGGTGCGAGTGGCACAGCAGGTACCAGCGCCCGTAGCGCACGACGACGGCCCAGGGGTCCACCTCGGCGACCCACTCGCTGCCGGACTCGCCGCGGTAGGTGACCAGCACGCGCCGTCGGGCGGCGACGGCGGCGACGAGCTCGCTGGTCACGGCCGTGTCGGGGCGGGCCGCGTACCGGTCCGGGGCAGCCGAGGCGTGCTCGCGCAGGGTGGCGGCCTGCCGGCCGACGTCCTCGGGCAGCGCGCGGATGACCTTGCCGAGCGCGGTGTCAACGAGGTCGTCGGCCTCCGGATGGCTGTCGAGCACCGCCATGACCAGGCCGAGCGCCTCGGTCTGCGTGAACGTGACCGGCGGGAGCCGGGTACCGCGCCCGAGGCGGTAGCCGCCGTGCGGCCCCCGGGTCGAGGTGACGGGGATGTCCGCCTCGCGGAGGATCTCGACGTACCGGCGGGCGGCCCGCTCCGTGACACCCAGCCGCGCGCCGAGCTCCTCCGCCGTCGTGCCCGGGCGGGTCTGCAGGATCTCCAGGGCGCGCAGCGCGCGGGCGGTGGGGCTGGTCTCGGACGGCACCCCTGCAGGCTATGCCGTCAGCGCACGACGTCGAAGATCTGCTTCTGGATGCCGTTCTTGTACGCCTCGTGCTCGACCAGCCGGAGCTTCTGCGCGGGCTTGTCGGTGTCGCTGAACAGCGGCTTGCCCTGGCCCAGGAGCACCGGGAAGACGAGCAGGTGGTAGGAGTCGACGAGCCCCGCGTCGGCGAGCGCCCGGGTCAGCGACACGCTGCCGTGCACCTGGATCTCGCCGCCGTCGGTCTCCTTGAGCCGGGCGACGTCGTCCAGCGAGCGCAGGATGGTGGTCTCGCCCCAGTTGTCGGTCAGGTCCGCGTCGGTGAGGGTCGTGGAGACGACGTACTTGGGCAGCTCGTTGTAGCGCGTGAACTCGGCCATGTCCGGCCAGACCGGCGCGAACATCTGGTAGCTGGTGCGCCCGAGCAGCAGCGCCCCGGCCTCCTCCTGCTCCCGGCCCTTGAGCTCGTAGGCCTCGGGGACCATGTCGACCGTCTTGAAGGTCCACGCGGTGTCGTGCAGCTCGGGGTCGCCCCCGGTGGGGTCGACCTTGCCGTCGAGCGAGACGAAGTGCGTGGCGACGATGGTGCGCATGGGGTGGATCTCCTGTCGTGGTCGCCGCGCGGTGCGGCGTGCTGCGGGCTTTTCTCTGGGGATGGACGGGAGGGTCACGGCAAAGTCATCGGTGCCGCGCAGGATTTTTGATCCGGTAGCAGATCGTCCGGAACCGGTCCTACCGTTGGTGGGGTCGGCAGCGCGCCGCAGTTCGGATCAGCACGACTACGGGAGACGAGAATCATGGACATCCTGCTCATCGGTGGCCTCTGGCTCGACGGTTCGGCGTGGGACGACGTCGTCCCGCAGATCGAGTCGCTGGGGCACCGGCCGGTGCCCGTCACGCTACCCGGCCAGGGCGACGGGCGTACGGACGCGACGCTGGACGACCAGGTCGCGACCGTGCTCGCGGCCGTGGACGCGGCGTCCGGCAGGCCGCTCGTCGTGGGGCACTCCGCGGCGTGCACCCTGGCCTGGCTGGCCGCCGACGCGCGGCCGGATGCCGTGGCCGGCGTCGTGCTGATCGGCGGCTTCCCGTGGGACGACGGCAAGCCCTACGCCGACCTGTTCGAGGTCGTCGACGGCGCCATGGCGTTCCCCGGCTGGGAGCCGTTCGAGGGGCCCGACTCGGCGGACCTCTCCGAGGCGGCACGGAGCGACTTCACGGCCCGGGCAGTGCCCGTCCCCGAGGGGGTCGCCCGCGGCGTGGTGCACCTGAGCGACGAGCGCCGGTTCGACGTGCCCGTGGTGGTCGTGTGCCCCGAGTTCACGCCCGCCCAGGCGCAGGAGTGGATCGACTCCGGCGACGTGCCCGAGCTCGCGCGCGCCAAGCACGTCGACCTGGTCGACCTCGACTCGGGCCACTGGCCCATGTTCACGCGGCCGGCGGAGCTCGCCCGGATCCTGGCGGACGCGGCCGCGGCGGTGTGACGGCGGCGGTCGCGGCGTGGGCGGGACGACGGCGGCCCGGCGCCCTCACGGCGCGGTGACGAGCTCCTGCGGGAGCACCACCGCGTCGACGAGGGCGCCGTTGCGCCACACCGTCACCTCCGTGCGCCGCCCGATCGCGTCACCCACCATGAGGCGCTGCACGGCCGTGGTCGTCACGACGGTCGCGCCGTCGATCGCCACGAGGAGGTCGCCGCGCCGGATCCCCGCCAGGTCGGCCGGGGACCGCGCGATGACCTGCGCCACCTGCATGCCGGTCCGGGAGCCGACCCGTTCCGCGACCGGCTCGGGCAGCACCACCTGCGCCCCGGCGATGCCCAGCCACGCGCGCCGCACCCGGCCGTCCCGGACGAGGGTGTCGATGATCGCCCGGGTCGTGGTGTTGACGGGCACCGCGAGGCCCAGGCCGATGCCCGCGACGGCGGTGCTGACGCCCGCGAGGCGCCCGGCCGTGTCCGCGAGCGCACCCCCGCTGTTGCCGGGGTTGAGCGCGGCGTCGGTCTGCACCACCTCGTCGATGATCCGGCCTGCCCCGGTCGGCAGGGAGCGGCCGAGCGCGGACACGATCCCCGCGGTGACGCTGCCGGCCAGCCCGAGGGGGTTGCCGACGGCGACGACGAGCTGACCGACCCGCAGGGCGGCGGCGTCCCCGAGGGTCAGGGCGGGCGGCAGGTCGTCGTCCGCCCGGAGCACCGCGAGGTCGGAGAGCGGGTCCCGGCCGATCACCCGCGCGGCGACCTCCGAGCCGTCGGAGAAGGCGGCGCGGACGTCGGTGGCCGACTCGACGACGTGCGCGCTCGTGAGCAGCAGCCGGTCGCCCGGGATGACCGAGGCGCTCCCGGCCCCGGCCCCGCGCGCCGTCCGCACCGAGAGCGCCGCGACCGACGGCAGGACGGCGTCGACCACGCGCACGATCGACGCCGAGTAGGCGTCCAGTGCCTCCTGATCGTCCATAGGTCCCATCACACACCGCGCGGCGGCGGTCCGGGAGGGGATTCGCCAGGGGCAGACAAGACGTTCACGTCTCGGCCGGTCACATCCGTGGGTCGGTCCCGGTCAGGTGTGCGGACCCGCGACGCGGGCCGTCACCCTTACCAAGGAGAGCACACACATGGACGCCAGGATCGACTTCTTCGGGAACCCCTTCGCCGGAAAGGTCCTGCGGCACATCAACTCCGCGAACAAGCTCGTCGTGGACTCGACCCTGCCCGCCGTCACGCAGGAGCTCGTGAAGATCCGGGCGAGCCAGATCAACGGCTGCGGCTTCTGCACCGACATGCACACCAAGGACGCCGCGGCCGCGGGCGAGACGCAGCTCCGGCTGAACCTGGTCGCCGTCTGGCGCGAGGCGACCGTGTTCACCGAGCCCGAGCGGGCCGCGCTGGAGCTGACCGAGGAGGGGTCGCGCCTGGCCGACGCCTCGGGCGGCGTCTCCGACGAGACGTGGGCCCGGGCCGCCGCGCACTACGACGAGGACCAGCTCGCGGCGCTGATCTCGCTGATCGCGATCATCAACGCCTACAACCGGATCAACGTCATCAACCGGCAGCCGGCCGGGGACTACGTGCCCGGCCAGTTCTGACGCCGTCCGGCCCCGCTCCTTCGAGACCGGGGTTTCTTCGCTTTGAGCTGCCTCAAAGCGAAGAAACCCCGGTCTCGAAGGGGAACGGCCGGCCCCGGCCGAGGCGTCCCCGCGGCTGCCCGGGCTTGACTCTGCCCCTAGGGCATGGTTTGGACTGCTGTCCGTCGGCGGTCCCGCCGGCGGACCGAGAGGAGCGGACAGTGGCCTGGAGCACCCGCCAGCTCGCGGAGATCGCGGGGACCACGATCAAGGCCGTCCGGCACTACCACGAGATCGGCCTGCTGGACGAGCCCGCCCGCCGGTCCAACGGGTACAAGCAGTACGAGACCGCGCACCTCGTGCGGCTGCTGCAGATCAAGCGGCTGAGCGACCTCGGGGTGCCGCTCGCGCAGATCGCGACGATGGGGCGCGCCGACCAGGACCCCGACGAGGCGCTCCGCGTGCTCGACTCGGAGCTGGAGGCGACGATCACCCGGCTCCAGCGCGTCCGGGCGGAGCTGGCGGTGATCCTGGAGCACCGCGCCCCGGCGGACCTGCCGGCGGGGTTCAGCGCCGTCGCGCGCGACCTGACGGACGTGGACCGCTCCATGCTGATGATCTACGCCCAGGTGTTCGACGACGACGCCATGGCCGCGCTGCGCGAACTGCTGCACGACCAACCGCACACGGACGCGGACGACGAGTTCGAGACGCTGCCCGCCGACGCGGACCGGGCGACCCGGCAGGCGCTCGCCGAGCGCATCGCGCCCATCATGCAGCGGCAGCTCACGGCCTACCCGGCGCTCGGCGCGCCCGAGTCGCACGCGCTGCACGGCCCCGGCCTGACGGGGTGCGCCGTGGTGCAGGCGCTGCGCGAGCTCTACCACCCGGCCCAGCTCGAGGTGCTCTACCGCGCGCACCTGATCGTCACCGGACAGACTGACGACCGGCTCGACGCCGAGGAGCTCGTCGTGGACCCGACGCCCCGCCCCTGAGACAACCGGCCGCCGCACGGCACCGACGGCCCTGATGACCAGCCGACCCCGACGAACGGACGAGACGTTGACCGCACCGACCACGCCCGACACCGCGCTGATCGCCGAGGACCTGCTCCTGCTGCTGTTCGACCCCCGGTCGGGCACCATCGCCGGGGAGAACACCCTCTTCTACACCCTGGCGGGCGCGGTGCTCACCGAGCTCGCGGTGGGCGACCACGTCGAGATCGACAGCAGGCCCGGCCTGACCGGCCCCCGGATCACCGCGAACGCCGGCAGCCCGCCTGCCGACCCGCTGCTGCGCGAACGCTGGGAGCGGCTCGTCGAGAAGCCGCGCGGCGCGCAGACGTTCCTCGCCGAGGTCGGCCCGCGGCTGCGCGAGCCGCTGCTCGACCGGCTCGTCGAACGCGGCCACATCGGCCGCGAGAAGCGCAAGGCACTCGGGTTCATCCCCACCACCGCACTGACCGACGGCGGCACGCCCCGCCGGGCCGAGCTCGTCGCCGCCGTCCGCCCGGTGCTGGTCGACGGCGCCGACCCGGACTCCCGCACCGCGGTGCTCGCGGCCCTGCTCTCCGCCAGCGGCAGCCTGCCGGTCCTCAACAGCGACATCCCCTGGTCCGGCGCCGTCTACACGCGCGGCAAGGAGCTGGAGCAGGGCGACTGGGGCGCGGCCGCCGCCGGCGAGGCCGTGCTCAGGACCACCATCGCGGTCACCACCGCGAGCGCGACCATCGCGATCGCGGCCGTCCAGAACAACCCCTGACGCGTCGCTGAGCGCGAGCGGGACGGGTCTGGTTCAGCGCAGGGCGCGGGTGCGGACGGCTTCCAGCGAGGCCGCCCGCACCTCCAGCACCGGCACGTCGGACGCCGGACGCACGCGCGGGTCGACGTGGACGCCGGACGACGGCGACCAGGCGAAGGCGCGCAGCCACAGGCCGCCCGCGCGGATCTCGGCGCGGTACGGGGCGAGGTCGACGTCGAACCGGCGGCCGGACCAGAACTGGTCCGCGATCAGCCGGTCGCCCGCGTGGATGCGCATCACGTCGCCCGTCCAGTCGAGGCGGAGCAGGACCCGGTCCGCGTCCTCGAAGACGTCGTCGGGTACCGGCACCTCGACGGGGACGAGCGCGTCGAAGTCGGCGTCGTCCGGGGCGGACGACCGACCCGCGCTGCCGCCCGTGCGCACCGGCGCCGGAACGGCGGCGTCGAACACGGGCGGCACGAGGGGACGCGCGGCGTCCTCGCCCGGGACCACGTACCGGGCGAACAGCGAACCCTCCCCGGGCACCCGCGCGTACCCGCCCGCGGGCAGCGGGGGCAGGACGTCGGCGGTGCGGTCCTCGGCGTGCGGCACGACGCGGAACGTCTTGCCGTCGAAGTACCCGCTGCCGTCCCACAGCACGACGGACTCGCGGCCGTCGATCGTCCCCTTCCAGACGGTGTCCGCCAGGGCGGGCGGCAGGAGGACGAGGGTCGTGTCGCCGACGACGACCTCGGCGGCGAGCCCCGGCGCCGCCGTCGGCGTCACGACGACGCGGGTGCCCGGGCCGGGCAGCGGCTCCGTCCGGAGGATCTCCGCTCCCCGGACGTCCGCGGCGTCGACACCTTCGAGCTGGAGCTCGACGTCGACGCCGTCCGTCGTCGCGAACAGGAAGACCGGGCCGCGCTCGGTGTCGAGCCGCGTGATCGGCTGCGCCGGCACGGTGAGCGCCGGCACGGACCCGAAGGGCTGCCGCAGCGGCCAGGCCGCGGACACGCCGGAGCGCAGGGTGGTGGCCGCGGTCGGGACGGTCACAGGGTGCGCGCCGAGCTCGACGTCGAACCGCACCGCCTCGACGTCCGCGAGCGCCGCGACCGCGGGCTGGTGGTTGTTGACGAAGAGGTAGCCGCGCTCGCCGTCGCCCCGCACGGACCAGCGCACGTCGGCAGCTTCGTCGTCCGGCAGCACCGTCGGGTAGGTCGCCAGGTCCGGCCCGAACGTCTCCAGGAAGAGGTGCTGGCGGCGCAGCCGGTGGTAGTGCGGGCGCTGCTGGCCCGCCGCGCCGACGGGCGCCCAGAAGTCGTAGTCGCGCACGGGCAGGTCGTTGGGGTATCCGGTCGCGTGCGACTCCTGGGTGGTGGAGCGGTCGCCGAGCACCTGGGTGCCGCCGTGGTAGAGGTAGTAGCCCTGCCACGCGGAGCCGCTGCCGAGCTTCGTCAGGGCGAGCGCCGCAACGTCGTCCGCGTCCACGTGGGGGCGCCGGTGGTAGGCGACCTGCATGCCGCCGCCGAGCTCGCAGGTGGCGAACGGCCACGGGTCGGCGGCGCCGTCCGCCGCCTGGGCCGTGACGGGGCCGTCGCGCAGGTCGGCGCCGACGGTGAGGTCGTCGCGCACGGTGCTGAACGCGTAGTGGGTGGCGCCGAAGGCGGGCCACCCGGTGGACGACTCCTCCCAGAAGCCGTCGGAGTAGCCCGCGTACACCGGCAGCACGCGGCCGCGCGGCAGGCGGGCACCGCCCCAGCCCGTCGCGAGCCACAGGGGCACGCGCAGGCCGGCGGCCTCGGCGAGGTCGCGGAGCGTCGCGAGGTGCTCGGGCTGGTCGTAGAGCTCGTTGTCGACCTGGATGCCGAGCACCGGGCCGCCGGGCTGCCCGGGCGAGTGCAGCAGGCCGCGTACCTGTTCCTCGATCGCGGCGTACCAGCCGCGGACGAGCTCCACGTAGGCGGGGTCGTTCGTACGGTGCACCACGGGCAGGGCCTGCAGCCAGTCCGGGAAGCCGCCGTTGCGCGTCTCGCCGTGCGCCCACGGGCCGATGCGGAGCACGACGTCGAGGCCGGCGCGGCCCGCGGTCTCGACGAACCGGCGCAGGTCGCGCTGCCCGTCCCAGCGCACCTGCCCGCGCACCTCCTCGTGGACGATCCAGAGCAGGTAGGTCGCGACCACGGTGACGCCCCCGGAGCGCATGGTGCGCAGCTCGGTCTCCCACCGTTCGGGGCGGTCCCGGCTGAAGTGGTACTCACCCATGACGGGGAACCAGGGCCGCCCGTCCCGCTCGACGTACCGGTCGATCACGCGGACGGCGCCCGGGGTGCCGACGGGGTCGCCCATCTCCAGGGGCGCGGGCCGCACCGGCTGCGCCGCCGGGACGGTGACATGACGGACGGTCGGCTGCGCGGGGACGTGGCTCACGCACGCGACCCTACGAAGCCTCGCCCCGCGATGACATGCACGGATCGACGCCGGACCTGGACGATCGCGCGGCCGGCACCCGCGCCCGGGTCACCGCGCCCCGGCGACCGGCGTGATCCGCACCAGCGGGTCCGGGTTGTGCACGCCCCGCGGCCGGTAGCCGAGGGAGTCCGCGACGCCGAGGTAGTCGGCCAGGTACCAGACGATGCTCAGCCACATCTCGGTGCCCTGCAGCCCGGGGACGCCGTCCGGCCCGGTGCCACGTGGGGCGAAGGCGAGACCGGCACCGTCCGCCCAGCTCTCCAGCGCCCGGTCGAGCTGGGTGCGGGCCCAGGCCTCGCCCTCGGCGCGCCGGTGCGCGGTCTGCTTCGCCGCGAGCCAGAGCGGGTGCACGATGTCGAGCACGTTGCAGGCGGTCCAGCCCTCGGGGGTGGCCAGCACGGGGTCGGCCGCGTGCTCCAGCACCGTGTCGACCGCCGCCTCCGGGTAGGGCAGCGGCAGGCCGAGCTGGGCGTACGAGCCACGCGTGAGACGGTAGAACCCGTTCACGGCCTGGAGCCAGCGCGACCCGGGCTGCGGCGCGCCCCACAGGCCCGTGGCCGGGTCCGCCTTCGCGGTCAGCCAGCCCAGGAGCCCGTACAGCGGGCCGACGCCGCCGGCGGGCAGCTCCTCGGCGAAGTCGGCCATGTTGAGGGCGCAGGCCGTGGCCAGCGAGTCGACGGCGGCGCCGCTCCCCCAGGCCTGCGCGCCCCAGTCCCGCGCCTCCAGGGCGTCGACGACGTCGCGGTCGCCCAGCGCGTGCACCGCGCGGACCGGGTGCGGCAGGCGTCCGCCCAGCAGCCGCACCGCGTAGCCGACGCTGAGCACGTGGTAGGCGGCGTCGCCGTCGGTGGCCGACAGACCGTCGTCCGACAGGCCCTGGTCGGAGAGGTCGCCCTCCGGGATCAGCCCGCTCGCGGGGTCCTGGCGGGCGGTGAGCCGCCGGACCAGGTCGGCGGCCTCGAACCCGGGCGGCGGGGTGCCGAGCAGCAGGTCGGCGATCTCGACGGCGTCCGCCCACGGCCGGACCGCCGGGCGAAGGGGCCCCGCGGCGGCGGACGGGCGGTCCACGAACCTGCCGTCCTCGTAGCAGCGGGCCAGCACGTCGCCGGCCTGCTCGCGGGCGCGGTCGCCGAAGGCCGCCAGCCGGGCGGCGAAGTCACCGGCGGTCGCGCCCTTCGTCTCCGCGCGGCGGTCGCGCAGCACCCGGGCGGGGTTGCCCGCGACGACCGCCCAGTCGGGCACGTTCTTGGTGACGACGGCGCCGGCCGCGACGACGACGTGGTCGCCCACGGTCACGCCGTCGAGGATCGTGGCGTTCGAGCCGATCCACACGTCGTCGCCGATCGTGATGCCCTTGCTCCAGGTGTCCTGCTGGAAGACCGGGCGGTCGTTCGCCATCTGGTGGTTGAACCCGAGGATCGAGCTGTGCGCGCCGATGCGAACGCCGTCGCCCATCCGGATCTCCCCGCGCACGACGGCGAACGGGTTGACCGAGCAGTCCGCCCCGATCGTCAGTTCGCCCGAGAGGTAGGCGAGCGCCGCGACGTAGGTGCGGTCGCCGAGGGCGAGCCGGTCGCAGTAGACCGCGGCGTTCGGGGCGACGAACACGCCCGCGCCGAGCTGCGCGCCGGCGTCGGCCAGCTCGCGCTGCCGGGCGGCCTGCGCCTCCCCCTCCGCCGAGGCGGGGTCGTACTCCCAGGGGAGAAAGTCGACACGTCGGACGCCTTGGGCCGCTGAGTGATCCACGCCGCAAGCCTATCGACGTGGTGGACGGCCCCACCCGACCGGCCGGTCCCTGCTCGCCGGGACGGACCGGCTCACCGGCGCAGCCCCAGCGCCCGCAGCTCCAGGTCGGCCAGCCGCCGCACCACGTCCGGGTCGTCGTCCCGCCACGCCCGCACGGGGTCGTCCGAGATCCTGGTCAGGGCCCGCAGCGGCTGGTTCGTCAGGGCGCGCAGCGCCAGCAGCGCCGGGTCGGCCCCGACCAGCCGTCGGCCGGCGCTCGCCCGCCGCACGAACCGCACCCGCAGCGGCACGTAGAGCACGGCCACCAGCAGCACCGGGACGAGGAACACCGCGAGCCCGGCGAGCAGCGCGACGTCGGCCACCGTCTCGGCCTGGGAGCGGCCCGCCTCGGCGAGGCTCTCGGCGGCGTCAGCGGCCCCGCTGAAGGGTGCGGCCAGGTCGTCGCCCACCCCGGGGATGCCGTCGATCCGGCCCCCGACGTCGTGGAACCGGGCGGCCATGTCGTCGGCGGCCGTGGCCGTCGCGCGGCCGGGCCGCCCGAGCTCCAGGGTCGCCGCCCAGACCTCGCGGCCGGCCCACGCCCAGGCCGCGATCCAGGCGAGCAGCAGCAGGTCACCGAGCACCTGGCGGGCGCCCCTGGCCGGCGCGGCGGCATACAACCTCATGGTCCGGACCTCCGGGTGTCGACGTTCGGCACGCCGCACCGTATCGGACTTACCGCCCAGCAATTCCACAACCGATCAAACCGATATGTGGTTGCATACTCTCCGAATTGTTTCCGACTTTGCGAGGTAACAGCATGGCTGCCGACGAGCTCACCCGGACCTTCGTCGAGTTCGACTCCGACGGCGACGGCCGCATCACCGCGGACGAGTTCCGCCAGGCGATGGCCACGCGCGGCGAGGAGACCACGGACAAGGACGTCGACCAGATCTTCGGCAAGGCCGACCACGACCAGGACGGCAAGATCGATCTGGCCGAGTTCACGATCGCCTGGGACGCCTGAGCCCACCGGCCCGAACGCGGACGCCCCCGGACCCTGACCCGGCGGCCCG
Organism: Promicromonospora sp. NPDC090134; assembly: GCF_044746965.1. Lineage (NCBI taxonomy): Bacteria > Bacillati > Actinomycetota > Actinomycetes > Micrococcales > Promicromonosporaceae > Promicromonospora > Promicromonospora sp. NPDC090134. Next base: position 221,267 of record NZ_JBIVCZ010000006.1, on the reverse strand, counting down.
GGGCGTACGACCTGGGTATGACCCAGGGGCCGACCAAGACCAGCCCGGGGCCGGACGCGCTCCGGTACCGCCGCTCCGTAGCGTCCTTCCCATGGACACCACCGTGTACGCGCCCGGGTCGTCACCCGCAGTGCGCGCCCGTTCCCTGACGAAGACCTATGGCAAGGGTGAGGCGATCGTGCGCGCCCTGGACGGCGTGGACGTCGACTTCGAGCAGGGCCGGTTCACCGCGATCATGGGCCCCTCGGGATCGGGCAAGTCGACCCTGATGCACCTGCTGGCCGGCCTGGACTCCGCCACCGGCGGACAGGCCTTCCTCGGCGAGACCGAGATCACCGGCCTGAACGACAAGGCCCTCACCAGGCTGCGCCGGGACCGGATCGGGTTCGTGTTCCAGCAGTTCAACCTGCTGCCGATGTTCACCGCCGAGCAGAACATCACCCTGCCCGTCGAGCTCGCCGGCGCGACCCTGGACCACGCCTGGCTGAACACCCTCGTGGAGACCCTGGGCCTGACCGGGCGCCTGACCCACCGCCCCGGCGAGCTCTCCGGCGGGCAGCAGCAGCGCGTCGCGATCGCGCGTGCCCTGATCGCGCAGCCCGACGTCGTGTTCGCCGACGAACCCACCGGCAACCTCGACTCCCGTTCCGGCGCGGAGGTCCTGTCCTTCCTGCGCCGTTCCGTGCGGGAGCTGGGCCGCACCATCATCATGGTCACCCACGACCCGTCCGCTGCCGCGTACGCCGACCGGGTCGTGCTGATCGCCGACGGCCGCATCGCCGGCGACATCAGCGACCCCACCCCCGAGTCCGCCATGGCCGGGCTCGACGCCCTGCGCACCCTCGAGCCTGCCGTCACCACCGGTCCCGCCCGGACGGGTGCGTGATGTCGAACTCCTTCCCCACCGCACGCCTCACCCTGGGGCAGATGCGCCGCAGCACGGGCCGGCTCACCGCCGCCGGTGTGGCCATCCTGATCAGCACCGCCTTCGTCACCGTGACGCTGCTGGCCGGCGGCGTCATCAACGGCACCACCCACGACATGGTCGCGGCCGGGTACGCGCGGGCCGACGTCGTGGTGACCAGCCCGGACGGCGACGCCGACGGCATCACCGACGGTGACGTCCGGGCCGTCGCCGCGCTCGACGACGTCGCGGCCGTCCAGCCGGTCACGACCTGGTTCGGCGACCTGCGCAACGGCGGCAAGGGCGGCTTCCAGGCCTTCGCCCCGGTGCCCGCCGACCCGCGCCTCTCGCCCCTGGAGCTGACCGACGGCGCCTGGCCGACGGCCGCCGGCGAGGTGGCCCTGTCCACGACGGTCGCCGAGCGGATGGAGGTCGCCGTCGGCGACACCGTGACGCTCAACCGGACCGTCTACCCCGACGGCTGGGCCGAGAGCCAGGCCGACGACCCGGCCGCGGAGCTCGGCGACCCGAAGGACGTCACCGAGACGCTGACCGTGACGGGTGTCGCCGACGACCCCTACGGCGCCTACACCTCCTACGGCGGCGCCGCAGCGGTCCCGGCCGCGACGCTCGACGCGTGGAACGCGGCCGAGCCCTACGCCGACCCGGTCACCGAGCTGCTCGTCGCGCTCGACACCCCGCTCGACGGCGGCGAGGTCCCGGCGGGGCTGCGCGACGCGCTCCAGGGGGCCGTCCCCGACGCCGCGGGCGACGCGACCGTGCAGACCGTCGAGCAGGTGGCGACCGAGCGGACCGCGGAGCAGACCGGCGGCCAGGACCTCGTCTTCCTGGTGTTCGTCCTGACGTTCGCCGCCATCGCCCTGCTCATCGCGGCCATGGTCATCACCAACACGTTCCAGGTGCTCGTGGCCCAGCGCACCCGCACCCTGGCCCTGCTGCGCTGCATCGGCGCGGACGCCGGCCAGCTCTACCGCAGCGTGCTGCTGGAGGCCGCGATCCTCGGTGTCGTCGCGTCGGCGGCGGGCATCGTGGCGGGTGCCGCGCTGGCGCAGATCGCGCTGCTCGTCGCGCCGTCGTTCGACCTCGGCGTGCCGCTGCCGACCACCATCGCCCTGACCTGGCAGGCGGTCGTGCTGCCGCTCGCCGTCGGCGTGGGCGTGACGGTCCTGGCGGCGCTCGCCCCGGCCCGCTCGGCCACGCGGGTCGCGCCGCTGGCCGCGCTGCGGCCCTCGGACGCGCCGACGCTGCGCGCCCGCACCGGACGGGCCCGCCTGGTGATCTCGCTCCTGTGCGTGGTCGGCGGCTTCGCGGGACTCGCGGTCGGCGTGGCCCTCGGGATGAACGACGCGCCGCAGTTCGGCCTGCTCGCGGCCGTGGGCGGCGGCTCGCTCGCCTTCTTCGGCGTGGTGCTGAGCGCCGTGCTGTGGCTGCCGCGGGTCGCGGCGAGCCTCGGCGCCCTCGTGTCCCGCACCGGCCCGGCGGCCCGCCTGGCCGTCGCCAACACGCTGCGCAACCCGCGGCGGACGGCGGCGACGTCGACCGCGCTGCTCATCGGCGTCACGCTGGTCACCATGATGTCCACGGGGGCCGCGAGCGCCCGGATGTCGGCGGACAGCCTGCTCGACGAGACGTTCCCGTACGACGTGAGCGCGTCGCCGTCCGACCCGAGGTACGTCGACGACGTGCACGAGGCCGTCGCCGGCACGGACGGGGTGACCGACACCGTGCTGGTGACCAACACGAGCGTCACTCTTGCCGGGGTGGAGGACATGTCGGTCGCGGGCGCCGACCCGCACGACCTCGCGGCCGTCGTGAACGTGGCCGAGGAGGCGGAGCGGCTGACCGAGGGCTCGATCCTGCTGACGCAGGACGCCGCGGACTCGCTGGACCTCGCCGAGGGCGACCGCACCACCGTCGAGGGTCCCGGCGGCACCGTCGACCTGACGGTCGTCATCACCACGGCCGACCCGCTCAGCAGCATGATCACGGCCGCGGACCTGGACCGGATCGCCGGCGAGGACGCGTGGAGCGACGTCTGGGCGCACATCGACGGCTCGGATCCCGCGGCGGTGCTCACGGACGTGCAGGACGCCGTGGCGGAGGTCGACGGCGGGGCGTTCGTGATGGGCCCGGCGGCCCAGGCGGCGCAGTTCCGCCAGGTCGTGGACGTGATCCTGGGCATCGTGGTGGGCCTGCTCGCGGTGGCCGTGGTGATCGCCCTGATCGGCGTCACCAACACCCTGTCCCTCTCGGTCATCGAGCGCACCCGGGAGTCCGCGACCCTGCGGGCGATCGGGCTCGGCAAGGACCAGCTGCGGGCCATGCTCGCGGTCGAGGGCATGCTCATCGCGGGCGTCGGCGCGGTGCTCGGCATCGTGCTCGGGCTGGTGTTCGGCTGGGCCGGGGCGGCCACCGCCCTGTCGCTGATGGGTGACGTGCGGTACGCCGTGCCGTGGACGGACATCGCGCTGGTCCTGGCCGTCGCCCTCGTCGCGGGGCTGCTGGCCTCCGTGGTCCCGGCGCGGGCCGCCGTCCGCACCTCGCCGGTCGCGGCGCTCGGCGTGGAGTGAGCGTCCCGCGCTGACGACGGCGCCCGGGCACGGTAGACCGTGCCCGGGCGCTCGGTCGTTCGGGCCCTCGGTCGTCAGGCCGCTCAGTCGTCGGGCATGCTGCGGCGGTCCCCCACCTGCCCGGCCGCGAGCGGGAACGCGAGCGAGCCGGCGGCCACCCACCACTCCAGCACGTCGTACACGAGCCGGCCGGCCGCGACGGACGGGTCGCCGTCGGACAGCCGCGCGGCCTCGTCCGGGGAGCACGCGAAGATCGACATGCCGCGGTACGACGGGTCGCTGCGGAGGTCGAACGGCCCGTTCACCACGAGCAGGCCGCGGCGCCGCAGGTCGGCCCGGTAGGCGAGGTGGCGCGCCTGGAGCTCGGTGAGGGCGTCGTCCGTGATGCCGGGGGCGTCGGGCGGACGCCGCAGGACCACGACCGTGTACACGTCGAAGGCGTCCGGGACGTCGGGGGCGCTCGCCATGTCCTCAGGCTACTGAGGCCCAGCGCTCCCGGCCTCCGGCGGAGCCGAGTCCCCACCGCACGCCCCGGACCGCGACCGCCCCCGCGGGTCCGCCCAGGTTCCGGCTGAACCAGGTCTCGACGTCCAGCTCGGCACGCGCCCAGGCGGGCAGCAGCGCCACGGACCCGGCGGCGAGCAGGCGGTAGGGGCCGCGGGCGGCCCGGGGCAGCGGCGGCTCGCGCAGCAGGAAGTGCGCGGTGTCGAGGGCCTCGGGCGTGGCAGCGAGCTCGTCGCGATAGGACCGCAGGCAGTCGGCCAGCTCGGCGACCGTCTCCGGGACCACCACGGCGCCGAGCGCGCGGGCGACCTGACCTGACTGCGCCACGTACTCGTCCGCCTCCGCCGGGCTGAGCGGCCGCTCGCCGTAGCGCTGGTGGGCGGCCAGGAACGAGTCGGCCTCGGCCACGTGCACCCAGGTGAGCAGGTGGGGGTCGCTCGCGCGGTAGGGGCGCCCGTCGGGTGCCCGGCCCCGCACGCGGTCGTGCACCGCGCGTACGCGGTCGACCATCTCCTGGGCGTCGTCCGCGGTGGCGAACGTCGTGGTCGCGAGGAAGGTGGAGGTGCGGGCCAGCCGCCCCCAGGGGTCGCCGCGGTAGCCGGAGTGGCCGGCCACCCCCGCCATCGCCAGCGGGTGCAGCGACTGCAGCAGCAGCGCCCGCAGCCCGCCCGCGAACGTCGCCGAGTCGGCGTGCACCCGGCGGATCGGGCTGCCGGGCGGGAACCAGCGCGGTCCCGGGGTGAGGTGGATGCGGTCGCGCGCCTCGAACCCCTGGGGCCCGGCCACCTTCGTGAAGAGGGCGTCGCCCACCCGGGCGCGCAGGCGCTCGACGGGACTCGTGACACGGGGCATGCCGCCAGTATCCGCCCGGGACGTCCTCAGCCGGTCATGCGGGAGCGACGTCAGCCCGCCGCGAGGTGCGGCATGAGGTCCAGGCGCTCCAGGATGACGCCCTCGCGCAGTGCCCAGGGGCAGATCTCCAGCTCCGGCAGGTCGAACACGTCCATGCAGGCCTCCGCGACCAGCGCGCCGGGCACGATCTGGTGGGCCCGGCTCGGCGAGACGCCGGGCAGCCCGGCGAGGTCGGCGGGTGCGGTCCGGACCAGCTCACCGATCCGTTCGCGCAGGTCGTCGAGCCGCAGCGTCCGCGGCACGAGCGGCCCGTCCCCCGCGGGCGCGGCGCCGCAGATCCGGGCGAGCGACCGGAAGGTCTTCGAGGTCGCGGCCGCGCGGTCGGGGCGGCCGGAGCGCAGCAGGTCGCCGGCGTTGCGCGCGATGTCGGCGCGCAGGTCCCGGCGCAGGGCGCGCAGCGCCCCGGCGTCGGGCGCCGTGCCGAAGTGCGTGCGGGCCAGGCGCGCCGCCCCGAGCGGGAGCGACCACGCGGCGTCCGGCGCCTCGTCGGCGCCGCCGGCGATCTCCAGGGAGCCGCCGCCGATGTCGAAGACGGCGAGCCGCCCGGCCGACCAGCCGAACCACCGGCGCACCGCGAGGAACGTGAGCCGGGCCTCGTCCGCGCCGCTGAGCACCTCCAGGAGCACCCCGGTGCGCTCCTGCACGGTCCGCAGCACCTCCTCGGCGTTCACCGACTCGCGCACGGCGGACGTCGCGAACGCCAGCGTCTCCGCGCAGCCCCGGTCCTCCGCGACGCGCACGGCCTGCGCGGTGAACCCCACGAGGGCCTCCACGCCCGCCGGGCCCACGGCGCCGGCGTCGTCCAGGTGCTCCGCGAGCCGCAGCGGCTCCTTGTACGACGACGCGGGCAGCGGCGCGGCGCCCCCGTGGGCGTCGACCACCAGCAGGTGACCCGTGTTGGAACCGATGTCGAGGACGCCCAGACGCATGGACCGAACGCTACCCGGCGTCCTGCGGGGGACGGGGTCCGGTCCACCGGTCCGCGAGCGCCTCCGCGCCGCGGGCCAGGAGCGCGACGTCGGCCCCGACGAGCACGAACGACGCGCCGTCGTCCAGGTAGGCCTGGGCGACGGCGGGGTCGAAGGCGTTGACGCCCACGGGCTTGCCGGCGCTGCGCACGGCCTCGAAGGTGCGGTGCACCGCCGCGGTGACGGCGGGGTGGGTCTGCTGCCCGAGCACGCCCATCGACGCGGCCAGGTCGGAGGGGCCCACGAAGACGCCGTCCACCCCGTCGACGCCGGCGATGCGCGCCGCGTTCTCGACGCCCTCGACGGACTCGACCTGCACGAACAGCGAGACGTGCCGGTCGGCGTCGGCCAGGTAGTTCTCGACGCGGTTCCAGCGCGCGCCGCGGGACAGGGCGCTGCCGACGCCGCGCACGCCGCGCGGCGGGTAGCGCACGGCCCGGACCACGTCGTGGGCCTGCTCGGCGGTGTCGACCATGGGCACCAGCACGTTCTGGGCGCCCAGGTCGAGGAGCTGCTTGAGCACCACGGGGTCGCCCGACGGCGCCCGCACCACCGGGGTGACCGGGTACGGGGCGACCGCCTGGAGCAGGGCCGTCGTGGTCTCCAGGCCGATCGGCGAGTGCTCGCCGTCGATCAGCAGCCAGTCCAGGCCGCCGCCCGCGCAGATCTCGGCCACCACGGGGCTGCCGGAGCACACCCACATGCCGGCCAGCGGCCGGCCTGCGGCCTCGATGCGGTCGCGGAACGTGGGCGGGAGGGTCAGACGAATCGGCACGAGACGGTCCCCAGCTCTCGGTAGTCGGCCAGCACGGTGTCCCCCGGCTCCACCCACATCGGCCGCGTGAAGGAGCCGGCCAGGACGATCTCGCCGGGCTCCAGCGCCGCGCCGTGCCGGGCGAGCTTGTTGGCGAGCCAGGCGACGCCGGCCGCGGGGTGGTTCAGCACGGCGGCGGCGACGCCCGACTCCTCGATGACCTCGTTGCGGTACAGGAGCGCGGCGACCCAGCGCAGGTCGGTCTCTCCCACCCGCACCGGGTTGCCGCCGTAGACCATGCCGCCCATCGCGGCGTTGTCGCTGATCGTGTCGACGATGGTGCGGCCGGCCAGCTCGATGCGCGAGGACAGGATCTCCAGCGCGGGCACCACGTACTCGGTGGCTCGCAGCACGTCGAACACCGTGGCGTCCGGCCCGGCCACGCGCTGGTTCAGCACGAAGGCGAGCTCCACCTCGACCCGCACGTTCGAGAACCGGGCGTGCTCGATCACCGAACCGTTCTCGAACACCATGTCGGCGAAGATCGCGCCGTAGTCCGGCTCGGTGATGCCGGTAGCCGCCTGCATGACCTTCGACGTGAGCCCGATCTTGCGGCCCACCGGGCGGCGTCCGGCCTCGATGCCGCGCCGCCGCCAGGTGTTCTGCACGGCGTAGGAGTCCTCGATGGTCATGCCGGGGTAGCGCGCCGTCAGGAGCGGCACCGTGGCGCGCTCGGCGTCCGCGCGGGCCAGCTCGTCGGCGATCGCGGTGACCGTCGTGTCGTCGAGCGTGCGGCCGTCCGCCTGGCCCGTCACAGCTGGTGCCCCAGCTTGTACTCGCCCTGCTTCCAGGAGGGCAGCGCATCGGCGTCGTCCTCCGGGCGCGTGTACGAGAACCCGTCCGCGCCGATCGTCACGGCCATCTCCGAGGTGTCGGTGCGGGCGACGACCGGCTGCGGCACGCCGTCCAGGTCCAGCACGAGCGACGCCTCGGTGTACCAGGAGGGCACCACGGGGTTGCCCCACCAGTCGCGGCGCTGGTTGTCGTGCACGTCCCAGGTGACCACGGGGTTGTCGGGGTCGCCCGTCCAGTAGTCCTGCGTGTAGATCTCCACGCGGTGCCCGTCCGGGTCGCGCAGGTACAGGTAGAAGGCGTTGGACACGCCGTGCCGCCCGGGCCCGCGCTCGATGCGGTCGCTCAGGCGCAGCGCGCCGAGCTTGTCGCAGATCGCGATGATGTTGTGCTTCTCGTGCGTGGCGAAGGCGACGTGGTGCATGCGCGGACCGTCGCCGCCGGTCATCGCGGTGTCGTGCACCGTGGGCTTGCGGCGCAGCCACGCGGCGTAGGTGGTGCCCTCGGCGTCCTGGATGTCCTCGGTGACGCGGAAGCCGAGGTCCTCCATGAACCGCACCGCGCGCGGCACGTCCGGGGTGACCTGGTTGAAGTGGTCCAGCCGGACCAGCGCGCCCGGGGTGTGCAGGTCGTAGCGCCAGGCGAGGCGCTCGACGTGCTCCACGTCGTAGAAGAACTCGTACGGGAACCCGAGCGGGTCCACGACGCGCACCGAGTCGCCGATGCCCCGGGTGAAGCCCTCCGGGGCGCGCCGCACCTCGCAGCCGAGCTCCGTGTAGAACGCGACGGCCCGGTCCAGCTCCTGCGGGCTGCGCACCCGGTAGGAGAAGGCGGCGACGGCGGCCACCGGCCCCTGCCGCAGCACGAGGTTGTGGTGGATGAACTCCTCGATGCTGCGCAGGTAGACCGCCTCGGCGTCCTCCTCGGTGACCACCAGGCCGAGCACGTCGACGTAGAAGTTCCGGGAGGCGGCCAGGTCGGTGACCACGAGCTCCATGTACGCGCAGCGCAGGATGTCCGGCGGTGGCGCCACGGGGGTGGGGATCGATTCAGGCATCGCGTCAGGCTCCCTTGCCGAACGTGGGGTGGTGCGCCGCGCCGAGCGTGACGTGCACGGCCTGCTGGTGGGTGTAGAAGTCGATCGAGCGGTAGCCGCCCTCGTGCCCGAGGCCGGAGGCCTTGACCCCGCCGAACGGCGTGCGGAGGTCGCGCACGTTGTTCGAGTTGAGCCAGACCATGCCCGCCTCGATCGCCTGGCTGAAGGTGTGCGCGCGCCGCAGGTCGTTCGTCCACACGTAGGCGGCCAGCCCGTAGCGCACGCCGTTGGCCAGCGCGAGCGCCTCCTCGTCGCTGTCGAACGGCGTGATCGCCACGACCGGGCCGAAGATCTCCTCCTGGAAGATCCGGGCCGACGGCGGCACGTCCGCGAAGACGGTCGGCGCCACGTAGTTACCGGTCTCCAGGCCTTCCGGGCGCCCGCCGCCCGCCACGAGGCGGCCCTCGCCCTTGCCGATCTCCACGTAGCCCATCACCTTGGCGAAGTGCTCGGGATGCACCAGCGCGCCCACCTCGGTGGCTGGGTCCTGCGGGTCGCCCACCACCACGCGCTTCGCCCGGTCCGCGTACCGCTCCACGAACTCGTCGTAGACCGCGCGCTCCACGAGGATGCGGCTGCCCGCGGTGCAGCGCTCGCCGTTGAGCGAGAAGACGCCGAAGATCGTCGCGTCGATCGCGGCGTCCAGGTCGGCGTCGGCGAAGACGACGGCGGGCGACTTGCCGCCCAGCTCCATCGACAGGCCCTTGAGGTGCGGCGCGGCGTTGGCGAAGATCTGCTCGCCGGTGCGGCTCTCCCCCGTGAACGAGATGAGCGGCACGTCGGGGTGCCTGACGAGCGCGTCGCCCGCCTCCTCGCCGAGGCCGTTGACCAGGTTGAACACGCCCTGCGGCAGCCCCGCTTCCTCGAAGATCCCCGCCCACAGCGACGCCGACAGCGGCGTGAACTCGGCGGGCTTGAGCACCACCGTGTTGCCGGTGGCCAGCGCGGGCCCGAGCTTCCAGGACTCCAGCATGAACGGCGTGTTCCACGGCGTGATGAGGCCCGCGACGCCGATCGGCTTGCGGTTGACGTAGTTGAGCTGGCGGCCGGGCACCTTGAACGCGTCGTCCGCCTGGGCCACGACCAGGTCGGCGAAGAACCGGAAGTTCTCGGCGGCCCGCCGGGCCTGGCCCAGCGCCTGGGTGATGGGCAGGCCGGAGTCGAAGCTCTCCAGCTCCGCCAGCCGCGCGTCGCGGGACTCGACGAGGTCGGCGATCCGGTGCAGCACCCGCGAGCGCTCGCGAGGCAGCATCCGGGGCCACGGCCCGTCGGTGAACGCCGTGCGCGCGGCGGCGACGGCGCGGTCGACGTCGGCGGCCTGCCCCGCCGCCGCGCGCACGTAGACCTCGTTGGACACGGGGTCGAGCACGTCGAACGTGCCGCCGTCGAGCGAGTCGACGAGCGCGCCGCCGATGTAGTGCTGGATGCGGCCCGGCAGGTCGGCGGGCACGTGGCGGGTGGGGAGGTCGGTCACGGTGTCTCCGGGGGTCGGGTCGGGTGGCGCGCGGCGCCGTCGCCGCGCGAGTCGAGGAAGGCCTGCATGGTGGCCCAGCGGTGGTCGCGCGCGGCGATCTCGATCTCGAGCGGGTCGGCGCGGCGCGCGATCAGGTCGAGGATGTGGGCGTGCTCGGCCACGGAGTCGTGTGCCCGGCCGGGCACGAACGCGAACGTGGAGTCCCGCAGTCCGGAGAGCTGCGCCCAGCCGCGGTGCACCATGTCCAGCAGCAGCGCGTTGGGGCACGACTCGAACAGCACCGAGTGGAACTGCCGGTTCAGGGCCGTGAACGCGTGCGGGTCGAAGTGGTCGAGCAGGGCGCGCAGCCGGTCGTTGACCTCGGCGGCCCGGTCGAGGTCCGCGGCGGAGATCGCGGGGGCCGAGAGGCCGGTCGCGGCGCCCTCGACCACGCCGAGGGCCTGCATGGCCTCGACGTAGCCCCGCTCGTCGATCATCGCGACGCGCGCCCCGACGTTGCGCTCGAACGTCACCAGGCCCTCGGCCTCCAGCCGCCGGATGGCCTCGCGCACGGGGACGACGCTCATGGCGAGCTCGTCGGCGATGGTGCGCAGCACCAGCCGGTAGCCCGGCCCGAGGTCGCGGCGCGCGATCCGGTCGCGCAGGTAGGTGTAGGCGACCTGGGACTTGCTGATCTCGCCGGCGAGCGCGGCCTCCACGGCCGAGCCGGCCACGCCGTCGAGCGTCATCGGGAAGCCCGCCATTCCTCGTAGCGCGCCCGCCACGCCGCGTCCGGCGGGAACAGCCCGTCGATCGGGTGCCCCGCGGCGACCTGCTGCGCCACCCAGGCGTCCTGCTCCTCCTGGGCGACGGTCGCGGCGGCGACCTCGGCGACCAGGTGCGGCGGGATGACGACGACGCCGTCCGCGTCGCCCACCACGACGTCGCCGGGCAGCACGGTGGCGCCGCCGCAGGCCACGGCCACGTCGGTGTCCCAGGGCACGTGCCGGCGGCCGAGCACCGCGGGGTGCGGCCCGCGGCTGAAGACGGGCAGTCCCGTGGCGGCGACGGCGTCGACGTCGCGCACGCCGCCGTCGGTGACCACGCCCGCGGCCCCCCGCACCTGCGCGCGCAGCGCGAGGACGTCGCCGAGGGTGGCCGCACCGGTCTCGCCGCGCGCCTCGATGACGATCACCTCGCCGGGACCGACGGTGTCGAACATGCGCTTCTGCGCGTTGTAGCCACCGCCGTGGGCGGCGAACAGGTCTTCCCGGTTCGGGACGAAGCGCAGCGTCCGGGCGCGGCCGACGATCGTGGCGCCCGGCACGGTGGGCCGCACGCCCTCGACGATCACGTTGTCCAGGCCGCGCCTGCGGAGCTGGGCGGAGAGCCCCGCGACCGGCGCGCGGCGTAGCAGGTCGAGCAGCTCGTCGGTCAGCACGAACGGCTCGGGCACGGGGCCCAGACCCGCCGCCTCCCGGCTGCCCCACGCGTCGGCCCGCTGGGCGTCGTCCACCCGGGGCCCCGCGCCGACGTCGGTGAACGGCACCTCGCCCTGCACCACCGTGGTCACCAGGCGGCCCGACGTCGGCGCGCCGGGCGCCGTCGGGGCGTCGACCTCGACCTCGACCACGTCGCCGGGCACCACGACGCTGGACCCCGCGGGCGTGCCCGTCAGGATCACGTCGCCGCGCTCCAGCGTGAGGTGCTGGGACAGGTCGGCCACGATCTGCGCGAACGGGAACAGCAGGGCGCCCGGGCCCGTGGTGTCGTCCTGCACGAGCGAGCCGTTGACCCAGGTGCGCAGGCGCAGCCCGGCCGGGTCGACCGCGCGCGCGTCGATCAGCCAGGGGCCGAGCGGCGTGTACCCGTCGCGCCCCTTGGAGCGCACGTTGGAACCCTTGTCGGCCCAGCGCAGGTCGTAGACGCCCAGGTCGTTCGCCGCGGTGACCGCGGCGACGTGGTCCCAGGCGTCCTCGACGGTCACGTGCCGGGCGGGCTCGCCGATCACCAGCGCCACCTCGCCCTCGAACGCGAGCAGCTCGGTGCCCGCGGGCCGCTCGACCACGCCCCCGCTCACGCCGAGCGAGCTGGCGGGCTTCAGGAAGTACGAGGGGGCGGCGGGCCGCCGTCCGCGCTGGTCGGCACGGGAGGCGTACGCGAGGTGGACGGCGACGATCTTGCCCGGCCGGACGTCGAGAGGCGTCGGCGCCTGCGCTGCGGTACCCATGAGCTCCCTTGCTCTCTGGTGCTTCGTATCACAGATCGTATATGGTCTGGAGGGGCCCGGCAACGTCGCCGACCACGGGCAGAACGGACGAACGATGCAGTTCCACCACCACGGCTACGTGACCGGAGACCCGCGCGTGCAGCCGGCCGCCGGGTACGGCATCGACCGGCCCGCCGAGCTGCCGGACGAGGTCGACGTCCTGATCGTCGGCAGCGGGCCCGCGGGCATGATCGCGGCGGCGCAGCTCGCGCAGTTCCCCGGCATCCGCACACACGTGGTGGAGCGGCGGGCCGGGCGCCTGGAGATGGGCCAGGCCGACGGCATCCAGGCGCGCAGCGTCGAGACGTTCCAGGCGTTCGGGTTCGCCGAGCGGATCACCGCCGAGGCCTACCGCATCACCGAGATGGCGTTCTGGAAGCCGGACCCCGCCGACCCGCACAAGATCGCGCGCGCCGCCGTGCCGCCCGACGACCCCGACGGGATCAGCGAGTTCCCGCACCTGATCGTCAACCAGGCCCGGGTGCTGGACTACTTCGCCGAGGTTGCGGCCCTGGCGCCCGCCCGCGTGACCCCCGACCACGGCCTGGAGGTCACCGGCCTCACGGTCCCCGAGGCGCCCGGCGAGCCCGTCGCCGTGACCCTGCGGCACACGGCCGGACCGCACGAGGGCGCCGAGCGCACCGTGCGCGCGGGCTACGTGATCGGGGCCGACGGCGCGCACAGCGCCGTCCGGCAGGCCATCGGCCGCAAGCCGGTGGGCGACAGGGCCAACCACGCCTGGGGCGTGATGGACGTGCTGGCCGTGACCGACTTCCCGGACGTGCGTACCAAGTGCGCCATCCAGTCGCACGACGGCGGGTCCATCCTGCTCATCCCCCGCGAGGGCGGATTCCTGGCCCGCTGGTACGTCGACCTCGGCGAGGTGCCGCCCGGCGAGGGCGCCCGTGTCCGCGCCACCACGCTGGACGAGATCATCGCGCGCGCGAACCGCATCCTGCACCCCTACGCGCTGGACGTGAAGGACGTGCCCTGGCACAGCGTCTACGAGGTGGGCCACCGCGTCACCGACGGGTTCGACGACGTGCCCGCCGACCAGGCCGGCGCCCGCACACCGCGGGTGTTCCTGACCGGCGACGCCTGCCACACGCACAGCGCCAAGGCCGGGCAGGGCATGAACGTGTCCATGCAGGACGGGTGGAACATCGCCTGGAAGCTGGCGCACGTGCTCACCGGCCGGGCCCCCGAGTCGCTGCTGGCCACGTACTCGGCCGAGCGGCAGGTCGTGGCGCAGGACCTCATCGACTTCGACCGCGAGTGGTCGCGGCTCATGGCCACGCCGCCCGAGGACCTGCCCGACCCGACGTATCTCGAGGACTTCTACGTCAAGACCGCCGAGTTCCCGTGCGGGTTCATGACGCAGTACCAGCCGTCCATGATCGTGGCCGACGCCGCGCACCAGGGGCTCGCCACGGGCTTCCCCGTCGGCAAGCGGTTCAAGTCGGCGCCCGTCGAGCGCGTGGCCGAGGGCAACCCCGCCCACCTGGGCCACCACGCCCGCGCCGACGGGCGGTGGCGTGTCTACGCGTTCGCCGACGCCGCCACCCCCGGCGAGCCCTCGGCGCTGCGGGACTGGGCGCAGTGGCTGGGCACCGCACCCGGCTCGCCCCTGCTGCGGCACACCCCGGCCGACGACGACCCGGACGCCGTGCTCGACGTCAAGGTCGTCTACCAGCAGGACCACTTCGGGGTCGAGTTCGCCGACGTACCCGAGGTGTTCCGGCCGCGGGTCGGCCCGTTCGGCCTGGTCGACCACGAGAAGGTCTACGCGACCGACCCGGCCCAGGACATCTTCGACCTGCGCGGCATCGACCGCGGCGGCGCCGTCGTCGTGGTGCGGCCGGACCAGTACGTGGCCGCCGTCCTGCCCCTGACCGCCACCGCCGACCTGGCCGCCTTCTTCGCGAAGGCCCTGCTGCCTCGGCACACCACGATCACCCCGGAGAACGCCTGACCCAGCGAGCGGGTCCGCTCGGGGTCGTCCCGGCCGCGCTCGTGGAGCGCGCGGCGCCGACGAACGAGAACACGTTCCGTTCGACCAGCTCCTGCGGGTGAATTCGTTCATTCATGGACGAAAAAATCACGATTTGCTTTCTTTATAGGCCGATTTCCGGTAGGTATGCGGGCGCCGCCACTTCCCGTGGCCTTCTGCCTCTGCCGTCGCACGACCCATGTCGACGGCCTGAACTGGGAGAAAGCATGAGAACACCCTCACCCCGTGCGTTGCGGCGCACGGTGGCCGCGATTCCCGTCCTCGCGCTCACCGTCGCCGGGCTCGCCGCGACCGGAGGCACGACGACGGCATCGGCCACCGACAGCGATGCGTCCACCATCGAGAGCTCCGAGCACTACATCAACTACGCCGACGTCGCGACACAGCCCGAGATCGACGACGACGTCGAGATCACGGCCGACGGCAGCACCATCGTCCATCGGGCCAAGGCCAAGAACGGTGTGGGCGTGGACGCCTCCGTCCAGGCCGCCTCGGACGAGATCGACGAGAAGTACGCCGGCGGCAACCCCGCGGCGGCACACAAGCTGGCGGAGCTCGAGAACGAGGCCGTCGTCACCGGCTCCAGCCCCAGGGAGATCAAGCACTCGCGCTACAAGCGTGCTCCGCAGACCCAGGAGGCCAAGCTCCTGACCATCCTGGTCGAGTTCGACGAGAACGCGAACGACGACTTCACCGACCAGATGGTCCCCACCTACTGGGGCTCCTCGGAGTGCATGCCGGGCAACGTCCAGAACGGCCCGCTGCACAACAACATCCCGAACCCGGCCGACGCGTCGCAGCCGGACAACAACTCGATGTGGGTCCCGGACTTCTCGTCCGAGCACTTCGACAAGATGCTCTTCACCGACCGGGGCATCACCCAGCGTGTCCGCACGGACCTTCGTGGACCGGACGGCAGGCGGGGAATCGACATCTCCGGCTACACCATGAAGAACATGTACGAGGAGATGTCGCGCGGCGCCTACACCGTCTCGGGTGAGGCCACGCCGTGGGTCACGGTGCCGCACTCCGAGGGGTACTACGGCGCGCAGCGCTGCTTCCAGAACGACGAGGGCGAGTGGGAGGCCGGCGCCTACCAGTCCATGAACGGCCACCCCGACAACCCGCTCGGAGCAGGTCAGCTGCCCATCGACGCAGTGGCGGCGCTCGCCGAGCTGCAGCCCGACTTCCCGTGGGCCGACTACGACATCGAGGACCAGGCCGACCGTGACGACGACGGCAACGTCTACGAGCCGGACGGCGTGATCGACCACGTGGTGCTCGTCCACGCGGGTGAGGACAAGTCGGGCGGCGGTGGCGAACAGGGCACCTACGCCATCTGGGCCCACTCGTCGGCCGTCGCGGGCGGCGCCGACATCCCGGGCACCGACCTGAAGCTCTCCAACTACATCGTGCAGCCGGAGGACTCCGGTGTCGGCGTGTTCGCCCACGAGTACGGCCACGACCTGGGCCTGCCCGACCTGTACGACACGGGCAGCGGCGGCAACTCCGACGTCGACTTCTGGGACCTGATGAGCTCCGGCTCGCACGCGGGCCCCATCTTCCAGTCGATGCCCACGCACATGGGCATCTGGGACAAGTGGGTGCTGGGCTGGGTGGACCCGGTGGAGGTGAACCCGGGAGACGACCGGACCACCGTCAGGGTGGGCCAGGCGTCCCGCCCGCTGAAGGGCACCGAGGACGGGGTCAAGGTCAACCTGCCCGACAAGGAGATCACGCTCGGCACACCGCACAGCGGCGAGAACATGTGGTATTCCGGCGCCGACCAGGACTGGGCAGACGTGCGGCTGTCGCGCACCATCGAGGTCCCGGCCGACGCCACGTTCTCCTTCTGGGCCGACTACGTCATCGAGGAGGACTGGGACTACGGCTTCGTCGAGGTCTCGACCGACGGCGGCACCACCTGGGCGGAGCAGAAGGTCGTCGACGACGCGGGCGTCGAGATCACCACACCGGACGGGTACGCGGACCCGAACGGCCGCATGGCCGACTTCGGCGACAAGAAGTACGGCCTGACCGGCTCCACCGACAGCTGGGCCCACCTCAACGTGGACCTGTCGCAGTTCGCCGGGACCACGGTGGACGTCCGGCTGCGCTACGCCACGGACGCCGCCTTCCAGGAGCGCGGATGGTTCTCCGACGACTTCGAGCTCACGAGCGGTGACACGGTCGTGTGGAGCGACGACGTGGAGACGGCGGACGCGGGCTGGACCACCGAGGCGACGACGTTCGTCGACACGACCGGTGCCGGCTGGCACACCACCTCCGGCTCGTCGGTCCAGGCGCAGTACTACCTGGTCGAGTGGCGGAACCTGGACGGCTTCGACAAGGGCCTGAAGTACGGGTACGACTCCACGTACGCGGCTCCGCAGACCGACGCGTGGAAGGTCGAGAAGGTCGCGTACAACGCACCAGGCATGCTCGTCTGGTATCGCGACACCACGTACGGCAACGCCAACCTCGTGCTGAGCAACCTGTCGGCGCTCCCGAGCACCGGGCCGAAGGGCGGCCTCCTGCTGGTGGACAGCCACTTCGACCCGCTGCGCCGCGACGACTCGGCCACGCCGGACACGTCCGTGCTGAAGAACATCCCGTCCCGCGCGCAGTCGTCGAACGTGGCGTTCGGCCTCAGGCCGACGTACCCGTTCACCGAGTGCATCACGGGTACGGACACCACGAAGGAGTTCTGCACGGACTTCCCGGCCCAGGCGCCGGTGCGCACGTTCACCGACGACCACGGCTGGTACCCCGGCCTCGAGCTGAACGACAACGAGAGCCTGTACTACCGGGACAACGACGCGTCGACAGTGGTGCCGTCCGTCGACAACTCGCCCTACACGGTGCGGATGGTCGACGAGCGCGGACAGCTCCTGCCGGAGCTGTTCGGGCAGGACTTCGGCATCGGCGCCGTCACGGGCACCGGGGACCCGGAGGACGACGGCGTCGGCTACGGCACCGTGATCCACCTCAAGAAGGCGTTCAAGGGCAACACCTCGGCCCTCATCCAGATCACGCCGCCCCTCTCGGGGCAGTGACCTCACGGCATTGATCCTGCCGTCCGGACGGGGACCATCCCCGTCCGGACGGCAGGAGGGCCCCGCCGCGTGGATATACTCCACATCGTCAAGGCGGACAGCACCGACAGCACCGCCTGCGCTCGAAAAAGGGGCGCGCGACGGGCCCTCGGCCGGGCCCGCACGGGACACATACGGACTGCACCACTCATCCGTCACTGTTTCCCTGGAGGCCCTGTGCCCACCGTGTCCGCACACGTCGCCCGTACCGTCGCCCGCCACGTCGACCACGTCTTCGGCGTGATGGGGAACGGCAACGCCTGGTTCCTCGACGCGCTCGAACGCTCCACGACCGCGCGGTTCACCGCCGTGCGCCACGAGGCCGGCGGCGTGGTCGCGGCCGACGCCCACTTCCGCGCGTCAGGCCGCATCGCGGCCGCCACCGCCACCTACGGGGCCGGCTTCACCAACGCGCTGACCGCGCTCGCCGAGGCCGCCCAGGCCCGGGTGCCGCTGGTGCTGCTCACGGGCGACGAGCCGACGTCGGGCCCGCGCCCGTGGGACGTGGACCAGATCGCGCTCGCGGCCGCCGTCGGCGCGCGCACCTACACGGTGGGCCGCGCGGACGCCGCCGCCACCAGCGTGATCGCCATCGAGCACTCCCTGACCTACCGGGTCCCCGTGGTGCTCGCGATCCCCTACGACGTCGCCGCCCTCGACGCCGGGCCGATCCCGGACGCACCCGAGCCCGTGCTCCCCCGGCCGCTGGCCCCGGCCGGCCCGTTCGACGCCGCCGCCATCACCGACCTGGCCCGCCACCTGGCCGAGGCCGAGCGCCCCCTGCTGCTCGCGGGCCGCGGCGCCTGGCTCGCCGGGGCCGGCGGCGCGCTCGGCGAGCTCGCCGAGACCACCGGGGCGCTGACCACCACGACGGCCCTGGGCCGCGGCGTCTTCCCCGACGGCCGGTACGACCTCGGCGTCGCGGGCGGCTTCGGCGCGCAGGGGGCGATGGACCTGGTCCGCGAGGCCGACGTCGCCGTCGTGCTCGGCGCCTCCCTCAACCAGTTCACGATGCGGTTCGGCGAGCTGTTCGCGCCCGGCACCCGCGTGGTCCAGGTCGACATCGCGCCCGCCGCCACGCACCGGCACGTCGGCGGGTTCGTGCGCGGCGACGCCGCCCTCGTGGCCCGTTCCCTGGTGGACGAGCTGCACGCCCTGGGCGCCAAGCCCTCCGGCTGGCGCGAGACGGTCGACGTCGCCGCGGCCCGCACCTATGACACCGGCCCCGCCGACGGGATCGCGCCCGACGGGCGCCTCGACCCCCGCACCGTCGCGCACCGACTCGCCGGCCTGCTGCCCGCCGACCGCGTGGTCGTCTCCGACGGCGGGCACTTCATCGGCTGGGCCAACATGTACTGGCCCGTCGCCTCCCCCGACCGCATGGTCATGGTCGGCACCGCCTACCAGTCCATCGGGCTCGGCTTCCCCAGCGTCGCGGGCGCCGCCGCCGCGCTGCCCGACGCCGCCGTCGTCCTCACCACCGGCGACGGCGGCGGGCTGATGGCGCTCGCCGACCTGGAGACCGCCGTGCGCACCGCGCGCGGCCGCGGCATCGCCGTCGTCTGGAACGACGCCGCCTACGGCGCGGAGGTGCACGTCTACGGGCGGCAGGGCATCACCGAGGAGCCCATGCTCATCCCCGAGGCGGACTTCGCGGCGCTCGCCCGGGCCGTGGGCGCCGAGGGCGTGATCGTGCGCTCGATGGCCGACCTGGAGCGGGTGGCGGCCTGGGCCGCCGAGCCCGTCGCCGACCGGCGGTTCCTGCTCCTGGACTGCCGCGTGTCGGGGTCCGTCGTCGCGCCGTACCAGGAGGAGATCCTGCGCGCGAACCGCACCCGATAGCGCCCTGACCTCGGTGGACGGGACCAAGGTCCCGCCCCGGCGGGCACGGCGACCCTGCCGGCGGTGACGGTCCGGCGAGAGGGTGGAGACAGACGCCGGAAAACTCCGACGCTGTCACCGGGAGGACATCATGAGTTCCGTCAGCCACTCCGCTTCGTCGGCGCACGGACCGGTAGCGCGCGAGCAGGCCGCCGTCGCCACGCACGTCACGAGCGAGGCCGTCGCCCGGTACGCCTTCGCGGGCGTCCGGCTGCTGCTGGCGTTCGAGTTCCTCTGGGCCTTCGGCGACAAGCTCTTCGGCTGGGGCCGCGCGACCCCGGCCGAGGGCGCCTGGCTCAACGGAGGCTCACCCACGGAGGGCTACCTCGGCAGCATCGAGGGCACCTTCGCCGGGTTCTTCAACTCCATGGCGGGCATCGCCGTCTTCGACTGGCTGTTCATGCTCGCCCTGCTCGGCATCGGCCTCGCGCTGGCGCTGGGCATCGGCATGCGGATCGCAGCCGGGGCCGGCCTGGTCCTGCTGATGCTCATGTGGCTGGCGTCATTGCCGCTGGAGAACAACCTGTTCGTCGACTACCACCTGGTCGACGCGGTGCTGCTCATCGGCCTGGCCGCCTTCCTGGCCGGTGACACCGCAGGCCTCGGCAAGTGGTGGTCGCAGCGCCACATGGTGCAGCGCTTCCCCGCGCTGCGGTGACGGCGGACCCCGCGGTGCCCGTCCCGGCCGCGACCGGGACGGGCACCGCGGCTACGGTGGGGCACATGGACGTGCGCGTGTTCCTCGTGGACGACCACGAGGTGGTCCGCCGCGGCGTGGCCGACATGTTGGAGTCCGAGCCGGGCGTGCGCGTCGTGGGCGAGGCCGGGACCGCGCGGGAGGCGCTGGCCCGGGTGCCCGCCGCCGAGCCCGACGTCGTGGTCCTGGACGTGCGGCTGCCCGACGGTGACGGCATCACGGTCTGCCGGGAGCTGCGCTCCCGCATGCCCGACCTGGCCTGCCTCATGCTCACCTCGTTCGCCGACGACGAGGCCCTCTACGACGCTATCCTCGCCGGGGCCGCCGGCTACGTGCTCAAGCAGGTACGGGGCACCGACCTGGTCAAGGCAGTGCTGACCGTCGCCGCCGGCGGCTCGATGCTGGACCCCCGCGCCACGGCACGCGTCATGGAGCGGCTCCGGGCGGAGGCCCAGCACGAGCCCGACCCGCTCGCCCAGCTCACCGACCAGGAGCGGCGCATCCTGGCGCTCATCGGCCACGGCCTGACCAACCGGCAGATCGGGAGTGAGCTGTTCCTCGCCGAGAAGACGGTCAAGAACTACGTCTCCAGCATCTTCGCCAAGCTCGGCCTCGAACGGAGGGCCCAGGCCGCCGTGCTCGCCGACCGGCTGGAGCAGGACAAGCGCCAGCACCCGTGACGGACGCCCGGGACGTCGTCAGGGCTCCAGCGTGCCGTCCCGCGGCAGCGGCACCCGCCACTCCAGGCGGGTGCCGCTCTGCAGGGCGGCCGGGTCCACCGGCATGACGACGAGCAGGCCCCCGGACTCCGCGGCGCGCCGGGCGAGGTTGAGCAGTCCGCTGCGGGTCGCGTCGGCCGGGATGCCCACGCCGTCGTCGCTCACCGTGAGCACGACGTCGTCCTCGACGGCGAGGAGGACCTCCGCCCGGGACGCGTGCGCGTGCCGGGTGATGTTCGACAGGGCCTCCCGCAGGACTGCGACGACGTGCTCGGCGATGTCGGGCGGGACCAGGGTGTCGACCGCCCCCTCGAACCGCAGCCGGGCACTGAACCCGAGCCCGGCCGCCGTGGCGTCGACCTCCGTGATCACGCGGGAGCGCAGACCCACCCGCCGGGCGCGCGCGTCGCCGGGCTGATCCCCCGGCTGCAGCCGGTAGATCGTGGTGCGCACCAGCGAGATGGTCTCGTCCACCTCGTCGACCGCCTTGGCCAGGTGCTCCGCCACCTCCGGGGACGCACCCCGGGCCACGCGCTGGAGCGACAAGCCCGTCGCATAGAGCCGCTGGATGGCCAGGTCGTGCAGGTCGCGCGCGATGCGCTCGCGGTCGCGCATCAGGGCGACCCGTTCGGCGCCGGCACGGCCCTCCGCCAGCTCCAGGGCGACGGCGGCCTGCGCGGCGAACGCGCCCAACGCCTCCACCACCACCGGAGAGAACGGAGGCCGGCCCTGGATCCGGCCGGCGGCCAGGACGCCTCGGGCGCTGCCCGGCTGCCCGAGCGGCCAGACGGCGAGGGGGCCGAGGCGGCCCGGCAGGTCCAGTGCCAGGCTGGCCCGCTCGTCGACGGTCGCGTCGTCGGTCACCACCGGCACGCCCGTACGAAGCGTGAGGGTGGCGAAGGTGCCGTCGGCGGCGAGCACCGATCCCACCTGCGCCTCGGCGTCCAGCCCGGAGGCCGACTGGAGCACCAGCCGGCCGCTCACCGGGTCGGGGAGCGCGATCACCGTCACGTCGGCGTCGGCCACCTCCTGCGCCTCGCTGCCGACCAGGGTCAGCACGTCGCTCGGGGAGGAACCGGTCATGACGTGGCGCGATATCCGGTCGTTCGCGCGCGCCCAGCGTTCCCGCAGCCGGGCGACGTCGTACAGGCGGGCGTTCTCCACCGCCACGCTCGCCGCCGCGGCGAGCGCCTCCAGCACCCGCTCGTCCTCACGGGTGAACTCGCCCCCGCCGCGCTTGTCCGTGAGGTAGAGGTTGCCGAACGGTGAGCCGTGCACCCGCAGGGGCATGCCGACGAAGGTACGCATCGGCGGATGGTGGGCGGGGAACCCCACCGAGGCGCTGTGCGCGGACAGCTCTCGCAGCCGCAGCGGCACGGGGTGGCGGATCATCTCCCCGAGCACGCCCCGGCCGGTGGGGTACGCGCCGATCGCCGCCACCTCGCCGTCGGTCATCCCGACCGTGAGGAACCTGGCGATCTGGTTGTCGGCGCCCAGCAGCCCGAGGGCGCCGTACCGGGCGTCCACGAGCGAGACGGCGGCCTCGACGATGCGGTGCAGCAAGGACTCGAGGTCCAGGCCGCGGGCGAGCCCGACGACCGCCTCGAGCAGCACGTCGGTACGGTCGCGCGGAGTGCTCGTCGGGTCCATCGGCACCTCCCGGGGGTCCATCGGCACCTCCCAGGAGCCACGCTAGCGCGCGGGCACGCGTGCCGGCACTCGGGACCTTGGTCCCGGGGCCCCGGGGCCTCCCGGCTCTGCCGGGCCACCGCCCACGGCTGGTGTGCTGGGGGTGAGAACTGGACGTGCGACGTGTGAGGAGCAGGACGATGAGCATCACCTGGTACCGGGGCATCGCGGTCGGCGTGGACGGCTCGGAGGAGAGCCTGTCCGCGCTGGACTGGGCGGCCCACGCGGCCGACGTGCACGAGGCGCGCCTGACGGTCGTGGCCACCCATGCCACGCCGGCCACGCCCGTCCCCGGGTTCGGCGACTCGACCCGGGACAACCGCGACGAGGCCTTCCGCGCCGCGCGGGCGGCGCGCGCCCGGCTCGGCGAGCGCCGGCCGGGCGGCCGAGACGTCGAGGTGGTCGTGCTGCCCGGCACCGCGGCGCACGTGCTGAGCCAGCGGTCGCGGACCTGCGACCTCGTGGTGGTGGGCCGCCGAGGCCTGGACGCGCTGGACCGGATGCTGCTCGGCTCCACGTCGTCGGCGCTGGCGGCGTCGTCCCCGGGGGCCGTCGTGGTGGTGCCGACGGGTGCGACGACCGGCGACCCCCGGCGGATCCGCGTGGGCATCGCCCGGGACGACGAACCGGACGTCCTGGGTACGGGGTTCGCCGAGGCCGCCGCACGCGGCTGCCCGCTGGAGGTGGTGCACGTGACGGGCACGGACCCGATCAGCTCCGTGCTGTACCAGGCGGACCCCGTCGCCGCGACGTGGCACGAGGCGGCCCGGGCCGAGGTCGCCGACCAGGTGGCCCGGTGGTCGGAGAAGTACCCGCAGGTCACCTGGACGACGGCGATCCGGCGCGGCGACCCGGCGGGCACGCTGCTCGAGGACCTGGCCCCGGACGACCTCGTCGTCATGGGCGGGCGACGGCACCCCACGGTCCTGGGCCGCATGCTGCGCAGCGTGCCCGACGCCGTGCTGCGGGCCGCGCCGTGCCCCGTCCTGGTGGTGCACGCCCGTCGCCCTGTGAGGTGACCGGCGGGCACGCCCGGGCAGCGGAAAAGCGCACGTTTGCGGGAGGTCTTGTCATGGCCTACCGGATCGGCGCGGCGCGGCCGTAGCGTCAGCACCGTGAG
This sequence comes from Promicromonospora sp. NPDC090134, assembly GCF_044746965.1. NCBI lineage: Bacteria > Bacillati > Actinomycetota > Actinomycetes > Micrococcales > Promicromonosporaceae > Promicromonospora > Promicromonospora sp. NPDC090134. The sequence continues at coordinate 197,752 of NZ_JBIVCZ010000006.1, read as the reverse complement.
AGCACGAGCTGGGGCCGTCGTCTGCGCGGCCGCGTTGCTGTTGACCGCCTGCTCCCCGGGCGGGAGGACGTGGCCCGAGGTGCTGGAGCGGGACTACCCGCCCGCGCCGGCACAGCGGGTACCCGGGTCCGGCGAGAGCGGCGGGTCCGGCCCCGGGGCCTCCGCCGGGGACGGGAGCGACGCCGTCCCGGTCGCCGACCTGGCCGACCCGGAGTGGCTGCGCGACACCGCGGAGCGCACGGGGATCCCGCGGCGGGCGCTGGCCGCCTACGCCGGGGCGTCGCTCCGGCTGGCCGAGACGCTCCCGGAGTGCGGCCTCGGCTGGAACACGCTCGCGGGCATCGGCGCGGTGGAGTCGATCCACGGCAGCTACCTCGGGGCGAGCACGGATGCCGACGGGCTGGTGAGCCCGCCGATCATCGGCATCGCGCTGGACGGCAGCGAGGGGGTCATGGAGATCCTCGACACCGACGAGGGCGAGCTCGACGGCGACGTGCGGTGGGACCGCGCCGTCGGCCCGATGCAGTTCATCCCCACCACCTGGAGCGACCACGCGCAGGACGGGAACCTGGACGGCCGGGCCGACCCGCACCAGATCGACGACGCGGTGCTGACCGCCGCGTACTACCTGTGCGCGAGCGGCGGCGACGTGACCACCGACGACGGCTGGACGGCCGCGCTGGCCGCCTACAACCGCTCGGTGTCCTACGCCCACGACGTCGCGGACCTCGCCACGTCCTACGGCGCGGAGCCTGCCGACGGCACGGAACCGGGCGCCTAGCGGCTCGGCGCGGGCGGCAGGTCGCGGCCGATCAGGCGGACGATCGCCAGCTCCGTGGCCGGCGCCATGTCGACCGAGCCGGGCTCCAGCAGCCACTGGAGCTGCAGGCCGTCCATGGTCGCGACGATCACCCGGGCGGTCGTCGCGGTGTCGACGTCGTCCGCCACCTCGCCCCGGCCCCGGGCCTCGTCCAGCGCCTCGACCACCAGGGCGAGCAGCCCCTGGTACCGGTCGCGGAAGTAGTCCTGCGCGGGGTGCTCCGCCGTCACGCTCTCCGCCGCGAGCACGGTGTAGAGCCGCACGATCCCCTCGCGCTCGGTGTTGCGGCGCGTGGTCTCGACGAGGTGGCGCAGGAACGCCAGGCCGCGGGGGCGCTCGTTGCCGAGCTCCTCGATGTCGGTCGAGTCGCGCAGGTCGAGCACGCCGGTGAGCAGCCCGGCCTTGGACGAGAAGTAGTGCAGCACGCCCGCCTGGGTGAGCCCGACCCGCGCCGAGATCTCCGCGAGCGACGCGCTCTGGTACCCGCGCTCCGCGAACGTCTCCATGGCGATGCGCAGGATCTCCGCCCGGCGCTCCGCGGGCGGACGCCGCGTCCTGGCGCCCCCGGCTTCTCGTGTCATCCGAGGGAGTCTACGGGTACGTGGATCCACTACCTACCGAGTGCTTGGTAGGTAGGAGTAGGGTGGCGCCCACATTCCACCCACCGAGGGAGTCGCAATGACGCGCACCACCCGCACCGGGCACCTCCGGACGGCGCTCGCCACGCTGAGCGTGCTGGCCGTCGGCGCCGTCGGCATCGGACCGGCCGCCGGCTCCGCCGCCGCCGCCCCGACCAGCGCACACGTCTGGGTCACCGCCGCCGACGGCAGCCGCAAGCTGACCGACGGTGGCACCATCACGTTCGACACCGGCCCGCAGGCCACCGACATCCGGGTCAGCCCGGGCCAGGTCGCCCAGCGCTTCACCGGCGCCGGCGCGTCGGTCACCGAGGCGTCCGCCGCGCTGATCAGCGGCCTGCCCGCCGGCACCCGCGACACACTGCTGCGGTCGCTGTTCTCCCGTGCCGGCGACGGTATCGGACTCAACTACCTGCGCCAGCCGCTCGGCAGCACGGACTTCAACTCCGGCGGCTTCTACACCTACGAGGACACGCCCGGGCAGTTCAGCATCGCGCGGGACCAGCAGCAGATCCTGCCCGTGCTGCGGCAGGCCCTGGCGATCAACCCGAACATCCGGTTCATGGGCAGCCCGTGGTCCCCGCCGGCCTGGATGAAGTCCGGCGGCTCGCTGAACGGCGGCAGCCTGCGCGCCGAGAACTACGACGAGTACGCCGACTACCTGGTGCGCACGATCCAGGCGTACGCGCAGCAGGGCGTGACGCTGAGCGACCTCACGGTGGCGAACGAGCCGCTCTTCGCCACGAGCTACCCGTCCCTGAGCATGTCGGCGGCCGAGCAGGCGCAGTTCCTCCGGGTGCTCGACGCCCGGCTGACCAGCGCCGGGCTGGGCACGCAGATCTTCGCCTACGACCACAACTGGGACCGGCCCGACTACCCGCTGGAGGTCTTCTCCGGCACGCAGGGCACCTCCCGGGTCGTCGGCGCCGCCTTCCACTGCTACGGCGGCTCCCCCGAGGCGCAGGCCCAGGTGGTCGCGGCGGGCAAGCGCGTGTACTTCACCGAGTGCTCCGGCACCGACAGCGACAACGCGGCGAACACCTTCGGGGACACCCTGGTCTGGCACGCGGAGAACCTCGTGGTGCGCAACATGCGCAACGGCGGGGAGACGACGATCAACTGGAACCTCGCGCTCGACCAGAACGGCGGCCCGCACCAGGGGCACTGCGGCACCCGCTGCAACGGCGTCGTCGAGATCGCGGGCGGCACCGTCACGCGCAACGCCGAGTTCTACGTGCTGGGCCACCTCACCAAGTTCGTCGACGCCGGCGCCCGCCGTATCGGCTCCACCAGCGAGCAGTCCGGCGGCCTGCAGAACGTGGTCCTCCAGAACCCGGACGGCACGCGTGTGGCGTACGTCGTGAACGCCTCCTCCGCCAGCCGCACGTTCTCGATCACGGACGAGGGTCGCTCGCTGACCCACACCCTGCCGGGGCGCGCGGTGGCCACGTACACCTGGGACCCGCAGACGACCACCACCCCGGCCGACCCGGACCCGGCCTCCTGGTACCAGGTCAGCCCGACGGCGAGCGGCAAGTGCCTCGACGCCGCCGACTGGGGCACCGCCGACGGCACCGGCCTGCAGCAGTGGGCCTGCGGCGCCGCCGGCCAGGCGAACCAGCGCTGGCGCTTCACGCCCACCTCGGGCGGCTGGTACCAGGTGGCCAACCAGCACGCCGGCAAGGTCTGGGACGTGGCCGGCGGCCCGGGTGCCGTGCCCGACGGAACCGCGGTGCACCTGTGGTCGTACGTGGGTGGCACCAACCAGCAGTGGCGGCCGACGACGACGGGTGGCGGCGTCACCTTCACCGCCCGGCACAGCGGCGCCTGCCTCACGCTCGGCTCCGCGACCGGCGCCGACGGGACCCGGTTCACGCAGCAGCCGTGCACCGGCTCCGCGGCGCAGACCTTCCGGCTCACCCGGGTCGGCTGACCGGCGCCGGGAACGAGCGGTCCCGACGACCGGTCCGCACCAGTAGGGTCCAGCGCATGGAACCTGCAGCGGAGCGCACCGCGGACGACCTGCTCGGCGCGGTACTGGGATATGACCGCGTCTCGGGCCGCGCCGGTGCCTGGCTCGCCGGGGTCGGGGCCCTGCTGTTCGCGGCCGTCGTGTGGGGCCTGGCCCCGGTTCTGTGGCGCGCGCTCGACCACGCCGCCTGGCTGGGTGCCCCGGCCGGGAACGGGACGCCGCTCGCGGTGGACGGCAACACGGCCTACGTGGGGCTCTACGCCGCCGCGTACCTGCTCCTCGTCACGCCCGCGCTGGTGCTCGTCGCGCTGGCGCTCGTGCACCGTGGGCGCCACGGCGCGCGGGCCCGGCTCTCGAACGCGATGTTCGGCGCCGTGCACGCCGTGGCCGTGGTCCAGCTGGCGTTCGTCAGCGCCACGTTCGGCGACCCGTACTCCGGCCGCGACCTCGGCGACCGGGCCCACGACGCCGGCCTGGGCATCTGGGCCGCCGACACCGTCGAGCGCGGCTGGCTCGTGGGTCTCGCCGCCCTGGCGCTGATGCTCCTTGCGGCCGCCGTGGCCGCGGCAGTGCGTCGCGAGCGCCAGGTCCTGGTCCTTCTCCTGCTCCTCGTGCCCGCGCTCGCCCTGCCGTGGCTGGCGCTCGGCACCGACTACCTGGTACCGCCCGCCGGCTGAGACGAGCCCGCGCGCAGGCGAACGGCGAGCGTCGCGCCGAGGACGGCGACGGCGGCCGCGAGCGCCGCGGCGGCGGTCGGGGCCGAGTACGGCGTGCCGTCCCACCGCTCGACGGCGATCCAGGACAGGCCCCACGCGATCGCGAGGGCGACCGCCACGGGCCCGTTGCCCCGCACGGCCAGGACGACGCCGATGACGCCGACCACCGCGAGGACGCCGACGGCCCACCAGTCGGCGGCGAGACCCGCACCGTCGAACCCCGCGCTGGTCAGCGCCGCCGCGATGTTGGCCGCCGTGGCCACGCAGACCCAGCCCAGGTAGATGCCGAGCACGCCGTCGACCAGCACCCGGTCGAGCAGCCCGTGCGCGCGGGTGCGGAGCAGGATCAGGAACACCCGGACGAGCAGCGTGAGCAGCGCCGCGATGACCAGCACGCTCACCCAGAGCCACCCGGCCTGGACCACCAGGATCCACGCCGCGTTCAGCAGCATGGTCCCGGCGACCGGCAGGCGCAGGCGCCGCTGCCGGGCCCGCGCCTCCGGCGTCGGGGCCGGGAACCACTGGAGCACCGTGTACCCGGCGAGGCCGACGTAGACGACGGTCCACACCGAGAACGCCGCGGACGCCGGCGCGAGCAGAGTGGCGTCCGTGTCCAGTGCTCCCCCGGCCGCCGCGTTGACGGACGTGCCACCGAACACGCCGACACCGATCATGGAACCGATGACGCAGACCACGAAGCTGACGGTGACGACGATCTGCTGCAACCGGTCGTGCGATGTGTCGCGCGACGTGCCCTGTGCCATGGGAGCCCTCCTCGGGAAGACCCGGGCGGCCCCTGTACCTGCCCCGGCAGGCAACCACCCGGCGAATATGCCTAGCCTATCTAGTAAATCGCTCGGCTTCCTGTTCTGGAGAAAGGTTGGTGTCGTCCATGTCCCGAGTCCTCGTGACCGGAGCCACCGGGTACATCGGCGGGCGGCTGGTGCCCGAGCTGCTCGCCGCCGGGCACGACGTGCGGGTGCTCGCCCGCCACCCCGAACGGATCGCCTCGCGCGACTGGTCCGGCTCCGTCGAGGTGGTCGAGGGTGATGCCACCTCCCGCGCGGACCTGCGCCGGGCCCTCGACGGCGTCGACGTCGCCTACTACCTGATCCACGCCCTCGGGGCCGGCCCCGGGTTCGCGGAGCGCGACCGCAGCACCGCCCGCGGCTTCGCCGTCGTGGCACGGGAGGTCGGCGTCGGCCGGGTCATCTACCTGGGCGGCCTCTACCCCGACGGCGAACCGCTCTCGCCCCACCTGGAGTCCCGCCGCGAGGTGGAGCAGATCCTGCTCGACGGCGGCGCGCCGACGATCGTGCTGCGCGCCGCCGTGATCCTCGGCTCCGGCAGCGCGTCGTTCGAGATGATGCGGTACCTCACCGAGCGGCTCCCGGCCATGGTCGCGCCCCGCTGGATCAACAACCGCATCCAGCCGATCGCGGTGCGCGACGTGCTGCGCTACCTCGTCGGTGCGGCGGGCATCCCGGCCGACGTCAGCCGCGGCTTCGACATCGGCGGCCCCGACGTGCTCACCTACCGCGAGATGATGCAGCGCTACGCCGCCGTCGCCGGGCTGCGCCCGCGGGTGATCCGCGCCGTCCCCGTCCTGACGCCGCGGCTGGCCAGCCTCTGGGTGGGCCTGGTGACACCGGTGCCGCCGGGTATCGCGAAACCCCTGGTGGGGTCGCTCGTGCACGAGGTGGTGGCCCAGGAGGACGACATCAAGCAGTACGTGCCCGACCCGCCCGAGGGGCTGATCGGCTTCGACCGGGCGGTGGGGCTCGCACTGGCCCGGATCCGGGACCTCGACGTGCGCACGAGCTGGGTGTCCGCCTCCACACCCGGCGCGCCGTCCGACCCGCTCCCCGACGACCCCGACTGGGCCGGCGGGAGCCTGCTGGTGGACGACCGGTCGAGCGTGGTGGACACCACGAGCGAGGCGCTCTGGACCGTGATCGAGGGCATCGGCGGCGCCCACGGCTGGTACTCCTGGCGCCTGGGCTGGGTGGCGCGCGGCGTCATGGACCGTCTCTTCGGCGGGCCCGGCCTGCGGCGCGGGCGCCGGGACCCGAACCGTCTCGCGCCCGGCGACGCGCTCGACTGGTGGCGGGTGGAGAAGATCGTCCCGGGCCGGCTGCTACGGCTGCGCGCCGAGATGCGCCTGCCCGGGCTGGCCTGGCTGGAGCTGTCCGTCGAGGACGAGGCCGCCGAACGGCCCACGTTCCGCCAGCGCGCCGTCTTCCTGCCGCACGGGCTGCCCGGGCAGCTGTACTGGTGGGCGATCAGCCCGTTCCACGGCATCGTGTTCGGCGGCATGCAGCGCAACATCGCCCGCGCGGCGGCCCACGCCGCTGCCGGGTCATGATGCCGTGGGCGTGCGGGGCCGGGCGTCCTCGCGGCCGGGCGCCTCCGGGGCCGCGCGGGACCGACGGCGGCGGCCGCCGAGCCGCGACGTGCTGCCGGGCACACCGGCGTCCCAGGCCCGGGCGATGCCGAGGTGCCGCAGGTGGCCGTCGGTCACGGTGACACCGTCGGGGCCGATCCAGTGCTCGACGCCGAAGCGCTCGTCGGTCGCGGCGTCCCAGCGGCGCATGAAGGGCGTGCCGTTGTCCGTGATGACCACCGACCCGTAGGTGGTGGGCAGCGGCTCGGCCGGCAGGTGGATCACGGTGTAGACGCCCGCGAGGTCGGACGGGCCGACGGACGACACGCTGTACCAGTTGCCGTCCCGGTCCCGTTGGATCGCATAGCCGCTCGCGTCCAGGGCAACACTGAGGTGCGGCAGGTCGGCGTCGAGGAGCTCCTGGCTGTTCTGGTAGACGGTGCCGACCTGGGCTGCCTGGGTCATCGCGCGGGTCTCCTTGACGTCGGATCGGGGATATTCACCCATCCAAGCGGATTAGTCGCGATTTGGCTGGTCAACCGGGCAGCCCGGGACGCGGGTCAGCCGATCAGCCGGAAGATCGGGAAGGCGCGCCCCTCGGCCGTCTTCTCGTACGCGGCGAAACCGCTCGAGGACCCCTTGAAGCGCGCCCACATCGCGTCGCGCTCCTCGCCGGTCAGCTCCTCGACCTTCGCCCGGACGGTCACGACCGGCTCGCCCGGCACCTCGACGTCGACCTCCTCCGCGCGCCGCAGCCCGTAGACCCACGCGGGGTGCTTCGGCGAGCCGCCGGCGCTCCCGACCACGTACCGGGCGCCGTCGTCCTGGATCGCGGCGAGCGGCGCGATGCGCACGCCGCCGTCCTTTCTCGGCACGTGCACGAGCACGAGCCCCTTGCCGAACCGCACGGGCTCGTTGACCTCGCCGCCGTTGGCGCGGAAGGTGTCGACGATCTGCTGGTTGAAGTCCATGCCCGGGGCAACGCGAGCGAAACCGACGGCATTCCGCCGAAGGTGGTCCCGCGCCAGGTCAGCCGGCGTCGAACCGCTCCTCGCCCTCCAGGTCCGGGTTGTCCTCCGGATCCTCGCCGGGGACCGCCGCGCCCGCGGGGTCCTCGCCCGGGATCGCGGTGTCCGCCGCGCCCGCCGCCTCGGCCTTGAGGCGGTCGGCGTCCTCCTTCGACACCTCGACGTGGTCCCGGTGCTCCGAACCGTCGTCCGCCGCCGTGCTCCCGTGCTCACCCTCGCTCATGCCGGCTCCTTCCGCGACCCACCAGGTGCTCGGCCGGACGCGGCGCCCGGCCAGTTCTCGACGCTACGGCAGCCCCCGCACACTCGCACCCACGAGGCCGCACGGCGGCCGGCGAAGGCCGGGGGGTTGCGTAACGATATATCTTTGATCTATCTTTAGAGCGTCGGTCGAGCGGCAACGCTCCCGATCGGCGGGTCTGACGAGACGCCGTAGTGCGCGATCGCGCACCGCCTCGCCCCGCCGCGACACGTAGGAGACACACCATGCGTACCCACGACGACAACCCCCAGAACACCGGACGACGCGGCCGCGGCCGCGGCTTCCTGCCCTCGTTCGACCGCGCGAGGTTCGACGGCCCGGGCTTCGGCCCCGCGTTCGCGATGGCCGGCGGTCCCGGCCTGCCGGACGACCGCGACGACGTAGACCCGCGGGACTTCGGCCCGCGCGGGTTCGGTCCCGGCGGCCCCGGCGGGTTCGGCCCGCGCGGACCGCGCGGTGGCCACCACGAGGGCGGACGGCGGGGCCCCCGCGGCCCGCGCCGCGCCGGCCGCGGTGAGATCCGCGCCGCGATCCTGCTGCTCCTGGCGGAGCAGCCGATGCACGGCTACCAGATCATCAGCGAGCTGGCGGAGCGGACCGACGGCCGCTGGCGCCCCAGCGCCGGCGCGGTCTACCCCGCGCTGTCCCTGCTCGCCGACGAGGGCCTCGTGGCCCTCACCGAGGACCGCGGCCGCAAGCTCGCCACACTGACCGGCGAGGGCACCGCCTACGTCGAGCAGCACAAGGACGAGCTCGGCACCCCCTGGGAGCAGGTCGGCCACGGTCACGGCCGCCAGCTGCGGCACGAGCTGCGCGCGCTGGCCGACGCCGTCGAGCAGGTCGCCCGCACCGGGACCGCCGAGCAGGTGGCCACCGTCACCGCGGTGCTCGACAAGGCCCGCCGCGAGGTCTACCTGACCCTCGCCGGCGAGCCGCCCGCCCAGGACCGCTGACCCAGGACCCGACCCATGACCACCGACGGGCGGCGCCACGCGACAGCGTGGTGCCGCCCGTCTCCGCGCACCCCGGTAGACGCCTCGTGAACCACCCCTGCCCGGAGAGCGGTTACGCAGCACTCTTGACAGAATGACCGCATGACCGCACTTGAGGACCTCCTCGACGACTACCTGCTCCGGTCGGAGTCGGAGACCGAGCGGGACGAGAAGTTCGAGGAACTGATGAAGGCATTCCTGCGCTCCGACGCGGAGTGGGCCGCCGCTTTCGACGCCGTGTGGTCATGGGACGAATGGCCTGGCCACGAAGGTCCGGGCAACGGGATCAGCCTGGTCGCGCGCGAACAGGACACCGAGAACCTGGTGGCCGTCCAGTGTGCATTCCACGATCCGGCACGGCCTTTGTCGAAGCCGGATGTCGCCGCTTTCCTCTCGGCGTCGAACAAAGCCACTTTCACGACCCGGCTCGTGGTCGCGACGACCGATACCTGGGACAAAGAGCTGGAGGAACTGATCCAGGACGAGGAAATACTCGTCCACCGCATCGGGCTGACCAGGATGCTGGATTCGTCCGTCGACTGGGCCCGGTTCGGACCGGCGGCCGTGACCGCCGGATAGCCCAGGAAACCACCAGGAGGCGGCCCTGCTCCTGGGGCGCCAGGCGCACGAGCGGTCCGAGCTGCGCGAGCTCGTCGCCCGGTTCGTCGCGTCGTTCACGGCGGGCGCGCCCGCGACCCGCTGACACCCGAGGCAGGCCCCGTCAGGACGGGGCCTGCCTCGGGTCACCGGATCAGCCGCGCGGGTCCTCCCGGACCGTGAGCGAGCTGAGCACCGGGTCGCCGTCACCGAGCTCGCCCACCAGCTCGACCGTCAGGTCGCCGCCCGCGTGCTCGACGGTGGCGGTGTGCGTGTCCGCGGCGAGCCTGCCCACCGCGGCCTGCACGTCGTGCTCGTAGAGCACCGCCTCGCCGTCCACCAGCACGTCGAACGCGCGCCCGCCGACCGGGACCCGGTCGAGCTCGGCGAAGCCGAGGCCCACCTGGTACGTGCCTGCCGGAACGTCCTCGAACACGTAGGAGAACGTGCGGCCGGTCCGCTGGGTGCGGAAGAGCTGGTCGTCGTCCGTGCCCGCGATGTCCGCCCGCGTGGTCCTGACCTTGCCGCCCACGTGACCCCACGTGGCGCCCGGCCGCTTGCGGTCGAGGGCCTGGTCGGCGGACCAGACCGTGCCGTCCGCGCCCGTGAGCCCCTTGCCGCCCACGTCCACGCCGAGCCAGTAGGCCGACGAGCCGAGGGTGACGGGCAGCAGCTGCGATCCGTCCCGTCCGGCGTTCGACGCCACCAGCACGTCGCCGGTGAGCTCGCCCGGCGTGGTCCCCGAGGTGTCCACGGTCGCCGTGACCGCCGTCGACTCGCCGACCGCGAGCACGGTCGGACCCTCCAGGGGCGCGCCGGAGAGCGCCAGCCAGGGCAGGTCCACGGACCCGCTCTGCCCCCGCTCCTGCTCCGCGAACGAGACCTTCAGGGGGGCCGAGCCGGTGTTGGTCACCTGCACCTCGGCGGTCGCGGTCTGGTCCGGGCCGAGGAGCCAGTCGAGCTCGTCGCCCGAGACCTCGGCGACGCCCGTGGTCAGCTCGGTGTCGAGCGTCCGGGTCTGACCGCCCTCGGCGAGGGTCACCGTGCCGGTGGTGGCCACGTAGTCCGGCGACCAGACCTCCACGGTGCTCTCGCCGAGCAGCGCCTGGGCCTTCCAGCGCCCCTGCTTGGTGGTGGTGATCGTCCGGGTGCCGCCGTCCGGCGCCGTGAGCGTGACCACGGCGCCCGCGACCGGCTTGCCGTCGTTCGCGTCCGTGACCGTCCCCTCCAGCGTGCCCGACGCCGGCAGGGTGTACTCCAGGCCCGTACCGGCCGTCAGCGTGGCCTCCTCGTAGGAGTAGACCTGGTGGGCCCCGGTCAGGCTCTCGACCCCGATTGTCGCCGAGGAGCCCTTGGTGAGCGGGTTCTCGCCGCCCACGCCGGGGCCGTAGCCGATCTGGATCCGCCCGTCCGCCACCAGCGTGACCGAGAAGCTGACCCGCTCACCGGGCGCCTCCTGGAAGGTCACGTCGCGGTACTCGATGACCTGCGCGTCCTGGCCGTCGACCTCGGTCACGCCGAGGTAGATGCCCGCGGCGTCGTCGACCTCCAGGTCGTCCCAGAACGGGTAGAGGGCGTCGACCGGGGCCGACGACGGCAGGTCGGTGTTCCCCCAGCTGCTGCGCGAGCGGTCGAAGGTGAGCATGCCGGCGGGCGACACGCACACCCCGTCCCACGTGGTGTCGTAGAAGGGGAAGTCGAACGTGAAGAACAGCGGCCCGCACCCGCCGGTGCCGGTCCACGGAGACTTCACCGTGCCCTCCCGGTACAGACCGGTGGTGACCTTCTCCTCGTAGGTGCGGCCGGCGGGCGACACGGGGACGTCCTCCGGCCGCTCCGGCTCGGCCGGCTCCTGGGGTGCCTCCGCCTCGCGGGGGTCGAGCGTCACCAGGAGCGTGGCGATGCTCGGGGCCCGCAGGCCGTTGGTCCCCCGCAGCTCGACGGTCAGCGGACCGCCGTCGTGCTCGACGACGGCGGTGCGCACGTCCGCCGTCCCCTGGCCGGCGGTGCCCGCCGGGTCGTAGGCGTAGTGCTCCAGGGACCCGTCGACGAGCACGTCGAACACGCGCTTGCCGCGCGCCGCCTTCTCGATCTCCGCGAACCCGAGGTCGACCCGGTAGGTGCCGGCGGGGGCGTCGTCGAACACGTAGGTCAGGTCCCGGCGCACCGGGGTGCGCTGGGTCTGGAACAGCGCGTCGTCCGAGGTGCCGGCGATGGCCGAGCGCGTGGAGACGGTCCTGGTGCGACCCTCGTAGCCCCAGCCGCCGTCGCGGTGCGCCCGGTCGGCCGACCAGGCGAAGCCCGCGCCGTCGGTGAGGTCCGGCCCGCCCGCGTTCACGGCCACCTGGTACGCGGTGGTCGTCACGGTGACGGGCACGTACTCCTTGGACTGCCGGCCGGCGTCGGAGCGCACCACGATGTTCGCGGCGAGCGTCCCGGGCTCGACGTCGTCGGTGGAGACGGAGACGTCGACGGTCGTCGACTCCCCCGGTGCGAGCGTGCCGCCGGTGGTGGACAGGGACAGCCACGGCAGGTCGGTGACCTGGTCGTCCTCGACGTCGACGAGCAGCACCTCGTCCGAGATCTGGTCCGTGGCCCACAGGGCGCCGCTGGCGTCGGTGGCGAGACCGCCGCCCTGGTACGGCTTCGGCTCCGGGAACCACCAGGCGTTGACCAGCGAGCAGTCGACCGGGTCCACCTGGAGCAGCCGGCTGCGCCCGCCGGCCAGGTCGGTGTACCAGATGGTGTCGGACGCCTCGTTGTACGCCAGGCCCATGACCTGCGGCAGCGGCGGCGCGCAGAACGACAGCAGCTCGCCCGGCGTCTCGTGCGAGGTGCCGGCCACCGTGCCGATCATGCCGTTGATCCGGCCGCCCACGTAGAACACGTCACGGCCCGCGTCGTAGGCGAGGCCCGTGAGCTGCAGGGTGGACCAGTCGCCCTTGATCTCCCGCGTCTTGATGCCGGTCTCGGTGTCGAAGCAGTGGATGTAGCTGGCCGGGCTGTCCTCCATCTGGCACATGTCGCCGGTCAGCGTGTCGAGCTCCATGTCGAAGGCCCGGTAGTCCGGGTTCCAGTCGGCCGCGAACGACTTGCCGGCCTTCTTGCCCGTGACGGTGAAGGCCGTGTTGGTCTTCGCGTCGTAGTCGTGGACCCACACGTCGCCGTCGTAGCCGAGGCCGGACGGCTCGCCCTCCGTCGGCTTCCCGGAGGGCTTGAACCGGGTGATCACGTCGCCGCCCGCGAGCGTGTCCGTGACGAGCGTGTCGGCGGCCGTGTCCTTGCCCGCCGCCGCGCCCTGGGTCCCGGCGTCCACGCTCGACGCCGTGTGCTCCCGCGTCGAGCCGGACTTCCAGGCGGCCAGGTCGATGCTGCCGTTCGCACCCTTCAGGGTGCTCGTGGTCGCGCCGGCGCCGTCCAGCTCGGGGTGCCGCGCCACCTCGGCCAGGTCGAACGTGACCGGTGCCGACCCCGTGTTGGTCAGCGTGAGCGACCCCTGGTCGTGCTGGTCGGTGCCGAGCACGGTGTCCAGGCCGTCGGTCGCCAGGTCGGCGACGCCGGTGGCCAGGCGTGCGTCGACCCGCGCCTTGGCGTAGAGCTCGTCGAGCGAGAACTCGTACGACCGCGTGACGTAGTCCGGCGCGGTGACCGTCATGGTGTAGTCGCCGGTCGGGAGCTGGCGGTGCACCAGCCCGGTCCCGTTGGTCACGACACTCTCCACGAGCCGGCCGTCGCGCGTGAAGGCGACGTCCGCGCCCTCGACCGGGAGCCCGTCGTTCTCGTCGACGACCGTGGCGTCCAGGTAGCCGAAGTCGGGCAGGTCGTACGTGACGACCATCCCGTCACGCAGCACGGGGGCGTCCTGCGAGAACCGGATGCCGTCCACGCCGGCCCAGCCCTGGATGCCGGTGGTGGCGGTCGAGCCCGCGCTGAGCGGGCCGTCCTCCCCCACGCCGTCGCCGTAGGCGATGATCACCGTGCCCGAGCGCGTGATGGTGACCGAGAAGCTGATCCGGGCCGTGGTGACGTTGTCGACCGCCTCGGCCTGGACGTTCCGGTACTCGACCACGTACGCGTCCTGGCCGTCGACCGTGGTCGTGCCCGTGTAGACGCCGCCCTGGTCGTCGATCGTCAGGGGCCGGCTGATCCAGAACGGGAAGATCGCCGCCCCGCCGCTGCCCGGCCCCGCCGTGTCGGAGGCGCTGGTCGTGATGACGCCGCGCCGGCCGATGTTGAGGGTCTCGTGCGTGCCGTTGTAGAACGCGATCGGGAACGGCAGGGCCACGTCGGCCCACACGCCGTTCGTGATCTCGACCCGGTCGGTGCCCCGGCGGTACTCGCCCTCGGACACCGAGCAGGTGTACCCGCCGAGGTCGACGACGCGGTCCACCGTGACGGTCAGTGACTCGGCGCCGTCGACCGCGAACGCCGTGGTCGCGGGCGACAGGCAGGCGTTCGGGCGCACGGCGAGCGTGTACTCGCCCTCGGGGACGGCGGGCACGGTGAACGTCCCGTCGGCGCCGGTCCGGACGGCGTCCAGCGGGGTGCCGTCCACCGACACATCGGCGTTCGGGACGGGCGCGCCGTCCGGGTCCACGACCGTGCCGGTCACGTCGTATCGTCGCGCGGCGGTGAGCGTCGCGTCGAGCGTGCTCGTCGCGTCGACGGCGACCGTCGCCCGCGCGGAGCTGGGGAGGTACCCGAAGGCGCTGGTCGTGACCTCGTAGTCGCCCGCGATCACGCTCATCGAGTAGGTGCCGTCGCGGCCCGTGACGGTGCGGGGCGAGTGGCGGCCCTCGGCGGCGACGGTGGCGCCCGCGACGGGCTCGCCGTCGGCGTCGGTCACCGTGCCGGCCAGGGTGCCGGCGCCGCCGGAGGCGAGGGCCTCCTGGACCAGCGCCAGGGCGTCGATCTTGCCCTCGCCCCAGACGTTGTTGTCCTCGGCCGTGCCGCCGCAGGTCAGGTCCTCGGTATCGTGCGCGGTGCCGTCCAGCAGGGTCTTGGTGCTCTCGATGTCACCGACGAGGCTGGGCACGGCGCTCCACAGCAGCGCCACGACGCCGGCCACGTGCGGGGCCGCCATGGACGTGCCGGAGCCCGCGCCGTACCCGCCGCCGGGCAGCGCCGAGAGCACGTCGACGCCGGGCGCCGCGATGTTCGGGTTGATCTTGCCGTCGGTGCCGGGGCCGCGCGAGGAGAAGTACGCGATGTCCCCCGCGGCGTCGTACGCGCTCACGGAGTAGGTGTGGGGGTAGCGCGCGGGAAGCCGGCCGGACTCGCAGCCCGCCTCGCCCTCGTTGCCCGCGGCCCAGACGCCGAAGATCCCGGCGGCCTCCCAGGCCTCGGTCTCGTCGCCCATCCAGTCGGCGATCGGGAGCGTGTCCTCCTGCGACTGCGGGATGCCCCAGGAGTTGTTCACCACGTGGGGGCGCATCGCGGGGTCGGGGTCGCTGCCGTCGGCGCGCGTGGGCGCCAGGAGCCACTGCGCGCTGCGCAGGTAGTCGGCGCGCTCCATCGAGTTGGCGCACCGGTCCACGCAGTTGGTCGCGATCCACCGGGCGTCGGGTGCGACGCCGATCTGGTGGTCCGCGCCGTCGTCGCCCACCATCGTGCCCATCGTGTGCGTGCCGTGGCCGCCCACCTGGTTGATGATCGGGTCGCACGGCGAGCCGCTGCACAGGCCGGGGCGGTCGTACCAGTTGTAGTCGTTCTCCACCGAGCCGTCGGGCTGCGTGCCGCGGTACTTCGCGCGCAGCGCCGGGTGCTCCAGGTCCACGCCCGTGTCGAACCCGGCCACGGTGATGCCCTCACCGGTGAAGCCGAGGTCCCAGACGTCGTCCGCGTTCATCTCGTCGATGCCCCAGGTGACGGCGGCCTCGGCGGCCTGCGTGGCCCGCTCGTCCGCCGCCGTGCGGCCCGTGGGGTCCGCCGACTCGGTCGGCGGGTCCACCAGCTCCATCGCGATCTCCTCGTGCACGAGGGCGACGTCGCTGCCGGCGGCGACACGTTCGGCGAGCGCCTCGGTGCCGTCCTGGACGTGGATCGCGTTGCTGATCCAGAACGTCTGGTACTCGACGCCCGCGGCCTCGAGCTGGGCGACCACACCGGCCTGGGACTGCTCGGCGTTCTTCACGAGGGCGTCGTAGACGTACCGGCCGCGCTCGCCCCAGTCGGCGATGTCCTTGGCGGGCTCCAGGTCGGGCCGGTCGGCGAGCTGGACCCAGAAGTCGGCGCGCACCTCCTCGGCCAGCGTCTCGGCCACCTCGTCGGTGACCTTCTCGGCCACCTCGTCCCGGGCGGGCGGCGTCGGGTCGGCGGCCGGTGCGGCCCCCGCCGACGGCACGGCCCACAGGGCCGTGGTGAGGACGGTGGCGACCGACAGGGCCGCCGCCACCGCCCTGCGCGGATGCGGATGAGCTGAGGGCACGTTCACTCCATGGTTCGTGGCCGGGGCTTTGCCCCGTCGTGGGGCAACGAGCGCAAATTTGCGCCCCGACGACGGCGGCCACAAGGTCAATCACGCTGCTGACCAGCGCAATTGCACAGATGAGAAGTGCACGCCGGGCTCAGCCGACCAGGTCGCCCGCGTGCCGCAGCACCGGTCCTCCGCCCGGGATCGCCTCGGCGATCGTCTCCGTGAGCCCCGGGTCCGCCCCCGCGATCCGGAAGGCCGCCGACTCCCCGGGCAGCAGCGTGACCAGCGCGTCGCCCACCGAGGCTCCGGCGTCGAGCCGGTCGGCGTGCAGGGTCAGGTCGCGCACGAACGCGTCGGTGGTGACCGTGACCTCGATGTCGCCGGAGCCGTCGGCGAGCGGCACCGCCTTCACGTCGAGCCGCGGGCGCGGGTAGGCGAGGTCGCGGTCGACGGTGAAGTACCGCCAGGCGCGGGCCGCGCCGTCGACGTCGGCCACCAGGAGCTCGGCGGCGGCATCGCCCGGCTCGGCCAGGCCCGGGTCGAGGGCCAGCGTCGCGCCCGCCACGGAGCCGACCTCGAACGTGACCGACTGCTCGGCCAGCACCCGGCCGTCGAGGCCGACGCGGCGGACCGTCGCCGAGCCCGCCCAGTCCTCGACGCCGTCGTTGACCAGCACGAGCGCGAGACCGCCGTCGCGCGGCTGGATCGTCGCGAGCCGCGGCGCGAACGCGGCGCGCACGGCGAACCAGGCGGGCCGGCGCCGCCCGGCGGAGTCGACCACCGCCCACGACGCGACCGGCCAGCAGTCGTTGAGCTGCCACACGATCGAGCCCATGTTGAGCGGCCGCAGCGAGCGGAAGTGCTCGATCGCGAAGGTCAGGGCGCGCGCCTGGTTGAGCTGCATCGCCCAGTGCCAGTCGGCCATCCCCGTGGGCTCGTCGAAGTACGGCGCCAGGCCGCGCGACAGCTTGAGGGAGCCGTCGACCGCCTTCTGGTGGTGCAGCACGCCCGGCGAGTCCGGCAGCAGGGGGTCGTCGCGGACGGCGTCCGTCAGGGTGCGCCAGGCGGGCGGCCCCTGCCAGCCGAACTCCGAGACGAACCGCGGCCGGTCCTCCTGGAAGACCTGGTAGCCCTGCTCGTTCCAGCCGTCCCACAGGTGCACCACGCCGCGGGAGCGGTCGTTCGAGTACACCTCCGGGGTGCCGGAGTACGGGCTGCCCGGCCAGTAGAACGCGTGCGGGCTGACGTCGGCGACCACCCGCGGCAGGACGTCCAGGTAGTACCGCTCGCCCCAGGGCCGGTCGCCGAGGCGCTCCTTCCAGCCCCAGTCGTGCCAGCCGAGCCAGTTCTCGTTGTTGCCGTTCCAGATCACCAGCGAGGGGTGCGACATCAGGCGCACGACGTTCTCGCGCGCCTCCGCCTCGACCTCCTCCAGCAGCCACTCGTGCTCCGGGTACGGCGCGCACGCGAAGGCGAAGTCCTGCCAGACCAGGAAGCCGAGCTCGTCGCACTGCGCGTAGAAGTCGTCCGACTCGTACAGGCCGCCGCCCCACACGCGCAGGATGTTCGCGTTCGCCTCGGCGGCGTCGCGCAGCCGGGCGGCGACGTCGTCGTGCGTCACGCGGTGCGGGAAGCAGTCGTCGGGGATCCAGTTGAAGCCGAGCGCGGCGACCGGGCGCCCGTTGACCACGAACGCGAACGACTCGCCGTCGGCGTCCGGGTCGCGGCGCACCTCGACGGAGCGGAAGCCGACCCGCCGGTCGTCGCGGTCGAGCGGCTCGCCCGTGACGCGGTCGAGCAGCTCGACCTCCAGGTCGTGCAGCGGCTGCGCCCCGGCGCCGCGCGGCCACCACAGGTCGGCGTCCGCCACCGGGACCTCGACCACGAGCCGCGCCGAGGTCTCCGCGGCAGGCACCACGATGCTCCGCTCGGCGCCCGCCACCCGCACGACCACGGCGACGTCGTGCGCCGTGGTGGTCCGTTCGAGCTCCACGCCCACCTCGACCACACCGCGCCACCCGGTGCCGTCCCGTTCGGCGCGCGCCTCGACCCGCGTCTCGGCGAGCCGGGCGACCGACCACGACTCGATGCGCACCGGGCGCCAGATGCCGGCGGTGACCAGCGTGGGACCCCAGTCCCAGCCGAAGTTGCACGCCATCTTGCGGATGTGGGCCGACGGCGAGTCGAACGCGCGCCGCTCCTCGTCGTCCAGGCCGTCGAAGGGACCCCAGGGCGCGTCGAACACGACGGAGACCTCGGCCCCCTCCGCCCGGTCCAGCGGCACACGGTAGGAGCGGAACATGTTGCGGGTGCGCAGGCGCTCGATGCCGTCGACGGACACCGTGGCGAGCGTGTCGAGGCCGTCGAGCACGAGGTCGGTGCGCTCCGCGCGGGGCGCACCGGGCAGCGCGGCCGCCGGCAGCGTCGTCTCGTAGCGCCAGCGCGAGCGGCCGATCCACGGCGTCAGCAGCTCGTTGCGGTCGAGGTACGGGTCCTCGATGAGCCCGGCGGCCAGCAGGTCGGTGTGGACGGTGCCAGGGACCGTGGCCGGGACGGGCAGTCCGGCGAGGACCGCGGCGTCGGCGTCGGGTCCGGCGGTGTCGAGGTGCAGGGTCCAGGGACCGGGCGCGGCGGTGCGCGTGAGCATGGGAGGCCACCAGGGATTCTCGGAGCGGGCAGAGCGGGACGAGCGTTCCAGGAATTTCTTTCCGCTGTCAAGCAAGTCTCGCCCAACCCTTGCGCGGAGGGCGCGGGCTGTGGTTATTTGATCGCGTCAAAAAAGGACGTATCGCCCGCCGGGCGGCGTCCAGCGCCTGGAACAGTGCCGTTCCGCACGTCGCCAACGCGCATCCTCGTCAAGGATGGAGAGCAGCACCCATGACAAGCCCCCGACGCCTGCTACGGCAGGCGCTGTGCGGACTCGCCCTCGTCGGCCTCGTGGCCGCCGGCTCCGCCGCTCCCGCGGTCGCCACGGCCCCGACGGCCGCCGCCGACCCCGCCCCCACGCCCCCGCCGGCCGTCCCCCGCGTCGAGCCCGGCGACCTCGCCACGTCGCCGTACATGGGCTGGAGCAGCTTCAGCATGCAGGTCTACAGCGGCGACGGCCGCTGGATCGACGCCGACCAGCTCATCGCCCAGTCGGACGCCATGCACACCAAGCTGCAGCGCTACGGCTACGACCGCATCAACGTGGACGCGGGCTGGAACGACGGCGTCGACGAGTACGGCCGCCCCAAGCCGAGCACGTCGCTGTACCCGGACGGCCTGCAGGCCGTGATCGACCACGTGCACGACAACGGGCAGAAGTTCGGGCTGTACTTCATCCCGGGCATCGGCCCGGAGGTCTACGAGGCCGACCTGCCGATCTGGAACGCGCCCGGCTGCAGCACCGGCGACATCGTCAAGCAGCCGCTCACCCGCGCCGACTACTGGGGCATCGGCTGGGCGCTCGACTTCGACAACCCCTGCACCACCAGGTACATCGACTCGATCGGCGCCCTGCTGGGCGACTGGGGCGTCGACTTCGTCAAGTTCGACAGCGTGACCCCCGGCTCCGGCATCTCCGACCTGTCGCTCGACGCCCGCCGCGACGTCGCCGCCTGGTCCGACGCGCTGCACAGCCGCGACATCTGGTTCGAGCTGTCCTGGGCGCTCGACCCGGCCTACGCGGACTACTGGAAGGAGCAGGCCGACGGCTGGCGCCTCGACTGGGACGTCGAGTGCTACTGCGAGAACGAGGCCCTGACCACGTGGCCCAACATCGCGCGCCTGTTCCCCAAGGCCGAGCAGTGGTGGCGGCACACCGGCCCGGGCGGGTTCGGCGACCTCGACTCGCTCAACGTCGGCAACGGCCGCATGGACGGCCTGACGCAGGACGAGCGCCGCACCGCGACCAGCCTGTGGGCCATCTCCGCGGCCCCGATGTACACCGGGAACGACCTCACGCAGCTCGACACGTTCGGCCTGAGCCTGCTCACCAACGAGGAGGTCGTCGCGATCAACCAGGCCGCGATCCCGGCGCACCCCGTCTCGACGTCGGGCAAGCGGCAGGTCTGGTACTCGCTGCAGGACGACGGCTCGTACGTGGTCGGGCTCTTCAACCTCGGCTCGACCGACGCCGACGTCACGGCCGACTGGACGGATCTCGGGCTCGCCGACGGCGGCCACAAGGTGCGCGACGTGTGGGCGAGGAAGAACCTCGGCACGTTCACCGAGGGCTTCACGGCCACCGACGTGCCGCCGCACGGCGTGCGGCTGCTGCGGGTCACGCCCGCCGCGCGCGCGGCGTCGACCGTGAACGACGACGTGCTCCAGGTGGGCTACGGCGGCGACTGGCAGCGCAACGGGAACCAGGAGGTCGCGGCGACGTCGCAGGACCTCGCGGTCTCGGTCGTGGCGGACGGCGACGAGCCGCCCGCGCCGGGCGACACCGACGCCCGCGTCACGCGGCTCAACGACGACGCGTCCGAGATCACCTACTCCGGGAGCTGGAGCCACAGCACCGGCCGCGGGTTCGGGGACCACGAGGACGACGTGCACTGGACCGAGAAGGACGGCGACGCCTTCGAGCTGACCTTCCGCGGCACCGGCGTGACGTACGTGACCGAGCGCGACGAGTCGCAGGGCGAGGTGGCGGTCCACCTCGACGGCGAGCTCGTCGACACGGTCGACGCGTCGCTGCCCGCCGGCACGCCGCGCGCGAGCCAGCAGGCCGTGTGGACGACGTCGGACCTGGAGGACGGCGAGCACACACTGCGGATCGAGAAGAAGAGCGGGCGGTTCATGCTGCTCGACCGCATCGACGTGGAGCAGGAGAACCTCGTGACGCCGAACGCGATAGTGGTGCCCGACGAGCAGGCCGACGCGGCCCGCATCGAGCTGGCCCGCGACCCGGGCGAGCTCACGGCGGTCCGGCACGGCGACACGGTGCTGCAGCGGGGCACCGACTGGACCGCGGACGGTCAGGCGGTCGTGCTGTCGGCCGGGTTCCTCACGGCGCTGCCCGCCGGCGACACCGCGCTCACGTTCGCGTTCCGTGGTGACGGCGCCGACGACGTGCACACGGCCACCGGCGAGGCCTGGACCGACCTCACGTTCACCGGCACGGGGGCGACGTGGATCGCGCCGACGGCGCCGGACCAGGGTCCCGTGCACGTCTACGTGGACGGGGCGCTGAAGCAGACCGTCGACACGAGCACGGCCACACGCCGGACGCAGCAGGAGCTGTACTCCGTGTCCGGCCTCAAGCGGGGCAGCCACCGCATCGTGGTGGTGAACGGTTCGGACGCGCCGATCCGGAGCGACGGCTTCCGGTTCGACCGCTAGCCCGCACGTGTCAGACGCTCAGGTCCCCCGGGGGGCCTGAGCGTCTGACACGTTCACTCTGCCGTGAGCTCCAGCACCATGCCCGACGCCGGCTGGAGCACCGGCAGCGTCAGCCCGACGCCGGCGAGGATCGCGCCGGACACCCGGAAGCCCTCGGCGTCGCGGGCCCGCGCGATCCACGCGGGCTCCTGACCGTGCATCGCGGCCGGGCCGAACGCGTCCGGCACGCGCACCACGTAGTCCCGGTCGCGGTCCAGGCCCGGGAACGGCACCCGCGCCGTCTGCGGCCCGGCCGAGCTCGCCAGCCGCACCCACGCGAACAGCGCCCGCGCGCCGTCCTCGGCCACGGTGCCGTGCAGCAGCGTCTGCTCGTCGGCGAGGTCCGCGTGCACGCGCGCTCCCCCGTGCAGCAGGTCCCGCCGCGACGTCACGAACGCGGCCCAGGACGCGAGCCGCTCCATCTCGTCCTCGGTGCAGCCCGTGATGTCCCACTCGATCCCCGGCGCGGCGAACGCCGCCGTCACCAGTCGGAACGACAGGTCGGTGACCCGGTTCGTGGTGTGCGCCCGTGCCGCGCCCACGTGCGAGCCCAGCAGCTCCGGCGGCAGCAGCAGCTCGCTCCAGAGCTGGATCTGCTGGCGCTCCACGGGGTCGTTGCAGTCCGACGTCCAGACCCGCTCGGTGCGGTCCAGGATGCCGAGGTCGATGCGGCCGCCACCCGACGCGCAGCTCTCGATCTCCAGGTCCGGGTGCCTGTCGTGCAGCTCGTCGAGCAGGGCGTAGAGCGCCAGCGTCTGCCGCCGCACCCCCGGCCGGTCCCCGGCGGCGCCGCCGCGGACCACCGCCTCGTGCAGCTCCCGGTTGTGGTCCCACTTGATGTAGGCGATCTCGTAGCGCTCCACCAGCTTCGAGATCGACTCCAGCAGGTAGGCGTACGCGTCGGGGTGCGCGACGTCGAGCACGTACTGGTTGCGGAAGCTCGAACCCACGCCCGCCGACGGCGCCAGCAGCCACTCCGGGTGCAGGCGCGCGAGGTCGGAGTCGAGGTTGACCATCTCGGGCTCGAACCACAGCCCGAACTCCATCCCCGCCTCGCGCACCCGCGTGACGAACGGGTCGAGCCCGTCGGGCCAGACGTCCGCCTCGATCTGCCAGTCGCCGAGGCCGGCCGTGTCGTCCCGCCGGCCGCGGAACCAGCCGTCGTCGAGCACGATCCGCTCCACGCCCACCCGGGCCGCGCGGTCCACGAGCTCGCCGAGCCGGCCCAGGTCGTGGTCGAAGTAGACGGCCTCCCACGTGTTGAGCACCAGGGGCTGCGGCACCCGGCGCGGACGGCGCGCGCGGGTGCGGCGGTGGAACCGGTCGGCGAGGCCGTCCAGCCCGGCGTCCGACCAGGCGAACAGCACGTCGGGCGCCGCGTAGCTCTCCCCCGGGGCCAGCCGCACCTCGCCGGGGCGCAGCAGCTCGCCGCCGCCGAGCACGGCCGCGTGCGCGCCCGCGCCCTCGGACAGACGCTGCACGATCCAGCGCTGGTCGCCGCTCCACGCCACGTGGGCCGCCCAGACCTCGCCCGACCGGTGGGCGAAGCCCGGCGTGCCGACCGCGACCAGGTACGGCGAGTCGAGCCCCGGCTTGCCCCGGCGCACCTCGCGCAGGTGCGTGCCGTCCACCAGCGGCAGCCGCTGCGGCTGCCGCTCCCGGCTCCAGCGCCCGCTGAAGTCGAGCACCTCCGTGGCGCGCGCCGGGAGGGGCAGCAGCGCCACGACGTGCGCGAGGTCGTAGGCGTCCGCGCCGTCCGCCCCCGCTGGCCCCGCGGTCACGGTCCACCGCACCCGCAGCACGCCCGTGGCCTCCAGCTCCACCTCGGCCGCCAGCGCGAGGTCCGCGATCGGCTCGCGCACGTCCAGGCGCACCGCGCCGCCGACGCCGTCGGCCGGGACCTCCACGGTCGCCCCCACCAGCTCCGGGCGCGGCGTGGTCGCCGTCCCGGCGCGGTGGCCCTCGAGGCCCGGCAGGCCGGACCAGGTGTCCCGCTCCACGGGCAGGAGCGTGACCGCGCGCGGCGCCTCCGGCGAGTTGGCGACCCGTGCCGTCACCGCGGACTCGCGCAGCGCGGCGACGCCGTCGGGGCCGACGTCGCCGAGGTCCTCACCCCAATGCAGCACCCGGGGCATCTCGCCCGCGAGATCGAGCACGAGCGACACCCCGGCCGCGCGCAGCACCGCGTATTCATCACCAGCAGACATCTTCACCACCCCGAATCGACTTTCTTGACAGCGGAAACTTAGTCGCCCTACGCTCTCGGCAGCAAGCGAGGTGCCTACACCTCCTGCACTTCGACGACGAGGGATGAGGCCGATGGCGATCTCCACCACGACCCCGGCGCGCGAGCGAACCGCGGCCGGACGTGCACGCACGACGGGACCGGTGCGCCGCACCAGTTCGCCCGCCCACCGCGGGGACGCGCGGCTGGCCTGGGTCCTCATCGCCCCGGCCGTCATCGGCTTCCTCGCCTTCGCGGCCTACCCGACGCTGCGCGGGATCTACCTGAGCTTCACCGACTTCCGGGTGCTCACCCCGCCGGAGTGGACCGGCCTGGACAACCTGAAGCGGCTCGTGGCCGACGAGGTCTTCTGGCACTCGCTCGGCGTGACGGCGTACTTCGTGCTCCTGTCGGTCGTGATCGGCATGACGCTGTCGGTCACGACGGCCGTGGTGCTGCACCGGCTCACGGCCTCCACGGCCCTGCGCGGCGTCATCATCCTGCCGTTCCTCATCTCCGGCGTCGTCGCCGCGACCACGTGGTCCTGGATGCTCGACGCGCAGCTCGGCATCGTGAACATCGCCATCCGCCAGCTCGGGCTCGACCCGGTCTTCTTCCTGGGCTCCAGCAAGTGGGCGATCCCCACGATCGCGCTGATCAGCGTCTGGAAGGGCATGGGATACAACGCGATCATCGTGTTCGCCGGCCTGCAGACCATCCCGCCGACCGTCTACGAGGCGGGGCGGATCGACGGCGCGAACGAGATGCAGATGTTCCGGCGCCTCACGCTGCCCCTGCTGCGGCCCGTGCTGGCGATGGTGCTGGTGCTGACGGTGATCGGCTCGTTCCAGGTCTTCGACCTCGTGGCCGTGACCACCCAGGGCGGCCCAGCCCGGGCGTCCAACGTGCTGCAGCTCTACATCTACGACAAGGCCTTCGGCCAGTTCGAGTTCGGCTACGCCGCCACGATGTCGCTCGCGCTGTTCGCGATGCTCATCGCCATCACCTTCCTGCAGATGCGCCTGCTGCGCGCCGACGAGTCCGACACCGACTGACCCGTCGCCCGTCCGCGCCGCCCCGAACCAGTGAGGAACCCACGCATGTCCGCATCCGCATCCGCTGCACCGGCCACCGCCGTCCGGCCCAGCGGTTCCACGACCCGCTCCGGCACCCGGCCGTCGCCGTCCCGCCGCCGCCCCAGCCTCGGGCGCGCCGTCGCCTGGACCTACCTCGGCGGCGTCGTGCTGGTGACGCTCTTCCCGTTCTACTGGATCCTGCGCACCTCGTTCTCGAACAACTACGCCCTGATCACCCACCCCTCGTCGCTGCTGCCGGTCGACTTCACGCTCGGCGCGTTCCGCCGGGTGCTCGGCATCGCGACGTCGGCGGAGTCGCTCGCGGAGGGCGGCTCGGGCGCCAGCATCAACATCCTGC
This sequence comes from Promicromonospora sp. NPDC090134, assembly GCF_044746965.1. Lineage (NCBI taxonomy): Bacteria > Bacillati > Actinomycetota > Actinomycetes > Micrococcales > Promicromonosporaceae > Promicromonospora > Promicromonospora sp. NPDC090134. Next base: position 172,907 of record NZ_JBIVCZ010000006.1, on the reverse strand, counting down.
ACTTCGCGCTGAACTCGCTGATCTTCGCGACCCTCTCGACCGGCCTGGTCGTGTTCTTCTCGCTGATCGCCGCCTACGCGTTCGCCCGCCTCGAGTGGCCCGGGCGCGACCTCGTGTTCTCGATCCTGCTCACGGCGCTCATGGTGCCCGGCATCCTGACGCTGCTGCCGAACTTCGTGCTGATCAAGGACCTGGGCCTGCTCAACACGTTCGGCGGGCTGATCCTGCCCGGGGCGCTGTTCTCTGCGTTCAACATCTTCTTCCTGCGCCAGTTCATGCTCGGCCTCAGCCGCGAGATCGAGGAGGCCGCGCTGATCGACGGCGCGAGCCGGCTGCGCGTGCTGTTCCAGATCACGCTGCCGATGACGTCGGGCCCCGTGACCACGCTGTCCATCCTGGGCTTCATCGGCGCCTGGAACGACTACTTCTGGCCGCTCCTGGTCACCAGCGACGACAGCGTGCGCCCGCTCACGCTCGCCCTGGCCGTGTTCAAGCAGTCGTCGCCGCAGGCCGCGCCGGACTGGGCGGGCCTGATGGCTGCCACGCTGGTCGCGGCGCTGCCCATGCTGGTCCTGTTCCTCGCGTTCGGCCGCCGGATCGTGGACTCCATCGGCTTCTCGGGGCTCAAGTGAGTACCGCACCGCGCCCGGTCCGCCTGCGCTGGACCGCGCCCGCCGCGCGCTGGGGCGAGGCGACGCCCGTGGGCAACGGAGAGATCGGCGGCATGGTGCTCGGCGACGCCCGCGGGCGCATCGGGCTCAACGACGCGTCGCTGTGGTCGGGCACGCCGGACGGCCCGCGGCGCGCGCTCGACGCCGTCGTCGCCGGCGGCGCGGGACCCGAGCGCCTCGCCCGGGTGCGGGACGCCGTCGCGCGGCACGACGACGACGAGGTCGAGCGTCTGCTGCGCACCTTCGAGGGCCCGTGGAGCCAGGAGTTCCTGCCGCTCGGCGACCTCGACCTGGACCTCGGGCGGATCGACGCGGCGGGGTACGAGCGGGTGCTCGACCTCTCGTCCGCGGTGGTCGACGAGACGTTCCTGCTGGACGGCGTGCCCGTGCGCCGCAGCACCTGGGTCTCCGCGGCCGACGGCGCGCTCGTGGTCGAGCTCGTGGCCGACGCGCCCGTCTCCGCGGTGCTGCGGCTGCGGTCGCCGCTGCGGGTCGCGGGCTCGGACGCCGCCGTGTCCGACGGCGGTCTCGCGCACCTGTCCCTGCTGGTGGAGACGCCGGTCGACGGCGCGCCGAAGCACGAGCCCGACGCCGTCGCGCACGTCTGGCGCGAGGACGGTCCGGTGTCCGACCGTGCCGCCGACGGTGGGTCCGGGTTCGACCCGTCCGCCGCCGTCGCGGCGGCGGTGCGGACCGACGGCGCGGCGGCCGTGGTGCCCGGGACGCACGCGGTGGTGATCACCGGGGCGCGCCGTGTCCTGCTCGCGGTCACGACCGAGACCAACGCGCGCCGCTGGTGGCGGCACGAGCCGCAGGCGCCGCGCGCCGAGCTCGTCGCGCGCGCCGCCCGGCGCGCGCAGGAGGTCGCGGCGTCCGACGCCGGGGCGCTGCGCGCCCGGCACGAGGCCGCCGCGCGCGAGCTGCTCGGCCGGTCCGGCCTGGAGCTCGGCGTCCCCGACGACGACGAGCCCGTCGACGTCGACGCCCTCCTCGCCGACGCGGACGACCGCGCCCTGGCGCGCGTGATCTACGCGTACGGCCGCTACCTGCTCGTCTCGTCGTCGCGGCCCGGTTCGCCGCCGGCCAACCTGCAGGGCATCTGGAACGCGTCGATGCGGCCGCCGTGGTCGTCCAACTACACGATCAACATCAACACCCAGATGAACTACTGGCTCGCCGAGCGCACCGGCCTGGGCGAGCTGCACGAGCCGCTGCTGGACCTGATCGAGCGCGTGGCCGGCGAGGGTCGTGCCGTGGCCGGCGCGCTCTACGGCGCCCGTGGCTGGGTGGCGCACCACAACACCGACCCGTGGGGGTACGCGCTGCCCGTCGGCGCGGGGCACAGCCCCACGTCGTGGGCGTTCTGGCCGATGGGCGGCCTGTGGCTCGCGGACAACCTGTGGCAGCGCTGGGAGTACGGGCGCGACCGCGACGAGCTCGCGGGGCGGGTGCTCCCGCTGCTGCTCGGCGCGAGCGCCTTCGCGCTCGACTGGCTCGTGACCGACGAGAACGGCACGCTCGGCACCTCGCCGTCGACGTCGCCCGAGAACTTCTTCCTCCGCGCCGACGGCACGTCCGGCGCCGTCTCCACGTCGTCCGCGATGGACCTCAGCCTGATCCGGGCGACGCTCGAACGCACGCTCGCGGCCGCGGAGGCCGTAGGTGTGGCGGACGAGCCCCTGCTCGACGAGATCCGCGCCGCGCTGCCGCGCATCGCGCCGCTGCGCGTGGCCGACGACGGCACCCTGTACGAGTGGGGCGACGACTCGGTCTCGCTCGAACCGCACCACCGCCACATGTCGCTGCTGATCGGGCTGCACCCGCTGCACGCGATCGACGTGGAGCGCACCCCGGAGCTGGCCGACGCCGCCCGCCGGACCCTCGACGCCCGCGGGCCGGGGGCCATGGGCTGGTCCTGGTCGTGGAAGATCGCGATGCGGGCGCGGCTGGGCGACGGCGACGTCGCGCGCGACCTGCTGCGCGAGGCGACCACTCCCTACCCGGGGGACCCCGACCTCGACGCGCCGCCGGACGGCTCGGAGTGGGGCGGCCTGCTGCCGAACCTGTTCTCGACGCACCCGCCGTTCCAGATCGACGGCAACTTCGGCCTGGCGGCCGCGATCGCCGAGATGCTGGTCGGCACCGGCGAGGGCACGCCCGACATCCCGGTCCGCCTGCTGCCCGCCCTGCCCGCGGCCTGGCCGGACGGCCGGATCACCGGCGTCCGCACCCGTGCGGGTGTCGCCGTCGACCTCGACTGGCACGGCGGCCGCCCGGTCGCGCTGCACCTGCACGACGTCGTCGGCGCGGGTCCGCGCGACGTCGTCGTGAGCTTCGCGGGGCAGTCCCGGACGGTGCCCACGGGCTCGCCCGTCGCCGCCGCCGACCTGTTCGCCGGGGAGACGTCATGACGGCCGTGACCACGGACGCCCGCGCGTCCGTCGCGACCCCGGACCCCCGCGAGCCCGCGCTGCGCGCCTACCGCTCGACGCAGGAGCTGCCGGACGACTTCGCCGCGTTCTGGCGCGACACCCTGGCGCAGGCCCGGCGGTACGACGCGCCGCCGTCGGCCGTGCCGGTGGAGACCCCGCTGGGCGCGATCGACGTGCTCGACGTGACCTTTCCCGGGTTCGGCGGCGACCCGGTGCGCGGGTGGCTGCGCCTGCCGCGGCACCGGGACGGCCTGCTGCCCGCGGTGGTCCACTTCACCGGCTACGGCGCGGGCCGCGGTCACGCGATCGACGACCTGACGTGGGCCGCGGCGGGCTACGCCCACCTGGTCATGGACACCCGCGGCCAGGGCGACGGGTCCACGCCGGACGGCCCGTGGGGCGACAGCACGGGGTACATCACGCGCGGCCTCGCGGACCCGGCCGACTACTACTACCGGCGCGTGCTCACGGACGCGGCCCGCGCCGTCGACGCCGTCCGGCGGCTGCCGGGCGTCGACCCCGGCCGCGTGGCGGTGCTCGGCAACAGCCAGGGCGCGGGGATCGCGCTGGCCGCCGGGTACCTCGCCGACGACGTGTCGGCGGTGCTCGCCCAGGCGCCGTTCCTCGCGGACCTCCCGGGTGCGCTCACCCTGAGCGCGCACGGGCCCTACCGGGAGCTCGCCGACCTGCTGGCCCGGGACCGGGCGCGCCGGGAGCGCGCCCTGGCCACGCTCCGCTACGTGGACGTGGTCAACTTCGCGCGCCTGGCGCGCACGCCCGCCTGGTTCTCGTGCGGGCTCGACGACGACGTCACTCCCCCGCACACCGTGTTCGCCGCGCACAACGAGTACGCGGCGCAGCACGACATCACCGTCTGGCCGTCCAACGGCCATGACGCCGGCGGCAGCCTCGACCGGCAGGGCGCGCTCGACGTGCTCGGCCGCCTGTTCGGGACGACCGCCGGCCCTACCAACCCGAACCGAACCCACCCGGTCCCTTGATCGAAGAGGAATCATGAAACCGAAGCACATGCTGAGCATCGTCGCTGCAGCCGCTGTCACCGTCTCGCTGGCCGCCTGCGCGGGCGGCTCGGCCGGCGGAGCGGCCGAGGAGGGCGCCCACGCGGGCACCGTCAACTGGTGGACCTGGGACGAGAAGCAGGCGGAGTCGTACAAGACCTGCCTGCCCGCGTTCCAGGAGAAGTACCCCGACATCACGGTCAACATCACCCAGTACGCGGTGGACGACTACTTCACCAAGCTGACCGCGGGCTTCGTGGCCGGCAACGCCCCCGACGCGTTCCAGAACAGCGTGGAGTTCCTCGACTCGTACGCGAAGCAGGGCCAGCTCGAACCGCTCGACGACTACATCGCCGAGTCGGACTACGACCTGGGCGTGTTCAACGTGGGCGTCCCCGCCTTCACGTACACGGACGACAAGCAGTACGCCCTGCCGCTCGACTGGGCCGGCTCGGCGTTCTACTACAACAAGGACATGCTCAAGGACGCGGGCCTCACGGAGGACGACGTCCAGAACATGACCTGGAACCCGGAGGACGGCGGCACCTTCGACGAGGTGGTCGCGCGCCTCACCGTCGACGAGAACGGCAAGCGCGGCGACGAGAAGGGCTTCGACAAGGACAAGGTGGCCGTCTACGGCATCGGGGCGCTCGGCACGGCCGACTACCTCGGGCAGACCACCTGGTACCAGTTCGCCGCCTCGTCGGACTGGACCATGCGCGAGCCGGCGGCCTGGCCCACGTCCTTCGCCTTCGACGACCCGGCGTTCACCGAGACCATGGACTACCTGCGCGGCCTGTCCGACCGGGGCCTCGCCCCGGAGTTCGGCCAGTTCACCGTCGGTGACACCGAGCAGCTCGGCTCGGGCTCGGTCGCGATGATCTCCGGCGGCTCGTGGTCGGCCACGACGTTCGCCAAGCTGCCCGACATGTCGGTCGGCATCGCGCCCAACGTGCTCGGCCCGGACGGCGAGACCCGCGTGGTGATGAGCAACTCCAACGGCAACATGCTCTGGTCGGGCAGCAAGGTCAAGCAGGCGGCCTGGGACTGGATGTCGTTCATGGGCACGGCCGAGTGCCAGGAGAGCGCCGCGCTGACGTCGGGCTCGTTCTTCCCGTCCATCCCGTCGGCCATGGACGCGCTCGCCGCGGACCAGCTCGACAAGGGCATCGACCTGAGCGTCTTCGTGGACTACGCGAAGAACGAGGAGCTCGAGCCGTCGCTGGCCTACCGCAACGGCGCCGAGCTCAAGTCGGAGCTGCAGCCGCTGTTCGAGGCGTACTACAGCCACCAGCGTGACGACGACGTGTGGCAGGAGGCCGCGGACAAGGCCCAGGAGATTCTTTCCAAGTAGTGCCGGCCGGCCTGGGCGCGGCGCCTCGCGCGCCGCGCCCAGGCCGAGGACGAGGTTTCCCATGAGTGCCACGCCGCCCCCGACGCCGCCCCGCCGCCCCAAGCTGCGCACGCCGACGTCGGCGGAGATCTTCACGCGCATCATCACGCACGGCCCGGTGAGCAGGATCGAGATCGGCCGGCTGACCGGTCTGTCCCAGGCGAAGGTGACCAAGACGGTCAGCCCGCTGATCCGCGACGGGTTCGTGACGGTCGGCGAGCACGCCGAGAGCTCGTCCCCCGGCCGCCCCGTCTACCCGCTGAGCGTGGTGCCCCGCTCCATGCTGGCCATCGGCGTCAAGGTCAACGCCGACGAGATCGTGGCCGTCGCGGTGAGCATCGGCAACGAGCTGCTGACCTCCACCCGACGCGCGCTCGACCAGCACGACCCCGGGACGGTGACGCGCGAGATCGTCCGCTGCGCGCGGCGGCTGATCGACAAGCTCGGCGACAGCGCCGACCGGCTCGTCGGCCTCGGCGTCTCGGTGTCGGGCGACATCGACACCGGCTCCGGCGTCGTCCGCCACTCCCCGCTGCTCGGATGGGCCAACGTGCCCCTGGGCGAGCAGGTCGCGCGGCAGGTCGACCTGCCGGTGATCGTCGACAACGACGTGCGCGCGCTCGCCCGCTCCGAGCAGTGGTTCGGGCTCGGCGCGGAGGCGGAGAGCTTCGCCATCGTCACGATCGGCGCGGGCATCGGCTGCGGCATCTACGTCAACAGCGACGTCGTGGTCGGGGCCCACGGCGTGGTCGGCGAGATCGGCCACCTGCCCCTGGCCCCGCCCGACGCCGTGTGCGTGTGCGGCCGCCGGGGCTGCGTGGAGGCGGTGGCCTCCTCGGGCGCCATCCGCGACGCCGTGCGGGCGGGCCACGACGACCCCACGCTCACGCTCGCGGACGCCGTGGCCCTCGCGCACGCGGGCGACCGCACCGCCGTCGACGCGTTCGACCGCGCGGGCACCGCCATCGGCGCGGCCCTCGCCGTCACCGCGAACCTGGTGGACCCGGAGGTGGTGGTCATCGCGGGCGAGGGTGTCATGGAGTACGACCTGTACGAGCGTCGGATCCGCGAGGAGTTCGCGGCGCACGCCTTCGGCGCCGCGGCCAGCTGCCGCCTGGTGGTGCGGCGGCACACGTTCATCGACTGGGCGTGCGGCGCGGCGGTCGCGGCGTTCCGGGACGCGCTGCTGCCCACGAGTGCCTGAGCGTGCGCTACTCGGGGAAGACGCAGAACTCGTTGCCCTCGGGATCGGCCAGGACCACCCAGTCCTCGTGCCGGCCGACCTCGGACGCGCCCGCCGCGACCAGGCGCGCCACCTCGGCGTCCCGGTCGGGGGCGCGGACGTCGAGGTGCACGCGGTTCTTCACGGTCTTGGGCTCGGGCACCCGGTTGAAGAACAGCCGCGGCGCCCCGGCGGGTCCCTCGACCAGCACGGACGGGTCGTCCTCCGGGTCGTGGACGCCGAGGGTGCGCAGTCGCGCCAGCTCCTCGTCGTCGTAGGGGGCCACCGCGTAGCCGTCGAGGACGACGGCCCAGTAGCGGGCAAGGGACGCGGGATGCCGGCAGTCGAACACGACGTCGTGAATTCTCGCCATGCGCCCCACCGTAGGCGCCCCGGCCCGCCCTGCCCAGGACGGGCGGGGAGATCCGGGGCGTTGGCCGCCGAAGGTTTCCCATGACGAGCGGTCGATTCTGCTGTCAGCAGATGGGGGTCGGTTCGGCGAGCGGTGCGAACGGGTGTGTCATATGTTGATGGCATGACGCGAACGGGTGGAGTGCCAGGACGGGCGGGCGAGCAGCCTGCTCGGTCGGTGCTGCCCGGGAACGGGTCGTCTGGTGCGCCCGGGGTTGTTGACGTGGTGGGTGTGCGGGCGGTGCGGGAGCTGCTGGCGGGCATGATCCTGCCCGGTGCCACTGACACGCCCGCACCGGTGCCAGGACAGGTGCAGGCCGAATGGGTCGACCTGCTCGGTGAGCTGGAGGCCGTGAAGAACGCGATCACCGCGACCCAGGCCCGGCTCACGGTCGCCCTGGACGAGGCCACCCGTGCCGATGAGGCGCGGCAGAGCATCCGGGCCGAGCGGCGCGGACGCGGTGTCCCGAACCAGGTCGGTGCGGCGCTGCGGGTCAGCCCGCACGCCGGTGCGGGGTTCGTGTCCACGTCCCGGGTCTGGGTCACGCAGATGCCGCACACCTTCGCCGCCCTGCAGGCCGGGGTGCTGTCCTCGTGGCGGGCCACCCTCCTGGTCCGTGAGACGTCCCACCTGTCCGTGGAGCATCGTGGCCTGATCGACGAGGAGATCTGCGGCCCGGCACACCTGGCCGGGATGGGCACCCGCCGGCTGATCGCCCGGATCAAGGAACTGGCTGCCCGGCTGGACGTGCACGCGTGCGTGAACCGCAACGCCCGTGCCGTGTCCGAGCGGCGGGTCTCGATCCGTCCGGCACCCGACCTGATGGTCTACCTGACCGCGCTGGTGCCCATGGCACAGGGTGTGCAGGCCTACGCCCAGCTCAAGACCCACGCCGAGACCACCAAAGCCGGCGGGGACGGGCGTGGGGTAGGGCAGATCATGGCCGACACCCTGATCGAACGCGCCACCGGACGCGATCCCGGCCGAGCGAAGGATGTGCCGGTCACGATCAACCTGCTGGTCGCCGACGACACCCTTCTCGCCGGTGGCAACCAACCCGCCGTCGTGGTCGAGGGTGCCCCGGCAGGTGCGGGCGTGATCCCGGCGCCGGTCGCCCGCAACCTTGCCGCGCACGCGATCGAGACCGACACCGCGTGGCTGCGCTCGATCTACGTGAACCCGCATGGCCGGCTGCTGGCCACGTCGTCGACATCAAGGTTCCATCCGGCGGGTCTGGCTGCTCTGTTGCGTGCCCGGGAGCAGGGCATCTGCGCCAGCCCGTGGTGCGACGCCCCGATCCGGCACACCGACCACGTCACCCCGTATGCGGAGGGCGGCCCGACCAGCCTGGACAACGGGCAGGGCCTGTGCGCCCGCTGCAACCACGCCAAGCAGGCACCAGGCTGGCGACAGAAAACCACCCAGCTGAACGGGCGGCACACCGTCGAGACGACCACCCCGACCGGGCACACCTACGCCTCCGTCGCGCCCACACCACCGGCACCGGTCAGGGCAGGCGTCACGGCACTGGTTCGCGTTGTCGACTCCAACGGAGCGGCACCCGACGACTCGCTGGTCACCGGGGCCCACGACCGCGCCACGACACCGGCCTGGACTCCCGCGGTCGGCATGACCGGCCCCGCACCCGGCCGCATCCCACGAAGCCGCTACTCGATCGGCTGCCACACCACCCCCGCCCACGGCGCGATCGCCTACCGACCGAGCCCACCACCTCAGCAGCCACGCCCGGCGCACGCGCCACCTGGTCGAGCCCGCGCCCGGTCACGCCGACCTGACCTCTCCTGGACCCACCCCACCTGACGCAACCGCTAGGACGCGCGAGCCGTCCCCGCCGGCGGAGTGACGGCGCGGGCAAAGCAGGCCGAGACCGCGACCAGCACCATGACCAGCAGGATCGCGAGCCGCAGGGTCAGGTGCTCGCCGATGAACCCGAGCAGGGGCGGCCCCACCAGGAACGCCGTGTACCCGGCGGTGGCGACGGCGCTGACCCGGCGCGCGGCGTTCAGCGGGTCGTCGCCGGCCGCCGACAGCGCCACCGGGAAGCCGAGCGAGGCGCCGATCCCCCAGAACAGCACGCCCGCCGCGCCCAGCGCCGCCGACGGCGCGAACGCCACCAGGGCGATACCGGCGATCGCGAGCAGCGCGCTGACCACCATGACGGGCGCCCGTCCGAACCGGTCCAGGAAGAAGCCGCCGCCGAACCGCCCGATCGCCATGGACAGGCCGAAGAACGCGTAGACCAGCGACGCCGTGGCGGCGGACAGGTCGAAACCGTCGACCATGATCAGCGGCAGCCAGTCGTTCGCCGACCCCTCGGCCAGTGCCATGCCCAGCACGATCACCCCGATGGCCAGGGTGCGCCGCTCGCGCCACACCGCGAGGAAGGCGCCGACGGTCTCGCCGAGCGGGCGACGGCGCTGGCCCACGGCGGCGTCCTCGCGGCCGATCGCGGGCGCCAGATTGGCCACCAGCGCCACCGAGGCGACGGCCGTCAGCGCGGCCACCGCCACCAGGTGCCCGAGCACCGGGACGCCCGCGGCGCTCGCGCCCAGGCCGACGAGCCCGCCCACGCAGACGCCGAGGCTGTAGCTGCCGTGCAGGCTCGGCACCACGGTGCGCCGCAACGCCCGCTCGACGTCGACCCCCTCGACGTTCTGGCCGATCTCGCCCGAGCCCATGCCGTACCCGAACGACGCGAGGCCCACGGCCACGAGCCAGCCCTGCGCCGTCGCGGTGCCGACCGCCACCACGGCGACGCCGGTCACGATCGCGACCATGCCCCACAGCACGACGAACCGGGCGCCGCGCCGGGCCACCAGCGTGCCGGCCACGGCGATGCCCACCATGGAGCCCGCGGACAGCCCCGCGATAATGAGTCCCATCTCGGCCGTGGTCGAGCCGGTCGCGTCGCGGATGGCGGGCGTGCGCGAGACCCAGGTGGCCATGGAGACGCCGGTCATGAAGAAGGACACGAACAGCGCGGCCCGCCGGCGCTGCGCCGACGGCACGAGGTGCGCGCTCACAGCACCCGGGCCAGCGCGTCGAGCGCCACCAGCGGGTCGGGGCCGGCGGGGATGAACACGCTGGAGGTCACACCGGCGCGCCCGAGCTCGTCGATCCGCGCCCGCACCTGGGCGGGCGTGCCGGCCAGCGCGAGGCGGGCGACCCACTCGTCCGGCAGACGCTCGACGAACTCCGCCCGCGACGCCGAGCCCGCCCGCAGCGCCGCGAACTGGTCGGCGAACGGGAGCGGCGCGACATGCGGCGCCCAGTCGGGCTCGCCGATCCACTCCAGGCCGGGGCGGGCGGTCCGCAGGGCGGCGGCCGGGTCGTCGTCGACGGCGCCGATGTTGTAGGCCACCAGCCGGTGCCCGCCGCGCGGGGCGATCGCGTCCAGCGCCGCGGCCGCGTACTGCGGCGCGACGGGCTCCGCGAGCACGGTGCCGTCGGCCACCCTGCCGGACGCCGCCAGGGACCGCGGCCCGCGCACGCCGAGCAGCAGGGGCGGCACGGCGTCGGGCACCGCTGAGGGGTCGAGCCGCAGGTCGCCGGCCTCCCCGCCGCCCAGCAGGGTCCGGAGCGTGGTCACGTACTCCGCGAGGAAGGTGAGGGGCCGCTCGGGCCAGACGCCCGCCTGCCGCATCCAGCCCGGCATCCCGTGCCCGACGCCGACGTCGGTGCGGCCGGGGTGGAGCTGCTCCAGCGTGGCGATCTCCATCGCCGCGAAGGCCGGGTTGCGCACCGCCGCGGGAAGGATCCCGATGCCGACGCGGATGCGCTCGGTCGCGCCCAGCACGGCGGCGGCCTGCACCAGCCCGCCGCGGAAGCCCAGGTCCTCCACGACCCAGAGCTCGTCGAAGCCGAGGCGCTCGGCGGTGCGCGCGTACGGGAGCACCTGGGCGGCGGGCAGGTCACGCGGGAGCACGACACCGATCCGGGGAGAGGTCATGGCGCACGTTCTATCAGATCGATTCGAGGCGTGCCGAACCGCCCACGCCGGACGGCGTCGGTAGGCCTCAGGTCGCCGGAGCGGGCAGCGCGACGTCGAGCCGGAAACCCTGCGGCACGTGCGCGGCCCGCACGTCCCCGCCGTGCGCCTCGACGATGCCGCGGACGATCGCCAGCCCGAGCCCCGCGCCGGGCGACCCGGCGGCGGGCGACCCCGCGTCGGGCGTCCGGGCAGCGCTGGCCCGCCAGCCGATCTCGAACATCCGCGTGAGGTCCTCGCTGTCCACGCCGCTGCCCTGGTCGAGCACGGAGAGCACGAGCCGGTCGCCGCGCTGGTCGGCGGAGACCAGGACCTCGGATGCGGGCGGGGCGTGGCGGATGCTGTTGGTCAGCAGGTTCACCACCACCCGCGTCAGCTCGTGCGGGTCGGCACGCACCGTCCGGCCCTCGACCCCCGCGTGCTCGATGCGGATCCGCTTCGCGACGGCGAGCTGGTGCACGTCGGCCACGGCGTCGGACACGACGTCCAGGAGCGCGACGTCCTCCCGGCGGAGCCGCAGCGCGCCGCTCTGGATCTGCGACAGCTCGAACAGGTCGTCGACCAGCCGGTTCATCGTGGCGACCTGCACCCGGATGCGCCGGACGTAGTCGGCCGGGTCCGCGACGGCGCCGTCGTCCAGCGCCTCCGCGAGGGCGCTGACCCCGGTCAGCGGGGTCCGCAGGTCGTGCGATATCCAGGCGAAGAACTGGCGGCGCGCGGCGTCGAGCTGCTCGATCTCGGCGCGCGCCGCGGCGAGCCGCTCCGAGGCCACGGCGAGCTGCGCGGACAGGTCGGCGAGCTCCCTGCCCGCGTAGGCCTCCGGCCCGACGACGGCGCCGTGGCCCACGCGCTCGACCGCCTCCCCCAGGTGGGCGAACGACCGGCTGACGGCGCGGGCGGTGAGCAGGGTCGCGGTGAGGCTCAGGACCGCGGACAGGCCGACCACCCACAGGAGCACCTGCAGGTCGTGCAGCGAGAGGTACATCAGGGCCGCGATCGCGAGGGTCGAGCAGACGATGGACGCGATCGCCGCGACCACGAGGACCACGAACGGGGCGGTGACCGAGCGCTGCCGACGGCGGCGCAGGACCAGGAGCGCGAGCAGCGTGATCGCCGCCGTGCACACCGCGGCGGTGGCGAGGATGAGCAGCAGGTCGACCAGGGTGAGCATCATGCGGCGGCCCCGACGGTGAAGCGGTAGCCGCGACCCCACTCGGTGAGCAGGTAGCGCGGGAACCGCGGCTCGGGCTCGATCTTCTCGCGCAGGCGCCGCACGTGCACGGTCACGGTGGACACCTCGCCGAAGCTCCACCCCCACACCTCGCGCAGCAGGTCGTCCCGCGTGAGGGTGCGGTCAGGGTTCTGCAGCAGGAAGAGGAACAGCTCGTACTCCCGGGAGGTGAGCGTCATCTCGGCGTCGGCCGCCCAGATGCGGCGGTGCGCGGGGTCGACGCGGAACGGCCCCAGCGTGAACGGTGACGGCGCGACGTGCAGCCCGCGGCTGCGCCGGACCAAGGCGTCGATCCGGAGCTGGAGCTCCCGCAGCGCGAACGGCTTGACCACGTAGTCGTCGGCGCCGTGCTCCAGCCCGTCGATCCGCTGCTCGACGGCGTCCAGGGCGGTGAGCATGATGATCGGCGTGCGCGGCGCGGCCGCGCGGACCTGGCGGCACAGCTCGTCGCCGCTGACGCCGGGCAGCATCCGGTCCAGGACCAGCACGTCGGGCCGCGCCGCGCGCAGCGCGTCCCGGGCCACGAGCCCGTCGCTCAGGCCCGTGACGGTGTACCCGCGGCCGCCCAGGTAGTCGGAGACCACGGCCAGGACGGTCTCGTCGTCCTCGACGACCATCACCTCGACGCGTGCTCCCATGTGCGGCAGCGTAACCGCGCGCGGACCGGTCGAGTTGTTACGCCTCTGCAAGACTCCCGCGTCCGCAGGCCCGCCCTGCCTAGGTTCGACGACGTCGGCGGCACCCGCCGCCGGCGGCTCCGACGAACCCGACAGAGAGGCACTTCTCATGCGCAAGACAGCACTCGCCGGCGCGGCGATCCTGACCGCCACCCTGATGCTCACGGCCTGCGGCACCTCCGGCGACGGGTCGGACGACGCGATGTCCGACCAGACGATGTCGTCCCAGGAGCAGTCCGAGGACATGGCGGACGAGATGTCCGAGGAGCCGACCGACGACATGAGCGAGGACATGTCGGACGACATGGCGGCCGCCCGCACCGGGACCTTCGAGGGGCTCAACGACAAGACCGTCGCCGGCATGGTCGAGGTGAGCGACACCGAGCTGGTCCTGTCGGGCTACTCCTCCGACGAGGGCCCCGACCTGCACGTGTACCTCACCAACGGCACGGACGAGGCCGCGGTCGCCGCGGGCACCGAGATCGACGTCGTCGCGTTCGACGAGGCGTCCCAGACCTTCGCCCTGGACGGCGTGGAGGTGGCGGACTACGACACCGTCGTCATCCACTGCGACAAGGCCAAGGCGGTCTTCGGCGCGGCGCCCCTGGCATGAGCCCGGATGCCACCCGGCGCACGGACGCCGTGCCCCGCGCCGCCGTCGCGCTGACGACGGCGGCGCGGGTCGCCCTCGGCGTGCTCTGGCTCAACGAGGGCCTGATCAAGTACCGGGCGGGCTTCGGGGCCGCCGACATCCGGCTCGTCGTCGACGGCGCCGCCGCGAACAGCCGGGTGCCCGGCTACTTCCAGGTCTTCGCGGAGCACGTGCTGGGCGCGGCTCCGGGGCTGTTCGGCGTGCTGATGCCGCTGCTGGAGACCGGCCTCGGCGTCGCCCTGATCGCCGGCGTGCTCACGCTGCCGGTCGCGTTCGCGAGCGTCGGGACCCTGCTGAGCTACTGGTCGGCCGACCAGCTCACGGAGTCCTACCCGGTCATGGTCGCCCTCGCCGTGGTGCTGGTCGCGTGGCCGCTGCTCGCCTCGCGCGTGTCGGCGACGGCGCTCGTGCGACGCGTCCGGCTCAGCCCAGCGAGCGCAGCGCCTCGATCACCGAGCTGATGTGCCGGTGCATCGCGGCCTCCGCGGCGGCCGGGTCGCGCGCGACGACCGCCTCGATGACGGCCTCGTGCTGAGCCAGCGAGACCGCCGACCGGCCGGGCACGCGCGAGAGCGCGAACTGGTGGCGCACCATCTGGCCGTGGAGCTGCGCCACGATCCGGTTGGCGGTCTCGTGCCGCGCGATCTCGCGCAGCGTGGCGTGCAGCTCGGCGTTGAGGTCGCTGTAGACCGCGGACTCCCCGGCGTCGACGGCCTCGCGCATGCGCCGTCCGATCCCCGAGAGCCGGGTCCCGTCCGCCGCGGTGAGCCGCTCGGCGGCCCGGGCGGCGACCAGACCCTCGACGACGCGGCGGATCTCACTGATCTCGATGGCCTCGTCCAGGCTGATCTCGCGGATCCGCGCGCCCCGGTTCGGCTGGCGCTCGACCAGCCCCTCCGCCACGAGGTCCTGCAGGGCCGCCCGCACCGCGAAGCGCCGCGCCCCGAACTGCTCGCACAGGTCGGCCTCGACCAGCCGCTGACGTGGCGAGAAGTCACCCCGCAGGATCGCCGCTCGCAGCTCGTCCCGCACCTGGGCGTCGTCCACCATCACGTCCCTCTCACGTCGTCGTCCGCCACCCCCGGGCGCGAAGCGATTGTCAACAATATGAGCAGCGTACCCGCCGCACGCCGTGGTCCGCGGCACCCGAGGGGTGCCGCGGACCGTCAGGACCTGCGACGTCGCGTCAGCGCGCGCCGGCGGCGCCCACCTCCGCCGCGGCCTGCGCGGCCAGCCGGGCCTTGCGCGTCGCCGGTCCGAAGACCGCCAGCGCCAGCGCACCCACCGCCCAGGTGCCCGCGATGAAGTAGAAGACGGTCTGGTAGCCGTGCCCGCTGTACAGGCCGGCGATGATCAGCGGCCCGACGGCGTTCGACAGGCGGCCGAGCCCGTACGAGATCGACGTGCCGAGCGAACGGCCCTTGGTGTCGTACAGCTCGGGCGAGTACGCGTAGGCCAGGGCGGTGTAGCCGCGCTCGAACAGGTTGACCAGGAACCCGAACACGACGATCAGCACGGGCGTGAACGTGAGCCCGTACAACAGCCCCGACCCGGCGATGACCAGGGCGAACACGACCAGGCACCACTTGCGCTCGAACCGGTCGGTGACCTGCGCGGCGAGGAACGAGCCCAGCGGCGCGCCCACGGTGGTCAGGGCGACGAAGAAGATGGAGTCCTCGACGCTGATCCCCTCGGCGGCCAGGAGCGTGGGCGCCCAGGAGGAGAAGCCGAAGAACCCGATGGTCTGGGTGATCCACAGGACCGACAGGAGCAGGGTCGGGTAGAGGAACTTCTTGTCCTTGAGCATGGCCAGCCCGGCCCGGGTGGCGGGACCGGTCTCGACGGGCGCCGCGACGTCGGGCAGCGCGCCGTGCTGGGCGATCGCCTGCGCCTCCAGGTCGCGCAGCACCGCGTCCGCCTCGTCGTGCCGGCCGCGGGACTCCAGCCACTGCGGCGACTCGGCGAGCTTGCGCACGAAGAACAGGAAGAGGACCCCGAGCGAGCCCCACAGGTAGACCAGCCGCCAGGACCAGTCGTTGATCGGCACCACGAAGGACGCGATCAGGTTGGTCGCCGGCGTGCCGCAGATGCCGATCATGATCACGTACGCCTGGTACTTGCCCCGCTTCGCGCGGGGGAACAGCTCGTTGATGTACACCACGGCCACGACCGTCATCGCGGACAGGCCCGCGCTGGTCATGACGCGGAACAGCCCCATCGAGAAGATGTCCCAGGCGAAGATCGTGGCGAACGACCACACGCTGAACCACACGGTGGTCGCCACCAGCGTGCGCTTGCGACCGAGGCGGTCGGCGAGCCCGCCGGCCACGATCGAGCCGATGAACATGCCGACGAACGACAGGGACGTCACGTATGCCACGTGGTTGACGCTCGCCCCCCACTGCTCGCGGATGACGGGGGCCGTGATCGCGAACGTGTTGATGTCCGCGAACTCGAAGAAGTAGGTGAAGGCTAGGGCAACCATCGTGGTCTTGTGGAACTTCGAGATCGGCAACCGGTCGATCCGGTTGGCCGCGTTGGTCTGGGTCGTCACTGCGGGAAACTCCTCTGTTTCCGCGGGCGTCGTCGCCCGGGGGTCTCAGGCCTCCGTCGGCCAGTACAGGCGGCGGGGATTGTCCACGAGCAGGGCCTGCTGCAGCTCGGGGGTGGGTGCGATGTGCGGGATGTGGTCCACCAGCAGCCCGTCGTCGGGCATGTGGTGCTTGAGGTTGGGGTGGGGCCAGTCGGTGCCCCACAGCACGCGGTCCGGGAACCGTTCGACGACCGCGCGGGCGAACGGGACCACGTCCGTGTAGGCGTTGCGTTCGCCGTCCAGGGCGGCCGGGCCGGTGACGGTGAGGCGTTCCGGGCAGGAGACCTTGACCCACACGTCGTTCGCGGCCACGAAGTCGAGGAACTCCGCGAACTCCGGCCCGGCGGGGTCCTTGGTCACGTCGGGCCGGCCCATGTGGTCCACCACCAGGGGCACCGGGAGCGCGGCGAAGAAGTCCTTCAGCCCCGGCAGGTCGGCGGCCTCGAAGTAGACGACGGCGTGCCAGCCCAGCGGCGCGATCTTCGCCGCGATGGTCTCCAGCGCGGCGGTGGGCACCGCGTCCACGAGCCGCCTGACGAAGTTGAACCGCACCCCGCGCACCCCGGCGTCGTGCAGGCGGCGCAGCTCGGAGTCGGTGACGTCCGCGCGAACGGTCGCCACGCCGCGGGCCCGGCCGCCGGAGCGTTCCAGGGCGTCGACCAGGGCGCTGTTGTCCGCGCCGTGGCAGGTGGCCTGCACGATGACGTTGCGGTCCACGCCCAGGTGGTCGCGCAGGTCGAAGAGCTGCTGCGCCCAGGCGTCGACGGGCGTGTACTTGCGCTCGGGCGCGAACGGGAACTGCGCGGCGGGGCCGAACACGTGGCAGTGCGCGTCCACGGCGCCGTCGGGCAGCGTGAAGGCGGGCTTGGTGGGCCCCTGGTACCAGTGCAGCCAGCCGGGAGTGACGTCGGTGTCGGTCATGGTGCTTCCTCAGTCCGTGTAGGTCAGGCCGAGCTCGGCCAGCCGGGGGCGCATGTCGTACAGGTCCAGGCCGAGCTCGCCGGCGGCGAACCGCTCGCGCTTGGCGGTCTCGTTCTCCTCGCGCCGGCGGGCGGCCTCGGCCACCTCGGCGGCGCGGGCGGCGGGCACGACGACGACGCCGTCGGCGTCCGCCACGACCACGTCACCGGGGGTGACCAGCGCGTTGGCGCACACGACCGGCACGTTGACCGACCCGAGCGTCGCCTTGACGGTGCCCTTGGCGTTGATCGCGCGGGAGAACACCGGGAAGTCCATGGCGCGCAGCGTGTCGACGTCGCGGCAGCCGCCGTCGATCACCAGGCCGCGAGCGCCGCGCGCCTTCATCGAGGTGGCGAGCAGGTCGCCGAAGAACCCGTCCTCGTTCTCGGTGGTGCAGGCGGCGACGACCACGTCGCCGGGACGCACCTGCTCGGCGGCGACGTGCAGCATCCAGTTGTCACCGGGCTGGAGCAGCACGGTCACCGCGGTGCCGCACATCGCGGCGCCCTCGTAGACGGGTCGCAGGTAGGGGCGCATGAGGCCCAGGCGGCCCAGGGCCTCGTGGACGGTGGCGACGCCGAACCGGGACAGCGCCTCGACGGCGGCGGGGTCGGCGCGGCGGATCTTGGTGTGGACGACTCCGAGCTCAGACACGGGTCAGCCCCCTCTCGGTCAGGCGCCGGTCCAGCAGCGGGTAGACGCGGCGGGCGTTGGTCTCGAACAGGGCGTGCACGGCGGCGTCGTCGAGCCCGCGGGTGGCGGCGTGGGACTCGACGTAGCGCCGGGTGTCGTCGAAGTGGTGTCCGGTGCGCGGGTCGACGCCGCGCACGGCGCCGATCATCTCCGAGGCGAACAGCACGCCGGGGTGCGGGATCACGTCGAGCAGCAGGTCGGCGCCGGGCTGGTGGTAGACGCAGGTGTCGAAGAAGACGTTGGTGCCGAGCATCTCCTCGGGCTCGGGCCTGCCCAGCGCCTGGGCGAGGCCCCGGAACCGGCCCCAGTGGTAGGGCACCGCTCCCCCGCCGTGCGGGATCACGAGCCGCAGGTCCGGGAAGTCGGCGAACAGGTCGCCCTGCAGGAGCTGCATGAACACCGTGGTGTCGGCGTTGAGGTAGTGGGCGCCGGTGGTGTGGAAGGCGGGGTTGCAGCTCGTGGAGACGTGCACCATGGCGGGCACGTCGAGCTCGACCAGCTTCTCGTAGACGGGGTACCAGGACCGGTCGGTCAGGGGCGGCGCGGTCCAGTGCCCGCCGGACGGGTCGGGGTTGAGGTTCACGGTGACGGCGCCCAGCTCGGTCACGGCCCGCTCGAGCTCGGGGACCGAGGTCGCCGGGTCGGCGCCGGGCGACTGCGGCAGCATGGCGCCTGCCGCGAACCGCTCGGGGTAGAGGCCGGCCACGCGGGCGCACAGGTCGTTGCAGATCCGCGCCCAGGCGGTGGAGGTGGCGAGGTCGCCCACGTGATGGGCCATGAACGACGCGCGGGGCGAGAAGACGGTGACGTCGATGCCGCGCTCGTCCATCTGTCGGAGCTGGTGCGCCTGGAGGGTCTCGCGGATCTGGTCGTCGCTGATGCGCGGGCCCGCAGGGTCGGGGGCCAGGCCCGGGTCGGCCAGGGCCGCGACCTGTGCGTCGCGCCAGGCGCCGAGCGGTTCGGGGGCGGTCGTGTAGTGGCCGTGCACGTCGATGATCACGCGGTGGCCTCCTCGTTTGGTTCGGTGTTCTGGTCTTCGGTCGGGTCGGTGCTCGGGTCCCAGACGCCGCGCGGCACGAGCACCTCGCCCGTCATGAGCAGGCGTGCGGTGCGCAGCAGCGCGGAGCGGACGACGGCGGGCGGGTCGCCGCCGTCGAGCCCGAGTGCGACGGAGAACTCGCCCGACGGGTGCTCGACGGAGACGGTGACCTCGCGGGCGCCGTCGCCGCCCTCGCCGCCGGGGCGGCGGCCGCCGCCCGCGACCTCGTGCGCCACGCTGCCGGGCAGCACGCGGGCCGTCGCGACCGTCACGGCCGCGAGCACGCCGATCGACTGGTGCGCCACGTGCGGGATGAGCGAGCGGGTGGCGATGTCGCCGCCCACCCTCGGCGCCGACACGAGGGTCATCTTGGGGTAGTTCTTCGCGGTCACGTCGCCCAGCCCCATGGCCTGGCCGCAGACCAGCCGCATGCGCTCGACCCGGTCCTTGAGGTCGGCGTCGGCGTCGATCTCGGCGGGGGTCTCGTCGCCGCGCGCGCCGAGCCGCTCCGCGCGCACGATCACGAGCGGCTGGCCGTTGTCGATCAGGGTCACCTCCACCTCGCCGAGCCCCGGCACGACGACGGCGTCGCGCACGTTCCCGGTGGGCAGCAGGCTCCCGGCGACCGACCCCGCGGTGTCGAGGAACGCGATCTCCACGGGTGAGGCCGTGCCCGGCACGCCGTCGATCCGGGCGTCGCCCGCGTACTCGACGTACCGCGCGCCGTCGGGACCGGCCGGGGTGCGCACGGTGATCTCCGCGACCGCGCCGGTGTTGCGGGTCAGCACCCGGGCGGTGGTCGTCTCGCCGTCCGGCGTCAGCAGCCCCGTCTCGATCGCGAACGGCAGCACCGCGGCGAGCATGTTGCCGCAGTTGGGCGTGGTGTCCACGGTGTCCGACGCCGGCTGGAGCTGGGCGAACGTCCACTCGACGTCCACGTCGCCGGACCCGGGCGACACGACCCCCACCTTGCTGGTCAGGGGGTGCGCGCCGCCCAGGCCGTCGATCTGGCGGGCGTCGGGCGAGCCCATGGCCGCCAGCAGCACCGCGTCACGCGCGGCGGTGTCGGCGGGCAGCGCCCGGGCGTCGAAGAACAGGCCGCGCGAGGTGCCGCCCCGCATGACGAGACAGGGCACCGCGGTCTGTGCGCCCGCTGCGCGGGCACGGCGGTAGGACGGGCCATCGGTGGCGGTCACTGCGCTCCTCCTCCATGAGGCGTGTCCCGGCACCGTAGTCCATCAACAATCTTGTTGACAATTTTGTCACCGAGAAGCGGCTACCCCTGCGCCCTCCAGGGTCCCCACGGCGTGCCGGGCTTCTCGTTGCGCGTCCACCACTGGGCCACGTAGGTGCGGCCCTCGTGCACGGCCACGGACCCGGCCTCGAAGATGCGCGACGGCGTCCATCCCGCCGCGCCGTCCCGCTCCACGATCTCCTGCCACGGGCCGTACGGGGCGCCGGGCTCCTGGCCCCGCGTCCACCAGGCCGCCCGCCAGGTCGAGCCATCGAAGGAGATCTCGTCGCCCGCGGTGTAGACCGCGGACGCGTCCCAGGCGGGGACGGCCGGCGCGCAGCCGTCGTCGCACACGCTGAACGAGGCCAGCACGGCCTTGTGGTCGGACGGCCAGACGGCGTCCGGGGTGAGGATCTTGTCGGCGCTGTCGTCGTCGACCCGCTCGTTGCGGACGATCGTCGACTGCGGCCCGACCACGGCCGCGTCGTCGATCGTGACCCGCTCGTCGGGCGTGACGAAGACGTAGTCGATCCGGTCGCGCTCGTCGGCCTCCGGCGCCCAGGTGAGGTCCGTCGTCGGGAACAGCGGGTTGTCGGACGGCCACGTGACGCCCGGGTTGGCGACCGGGTCGGGGTGGACCTCGCGGAACGCGTCGACCAGCCCGCCGTCGAGCAGCGTCTTCGTGGACTGCCACGGGATCACGAGGCCGTTGTGGTCCTGCAGGTCGGCGGTCGCCTCGGTCCAGTCCTGCACCGAGGGCTCGTTGAAGTCGCCGCCGACGACGGCGATGCGGCCCGCCGCGCGCTCGGCCGCGACGTCCGCCACCAGGGCGGCGGCCGTGGCCGGTCGGCCGGACTGCCGGTTGGCCTCCAGGATCGCGTCCACGTCGGTGACCGGGCCGCCGGGCAGCTTGTCCCACGTGTCCCAGCCGGCGGGCCAGTCGCCCTGGACGGCGCCGCCGTAGCCGCGCGGCAGGTACGTGGCGTACCAGCGGTACTCCAGGTGGCCGCCGTAGGCCACGACCTCGGTGCCGTTCACGTCGAGCACGGCCTTGGTCCACCAGCGGTCCACCGTGCTGGTCTCCAGGATCGGGTAGCGTGAGACGATGCCGGTGTCGGTCGCGATCACGTGGTCGTAGCCGAGCAGCGCGGCGACCTGGCGCGGGGCGTCGCCCTGCTCCGGCAGGAACGTCACGTCGGCGTCGGTCTCCGTGAGGATGTCGGCGATCTCGCGCGCGCCGTCGTCGACCTGCGTGCCGCCGTGCCACACGTTGAACGTGAGCACGTTCAGCTCGCTCACGCCGTCCACCTCGGGCTTGGGCTCCGCGGGCGGCACGGCCTCACCATCCTCCACGGTGAGGTCCACCGGGCCGGCGAGCACGTCGTAGCCGTCGTCCTCCAGCAGGTAGACGTCGTACTCCCCCGCCCCGACGGACGCGGCGTTGTGCGTCCAGCCGTCGCGGTCCGCCGGGCTCCAGCCGACCGTGCCCGCCGCCTCGGGCACGTACCGCCAGTCGAGCGACGCCGGGCCGCCCGGCGTCGCGCCGTCCCGGTAGATGCCGATCCAGTTGCGCTCGTGCACGGCGTCACCGGCGTCGAACGTGATCGAGACCGACTCGTCGGCCGCGATCGCGGACCGGTCGAGGGTGAGCCCCGGCTCGGCCGCGGCGGCCGCCGGTGCGGTGGCCAGCGCGGCGATCGTCGCGCCGACGGCGACGGTCGCGAGCAGACCTCGAAGGCGTACGGGTGCGGATGACATCAGTTTCTTCTCCCCGGTTCGGAAATCGGTGCGGCCGCGACGCTACGAGGCACGCGTGGCCGGGCCGTGGCCGCGAGGTGAACGCCCCTCCCGCGGGGCCGCGCCGGCGCGGGGTTGATAGGTCGCATGATCACCTTGACCCCCGGACCGCGCACGCAAGAGATTCGACCCCGAACGGCCCGGGCGGCATCCGCGCCGCCGCGCACCGGAGCGCGGCGACCGCCGGGCCTGAGCGGAGTCACCATGGAATCGGAACGAAAGCTCGTGCTCGACCGGCGCAGCCTGCTCGTGGGCTCGGCGGTGCTCGGCTCGGCGGCCGCCCTCGGCATCGCCGCCCCGCCGCACGCGGCAGCCGCGGTGCCGGGCTTCCCCACGTTCAACCGGGTCGGCGCCGCCCTGGACAAGTCGGCCCTGGCCTACAACCCGACGGGCGAGCTCATCTTCCCGTCGATCCGCAACGTCGCGGGCAGGGTCCGGAACCCCCTGGGCGCCTGGTACATATACTACGCCCCGCACGACGCGCCCGGCGGCATCTGCCTGGCCTACGCCGACTCGCTCGACGGCCCGTGGCGGGAGTACTCGGGCAACCCGGTCATCTCCCGCACCTGGTCACCGCACTACTCGGTGAGCCACGTCTCCAGCCCGCACGCGGTCTGGAACGCGGCGGACGGCCGCATCTACCTGTACTTCCACGGGGAGAACACCACCACCCGCGTGGCCTCCTCGGCAGACGGGCGCAACTTCACCTACGAGGGCACGGTGCTGACCACCGCGATGATGCCCTCGAACGTCACCGAGACGTCCTACGCGCGGGTCTTCCCGCACCCCACGAAGTCCGACACGCAGATCATGCTCTTCATGGGCATGCAGGCCGGGACCCGCAAGATCTTCATCGGCTGGTCCAACCAGCTCACCTCGGGCTGGCAGTTCAAGCCCGAAGCGCTGATCTCCCCGGCCGCGGGCGAGGGCGGCCAGCTCTCCGGCGCCCACTACTGGTCGCGCAACGGCGGCGGCCACGTGGTCTATCACGGCGGTTCCGGCAGCATCCACGTCGCCGACGTCGGCACCGGCTTCGACCGGGAGAACCACCTCGGGGTGCTCTACACCGAGCCGGTGGCCACGCGGGCCGCGGCGCCGAGCTTCGCCGAGGAGGGCGGCCGGCTGTACATGTTCTACGAGGCCGGGCAGCGCGGGAACACCAACATCGCGGTGGCCCGCACGAGCTAGGACCGGAGGTGCCCGCCGCCGTGTCGTGCGGCGGGCACCCGGGCCGGCCGAGCCCCGGCGCTCAGCCGGTCCGGGCGGTCTCGCCGGCGACCGCCGCCCACCGTTCGGCACGCAGCAGCAGGAACATCGGCGGGAGCATGAGCAGCACCCACGCCAGCTCCATCCACCCGAAGAGCCACAACCCGAGGTAGAAGACGATCACGCACCAGTACGCGAACCGGGTCAGCCGGCCGCCGCACATCGCCAGCACCCCCACCACCGCCTCGAACGCTGCCAGCAGGCCGATGAACAGGACCTGGTTCGGCTCCACGACCGCGTGCCACGTGTCGCTCACCCAGACGAAGAACGACGGGTCCGCGAAGCCGCCGTAGTCGACGCCGGTGACGAGGTTGACCAGGTGCACGACCGCGCCGCCCAGAAGGAACAGGACGCCCACGGCGCCCCGCCCCACGTACCGCGCCACCGCGCTCCGGTAGGCCAGCAGGCCCGCGACGACCGTCGCGATCCCGCAGGTCACCCACAGGATGATCACGAGCATCTCGTTCTGCACGGTCATCACCTCCGCCGGGTCCGTGCTGAGCCGAGCCCGTGCCGCACGCCTGGGCCCAGTCTCCGCCGGCCGGGACCGGCGGACAGGAGCCGAAGGTCCCGCCGGTCCCGGCATTGGTCCCTGGTCGGGGGTCCAGGGCCCGGCCGCACGGGGCGGGGCCCGGCGCGCTCAGGGCTCGACGACGACCGAGAGCATCGCGGTGACCTGCTCGGCGAGCAGGGCCGGCGGCGCGTCCCGCAGCGCGGGCGTGGTGATGACGGTGCGCATCAGCCAGACGCCGGCCAGGAGTGCGAGGCCGAGCTCGGCCCGTTCGTCGGCGTCCGGCCCCTGGAGCGCGCCGGCGAAGCGGGCGCCGACGTGCCGCTCGATCCCGGCGCGGACGATCTCGGCGGCCCGCGGGTTCGCGGCCGAGCGGAGCATCAGCTCGAACGGGCCGAGGTGCTCGGCCCCGGGTCCGGTCCGCTCGACCAGCGCCTCGGCCGTGGCACGGGCCAGGTCGGCGGGCCGCTCGGGGTCGGCCGGGACCATCGTCGCCGGCTCGAAGGCGGCCTCGACCACCTCCGTGAACAGCCCCTCCTTGGACCCGAAGTAGCGGTTCACCAGCATCGCCGTGACGCCGGCGTCCGCGGCGATCTCCCGGACGCCCACGCCGTCGTACCCGCGGCGGGTGAACGCGACGAGGGCGGACGACAGGATCGCCTGACGGGTGGCGGCAGCGTTGCGGGAGCGTGCGGGGCTCGTGTCCATGCGCCAAGTCTACGTGTGTATACTCGAAGCGTAAGTCTACGACCGTAGACATACAGGGAAAGGAACGAACTCATGGATCTGCACCTCGCAGAACGACGCGCACTGGTCACCGGCTCGACGTCGGGCCTGGGCGAGGCGACCGCCCGGATGCTCGCGGCGGAGGGTGCGGCCGTCGTCGTGCACGGCCGCGACGCCGGGCGGGCCCGCGCGATCGCGGACGACATCATCCGCAGCGGAGGCCGCGCGTCCGTGGCCGTCGGAGACCTGACCACGGACGAGGGGGCCGACGCGGTCGCCGCCGCCGCCCTCGCCGGCGGCCCGGTCGACGTGCTGGTCAACAACGCGGGCGCCTACGAGCACCTGAGCTGGACGGACGCGACGCCGGAGGCCTGGGCGGTCACCTACGACCAGAACGTGATCTCCGGCGTCCGGATGATCCAGCGCCTCGTCCCCGCGATGCGGGAGCGCGGCTGGGGCCGCGTCATCACGATCGGCGGCGGTCTCGGCGGTCAGCCGATGAACAGCCACCCGCAGTACAACGCCACCCTCGCGGCCCGGCACAACCTCGCCGTCTCGCTCGCCCGCGAGCTCAGGGGCACCGGCGTCACCTCGAACGTGGTGGCGCCCGGGGCCATCCTCGTCCCGGCCGTCCGGGAGCTGCTGACCGGCATCGCCGGCGCGCGCGGCTGGGGCGAGACCTGGCCGGAGATCGAGGCCGCCTCGGTGCGCGAGCTCGTGCCGAACGACACCGACCGGTTCGGCCGCCCCGACGAGATCGCCGGCGCCGTCGCCTACCTGTGCGGCCCGCTGGCCGACTACATCAGCGGCGCGTCCCTGCGCGTCGACGGCGGCACCGTCCGCAGCGTGCAGTAGCAGCCGGGCGGCAGACGCGGGGCCCACGGCCGACGGCCGCGGGCCCCGCTCCGGCAGCTACCGAGCCGTCAGCCGGCCCGGCACGAGACGTCCCGCTTCGGCAGGGTGCCGTCCACCAGGAACTTCGTGGTGGTCTCCAGCGCGCAGGCGTTGTCGTGCAGCACGTAGGCGCCGTGCCCGCTCTGGTCGACGGTCACCAGGCGCGACCGGTCGCCGAACTGCTCCCGGGCGAGCTGGCCGCCCCGCAGCGGCGTGGCCGGGTCCCGCTCGTTCTGCACGATCAGGATGTTCCGCTTGCCCTCCTGCGAGATCTCCGCCTGCTCGACGGGCTCGTACGGCCAGTAGGCGCAGGGCGTGATGTTGGCCCCCGCGGCGCCGAACATGGGGAACTCCGCCCGGTCCGCGGCCACGGTGTCCTGGTAGTGCTGCACGTCCTCGGCCCAGTCGGAGTCGTTGCAGCTCACCGAGAGGAACACCGTCAGGGCGTTGTCGAACTCCCAGGGCTCCACGGCATCGGCGGCAAGCCGTTCCGCGACCGCGGCCTCGTCGTCGGCCAGGACGGACTCCCAGAGCTCGGCGATCTTGGGGTATCCCGCCGGGCTGTAGAGGAACCCGAAGGTGCCCATCCGGAAGATCACGCCGTCCACCCCGGCCAGCGGCTGCTCGTCGAGCCGCTCCGCGAGCTCGAAGAAGGTGGCCCGCACCTGGGCCGGCGTGCGGCCGAACCCGTAGGTGCCGTGCCGCTTCGCGGCCCACCTCGCGAAGTCGGGGAACGTCTCCTCCATGCCGGGGCCGAACAGCCGGATGACGTCCTGGTTGAGGTGGGTGTCACCGATGTTGCTGTCCAGCACCACGCGGTCGGCCCGCTCGGGGAACATCGCGTCGTAGGTGGCGCCCAGCCCGCTGCCGTAGGAGTAGCCCAGGTAGCTGGCCTTCTCCTCGCCCAGCGCGGCCCGGATCTGGTCCAGGTCGCGCGCCGTGTTCGGCGTGTTCAGGTGGCGCAGCAGGTCGGCGTCGGACGACGAGGCGCACTGCTCGGCGACGTCCTGGACGATCTTCGCCTGCGCGTCGACGGCGGCCTCGTCCACCGCGAAGGGCGGGAGGTTGCCGAAGTGGGGTGTCTCCGCGGTGAACCCGCAGCGCGCGGCCGTCGAGTGCCCGATGCCGCGGGTGTCCATCGCGATGATGTCGTAGGCGTCCCGCACGCTCTTGGGCAGGCCCTTGGACGCCAGCAGCGTGGACAGGGTGAGGCCGGAGCCCGACGGGCCGCCCGGGTTCAGCAGCAGGATCCCGCGACGCTTCTCCGGGTTGGTGCTGGCCATCCGGGAGATCATGAGGTCGATCTGTTCGCCGTCTGGCTCGGCGTAGTCGAGGGGCACCTGCACGGTCGCGCACTCCAGCACGTACGGGAGGGCCGCCGTGGCGACGTCGGCGGGACAGGCACCCCACTCCGCCGGCGCCGGGGTGGGCGCCTGCGCCGTCGTGGCCGGCCGGTCCTCGGCCATGGCGGGCAGGCCCGCGGCGGCGCTCACCGAGGCGGTCAGGCCCACCGCCAGCATCACGGCGATCCCGCGCCGCGCTCTGCCGCGCGGCGGTCGTCGCCTCAGGCCTCGGGACCCGGACTCGTCCGGTACAGGTGTGACAGGCACGTCATCGGTTCGGGACGGCTTCGCGCGGTCTGGCATCGTGACCTTTCCTCCAGCGGAGCAGTTTCACCTCCGGGGCGGCGGCACTGATGATCGACCAGCCCCCGAGGTCGGTCCAGCCAGTCTCGGCGCGGGCCTGGTACGCGGCACAGTGACAGGGCGTCACCGGCTCCTGGGAAGGTGTCACCCGCGACCCATGACGTGTGTCACGGTGTCCGAGCACGCCCTAGCATGTGCCCACCGACCGTCGTCACCGACAAGGAGCCCTCCGTGGACGTCCCGTTCTTCTGGGTCGACGTGTTCGCGGCCACGCCGCTGACCGGCAACCCGCTCGCCCTCGTCCCCGACGCGGACGCCCTGCCGGAGCACACGATGGGCGCCGTCGCGCGGGAGCTCAACCAGTCGGAGACGACGTTCCTGGTGCGGCCCGACCGCCCCGGCGCGGACCACCGGCTGCGCTCGTTCACGCCCGGCGGCGTCGAGGTCTTCGGCGCGGGGCACAACGCGATGGGCGCCTGGATCTGGCTGGCGCTGTCCGGCCGGCTGGAGGAGGACCGGGACACGTTCGTGCAGCAGATCGGCGACGACCTGCTGAACGTGCGGGTGGCCGGACGACCGCCGTCGGGCGTCGAGGTCTCGATGGAGCAGTCCGCCCCGCGGTTCCTGGGCCGCGTCGAGGACCGCGCGGCGCTGGCCGCCGTGCTGGGCCTGGGTACCGAGGACCTCGATCCCGGGCGCGTCGCCGAGGTGGTCTCCACCGGCGCGGAGCACCTGCTCGTGCCCCTGCGGAGCGCGGCGGCGGTCGACGCAGCCCAGCCGGACACGGCCGGGCTGCGCGCGCTGCTGGCCGACGCCGGCGCCGAGGGCTGCTACCTGTACACGGTGGCCGGCGACACGGCCGGTGTCAGCGCCTACACCCGGTTCTTCAACCCGACCGTGGGCATCGCCGAGGACCCGGCGACGGGCACCGCCGCCGGCCCCCTGGCCGCCGTCCTGGTCCGCGACGGGCTCGCCGCCGACCCCGCGCGGATCGTCGTCGAGCAGGGGCGCAAGCTCGGTCGTCCCAGCCTCATCACGCTCGGCGTCGACGGGCCGCTGGTGACGATCAGCGGCTCCGGGATCGTCGTGGCCGAGGGGACGCTGCACCTCTGAGGCCCGTCAGGGCACCTCGACCACGAGCTTGCCCAGGTTGTCCCCCGCCGCCAGCCGCGCGAACACGGCGGGCGCCTCCTCCAGCGGCCAGACCGCGTCGATCGCGGGGACGACGGCGCCGTCGGCCACCAGCGCGGTGACCTCCTCCAGGTCGGCACGCGACTGGGGCACCATCAGCACGCCCACCCGCTTGCCGGTGGCGCCGCGGAGCACGGGCGCGGCGCCGAACGTCGCCAGCAGCACGCGCGTGCTGCCGCCGACCATGAGATAGGAGCCGCCGGTCCGCAGCGCTCCGTGCACCCGGTACGGCGAGCGGGAGGCGACCAGGTCCACCACCCGGTCGTACCGGTCGCGCTGGTCGGCCCAGTCGCAGCGCTCGTACGCGATGGTGTCGTCGGCGCCGAGCCGGAGCAGGTAGCCGGCCTTGTCGCCGCGGTCCACGGCCGTCACCCGGGCACCGAGATGCTTGGCCAGGCCGATCACGAGCGCGCCGCCCGCACCACCCGCGCCGTTGACCAGCAGCCGGTCGCCCGGGCGCAGGCCCCGCGTGGCCCGCAGCGCGATGCACCCGGCCTGCGGGATCGCCGCGGCCTGGGCGAAGGACAGGGCGGCCGGCTTGGGGGCGAGCAGCCGCGGCGCGGTCGCGACGTACTCCGCGAGCCCGCCCCGGTAGCCCGCCAGCTCCCCCAGCACGTCGTCGCCCGGGGCGTACCCGGTGACGGACCGCCCCACCGCGACGACGGTACCGGCCACGTCCGACCCGGGCACCGGGTTGCGCGGCCGGCGCAGCCCGCCCAGCCGGGCGTACGCGGGCCGGCCGACGAGGTTCTCGCGGTCCGACCCGTTCAGCGAGACGGCCCGGACCCGGACCAGGACCTCGTCGTCCGCCGGGACGGGGTCGGGGAGGTCGCCGACCTCCACCACGTCGGCACTGCCGTACCGGTCCTGGATGACGGCCCGCACGATGCCCTCCTGACACGCTCGCGTGGGCCCCACCGTAGCCGCGCCGGACACCCGGCGGGGGTGGTTCCGGACCGGTTCACCCGGGTGGTCACTCCGCGCTGCCGGACGGGACCGATCCCGGACCCGGCGTCTAGGCCCCGGGTCGCCGCCCCACCCACGCCTTCGCCGGGTCGGGCCGGCGGTACGGCCCCGCCGTGCTCGTCGTCTTGCCGAGCGCGACGAGGGATTCCGCGAGCCGCACCGCGCTGGTCACGCTGTCGAGCACCGGCACGCCGAGACGCCGCTCCAGCTCGACGTCGAGCCCGGCGAAGCCCGCGCAGCCGAGCACCAGGGCGTCGGCGCCCGCGGCGACGAGCCGGGCGCCCGTGGACTCCAGCGCCTCCGCCGTCTGCTCGACGTCGGCCTCGATGTCGAGCACCGGCACGTCGGCGGCGACCACACCCGCGCACCGCCCGAGCACCCCGGCACCACGCAGCGAGTCCTCGATGCCGGGGATCGCGGTGGCGACCGTCGTCACCACGCCGAACCGGTGGGCGACGAGGCACGCGAGGAAGGCCGACGCCTCGGTGATGTCGACGACCGGCACGTCGATCGCCTGCCGCAAGCCCTCCCGGCCGTGCTCGCCGTAGCCGGCCATGATCACGGCGTCGTACGGGCCGCGGTGGGCGAGCACGGCGTCCAGCACCGCGAGCGCCGTCACGTAGCTCTCGAAGTAGCCCTCGGCGGAGGCCGGGCCCCAGGACGGCGTCAGGCCGACGACGGTGGTGCCGGGCGAGGCGGCGCCGGCGGCGACCGCGGCGATCGCCTCGGTCATGGCGCGCGTGGTGTTGCAGTTCACGACCAGGAGCGTCGGGCCCGGCAGGCCCGCCGAGGGCGCGGTCACACGAGCTCGCCGTCGACGGCCACGACGCGGCCGGCGTGGATCACCGTGCGGCCCGGGAGGCGGTCCATGACCGCCGACGTCGGCGTCTCGCCGCGCAGGATCACGAGGTCGGCCGGGTCGCCGACGGCGATCCCGGGGTGGTGGCCGACGCCGGTGAGCCGCGGGGTCCGCCCGTCGATGACGGACGCCCCGCCCCAGGTGGCGACGGCGAGGCCGAGCTCGATGAGGTCGTCGCGCGACCAGCCCTGCGAGTGGGCGAGCAGCCAGGCGCGCTCCAGCATGTCGGCGTTGCCCCAGGGGGACCAGTAGTCGCGCTGGCCGTCCATGCCGAGGCCCACGCGCACGCCTGCGGTGACCATCCGTTCGAGGGGCAGCTCGAGCCGCCCGCCGGGGGCGATCGTGGTGACGGCGACGTCCAGCTCGGCGAGCTCGTCGATCGTCCGCTCCGCGCCTGCGAGCCCGGAGCCCAGCGCGAAGGCGTGCGAGATGGTCACCCGGCCCTGCATGCCGAGCGCGCGCACGCGCTCGGTGACCAGGCTCATCGAGAAGAGGCCGAGCTCGCCCGGCTCGTGCAGGTGGATGTCCACGCCCTTCTGGTGGCGTTCGGCGAGCTCGAACACGGTGTCGAGGTGGCGCCGCGGGTCGCGGTCGATCTCGCAGGGGTCGATACCGCCTACGAGGTCGCCGCCGGAGCTCAGCGCCTCGTCCATGAGCTCCGGCACGCCCGGTTCGAGGTGGATGCCGACCTGCGGGAACACGACGATCTCGACCGACGCCGACGCCGAGTGGGCCGCGCGCGCGGCGAGCACGCCCTCGAACTTCTCGAGCTTGGAGTCGGCGTCGACCTGGGCGTGCGAGCGCACGCGGGTGGCGCCCAGGGCGATCATGCGGCGCAGCGTCTCGGTGGCCCGGTCGGCCACGGGGGCCTCGGCCGTGCGCCAGTGCGCGCGGTCGTTCATGATGCGGTCCCAGCGGGTGGGGCCCGCGCTCAGCGGGCGGAAGGGCAGGCCGAGGCGGGTGGAGTCGAGGTGCACGTGCACGTCGGAGAACGACGGCACGAGGATGCCGTCGTCGCCCGCGATCTCGGCCGCGCCGGCGGCGGCCGTGCCCGCCGGGACGACCTCGCGCACGAGGCCGTCGTCGAGCACGACGTCGGCGGGGGCGCCGCCCCACGGGCGGACGGAACGGATGACGGTGCGGGGCATGGGGTTCCTCCAGGGGCGGTCGGCGAGAGGGGGTGGGGCGTCCGGCTACTGCGCGAAGGTGACGTCCTTGAGCACGTACTCGCCGTCCACGCGGGGCGCCCAGTCGATGTCGGGGCTCACCGCGTAGTCGGCCATCGGGGTGTAGAGCGGGATCAGGTAGCCGTTGTCCCAGTTGGTCTCGGAGAGCTCGGCGAACACGGCCTCGCGCTCGGCGCCGTCGACCGTCCGCTGCTCCTCGACCAGCGCCTGCGTCTCGGGCGACCTGGCGTAGTCGTTCTGGCCGCCGGCGAAGAAGTTCGTGGCGGGCATGTCGGCGTCCATCGTGGTGGGCGCCCACGTGTTGAGGAACAGGCCCTCCATGTTCACGGTGCCGTAGATCTTGTTCGAGAGGCTCGCCTGGTCCATCCCGACGAGCTCGACCTTGATGCCGACGGCGTCGAGGTAGCCGGCGATCGCCTGCGCCACCTCGGAGCTGAGCGGGATGCGGCCGTCGGTCGCGTACTCGAAGGGGATCGCCTCGCCGTCGTACGAGGACTGCGCGAGCAGCTCCTTCGCGGCCTCGGGGTCGAAGCCGGGCGCCTCGGCGTCCGCCACGTAGCCGGTGACGTTGGGCGCGACGGGCTGGTCGTTCACGACGGCACGGCCGCCGAGGGCCTGCGCCACGAGCTCCTCCTTGTCGATCGCGAGGTGGATCGCCCGCCGCACGAGCGGGTCGGTGAGCGCGCCCTTCGTGGAGTTGGTGCCGAGGAAGATCACGCCGTTCGACTCCCGCGACGCGATCTCGGCCCCCGAGCCGTCGACGGCGGAGGCCTGGTTGGGCGAGATGAGCGCGACGTCCAGGCTGCCCGCGATGACGCCGTTCAGGCGCGCCTCCTCGTCGGCGACGGTCTGGAAGGTGAGGGTGTCGACCTCCGGGGCGCCGCCCCAGTAGTCGTCGTTGCCCTCCAGCACGTACTCGACGCCGCGCGTCCAGCTCACGTACGTGAACGGCCCCGAGCCCACCGGTGCCTCGACGAAGCCCTCCGGGCCGAGCTCGGTGTACACGTCCTCCGGCACGATCGACACCGCGGTGGTGATCGAGGGCCACGGCGAGAACGGGGAGCTGAGCGTGAACACGACGGTCGTGTCGTCCGTCGCCTCCGCCGACTCGAGCATGCCCATGTAGCCGCGGATGTCGGAGTCGGGCGTGTTCATCACCTGGTTGTAGCTGAACGCGACGTCGCCGGCGGTGAGGGGTTCGCCGTTGTGGAAGGTGACGTCGTCCCGCAGCGTGAAGGTCCACTCGGTGAAGTCGTCGTTCGGCGTCCACGCGGTCGCCACGGACGGCTCGATCTCGCCGTCGGCGTTGAGCGTGGTGAGCTGGTCGTAGAGGTTGTAGTAGTAGTTGAAGCCGGCCAGCGAGCCCTCCACGAGCGGGTCGGGCTGCCGCTCGGGCTCGGTGACGGCGCCGACGGTGAGGTCGTGCGAGACGGCGGTGGTGCCGCCGGCGGCGGAGCAGCCGCTGAGGGCGAGGGCGGCCACGAGGGCGACGGCGGCGGCAGGTCGGGTGCGGTGTCGGAGCATGCTCTGTTCCTTACGGTTCGGGGTGCTGCTCGGGGTGTTGCCCGGGCGGGTGTCAGGGGCGGGGCGGCGCGCCGGGGCGCAGGTACGGGTCGGGGTGCGGGATCGACGCCAGGAGGGACGCGGTGTACGGGTGCCGCGGCGCGTCGAAGATCTGGTCGCGGTCGCCGGTCTCGACGATGCGGCCCTGCCGCATCACCGCGACCCGGTCGGACAGGTGCCGCACGACGGCGAGGTCGTGGGCGATGAACAGGTACGACAGGCCGAGCCGCTCCTGGAGGTCCATGAGCAGGTTCACCACCTGCGCCTGCACCGAGACGTCGAGCGCGGAGACGGGCTCGTCGAGCACGAGGATCTCGGGGCGCAGCGCGAGCGCCCGGGCGATGCCGATGCGTTGGCGCTGACCGCCGGAGAACTGCGCCGGACGGCGATGCTGCACGTCGGCGTCGAGGCCCACCTCGGCGAGCAGCTCCACGACCCGGTCCGGCGCGTACCGGCCGGCGATGCGCAGCGGTTCCGCGACGATGTCGTGCACGCGCATGCGCGGGTCGAGCGACGAGTACGGGTCCTGGAAGACGAGCTGGACGCTGCTGAGCACCTTGCGGCGCGCCGCCGGCGCGAGCCCCTGCATGCGCTGCCCGAGGATCGAGACCGAGCCGGACGCCGGGGTGTTGAGCCCGAACACCGTGCGCACGAGCGTGGACTTGCCGCAGCCCGACTCCCCCACGAGCCCGAGCGTCTCGCCGCGGCCGAGGGTGAGGCTCACGCCGTCGACGGCGTGCACGACGCTGCGGCCGCGCAGGCCGCGGCGAGAGCTGAACCGCACGTGCAGGTCGTCGATCTCCAGCACGGCGCTCATGCGGTCACCGCCCGGGCGAACTCGCGCGTGCGGTCGGCGTGGTGGCACGCGGACTCGTGCGTGACGCCGTCGGCGTCGACCGCCCCGCCGTCCGTCGCGGGCCGCAGCTCCGGGCGCGTCGTGCCGCACAGCTCGGAGCGCGCCGGGAGCTCGCAGCGGGTCGCGAACGCGCACCCGGGCGGGCGCCGGGTCGGCGCAGGCGGCGACCCGGGGATCGCGTAGGCGCGCGACCCGGCCCGCTCGGCGGACAGCAGGCTGCCGAGCAGCCCGGCGGTGTACGGGTGGCGAGCCTCGTCGAAGACGGTCCACACGGTGCCGCGCTCGACGATCCGGCCGGCGTACATGATGCAGATCTCGTCGGCGACCTGCGCCACGAGGCCCAGGTCGTGCGTGATGAGCACCATCGCGGCGCCCGACGTCGCCCGCGCGTCGGCGAGCACGTCCATGATCTGCGCCTGGATGGTCACGTCGAGCGCCGTGGTGGGCTCGTCGGCGATCAGCAGCGCGGGGCGGTTCGCCATGGCCATCGCGATCACGGCGCGCTGGCGCATGCCGCCGGACCACTGGTGCGGGTAGCTCCGGGCGCGCTCGGCGGGGTCGGGCACGCCCACCTCGGTGAGCAGCTCCTCGACGCGGGCCAGCACCTGGGCGCGCGGCGTGCGGGGATGGTGGGCGCGGACGGCGCGGGCGATCTGCGCGCCGACGCGCTTGACGGGGTTGAGCGCCGTCATCGGGTCCTGGAAGACCATCGCGAGCTCGTTGCCGCGCAGCGCCCGCAGCTCGCGCTCGGGCAGGGTGAGCAGGTCGCGGCCGCGGAACCGCACGGTGCCGGAGAACACCTCGAGCCCCTCGGGCAGCAGGCCGAGCACGGCGGCCATCGTCAGGCTCTTGCCCGAGCCGGACTCCCCGACCAGGCAGAGCACCCGCCCCTCGTGCACGGTGAAGCCGACGCCGTCGACGAGGCGCACCTCGGCGCCGTCGGCGTCGCGGTAGCCGACCGACAGGTCGGCGACGCGGAGCAGCACTGGCGTGGTCATGTGGTCCTCACTTCCGTCGCCGCGCCGAGCGCAGGTCGCGCTCGGCCGTGAATCGCTGGCTGATCAGGTTGGTGCCGATCACGACCAGGAAGATCGCGATGCCGGGCACCACCGAGAGGTACGGCGCCTGCCGGATGTACTTCTGGCCCTCGCTGATGAGCAGGCCCCAGCTCGGCACGGGCGGCTGCACCCCGAGGCCGAGGTAGTCGAACGAGCTGGTGAGCAGCAGCACCGCCCCGATGTCGCTGGACGCGAGAATCAGCATCTGCACCGCGACGCCCGGGGCGATGTGGCGGCTGATGGTCCAGGTGGCGGAGGCGCCCTGGATGCGCGGGACGAGCACGAAGTCGCGGTCGCGCAGGGTCATGGCCGTGCCGCGCGCCACACGGGCGTAGCCCACCCAGTAGGTGGCCGCGAGCGTGCCGACCATGAGCCACACGCTCGGACCCACGGCCGCCGACAGCGCGATGAGCACGAGGATCACGGGCATCGCGAGCTGCACGTCGGCCCAGCCCATGAGCACGTTGTCGAGGCGGCCGCCGTGATAGCCGGCGAGCAGGCCGACGACCATGCCGATGATCGCGTTCACGACCACCACCAGCAGCACGATGCCGAGCGAGACGAGCCCGCCCAGGGCCAGGCGGCTCGCCAGGTCGCGGCCGAGCATGTCGGTGCCGAGCGGGTGGGCGGCGTCGGTCAGCGGCGGCACGAACGCGCGCGACAGGTCCTGCGCGTACGGCGCGTAGAGCGGCAGGAACGGGGTGACCACGCAGAAGAGCACGACGGCGGTCACGAGCGCGACGCCCGTCCGCTCCAGCGGGGTGAGGCCGGCGGCCGCGGCGACGACGCGCGCCGCCGCCGGCTTCCTGACCAGGTCGGTGTCGGTCATCAGGCGCGCCTCACTCTCGGGTCGATGAGCGCGCTCGCGGCGTCGACCAGCAGGTTGGACAGGATGAACAGGGCGGCGACGACGATCAGCCCCGACTGCACGACCGGGAAGTCGCGCGAGTAGACGGCGCTGAGCATGAGCTGGCCCATGCCCGGCCAGGCGAAGACGTTCTCGACGATCACCAGGCCGCCGAGGAACGAGCCGAGGTTGATGGCGGCGATGGTGAGCACCGGCAGGGACGCGTTGGGCAGCAGCTCGCCCACCACCACGCGGAACCGGTTCTCGCCGCGGGCCACCGCCGTGCGCGCGTAGTCGAGCCGCCCCTGCTCGGACAGGGCGTTGTCGAGCAGCCGGGTGTAGACCACGAACTGGGCGGTGGCGATCGTCAGCGCAGGCATGACGATCGCGAGCGGGTCCCGGTTGCCGAGCGAGGGCAGCCAGCCCAGCGTCACCGAGAACACGAGCACGAGCAGCAGCCCGAAGAAGAAGTCGGGGATCGCCTGCCGCGCCGAGCCGAGGCCGAGGAACGTGGTGCGCAGCGTGCGACTGCGCGCGAGGTGCGTGGTGATGGTCGCGGCGAACGCCAGCACGAGCCCGAGCGCGAGGCCGATCGCGCCCAGGCCGAGAGACGCGGGCAGCCGCTCCAGCACGAGGTCCATCGACGAGACGCCGGCCTGCCGGTACGAGTCGCCGAAGTCGCCGCCGAGGATGCCGCGCAGGTACTCGACGTACTGCACCGGCAGCGGCTGGTCGAAGCCGAGCCGCGTGTTCAGCTCGTCGATCTGCTCCCGGGTCGCGTTCTCGGTCAGGAGCAGCGCGGCGGGGCTGCCGCTCAGGCGGCCGAGCAGGAAGGCCACGGTGACGACCACGAAGATCGTCGCGAGCGCCTGCAGCGTTCGGGTGACGAGAAATCTCGCCATGGAGCACTCACCCCCTTCGAGGTTGTTCGAAGTGATCTGTATACAGATTGGGCTGGATTTGTTTCATCTGCGTATCGGTCGGTTTCGGGTGAGTGAAACCTCCGAAGTGGGCTCGAAGGGCTTGTGACCTCGGAGAATCCCTGGAATTATGCGAGAGTTTCCGGCCCTTCGGTGTGCGGAACACCGGCTGTTCAGGCGCGCGAACCGGGCCGGCAGAGATCGGGTTCAACCGAGGGTTCGGCCATCTGGGATACAGAAACGAGTTCAGGAGGTCGCATGACCACACGCGTGCTCACGTCGGAGCAAGTGGAAGGACTGGTGGAGCCGGCAGGTCTCCTCGCCTCGCTCGACCAGGCGCACCGCTGGCTCGCGGCCGGGCTGGCGGTCCAGCCCGCCCCGCATGCCCTGCGGGCACCGGGCGACCGCACCGCGGACGGGCCGGCGGTGGTGCCCATGACCTCGTTCGCCCCGGAGCTGGGGCTGTTCGCGATCAAGGTGCTCGCCGACCGGCCCCGCAACCGGTCCGCCGGGCTGCCGGCGCAGCGCTCCACGATCTCGGTCTACTCGGCCGAGACGGGCGAGTGCGTCGGCCTCCTCGACGGGCGCGCCGTCACCCGGCTGCGCACCGCCGCCGTGACCGCGCTCGCCTCCCGCACGCTGGCCCGTCCCGGCGCCGGCACCGTCGCCCTGCTCGGGGCGGGCGCGCTCGCCCGCGAGCACGCCCTCGCGCTCGCCCACGTGCTCGACCTCGACGAGGTGCGCGTGTGGTCCCGCTCGGCGGTCCGCGGCGCCGAGCTCGCCGACTCGCTCCAAGCGGCCGGCCTGCCCGCGGTCTCGACCGCCGACGCGCGCGCCGCCGTCGACGGGGCCGACGTCGTCTGCACGCTCACCCCGGCCGAGACGCCGATCCTGCGGGCCGGCTGGCTCTCCCCCGGCACGCACGTGAACGCCGTCGGCTCGCCGCCGCGCCCCGAGTTCTCGGAGGTGCCCCCCGAGGTCTTCGCCCGCGCCGCCGTCACCGTCGTCGACGCGCGGGCCGTGGCGCTGGCCGACTCGGGCAACGTCCGCAACGCGATCGCGGCGGGCGTGCTGCGGGAGGGCGACCTCGTGGAGCTCGGCGAGGTGCTCGTGGGCCACGGCCCGGGGCGCACGGACGCGTCCGGCGTCACGGTGTTCAACTCCGTCGGGATCGGGCTGCAGGACCTCGCCGCCGCCGACCACGTGCTGCGTCGGGCAGCACAGGCCGAGGCTGGGACGATGGTGCGCACCCGGGCATGAGCCCGGCGCGCCCGTCCACCACCGCACTCCCCGAGGAGCCGCCCCGATGACCGAACCGCAGCCCGGGCTCGGCGAGCCGTTGTCGGCGCAGATGTACCAGACCCTGCGCCGCGGCATCATCCTGGGCGACTACCCGCAGGGCTCCGCGCTCAAGGAGGCCCGCCTCGCCGACGAGCTCGACGTGTCGCGCATCCCCATCCGCGCGGCGATCCCGCACCTGGAGAACGAGGGCTTCCTGACGACGGCGCCGCGGCGCAGCGCCCGCGTCACGACCTGGACGGGGCGCGCCGTCAACGAGCTGTTCGACGTGCGCCTCTCGATCGAGTCGCTGGCCGCCCGCCAGGCGGCCGGCGCGGTGCGCGAGGGCGCGAGCACGGCCGCGCTCACCGCGTCCCTCGACCTCGCGCACGCGGCGGTGGAGAGCGGCGACCGCCTGGAGATCGCCGAGGCGCACACGACCTACCACGAGCGGGTCGTGGAGCTGGCCGGCAACGAGCTGCTGGCCTCGATCATGCGCGGCGTGCTGGGCCGCATGACGTGGCTGTTCTACCTCACCGCGGAGCGGGACCCCGCCGGGCAGTCGCACGAGCACGACGAGCTGCTGGAGGTCATCGCGTCCGGCAACGACCGGCTCGCCGAGTCGATCGCGTTCGCGCACATCGAGAAGGGGCGGGCGCCGTCGCTCGGGATACTGCTGCGCGACGAGTGAGGCCCGGGCGTTCGGGAGCCGCCGAACCGGATTGAGAGTCGGGCCGTGCGGTGCAACAGTGGCAACGAGGAGGGATCGTATGACCGACTCGCTCGCTGTCGAGGCCCGAGGCCTCGTCAAGCACTTCACCAGCCGCAAGTCCGTCACCAAGGCCGTCGACGGGATCGACCTCTCGATCGCCGAGGGCAGCGTCTTCGGCCTGCTGGGCCCCAACGGCGCGGGCAAGACCACCGTGGTCCGGATGCTCGCCACCCTGCTGCGGCCCGACGCCGGCACCGCGACCGTGCTGGGCCACGACGTGGTGCGCGACGCCGACGCCGTCCGCTCCGCCGTCGGGCTGACCGGGCAGTACGCGTCCGTGGACGAGGACCTGACCGGCACCGAGAACCTGCTCATGCTCGCCCGGCTCTACGGCTTCGCCCCGGCCGCCGCCCGGCGGCGCGTGGAGGGCCTGCTGGAGGCGTTCGACCTCGACGACGCCGGGTCCCGGCAGGTCAAGACCTACTCCGGCGGCATGCACCGGCGCATCGACCTCGCCGCGTCGCTCGTGCTCGCCCCGCGCGTGCTGTTCCTCGACGAGCCGACCACCGGCCTGGACCCGCGCAGCCGCAACCAGGTGTGGGACATCGTGCGGGTGCTCGTGGACGACGGCGCCACCGTGCTGCTCACCACCCAGTACCTCGACGAGGCAGACCAGCTCGCGGACCGCATCGCCGTCGTCGACCACGGCGTCACCGTCGCCGAGGGCACCGCGAGCGACCTCAAGCGGTCGGTCGGCGAGGGGGCCGTGCACCTGCGCGTCGCCGAGGTGTCCGAGCGCGGCCGGGCCGCGGAGATCACCGAGCGCGTCCTGCGAACCGAGGCCACCTTCGGCTCCGACCCGCACACCATCTCCGCGCGCGTGCCCGACGACGGCGCCGACGCCGTCCCCCGGCTGCTGCCGGCGCTGGCCGAGGCCGGGATCAGCGTCCCCGAGTTCACGCTGGGCCAGCCGAGCCTGGACGAGGTGTTCCTCGCCCTGACGGGCCAGCCCCTGCCCGACGAGGAGGAGGCGGCCGCCGACGGGACCTCCACCGAGCCGGGCGCGCGCCGGACCACGGAGGTGCCCCGATGACCACGACCACCCTGCGCGACGCCGTCGCCCTGACGGAGCGCCCGTCCCGCCCGTCGGCCGTGTCGACCACGCTGACGTTCGGCTGGCGCGCGCTGCTGAAGATCAAGCACGTGCCCGAGCAGCTCTTCGACGTGCTGGTCTCCCCCATCATCTTCACGCTGATGTTCACGTACCTGTTCGGCGGGGCGCTCGCCGGCTCCACGCAGGCGTACGTCCAGTTCCTGCTGCCCGGCATCCTGGTGCAGACCATCCTGTTCGTGACGATCTACACCGGCTACACGCTCAACAACGACATCTCCAAGGGCGTCTTCGACCGGTTCCGGTCGCTGCCCATCTGGCGGCCGTCGCCCGTCGTCGGCGCCCTGCTGGGCGACACCGTGCGCTACACGATCGCCTCGGTCATCACCATCGCGCTGGGCCTGGTGCTCGGCTTCCGGCCCGACGGCGGGTTCCTGGGCGTGGTGCTCGGGGTGCTGCTCCTGCTG
Organism: Promicromonospora sp. NPDC090134; assembly: GCF_044746965.1. Lineage (NCBI taxonomy): Bacteria > Bacillati > Actinomycetota > Actinomycetes > Micrococcales > Promicromonosporaceae > Promicromonospora > Promicromonospora sp. NPDC090134. The sequence continues at coordinate 132,815 of NZ_JBIVCZ010000006.1, read as the reverse complement.
GTGTTCGCGTTCGCGCTGAGCTGGACCTTCATCATCCTCGGGCTGCTGGTGCGCTCGCCCAACGCGGTGATGGGCATCTCGATGCTCGTGCTCATGCCGCTCACGTTCGCCTCCAACGTCTTCGTGGACCCCGCCACCATGCCGTCGGGCCTGCGCGCGTTCGTGGAGGTCAACCCCGTGAGCCACCTGGTCACCGCCGTGCGCGGCCTGATGGCGGGCAGCGCCGACACCTCCGAGATCCTCTGGGTGCTGATCGCGTCCGCCGCGCTCACGGCGGTGCTGGGTCCGATCGCGATGCACATCTACCGCACCAAGTCCTGACCGCACCGGTCACGCGCTGCCTCGGCGGCGACTCGTTGACGTGCGCCGACACCGGTCACTAGCCTCCGGGGTGGCCGGTGGTGCGCTCCACGGCGACTGCCGGCTCCTTGGCCCCGAACAAAGGAGTTCCGCCATGAGCACCCCGATCTCCCGCCGCACCGTGCTCGTCTCCGGCGCCGCCGTCGGCGCCTCGGCCCTGCTGGGCGCACCCGCCGCCGCCGCGAGCGCCCCGGTCGCCGCCGGGCGCGAGCGCGCGGACGCCCTGGTGACGCCCGTCGCCGAGGTGCTCGACGGCGGTGAGCAGGTGACCTCGCTCGTCGTGTCGGCCCACCGGCTGGGCCGCGTGGAACGGTCCTCGCTGACGGCGTCGACGTTCGCGGTGCACGTCACCGCCACCAACCCGCTCACCGGGCTGGTCGCCTACGAGCAGGACCGGGTGGTGACCGCCGCGCGGTGGACGCGCCGCGGCGAGATCCTCCTGGAGCTGGAGCACGGGTGGGGGGTCGACGGCGGCAGCACGCTGCAGTACCTCGGCGCGTACGGCCGCAACGTGGTGCTGGACCTCGACCACGCCGTCACGCAGGTCGAGCCGCTGCGCGCCCGGGGCGGGGGCGGCGCGGTCGTCCTGGACTCGTTCCGCCAGGGCCGCGTGTCCGACCCGGAGGTCGACGCGTTCGGCTACCACGCGACCACGTCGGGCCTGAACTACCGCCTCTTCTCCCCGTCGCGCCGGCGGGGCGGGGACCGCGCGGCGCTCGTCGTCTGGCTGCACGGCGGCGGCGAGGGCGGCCTCATCAACGACCGGTACGACTACTACGACAACGAGACGCAGCTGCGGGCCAACCGGGGCGCGCTCGGTTTCGCCACGCCGGAGGCCCAGGAGATCTTCGGCGGCGCCTACGTGCTCGCCCCGCAGGCGACGTCGGCCTGGATGCAGGACGGCGACGGCTTCGCGCCGCTCGTCCTGGAGGCGATCGAGGAGGTCGCCGCGGCGCACCGGATCGACCCGAGCCGGGTCCACGTGGTCGGCTGCTCGAACGGCGGGTACATGTCGCTGAAGATGGTCGCCGAGTACGCGGACGTGTTCGCGACCTCCGCGCCGATCTGCTGCGGCATCGGCCCCCGCGACGGCTCGGGCACCTACTTCATCTCCGACGCCGAGCTCGCCGCGACGACCACGCCGACGTGGCTCGTGGCCTCGGCCGACGACACCACGCTGAACGCCCAGGCGAACACCGTCTACGCCCACGAGCGGATCGACGGCTCGATCATGAGCCTGTACGAGAACGTCACGTGGGACGGGAACACCTACCCCGGGCACTGGTCGTGGATCTACGTCGCCCGGAACGACCCGCGCCACGACGGCACGAGCATCTGGGAGTGGATGGCGTCCACGCGGCGCTGAGCCCGGCCGGGACCCCGGGGGACGGCGGCGAGCCCCGGGGTCAGCGTCCGGCGCCGTCGGCGGGCACGGTGACGACCACCGTGAAGGTCTCGCCCTCGCGCCGCACGTCGAGGTGGCCGCCCACCTCCGCGGCCCGGCGCGCGATCCCGTCCAGCCCCGCGCCGCCCCCGTCCTCCGCGACGGCCACGGCCGCGACGTCGTTCGAGATCTCGTAGCGCCACACCCCGTCCGCCCGCGTGAGGCTGAGGCGGGCCCGGCGCCCGCCGCCGTGGCGCAGCACGTTCGTCGTCGTCTCCCGGATCACCGGCCCCAGGGCCGAGGCCGGGGCCGACGACGCGTCCGGGTCCACCGTCGCCTCGGCGTCCGTGCCCGCGGCCCGGAGCAGGTCCACGGCGTTGGCGAGCTCGTCGGGCAGCGGGACGGAGCGGAAGCGGGTGGCCAGGTCGCGCGTGCCCTGCCGGGCGGCGTCCACGCTGACGCGTGCGGCGCGCAGCTGCTCCATGCCCGCCTCGGGGTCGTGCGGCGCGAGCCGCTCGGCGAGCTCGAGCTGGAGGGCGATCACCTGGAGGTGGTGCCCCTGCAGGTCGTGCACGTCGGTGGCGACCCGCAGCCGCTCCTGGGTCGCGGCGAGCCGCGCCTCCGAGGCGCGGGCGCGGTCGAGCGTGACGAGCACGTCCCACCACCACAGCGACGAGACGGTGATGGCCGGCAGCGTCGCGGACAGGAAGACCAGCCGGGCCCAGCCCGCGCCACCGGTCTCCTCGAGGACCAGGGCGGAGTCGATCAGGGACAGGGCCACGAGCAGCGCGGTCGCGGCCAGCACCACGCGGAACCGCACGCCCGGCGGCCAGTTCAGCAGCATCGCCGACTGGATCACGGGCAGGGCACCCAGCACCCACAGGTCGGTGACGACGCCGGCGGCGAGCCCGTAGGCCAGGCCGATCAGCAGCGCCGGGCCGTGGCGGCGCCAGACCAGCAGCGGCGCCGCCTCCGTCCGATGGCGGTAGTCGGCCAGGGGTACGAGCGTGGCCAGCCACCACAGCAGGCCGGCGACCGCGACGACAGTGACCTCGACGGCGCCGACGCCGCTCCGCACGAGGGTGTCCACCGAGACGACGGCGAGGGCGAGCTCGAAGACCACGATCGCGACGGCCATGTACCACCACGTCGCGGACACGCTCCGGGTGAGCCGCACCTCGGCGGCCGCGGACGCCGCCGACGCGGCACCCGCCGACGCCGCCGCGTACCCGGGCTGGATGCTCATCCGGCCAGGTTACGGGCATGACACATGTCATGGACCGGGTCGGGGGCCCGCGCCACCGGCGGGTCAGGCGACGGGCGCTCCGAGCACCTGGTGCACCGACGCGACGGCGCTGGACCCCTCGCCGACGGCGGCGGCCACGCGCTTCATCGAGCCCCGGCGTACGTCGCCGACCGCGAAGACCCGCGGCACGGAGGTCTCGAACGGGAGCGGGCCGCGCCCGAGCGGCTGCCAGTGCGCGAGCGCCTCCGGCGTGACGTCGACCCCGGTGCGGATGAACCCCGCCGGGTCCCGGTCGAGCGTCGGGAGCCACGACGTCGCGGGCTCGGCGCCGATGAAGCAGAACAGGCCCCGCGCCTCGACCTGGCCGGCGGTGTCGATCGCGACGGACTCCAGGTGCCCGTTGCCGTCCAGCCCCACGATGTTCGACTCGCGGTGGACCTGGATGCGCGGGTCCTCGACGAGCCGGTCGACCAGGTAGGAGGACATCCGGGCGCCCAGGTCGCTGCCCCGGACGACCAGGTGCACCGGGCAGCCGTTCGCGGCGAGGTACAGGGCGGCCTGGCCCGCGGAGTTCGCCCCGCCCACGACGACGACGGGCGACTCCGTGACCTGCTTGAGCTCCAGGGGCGTGGCCGCGTAGTGGATGCCGGCGCCCTCGAAGTCCGCCCAGCGCTCCAGGCGCAGCCGGCGGTAGGCCGCCCCCGACGCGACGATCGCGGCACGGGCACGGATGACCCGGCCGTCGGTGAGCGTCACCGCGAGCTCGTCACCGGCGGAGGAGAGCGCGGCCGTCTCGCACGGGGCGCAGACGCGCACCCCGAACTTGATGGCCTGCAGCGTCGCCTGCCCGATCAGGGCGCCCCCGCTGACCCCGAAGGGGAAGCCGAGGAAGTTCTCGATGCGGGAGGTCGACGCCGCCTGCCCGCCGGGGGCGATCGCCTCCAGCAGCAGCGTGCTCAGCCCCTCCGACGCGGCGTAGATGGACGCCGCGAGCCCGGCTGGACCGCCGCCGATCACCACGAGGTCCACGACGTCCTCGTCGGTGGCCTCGTAGCTCAGCCCCAGCTGCTCGGCGATGATGCCGGGCGTCGCCCGCACGATCGGCTCGCCCTGGACGAAGGCGATGGGCAGGTCCTCGACGGCGTAGTCGTGCAGCGGGTGCGTCAGGGCGCCGTCCGGGTCGAGAGGGACGGCGGTGTGGACCAGGTCGAGGCGTTCCGCGAAGCGGCGCAGCGCGAGGAACTCCCCCGAGGCCTCCAGCCCGACGAACTTGAGGGTCAGTGCCGCCGGGCCGCGCCGCAGCAGCTCCCGCCGGGCCCACAGGGCGTGCAGCACGGCGTCGCCGAGCTCGTCCTCCTGGGCCAGGATCCGGCGCAGGTCCGGACGCGCGAGGAACCAGACCCGGCCCGGACCGGTCGCCCGCGCCGAGAGGAAGGCGCTCTGGCCGTTGAGCAGCCCCAGCTCGCCGGCGAAGGACCTCGGCCCCATGGTGGCGACGACCTCCTCGCCGACCCAGCGCAGCGCGTCGCGCACCACCTCGATCTCGCCGGACTCGACCAGGACCATCGGGTAGTCGCGCTCGCCGGTCCGGAAGACGTAGTCGCCCCGCTCGACGTCGCGCGGCGTGGCGTGGGCGATGAGCTTCTGCCACTGGGCGTCGGTGAGCCGCAGGTCGAGCGCCGGATCGGTGAACTGCTGGTCGGTCGTCGTCATCTCAGCCTTCCTCCGCGGGGCCCTCGACCCGGCGCCCGGAGCTCGCGCGCAGGTGCCCGGAGGGGTCCGATGGGCAGGGGGCCAGGATATCGCCGGCCCCCCGCCCACGGTGGGGCGGACGCGAGGGCCGGCGTCAGGCCCGCTGCTCGTCGAGCGCCGTCGCCAGCGCGGCGAGCGACCGCCCGGCGACGGCCGGCACCGTCACGCCCTGCAGCACGTCCAGGTCCGCCGCCTCCGGGGCGCTCCCCGCGGCGCCGCACAGCGCGCCGACCAGCGCGGGCAGGCTGTCCTGGTGCCGGGTGACCGACAGCGCCAGGGGCAGCGCCGTCTCGTGGTCGCCCTCGGCGAGCACGAGGATCGCCACGGCGAGCGGCAGGGTCTCCGCGACCGTGCCCGGGTGGCTGTAGGTGCGCGGGGCGAACCGGGCCACGAGCGGCGGGACCGCCGCGAAGGGCGAGCGTGCGTCGCCCGCGATCCGCAGCGCGTCGCGCACGCCGTCGGCGAGCCAGTCGTCGGCGGCGAGGTCCTCGTCGGCCGCGCTCAGGGCGTCCCCGACCGGCGCACCCTGGAGCAGGTGGCCCACGAGGCGGGCGAACACGGCGGCCGCGTGGACCCCGATGCCGTCGTGCGTGATCGTCGCGTAGGTGCGCGCCAGCCCGGCCGCCGACGCCGGGTCGGCGGTGGCGATCGCCGCCGCCAGCGCCCCGGGCAGCGCCGTGTCGTCGTAGAACGCCGGGTTGTCGGCCCCGGTGTGGGGCGGGCGCAGCCCGGCCGCCGCGTTGAGCAGCGCCGAGCGCTGCGCGGCGCCGGTCCACGTGTCGGGCGTGTCGAGCAGGGCGCGCCAGGTGTCGAACAGGCCGTCCTGGTCCCACCCCGGAGCCTCCAGCAGCACCCGGGCGGCGACCGCGAACGTCTCGGCGTCGTCCGTCGCCACGAGCGACGGTGAGTCCACGGCGGTCAGGACGAACGGCACCACCGGGCGCAGCACCCTGGACTCGTCCAGCTCCAGCGCCCCCTTGCGGAGCATCTGCCGCACCCACGGGTCACGGACGGTCCGGTGCTCGCCGGCCGGCGCCCCGAGGGCGTCGCCCAGCGCCAGCCCGTGCACGGCGCCGACGGCGCGGTCGAGACGGTGGGTCATGCTCGGTCCTCCTTGCCACGGCCCGCGTCGCCGCGGACGTCGTCGGTGGTCGCGCGGTTGGTCGTCGCACGGTCCGCGGCCGCACGCTCGGCCAGCGCGTCGGCCAGGTCCACCAGGTCGGTGCCGGCCGTCGCGGCGATGCACTGGCCCGTCACGGACCGCACCTGGGCGACGTGCGCCGGGTCGAACGCGCTCTGACCGTGCAGGGCGCCGGCGACCGCGCCGGCCATCGCCGCGATGGTGTCGGAGTCGCGGCCGATGTTGACGCCCGACTCGATGACGCTCGTCGCACCGTCGTTGGCGCGCAGCAGGCCGATGGTCAGCGCGACGGCCTCGGGGGCGACGTCGGCCCACATGTAGTGCCGCAGCGGGATCGTCTCGAACAGGGCCTCCTCGGCCTCCTCCGGCGAGCCGGCGCGGGCCGCGACGTCGAGCGCGCGGCGGGCCGTGCGGGCCGACCAGGAGTCGGCGGGCATGGCGGCGAGCATGGCGTCCAGCACGGGGTCGACGTCGTCCTCGACCATGGCGACGGCCACGCCGGCGGCGATCGCCTGGGCGCACCAGATGCCGTCCCGCGAGTGGCTGACCTGCGCGTCGGCGCGGGCCATCCGGATCGCGAGCGCGGGGTCGCCGGCGGCGTAGACGCCGATCGGGGCGACCCGCATGGCGGCGCCGTCGCTCCAGGTCTCCGCGTTGCGCTGCCCGCTGGCGGGCGGCGCCATGCCCGCGTGGAGGTTGGCGATCGCGATCATCTCGCTGAAGCCCGCGCGGTTGAACCCGGTGCGCTGCGCCTCCAGCGCCTCCAGCCACGTGTCGGCCACCACCTCGGACGTCAGGTCCGCGCCGGCCCGCAGCACGCCGCGGGCGCACAGGACGGCGTACTCGGTGTCGTCGGTACCGGCGGCGTCGGGGTCGACGAAGCCGCGCACCCGGCCCCACTTCTCGCGGATCGCGGGAAGGGTCATGCCCTCGGTCGGTGCGCCCATCGCGTCGCCGATCGCCAGGCCGAGCAGCGCTCCGCGCGCACGGTCGTTGTTCATGCTCCTCCGGTCCTCGGCTGTCATTTCTCCGGCTTCGTTGCCGCAGAACGCAACGTTTTGCATGCAGCAAGCAGGCTGAGCATGCGTGGCGCCGAGGTGTTTGCGCACCTATTTGCGCTTGTGTCTTGCATCACAGGGTGACTTTGCAGGATGCTACTCCAAAACCTTTTGCGCATGCTGAGGCGAACGACGGGTCGACGAGGAGCGGGTGATGGTCGGAATACGCGAGGTGGCCGAGGTCGCGGGCGTGAGCATGTCGACGGTCTCTCAGGTCGTCTCCGGGAACCGGCCCGTCTCGGCGGCGACCCGGGCCCGGGTGGAGGCCGCGATCACCCACCTCGGGTACCGCGCCCACCCTGGCGCGTCCCAGCTCCGCGGCGGGCGCACCGGCACGATCGCCCTGATCGTCCCGACCCTGGAGAACCCCTTCTACCCGCTCGTCGCCGCAGGTATGCAGGACGTGCTCGTGCCCCGCGACATCCTGCTGACCGTCACCGACGCCAGCGGCATGGACCGGTCGGCCAGCGCCATCCACCGCCTCCTGTCGCGCCGCGTCGACGCGATGGTCGCCGCGCCGTTCGGCATCCCCGCGGCCGGCCTGGCCGAGCTGCACGACGCCGGGATCCCGTTCGTCACCCTCGGCGAGGAGCCGCCGGGCGGCGGCGACTACGTGCACAGCGACGACGTCCGCGGCGCCCGCGAGGTCACCGCGCACCTGGTCGCGCGCGGCCGGCGGCGCATCGCCTTCCTCGGCGGCGAGGAGTCGGTGATCCCCACCCAGCAGCGCCTGGAGGGGTACCGGGCCGCCCTGCGCGAGGCGGGCCTGCCGCTGCGCGACGACGACGTGGTCTTCACGCGATACACGCGCCAGGGCGGCCGCGACGGCGCCGCCGCGCTGCTGGACCGCGACGAGAAGCCCGACGCGATCGTCGCGGCCAACGACCTGATCGCCATCGGCGTGCTCGACGCGGCCCGGTCCCGCGGGCTGCGCGTGCCCGAGGACGTGGCACTGACCGGTTACGACGACATCGACGCGGCGTCCCTGGTCAACCCGCCGCTGACGACCATCGAGAACCCCGCCCGCGAGATCGGGCGCGCGTGCGCGCGCCTGCTCCTGGAGCGGCTCGACGGCGAGGTCACCGAGGTGACGCGCGCCGTGGGCCTGTCCAACCGCCTGATCGTGCGCGACTCGACCTGACCGCACCTCCGCAGTTCGTTCCACCTGCTCTATCCGCCTGGCTCCATCCACCCTCGCGAGAGAGACACGAGAACCTTGAGAATCACCAAGCACGTACTGGCCCCGGTCGGCTTCGCCGCCGCGGTATCGGTCGCCCTGGCCGGCTGCGTGAGCGGCGGCGGCAGCAGCGGCAGCGGCGGCGAGGTCACCTACTGGGGCGCGTTCTACGCGCCGACCACCGAGGAGGCCTTCCAGGAGATCTTCGTCGACTCGTTCAACGCGGAGAGCGACGTGCAGGTCGACATGGAGGTCAAGGAGCTGACCACCATCGGCCAGCTCACCGACACCGCGGTCTCGGCCGGCCAGGCCCCCGACATCGTGTACTCGGACGGCCCGTCGTCGGCCTCCGACTTCGCCCGCGCGGACCGGACGATCCCGCTGGACGAGTACGCGGAGGAGTACGGCTGGAAGGACACGTTCCTGCCCTGGGCCTACGAGCTCAGCACCGTCGACGACAAGGTCTCGTCGGTCCCGGCCAGCTACGGGTCGATGGTCCTGTACTACAACACCGAGGTCTTCGAGGAGCACGGCTGGACCCCGCCGACCACGCTGGCGGAGTTCGAGAAGGTCGCCCAGGAGGCCGACGAGGCGGGCATGGTGCCGCTCGGCGGCGGCAACGCCGGCTACCAGGGCATGAGCGAGTGGCTGGTGACGGCCGTCCTCAACGCGGCGGTCGGGCCCGAGAAGATCCACGACGTGCTGACGGGCGAGGCCTCGTTCACCGACCCGGAGTTCGTCGCGGCGATCGAGCTGATCCAGGACTGGATCGACAAGGGCTGGCTGGCCGGCGGCGCGGAGTCCTACTTCACCACCGACGACACCGCGAACGTGACCGGCCTGGCCAACGGGACCACCGCCATGTACCTGAGCGGCACCTGGTCGTTCAACTCGCTCTCCGAGGTGTTCGAGGACCCGTCGACGTGGGGCTGGGCGCCGCTGCCGTCGCTGAGCGACTCGGTCGAGCCCGGCGTGTTCCCCCTGGCGATCGGCACCGCGCTGTCGGTCAGCGCCGACTCCGCCGACCCCGACGCCGCGGCGTCGTTCATCGACCACGTGGCCGGCGACGTCGACCGGGCGCTGTCGTACACGGCGGCCACGGGCGAGAACCCGCCCCCGCTGGCCGTGAGCGCCGACCAGTTCCCCGAGGAGGTCGACGAGCGCACGGTCCAGCTCTACAGCCAGATCCCCGAGTCGACCAACGTGGGCTACGCGACCTGGACGTTCTTCCCGCCCAAGACCGACTCCTACCTGATCACCGAGTTCGACAAGGTCGTGACCGGTGACAGCACCGCCGAGCAGTACCTGTCCGGGATGCAGGACGTGTTCGACGAGGAGTTCGAGGCCGGTGCCACCCTGACCCCGTTCACCCCCCAGAACGGGGACTGACGGGTGACCACCGAGACGGCGACCACCGGGACCGCGCTGGCGGCGGCCCCGGTGCGTCGCGGACCGCGGCCGGCCCTCCGGGGCCGGCCGCTGGGGGCCAGGCGGCAGCGCCGGCTGCTCGCCTGGGTGTTCGTGGCGCCGCTGCTCGTGGTCAACCTCCTCGTGATCACGGGGCCGGGACTGGCCTCCGTGTACTACTCGTTCACCGACTGGGACGGGCTGAGCACGCCCCGGTTCGTGGGTCTGGCGAACTACGCCGAGATGCTCCGGTCCGGCGCGGTCGGCGGCGCGCTGGTGCACAACGTCGTGTGGACGCTGTTCTTCCTGGTGGTCCCGATGACGATGGCGCTGGTCGGCGCGTTCCTGCTGTCCCGGCTGCGCCGGCACCAGGCGTTCTTCCGCGTCCTGTACTTCATCCCGTACGTGCTGGCCACCGTGGTCTCGGCCGCCGTCTGGCGCCAGATCATGGACCCGGACGGCGGGATCGGCGCCGCCCTGGCGACCCTCGGCATCCCGTTCCTGGAGGACGTGAACTTCCTCGGCAACCCGTCGCTCGCCCTCGGCTCGGTGGCCTTCGTGAACACGTGGCAGTGGTGGGGCTTCCTGCTGGTGATCTTCCTGGCCTCGATGCAGTCGGTGGACCCGGCCCTCTACGAGGCCGTGCGGCTCGACGGCGCCGGGCCGGTGCGCGAGTTCTGGCACATCACGCTGCCGATGATCCGGCCGACCCTCGTCTTCCTGGGCCTGATGACCGTGATCTGGTCGTTCCTCGTCTTCGACTACGTCTACGTGCTGACGCAGGGCGGCCCGGCCGGCTCCACCGACGTGCTCAGCACGGTGCTCTACCGCGAGGCCTTCCAGAACCAGCGCCACGGGTACGCCTCGGCCGTCGCGATGCTGCTCTCGGCCATCAGCGCCGCGACCGTGCTCGGCTACCTCGCGCTGCGCCGACGACTGCGATGGGACATCTGATGGCCGGCACCGCCCGCAGCGCGCAGCCCGTCACGTGGATCGTCCTCGGGCTGCTCGGCGTCTACGCGCTCGGTCCGCTGCTCGTGTTCGCCTCGAACTCGCTCAAGTCCGCCCGCGAGATCGACAGCAACCCGCTGGGCCTCCCGCAGTCCTGGAGCTGGAGCAACTTCGCCGTGGCCTGGGAGCGGGCCCACATGGGCGGCGCGCTCCTGAACAGCCTGGTCATCGCGGTGGCCACCGCGGCGGGCGTCGCGCTGATCGCCACCATGGCCGCCTACGCAATGACCCGCCTGGACCTGCCCGGCGGGGGCGGGTGGATCCTGTGGCTGCTGGTGTCCTCGTCGCTGCCGATCCAGCTCTTCCTGGTCCCGCTCGTGAGCTGGTGGTCCACGCTGGGCCTCTACAACCAGCCCATCGGCCTGATCATCATCTACTGGGCCGTGTACAGCCCGTTCGCCACCCTGCTCGTGCGGGCGTTCCTGATCGGCATGCCCCGGGAGTACGAGGAGGCGGCCCGGCTGGACGGCGCCGGCGAGCTGGGCGTGTTCGCCCGCATCGTGCTCCCCATGATCCGGCCCGCGGTCCTGACGGCCGCCCTCGTGTCCGGGCTGCAGGCCTACAACGAGTTCATGCTCGCCGTCACCTTCATCCAGGACCGCGACTTCCAGCCCGTCGCACTGTCGCTCTACTCGTTCCAGCAGGGGTTCACGACCGACTGGTCCCTGGTCAGCGCGGCCGGCCTGATCATGGCCCTGCCCGTCGTCGTGCTCTTCCTGACCATGCAACGCACCTTCATCGACGGCTACGTCTCCCGCGGGATCGCCGTATGAGCCGCCCGTCAACGCCTCAAGAGCCCCGACCAGCCCAAGGAGTGTCCGTGCCTTCCGCGAAGGAAATCCTGCGCACCACCGCGGCCGACCAGATCGACCTCGGCCTGGTGGACCTCGTCACCGTCGAGAACTACAACCGCCTGGTCGGCGCCATGCTGGTGGCCAGCGACAACCACCGCCTCATGATGGAGGACCTCGGCGACGACCGGATCCACCTGTGGTCGTGGACCCCGTGGGTCGACGGCCGGTTCGGCGAGACCGGGATCACCCGGGACGAGGTGGTCGCCCGGTTCGCCGTCCAGCAGTGGCTCACCGACGCCCCACCCATCCAGCGCGAGCAGGAGTACGACATCTCGTCCGTGCTGTCGGCGGACGAGGACTGGCGCTAGCGAGCCCGGCCGACGAGGTCCTGGACGAGCAGCTCCGTCTCGTACGGGATCTCGCGCGCGTAGGCCGTGCCGGCCGCGTTCGCGCGCAGCTCCGCAGCGGACCGCTCGGCCGCCCTGGCGTTCGTACCCTCGCCCAGCCGGTCCAGGACGGGCGCGCTCCGGTCGAGCGTCTCGGCCAGGGTGCGCTGTGGCTCCACGTCATCCTTGTCCGCGAGGCAGGCGTGGTACGCGAGGCCGACGGCGCGGCGCAGCAGGTGGAACGCGGCCGATCGGTCGCCCGTGCCGGCCTTCAGCCCTGCGATGGTCAGCAACGTCTCGCACAGCGGGTCCGTGAAGGACGGATCGTCGTCGCTCATCACCTCGCCGACGATCATCGAGGCGCCGTGGCAGAACAGGGCCCAGTTCGACGCACCGCCGCCGGCGAGCTCGCGACCTGCCTCGTCGCACCAGTGCATCAGCTCGCGGAGCAGACCGCGCTCGGAGGGGTCGATCTCCTCGCGGACCCTGGCGAGGTCGCCGGACCGGAACCAGGTGCCGTACGGCGAGTCGATCCCGACCGTGGCGGCGACGAGCGCGCTCGCGACCTCGTCCGGCGGGACGATCAGCCGGACGCCGTCCCGCTCCGCCCGCACCGAGGTCACGAGTGCCTCGGCGAGGTACCGGGCGGCGGCGAACGGTAGCCCGGCCGCCCGGCACAGGTCGCCGAGGGACGCGAGCGCCAGTGCCAGGTTCGGCACGCCGGCCGGGTCCTGCGCCGCGCCGACGCGAGCGACCGCCAGGGCCTCCTCGGCCGGGCCTCGGGCCGCACGCGGTCCCTCACGGTCGAGCAGACGTCTCGACTCGGCCTGGAGGGCCACGAGCCGTCGCGTCATCCGCTCGACGTCCGCGTCGAGCGCGGCCGACCAGGCGTGGTCGGCGAGGTCGCCCTCCACCGCCCGGGGCGCGACCTCCGCGGCGGTCAGCAACGCCCGGGCCCCGTCGACGTGCCCGAGCGCGGACCAGCAGGTGGCCAGGTCGCGGACGGCCGCCCGGGTGTCCGGCGCCGCCGTACCGTCGAGGTTGGTCCTGAGGCCCACGGCGAGCCGCCACAGCGGCTCGGCGTCGCGGTGGCGTCCGGCGCGCTCTGCCGACCTGGCGAGCTCGGCCAGCGCCGACAGCTCCTCCCCCACGCGGCGCCGGAACTGCGACAGCTGCTCCCGCTCCCCGGCCGTCAGCCCGGAGTCGGGGAGGTCGAGCAGGGCGACCGCTCGGGCGAGTGCCGCGGCGTCGGACGACGCGTCGCTCCCGGTGCCCGGGTCGGCACCGCGAACGACCGTCCGGTGGACCTGCCGGCGCAGCTCCCGGCGGGCGAGCTCGGCGTCGAGCAGCCGCAGCCACGGTGCCCAGGCGTCCTCGGCCCCGTCGCCCACCTCCAGGTCGGCGCGGCCGGTCCCGGCCTGCGCGGTGCTCTCCGGTGTGTCGGGGTCGACGGGCGCGCCCTCGGCGGGGAGCTCCAGCTCCCAGTCCAGCACCCAGTCCCGGAGCCTCCCCGAGGTGTCGGCGACGGTCAGCGCGGCGCCGTCGGGGGCGAGCACGAGGTCCGCCACCAGACCTGGCGCCAGATCGAGGGACCGGACCAGCTCTCCCGTGGCCAGGTCCCACAGGTCGACCAGGGAGGTCCGGGCGACGGCGGCCAGGTCGAAGCCGGGTGTGACCGCCAGGTCGGTCACACCGACCGCCCCCTCCGACAGCGTCGTGGTGCACCGCCCGCTGTCGAGGTCCCAGGTGCGCAGCGCGCCCGCCCGGTCGACCGTCAGCGCCCAGCGCCCGTCGAGGCTGATCGCCACGCGACCGCCCTGCCGGTCGAGGTCCCACATCTCGGCGTGGCCGGGCTCGCGGGTGGTGACGTACCCGGAGTGCGTGCCCGAGCTCGTGGGACGGCCCCCGCGCGGTGCGCTCAGCACGGCGAGCTTCGCGCCGTTGCGCGGGCTCCACAGGCGCAGCTCGTCGTCGGTCGTCCAGAGCACGGCGCGGTGCCCGGTCCGGCTGAGGGCGGCCCGGTGCGCCCACGCGTCCTCGAACCGCAGGGTCCGCAGCAGCATCCCGGACCTGAGGTCCCAGGAGCAGACGCTGCCGTCCTCGGCGGTGGAGAGACCGATCTCGGCGCCCGGGGCGATGGCCAGCGCACGCACCGAGCCGGCGTGCGCGTCGGCGAGAGCGAGCAGCCCGCGGTCGACGTCGACGATGCCCACCTCGCCGGCGAGGGAACCGGTCATGGCCACCCCCCGGCCGGCCGCGACGACCAGCGGGGGGCTCGTGTGGGCCTCGACGAGGTGGCGCACGGAGCCGTGCGCGGCGTCCCACACGATCACGCGCGCGTCCGACGCCGCGGACACGGCGACGCCGCCGTCCGCGCTGAGGGCGGCGGCGGTGACGGGTCCGGCGTGGAGGCGCAGCGGCCGAACCGCCTCGGGCGCGGTCCGGTCGACTATCCACGGGATGCGGTGCCGGGGGCTGTGCGCGAGCACCAGCGGTCCCTCGGACGCGGCGCCCAGCCGCCAGTCCTGGTCCGGCGGCGGCCGCAGCTCCCGGACGGGCCAGGCGTCCTGGAGGTACAGCCGCCGGGCGCGGGCCCCGAGGCGCCGCCACCGTTCGGTGAGCCGCGGGTCGCGGCGCAGGCCGGGGAGATCGCGCGCCTCCCGGACGACCCGGGCGGCTTCCTGGAGGCGCCCGGCGGCGGCGAGGCTCGCGGAGCGCGCGAGGGCGCGGCTCGCCGCGTCGGACTCGGTGGAGAGCAGGACCGCGTCCCGCGGGCGGGTGTAGCTCCAGGGGACCTGGACCGACTCCGGCCGGCGTTCCACCGTCGCGCTGCTCCCGGACGCGCTGAGCGCCACCCGCCCGGCATGGTCGACCGCCGACAGGTCGCCCCGGTGCGTCCCGGTGTGCAGGCACCGCCCGACGACGAGGTCCCACCACGCGCCGGCCCCGTACGCGTACCGGCCGTCGCCGCTCGGAGCGAGCGGCCAGCGCGCGCCCCGGAGCTCGGCCGTCGGCCTCCGGGGCGTGGCGCGATCGGCCTCGCCCGCGCGGGGCAGCCCGTCCCCGGCCGGCGCGAACACCCGGACGGACCCGTCGTCGGCGACGGCGAGCGCCGTGTTCCCCGCCGCGGTGAACCGGACGTCGCCGTTCCAGCCGTGCAGCACCTGGCGGTCGGCCGGGTCGCCGATCGTCGAGAGGACGACGCGGGCGCCGTCGCGGAGGTCGGCGCGCCGGGTGCCGGTCGGGTCCAGGGCGAGCGGACGGCCGTCGCCGGTGGGACCGGGCGGCTCCCACGTGTCCACGAGCGAGCCGGTGGCCGGGTGCCACGCGCTGACCCGGCCGTCGACCCCGAGCGTGACGACCCGCGCCCCGCCGGGCGCGACGGCGACGTCGCGGACGCGCTCGAGCCGCGACCCGAGGCGCACGGGCGCCGTCGGCGCCGAGAGGTTCCAGACCCTGGCGTACCCGATGCCGTCGAGCACGACCGCGAAGGAGCCGTCGGGCGCCAGCACGACGGTCCCGCCGCCGTTCTCGGCCGCCGGGACCGCGGTACGGCGGGCGCCCGTGCCGAGATCCCAGACGCGCAGCACGCCGCCCTCGTCCAGGCTCGCGCCGACCGCGCCGTCCGCGCTGACCGCGACCGACACGATGGAGGACGAGTGTCCCTCCAGGGTCAGCGCGGAGGGCGGGTCGCCACGTTCCCGGCGCAGCAGGCCGAGCAGGTGCTCGTGCGTCCCGTCGTCGTCGCCCGGGCCGGCCGCCAGCAGCTCCTGGACGACCTCGACGTCGTCGGCCCGGCCGGTTCGCCAGCGGTGGAGCCCGCGGTTGTACACCGTGTGCAGGTGCCGCGGCTCCACGTCGAGCGCCCGCTCCCAGAGGCGTTCCGACTGGTCGGGGCGCCCGAGGTCGAGCAGGGACAGCGCCCGGTTCGAGAGCCCGTCGGCCAGCAGCCGCGCCTGGGACGGGAGCCGCCGCGGGTAGGCGCGGCCCGTCAGCTCGGCGTACAGGGCGACCAGCCGCTCGGCCAGGGCCCCGAGGTCGGCCGGCCGTGCGGCGGGATCCGGGTGGAGGCACTCGGCGAGCAGGTCGTCCACCTGACCGGGCAGCGCCGGCAGCCCGTCGACGACGCCGCGGCGGCGGAGACCGGCCAGGAGCGCACCCGCCTCCTCGCCGTTCCGGTCCGGGCGCTCGCCCCGGAACATCTCGACGACGGTCACCGCCCAGGACCACACGTCGGTCGCCGTGGTCAGTGCGGTACCGGCGTCGGACGTGGCCTGCTCGGGTGAGCGGTACGGCATGCTGAACCCGACCGGGCGGACGGCCGCACCGGCCGAGCCGTCCGGGGTCTCACCGGCGAGGCGACGCATCCTGGCGAGGCCGAAGTCGGTCACCTTGACCGTCCCGTCCGCGGTGAGCATCAGGTTGGCGGGCTTGACGTCCTGGTGGACCATGCCCTGGCCGTGTGCGAACGCCAGGCCCCAGGCGGACTGGATCGCGACGTCGAGCACGGATCCGACCGGGTCGTCCGCGTAGAGCCTGCCGGAGCGGACGGCCTCCGCGAGGCTGCCGCCGGAGGCCCACTCCGCGAAGACGGCGGGGGTGTTCTCGATGCGGCGGACGTAGGCGCAGTTCACGACATGGGGATGGACCCCCAGGCCGGCCCAGGTCTCCGCCTCGTTCTCGAACTCGCGCACCGCGTCCGGCGAGTGCAGCAGGGCCCCGCGCGGCACCTTGACGGCCAGGTCGATCCCCCAGACCGGGTGGTGCACCCGGTAGACCACGCCCATGGCGCCCTTGGCCTTCCCGCGCACCACCTCGTAGAGGTCGAGGAGGACGTCGCCGGGCCGCCAGTCGGACGAGCCGTCGGCACCCGGCACGTCGGCTCAGTCCACCAGCGCGACGTACACGGGCGTGCCGAGCAGCACCGACCGCGCGGCGCCGGGGCCGCCGGCGTCGCCGTGCAGCAGGCGCTTGGCGACGAACTCGACGTTCTGCGTGGGGCCGGTCAGGCCCGAGACCGCCTTCCTGACGGTCTCCAGCGCGTCGAGGTCACCGTCGAGCTCGTCCTGCACGGCGTCCACGACGAGCTCGTCCTCCAGCTCCGACGAGGCGATGCCGCCGAGGATCGTCGGGGTCATCGAACCGGAGAAGAACCCGGCGTCCGCGGTGCCCGCACCGAGCACGTGGCGGCTCGACCCGCCCAGCCCGACCGACATGCCGTTCCAGGTGCCGCCGAAGAAGGCCAGCGGACCGCTGAGCTCGGTCGGGATGACGTTCCAGCGCATCGGCATCATCCCCCAGAAGAAGCTCTCCGGGGCGTCCAGCGATCCGATCGACCGGGTGTCGCTCAGGTAGCGCAGGACCCGTTCGAGCCGGGCGATCCGGTCGGCCCCCGCCTCGGCCACGACCGTCCGCCGGGCGCCGAACACCTTGAGGCCGATGGAGAACTCGGTCTGGTGCCCCTGGGTCGAGCCCGGATCGATCTGCTGCAGCATCATGTCGATCTTCGCGTCCGAGACGTACAGGTAGTAGCTCAGCGACACCGTGGCTCCTCGATCGGGGTTCGGTCATGCTATCGGCCCGCCGTGCCGCGGGACCTGCGAGAACGGGCTGACAAGAGCGCGATCTACGGGATGATGGGACGCATGCCCTTCGGGACGCGAGGACGCGACGCCGACGCAAGCCGCCCCACTGTCCGGACCGACTACCGTCCCGCGGCCTTCGGGCCGCCCGGCGGGGACGGCGCCCCGCACGACGAGGTCTCCCCCTTCGTGGACCACGCGCTCGCCGCGGGCAGCGACCTCCTCCTGGCGTCGGACGCCGCGCTGGCAGAGCATCTCGGGGCGCGCGCCAGCGCTCCGATGCACCTGGCCGCCGACCTCTGCGACGGCCCGGGTCGCGAGGGGATCGTCCGGGGCCTGGCGGCGCACGGGACTCCCGAGGCCCGGGCGGTCCTGTACGCGATAACGGCCGCCAACGACGGCGAGATCGAGGAGCTGGCCGGGGCGGCGGCCCGGTCGATGGCCGCTCCTCCCGCGGACCCGCCCTGGCTGGGTGAGGCCCGGGCGCCGATCGAGCTGCTGCGCGTCGTCGGCCTGGTCGGCCGCCGGGACCCGGCCGAGCAGGCCGTGCTGTACGTCTTCCGGCGCGCACGCCGCACCCACGGCTTCCTGGCCGAGGTCGAGGAGGGCGTCGAGCTGCCCCGGGAGATCACGTGGTCCTCGGACAGGGGCGCGTCGGACTGGCTCCGGGAGCTCAGGAAAGGGACGTGGACCAACAAGATCCCCTACCGGGTCAGCTTCGACGACGTCGGCCGGGGCGCCGACCTGCTCGAAGGCATGATGCACAACACCGTCCTCGCGCAGCTGCGCGAGCTGGACGACTGGCCGCTCGCCGCCGACCTGGTGCGCTCCGGGACGTTGCCGAGCCTTCCGTCGCTCCTCGTGCTCCTGCGGAAGTCGCTGACCTCGGCGCTCGGGCTGGACGAGTGGGCCTACCTCCCCGGGACACCGTGGGCGCCGTGGCGGCCCGTGGGCCCGGTCCGGTCCCGGCCGGCCGCCCATACCGCCGAGGGTCGCGTGCTCACCGCCGTCTCCACCGAGCGGGGCCTCGGTCCGGTCCGGGAGCTCGCCAGGTCCTCCGCGCCGCTCCGGCGCGCCGTGGACGACCTGTACGCGGCCGAGGCGCTGGCCCTGGCGGGAGGTGACGGTCCGGCGGCCGCCGGCGCGGCGCTCCGGGTGGTGCGGTTCGAGACGCTCGACCGGCCCGACCTCGTCCCGGTGCTGGCCTGGGCGCTGGCGTCGGCCGGGCAGACGGCGCTGGTCCGGTCGTCGTCCGTCGAGGCCGCCGCGTGGTTCACCGAGGCCGAGGAGCTGATCGCCGGCGACGAGGACCCGGTGGTCGACAGGACCGAGCTGCGACGAGGGGTCAGCATCGCCGCCCAGCTCCTGCACTTCCGGCTGCAGGGATCGCTGTCGCAGGTCGAGGCGGCCGAGGTGCTGTCACGCCTGCCCGACCCGGAGGTGGAACAGGCGCCTCGGCTCATGGACCGGCTCCGGAAGATCGGCAGCGCATACGTGGAGTCCCGCCAGTGGGAGCCGGCGACCCTCTGCCTGGACGCCGCGGGCCTGCTCGGCTTCGTCACCCACGACGTCAGCCCCCTGCACCGCCTCGCCTACGTCCGGGTGATCGGCGCGATCGCCGACTCGAAGGCCCGCCAGGGGGACCTCCTGCTGGGGCTGCGGGCGACGTCGGACGGGCTCGGCGAGGCGATCGAGGCGCTGACGATCGAGCCGCGCCCGGAGAGCATCAGGATCCTGCGTGCCGCGCTGGGCATGGAGGCCCTGATGCCGCTGATCCTCGCCGCCCCGACCCGGCTGCCGATCGTCGCGGAGTGCGAGGACCTCCGGCACCGCGCGGACCTCGCCGCCTTCGAGACCGGCCCCGGTCTCGACGAGTCGGCGCGCCGCCTGCTCCACGACGCCAGGGCCCTCAGGGCGACCTTCGACCAGATCATCGCGAACAACGAGCGGCGCTGACCGGACCTCACCGGCGGCCCCGGTCCAGCCGGTCCTGGGCGGCGAGCAGCACCGAGGTGTTGTCCCCCGCGTAGACGTCGTACCTGCCCGTCCGCTGGAGCACCTCGAAGCACACGCTGCCGACCCGCGGCGTGTAGAAGTGCCAGAACTCGCCCGCCGCGGAGCGGTCGTACATGAGCTGGTGGTCGCGCAGGCGGCCAAGCGTCGCGTCGTCGAGCCCGAACCGGGCCCGCAGGTCGTCGTAGTAGTTGTCCGGCACGGGCACGCGCGGCAGCCCGCGGTCCTCCGCCCGGCGGGCGACCGCGAAGATGTCGGTGCAGGCCAGCGCGATGTGCTGGGGGTGGGAGACATCGAGCGGCGCGACGTTGAGCGAGATCCGCACGGCGCCGTTCCCCGTGCGCATGACCTGGCTCCGCACCAGCCCCTGCGGCCCGGCGGCCTCGGTCGCCGTCGGCTTCTCCAGGCCCAGCACGCTGGTGTAGAAGAGCACGGCCTCGTCGTGCGCGTCCCAGCCGTGGGAGACGTTGACGTGATCGACGCCGACGATCTCCCGGGCGGGACCGGGACGTCCGTGGTCGAACTCGGCGGCCCAGGCCGGTTCGACGCCGCTCCGTGTCTCGGTGCGCCGGTCGTTGAGGAACACCTCGAGCCCGCTGGGTGCGACGAACCCGGCCAGGTCCTGCTCCCCGGCCTGGGTCCGGCGCGGCGCCGCCCGCACGGCCAGGGCGCGGGCCCGGTCGCTCGCCGCCGCAGCGTCGGCCACGCCCAGGCCGATCCCCGCCAGGTGCGGCTCCAGGTCCCGGGCGTGCTGCTCGTTGAGCACGACGCGCGCCTGGCCGGACGACCACAGCCGCACCGGCTTGGTGCGGTGCTGACCCCGGAAGGACAGGCCGAGCTGGTCGAGCATGACCTCGACCGCACCGGTGTCCTCGGCCTTGATCTCCACGTAGTCGTAGCCGGTGGGCACGTCCACGTCCGCGATCCGGTCGAGCGCGGCTCCGGCGTCCGCGCCGTCACCCTCCTGGGCGAGGAGCCGGGCCGCCCGGTCCTCGAGCCAGACCAGGGAGCGCAGGGCGTGCTGGGCGGTCCGGCCGGTGTCGGTCTGCCGGAAGACGTCGTTGAAGACCTCCAGCGACAGCGGCCCCGTGTACCCCGCCCGCACGAGGTGGGTGACGAACCGGCCGAGGTCCCAGGCCCCCTCACCGGGGAACAGCCGGTGGTGGCGGCTCCAGGAGAGCACGTCCATGGTGAGCGCCGGGGCGTCCGCGAGCTGGACGAAGAAGATCTTCTCCCCCGGGATCTCCTCGATCGCGGCCGGGTCGTGCCCGCGGGACAGGATGTGAAAGCTGTCCAGGCACACCCCGACGGCCTCGTGGTCGGCGAGCTGCGCGATCCGCCAGGAGTGCCGGTAGTCGTCGACGTACCGGCCCCAGGCCAGCGCCTCGTAGGCCACGCGGACGCCGTAGGACGCCGCGACGTCGCCCAGCCGGCGCAGCTGCTCTGCCGCCACCCGGTCGGAGCCGACGGTCGCGGTCGCGACGTTGCTGCAGACCAGCACGGTGTCGATGCCGAGCCGCCGCATGGTCTCGAGGCGCGCCCGGGCGCGGCGCAGGTTCTCCTCCAGCACGTCGGGCGTGACGCCCTCGAAGTCCCGGAACGGCTGGTACAGGTCCAGGCTCAGGCCGAGCCGGTCCGCGAGCGCCCGGATCTCCTCGGGGCTGCGGTCGCTGACCACGAGGTCCGGCTCGAAGATCTCGACGCCGTCGAAGCCGGCGTCGGCACAGGCGTAGAGCTTGTCCTCCAGGCTGCCGCTGAGGCAGACGGTCGCGATGGACTTGCGCATGTCAGGCCTCCGGCGGGGCGTCGGGTCCGCCGACGAGCCGGCGGAAGTGGGCGTGCATCCGGCCGACGTCGGGTTCGAGGCCGGTGATCAGCCGCATGCTCTCCACGGCCTGCCCCACCGCCATCCCGCCGCCGTCGAGGGTCGCGAGGCCGCGGGCGCGGGCGCGCCGCACCAGCTCCGTCTCCAGGGGCCGGTAGACGACCTCGGCGACCCACGCGCCGCGGCTCAGCCGGTCGACGTCGAACGCGATACCCGGGTGCTCGGCCATGCCGACCGGGGTGACGTGGACGACGCCGTCGACGCGCGGCAGCCAGTCGTCGAGCGAGCCGCCGGCGCTCCGCAGCCGGGCGGGACCCTCGCCCGCCGCGTCGCCGAGCCGGCCGAGCAGCGCGCCGACGGCGGCCTCGACGACGTCGTGCACGACGATCCGCCCGAAGCCCAGGTCGAGCAGGGCCGACGCCGTGGCCGCCCCGGCGCCGCCCGCGCCGACCTGGAGCACGGTGCTGGTCGCGGCCACGGCGGCGTTCTGCGCCAGAAAGCCCTCCAGCGCGGTCCCGAACCCGGTGCGGTCGGTGTTGTGCGCGGTACGACCATGGCCGTGCTGCGCGTCCTGGCCACGGTCGAACAGCACCAGGTTGGCCGAGCCGAGCCGCCGCACGGTCGGGCTGGGGTGCTGCACGTGCTCCAGCACGGACTGCTTGAACGGGTGGGTCACGTTGGCGGCGGCGAACCCGGCGTCCTCCAGGCGGCGCAGCTCGGCGCCCAGGTCGACGTCCGCGCGGTCGATGAGGTCGACGATCCGGTACTCGTAGTCGAGCCCGAGGTGCCGGGCCTCCTCCATGTGCAGCGCGGGAGACAGGGACGGCTTGATGCCGTTGCCGAGCAGCGCGACCCGGTAGGCGCGGCTCATCGCTCGCCCGCCTGCCCGCCGGTCTCGCCCGCCAGGAGGCGGCGTGGGTTGTCCACCATCATCCTCTCGACGTCGCGCGGGTCGGTGCCGGCCGCCAGGAGCCGCGGGATGATGCGCCGGCTGAGGTGGTCGTGGGTCCAGGAGGGCGTGCGGGCACGCCGCCAGGACGGCGGGGTGACGCGGCTGAACCAGGCGCAGTCCTGGGAGAGCACGAGCTGGCCGGCGTACCCCCGGGCCAGCAGCGCGAGGACGATGCCGATCCGTTTCTCGTCGTCGCCGGTGTGGGCCATCCCGAACCGGTCCATCCCGAGCGTGACCCCGGTGTCGAGCAGGGCCAGCAGGTAGTCGAGGTCCTCGCTGTCGCCGCTGTGCCCGACGACCACGCGCGTCAGGTCGACGTCGTGCCGCGCGAGGAACGTGGTCTGGTCGAGGCCGGTCCGCAGGGCCGGTTCGCTGTGCGTCGTGATCGGCACGCCGGTCTCGCCGTGCACCTGCGCGGCCGCCGCCATGACGCGGGTGACGTCCGGCGTCAGGCCGGGGGCGCCGGTGACCACCTTCAGCATCCCGGCGCGGACCCCGCTGTCCCCGATGCCGTCGGTGACGTCGCGCCGGAACATCTCGGCCAGCGGGTCCGGGCCGCCGACCAGCCGACCGGGCCCGTGGGTCCGGAAGTACGGCGGCAGCACGTCGTCGGTGTACCAGCCCGTCGCGGCCACGAGGTTGACCGGCGTCCGCCGCGCGACCTGCCGCACCAGGGCGAGGTCGCGCCCCAAGCCCGGGACGGTCAGGTCGACCACGGTCCGCACACCCAGCCGGTACAGCTCGGCCAGGCCGCGGACGGCGGTGTCGACCGCGCGCTCGGGGTCCCACTCGGGGTGCGGGTGGTCGCGGTCGAGCTCGGGGGCCAGCACGAAGACGTGCTCGTGGGTGAGCGTCCAGCCCAGGTCGGCGCCGTCGATCCGGCCCTGGTAGGTCGGCACGGGGCCGGCCGGTGCGGGGCTGCTCGGAACGGCGGCGCCGGCCGGGTCGTGCGTCACTGTGCGGAGCTCCGCATGGCCTCGTACACCGCCAGCGAGTCGCCCTCGAGGTTCTCCTGGAACCACGCGTCGGTCTGCTGCGCGAAGGCCTCCTGGTCGACGTCGTCGACGATCTCGACGGCGCCCTCCTGCTCCCACCGGTCGAGGATCTCCTGCTCGGACTCCTCGACGCAGCCCGGCATCTGCTCGACGGCGGCCGCGACGGCGTCGTCGAGCGCCTGGCGCTGCTCGTCGCTCAGCTCGGTGTCGTAGGTCGGCGCGACCACGATCAGGTTGGAGTTCTGCTGGTGCGCGGACATGCTGACGTAGTCCTGCACCTCCACCAGGTTGCTCGCGTCGATGTTGGTCAGCGGGTTCTCCTGGCCCTCCACGACGCCCTGCTGCAGCGCGAGGTAGAGCTCCTCGTAGGCGACCTCGGTGGCCTCGGCCCCGAGCGCCTGCGCGTTCAGCAGGTACTGCCCGGAGCCGGGGAACCGCATCCGCAGGCCCTCCAGGTCGGCCGGCTCGCGGATGGGCTCGTTCGCCGTGAACTGCCGGGCACCGGCCGACCAGGCACCGAGGATCGACACGCCGCCGGAGGCCTCCTTGAAGTCCTGCTCGAGCTGGTCGGCGGAGCCGTCGGTGAAGAACCGGTTCAGGTGCTCCGCGTCGTCGAACCCGTAGGCCGCGTCGATCACCCCGGCGGGTTCGTAGACGGCGGCCAGCGCCGAGGCGCCCTGGATGTCGATGTCGATGTCCCCCGACTGCACCGACGCGATGCGGTCGGCGTCGGCGCCGAGCTGGCTGTTCGGGTACACCTCGACGGTGATCCCGACGTCGGCGGCCTCGGCCTCCTCCTTGATGACCTGCGCGCCGCAGGTGTGCTGCGGCTGGTCCTCGGTGTAGCTGTGGGCGAGCGTCAGCTCGACCTCGCCACCCCCACCCGCCGCGGGGTCCTCGCCGGAGCCGCCGCAGGCGGTCAGCAGGACGAGGGGCAGGACCACGGCCGCGCTCGCGGCGGTGGTGCGACTCAGGATCATGGGAAGTCCTTTCGGTTCGGGCCGACGTCGTCGTCGGCCGGGTTCTGGGTTACAGACCGAGCTGTGCGGGCAGCCAGGTGGCGATGCCCGGGACGAAGATGATCAGCAGGCAGCACAGGACCAGCGGCACGATGAACGGGAGGGAGCCCCGGAACACCTCGCCGACCGGCACCTTCTGGGTGGAGCTCAGGACGTAGAGCACGGTGCCCACCGGCGGCGTCAGGAGCCCGATCATCAGCGAGAGGATCATCACGACGCCGAGCAGGATCGGGTCCACGCCGAGGCTGGTGGCGATGGGCATCAGGATCGGCACCACGAGCACGAGCGTGGCCGTCGCGTCGATCACCGTGCCGAGCACGAGCATCAGGAGCATGACGAGCAGCAGGAAGACCGTGCCGTCGCCGGTGACGCCGAGCACGAGCTCGGCGAGCGCCTGGGGCACCCGCTCCTTGGCCAGGACGTACCCGAGCAGCGCGGCGGACGAGACGATCAGCATGATCGCCGCGGTGGTGAGCACGGTCTCGACGAAGATCTGCGGCAGGTCGCGGATCCGCAGCCGGCGGTAGGCGAAGCCGAGCACCATCATGTAGGCCGCGCCGACGGCGGCGGCCTCGGTCGGGGTGAAGAGCCCGCCGAGGATGCCGCCCAGGATGACGACCGGCGCCCCGAGGGGCAGCACGACCCGCTTGCCGGCCCCCGCGAGCCGGGACCAGGAGAAGCCGATGTGCCGGATGTCGGGCTGGCGGCGCACCAGCAGGAAGACCACCGCGCACAACCCGGCCACCATGAGGAGCGCCGGTACCACGGAGGCCGCGAACAGCGCGCCGGTCGAGACCGAGGCCTGGCCGGCGAAGATGACCGCGGGGATGCTCGGCGGCATCACCGGCGCGATGAGCGCCGACGCGCCGACGACGCCGAGGCCGAACCTGCGGGAGTAGCCGGCGCGCAGCATCGGCGGGATCTCGACCTTGCTCAGGGCGGCGGCGTCGGCCACCGCGGAGCCACTCATCCAGGAGAAGCCGAGGCTGACGCCGACGCTCACGTAGCCGAGCCCGCCGCGGACCCGGCCGAACAGGGCCAGGGCGAAGTCGAAGAGGCGGTCCGCGATGCCGGCGTGGTTGGCGACCACGCCGAGCAGCACGAACAGCGGGACGGCCAGGAGCACGAAGTTGCTGGTGGCGTCGGCGACCAGCCGCATGGGCAGGCCGAGCGACTGGCCCTCCAGGAGCAGGTAGCCCAGGCCGGGTCCGAGGAACGCGAACGCGACGGGCACGCGCAGCGCGAGGAGCGCGAGGATCGCGATCAGGAGCAGCAGCACGGTCATCGCCGGTCCTCGCCCTCTGCGCCGAGCTCGCTCGTCGCGATCGCGATCTCGTCGTACTCCGCCGGCGGCATCCCGAACCGGGCGATCCGCACCGCGGAGAAGGCGGCCCGGACGGTGGCGCTCACCAGGCCGATCAGCGCCACCGCGTACACCCAGGACATCGGCAGGCCGAGCGCGGGCGAGGCCAGGAACCCGGCCGAGGACACGAGCTCCCAGCAGGCCCAGGCGAACGCGCCGGCGATCAGTGCGACCAGCACCATGGCGAACGTCTGGATGATCCGGACCGCCGTCGCGCTGGGCAGGCTGTCGACCAGCTGGATCGCGATGTGGCCGTTGCGGGTGACCAGCACGCCCGCCGCGACGAAGGTGAGCCAGATCAGCGCGAACTGCGAGAGCTCACCGGTCCAGACGACCTGCGGCAGCGGCAGGTAGCGCTGCACGGCCTGGAACAGGATGAGCACGAAGATCATCGCCGCGGCCACGCAGGCGATCGTGAGCTCGGTGGCCGTGAGCACGGCCACGACGCGGTCCAGGACCCGCTTCCCGGTGCGGTCGTCGCCCGGCTCCGAGCCAGGTGCGGTGGCCGGGTTCAGGTCCTGGTTCATGCACGGTTCACGTACATCGTGACGGTCCCCTTCCGTAGAGCCACACGGCTGCGTGTGGTGCGGTCGCCGCCACACGTCGGCGTGTGGCGTCGTCACTGCCGCGACAGTAGAAACCGCCCGACAAGTTGCGCAAGCAGTTGCCAAAGTTGCCAGCACTGTGGCTAGATGCCCAGGTGCAGCCCACGATCTACGACGTCGCGAAGGCGGCGGGCGTGGCCGCGTCGACGGTCTCGCGCACCTTCAACAGGCCCGGCCGGGTCAACGAGGCGACCCGGCAGCGGGTGCAGGCCGCCGCCGCCGAGCTCGGGTACGAGCACAGCCCGCAGAACCGGGCGCTGCCGGGCGGTCGGCACCGGACCATCGCGATGGTCCTGTCCGACATCACGAACCCGCACTTCTTCGAGCTCATCCGCGGCGCGGAGCAGCGCGCCAAGGCGTCCGACGTCACGCTCGTGATCGTCAACGCGGAGGAGTCGCAGCGCATCGAGGAGAGCCAGGTACGCGACCTGTCGCCCACGGTCGACGGCTTCGTCCTGGCGGCCAGCCGGCTCTCCGACGACGCCCTGGTCGCCCTGGCGGAGAAGCACCGCGTGGTGCTGCTCAACCGCGAGCTGGCCGGGCTGACGAGCGTGACGATGGCCGTCGCCACGGGCTGCCAGCAGATCCTGGAGCACCTCGCCTCGCTGGGGCACCGGAGCTTCACCTACTGCGCCGGACCGCCGGGATCCTGGATGGGCGCGGTGCGCTGGGCGGCCCTGAGCGCCGGCGCGGAGGAGCACGGCCTGACGGCGCACCGCGTCGGCCCGTACACCCCGAACGTCGCCAACGGCGGCGCGGCGGCCGACGGCGCGCTGCGCACCGGGGCGACGGCGATCGTCGCCCACAACGACCTGCTGGCGTTCGGCGTCATCCGCCGGCTCACCCAGCGCGGCATCAGGGTGCCCGACGACGTCAGCGTGGTCGGCTTCGACGACATCTTCGCCTCCGAGTTCGTCCACCCGTCGCTGACCACCCTCGGCGGCCCGGGCGCGCACGCCGGCCGGCTGGCCGTCGAGCTGCTGATCGACCAGTTCGCCGGGCGGGCGACGCAGGTCGGCGAGCAGGTCAGGCTGCCGACGGAGCTGGTGCTGCGCGAGTCGTCGGGCCCGGCGCCGCGCGTTCCACCACCCCATTTGTCCGCTTCTCGCTAAACTCCGGTCATGGCTCCTGGCAGCAGAGCACCAGAGTCCGGCACGTACGACGCCTTCATGTCGTACAGCCACCAGAACCAAGCGGTCGCCCGATGGCTGCACCAGGCCCTCGAGTTCTTCGGACGCACCGGCCGAGGCCGGGCCTCGCGCATCTTCCGGGACGAGACGAACCTCGGCGCGGGCGGGTCCCTCGACGAGGGGATCATCGACGGGCTGGCGCGCTCTCGTCGACTGATCCTGGTGGCCTCCCCGGAATCAGCGGCCTCTCCCTGGGTGCGACAGGAGCTCGACTGGTGGTGGGAACGCCACAACAGCTACCGCGACGTCGTCGTCGTGCTCGTCGGCGGGGAGATCCGCTGGAACCCCGACGAGCTCGCCGGCCTCGGTGGCGAGGCCGCGATCACCACCACGGACCTGGCGCGGTTCGGCGCCGAGCGCCTGTACGTCGACCTGCGGGAACGGGCCGCGGGGACGCAGGCCACGCTCCCGGCGCCACGGTGGTGGCGGTCGTCCGACGTCGGCTCGGATCACGCGACCGTGGATGCCATGGCCTCGATCGCGGCCACGGTTCGTGGGGTCCCGAAGGAGGTGCTGGTCGGCAACGAGGTCGCGTGGCAGCGCCGTACCCGCCGGCGCACCCAGACCGTCGTCTCCGTCCTGTCCGCCGCCGTCGTGCTGGCGGTCGCCGGCCTCGTCGCGGCCGTCTGGCAGGCGAACGAGGCGGGGCAGGAACGGCGTGTGGCGACGGCACGCCTCCTGTCGTCGTCGGCGATGCTTGCCGCGCGCGAGGACGGCGCCCTCGCGCGGCTCCTGGCCGTGGAGGGGCTGCGGATGCACCGGGACGACCTCACGCTCACGGCGCTCTACGACGTCGCCGACGAGAACCCCTTCCTCGGGGCGCGGACCACGGTCGACGGCGAGGTGACCGTGCTCGAAGGATCCGGCTCCGGCGCGTACGTCCTCGCCGCGACCCAGGACACGACCTATCTCTGGGACACGCTCCACGGCACGACGGAGCCGGTCGACCTGGGCGGCGAGCGCACGGTCGCGGCCGACCTCGACCACGACGGCGACCGGATCGCGATCGCCACCGATGACACGCTCCTGCTCTGGGCACGTTCCGCCGAAGGCGCCACCGCGCCGACGTCGATCGCGCTGGAGAGCGTGATCGACGTCGGGCTGTCCGACGACGACGACGTCGTGGCGGCGCTCCGGGCCAGCTCGGGCACCGCTGAGCGCCCGGACGCCTTCGAGCTCGTCCTGGTCGACACGGCAGACGGGCGCATCCTCCGGACCACCGCCGTGGACGGGTACTGGAGGTGGGTGGGGGTCGACGGGGACGAGGTCGTCATGGTGAGCCACGACGGCACCTGGCAGCGACGGCCCACCTCTGATCCCGGCGTCGTCGTCGCCGAGGGCGGGCCGGTGGCCCCGTTCAACGGCTGGATCGGAAAGGCGTCCCCGGACGCCGGGCACTTCGGGTTCGTCAAGCACTCCGTGGACGTGAACCGGAACTCGCAGGGCAGCTTCGACGAGACCTATCGCCAGGCCCCGATCCCGGGTTCGGGCACGTTCATGCCGCGCCTGTTCGAGCTGTCGCCGGACGGGAGCAGCGCACTGGTGGGCGGTGGCAACGAGGCGTGGGTGACCACCACGGACACCGAGGGCGTGCCCGTGGAGTGGCAGCTCTCCGGCGCCGGACTGCCCGGGCTGGCCGCCTTCCTGAACGAGACCCGGATCGTGTCCGCTCACGGCTCGACGCTCGTCCTGTGGGACCTCGCGCAACCCACCGGCCCCTACGACACGCTCCCCTATCCGGTCGCGGACGGACCGACCGTGGGCTTCTCCGCCCACGTGGCCCTCTCGGACGACCACCGGTCGATCGCGGTGGTGGGTGGGTTCGACCTGGTGTCCCACGGGACGGTCGACGAGACCGCAGGACAGATCACCGGCCCGACCGGTGGCCTGCCGGTCTGGCGGCCCGACGGCTCACTGCTGCTCGCCACCGGCAACGAGGGATACGTCGTCGCCGGGGACGGAACCTCGACGCGACGCCTGTGGACGACCGGGTCCGAGGAGGTCGACCCCTGGTTCCGTGCCCTCGCGGCCCGGATCGTCGGCACGGACCTCTACCTCGTCGACGACGACGGCGTGATCCAGGTCCGCGACGTGCGGGACGGCACCCTCCGGCACACGATCGACCCCGGGTTCGACCGGGGCGAGGCCTGGAACCGGCCGGCCTCCACCACCAACCAGGCCGCGCTCAGCGACGACGGGAGCCACGCCGCCGTCGTCCTGGGCGACGCCTCAGGTGTCGCGCTCGTCCGCACCGCCGACGAGAGCGTCCGGATGCTGACCGACACCGTCGGGTCGGTGCTGATCGACGGCGAGCGGGTGATCGTCGCGACCGGCCGCGACGTACGCACGTTCACGCTCGACGGCGAGCAGACGTCGTCCTTCTCGATGACGGGCGACTACGCGGACGCTCTGGCGGTGGTGCCGGACACGGACGTGCTCGCCCGGGTCCGGACGGACGGCAGGCTCGTCCTGGCGAACCTGACCACCGGCCGGCAGCTCGCGGACTACGCGATGCCCGTGCCGAGGTCCACGACCGCACAGGCCCCGTGGCACTCCTCGACCCTCACCGTCGCGGGAGCCGCCGTCTACTCCGCGACGGTCGGTACCGACGTCGCCCGCTGGGACCTCTCGATCCCGGAGATGGCCGAGGCCGCGTGCCGCGCGGCGGGCCGCGATCTGTCGCCCCGGGAGTGGCGAGCCGTCACCGCGGGCGATCCGCCCGCGGACCTCCGCTGCGACAGACCTGGCCTTGACGCGAGGTAGGTCATGACCGGCCGTGGGCTCGCAGGAGGAGCGGCAGGCTGACCACCAGCGCGACGGCGCGGAGCACTCCGGCGACGGGGTAGCCGGCGCGGACGCCGATCTCGTGGGCGATCAGGCCGCCGGCCAGCGCGCCGAGCGGGATGAGGCCCCAGCCGAGCAGCCGGTAGACGCTGTTGACCCGCCCGAGCAGGGCCAGGGGGACCAGCTCCTGACGCAACGTGACCGTCAGGACGTTCCAGACCGCCGTGGCCAGTCCGCTGAGGGCGAGCAGCGCGGCGAGGACCCACGCGTCCGGGCTGAGTCCCAGGAGGACGAACACGACGGCGTTGACGCCCAGGGCCGCGACGAGCGCCGGTATCTGCCCGAGCACCGTGCCGAGCCGGGCGGCCAGCAGACCGCCGAGAACGCTCCCGACCGCGGCGACGGCGAGGAGCACGCCATAGCCGGCCGCACCGACACCGAGCTCACCGGTCGCCAGCAGGACCAGGGTGACGTTGCCGAGCTGGAAGCAGAACGTGTTCACCCCGAGCAGCAGGGCCAGCGTCCGCAACAACCGGTGGCCGACGAGCCAGCGCAGACCCTCCAGGACCGCTGGTCGTGCCGACCCGGCGGATCCACGCGCCCGCGACCCGCCGCGCAGCCGTGTCAGCAGGAGCGCGGAGAGGACCAGCGCCACCCCGTCCAGCCCGAAGGGCAGGGCGATCGCCAGCCCGAACAGGAGACTTCCGACGGGCGGTCCGACGAAGCCCTGCCCCACGGTCGCGGCCAGGTACTGGCGGGCGTTGGCCCGGGCGAGCTGCCGGTGCTCGACGATCTCCGGCACCACGGACTGGCTCGCGATCCCGAAGCCGACCTGGCCGACGCCGACGAGGAACGCCCCGACGATCAACGTCACGACGTCCACGGCCCCGGCGGCGGCCAGGACCGCCAGGGCCGTGACCACGACCGCCTGGAAGACCTGGGCGGACCGCATCACGCCGATCCGGCTGTACCGGTCGACGACCGCGCCGGCCGGGAGCGCGAACAGCAGCCACGGGACGAAGCTCGCTGCGGTGACCAGCGAGACGAGCCGGGGATCGGCGGTGAGGGTGACCGCGAGCAGCGGCAGCGCCGTCACCAGCGCGCCGTTGCCGACGCTGTCGACCGCCCCGGCCCACCACAGCCGCCAGTAGCGGGCGGGCAGCCTGTCCCCCGTCCATGCCATGCCCGCAGCCTGGGCGCACACCGGGGACCCGCACCATGGTTGAGTCCTGCGCTACATCGTGAGTCGATGACCGTGGCTCGATGATCATGGGGTCATGGCACTGAGCATCGAGATCAGCGCGACCGACCTCGCGGGCACCCGGTTCGCCGTCTCACCGCTGGCCGAGACGATCTCCGGGCTGCAGCAGCTGGCCCGGCCCGAGCCGTCTCCCCGGGCCAGGGGGTGGGTGCGGTGGGCCCGCGACGAGCTCGCGCGGCGACCGCTGCGGCTCGCGGCGACCTGGCCGCTCCTGGTGAGCGAGCGACCCTCCTGGCCCCAGTTCCTCCTGCCGGCACCAGCCACCACCCGCACCGGCATCGACGACGACCTGGAGGCCGTGCAGCGGACCACGCCGCGGCAGGTGGTCGAGAGCCTGCGCCGGGTCTTCGGGGACGATCTGCCGCCCGCGGCCCGTGAGCTGGCCGACGCTCCCGGGGAGCAGCTCGCCGTGGTGGCGGCAGAGCTCCGCGCGGCCCATGACCGCCTCGTGCTCCCGCACTGGCCGCGCATCCGTGCCCTGCTGGAGACCGACATCGCCCACCGCGCCGCACAGCTCACCTCCGGCGGCGCCGCTCGGCTGTTCGCCGACCTGCACCGGGACCTCGCCTGGTCCGACGGCCGCCTGACGGTCCTGACCGACCAGCGCGACGCTACCGCCGCGCACGGAGGACTCGTGCTGCTCCCCGTGGCGCTCGGACCGGACCGGGTGATCGTCAAGCGCAACACCACCACCTGGACGACCCTGCGCTACCCCTGCCGCGGGACGGCCCGACCCGGCGCCGTCCTCGACCGGACACCCGCGCCCGACGGCACGGTACGGCTGATCGGCCGGAGCAAGGCCACCCTGCTCCGCTCCCTGACCGCGCCCGCCACGACGACCGACCTCGCCCGAGAGCTGGGTACGACGCCCAGCGCCGTCGCCCAGCACCTCGCGGTCCTGCGGACCAACGGACTCGTCGACCGCCGACGGCACGGCAGGCACGTCGTCTACGCCACCACCACGCTCGGCCGCGCGCTCCTCGACGCCGGAGCCTGAGGCGACCTCAGCGCGCGAGCGCGGCCGCCATGAACTCCGCCGGGTACGGCGAGCGGGCCAGGGCCTGCGCCCGGCCGAGCCGGCCGGCGGCGACCTCCCGGCAGAGCTCGGCGACCAGCGCCAGCTCGGCACGCTGGGCCCGGACGAAGTCACGGTCCACCGGGTCGCCGTGGCCGGGCAGGACGGTCGCCGCCCCCAGGGCGAGGACGCCGTCCAGCGCGGCGGGCCAGCCCTGCGGAAAGGCGTCGCCGAACTGGGGCGGCGCGCCGTGCTCCACGAGGTCGCCCGCGAACACCACGTCCGCGTCCGGGACGTGCACCACCAGGTCGTGGTCGGAATGGGCGGGCCCGAGGTGCCGCAGCCCGACGCGACGGCCACCGAGGTCCAGCTCGGCGCCTTCGTCGACCAGGCGGTCGGGCAGCACCAGGCGCACGGCGGCGATGCGGTCGGCGACCTCCGGCTCACCGCGTTCGCGGTAGCGCCGCGCCCACGTCTCACGTTGCCGGTCACCCGTCGCCACCAGGTCCGCGCGGCAGCGGCGGTGCGCCCAGACGGCGCACGGCGCGAAGGCCTCGGTGCCGAAGCTGTGGTCGAAGTGGGAGTGGGTCAGGACCACCTGCCACGGCAGCGGCGTCACCTCGCGGACGGCGGCGGCGAGCTCGGCGCCCTGCCCCGCGTCCCCGCCCGTGTCCACGACCAGGCACGACTCTCCGCCCACCACGAGCCCGACCGAGAGGTCCAGCTCGGCGTACCGCCGCACCAGCACGCCGTCCGCGACCTCGACCCACCGTCCCATGGCCCGACCCAAGCAGACGGACCGGGCCGGATCAACCGGCGCCACGGGCCGCCCAGCCGTCGTCGAGCAGGAGGTACCGCGTGATCAGCCCGTGGGCGTCGACGGCGACGTCGAGCACGAAGGCGCCGGCCACCCCCAGACCCGTCGCACGGACGGTCCCCCGGACCGTACCGGTCACCACGGCGCGGTGACCGGCGGCACGGATCGTCACGAGATCGAACTGCTCGAGATCAACCGCCTCGCGGAGCCGGGCGAAGTGCTCGGCGACCCCCGCACGGCCGGATCCGCCGGCGGTCCACGGCGGCTCGCCGACGCCGCCGCGGACCGTCAGGTCCACGTCCACGTCGAACCGCTGCGCCAGATCACACGGCGAAGCGCCCGCGATCCTGGCCGCGAACAGCTCGATCACGGCCACGCGGACCGCGGACTCGGCCGGGTCCGCCACGAGGTCGACAGGTGCTCCCGGCTGCATGGAGGCTGTCTAGCGACCGTCGCCCACCTACCGCAAGAGCCCGCCAGACCGGTCGAGGCCACCGGCCGGAACCGGCCACGACTGTTTACCTGCGCGTCACGCGACCGAGCAGCGGGTCGTGCACATGCAGAGCCCGCTGGTGCATCCCGGCAACGCGCGAGGCGGGCATGACACATGTCATGGATCGGGCGTGCACAACGCCCCGGGAGCCGGTGACAGCCCGGCACTTCTGAGGGACGCGCCCGCGCGGTGGACTGGGGTCAGCGCCGAGGAGACACCCCGGCGGCCGTACTGACAGGAGCACCCCATGGACCTCGTCGACACCCTCCAGAACCTCATCGGGCAGGTGCCCGAGCTTCTCCAGCCGCTGATCGTCGCCCTCGCCGGCGCCATCCCCTTCATCGAGGGCGAGGGCGGCGTCGCCATCGGCATCCTCGGCGGCATCCCCCCGGTCGTCGCCGCCGTGGCCGCGATGATCGGCAACTTCCTGACCGTCGCCGTGCTCGTGCTGCTCAGCACCGGAGCCCGCAACGCCGTCGTGACCCGCCACCGCGCGAAGGTCCAGGCCCGCGACGCCGTGGCGGTCGGCGGCGGCACCACCCTGCGGACGGCGTCGGAGGTACGGGAGGACGACCGCGGCACGGCCCGCCGGGCCAAGTTCCAGCGCGCCTACGAGCGCTACGGCGTGCCCGGCGTGAGCCTGCTCGGCCCGCTGCTGCTGCCCACCCACTTCACGGCCACCATGCTCGCGGCCTCGGGCGTCGGCAAGGCCCGCATCCTCGTCTGGCAGGCCATCGCGATCGTCGGCTGGACCACGCTGACCGCGCTCATCATCAGCGGTGTGCTCCAGGCCGTCCGGTGAGGTCCGCCCGGTCGGCGCGCGGAACGGGCGGGGGCGGGTGCGAGGTTCGCCTCGCACACCGCCCCCGCCCGTCCGGGGCCGGAGGTCCGGTACGGCTCAGCCGGTGACGACGAGACCCTGCTCGGGCTCGCCCGGGACCGTCGGGACGGGCCGCGGCTCGCGCTCGCCGGTCGGTCCGGTCTCGGCCGGAGCGGCCGGGACGGGCGACGGCTCCCCCTCGTCGGCGGGCGCCGGCGCGGCCTCGGCGGGCTCGGCTCCGGCGTCGGACGGCGCCGGTGCGGCGTCGGCGGCGACCGACGGCACGGGCGACGGCTCCTCCAGGACGGCGGCGCTGGCCTGCGTGCAGGCCGTGGCCAGCAGCGCGACGGCGAGCGCGCCGCCTGCGGCGGTGACGCCGCGCACGGCGGAGCTCCAGGTACCACGACGGCGCGGGGCCGCGGTGGTGGTCGATGGGACGTGAGTTCTCGGGTTGATGGTCACGCACCGGTCAGTGTGCGCCGGGGCCCGATCCGTCACGGCCCCGAGGTGTGGCGTGGTCCACACCGGCAGACTGTGACGACGGGGGCGTTGCCGGACACCGACCCATGTGCAGACCCGCGCCCGCCCTCGCACCCGCCACTGGAGACCACACTGTCCACTCACGCCGAGCCGCGCGACCTCGCACGGGGCACTCTGACACCGGAGCAGACCGAGGCACTGGTCGACGAGCACGCGCGCGCCGTGCACCGCTACGCGCGCACGCGGCTGAGCGCCGCCGAGGCCGAGGACGTCGTGGCCGAGGTGTTCCTCATCGCCTGGCGCAAGGGCGAGGTTCCCGACGAGCCGCGCACCTGGCTGCTCGCCGTCGCCCGGCGGGTGCTGGCCAACCAGGTCCGCGCCGACCGGCGACGGGCCGCCCTGGCGGACCGCGCGATGCGGCATCCCGCGCCGCCCGGCCAGGACGACGCGCGGCTGGTCGACGAGCTCGACCTCCTGCACCGCGCCCTGGCGCTCCTGCGCCCGGCCGACCGTGAGGTGGTCGAGCTGCTGGCGGCCGCCGAGCTCAGCACCACGGAGCTGGCCCGGGTGCTCGGCTGCACGGCGACGACCGCCGCCACCCGCGTGTACCGGGCCCGACGGCGGCTCCGGGCCGCCTACCGCACCGTGACCGAAGGCCAGGAGGACTGACATGAGAGCGCTGAAGAGAGCGCAGGGCGACCCCCTGGCACGTGCCCGCCGGGCGCTGGACCAGGTCGACGACGAGCTGGACCTGGCCCGCGTCCACGCCGTGACGTCCGGTCACGGCCGGGCGGGTGCGGACCCGCTCCCCCTGGACGAGGACGCCGAGCCCCGGGTGGAGATCCTGACGCCCGGGCAGCGGCCCACGCGCCCCCGCCGTCGGGCGGCCGCCTGGGCGCTGGCCGCGACCGTCGCGCTGCTGTGCGGCGCGGGGGTCGGTACCGCGATGCTCTGGTCCGGGTCCGCCGAGACGGTTCCCGGATCGACGCCTCCCGCGTCCCCGGCACCCGAGCAGACCGGACCGACCCAGCCGCCGGCACAGGAGCCGAGCCCGGACCCGCGCGAGTGCTCGCCGGCACACCCGACGCCGTCGGCCACACCGGGGCCGACGGCGGACGACGTGCCGTCGGACGCCTGCGACGTGCCCACCCCGTCGAGCGGCCGGGCCGGGAGCCGGCCGTGACCCGACGCCCGTGACCTAGCGGACGGCGGGCCCTCGGCTGTCCCAGGGCAGGACGACGAGCTTGCCGCGGGCGCCGCCGGACTCCATGAGCGTGTGCGCGTCGCGGATCTGGTCCAGGCCGAAGACCCGGTCGACGGGCACGACGGCGCGTCCGGCGGCGACGTCGTCGAGGAACTCCTGCAGCACGTCGGCGGGCAGGTTCTCGGCCTCACCGGAGTATCCGGTCAGCCGCACGCCCGACGGCAGGTACCCGATCGGGTAGAAGTCCTTGACGATCCACTCGTCGGAGAGCATGCCCGTGAAGCAGACGGTGCCGTGGACCCGGACGGCGCGCAGGGTGTCGGGCAGCGTGGGGGTCCCGACGAGCTCGACGGCGCCGTCGACGCCGTCCGGCAGCAGCTCACGCACCTGCCGGGCCACGTCGCCGTCGTCGATCAGCACGTGGTCGACGCCGACCCGCTTCAACGCCTCGCGCTTGCCGGCGTTCCGGGTGGTCGACAGGACCGTCATCCCCATCCGCTTGCCGAGGACGGCGGCAGCCATGCCGACCGACGACGTCCCGCCCCGCACCAGCAAGGTCTGGCCCGGCCGGGCGTCCAGCCCGACGGTCAGCGACCCGTAGGCGGTCTGCAGCATCTCGGGAACCGCGCCGAGGGTCGCCCACGGCAGGTCGGACCGGAACGGGATGACCTGGTCGGCCGGGACGCAGGTGTACTGCGCGTAGCCGCCGTCGTAGGAGCGGCCCATGCCGCCCATCATCGTCATGACCTGCTGCCCCGGGGTGAACGTGCCGCTGGGGTCGGCGTCCACGGTGCCCGTGGCCTCGATACCCAGGACGCGCGGGTAGGTGACGGCGTCGCCGGCGAAACCGAACCGGGTGTGCAGCTCGGACCGGTTGAGGCCGAAGGCCTCGACGCGGATCCGCGTCCAGCCCGGCTCGGGCTCGGGCACCGGGAGCTCGCGGACGTGCAGGTTGGTCACGGGGCCGGGTGCGTCCAGCACGACGGAGCGCATGGTCTCGGTCATGGTGTGGCCTCCTGGGTGGTGACGTCCTGCGTGGTGGTGTCGGCGTCGAGCAGCTCACGGATCCACGCGCGCTCGGCGCGGCTGGTCGCGCGGGCCGAGAGCAGGATGCCGCGGCGGTACGGGTCGGCGATGTCCGCGGCGCGCAGCGGCCGGTCGCCGTCGTAGAAGAAGCTGGCCGGCTGCTCCAGGTAGTCGAGGCGGCGGCGCAGGACGGCGTCGCGCTCGGCCCGGTCGGGCAGCAGGGACAGGAAGGACAGCACCACGAAGAACCGGCTGCCGTCGGTGATGTCGTGCCCGTCGGCCTGGCGCAGCCGTTCGAGGAGATGGGTCCGCCCGGCGTCCGTGATCGTCAGGGTCTGGCGCGGCGCCCCGGCGCTGCCGGGCTCGGCGGCGCGGCGGACGAGCCCGGCCTTCGCGAGGCGGGCGATGGCCGGGTAGAGGGTGCCGTCGCTGATGGTGCGGGCGTACCCGTGGAGCTGCTCCATGCGGCGCCGCAGCTCGTACCCGTGCTGCGGCCGCTCCGCGAGGAAGCCGAGGATCATCAGTTCGATCACGCCATCACCATACCTCGTTTCGATATACCTCGAATCGTAGTACCATGAGGCGACAGCACCGATGGAGGAAAGCCCATGCCCTGGCTGCCCGAGCACTTCTCCGCGAAGTACGTCGCGGAGCTGTCCCAGCGACACTCTGCGCCCCCTGCCGCGATCTCGTTCTTCGACGGCGTCACCTCGGGCCAGGTGGACGCCCTGATCGCGTCCTTCGCCGGCGAGCCCGAGCTCCATCACCCGGTGCGCGGCAGGATCAGGGGACGCGACGCGTTCCGGCGGTACGTCGAGACGACGAGCGAGCAGCTGCACGCGGCGGGCTTCACCGTCGAGGACGTCGACCTGGTCGTCACCCCGCACCGCACGGTCGAGGAGGTGGTGCTGTGGTACGACGTCGGGCAGCGGCGGGTCGGGCTCCCGGTCGCGATCGTCACCGAGCGGTCGGACGCCGGCCTGCACGAGCTGCGGATGTACTTCAGCACCTGGCCGATCACCGGGTCGCACGCCAACCGGCCCCCGCTGCTCCAGCCCGACGAGAAGGCGACGGAGCCCGACGTGGTGGGCGAGTACCAGCGCGCGCTGGCGGCAGGTGACGTCGAGGCCACGGTCGCGGCCTTCGAACCCGACGCGACCGTACGCGAGCCTGCCGGCGGGCAGTACGTGCACCGCGGCACGCAGGAGCTGCGCGCGCTGTTCACGTCGTTCTTCTCCAACGGCGGCGGCATCCCGCTGGAGCACTGCACGGTGACCGACGACGGGCGGGCCTGCGCGCTGGAGTACAACGTGGTGCGGTGGGGCGTGACCGACCTGCCGCCCGAGGCGGGTGTGGCGGTGTACGTGCGAGGCGCATCGGGTCTGCTGACCGCGGCCCGGATCTACGACGACTCGAACCCGCCGCTGACCGCCTGACGCCCTGGGCGCGACGTCGGCCGCTTGCGTCTGCCCCTACGGCACAGTGTCCACTCGGAGGTGGATCACGTCGATCCGCCTCCGAGAAAGGGATCGTTCATCGTGCGCACCTCAGAACCCGGCGTCGACAGCTCGCGGCCGTTCGGCGCCCACCTGCGGATGAGCTGGTGGAAGCCGCTGGTCGTCCTCGTCGTGCCGGCGCTGGCAATGGTCGTGCTCCAGGTCGTGTTCTACCAGGTCGTCGGCGTCATCGAGGGCAGCGACGACCCGATGTCGGCCACGTTCACACCGCTGAAGCTTCTGGCGATCAACCTGAGCGTCGCCCTGGCGGGCGTCCTGGCGGTCCTCCTGCTGGCCCGGCTGGCCAAGGCGCCGTGGCGCAGCCTCATCAGCTTCCCCCGGGCGTTCGACGGCCGGCGCCTGGCGCAGTACCTGCTCGGCGCCGCCGTGCTGGTCGGCGCCGGGATCGGTGTCGTGGCGCTGGTCGCGCCCGAGTCCCCGGGCTGGGTCGCGTTCGGCGTCTCCGGGACGACGGTCCTCATGCTGGTGATCACGCTCGTGAGCACCCCGCTCCAGTCGGTGGGCGAGGAGCTCATGTACCGCAGCGCCGTCCTGCCCGCGGCCGCGTCCTGGGTGCGCGCGGTGCGACCGGCGCTCGCCGTCGGGCTCGCGGTCTCCAGCCTGGCCTTCGCGGTGGTCCACGGCTCCAGCGACCCCTGGCTGTTCGGCTACTACACGTTCATCGGTGTAGCCACGGGGCTGATGGCGATCATCAGCCGCGGCATCGAGGCGCCCGCCGCGTTCCACGTCGCCAACAACGTCCTGTTCTCGAGCGTCAACACCCTCATGGCGGACGGCCAGGGCTACACCATCGACCGGTCCACCGACACCGGCGACCCGTCCCTCCTGATCCTCGCCGCCGTCAACGTCGCCATGGTCGCCCTGGTCTGGGTGCGAGAACGGCGCGCACGATGAGCTGGAGCACGCGCGAGGTCGCCGAGCTGTCGGGCACGACCGTGAAGACGGTGCGGTACTACCACGAGGTCGGCCTGCTGGAGGAGCCCGAGCGCGAGCCCAACGGATACAACAAGCGCTACGAGGTGCGCCACCTGACCCGGCTCCTGCAGATCAAGCGGCTGACCGGCCTCGGCCTGTCGCTGGCGCAGGTCGCGGACCTGGGGACGGCGGGCGGCGGGCACCCGTCGGTGTTCCATGAGATCGACGCCGAGCTCGCGGCGACCGTCGAACGGATCCAGGGCATCCGGCAGGAGCTGGCCACGCTGGCCCAGCCGGGCGCGACGCCCGACGTCC
Organism: Promicromonospora sp. NPDC090134; assembly: GCF_044746965.1. Classification (NCBI taxonomy): domain Bacteria; kingdom Bacillati; phylum Actinomycetota; class Actinomycetes; order Micrococcales; family Promicromonosporaceae; genus Promicromonospora; species Promicromonospora sp. NPDC090134. The sequence goes on along the minus strand of NZ_JBIVCZ010000006.1, from coordinate 92,908 downwards.
CCACGGCGTTCCACGGCGTCGCGCGGCGCCTGCGCGACAACGACCGTGCGCTCCTGACGATCTACGCCCAGCTCTTCACCCCGGAGTCGATGGACGCGCTGAGCGAGCTCCTGCGGGCCAACCCCCACGAGGCGCTCGACGAGGCCTTCCGCGACCTGCCCACGGACGCGGACGAGGCGACGCGGCGGGCGCTCGCCGAGCGGATGGCCCCGTTCGTCGGCGCGAACACGTCGGTGACGATGGAGCCCCGGGCCGCGACGCCGCGCCAGGCAGAGGCGGCGCGGAACGCCGTGGGCCAGGCCCTGCAGGCGCTGTACAGCTCGGCCCAGCTCGACGTGCTGCGCCGGGCGCACGAGCTGAGTGCGGGGTCGGGCGGCAGAGCCCCCAGCTAGGGGCGGGCTGCCTCCGAGACGGCCCAGCTGTCCTCGAGCATGTGGTAGCGCGTGATCAACCCGGTGTCGTCCACGGTGATGTCGAAGACGTACTCGCTGTCCATCAGGCGTCCGGTGGCAGCCACCCGGGCACGGAAGGTGCCCAGCACCACGGCACGGTTGCCGTCCGTCATGGTGGCGTCGACCTCGAAGCCTTCGGGCCGGACGGACGCGCCGAGCTGGGTGAAGTGCTCGGCGACGCCCGCCCGGCCGACCTTGCGGCCGATCCAGGGCACGTTCTCGGTGTCGCCCTGGATGAACCAGTCGACGTCCTCGTGGAAGCGTTCGGCGAGCTCGTGGGGTGTGGCCCCGGCGAGCCGCGCCTCGAAGAACGCGTTCACCGCGGTACGGACCAGCGAGCCGTTCGGCTGGCCGGTCGAGCCGGGAAGGGCGGATTCGGTGGTCATCTGTGTCTCCTTGAGGGTTCGGTGGTTGTCGGGGTCTGTCGTGTCGGGATCTGACGGTTCGAGGGTCATGCGGCGAGGGCGCGCCGGCGTTGCACGGCCCAGATCAGCAGTGCGAGCAGCAGCAGGACGCCGGCGGCGGTCGTGATCACCGGCCAGCCGCCGAGACCCCACAGCAGACCGGCGAGTGCGGAACCGATGGTGCCGCCGACGAAGTTGCCGACGACGAACACCGTGTTGAGGCGGCTGCGCCCGGACGGGTCGAGCGACATCATGCGGGTCTGGAGCAGGACCTGAGTCGCCTGCACGCCGATGGAGTACAGCGCGACAGAGACGACGACGGCGACGATCGATCCCGGCGCGACACCAGAGATCACGAACGACACGATGGCCACGACGAGGCCGACGCCGATGGCGGGCATCGCCAGGCCGCGGTCGTACAGACGCCCGACCTGCTGCGCCGCGAGGGCACCCAGGATGCCGACGAGGCCGAGCAGGCCGATCCGGGTCGCCGAGAAGCCGAACGGCTCGCCCGAGAGCAGCAGGGTCAGCCCCGTCCAGTACAGCGTGAAGGTGGCCATCGCCGCGGCGCCCATGAGGCCGAGCCAGCGGGCAGCCGCGCTCGTCACCCAGGTGCGGAGCACGGCGGCGAGGAGCGGGCCGTAGCCGACGCGGGCACGCGGCTCGAGCCGCGGCAGCAGGCGGTACAGCACCGACGCCAGGACGAGCATGACGACGGCGACGACCGCGTACAGCGCGCGCCAGCCGACGAGGTCGGTCACGACGCCGCTGATGGCACGGGCGACCAGGATGCCGAGCAGCACGCCGGACACGACGGTCCCGATCACCCGGCCACGCTGCTCGTCCGTCGCGAGGTCACCCGCGAGCGGTGCGAGAAGCTGTCCGGACACGGTGCTCGCACCCACGAGGGCGAGGGTCACGAGCAGCACCGGGAAGCTCGGGGCGGCGGCGCTGATGCCGAGCATGCCGCCGGAGAGCAGCATGAACGCCGGGATCATGACCTTGCGGTCCACGATGTCGCCGAGCGGGACCAGCAGGAACACACCGACGGCGTACCCGACCTGCGTCACGGTGACGAGCACGCTGGCCGTGGTCGCCGTGGTGCCGAACTCACCGGCGATGGTGTCGAGGATGGGTTGCGACCAGTAGAGGTTGCCGACCGCCGCTCCCCCGGCGAGGGCGAGGAGAAAGGCCACGCCCCCGGACACTCCCTGGCGCCGGCGGACCTCGGTTGCTGCTGACATGACGACGTTAACAACGCCAACGTTGGCGTTGTTCCCGGGTAGTACCGTTGACCTTCGCAGGCAACGCTTCCGTTGGTCGACAGTGAGGATCCGCCCGTGGTCAGGGACGTCGAGGGCACGAAACGCAAGATCATCGAGGCCGCCACCGCGGAGTTCGTCGCGCACGGGCCGGACGGCACGACCATCGAGCAGATCGCTCGGCGTGCCGGCGTGAACAAGGAGCGTGTCTACAACTACTACGGCGGCAAGTCCCAGCTGTTCGCCGTGGTGCTGCGCGAGCAGTTCGCAACGACGGCGGGCGCGGTGCCGCTCGACGCGACCGATGCCGACGCCCTCGGCGAGTTCGCCGGGCAGCTCTACGACTACAGCCGCGAGCACCCGGAGTTCGTCCGCCTGCTCATGTGGGAGGCCCTGTCCTACTCCGACGAGGTTCCCGACGAGGCTCAGCGGCGCAGCACCTACCAGAACAGGTCAGCCTTCATCGAGGCGGGTCAGGCCTCCGGGCGGGTGACGTCGGCGCTCGCACCGGAGGCGCTCCACTTCATCGTGCTCGCGATCGCCGCGTACTGGACGGCGCTGCCTCAGGTGGCGCGCATGGTGACCGGCACGACGGCCGAGGATCCCGACGACACGGCGCGCCGCCGCGAGAGCGTCGTCACCGCGGCGCGACGTCTGGCCGACCCCGCGTGAGCCTTGCCGCTCCCGTGCCGTCCTGAGGTTCCCGAGTACGGTCGCGGCGTCGTCGGAGGCATGCGCCGATGCCAGCGAGCCGGCGCATGCCTCCGACGACCATCAGAGCTCCACGGCCGCCTCCGCGTCGCGCATGTCGAGGCGGTCCAGCAGCCGGTTGTACGGGGCGAAGGTCTGCTCCACCTCGGCGGGGTCGAGGTACTGGGACAGGTCGTACTGGTGCGAGGGGGTGCCCTTGGGCTTGGCGATCACGTCGGCCAGGTTCTCCTGGTCGCGGGTGGTCCAGGTGGCTCCGATCGCGGCGTACAGGCGCGGTACCTCGGTGAACGGGTCGGCGGACAGCTTGTGGTACGGCACGTCCACGATGGAGGCCGGCGGCAGGCTCCGGCGCAGCTCCAGGCCCCGCTCGACCTGCGTGAACAGGTGGTCCAGGGCGAACCTCCCGATCTCCTTGCGGTCGGTGTCGTGCTGGTACATCCCCCAGAAGGTCTCCACCAGGCTGCAGAACGACCCGATGACCGTGACCGGGTCGCGGTGGGTCCACACGAACGTCGCGTCCGGGAACACCTTCCGGATGACGTCCATGTCCTCCAGGTGCGCCGGATACTTCAGGACCCACCGCTTGGCCGGCCGCCCGTGCTGCAGCACCTGCAGCGCCCGCTTCAGGTACTCGTAGTCGCCGGTCACGTCCCGCCCGGCGGCCCAGTCGGTGTACGAAGGCATGAGGCCGTGCAGGATCGGCCAGTGGCTGCCGTGCGGCAGGATGAACATCGACTCCTCGGGCTTGTCGATGTTGATCGGGTGGATGTGCGGGATGTCGGGCGCGAACTTCTCCATCATGGCCGCGCCCTGCTGGAGCTGCTTGATCAGCTTCCGGGCGGACCGCGGGTCGTCCAGGCCGGTGTTCTGCATCTCCCACAGCAGCGGGGCGCGGTGGTCGGGCGAGGCGGACAGCACCCGGTGGGCCAGGGTCGTGGCGGTGCGCGGCAGCCCGCACACGATCACCGGTGCGGTGATCTCCTCGTCCGCGATCCGCGGGTGCTCGGCCAGCATGCGGTCGATCCGCAGCCGGTTGACGTACCGGGCCTTGACGTCGGCCGTGATGAGGTACCAGCCCAGCGGCGACAGCCGCGGCATCTCGGCCGCCGCCCGCACGATCACCGCGAGCTCGGCGGCGAACCGGGGGTCCGTGGCTCCGGCCTCCTTCTCGACCTGCGCGACCGTCCTGGCCCAGGACGCGTCCGGGTCCTGGTAGCCCTTGATGACAGGGGCAAGCACGGTGTTCAGCACGCGGGTCGTGCGGGAAGTGCGACTCACTGGTCCTCCGGGGATATATGTAGATGTGCTCGATGAAGACGTGCTCGATGGAACTGCTCGTGCGCCCGACGGACGCGGGTGTCGTCCGGGTGGGTCAGCCGCCCAGGCCGGTGGGGCGCAGCGTCACCGGGAGCGACGCCGGGCGGCGGTAGCGGAAGTCGGGCGCCCAGCGGATCTGGTCGGCGCCGGTCGTGAGCACGGGTTCGACCTGGCGCAGGAGCGTCTCGACCGCGGTGCGGACGATGAGCCGGGCCTGCCGGGGCGCGGGGCACCGGTGGGCCCCTGCGCCCCAGGCCAGGTGGGCCCGGTTGCCGAGCCCGTCCCAGGTGCCGTCGCCCCGGATGCTCGGGTCCGAGGCCGCCGCCCCGACGGCCAGGAGGACCGCGTCCCCGGGCTCGACGTAGGCGCCGTCCCCGAACAGGTGCCCTTCCTTGACGGCGAACCGGGGCGCCATGACGGTCACCGGCGACGCGTCCCACAGGACCTCGTCCAGCGCCTCGTCGGTCCCGAGCCGGCCGCCGGCCAGCCGCCGGGCGAACTGCTGGTCGCTCAGGGCGAGCAGCAGCGCCTGCCCCAGCCACGCCTGCATGCCCAGGCTCGCCCCGGTCACGACCGAGAGCATCCCGGCCACCGCCTCGTCGGTGCCCTCGTAGGCGGGATGCTGGGCGAGCAGGCCGGACGGCGTCGGGCCACCGTTGGCGTCGCGTCCCATGACCTGCCCGCCGAGCACGAAGCTCAGCTCGTCGACGCTCGCGGCATCGCCCTCTCCCGCCGCGAGGGCGTCGGCGATCTCGAACACCTGGCGACCGGTGGCGGGGTCCAGCCCGAGGACCGTGCCGAACGCGAGACGCGTGACGGGAACCACGTAGTGGCGCATCAGGTCGACCTCCCGGCCGGCCGCGTCCCCGCTGCCGAGCCCGTCGAGCACCTGGTCGCACGCCACACGGGTGACGCGGCCGACCTCGGCCGCGTCGACGGCCTCGAGCATCTCGTCCAGCGGTCCGCGCAGCCGGGCGTGCAGCGGCCCGGACGCCGTCTCGACCCGCTGCCCCACCCGGGGCCGGAACAGCGACCGCAGCGGAGCGGGCAACGACCCGGGCTCTCCGTTCCAGGCGCCGGTGTCGGTCGTCACCATGCTGGAGTCCCGGGCGAGCATGACGATGGTCTGGTACCCGCCCACCAGCCAGGCCCGCGCACCCGACCCGAGATCGACCGGAAGGGCCTCGCCCCACTCCTGCCGCAGGGCGGACCACGCAGCGTCGATGTCGCGCGCCGAGAGCACATCGCCCAGCACCGGGACAGTCTCAGGGTCGTACAGGCGCATCCGGTACCTGCCGGAGGCCGAGCCTGCCAGCACCGAGCCCGAGCCGCGCGCAGCCACAGTCACATTCGGATCCGTCATCGTCCTCTTCCGCCAAGGGCCAGGGCGAGATTTCCCAGACGACAGAGACGATAGCGACAAATATCCCGTATCAGTCCTTTTTCACCACCCCCGGTTTGCCAGACCTGGACTGTCGGCTCACGGACGAGTCGTGTGGTGCGGCCCGGTCTTGAGGACATCCCCGGAGCTCTCGAGCACGAGCGGCGCCGTGCTGGGTTCGTCCTTCAGCGGTACGACCTCGACCGGCGTGTCAGAGACGCCCAGGACCGCCCTCGGCGTCCGCCCCAGACGAACCGGGTGCCGCAGGTCGCGGTGCGGTCGAGCGAGCATCAGGACGTCCGCGTCGGTCGCGGTGTCGACCAGGACATCGGCGGGGTGGCCCTCGACCACCACGGTCTCCACGGCGACGCCCGGGAACGCGTCACGCCAGTCACGTGCGACCTCCCCCAGCAGGCGGCCGGCGACACCGACGGACTCACCCGCGACGGGGTCGGTGCCGCCGGACTCGGCCGCACGGCCCGAGACGTCGACGACGTGGACCAGGCGCAGGGCGGCGTGCCGTGCGGACGCCGTCACGTACGCGCGGGCCAGCATCTCGCCGTTGCGCTCGAACGACTTGATGCCGACGACGATCCGGCCGTGGTCGCCGGCCCGCCAGTCCGCGGCCGTGGCCCCCGACCGAGCACCGTCTCGAACCCGACGTCGGACGCGCCGGAGCGCGCCTCAGCGGCGACCCTGTCCAGAGTGCGCTCCCCTGAGCTCCGAAGATCCTCGACATCACGCCCCGCCGCGGGCCACAGACCGATGCGGCTGTGCCTGAGGCGCACCCGCGGACCCGCCGGGCGCGATCCCGTCGGTCCTCCGGCGCACCTCCCAGACCTCCCCGGGTTTCAGCTCTCGTTCCTGACCGTCGACGGCGGCGGTGATCGGGAGCTGCTGCGACCCGGGTATGCCGAGACGAACGCCGTCGTGGTCACACCGCACGGTGATGCCCCAGTGGTCCCGGTAGCGGAGCCGCAGCTCCAGGGCGTCGAGCTCGTCGGGCAGCCGGGGTTCCAGGCGGAGCGCCCCGCTGGTGAGGTCGAGCCCGGTGTAGCACCGCTGGACGAGGTCGACGGCGCCGGCCATCGCGCCGAGGTGGATCCCCTCGGCGGTGGTGCCGCCCTGGACGTCGGCGATGTCGCTGTCGAGCGCCTCCCGGAAGAACCGCCACGAGGCGCTCCGGTCCCGGCTGGCCAGCACCCAGGCATGCACGACGGCGCTCAGCGTCGACCCGTGGCTGGTGCGGGCGAGGTAGTAGTCCACGGTGCGGTCCAGCCGTGCGCGGTCGAACTCGTAGCCGAGTGACGCGAGTGCCCGGAGCAGACCGTCCTCCCCGAGGAGGAACACGAGCATCAGGACGTCCGCCTGCTTGGACGCCTGGTAGCGGTGCACCGAGTCGCCCTCCGCCTCGAGGATCCGGTCGAGGCGGCGGATGCTCCCGTAGCGCGACCGGTAGGCCGGCCAGTCCAGCTCCACGAGCCGGTCGTAGCCCTCGAACTGGCTGAGCACGCCCTCGCCCTGGAACACCACGCGCATGCGTCGGCTGACGTGGTCGAACAGTTCCGTCTCGTGCTCCTCCAGCCGGAGCCGGCGGCGCAGGGCGCTGCCCTCTGGCTCGGGCAGGAGCGCGATCGCGTCCAGGGCATATCGCAGCACTCTGGTCACCATGACGTTCGTGTAGGTGTTGTTGTCGATCCCCGCGCGATCGGCCTCCGGGTACCGGTCGTGATATTCGTCGGGCCCGACCACACCGCGGATGTCGTACCGGTCCGTCACGGCGTCATAGGTCGCGAGGCTGCACCAGAACCGGGCGATCTCCACGAGCATCTCGATGCCGTAACCGTGCAGGAACACGAGGTCGCCGGTGGCCTGGTAGTACTGCCACACGTTGTGCGCCACCGCGATGCCGACGTGCCGCTGGAGGTCCGTGTGGTCCTCGAGCCAGCGGCCGGAGACCGGGTTGAGGTGCGTCCGCTGCGTCTCGTCCCGGCCGTCGCTACCGCTCTGCCACGGGTACATCGCGCCCCGGTAGCCGGCGTCGGACGCCGCCTGCCGGGCTCGCGGGAGCCGTCGCCACCGGTACATCAGCAGCGACCGCGCCACATGGGGCAGGCGGAGCAGCAGGAACGGGAAGACGAACAGCTCGTCCCAGAACACGTGCCCGCGGTAGGCCTCCCCGTGCAGGCCGCGTGCGGGCATACCGACGTCGAGGTGCTCCGTGTGCTCGGACAGGACCTGCAGGAGATGGAAGACGTACAGGTCCAGCGCCCGCTGCGGCTGCCCCGGGACGACCACGCGGCACGACCGCCACAGCTGCTCCCACGCGCGCGCGTGGTCCGTCAGGAGCTCTTCGAAGGGCGGGACACGAGCCGCATGCGCACGTGCGGCGTCCAGGGGTTCGGAGATCGCCCGGTCCAGCGAGGTGTACATCGCGACGCGCTTCTCGATCGTCACGGGTGCGCCCTCGGCCAGGTCCAGCCACATCCGGACCGCGGACTCCCCGGCGGAGTGCTCGAAGAGGGTGGTGACCGGCCGCGACGGGTCCAGGACCACGGTCACTGCCGCCTGCGCGATCCGGATCTGCGACGTGGCGGTGCGAACCTGGAGCCAGGCGATGCGCTCTTCCTTGTCCCACCCTTCGTCGACGGGGACGAGGTGCTGCCCGTCGAGGTCGCGGTACCGGGCCACGCCGGCGTTGGTCACCCGGGCGTCGAGGCTCGCGCGGACCTCCAGCCGGCCGGACCAGTTCTCCGCGACGAACGTCGTCTCCAGTGCGGCCACGTGCGGGTCGTGCATCGACACGAGCCGCCGCTGGGTCACGGCAACCCTCCGGCCGATCGGGTCGCGAAACCGGGTGCGCCGCGTCAGGACCCCCTGTCGCAGATCGAGGTCCTGCTGGTGCTCCAGGACGTGCCCACCGGCCAGGGTGAGCCAGTCCTGCCCGGGGGTGCGGAACCTGAGCGGCAACCAGTTCGGCGCGTTGACCAGGTCCTCGTTCTCGACCGCGCGGTCCGCAACCGTCGAGGTCAGGCGGTCGTAGCAGCCGGCGAAGTAGGTACCCGGGTAGTGCACGCCGTCGGCCGACGACTCCGGCGCGGCGCCGCGGGTCGCGACGTAGCCGTTGCCCAGCGTGCACAAGGCCTCGCGCAGCCCTTCGGTGGCCGGGTCGAAGCCCTCATACGACAGGGTGGCGTGTTCCACGGTGCCTCCCGACGACGGCGACGTCGGCCAGGTCCGCGACCACGACGTGTGCGCCCAGCTCCAGCATCTCCGGGCGCGACCGCCCCTGACGGTCCACCCCGATCACCAGTCCGAACCCGCCGCGACGGCCGGACTCGACGCCGACCAGGGCGTCCTCGATCAGCGCGCACCGGCCGGGTGGCACCGCGAGCCGCTGCGCGGCTTCCAGGAACAGCGCCGGTTCCGGCTTGCCCGCGAGCCCGAGCCGCTGGGCGTCGAGACCGTCCACGCGCACGTCGACCAGGCCGTCCACGCCGGCCGCGCGCAGGACCGGCCCGCAGCTGCGGCTCGCCGACACGGCCGCGATGCCGACCTGCCGATGCCTGAGCTCGTGCAGGAACGCCACGGTGGAGGGGAACGCCCGGACCCCGTGTGTCCGCACCTCGTCGAGGAAGTACCTGGTCTTGCGCTCGAGCAGGGACTCGAGCGTGTCGGTACCGGCCGTACCGGTACCGTCTCGACCGCGCTCGGGCAGCACGATGCCCCGCGAACCGAGGAACGCCCGGGCGCCGTCCTCTCGCGACCTGCCGTCCACGAGACGCAGGTAGTCCGTCTCCACGTCGAACGGCGCCGGGCGGGTACCGCTCCGCGCCCCTCGGTCGTGGAGCAGCTCGTCGAACGCACGCTTCCAGGCCGCCGCGTGGGTACGGGCGGTGTCCGTGATCACACCGTCGGTGTCCAGGACGACGGCGTCGACCGTCGCGAGGTCCAGCTCCGTGCGCGGCAACGTCACGTCGTCTCCTTCGACAGTCGAGCGGTGTCAGGCGGTCGGTCACGCGGTCGCTGTCACGCGGTACTTTTCATGCCACATTGGCTTGCCCGGCCGTCGGGGGGCAGGGCCATCCGGCCCGGGTAGGCGGGACGTTCGGCCCCAGCTGCGCACGACAGCGCAGGCTCGTGGCGCCTCACGTGAAGACGGCCTGGCCGCCGGTCCGCGAGGTCCAGGGACCAATGCCCGGACGAGATGGGACCTCCTGCCCTACCGCTTCCCGCAGCCAGGCGCTGGGCTGGAGCCAAGGGTGGGAGGGTCGAGCACCATGAACCTGATCGACTCCAGGGTGCAGAAGATCCTGCGGGCAGCGGGAAGCGCTCCGAGCGTCTACAACACCCAGCCGTGGCGGGTGTCGGTCGCGGGCAGCACGGTGAGGGTCCACGCGGATCCGGCGCGTCAGCTGCAGCACTCCGACCCGCACGGCAGGGAGATGTACCTCAGCTGCGGCGCGTACCTGTTCAACGCCCGGACGGCCGCTCGCCGCGAGTCGCTGGACGCCGTGGTGAGGGTGCTGCCGGACCCGCACGACGAGCTGCTCGTCGCCGTCCTCGAGCTCGAACCCGGCAGAACTCCCAACACCGACGAGCTCGAGCTGTCCGTGGCGATCGCGCGGCGCACGACGTCACGGACGCCCTTCGACGACCAGCCCCTGTTCTCGGACGTCCTGCACGCCATCGTGTCCGCCGCCCACGACGAGAGCGCGGACCTGCGCGTCATCCAGCCCTCCGAGCCCGTGCGCGCCGACGTCATCGCGCTCGTCCGCCGGGCCGAGGCCCTCGCCGCCGAGGACCCCGTGGCTCGCGCCGAGGAGCTGGCCTGGACCGGAACGGACGCGGATCGCGCCGACGGGATCCCCCAGGAGCTGCTCGGTCCGGCCAGCGCCGACGACCACGCAGGGGCCCGACAGTTCCTGGCCAGCACGGGCGTCGCGCAGTTCGAGCGCATGTCGACGATGGCCGTCCTGACGACGCCGGGCGACACACCCCGGGACTGGGTCCTGGCCGGCCAGGCGCTGGAGCACGTGCTGCTCGTCGCCACGACCTTCTTCGTCCGCGCGTCGTTCGCGACCACCGTCCTCGAGAACCCCACCACGCGCCACGACCTGCGCCGGGTCCTGTCCCTGGACGCGGCGCCGCAGATGCTCATGCGGCTGGGGTACAGCTCGATGCCCAAGCACACGCCCCGCCGGTCCGTCGACGAGCTCAGATCCTGAGGCCCCCCGGGTCACGGATGCAGGCGGACCGGGCGGTGCTCGATCTCGCGGCCCTCGCTCGCCGGCTCACCCACCCCGCGCGCGGTCGCCACCGCGCCGTCGGCGGAGCTGACCGAGCGCGTGCGGAACCAGTTCCGTGGGCACGGCCTGACCACGTACTGACGGGCCGGCGCGTGTGCGGTGCGCCGGCCCTGCCCGGTCATCGGGTCAGGTGGCTGGGGCCGAAGAGCGCCACCTTGAGCGCACCCGTCTCGGCCGGTCGCGAGAACACGTCGTAGGCCTCCTGCATCTGGGTCAGCTCGAACCGGTGCGTGATCAGCTCGGGCAGCCGCAGCCGGCCGGCGGCGACCATCCCCAGCAGCGTCGGGGTGGTGCGCGTGTCGACGAGGCCCGTCGTGATCGTGAGGTCGCGGATCCACGCGGTCTCCAGGTGCAGCATGGCCGGCGCACCGTGCACACCGACGTTCGCCACGTGGCCGCCGGGCCGGACGATCTCGACGCACAGCTCGAACGTCGCGGGAATGCCGACGGCCTCGACGGCCACGTCGGCGCCGAGACCACCGGTGAGCTCGGCGACGCGTCCAGCGACGTCGTCGGCGGAGTCGAGCGCAACGTCCGCGCCGAGGCCGGACGCCGCATCGCGGCGGCTCTTCGCCGGGTCGACGACGACGATGTGCGACGGGCTGTACAGACGAGCCGTGGCGACGGCGGCAAGCCCGACCGGACCGGCCCCGACGACGACCACCGTGTCCCCCGGCGTGACGGACCCGGCCAGCACACCCACCTCGTAGGCGGTGGGCAGGATGTCGGCCAGGAGGACGGCCTTCTCGTCGCCGATCGCGTCGGGCAGCCGGTAGGTCGACAGGTCGGCGAACGGCACCCGCACGTGCTCGGCCTGGGTCCCGTCGACACGGTGGCCCAGGATCCAGCCGCCTCCCCCGAGGCACTGGCCGTAGCGTCCCTCGCGGCAGTACCGGCACCGCCCACAGGCCGAGATGCAGGAGATCAGGACGCGGTCGCCGACGCCGAGGTTCCGGACGCCGCTCCCGACCGCCTCGACGGTACCGACGGCCTCGTGGCCGAGGATCCGTCCGGGCTCGACGGTCGGGACGTCCCCCTTGAGGATGTGCAGGTCGGTGCCGCAGATCGTGACGCAGTCGACCCGGACGACGGCGTCGTCCGGGTCGTCGACGGTCGGCTCCGGCACCTCTTCCCACCCGGTGCTGCCGGGTCCGTGATAGACGAGTGCCTTCATGACTCCTCCTGGTGGTCGGTGCCCGGACATGGGCTCCAGGGGCGGCCTCGGTCGGCGAGCGCCGGTCGTGATGGCTACCCGTTTCCTCGACGACATCACCACGGAGGGTCGGGCTGCAGGACCGAACGTCCCGACTTCTCAGGCCGACGGTCCTGCGTCCTGTCGACTGCACCGACCTGCGAGGCGCCCGCCGTGTCGCGGCGAGCCTGAGCTGCCCGCTCTACGCACTTGTGCGTCGCTCCTGGGAGGCGGTGGGCTCGCGCCGGTTCCGTCGACGCCGGTGCAGGCGCCACGCCTCGTCGATGCCCCAGAGCAGGAGCCGGTTGCTGAACAGGCCGATCGAGCGCAGCGAGGCGAACTGCGTGCGGGAGGCCAGACCGGTACCGATCTGGCACGCGACGATCCCGAGGAACGTCATCGTGGTCGCCTGCTGCCAGACGTGGTGCAGCGGTGTGCCTGGATCGACCGGTGCGCCCAGGCTCCATCCCCCGTCGACGAGGGTCAGGATGAAGACCGTCAGGACCAGGACCGCCGAGACACCGCCCAACAGCCCCCAGGCACGCCCAGCATGGTGGCGTTGATGATGTTCTCCCTGCGGGCCCGGGGTGGCCGGTCCATCAGGCCCGGCTCGGCCGGCTCCCGGCCCAGCGCGAGCGCAGGCAGGGTCTCGGTGCCGAGGTCGATGGCCAGGATCTCCCGGGCCCGCACGATGGTGCGGGTGCCGTCGCGCAGGGCTGTCGCGGTGTCCGGCAGGTATGCCGCGAGCGCCTCCACGGCTCGCTCCGCCTGCTGTTCCTGGACGAAGGCCAGGCCGGCATTCAGCACGATCACCGCGACGATCGCGATCCCGAGCGCCTGCGCGCCCGACGCGAGGGCCAGTGCTGCGGCGAGCCACAGCAGCAGTGCGAGGGGGTGGGTGAACTGGCGCAGCAGCTGCCCGGGCCAGTCCCGGCCCCGGCGTCGGGTCAGCTCGTTGGGTCCGTAGACGAGCAGTCGTCGTGTCGCTTCGCGTCCGGTGAGCCCTTCGGGCCTGGTGCGAAGGTCACGCATGAGCGGTGTGAGCGGTTCTCGCGGGTCGCTCAGTGCCATCTCGTCGGCCACGGCCATGCCACCGAACGTAGCCAGCGGCCAGGACCGGGCACAGGGGCGAAAGCCCTTGGATGCCACGCGCCGTCCCATCACGTGACCTTTGGCCCTGTCGTGCGCACAGCCCGGAACCGAGGCTGAACGTATGGCTGACGAGGCGGAGAAGTCAGACTCGCGGCGCGTCGTCGGCGTCGACGGCTCCGAGTCCTCCGTGCGGGCGCTGCGCCGTGCAGCCGAGATCGCCGAAGCGCTCAGCATGCCTGTCGAAGCGACCATGACGTGGGAGAACCCCGTCATGCTCGCGAACCCACCCGATGCCCCGCCGGCGGGCGGGTGACGACGAGGAGGCGGACAGGATGGAGATCGTTCGAGGCGAACGAACAGCGCAGGAGATCGTGGGCCTGCGCGAGAAGGTGCGGATGGACGAGCTCAAGGACTTCTTTCCGCGGGCGCTGACCGCGGCGGCCGAGGCGCTCGGGGCGCGGGGTGTGGAACCTGCGGGGCCGCCCGTGGCGCTCTACCAGTCCATGTCCCCGGAGGGGTTCGACGTGACCGCGGGATACCCGGTCCCGGCAGGGGCCGCGCCGTCCGACGAGGTCGTCGCCGCGATGCTCCCCGCCGGCGCGACGGTCGAGGCGGTCCACGAGGGGCCCTACGAGACGCTGACGGCGGCCCACCAGGAGCTGACGGCCTGGTTCCAGGAGAACGGGGTGCCCTCGCCCACAGTCGTGTGGGAGGAGTACGTCCTCGGGCCCGAGAGCGGTGCCGATCCGAGCCGGTGGCAGACGCGGATCGTGTACCCGGTGGGCTGACCCGGCCCGTTCCCTGCCGGGCACGCGGACCGGGTGGTGTCCTGGGTGCAGAGCACGGACTGAAGGAGACGAGCCATGGACGTCGGCGACGCACGGATCGAGAGGATCCTGAGAGCGGCTGGAGACGCTCCGAGCGTCTTGAACACCCAGCCGTGGCAGGTGGCGGCCACGGGGAGCACCGTGACGCTTCGTGCCGATCCGTCGAGACAGCTCCGGCACAACGACCCTCAGGGTCGTGAGATGTTGATCAGCTGCGGGGCCTTCCTGTTCAACGCGAGAGTGGCTGCCCGGCGCGAGTCGCTGACCGCCGTCGCCACGGTCCTGCCCGACCCGGGCGACGAACTGCTCGTCGCCGAGATCGTGCTCGAGCCGGGCGACGACCCGAGCGCGGACGAGCTCGAGCTGTCCGTGGCGATCGAGCACCGCGCGACGTCCCGCGACCCCTTCGACGACCGGCCCCTCCCGACGGACATCCTGGTGGCCATCCAGCGGGCCGCGGACCACGAGGGGGCAAGCCTGCGCGCGGTCCACCCGTCGGACCCCGCCCGGACGGAGGTGCTGAGCCTCGTAAGGCGGGCTGAGGCCATCGCGGCGGAGGACATGGCCGGTCGCGACGAGGAGGCGGCATGGACCGCCACCGAGCCGGGGCGCGACGACGGCATCCCGGTCAAGCACCTCGGACGGTCGCCGAGCAACCCGGGTGCACCGGCGCGCCGGTTTCACGAGAGCGTCGGCCGGGAACGGTTCGAGCAGAACTCGACCCTCGCCGTCCTGAGCACGCCCGGCGACACGGCCAGGGACTGGGTCGCGGCCGGCCAGGCCCTGGAGCGCGCGCTCCTGGTCGCCGCCACCTACTTCGTCCGCGCGTCGTTCGCCACGACCGTCCTGGAGAACCCGACGACGCGCGACGACCTGCGCCAGGTGCTCTCCCTCCGTGGCTTCCCGCAGATGCTGATGCGGCTCGGCAACGTCGCACGGCCGGTGCACACACCCCGGCGTACCGTGCGCTCGACCACGCCGTAGGGGCCTCGCCCACCCCGAGGCACGGCACCGTTGTCACGAGTAGCCATGACGACGGTGCCGTCGCCAGGACCACTAGGCCCGTGCGGTCGCCAGCTCGGGGTAGACGGCCTCGAGGGGAGCACTGAGCCCGGCCTTGGCCTGGACGGACGTGGCGTCGGCGAGGACCTCGTACTCCCCCGCCTCGGTGGCGTCGAACACGATACGCACCAGGTCGACCGGGTCGGTCTTGGGGTCGGTGGTGTGGGCGGCCATCGGGGTGTCGACCCAGCCGACGTGCACTCCGACGACGTGCACCCCGGCGGGAGCGAGCTCGAGGCGCAGGGAGTTGGTCGCGGACCAGAGCGCGGCCTTGGTCGCACTGTAGATGCCGGCGACGGCGTACCAGCTCAGTGCGGAGTGGACGTCGATGATCACCGAGCCCGGATTCGCCGAGAGAATCGGCGCGAACGCACGGGCCAGGAGCAGCGGGCCGACGAAGTTGGTCTCGACGCTGCGGCGGATCTCCTCGTCCGTGTGGGTGAGGATGCCCGCGCTGGACACCGACGCACCGGCGTTGTTGATCAGGACGGTCACGTCGGAGGCCGCTTCGACCGCCGCCCGGATGGATTCTGCGTCGGTGACATCCAGGGCGAGCGGCACGATGCGCTCGTCGTCCCAGGTGCGGGGGTTTCGGGCGGTCGCGTAGACCTTGGCCGCGCCGAGGTCGAGGGCCTGGCGCACGAACTGGGTGCCGATTCCGCCGTTGGCGCCTGTGACCAGGACGACGGCTCCGTTGAGTGAGGGCATTGGCTTCTTCTTCCGAGGGATCTGAGATCGGGTGGGGGTCAGACGTGCGTCATGGCTGGGTAGTCCGTGTAGCCGGCCGCGCCGCCCCCGTACAGGGTGGTCGGGTCGAGCTCGTTCAGCGGCGCGTCGGTGCGCAGCCGCTCGACGACGTCGGGGTTGGCCAGGGCGAAGCGGCCCAGGGGCGCGATGTCGGCGAGCCCGGCGTCGATGTCGTCGGCGATCTGCTCGCGGTTCCGCCCGTACCGGACCACGAGCACCGCCGTGGTCCACAGGTCACGGAGGGAGCGCAGCAGGTCGTCGTCACCGAGGTGGTGCACGTGCAGGTACGCCAGCTCCAGCGGGCCGAGCTCGCCGACCAGGTGCCGGTACTGCGCCCGGACGCTCTCGACGCCGCCCTCGTCGATCCCGCCCAGGGGGAAAGCGGGCGAGATGCGGATGCCGGTCCGGTCGGCGCCGATCTCGTCGGCCACCGCTCGGGCGACCTCGACCACGAACCGGGACCGGTTCTCCACCGATCCGCCGTACTGGTCGGTGCGGTGGTTCGCGTTCGGGGAGAGGAACTGGTGCAGCAGGTACCCGTTGGCACCGTGGATCTCGACCCCGTCCGCGCCCGCGGCGATCGCGGATGCCGCCGCGTGCCGGAACTCGCCGAGCACGGCCTGGATGTCCTCGGCGGTCAGCACGCGCGGCACCGGTGTTCTCTGCGGTCCGGTCGCGGTGAACATGTCCTGCTCGGCGGAGACGGCGGACGGCGCGACGGGCCGGCGGTGGTGCGGGGTGTTGTCCGGGTGCGACATGCGGCCGACGTGCATCAGCTGGATGAACAGCGACCCGCCACCGGCGTGCACGGCGTCGGCGACCTTCCGCCATCCCTCGACGTGCTCGGAAGTGTAGATGCCGGGCGTGTTGAAGTAGCCCTGCCCGTCCTCCGAAGGCTGGACGCCCTCGGTGATGACCAGGCCGAGCCCGGCCCGCTGCCCGTAGTACTCGGCGGCCAGCTCGCCGGGCGTGCCGTCCGGGTTGGCCCGGTTGCGGGTCATCGGCGCCAGGGCGAGCCGGTGTGGGAGCTCCACCCGGCCGAGAGCGAACGGCTGCCAGAGGGTAGGTGACAAGGTCATGGGTCTGAGTCCTTACGTCGATCGGTCTTGAGCGGCCGCCACTGCTGCCACGGTCGAAGCCCTCGTGCAATAGTGACTGTGCTCATAACTGAGCATAGTCATCTTTTATTCCGAGAGCGTTGGCGCCGCCCGCACCACCCCCTTGACAAGCTTTTCTGAGCATGCTCATTATTGAGCATGCTCACATGAGCCGGGCTGGACAGGGACCAGGAGAACGACATGTCGCAGCAAGGGACGACCCAGAACTACGCGGACGCTCCGACGAGGACGATCGCGGCGGGCGACGCCGTGTTCGCCTACCGCGAGATCGGCCCGCAGACCGAGATCCCGCTGATACTGCTGACGCACCTCGGGGCGAACCTCGACGGCTGGGACCCGCGCCTCGTCGACGGCCTGGCACGCGACCGCCGCGTGATCGCCGTCGACTACCGCGGCGTCGGCGACTCCACCGGACGCGTGCGCACCTCGATCGAGGAGATGGCCGGCGACGTCGTCGCCGTGATCCACGCGCTCGGCCACGACCGCGTGGACATGTTCGGCCTGTCGATGGGCGGGATGGTCGCCCAGGCCGTCGCCGCACGGGCGCCTCGGCTGATCGACCGGCTCATCCTCGCAAGTGCGGGCCCCGCCGGCGGGCCCGGGCTGACCGCCATGACCGCCGTCATGGTCAGGACCGTGCTCCGCGCCGGGCTCACCGTCAACGATCCGAGGGCGCTGCTGTTCTTCACCCCCACCACCGAGGGGAAGCACGCCGCCCGCACCTACCTCGCGCGGCTCAAGGAGCGCATGACAGGACGCGACAAGCCCGTCGCTCCGGGCGTGTATCAGGCCCAGCTGGCCGCCGTACGCCAGTGGGGTACGCAAGAGCCCGCAGACCTCACGGCGTTCACCGGACCCGTCTTCATCGTCCACGGGGACAGCGACCGGATGGTCCCACCCGCCAACGCCACGGCGCTGGCCCGGCGGCTGCCCGGCGCGGCCGTCACGGTCTACCCGGACTCCGGGCACGGCGCCGTCTTCCAGTACCACCGGGAGTTCGTCGCCGGAGCGCGGGACTTTCTCCACCGGTAGTCCCGGCAGGCCCGTGGTCGCCTCGGACAGACCCACCAGACCAAGTCACCAGATCAAGTCACCAGAACCAGAAGGAAGAACACCATGCGCGCGTTCGTCGTCAGAAAGTACAAGGGACCGCTCCAGGAGGTGGACGTCCCGGAGCCCGTGGTCGGAGAGCACGACGTGCTCGTCCAGGTCCAGGCAGCCGGGCTCAACATGCTCGACGAGAAGATCCGCGCGGGCGAGTTCAAGCAGATCCTCCCGTACAAGCTGCCGCAGATCCTGGGCAACGACGTCGCCGGAACCGTGATCGGCGTCGGCCCCGAGGTGCAGGAGTTCGCCCTGGGCGACCAGGTGTACGCCCGGCCCGACAAGGGCCGCATCGGAACGTTCGCCGAGCGCATCGCCGTGGCCGAGACCGATCTGGCGCTCAAGCCGGCCTCGGTCAGCATCGAGGAGGCCGCGTCGCTTCCGCTGGTGGCCCTGACCGCATGGCAGGCGCTCGTCGAGAAGGGCAACGTGCAGCCGGGCCAGCGGGTCCTGATCCACGCCGGCGCAGGGGGCGTGGGGACGATCGCGATCCAGCTCGCCAAGCACCTCGGCGCGACCGTCGCCACGACGGCCGGCGGCGGCAACGCCGACTTCGTCCGAGAGCTGGGTGCCGACAGCGTCATCGACTACCGCACCCAGGACTTCGAGCAGCTCCTGGACGGGTACGACCTCGTGCTGGACAGCCTCGGCGGCCAGAACCTGGAGAAGTCCCTGCGGGTGCTGCGACCCGGTGGCAAGGCGATCGGGATCGCCGGGCCGCCCGACCCCGCCTTCGCGCGGGAGGTGGGCCTGAACCCCGTGCTGCGCCTCGCGATCGCCGGACTCAGCGGCAAGGTCCGCAGGCAGGCGAAGCGCCTCGGCGTCACCTACGAGTTCCTCTTCATGCGTGCCAGCGGCGACCAGCTCCGTGAGATCACCGCCCTCGTCGACAGCGGCGCGCTGCGCCCCGTCGTCGGACGCGTCTTCGACTTCGACCAGACCGTCCAGGCCGTGCAGTCCCTCGAGAAGGGCGGCATCCGCGGCAAGGCCGTCGTCACCAGGGCCTGAACGAGCCCTCATCCACCGCAGACCAGAAGCAGGAGAAACATCATGAGCACCAACGACACCTCGAACCGGCCCACCGTCACCTCTTATGCGCTGGCCCCGGCCCGCACGATCACCGCGGGCGGCGTCACCTACGCCTACCGGGAGCTCGGCCCGAAGGGCGGGATCCCCGTCGTCTTCTTCGTGCACCTCGCCGCGACCCTCGACAACTGGGACCCCCGGATCGTCGATGCGATCGCGCGGAACCGCCACGTCATCACATTCGACAACCGCGGTGTCGGCGCCTCCACGGGCAGCGTTCCCGACAGCGTCGAGGCGATGGCCGATGACGCCTACACCTTCGTCAAGGCCCTCGGCTTCGGCACGATCGACGTCTTCGCCTTCTCCCTCGGCGGCATGGTCGCGCAGGACCTGGTGGTCAAGCATCCCGAGCTGGTCCGCAAGCTCGTCCTGACCGGCACCGGGCCCCGCGGCGGCAGGGACATCGACAAGGTCGTGGCCACCACCTACTGGGACATCCTGCGCGCGACGCTGACCCGGTCAGACCCGAAGGAGTTCCTGTTCTTCAACCGCAACGCAACCGGCAAGCCCGCCGCGAAGGCGTTCGTCGAGCGCCTCCAGGAGCGCACCATGGACCGTGACGAGGACATGTCGCTGAAGGGGTTCCGGACGCAGCTCAAGGCGATCAAGAAGTACGGGCGCTCGGCCCCCTCGGACCTGTCCAAGATCACCCAGCCCACCCTGATCGCCAACGGCGACAACGACCGCATGGTGCCCTCCGTGCTCTCCGAGGACCTGCACCGCCGCATCAAGGACTCCACGCTCATCATCTACCCGGACTCCGGGCACGGCGGCATCTTCCAGTACCACCAGGAGTTCGCCCCTGTCGCCGCCGAGTTCCTCGCCGGCTGACCCCGACCACCGGCCGACTCACCGGACGAAGGACGATCATGACGACGACACCCCCCTCGGCGAAGAAGGCGCTCGTCTCGTCGATCCCGCTGTGGATGCGCACCGACCAGCCGCGGCAGACGGGCATGGACTACTGGAAGGGCCCGCACTCGAAGATCATCTCCGTCACCCCGGGCTTCGAGGAGTACCGCCAGATCCACCTGGCCGAGCACAACCCGGGGCTCTGGCCCGCGACCCGGGGCGTCGAGACTGCCATCCCGGCAGACCGCCGGATCGACGGAGTCGCCGAGGTCACCTTCGCCTCGGTGCTGTCCCCGCTGCTCGGCCGCAAACAGACCAAGCTGGCGTACCAGGACGAGATCAACGTGTTCCGGCGGACCCTGCTCTACGCCGGGACGCCGCGCTCGGCACGCTGGTACCACGTGGGCAGCGGGGAGAAGGTCGGTGCCCGAGCCCTGGTCTACCTCCGACGCAGGGCGGGCGTGCGGACCGGCCCGTTCCGGCGACACCTCACCGACGAGCTCGTGCCCGCCATGGCGGAGACCGGGGTCCTGAGGGAACTACGCACCCAGGCGTTCACGCCCTGGAACGAGAAGCTCTGGGACACCCCGAACGTGGCCCACGACAACCCGGTCGACCAGCAGTTCCATGCGTCCCTGATCATCGGCTTCGCGGACACGGCGGCGCGGTCGGCCTTCTTCGCCGGCCCGGAGGTCGCGAGCCTGTCCGACGCGCTCGCCCCGTTCGCCTCCGCCGTCCACGCCTACGACGTCACCGACGCGCTCACCTACGTCAAGGGCGGCAAGGTGCTCGCGCACTACCAGAGCTGACGACACAGCGGTCCACCCACAGAAAGAACTTCAGCATGCCTTCCCTCGATGGAGCAGTGGTCCTGGTCACCGGAGCGAACGGTGGCATCGGAACGCAGTTCGTGCACCAAGCCCTCGCCCGCGGCGCCGCGAAGGTCTACGCCACCGCCCGCACACCCCGGACGTGGGACGACGAGCGCATCGTGCCGCTCCCCCTCGACGTCACCGACGGCGCGTCGATCGCCGCGGCGGTGACTGCGGCACCCGACGTCACCGTCCTGATCAACAACGCCGGTGCGAACCCGCCCAGCGCGAGCCTCCTGGAGGTCACCGAGGCGGACATCCGAGCGAACATGGAGATCAACTTCTTCGGGCCGGTCTTCCTCGCACGAGCCTTCGCGCCGGTCCTGGTCCGCGCACCAGGGGCCGTGCTCGTGGACGTCCACTCCGTCGCGAGCTGGCTCGGCTTCGGCGGCGTCTACAGCGCCGCCAAGGCCGCGTTCTGGTCGGCCACCACCTCGCTGCGGCTAGAGTTCGCGCCCCGGGGCGTCCATGTCACCGGCGTGCACATGGGCTACGTCGAGACCCGGATGGCCGCACACGCCGACGGGCCCAAGATGACGCCGTCCGACCTCGTGACGAAGGTCTACGACGCCGTCGAGGCCGACGAGTACGAGGTCATCGGCGACGAGCTGACCGCGCAGGTCAAGGCAGCCCTGAGCGGCCCTGTCGACGCGCTCTACCCGGAGCTGCGCGGCACCGGGGCACCCCGGGTTGCCGTGGAAGAATGAGCGCCGAGCGCCAGCCCGATCAGCCACGAAGGAGGCAGCCATGTCACTCACCTCCGGGTCGCCGTCCGCGTCCCTCAGCCGGCGGGAGCGGAACAAGCAGCAGAAGCTCGAACGCATCGTGGCCGCCGCCACCGAGCTCTTCGCCGAACGCGGCATGGACGACGTCACCACCCAGGAGATCGCCGACAAGGCCGACATCGGGGCGGGCACGCTGTTCCTCTACGCCAAGACCAAGGGCGAGCTCCTGCTGCTCGTGCAGAACTCCACGTACGCCGAGGCCCTCGCCCAGGGCAGGCAGGCGGCCGAGAACGTGACGGATCCGCTGGATGCGGTGATGGCCGTGGTGCGGCCGGTCGTGGAGTGCAACCGCAAGCAGGTCGACAACGGGCGGACCTACCTGCGCGAGATCGTCTTCGGCGACCCCACCGAGCCCCACCACCGCGAAGCCCTCGGCCTGAGCGCGCAGACCGAGGAGGCGATCGCCGCCGTCCTGCAGCGCGACGGACGCCTCACCGCGCAGGACGCCGCAGCACTGGCGCGCGTGGTCTCCGCAATCATGTTCATCAGCATGGCCGTGTCCTTCAACGCCACCATGCCGGTCGACGACGTCGTGCGGGAGATCCGGGACCAGGTACGGCTGCTCCTGCCCGGGTGACGGCGCTGCGTGCGGTGAGCAGGCCGGCCAGCGGCCGCGCCCATCACGGAAGCCTGATCTCCAGCGCCTCTGGGGCCACCGCGAGCGATGTCCGGATCAGCGCGCACAGCTCGGCGCGGGTCGCTGTCTCCTCGGCGTCGGGCGCCGATCGCCAGGTGTCCACGGCGGCCCGGTGGCCGGCCACCGCGACGGCGCACACGACGCGCGCCGAGAGATCCGCCCCGGATGCACCGGCCAGCCGCGCCACGATCGCGTCGACCACCTGTTGCGTGAAGCGTTCGCACACCAGCATGCCCGCGGCGTCGACCACCGGGCTGGTGCCGCTCAGCCGCGCGCTCAGCACCGCGAGTCGCTCCCACCCGGGCGGCATCCGTTCGACGACCTCGACGAGCGCGTCGCCCAGGACCTCCAGCAGCGGCCCGCTGCGCTCGAGCACCTCGTCGAGATCGGCGATCAACGTGCGCCAGACATCGTTCAGCGGGGTCAGGGCGAGGTCTTCCTTGCCGTCGAAATAGCGGAAGAAGCTCCGCTTGGACACCTCGGCCTGGTCGCACAGCCAGTCGACGGTCACCGCGTCGTACCCGCGCTCGGCGAAGGCCGGCAACGCGACCTCCACGAGGCGCTGCCGGCTGCGCGCGATCCGCCGGCCGCGGAGCGTGCCGGTGGCGGCCTGTGTCGTCATGCGCCCATCATAGCTATCTGGCACTCAGTGGCACTTGGCATACAGTAGCGCCATGCTCGCATGGACAGTCGACCACTCGTCCCCCAGCCTCCTCGCCCTGCGCGAGGTGCCCGATCCGGTACCCGGACCGCACGACGCGGTCGTCCAGGTGCGGGCGTTCGCGCCGAACCACGGCGATCTCGAGTCGCTGCCGAGCCTGCCCGACGGCACGATCCCGGGCTGGGACGCCGCGGGCATCGTCGTGGCCGAGGCGTCCGACGGCACCGGCCCGCGCCTCGGCCGGGTGGTGTCGTCGCTGGGGCCCGACGGCGCGTGGGCGCAGCAGCGGCTGGTGACCGCCGAGTCCGTGGGGATCGCCCCGGCCGGTGCAGACCCTGACGTCATGAGCGTCGTGCCCGTCGCCGCCACCAGTGCACTGCGCGGGCTCCGCCGCCTCGGCCCAGTCCTCGGCCGCCGGGTGCTGGTGCTGGGCGGGACCAGCGCGGTCGGGCTGTTCGCCGTCCAGCTCGCCGCCCGGAGCGGCGCCGAGGTCGTCGCCACCACCAGGAACCCTGCCGCGCGGGAGCGTCTGGTCGAGCTCGGCGCGCACGAGGTGATCGCCTCGCCGTCCGACCTGGGCGAAGAGGTGTCCGGCGTGCTCGACCTGCTCGGCGGACCCCACCTGGCGCGGGCGTTCGCCCGGCTGGCGCCGGGCGGCACGCTCGTCGCCCTGGGACACGCGGCCGGGGAGGAGGAACGCTTCGGATACGGGGACCTGTTCGGCGACGCCGGCCGGCACGACCGGTCCCTGTCGACGTTCTTCCTCGGCGCCGAGACCGACCTCGGCCCCGACATGACGTGGCTCGCGACCGAGATCCACGAGGGGCGTCTCGACCCCGTGGTCGCAGCCGTGCGGCCATGGCGGGAGCTGCCGGACGTCTTCGGTGCCGGCACGGGCCGGTCGTACGGAAAGACCGTCCTGACCGTCGAGTGAAGGCGACGCCCGACGAGGCGACAGCACGACTGGGCTGCGGCGCGGCGTGGCGACCGTAGCCCTCGCCGTCGATGTGCGGTTTTTCAGCGCGGGCCGCCACGGCTTCCCGCAGGGTCGGACCTTCCGTATCGAGGCGACTGCATCCGCCGGGCCGCACCCGGCGGAAGCACAGGTTGTCAGAGGGACGTTCGCACCCGCGGCGTCGACGACCTGGAGGGCACCATGGAACGCACAGCACGACGCGCCGGAGCATTGATCGGCGTCACCACCTTGGCCGCGCTCGGCCTGGCCTCCGTCGGATCGGTTGCCGCGTCCGCCGACACCTCCGACGGGGCAGTCCTGTCGGTCATGCACGGCGTACCCGACACCACCGTGGACGTCTGGGTGGACGACGAGCTCACCGTCGACGACTTCGAGCCCGGCGACATGGCGGGGCCGCTCGACCTTCCGGCCGGTACCTATTCCGTGGCCATCACGGCCGCCGATGCGGAGGACACCAGTGAACCGGTGATCGGCCCCGTGGACCTGCCGCTCGACGCGGGTGCCGACTACACCGCCGTCGCACACCTGGACGCCGACGGTCAGCCGACCGCCACGCTCTTCACCAACGACACCTCCGCCACCGCCGCCGGCGAAGGGCGGCTGACCGTACGGCACGTCGCCGCGGCACCCGCCGTCGACGTGCTGGCCGGCGACGAACCCGTGATCAGCGGCCTCGAGAATCCCGACGAGGGCGTTCTCGACCTCCCGGCGGGCACCGTGTCCGCGTCGGTCGCCGCCGCGGGTACGACCGACGCCGTGCTCGGCCCGGCAGACGTCGAGGTCGCCGAGGGCGTCAACACCATCGCCTACGCCTGGGGAAGCCTGGAGGACGACACCCTGGCGCTGGCCACCCAGACGGTGGACGGGCTCCACTCCTCACCGGACGGGGTGCCCGCCGGTAGCTCCGGCCTCGCGGCCGAAGGCCCGGCGGCCGACGGCGCGCTCGGCTCGATCACCGCGCTGGCGGGCCTCACCCTGGTCGCGCTGTTCCTCGTCGCGGGGTTCGTGGGCGTGCGACGTGCGCAGGGACGAAGCGGAGCGGGGCAGCCGGCCCCGGACCCCGCGCGGCGTCGATGACTCCACCGCGCAAGGGCGCCGTGGCGCGGGCGGCCCGAACGGGTTCCGCCTGCGCCGCGGTGGCCTGCCTCATGCTCGTGATCGCCGGCTGTACGGGCACGCCCGGCCCGTCGGCTCCCGAAGCAGCACCGGCGCCGTCCGCTGTCGCATCTCGCCTGCCGCCCGACGGCGGGCGCGACGTCGCCAGTGGTACCGACCGTGCCCCGCAACAGGGAACCGCGGACGGGACACTCGGTGAGGTTCCCGTCCGGGCCGCCCAGGACACCCCCACGCCTCGGCCGCCCGCACCCGTGCAGGTCGAGGTCCCGGCCCTGGACGTCGACGTGTCCGTCCGGCCGGAAGGCGTGGACGCGCAGGGCCGCATGGCCCTTCCCGCTTCCGCGGACCAGGCCGCCTGGTACCGGTTCGGGTCGGCGCCCGCGAGCGCCTCCGGTGCCACGGTCGTCGCGGCGCACGTCGACGACGAGGAGAGCGTCGGTCCGTTCGCCCGGCTCGCCCTGGCCAGGTCCGGCTCGGCGGTGCGTGTCCGCACGGCCGACGGCACCACACACAACTACACAGTGACCGACGTACGGGCGGAAGCGAAGGCCGACGTCTCGTTCGACGACCTGTTCGACAGGTCCGGGCGGCCTCGTCTCGTCCTGGTGACGTGCGGCGGCGAGTGGGACGCCGACGCCGGCTCCTACTCGGACAACATCGTGGTGACGGCGGAGCCGCGGTCGTGACGGCCGTGGGTCGCCCGACTCCGGTGGTCGGGGCTCACGGCCGCGCCCTACGATCGAATCAGACCGACCGCGGTGTCCCCGCTCCGGGAGCACCGCCCGAGCCTGAGGATGCCCACCTGAACGCCGACGACGCCGAGCTGAAGGACGCCGAGCTCGCCGTGCGCAGCCTGGGTCGGCGCTTCGCCGAGGGTGACGAGGCCGCCCTCGCGGATGCCTACGAACGCTGGTCGGCGCTCG
The DNA here is from genome assembly GCF_044746965.1 of Promicromonospora sp. NPDC090134. Lineage (NCBI taxonomy): Bacteria > Bacillati > Actinomycetota > Actinomycetes > Micrococcales > Promicromonosporaceae > Promicromonospora > Promicromonospora sp. NPDC090134. Next base: position 67,022 of record NZ_JBIVCZ010000006.1, on the reverse strand, counting down.
TGCACACCATGGCGCTGCGCTCCCTCGGCTCCCGCACCGACGCCGAGGACGTGACCCAGCAGGTGTTCGTCGCCGCCTGGCGCGGCAGGGCCCGCTACGACCCGGACCGAGCCCGACTACCTGCCTGGCTGGTCGGGATCACCCGCCACACGATCGCCGACGCCCACGAAGCACGATCACGGGTGCGCCGGTCGGAGGACGCGGCAACGTTCGCCTCACGGTCCAGCAGCGGCGCAGAGTCGGTGGTGGAGCGGATCGCCGACAAGGTCATGATCGACGACGAGCTCCGCCGGCTCGGAGACCCGGCCCGCACGATTCTCCGTCTGGCCTTCTTCCGCGACCTCACCCACGTGCAGATCGCGGAGACTCTCGACCTGCCGCTCGGTACCGTGAAGAGCCACGTACGGCGCGGCCTGATCCGGCTGCGCGACCGATTGGAGGTGGACGATGCCACACATCGATGACGAGACGCTCGCGCTCTGCGCCCTGGGCGAGGACGTGCTCGGACCTGCGGAGCACGTCCACCTCGAGGACTGCACGGACTGCGCACGAACCGTCCGGAGCCTCACGCGGGTGGTGGACGGCGCACGGGACACGGAGCACCCGGACATGGTGCCGCCGCGACCAGAGGTCTGGAGCCGCATCCACACCGAGCTCGGTCTCACCGAGGCGCCCGCGGTCCTTGCCCCCACCCCTGCCTCTGGCCCTGCCCCCGATGCCGAGGAAGGTGCCGACCAGACCGGGGCCGCCGAGCCGGCGCACCCGGACGAGCTGGCGTCACGTCGACGCCTACGAGCCTGGGTACCGGTGCTCGTCGCGGCATGCGCGGCCCTCGTACTGGGCGTCGCCGGTGGAGTGCTGTGGGAACGGTCCGCCCTCCAGCCGGAGGAGACGACGATCGCGAGTGCCGTGCTGGACCCGCTGCCGGACTGGGCCGGGGTGTCCGGCGAGGCCATGCTCCAGGAGTCCGCGGACGGAAGCCGGCAGGTCGTCGTCTCTGTCGACGGCCCCGCGCCCGAGGGCACCTACCGCGAGGTATGGCTGCTCACGCCCGACGCGAGCGGACTGGTCAGTCTCGGCGCCCTCGAGGGCGCCGAGGGACGCTTCGCCGTTCCCGAGGGCCTCGACCTCGCCGACTACCCGGTCGTGGACGTCTCCGAGGAGCACTTCGACGGCGACCCGGCACACTCCGGCAATTCGGTGGTACGCGGCGAGCTCGCCACCTGATCGGCGCGTTCGACCGTCGTCCGCAACGCTCGCACAGCTCGGAGGGATACGCAGATGAAGATCGATCTGACCGGACGGGTAGCGCTCGTCACCGGTTCCAGTGCCGGCATCGGCCGGGCGATCGCCACCTCGCTCTCCCGCGCGGGAGCGGACGTCGTGGTCAACGGCCGCGACGCGGGGCGCGTGAGATCCGTCGCGGAGGAACTCGGCGGACTCGGGATCGTCGCCGACGTCGCCACCACTGAGGGCGCAGACCATCTTGTCACGGAGCTGCCCGAGGTCGACATCCTCGTCAACAACACAGGCGCCTTCCCGGCACGCCCGGTGTTCGAGATCGACGACGCCGAGTGGCGGGAGATCTTCGAGATCAACGTGCTCTCCGGGATCCGGCTCACCAGGCACTACGCCCAGGGGATGGCGACGCGCGGACACGGAAGGGTCGTGTTCATCTCCAGCGAGGCAGGTGTCCAGCCGCCGACCAACATGGTGCACTACGGCACCACGAAGACCGCGCAGCTCGCGGTGGCGCGCGGCTACGCGCAAGCCCTCGCCGGCACGGGCGTCACCGTCAACAGCGTGCTCGCCGGCCCGACGATGAGCGACGGCGTCCTGGCCATGTGGGACGACATCTACCCGGGCCTGTCCCGCGAGGAGCAGGAAGGCCAGTTCATCGCGGACGGCCGGGTAGCCGGATCACTCATCGGGCGGTTGATCCGGCCCGAAGAGGTCGCACACCTGGTGACCTACCTCGCCTCGGACTACTCCTCGGCCACCACCGGGCGGGCGCTCGGCGTGGACGGAGGCCTGGTGCCGACGATCCTGCCCTAGACGAACAGCCACCCACCCGGACCCGGTCGGTGAGATCGGTGGCGGTCAAGCCGGGATCTCATGGACCGCTCAGACGTTGAACTGCCTCTGAGTCCAGAGCACGGTCCATCGTCTTTGGTGTCGGACCTCCCTCAAGCCGGTGGTCACTTCATCTGCACCAGGCCGCCGGCCGCGCTCCGAGTTCACCTTCGTCGCTGTCGGGGCGTTGAGGCCGCTCTATTGTTGGTGTCAGCGTCACATGACCCACCTCATAGAGTCGCCATCGGCGGTGCTAGTGATTGGAAGTCAGATGCCAGAGAGCAGCACACCAGCGAGTCCCCTGCGGGCCCTTACGGAGTCCGTGCCGTCTTGGGGCGCGAAGATCGCATTCGGCGAAACCGTTACGGTGAGCGGTCAGGAAGTCATACCTGCCGCTCTGGTCATGTTCGGCTTCGGCGGCGGCGGAGGGTCCGGCAAGTGGCCCGAGAGGGAGGCGGTCCCGGAGGGCGAGGGCGAAGGGAGCGGCGGTGGCGGTGGCGGTTACGTCTTGCCGATCGGCGCATACGTGCGAGGTCCAGACGGGATGAAGTTCCGGCCGAACCCGGTGGCCATGATCGTCGTGAGCGTGCCGTTGGTGTCAGCGGTCGGCTGGGCAGTCGCGCGGATCATCACCGCGGTAAATTCCGGCCGCGCCACAAACTGATCAGGCCTGCCCGGTGCCCGGGACGCTCTCAAGCATCCCGGGCACCCTGAACGTGCCACAGCGCCATGGCCAGTGAAGCTTCCTTCCACCCGTCGATGCACTGTTGGAGCAGCGGAGTGGCAGGCGTGCTCGAACCTTCTCTACTGCGCCAGGTAGCCGCCGTCAATCACCAGCTCGGTGCCAGTGACATAGCTGGACTCGTCCGACGCGAGGAACAGGCAACCATAGGCAACTTCGATCGCCTTGCCGCCCCTTTTCATCGGGGTCGCAGCGATGACGGCCTCGTTCAGCTCCAGCGCCTGCGCGTTCGTGAGAGGAGTGTCGATGAAGCCGGGATGCACAGAGTTGGCGCGGATGCCGTCGGCGACGTACGTCATTGCGGCGTTCTTCGTCATGTTGCGCACTGCGCCCTTGGCGGCGTGATAAGCGTGGGCACCGCCGACAGCAGCACTGCCCCAGATCGAGGAGATGTTGATGATCGAGCCTGATTGCTGCTTGCGCATGGTACGAACCGCCTCGCGCATACCGAGGAAGACGCCGGTCTGGTCGACCGAGATCATCCGCATCCATGCCGTCATGTCCAGCTCATCAAGCGCCTCGTAGGCGATGATGCCGGCATTGTTGACCAGCACATCGAGACGGCCCGAGTGCTCGACAACCGCAGCGACCGCAGCGGCCCAGTCAGCTTCGCTGGTCACGTCCAGCGTCAGCTCCTGCACGCCGGCCGGGTAAGCCTGCGCAGGAGACACGATGTCGCTGGCGAATACGGTGGCGCCTTCCTTGCTGAACAGCTCCGCAACCGCGTATCCGATGCCGCTAGCTGCGCCGGTGACCAGCACTACCTTTCCCTGCAGTCTCATCTCACATCTCCGTTTCGACGGTCGAAGCCTTGCTGTTCTCGGTCATACTGCTTTCCTTTCGACGGTGCTTGACAGTGTCAAGCGCTCATGGGTGGCAACGCTACGACGCGTGGTTGACACTGTCAAGCAGGGGTCGGTGTGACGCCTCACCCACTGCCGCACCGGCTGATCTGCGCAGCGCACTCCACCCCCTGGCGGCGCGTCGCACGATCCGCAGGAGCATCTCGCCGCCGGTTGGGCTCGTCATCGAGCAGCAGACGGACACCACAGGCATCGGCGCGGCCGATGATTTCGCCGCCGCGATCGAGGCGGGCACGGGGGACGCCCTTGTCATCACCCGCATGACCCCCGATGAGCCGGCCACAGCGATGCAGGAGGACGCTGCCGCCGGCGCGATCGTGATCCCGGCAGGCTTACGCGTCGATCGCGAGCCCCCTGCCTGGTGCGTCCGAGAGCGCCGTCCCCGCCCTGTCGATCCTCACCAACGCCGATGATGGTGGGCTCAGCAGCGGCCTACTGTTCGGCAACCTCACTCCGGCGCTGCACGCTGTCGCCGACCACCTTCCTCGGAAAGGTGGCGACTCTTGTGGGCACAGCACCGGTCGCCGCGCTCGGAACCAGCGCCCGGCCACGCGGACCACGCGCTCAACCTTCAGCTGCGGCCGAGTTCGGGGAAGCTAGCAGTGGCCTGACCCCGAAGGCCCTCGCCGCCGCCGGCACCCAGTTGCCGCCCGAAGGCCGTCGCATAAAGTGCTACGAGTTCGCGTGCGTGATCGGCCTCCCGGTCGGGCTCGTACCCAGCGATCCGAGCAAGCAACCCTTCGCGCACGATGTTCACCAGACCGTGCACCACAGCCCAGCTGACCAGCGACCACTCCTCGGCACGCTCGCCCACCACGTCGCCAACAGCCCCCCGCAGGCGTCCGAGCGCGGCGCGCTGAGCCGCCACGAGAGAGGGGTCGTCGGGCACGAGCTCCGATCGGCGGAACATGAGGTCGACAAGCGCCGGGTGCGCCAACCCGAAGTCGACGTAGGCGAGCCCAAGTGCCGCGAGCGTTGTCTCACCCCCGCCGGATGCCTTCCGCGCAGCGTCCTCAAGAGCCCGCTCCAGCATTCCGAAGCCGTCTGTCGCGACGGCGGTCAGCATCCCGGCGCGATCACCGAAGAAGTGCGCCGGGGCCGCGTGGGACACACCGGCCCGACGAGCGACGGCTCGCAAGCTCACGGCCGCATGCCCCTTCTCCACCAGTTCCTCGCGCGCGGCTCGCAGAAGCGCTTCACGGGCCGGGACAGTCTGCTCGATCGATGCCATCCCGCCATTCTCATGAGACTTACTTAACACTGTCAAGCGGAGTGGGTTCATCCGGTCGGCGGGCAGTTCCGCGGCATAGACTTTGATGCCACGCACGGCCTTCCCTGATCGTGCACGCTTGGTCGAGCAGAGCGAACGGTGGCAGCCGTGGGCCCACGGGATGAATCTGACAATATCGGCGGTGATCTCGGGCCTTACTCGGGCAACCCGCTGCGTCTACGGGTGCTCGGGCCGCTGCGAATTTGGCGCGGGGACGTCGAGCTGGATCCCGGCCCTCGGCAACAGGCTTACCTGCTCGCCCTGCTCCTGGCGCGGGCGGGGCGGCCAACCAGCACGGGTGAGCTGATCGACTGGGTCTGGGGCGAGACGGCGCCGCTCAGCGCGCTCAACACGATCCACAAGTATGTCGGCTCGTTGCGGCACCTGTTGGAACCGTCGCTGCCTACCCGGGGAACCAGCTCTTACCTGGTGCGGCGCGGTAACGGATACATCTGCACGGCCGGGCCGGACGTCCTTGACCTGGTTGCCTTCCGTCGGTCCGTCGCCGCCGCGGAAGCAGCCCTCGGAGGCTTTCGATCCGACGCGGCTCTTGACCTCTACGTGGAAGCGCTCGGCCTCTGGTCCGGGCCTGCGTGCGACGGGCAGGTTCACGAATCGGCGGCGACGGGAGTCCTCGCAGGCCTGAACGCGGAGTTCTACGACGCCTGCACCGCAGCCGCCGAGCTCGCCACGTCTTCGGGCGGGCCGGAACGAGTTCTGCCGTCCCTGCGCCTCGCCGCAGTGATGGCACCGCTCCATGAGCCCGTGCACGCCGGCCTCATCTCCTGCCTGGGTGCGGCAGGGCAACAGGCCGAGGCACTGTCGGTCTACCGCACCGTACGCGCACGCCTGGCGGAGGACCTGGGAATCGACCCGGGACTCGTACTGGAGGCCGCCCACCAGCGGCTTCTGGCGCAGAAGCCCCCGTCATCGGCCCGACCGTCAAGCATTCGGCCACGAGCGGAGGACCGGCCAGTAGCGTCTCACCCTCCAGCCGAGCACGAAGCGCCCCCGACGGGCGGCCTCGTCGGCCGCGAGGAGGAGATCTCCGTACTGCGACGAGTCCTGGAGGCGGCGTTCAACGAAGACTCGGGGCTCGTGCTCGTCGAGGGAGAAGCCGGGGTGGGCAAGACCCGCCTGCTCAAGGAGATCTCGGCCGACGCGAACGTGCGGGGGGCTGCCATCGTCTGGGGACACTGCCTCGAAGGTGCGGGGACTCCGACGATGTGGCCCTGGGTGCAGGCGATCGGCTCGATTCTGGACGATCTGCCGGTCACCGTTCGCAGTGATTGGTTGGCCGGCGACCTCGGTCATCTGATCGAACCGCGTGGCGACCTTCTCGCTGGGGACATCATGCCCGACAGCAATCTCCAGTTCCGCATGTTCGAGCAGGCTGCAGGCATCATCGCCCAGGCCGGAGCCCAGCGCCCTCTGGTCCTGGTGATCGACGACCTCCAGTGGGCGGACGCGACCTCGGTTCGTCTGCTGGCCCATCTCGCGACGACGTTGCCGGGTGGGACTGTCATCGTCGGGGCGCTCCGCGACCACAAGCCCGAACCGGACTCCGAGCTTGCTCGGATGCTTGCTGCGGTGAGCCGCGCGCCGGGACAGCGGCGTGTCCGACTCGGACAGCTGCGTCCCGACGACGTCGCCGAGCTCGTCCGCCGGGAGACCGGGCAGGCGCCCAGCCCCGAGGTCGCCCGGAGCATCCATGCCCGTACTGACGGCAACCCGTTCTTCGTCCGGGAGCTGTCCCGGCTACTGGCGGAGGGGGGTGCGCTGACCGCCGAAAGGGTGGCGCGAACAGGTGTGCCGTCCACCGTGCTGGACGTCGTCCGCGGCCGCATGGCCGTGCTCGACGGCGGAGCGAGGAACCTGCTGCAGTTCGCTGCCCTCATCGGCAGGGACGTCGATCTGAGGCTCCTCGCAGAAGCGGCCGGCCTTGACGCCCCGACCTGCCACGATCAGCTGGAGCCTCTGGAAGCCAGCGGCCTGCTCGAGGCGGTGCCAGGGAATCCGTTCTCGGTCCGGTTCACACACGACCTGGTCCGTGAGTCGGTGGCAAGTACCGTCTCGCAGCTGCAGGCCAGTAGGTTGCACCTTCGCGTCGCGGACGCCCTGGAAAGTACCAGCCCCGAGCGTGAACCTATCGCCGAGCGACTCGCGCACCACTTGTGGGCCGCCGGGCCGCTCTCGGATCCCGCCCGGACGGCACGTGCTCTGGTGGACGCCGGCCGGTGCGCCGCGGGAAAGTCCGCGTTCGGGTCAGCGGCGCGGCACCTGCGGTCCGCGGCACAGGTCGCGCGGACGGCGGGGCTGGCCGAGCTGGAGCTGTCCGCCCTGTCGCAGCTGACCGCTGTCGTCGGGATGCACTCCGGCTATGTCGCTTCGGCGATCGACGTGCTGGAGCGCGCCGAGGAACTGGCGTGGGGGCTGGGGCAGGAGCTGGTCGCCACCGACTTTCTCTTCTCCCGGTGGGCCGGGTACTCCCAGGGCATCCAGCTCGACCTCGCCGACCGTCTGGCGCGCCAGCTGCTCGAACACGGGGAGGTGTCCACGAACTCGGTCGTGCGCGCCTACGGCCAGCACGCATGGGGTATCCACCAGTGGGACGTCGGCAACATCGGCGAAGCGTTCCGTTACCTGGGCAAGTCGCGCGAGACGATGTTCGAGAGCTCCACCCACCGGGACGAAGATCCGCTCCGGCACGACCTTCAGCTCCTGTCCCCCGTCATGCTCGCCCTGATGACAGCACTGCACGGCGACCTCGATGCGGCCCGGGAGCAGCTCGACACGATCGAAGCCGCCGCCGGTGACGATCCCTACGCGATCACCGTCTGGGCCGCCTTCGCCGTCACGGTCGCAGCGCTCGCCAATGACCCGGCCCGGGCCTTGCGGGCGGCACAGCGGGGAATCTCCGTCGACCCCGACTTCTCCTTCGTCTTCCTCGGCAGCTACCAGCGACTTGCCAGGTGCTGGGCCCGTGCGGCCACCGGCCAGGACCCGGTCAGCGCCGCGCACGAGGCGGACGAGCTGATCACCAGAGCACTCCTCGACCCACCACGCTCGGGCCTGGCGACCTGGTACGGGCTCCTCGCCGAGATGTGGCTGGCCGCCGGAAGGCCGACCGAGGCCGCCGCCGCCCTTGACCGGGCCGACCAGGCACTCGACACCTACGACCAGCGCTACCCCGAAGGCTTCGTGATGCTGCTGCGTGCACGGCTGATGCGAGCCCGTGGTGAACCCACCAAGGATGTCCGGGCTGCCGCCGAGCGCGCCCGGGCACTCTCCGCGGAACGCGAGGCCCATCTGTTCGCTTTCCGCGCCGAGCAGCTGCTGACCGAGCTTGTCGACGAGCCCAAGGACGGCTGACCGCACAAATCAAGTCAGGTTCCAGAACTGCTCCATCGGTCAGCCGTAGTGTCCCGGTTCAAGCTGATCTGCGGGCCGCGAGCCATCTCTGTCCGCGGACCGAGGAGCTGCGCGGTGATCCAGCGGCCATCCACCAGTCTCGCCGAGCATCACGTCAAGAGACTGTTCCACCGAGGGCGGAACCATGCACCAACAGGCGTACGAAAGTCAGTGCACAGCTGAGGAAAAGCGGCACGAGACAGCGACGTCACCGATCCGCAACCCGCGGCTGGCGCTGTTCGCCCTGGCGCTGGGTACCTTCGCGATCGGGACCGGGGAGTTCGGCAGCAACGGCATCATCCAGCTCTTCGCCGCCGACCTGGACGTGTCCATCCCCGTAGCCACCTACGCCATCACCGCCTACGCGTTCGGCGTCATGATCGGCTCCCCCGCGATCACCCTGCTCGCCGCGCGCGTCAACCGCCGCACCCTGCTGCTCGGCCTGATCGTGCTCTTCCTGGTCGGCAACGGCCTGTCCGCGGTCGCACCGAACCTCGCGTTGCTGGTCATCTTCCGGTTCGTCGCAGGCAGCGTCCAGGGCGCCTTCTTCGGCGCCGGCGCCGTCGTCGCCGCCTACGTCTACGGCCCCGGCAAGGGCGGCAAGGCCTTCGCCACCGTCATGGGCGGCCTCACCGTCGCCACCATCTTCGGCTCACCCCTGGCCACCTTCATCGGCCAGAACGCCGGCTGGCGCGCCATGTACTGGGCCGTGGTCGCCATCGGCCTGCTCGCGGGCGTCGCCCTGGTGGCCTGGCTACCCCGCACCAAAGACCTGCGCGGCGGCTCCGTCCGCAACGAGCTGAGCGCGCTGCGCCGCCCCAACGTCTGGCTCATGGTCGCCGTCGCCGCCCTCGGCATCTCCAGCATCTTCGCCGTCTACACCTTCATCGGCCCGTTCATCACCGACGCCGCACAACAGGACGCGTCCCTGATCCCGATCGCCCTGGCCGTATTCGGTGTCGGCATGGCCGTCGGCAACCACCTGGGCGGGCGGATCGCCGACCGTTACCGGAGCCGCGGGCTGATCCTCGGCTACGGCGGCGTCCTGATCTTCCTGGTCCTGATCGGCGTAGCGGGCAGCAACCTGACCGTCCTGCTGTTCTGCTTCTTCGGCACCGGGGCAACCATGATGTACGCGATCCCCACCATCCAGGTCCGGCTGACCAGCTTCGCCCCCGACGCACCCACCCTGATGGGCGCCCTCAATCTGGCCGCCCTGAACCTGGCAAACTCCCTCGGCGCGATCGGCGGCGCCATCACCCTCGGCGCCGGCTGGGGAACACTGTCCACCGTATGGGCAGGCGTCGCCCTCACCTCCGCCGGCCTGCTGCTGTACGTCACGACGGTCGGTCGGGAGAGGTCAGCGGTCGCCTGAGCTGCTCATCGCCCGTCACGAGCCTCGTGACGAAGACTCGATCTTCCTCGTCCCCATGAGTCGCCTAGCCCGGAGCACGCCATGACCACTTCAAGGATTCCTGTCATCTTCGTCCACGGGCTGTGGATCCATTCCTCGGCCTGGGAACCGTGGATCGAGAAGTTCCGTTCGGTCGGCCTCCAACCGGTTGCACCCGGTTGGCCGGGTGATCACGAGACCGTCGCCGAGACCCGTGCCCAGCCCGAACAGCTCGCGGGGGTCGGTCTGGAGAGCATCGCAGCGCACTACAGCAACATCATCGATGCCATGGACCAGCCCCCCATCGTCATCGGCCACTCGATCGGCGGACTCGTCACCCAGAAGCTGAACGTCTCACGCACGCTACGCGCGGCCGTCGCCATCGACCCTGCGCCGATCAAGGACGTACGACCAGCGCCACTGGCACAGCTACGCTCCTCGTTCCCGGTCCTACGCAACCCTGGCAACGCCAACCGCACGGTGGCGTTGAGCGCCCAGCAGTTCCGGTACGCGTTCGGCAACATGGTCTCGGTTCTGGAGTCCGACGCCCTGCGCGCACGCTATGCGATCCCTGGGCCGGGCCGGCCGATCTTCGAGGTCGCCACCGCGAACCTCCGGCGAAGCTCGCCTGCAGCGGTCGACATCCGCACTGAAGACCGTGCCCCGTTGCTCATCGTCTCGGGAGAGTCGGACCACACTGTTCCCGACGTGGTAGCACGGGCGGCGCACCGTCTGTACCGGAACTCCCCTGTCGTGGCGGACCTGCTGCCGATGAGTGGCCGTGGCCACTCCCTCGTGCTCGACGATGGCTGGCAGGATCTCGCTGACCGGATCCTGGTTTGGCTGAGCGAGAAGGTCGAGCAGCTCCCGGCGACGACTCCTGATGTGAACACCCGGTCTTCGCAATCTGACTAGGGATCCTTCTATGTTCGTCAAGCCGGGCTGGGTGCGGGTTCGGTGGCGTTGAGGAGCCGGTAGATCTGCCTGGCGAGGTAACGCTTGAGACAGCGGCAGATCTCTCTGGTGGTGAGCCCTTCGTCGTCGCGGTGTGCAGGGCCTTGTTCAGTTGGCGGTCGCCGCCGCGGTTGAGGCGGTGGCGGACGGTGTTGCCGGAGGCTGGGAGGTATCGAGCGGCAGGACCGCAGTGCCGATGCGAACGGTCGTGGGGAACTGCCGGGTATCGATCACCTGGCCGGTTGCGGCAAGGATCGCCAGGACGTGGTTGCGGGCGTGGTTGTCCACTCCCACGACGAACGGGTGGGCTGCGCGACGACGGTCACGGCGGCTGGGTCCTTCCTACTTCAGGTACGGCGGTCCGGTCGCTGACGGCCGGCGCCGGTCTGGGTGGGAGTCACTTCGGGGCAGCACTGTGATGAGTCACGCCCCACGGGGCGAGCGGCCGACGCCATCCTCGCCAGCCGGTCCCAGACCAGCCACCGAAAGACTCACCATCGATGCGGCGTGGGCGGTGGTCGGGCCGTGCTACCAGTGGCTTCGCAGGACAGTACCGGGATGGACCCGTCCACTGCCCATCCAGTACATGTCCACGGCTCGACCCTATCGTCGGTGTCTCCGGCAATACGCCAGACGAGACACGAGTGGAGACAACCGTGAAGACCAGCCATGTCGCGCCGCTACGGGTACCAGCAGACGCGGTCGATCTTGAGGAGTGGATCTTCTCCCTGAGCGACGCGGACTACCAGGCCGCGTCACCACAGCACCGGGCCGCCGGGTTCACCCACGTAGACGGAGTACGCGGCACGATCAACGTCGAGTCGATCGGTGGGACGCTCATCGTCCAGCACTACGCGGAGGTCGCTGCCAGCGCTCGTAGCTTTGAGCTGATGTCCAATCACAGCAGGGCGTACCTGCTCCACCTCGTCGCGGTTCGCGCCCAGGTGCGGTGGATGGTGGCCGTCCAGTCCGAGGCGAACGGTGCGGCGTCTCTGCGCTGCACGGTCGAACTCACCCTGCCACGATTGCTGCAGATCTTGTCCGCGATGATCGCTACCCCATACTTCATCAGTCGCCACGTCCGCAACGAAACCCTCGGATTCGCCCGCGACATCGAGCGCAAGTACGCCCCTCGCGAGGTGGCCCACCCCTAACACTCCAGGCTTGTGGACACCGGAGACTTTCGAGGAGAGGGCACCCGGTCACGGGTCACGAGCCCGGCAACCAGGACCCGGCGGAGCGCCGTGAAAAGCCCGCACTCCCCCGGTGTCCGTACGCGAGGCTCCGGGGCTGAGGGGGCCGGTGCGTGCGTTCCGGGCCGCGCCCTCCAACAGACAGCCTCAGCTCGACCGCTTGGCACACTTTTCGTAGTTGCCCGGAACTGCTGTACATGGCGGCGATGTTCCACGACGTCGGCCTGCTGGCGCCCTTCTCGGAGATCGAGCAGCGGTTCGAGGTCGATGGTGCCGACCATGCCCGCCAGTTCCTCCTGCGTCGGGGATTCTCGGTGGGTGCCGCGGAGACCGTCTGGACGGCGATCGCGCTGCACACCACGCCGGGCATTCCGGGTCGGATGGCGCCGTTGATCGCGATGACACAGCTCGGCGTCCTGACCGACATGCTCGGGCTGCCACACGCCGCCGTCGATGGTTCGCAGCAGGTAGCCATTGGCGGCGCGCTCGTGCACGTTCGCGGCTGCGCCCAGGACGGGGTGGCCGGCGAAATCCAGCTCCTCGAAGAGGCGCCTTCGACGCGCTGTACAACGCGCACAAGATCGCCTACGTCGCCCAAGTTCCGGGCTGGGAGTCCCTCGCGGTCCTCAGCGAGACCTTCGGCGTCTTCGAAGCGCTCTCGACGCTGGCCCAGGTTTCAGAGCAGCCCGCTTAGCTTTATCGCCGGACTTCAACGTTCCTGAGTGACCGCGCGCCGCCGGGCCAGCAGCCGCGCCGGCCCAGGGAGGGGGTCAGCCGGAGATCACCAGGCTTGAGATCCGGTCGCCGTCGAGCACGAAGGTCATGGGTCCGGTGCCGTTGTAGCCGTTGCCGGAGACGGCCAGAGTCACGATCCAGGTGCTGGGTGCGGTGCCGGGGCGGAGGTCGACGAGATCGAAGTGTGCCTGCACGCCGATGTTGTCGGTGCTGTTCCAACGCGCGATGCCGTCTTGCCCGTGGAAGACGCGTCCCCAGTCCTCGAGCGTGGCGTCGCGTGCGAAGGCTTCGAGGAATGCTGCAGGATCGGCGGCGTTCGTCGAGCTGATGAACTGCTCGATCGGGGCGGGGAGGGTGTGGTGCGACATGCTGTTCCTTTCGTGGGTGACCAGGGCGTCTGCCCCGGGCTGCGCGGCCTGGTCGCCGTGGAGTGCAGCTACGGCTGTGGCTCGGGCTGCTGCGATGAGTGGGGAGAGCCGGGCAATCGTGAGTTGAACACCGCGGCGTTCGCCACCTGCGCGCTCCACGACGCGGTCGAGGTACTTCAGTCGTTGCTGCACCCTGCGCATGTCGTGCTGGGTCGGCGTCGTGCCCGCGGCGAGCAGGGTCGCGGACTGGCGTACGTCGTCGACGGCGGACCTCACCATCCGTTCGATGAGTCCCGGCCACACCGCTCGCGCGACGGCTACGGCCGCCACCGCGCCGACTGCGGTCTGTCCGATCCAGGCGAGCGCGAGCTCGCCGAGACCGGAGGCAGGCTCGGCGCTGTCGCTCAGGAGGAACGCGTAAGCGGTGATGATCACGACGGCGACCGCGTAGTTGCGGGCGACGACCAGCACGACAAGGCCCTGCAGCATGCCGAGTGCGATGCCGACCAGCGCGGTCGGCACGTCGAACGAGAGCACGACAGCGGCCAGGAGGATTCCGACGATCGCACCGCCGATGCGTTGCAGGGCGCGGCGGTCGGTGACCGCCGCATAGCTGCCCTGGCCCAGCACACCCGCGGCGGCCACCATCGCCCAATAGGGGTGGGCCAGCCCGCTGGCTGTGGCAAGGAGGCCCGCGACGAGCACGCCCGCCGAGGTTCGGGCGGCCAGGAGCAGCGCGGCAGGGGTCGGCGGCCACCACAGAGGGTCGGCAGATGTTGCCGAGCGTGCGGTGCGGGCACGCCAGACCGCGAGGGCTGTGACGAGCAGGCAGCTCATCACCCCGGTGGCGAGAACGAGGAGCCCGTGGCCGACAGCATTGCTGGGCGGGAGGCCGGTGCCCGCTGCACAGGCCAGGACGATGAGCTGAGGTCCGGGAGCGCCGAACTGGCTGGCCTCGAAGTAGAGCGTGACGGTCGCCGCGAAGGCGGCGACCACGATGACGGAGAGCCACGGGTGTCCGGCGCTGGCCGCGCCGAGCGTGACTCCGAGTGCCAGGAGTGCCGCGGCGGACGCCGAGGCGGCGAGCGTTCCCAGCGCTCGCCGCCCGGCGCCGTACATGGCGGCGAATGCCCCGAGGCTTGCAGTCAGTCCCGCGCTGATGTCGCCGACGAGCGCGGCAATCATCACGGGCGTTGCGGTGCACAGCAGCGCGACGATCGCGACCGGGTAGTCGGCTGGGTCGGGACGCAGTCTTGGCAGGCGCCCGGGGTGTTCGCCGTTCATGTCAGCCGCGGTCCGCGATCGTGATCCAGCGGGTCTCGGTGAAGAAGTCGGCTCCCCACTGGGAGCCGAAGTGGCCGTAGCCCGAGTCCTTGACGCCGCCGACCGGGGCTTGTGGCTCGTCGGACACGGAGTGGTTGTTGATGTGCACCGCTCCGTGTCGTAGCCGTCTGGCGATCGCCAGCCCTCGGGTGGCGTTCTCGGTGTATACGGCCGAGCTCAGGCCGTAGTCGGTGTCGTTGGCCAGGGTGAGCGCGGCCTCGTCGTCGGGCACGGTGAAGATTGTGGCGACGGGGCCGAACACCTCCTCGCCGTAGATGCGCATCTCGGGAGTGATGTCGCTGAGGACGGTGGCTGGGTAGAACGCCCCGTCGGGCGAGCCGCCGCCGACGAGGACACGCGCGCCCTTCGCGACGGCGTCGGCGACGAGGCCTGCGACGCGCTCGGCAGCGCGGGCGTTGATGAGCGGCCCGACGGTGGTGGTGGGTGAGTCCGGGTCGCCCTGTCCGAGTGCTCGCACCTTCTCGACGAAGCGTGTGGTGAAGTCTTCGGCGATGTCTTGGTGGACGATGACGCGGTCCACGCACATGCAGATCTGGCCGGAGTTCATGAACTTCGCCGTGGTCACGCCGTTGGCGGCGTGGTCGAGGTCGGCGTCGGCCAGGACGAGGATCGGATTCTTGCCGCCGAGCTCCAGGATCGCGGGCTTGAGGTGTTGGCCGGCTGCGGCTCCGACGATGCGCCCCACGCCGGTGGATCCGGTGAAGTTGACGCGCCGGATCCTTGGGTCGGCAACCAGGGCCTGCACGACGCCGGGTGCGTCGGCGCGGTCGTTGGTCACGGTGTTGACGACGCCGTCGGGCAGTCCGGCGTCGGTGAGCACCTGGGCGAGGAAGAGGCCGGAGGTGACAGGGGCGTCCTCGCTCGGCCGGATGACGACGGGATTTCCGGTGGCGAGGGCTACGGCGACGGCTCGGGCGCACAGGATGAGAGGCCCGTTCCAGGGAACGAAGGCCGCGACTGGTCCGGCGGGCTCGCGTACGGCGAGGGACCACTGGCCCGGGACGTCCGTCGCCAGGAGCGAGCCGGTGGGTGTCGTGGCCATGGTCGCGGCCTGGCGGATCAGCTCGGCCGACATCGAGACGTTGAACGCGGCCCAGGTGCGTGTCCCGGCGGTCTCCGCGAGCATTGCTGTCGTGAACTCCTCGAGCCGGGATTCGAGGAGATCCGCGGCGTGGTTGAGGAGGGCACGCCGGGTCGAGGGTGCGGTGGCTGCCCACCATGCGAACGCCGCGTCGGCGGCGTCGACCGCGAGCGTGACGTCTCCGACGTCGCAGGCCGGGACGCGGAGGTAGGTCCCGCCCGTGCGTGGGTCGAGGTCGTCGGTCATCCGGCCGGAGGCGGCGGGTACCTCGCGTCCGCCGACGAGGTTGCCGTGGAACTGTGGTGGGGTCTCGGTGATGGTCATGGGTGCTCCTTGGGATCAGGCCTGGGCGGGGACGGGTGCGCTGGGGTGCAGCACGTCGGTCAGGCCGATGCGGGTCAGGAACTCGGTGCGGATGCGGTCGGCTACCGCGCTGACGACCGCGGCACCGTCGTCGGCCGGGTCGATGTGGACCCGGAAGGGACGCTTGCCATGGGTGGTGCCGACCACGTCGACGATTGCCGTGGCGACGTCCGCGACGTCGGCGTCCGGCGGGGCGAGCTCGGCGAGACGGAGGCTGACCTGTTCCATCAGGTTCGGGTAGTGGGTGTCGTAGGCGGCGACGGTCGCGGAGTCGGCGGGGCGGCCGCTGTTCGCGAAGTGGTTGGTGCCGTGGGTGAACGAGCCGGGGACCACGATCGTGGTCTCGATGCCGAACCGCGCCACTTCGGCCGCGTAGCTGACCGCCAGGGAGTCCATCGCGGCCTTGGCCGCGAAGTACGGCGCGAGGTAGGGCGGGGTGCCGCCGCGCGTGCTGGTGCTGCCGACCCACAGGAGCAGCCCCTCGCCCTGGCCGCGCAGGACCGGGAGGGCGGCGCGGTTGAGGCGCTGGGTGCCCAGGACGTTCGTGTCGTACACGGCGGCGATCTCGTCAGTGCTGAACGCCTCGGTCGGTCCGGTGACCATGTGCCCGGCGTTGTGCACGACGACGTCCAGGCGGCCGGCGTCAGCCAGGACGGTGGTGATCGCGGCGTCGCAGGACTCCTGCGAGGAGATGTCGAGCTCGACGGCGCGCAGGTCGACGGACTTGTCGGCCGAGTACTGCCGAGCCGCCTCGACCTGGGCGGCGTTGCGCCCGGACGTGCCACGCATGCCGGCGTAGACGATGTGCCCGGCGTCGGCCAGGGCGCGGGCGGAGAGCGCCCCGAACCCGCTGGACGCGCCGCTGATGATGATGACCTTGCTCATGATGTGCTCCTGGGTGAGTTGTGCAGGGGTGTCGGTCGGGTGGCCGGGCTGCCGGGGATCAGACGATGCCCCCGTTGATGCGGATGACCTGGCCGTTGATCCAGCGGGCGGGTCCGGCGAGGAACGCCACTACCTCGGCGATGTCAGCGGGGACACCGAGGCGCTCCAGGGGCGGCTGGGCGGCCATGTGCGCGATGGTCGCCTCGTCCTTGCCGTCCAGGAACAGGGCCGTGGCCGTGGGGCCGGGAGAGACCGCGTTGACGGTGATGTCCCGGCCGCGCAGCTCCCGGGCGAGGATCAGGGTGATGGCCTCAACCGCGCCCTTGGTCGCGGCGTAGCCGGCGTAGGTGGGCAACGACAGGTTGACCACGGAACTTGCGAAGTTGATGATCGCGCCACCCGGTCGGATCCGGCGAGCGGCCTGCTGGTCGACCACGAACGTGCCGCGCACGTTGACGCGATGCATGAGGTCGATGTCCTCGAGTGCGGCGTCGACCAGCGGGGCAAGGCGCATGATGCCGGCGGCGTGCACCACGACATCGACGCCGCCGAACGTCGTGACAACCTGGTCGAACGCCGACTGGGTGGCGATCTCGTCGGCGACGTCGGCCTGGATGGAGATGGCGTGACCGCCCGTGGCGGTGATCCCCTCGACGACGGCGTCGGCCTCGGTCTTGTTGCCCGCATAGACGATCGCGACGGCGAACCCGTCTGCGGCGAGCCGTTCGGCGGTCTCGCGGCCAATGCCCCGAGACCCGCCGGTGACGATCGCGACGCGCTCGGCGTCGGAGGGTGTGGTGCTGGTCATGGTGAGCTCCTTGATCGAACGGGTCGTGCTGACCGGTTCAATCTCGTGCGTGAGGTCCCGCTCAGGCATCGGCACTCGTTGCCTAAAAGGTTCATCCGGGTACTAGGCACCAGACGCCTAACGAGCGGCGTTAACATGCCCTATGCAAGGCCGACCCATGACAGACGCGTTGATCGGCCGCGAACCTCAGGTCCGCGCTCTTCAGGCCCTCCTTGACCATGCGGCCGGGGGCGCAGGTGCGGCACTCGTGCTGCATGGTGACGCCGGTGTCGGCAAGAGTGCCTTGCTCGAGGCGACGACCCTCCCGGGAGCCCTCACCCTGCGAACCCGTGGCATCGAGTTCGAGGCCGACTTCGCTTTCGCCGCGTTGCACCAGCTGTGCCGTCCGGTGCTCGGCTTGCTCGAATCCTTGCCGGGCCCGCAACGCGACGCTCTGGAGACCGCCTTCGGACTGCGCCCGGAAGCACAGGCCGATCTGTACCTCGCCAGTCTCGCCACGCTCAACCTGCTCACCTCGGCCGGTGAGGGCCACCCGGTGGTCTGCCTGGTCGACGACGCGCACTGGCTCGACGACGCCTCCGCGCGCGTCCTCGGGTTCGTGGGGCGCAGGCTGGCCGACGAGCCGGTCGTCCTTCTGTTCGCCACCCGCGACCGCCCCGAGCTGGGGCCCCTCGACCGGATACCGACAATGCCGGTCACGCCGCTGAACGAGGCGGAATCGCGCGCGCTCCTACGCTCGCGTCGCACAGCACCGCTGGACCAGCGCGTCGAGCAACGGATCCTCGCGGAGGCACGGGGCAATCCCCTGGCGCTTCTGGAACTCCCACAGATGCGGCACGACCCGAGCGCCGTGCCGGCGTACCTCGTCCTGACGGCGCGAGACACGGTGCAGAGGTCTTTCTCCCAGCGCCTGGCTGCCCTCGACCGGACGACACGGTTGCCGCTGCTCGTCGCCGCGGCCGAGCCGCTGGGAGACCCAAGACTCTTCTGGGCGGCGTTGCCCCGGCTCGATGTCGGACCCGTCGAGGTGGCCCGAGCCGAAAGCACAGGGTTGCTCGCCGTGGGGTCTCACGTGGTGCTGCGCCACCCCCTTGCCCGAGCCGCGGTGTACGAGGGCGCGACACCAGAGGACCGCCGGACGGTACACCAGGCGCTCGCCGCCGTCACCGACGCCGAACAGGACCTGGACCGGCAGATCTGGCACCGAGCACAGGCCAGCCTCGGCCTCGACGACGACCTTGCCGCCGACCTCGAGGGCGCCGCCTCCCGGGCAGCAGCGCGAGGCGGCCTGGCCGCAGCGGGCACCTTCCTGAGACGAGCAGCCGCCCTCAGCACCGAGGACACCACCCGAGCCCGACGACGCCTGGCAGCCGCGGACACACTGCAACGCGCCGGAGACATCGAGGGCGCACACGTCATGCTCGACCGGGCCGAGAGCGGCCCACTCGACACAGCCCAAGCGAACGAGGCACAACTGATCCGAGCACGGATCACGTTGTACACACGGCAGGGCAGCAAAGCTCTGCGGATGCTCCTCGGCGTCGCCGAGCGCCTGGAACCGGAGACCGCGACCGACGCCTACCTCGCAGCAATCCTGGCTGCACTATGGGGACGACGCCTGGCCGGCAAGGACCCCCTCCTCGAAGTCGCCCACGCAGCCGCCCGCCGCAGAGTCAAAGCGGCCCACGACGTACCGCGCAACCTGATCATCGACGCCTACACGTCACAAGCCACACGCCCACCCGCCGAGGCGGCGCACGCCATGCGACACACCGTCGAGGAACTCCTCGCCGCGCCTTTGCACGACGAACGCCTCGACCAATGGTGGTGGATCGGAGCGATGATCGCCGAGGACCTCTGGGACGAGACCTCCTGGCGAACCCTCGCCCGACGCCACGTCGACGTCGCACGCGAAACCGGGGCCGTAACCGTCCTCCCGAACGGACTCAACCTCCTGGCACTCACCGACGTCCACACCGGCGACCTGCGCACCGCAGACGCCCGGATCGCCGAGGCCTATGCGATTTCCGAGGCGATCGGAACCCCGGGGATCACCTATGTCGACTGCCTGCTGCACGCCTGGCGAGGCGAAGAGAAAGCCCTCCAGGCCATGATCGACACCGAGCATCCACGCGCCGTCGCGAACGGCGAGGGTGGTTCCCTCACCAGCCTCGAACTCGCCCAGGGCATTCTCTACAACGGCCTCGGGCAGTGGGAACGGGCGCTTGCCGCGACGGCTCCCACTCAGAAGCGCGACGAGATCGGGTACTACGCCTTCAACCCCGTCGAGTACATCGAAGCAGCGGCCAGGATCGGCAGGAACGACCTCGCGTCCGCCCCGATGCAGCGCCTTCACGAGCGAGTGGCCGCACATCCGACGCCCTGGGGCAGCGGCACCGAACACCGACTCCTCGCACTGCTCGCCGGACAGGAAGCAACCGCCGAAACCCACCACCAGGAAGCGATCGACTCGCTCAACGGATCTGCCGCCCGGCTGGAGCTCGCCCGATCGCACCTCGCCTACGGCGAGTGGCTGCGCCGGCAACGGCGGCCCCGCGAAGCGCGCGAGCACCTCAGTTCGGCACATGAGATCTTCGCCGCGGCGGGCGCCGTGGGGTTCGCCGAACACGCGGCCCGCGAACTGCAGGCAGCCGGCGGATCAGCCCGGCGCGCGTCATCGAGCACGGTCAGCGCACTCAGCGGCCGAGAACTCCTGATAGCCACACGCGTCGCCGAGGGCGCCACCTCGAACGAGGTCGCTGCCGCACTCTTCATCAGCCGACGAACCGTGGACGCACATCTGCGCACGATCTTCCGGAAGCTGGAAATCACCTCGCGACGCGAGCTGCGTTCGTTCGATCTGACCTAATTAGGGCGAAATGCGCGTGAAGAGCAGGGTTTGCCAGCTGCAAGATCCGGCTGCGCTGTCAGCGGCACAGCTTCCGCGTTTCACAGACGTTTGCCCTCGATCGACCGTCGGGCCCACTCTCGCAGCGTGATGGACCGCTGCTGCGCGAGGCGCGCTTCAAGCTCACGGACCTTTGGGGGCGTCCACTCACCGCGGTCGACAAGGATCCGCTCGTCGTTGAGCCCGGCCTCGGCTGTCATTTTGTCCCCGAAGGAACGAGTGTGTTTTTCCGTGTCCGGGCCGACGTACCGGGCCCGGACGCTCGTGACCTTGCCGGTCACTGGGCTTTGCGCTCCTCCAGGAGACCGAAGGTGCGACGGGAAGGTCTGCGCGCCATGGGTGGGTACTCTCGCCCACCAGGTGCGCCCACCGCCCATGCATGATCCGCCACCTGCGGACTCATCCCAGAGCCCGTGGGACTTCGGGTGGCCTCACAAGGCCGTCCCTGTCCGCTTCCGTCCCACGGGCCCGAAAAGAATTAGCAGGTCAGGCGGCGTTTTCCCGGTTCAGGAACCCGCCGCCCAACCTCCCCGATCCTCAGACGTTGAACCCGAGCATCCGCAGCTGCTCCTTGCCGTCGTCCGTGATCTTCTCCGGACCCCACGGCGGCATCCAGACCCAGTTCACGCGGAACCCGTCCACGAGGCCCTCGAGCGCCTGCGCGCTCTGGTCCTCGATGACGTCCGTCAGCGGGCACGCGGCCGACGTGAGCGTCATGTCGATGGTCGCGTGGTTGTTCTGGTCCACCTGGATGCCGTAGATCAGGCCCAGGTCCACGACGTTGATGCCCAGCTCGGGGTCGATCACGTCGCGCATTGCCTCCTCGACGTCCACCACGGTGGTCGGCGACGGGCCCACTCCCTCAGCGGGAGCGGCGGGGGCGTCCTGCCCGACGTCGGTGCTCGCCTCAGTCATAGGTCTCTCCTCAGTTCGTGGCCAGCGCGCCGCTGCGCGCCAGCGAGTCCTTGAGCGCCGCCCAGCCGAGCAGCGCGCACTTGATCCGGGCGGGGTACTGGGACACGCCCGTGAAGGCGGTCGCGTCGCCGAGGGCGTCCTCGGCGTCGTCGTCGCCCAGGCCCTTGCCGCGGGACGACATCAGGTCGTGGAACAGGCGGTCGAGCCGCGCCACCTCGGCGAGGTCGGCGCCCTCGACGAGCGAGGTCATGACCGACACGGACGCCTGCGAGATGGAGCATCCCTGCCCCTCCCACGAGACGCCCGCCACGGAACCCTCCGGCGTGACGTCGACCCGGAGGGTCACCTCGTCACCGCACGTCGGGTTCACCTGGTGCGACTCCCCCGCGAGGTGTCCCTCCACCGACGCGACGTCGACGAGCCCACGGCCCACCGGGTGCTTCGCGTGGTCCAGGATCACCTGCTGGTACATCTGCTCGAGCGTGCTCACGACGCTGCCTCTCTCAGTCTTGCCGACCTCGGTCGTCCCGAGGTTCTCACTCTGCTCCGAAGAACGCCCGGACCCCCGCCAACGCTTCCCGGAAGGCGACAACTTCTTCGACCGTCGTGTAGACCGACGCCGAGGCGCGCGCCGTGGCGGCCACGCCGAACCGGCGGTGCAGCGGCTGCGCGCAGTGGTGGCCTACCCGCACCGCGATGCCCTTGTCGTCCAGCACCTGCCCGACGTCGTGCGCGTGCACGCCGTCGACCACGAACGAGACCACGGCGAGCCGGTCGGCCGTGTCGAGCGGGCCGATCACCCGCACGCCCGGGATGTCGGCGATCTTCAGCATCTCGGCGGCCAGCTCGGTCTCGTGCCGGGCCACGCCCGCCATGCCGAGCTCCCCGAGGTACTCCGCCGCGCAGCCCATGCCGACGGCCTGGGCCACCATCTGGGTGCCGGCCTCGAACCGCTGCGGCGGCGGCGCGTAGGTGGTGGACTCCATGGTCACGACCTCGACCATGGACCCGCCGGTGAGGGTGGGTGGCATGGCCTCCAGCAGCTCGCGCCGCCCGTACAGTGCGCCGACGCCGGTGGGGCCGAGCATCTTGTGCCCGCTGAACGCGGCGAAGTCGACGCCGAGCTCGTGGAGGTCCACGGGCATGTTCGGCACCGACTGGCAGGCGTCGAGCACGGTGAGCGCGCCGACCCGCTGCGCCGCCGCGACGAGCGTGGCGACGGGCGCGATCGCGCCGGTCACGTTCGAGACGTGCCCGAACGCCAGCACGCGGGTGCGCTCGGTGACGATCGAGTCGAGGCCCGACAGGTCGAGCCGGCCGTCGTCCGCCACCGGGATCCAGCGCAGGACGGTGCCCGTCCGCGCGGCCAGCTCCTGCCACGGGACGAGGTTGGCGTGGTGCTCCGCCTCGGTGACCACGATCTCGTCGCCCGGCGCGAGCCGGAACCGCGCGGCGGCCTCTCCCCCGCGACCCAGGGTCGCGTTGGAGAAGGCGTAGGCCACGACGTTGATCGCCGCGGTGGCGCCGGGCTGCCAGACGATCTCGCCCTCGTCCGCGCCGACGAACGCGGCCACGGCCGCGCGCGCCTGCTCGAACACCTCGGTGGCCTCCTCGGCGAGCTGGTGCGCGCCGCGGTGGACCGCGGCGTTGCGCTGCTCGTAGAAGTCCACCTCGGTGTCCAGCACCACCTGGGGTTTCTGGGACGTCGCGGCGGAGTCCAGGTACACGAGGGGCTGACCACCCCGCACCGTGCGCTCGAGCAGCGGGAAGTCCGCGCGGACGGCGGCCAGCTCGGTGGTGGAGAGCGAGCCGCTCTCCGTAGCCTGCGGCGCCGGGTCGCCCGGTCGCACGGTGGTGGTGGTCATCATGTCCCCTCGAAGTGCCTCAGCGGTCGGTCAGGCCGTGACCGTCGAGCTCGCGCCGACGTACTTGTCGTAGCCTTCTTCCTCGAGGCGGTCGGCCAGCTCGGAGCCGCCCTCCTCGGCGATCTTGCCGTCGACGAAGACGTGCACGAAGTCGGGCTTGATGTAGCGCAGGATGCGCGTGTAGTGCGTGATGAGCAGGATTCCGATGTCGGAGGTCTCCTTGGCCCGGTTCACGCCCTCCGACACGATGCGCAGCGCGTCGACGTCGAGGCCCGAGTCGGTCTCGTCGAGGATCGCGAAGCGCGGCTTGAAGAGCTCCATCTGCAGGATCTCGTGGCGCTTCTTCTCACCGCCGGAGAAACCCTCGTTCACGGAACGCTCGGCGAAGGCCGGGTCCATGCGGAGGTTCTCCATCGCGCCCTTGACCTCCTTGCCCCAGGTGCGGAGCTTCGGGGCCTCGCCGGAGATGGCGGTCTTGGCGGTGCGCAGGAAGTTCGCGACGGAGACGCCGGCGACCTCGACCGGGTACTGCATGGCCAGGAACAGGCCGGCGCGGGCGCGCTCGTCGACCTTCATCGCGAGGAGGTCCTCGCCGTCGAGCGTTGCGGTACCCGAGGTGACCGTGTACTTGGGGTGGCCGGCGAGCGCCGAGGCCAGGGTGGACTTGCCCGAGCCGTTGGGGCCCATGATCGCGTGGGTCTCACCGCTGGCGATCGTCAGGTCGACGCCGCGCAGGATCGGCTTGGGGCCTTCCTTGGTCTCGACGCTGACGTGCAGGTCGCGGATCTCGAGGGTGGGCATATCGGTTACTCCAGGGTTGCGAAGTCAGGGATTCAAGAAACAGGCACGGTCACGTCGATGTCGACGAGCACCCGCTCGCCGTCGACGGTCACCGGGTAGACGGGCACGGGGCGCACCGCCGGAAGCTGGACGGGCTGGCCGGTCCGCAGGTCGAACTGGGAACCGTGCAGCCAGCACTCCACGAGGCAGCCTTCGACCTCGCCGTCGGACAGCGAGACGGCGCCGTGGGAGCAGACGTCGGAGATGGCGTGGAAGTTGCCGTCGGCGTCGCGGGCCACGGCGACCGGGACCGGGGCGCCGTCGGCGCCGTCGAGCTCCACGAGCATCGCCTCCTCCGGTCCCAGGTCGTCGGTCATGCAGGCCAGCTGCGCGGTCATGCGGTCGGAGCCTCGGCGGCCGGTGCCCCGGTGATCACGCTCATCGACTTCTCCAGCTCGGCCTCGATGGAGGCGAGCAGGCGCTCCTCGACGGACGGGACGCCGATCTCGTGGATGAGCTCGGCGAAGAAGCCGCGCACGACGAGACGACGGGCCTCGGCCTCGGAGATACCGCGGGACTCGAGGTAGAAGAGCTGCTCGTCGTCGAACCGGCCGGTGGCGCTGGCGTGGCCGGCGCCGGCGATCTCGCCGGTCTGGATCTCGAGGTTCGGCACGGAGTCCGCGCGCGCCCCGTCCGAGAGGACCAGGTTGCGGTTGAGCTCGTAGGTGTCGGTGTTCTCGGCGTTCGCCCGGATCAGCACGTCGCCCACCCACACGGTGTGCGCGCCGGAGCCCTGCAGCGCGCCCTTGTAGGTCACGCGGGACTTGCACTCCGGCACGGCGTGGTCCACGAAGAGGCGGTGCTCCTGGTGCTGGTCGGTGTCCGCGAAGTAGAGGCCCACCATCTCGACGTCGCCGCCCTCGGCGGTGAACTCGGCGTCCGGCGTGACGCGCACGACGTCGCCGCCGAACGTCACCACGACGTGCTTGAGCTTCGCGTCGCGGCCCAGGCGGGCACGGTGCGAGGAGGCGTGCACGGCGCCGTCGGCCCAGTCCTGGACGCTGACGACGGTGAGGTGCGCGCCGTCCTCGACCACGATCTCGACGGTCTCGGCGAGCGTGCCGACGCCCGCGTGGTCGAGGACCACCACGGCTTCGGAGTGCCGCTCGGCGCGGACCAGCACGTGCGCCGCCGTCGCGTCCTTCGACACGCCCTCGATGCGCACGGAGGTGACCTCGGAGGCCACGGCCTCTGCCGGGACCGTCACGACGGTGGCCTGCTCGAAGGCGTTCCACGCGGTGACGGCTGTGCGGTCACCGGGCTGGCCGGCGGTACCCAGGCGGGCGTCGTCGCGTGCGACGGTCTCCACCTTGACCTCGGGGGCCGGGGTCACCTGGACCGTGACGCCCGAGGAGCCCAGGTCCGCCTGGAACAGGGGCTGGAGGCGGTCGGCCGGGGAGAAGCGCCACTCCTCCTCGCGGCCGTTGGGGACGGGGATGTCCTCCAGGGAGAACGACGTGCGGCGCTCTGCGCGGGAGCCCTGGGGCTTGCCGCCGACGCCGTGTGTGTGGGCGCCGTCGGCAACAGCGCGCGAGTGATCGGTCGTGAGAGTCATGTCAGCCGACGGACCCTTCCATCTGCAGCTCGATGAGGCGGTTGAGCTCGAGTGCGTACTCCATGGGCAGCTCGCGCGCGATGGGCTCGACGAACCCGCGCACGATCATGGCCATGGCCTCGGTCTCCTCCATGCCTCGGGACATGAGGTAGAACAGCTGGTCCTCGCTCACCCGCGAGACCGTGGCCTCGTGCCCCATGGACACGTCGTCCTCGCGGACGTCCACGTACGGGTAGGTGTCGCTGCGGGAGATCTGGTCCACCAGCAGCGCGTCGCAGAGGACGTTGGACGCGGAGTGGGAGGCGCCCTCGAGCACCTGCACCAGGCCGCGGTATGACGTGCGGCCGCCGCCGCGCGCCACGGACTTGCTGACGATCGACGACGACGTGTTCGGCGCGGCGTGGACCATCTTCGCGCCGGCGTCCTGGTGCTGGCCCTCGCCCGCGAAGGCGATGGACAGCGTCTCGCCGCGGGCGTGCTCGCCCAGCAGGTAGATCGCCGGGTACTTCATGGTGACCTTCGAGCCGATGTTGCCGTCGACCCACTCCATCTGGGCGCCCTCGGCGGCCGTGGCCCGCTTGGTGACCAGGTTGTACACGTTGTTCGACCAGTTCTGGATCGTCGTGTAGCGCACGCGGGCGTTCTTCTTCACGATGATCTCGACCACGGCCGAGTGCAGGGAGTCCGACGTGTAGATCGGTGCCGTGCAGCCCTCGACGTAGTGCACGTACGAGCCCTCGTCGGCGATGATCAGCGTGCGCTCGAACTGGCCCATGTTCTCGGTGTTGATCCGGAAGTAGGCCTGGAGCGGGATCTCCACGTGCACACCCGGCGGCACGTAGACGAACGAGCCGCCCGACCAGACGGCCGAGTTCAGCGCGGCGAACTTGTTGTCGCCCGACGGGATGACCGTGCCGAAGTACTCCTGGAAGAGCTCCGGGTAGTCGCGCAGGCCCGTGTCGGTGTCGACGAAGATGACGCCCTGCTCCTCCAGGTCCTCACGGATCTGGTGGTAGACGACCTCGGACTCGTACTGGGCGGCGACACCCGCGACGAGGCGCTGCTTCTCCGCCTCCGGGATGCCGAGCCGGTCGTACGTGGCCTTGATGTCCTCGGGCAGCTCCTCCCAGGACGTGGCCTGCTTCTCCGTGGAGCGCACGAAGTACTTGATCTTGTCGAAGTCGATGCCCGACAGGTCGGAGCCCCAGCTCGGCATCGGCTTCTTGCCGAACAGGCGAAGGGCCTTGAGGCGCTGGTTCAGCATCCACTCGGGCTCGCTCTTGAGCGCCGAGATGTTGCGGACCACGTCCTCGCTCAGGCCTCGCTGCGCGGACATGCCCGCGGCGTCGCTGTCGTGCCAGCCGTACTCGTACTGGCCGATGCTGGCGATGATCTCGTCGTCGGAGCGCTGCTCTGGCGCTTGCGTTTCTGCGCTCATCACTTTCCTTCGGTGGGGGTCGTCGCGGGGAACGTTCGCGGGACGCCTGCGCCTGGCTGGGCAGAGACGTTCACGGGGATGTTGGTCGTGCAAGCATGTGCGCCACCGGCGATGGTCGCCAGCCGCTGGACGTGCGAGCCCAGCAGCTCGCTGAACGCGCGGGCCTCCTGCTCGCACAGCTCGGGGAACTCCTCGGCCACGTGCTGCACCGGGCAGTGCCCCTGGCAGAGCTGGACCGCGGGCGCCACGACACCGGCCGTGGGGCCGGTCAGCGGCGCCGGCACCGGCCGCACGGAGGCGGCGTAGCCGTCCGCCGACAGGAGCTGGACGAGCTGGGCGGCGCGACCCTCGGCGTCGGGCGCCGTGAGGTGCGGTGCGTAGCTGCGCGCGACGGCGTCGAACCGCTCCTTGGCGAAACCCGCCACGGCCGCGCTGCCGCCCGTCTCCTTGAGGAACCGCAGCACCTGTCGGGCGATCTCCTGGTAGCCACCGGCCAGCTCGGACTGACCGCCGCTCGTGACGACGTACCGCCGCGCGGGGCGCCCACGCCGGGGGGTGCCCGACGGCGTGGCCTCGTGGACGGTGATCTTGCCGTCGTCCTCCAGGAGGCCGAGGTGCCGGCGAACCGCGGGAGCGGTCAGCTCCAGGACGGCAGCCAGGGCGCCCGCGGTGACCGGCCCGCGGGAGGCGACGAGCTCGAGCACGCGCCGTCGCGTGGTGCCGTCGGTCTCGTGGGTCGCCGTGTGGTGGCTCGCCGAGGGTCCGGCGGGCACCTGTGTCGGTGCGCTCATGCAGGTCACCTCCCCTCACGTCGGTCCACGGGCACGCTTCGCCCCGTTTGCACGCCTTCGTAGACGCCAATGCTTTTGAGAACATCCTTGTTCCCTAATTCGAGATGCGCAAGGAAGGCGACCCTCAGTTGGGGCCGATCGCGACACATCTCACACGCGAGGTCCACGCCCAGGTCACGCCAGACGACACCGTCCGCGCGGGGCGCCGCCTACGATTGTGCGGTGCCCCTGTCCGACGCGCCCGCGATCGACCCCGCCCAGGCGGCCACCGCGGACGCCGCCACAGCCAGCCCCGCCGGTGCCGACCACGAGGTCGCCGTCCAGGTGCGCGGACTCGTCAAACGCTACGACGGCCGCGCCGTCGTCGACGGCCTGGACCTGACCGCCCGCCCGGGCGCCGTCACCGCCGTCCTGGGCCCCAACGGCGCGGGCAAGACCACCACCATCGAGTGCTGCGAGGGCCTGCGCTCCCCCGACGGCGGCACCGTCCGCGTACTGGGCCACGACCCCGTGGCCGACGCCCGGGCGCTGCGCCCGCGCGTCGGCGTCATGCTGCAGG
The DNA here is from genome assembly GCF_044746965.1 of Promicromonospora sp. NPDC090134. Classification (NCBI taxonomy): domain Bacteria; kingdom Bacillati; phylum Actinomycetota; class Actinomycetes; order Micrococcales; family Promicromonosporaceae; genus Promicromonospora; species Promicromonospora sp. NPDC090134. The sequence goes on along the minus strand of NZ_JBIVCZ010000006.1, from coordinate 38,668 downwards.
ACGGCGGGCTGCCCACCGGGGTGCGCGCCCTGGAGCTGCTGCGGCACGTCGCCGCCATGTACGCCGCGCCCCGCCCCGTGGACGAGCTCGCCGAACGCCTCGGCCTGCACGGCTTCGCGCGCACCACGGTGCGCCGCCTGTCAGGCGGGCAGCGCCAGCGTGTCGCGCTCGCCGCCGCCGTGGTCGGGCGGCCCGACGTCGTGTTCCTCGACGAGCCCAGCGCCGGCATGGACCCCCAGAGCCGGCGCGCCGTCTGGGACCTGGTGCGCGAGCTGCGGTCCGACGGCGTCGCCATCGTGCTGACCACCCACCTCATGGACGAGGCCGCCGACCTCGCCGACCACGTGCACGTCGTGGACCACGGCCGCGTCATCGCGTCCGGGAGCGTCCGCGACCTGACGGCGGGTACCGGCGCGGGTCCGGGCTCGATCCGCGTCGAGGCCTCCCCGGGCCTGGACCTGACGACCCTGCGATCCGCGTTGCCCGGCGACTGGGTGGTCGGCGAGGGCGAGGCCGGGGTGTACACCCTGACCGGGGCCGTGGACCCGGCGGCGGTCGCCGCCGTCACCGGTTGGCTCGCCGAGCGGGGCGTGCTGGCCCGGTCGGTCACCACCGGCAGCCGCACCCTCGAGGACGTCTTCCTCGACCTCACCGGGAGGCACCTGCGATGAGCGCGCCCACCTCGCGGGTCGAGCCCGCAGCCGCGCGGGTCGAGCCCGCGGCCGCGCCGGCCGTGCGCCGGATCGCCGCCCAGGCGTCCTTCGAGACCCGCGCGATCCTGCGCAACGGCGAGCAGCTCCTCGTGACGATCGTGCTGCCCGTCCTGGTGCTCTTCGCCCTGGTGCGCACCTCGTTCATCGACCTGGACACGCACGGTTTCTCGCGCGTCGACTTCGTGACGCCGGGCGTGCTGGCGCTCGCCGTGATGTCCACGGCGTTCACCTCGCAGGCGATCGCCACCGCGTTCGACCGGCGCAACGGCGTGCTGCGGCTCATGGCCACCACACCGCTCGGCCGGTCCGGGCTGCTGGCCGGCAAGGTGCTCGGCGTGCTCGCCGTCGAGGTGGTGCAGGTGGTCGTCATCTGCGGCGTCGCGGTGGCGCTGGGGTGGCGTCCGGAGCTGGGCGCGCTGCCCGCCGTCGTCGGCGCCGTGCTGCTCGGGACCGCCGCCTTCACCGCCCTGGCCCTGCTGCTCGCGGGGACCCTGCGCGCCGAGGGCGTGCTGGCCGTCGCCAACCTGGTGCTCGTGCTGCTCACGGTGGGCGGCGGCGTGCTGCTGCCCGCGCAGCAGCTCGCGGGGCCGCTGGCGCACGTGGCGGTGCTGCTGCCGTCCGGCGCGCTGGGCGAGGCGATGCGCGGCGCGCTGTTGTACGGCGCCGTGCCCCCGTTCTCCGTGGTGGTGCTGCTGGCCTGGACCGCGGCGCTCGGCGCGGGCGCGGCCCGCCTCTTCCGCTGGCACTGAGCCGCGGGCACCGGACGCAGGAAACTACTTACCACACACGCATACCTGGGCGGTATGACCTTTTCGAGAGGTTGGCGGGTGAAATTTGCCCATTTAGGGTCCACTTCACCTACATTCCCCAGGGAGGCAGCGTGACTTCCACTCACAGCAACCGTCGCCGGCTGATCGTCGGTGCCGGTATCGCGATCGCCCTCGCGGCGGCCCCGGCCGCAGCGGCCGTGGCCTCGGCGACTCCGGACGAGGCACCCGCACCCGTCGCGGGCGCACTGATCGAGGACTCGTACATCGTGGTCCTCAAGGACAGCGGTGTCAGCAAGGGCCAGGTTCGCGCCGCGGCGAGCAGCCTGGTGCAGGAGTACGGCGGCGAGGTCCGCCACTCGTACAGCCACGCGGTGCGCGGCTTCTCCGCGTCCATGTCGCAGGAGCAGGCGGAACGGCTCGCGGCCGACCCGTCGGTCGCGTACGTGGAGCAGAACCGGGTCATGACCGCGACGGACACGCAGTCACCGGTCCCCTCCTGGGGTCTGGACCGCATCGACCAGGAGGGCCTGCCGCTCGACGACTCGTACACGTACGGGAACTCGGGCTCGGGCGTGACGGCGTACATCGTCGACACCGGCATCCTGACCACCCACGAGGACTTCGGCGGCCGCGCGGTCAGCGGCACCGACACCGTGGACAACGACGACGACGCCACCGACTGCGCGGGCCACGGCACGCACGTCGCGGGCACCGTGGGCGGCTCGTCCTACGGCGTCGCCAAGGACGTCTCGCTCGTCGCGGTCCGCGTGCTGGACTGCAGCGGCTCCGGCACCTACGACGGCGTCATCGCCGGCATCGACTGGGTGACCGCCGACCACGAGGCCGGGGAGCCGGCCGTGGCCAACATGTCGCTCGGCGGCGGCTTCTCGCAGGCCGTGAACGACGCCGTGTCCGAGGCCGTCGCGGACGGGGTCACCTTCGCGCTGGCCGCCGGCAACGACTACGCCGCCGACGCCTGCGACGGCTCGCCGGGCTCCACGCCGGAGGCCATCACGGTGGGCGCCACCGAGGACACGGACGCCCGCGCCGTGTACTCCAACATCGGCACCTGCGTGGACATCTTCGCGCCCGGTACCGACATCACGTCGACCTGGTACACCGGCGACACCGCCACGAACACCATCAGCGGTACCTCGATGGCCACGCCGCACGTCGCGGGCGCCGCCGCGCTCGTGCTGGGCGGCAATCCGGGCGCGACGCCGGCCGAGGTCGGCGACGCCCTGACCGGCGCGGCAGTGCCGGACGTCGTGTCCGACCCGGGCACGGGCTCGCCGAACCTGCTGCTGAACGTCAGCGGTCTCTGACGGTTCCTCCTCCTCGTCACCGTCACGTGTCAGACGCTCAGGTCACCCCGGTGATCTGAGCGTCTGACACGTCTGTGGCGTTCCTGACAGGTAGTCGGCAAAGAATCACACCCGGTGCGGGACCAGCACGGGAGGCGTCGTCGGCGGTGGGCACTAGCGTGGGACCGTGACCGCACCCGCCGCACCCACCTCCTGGATCGACGCGCTCCCCGGCCGCGTGGACCGCTTTCGGCACTGGACCCGCGCCGTCCTGATCGCGAACCTGATCGGCCAGATCGGCATCATCGGGACCGGCGGCGCCGTGCGCCTGACCGACTCCGGCCTGGGCTGCTCCACCTGGCCGCAGTGCGAGCCGGGCAGCTTCACGCCGCAGTTCCACGAGGCCACCACGCTGCACCCGTACATCGAGTTCGGGAACCGCACGCTGACGGGTGTGCTGGGCGTCGTCGCGGTGCTGCTCGCGGTGCTGGTGTGCACCGACCTGAAGCGCACCGCGTCCTACCGCATGCTCGGCCTGGTGCCGATCGTGGGCGTGATGATGCAGGCGCTGATCGGCGGCATCGTGGTGCTGCTCCACCTGCACCCGGGCTGGGTGTCCCTGCACTTCGGCGTCTCGGGCGCCTTGGTCGCGGCGTCCCTCTACATCCTGCACAGGCACGGCGAGGGCGACGGGGCCCCGCGCCTCGTGGTGGCGCCGCAGGTGCGCACCCTGGCCTGGGCCCTTGCCGGGCTGACCGCCGTCGTCGTGGTGTTCGGCGTGCTCACCACGGGGGCCGGCCCGCACAGCGGCGACTCCGAGGTGGGTTACCGGTTCGCCATCGACCCGGCGCTCCTGACCAAGTGGCACGCCGCCGCGGTGTGGGTGTTCCTGGCTGCCCTGGTCGCCTTCCTCGTGGCAGTCCGGCGCGGCCCGGCCGAGGTGCGCCGCGCGGCCGTCACGCTGCTCGTCATCACGCTGGCCCAGGGCCTGATCGGGTACGTGCAGTACTTCACCGACCTGCCCGAGCTGCTCGTCGGGCTGCACATGATCGGCGCGGCCGCGCTCATCGCGGGGACCACCCGCGTGTGGCTGACGACGCGGGTGCGCTGACCGACCGGCGCTAGGCCTCTTCCCGGCCGGTGCCGACCAGCCCGTGGTCGTACGCGGCGATGACCAGCTGGGCCCGGTCGCGGGCGTGCAGCTTGGCTCGCAGGCTGCCGATGTGGGTCTTGACGGTCCCCATCGAGATGGTGAGCGCCTGGGTGATCTCGTCGTTCGAGAGGCCGCGGCCCACCTGGGTGAGCACCTCGGTCTCGCGGTCGGTGAGGACACCCGGTCCACGCGACAGCCGTGCTGCGGTGCGCCGCGCCGTCGCGTCCTGGGACAGGTCCCGGGCCGGGTGCTGCGCCGCGTGCCGATCCAGCGCCGCGGGCTTGTCCAAGTAGTGCGCGACGAGCCGGGTGAGGATGCTCGGCGCGAACAGGGACTCGCCGGAATGGGTCCGCCGGATCGCGTCGACGAGCCGCGCGGGCTCGGCGTCCTTGAGGAGAAACCCGCTCGCGCCGGCACGCAGGGCGGCATGGACGTACTCGTCCAGCTCGAACATGCTCAGCACGAGCACGCGGGTTCCCTGCAGCCCGGGACCGGCGAGGATGCGACGGGTCGCGTCGATGCCGTCGCCGCCGGGCATGCGGAGGTCCATGAGCACGATGTCGGGTCGCAGCTCGGCGGCACGCGCGACCGCGGCGTCGCCCGTACCGGCCTCGCCGACCACGGCGAGGTCCGGCGCGCCGTCGACGACGATCCGGAGGCTGTGGCGGATCAGGGGCTGGTCGTCCACGACGAGCACCCCGACCGGGGCCGTCATCGGCGGGTTTCCCCGTCCGCCGGGCTGCCGGACGGGCTGCCGGACGGATGGTCCGGCAGGCACGCGACGACCCGGAAACCGGCCCCACCGGCACCGGCGTGCAACGTGCCGCCGAGCGCGGCCACCCGCTCGCGCAGGCCCGCGAGGCCCAGGCCGGCTCCGGGGCAGGGTCGCCAGCCGGTCACGGGGCCGTCGTCCTCGACGATCAGCGCGATCGTGTCGGCGTCCCGGCGCACGGTGACGCGAGCACCCGTGGGGCCGGCGTGCCGCGCGGTGTTGGCGAGCGTCTCGCGGACGATCGCGCACACGGTCAGCTGCGCGCCGGCGGACACGTCGCCGAGGTCGTCGAGGTCCAGGGTCGCCGCGACGCCACCGGCCCGCGCGGAGTCGACGACGGCGGGCAGGTCGGCGAGCGCCTCGGCCGGCCGCAGCGGCGCCGTCTCGCCGCCCGGTGTGCGCAGCACGGTGAGCATTCGGCGCAGCTCGGTCGTGGCCGCCCGGCCGGCCCGTTCGATGTCCGCGAGCGCCTGGGCGTGCTCGACCTCGCCGGCGGGGCCGGTCAGGGTGCGGGCGGCCGCGGCGCGCACGGTGATGAGGCCGAGCCCGTGGGAGGCGAGGTCGTGCAGGTCGCGCGCGATGCGCAACCGCTCGGCCTGGGCGGCGCGCTCGGCGGCCCAGGCGGTCAGGTCGTCCTCGTAGGTGCGGCGCTGGCGGCCCGTGCGGACGAGCGCCCAGACCATCACGCCCAGGGCGATCCCGGCCGCCCCGAGCACCGTGACCAGCACGGCGACGGGCTGCTGGACGCCCGTGGCGGCCAGCGAGAGGCCGAGGACGGCGAGCACGATGGTGGCGGTCAGCCACGCTCGTGAGCGCAGTTCGGGGCGGGCGGTCGAGTCCATCGCCTGAGTCTAGGTTTCCGCCCGCCGACGCACATCGAACCTGGGTCTGACGGACCACGGGCCGAGTCGTCGCGCGGAGTCCGGACCTGGGGCCGATGACGTCGCGGGGGCGGGCCGCTGGGATGGAGGCATGCTCCTGATCGAACAGCTCGTCAAGCGCCATGGTCCCCGTACGGTCCTCGACCGGGTCGGCTTCACCGCCCGGCCGGGTCGCGTCACCGCGTTCCTCGGCCCGAACGGGGCCGGCAAGTCCTCGACCCTGCGGATCCTGCTCGGCCTGGACCGCGCCGACGGCGGCCGTGCCCTGGTCGGCGGGCGCCCGTACCGGAGCCTGCGTGATCCGCTGCGCACCGTCGGCTCGATGCTCGACGGGTCCGGCGCGCACCGGTCGCGCTCGGCACGGGACCACCTGGCGTGGGTCGCGCGGAGCAACGGCATTCCGGGCCGCCGCACCAGCGAGGTGCTCGATCAGGTCGGGCTGTCGGACTCGGGGCGGGTCCGCGTCGGCCGGTACTCGCTCGGCATGGGGCAGCGGCTGGGTCTGGCCACGGCGCTCCTGGGCGAGCCGGAGGTGCTGGTGCTCGACGAGCCGGTGAACGGGCTCGATCCCGAGGGCATCCGCTGGATTCGCGGCCTGTTGCGCGGTCATGCGGACGCCGGGGGCACGGTCCTGCTGTCCAGCCATCTGATGGATGAGGTCTCGGGCATCGCGGACGATCTCGTGGTGATCTCCGCCGGCCGGGTCGTGGCCGCCGGGACGCTGGACGCGGTGACCGCCGGACACCGGAGCCTGGAGGACGCGTTCTTCGCGCTCACCAGCGGCGGCCGGAAGGCGGCACGATGAGCTTCCTGAACACGTTCCTGGCCGAGCTGCGCAAGACCGTGAACCTGCCCGCGAGCGGGCTCGCGGCCGCAGGCACGCTGATCGGGTCGGCGGGCATCACGGTGCTCAACGCGTTCGGTGCCCGGGCCGCCCTCGACTCGGGCGTGCAGGGGTCGCGGGCGTTCCAGTCCGCCTTCGAGACGGGTTACGCGGCCGTCCCGCTCGGCACGGTCGGCGCCGTCGTGATCGGGGTGGTCGCGATCAGCAGCGAGTACGCCGCGAACAGCCCGGACGCAGGTGGTGGCCGCCAGATCACGGCGACCCTGACGGCGAGTCCGCACCGGGTCCGCCTGCTCGCCGCGAAGGCGCTGAGCGTGCTGCTGCTGGTGATCGCGACAGCGGCGGTCACGATTCCCGCGTGCGTCGCTCTGGCCGGCCTGATCATCGGCGGCGCGTCTGGCGGGGCGGTCGGGTGGGACGAGGCGGTGGCCCGATCGGCCGGCGCCGGCCTCTACTGGGCGCTGACCGCCCTGCTCGCCCTCGCGGTCACGGTACTGACCCGCAGCGGGATCATCCCGCTCGTCGTGCTGGTCTCGAACAGCTCGCTCGTGTCGTTCTCCCTGCTGCTGACGCACGTCACCCCGCTCGCCCACTGGCTGCCGGACATGGCCGGCCGGAGACTCTTCGGTGGGCTGTCGACGGTGGAGGGCGGCCTGGACGTCCTGCCCGGCGCTCTCGTCATGGCGGCGTGGACCGTCGGTCTGCTCACCGTCGCGTGCGTGGTGTTCTCCCGACGGGACGCGTGAACCATGCGCCTGCTGAACGTCGCCGCCGCCGAACTCGACAAGCTCCGCACGCTACCGGCTGCCGTCCTCGCCGCCGTGGGCACGGCGGTGGTCGGGGTCGCCCTCGCCGCGGCCCTGACCGCCTCGGCGACCGCCGCACAGGGCGAGGCCGTCTCGACCATCGACGTCATGGCCCGGGCCGTGCCGTTCGTGCAGACCGGCCTGATCCTGCTGGGTGTCCTCCCGGTCTCCCACGAGCTGGCGGGACACCAGCTCCGCACCACGCTCGCCGCAGTCCCCCGCCGAGGACTGCTCCTGGCGGGCAAGACCGTCGCCACGCTCGTCGCGGCGGTGCTCACCGCCGTCACGACCGTCGGTGGGCTGCTGGGCGCCGCCACCGTCACCGCGTACCTGACGGACGCTCCGGTGACGCCGGGCGACGTCGATGCGAGGCTTGTTGCCGGCGCGGTGGCCTACCTGGTCCTGGTCGGGCTGCTCAGCCACGCGATCACCCTGCTGGTCCGGGGTCTGGTCCCCGCGCTCGTCGGGACGCTCAGCCTCGTCCTGATCGTCTCGCCGCTGCTCGCCGCGCTCACCGAGCACGCCCGCTGGTTCCCCGACCGCGCGGCGGCGCAGCTCTACGCCCCGGCCGACGAGGTGCTCACGACCACCACGGGTGGCCTGGTCATGCTCGCGTGGATCGCCCTGGTCGGCGCCGCCGGCACGGTGCTCTTCGTGCGGCGCGACCCGTGACAACGCGTGACAGCGGTCTGACAGTCCCGTGCGAGCGGGCCCCCGCACGCTGGGACCATGAACACGAACGCGATCGAGGCACAGGGCCTCGTCAAGATCTTCGGCGACAACCGCGCCGTGGACGGCGTCGACCTCACCGTCCGTACCGGGACCGTCTACGGGGTGCTCGGGCCCAACGGCGCGGGCAAGACCACGACCATCCGCATGCTCGCCACACTGCTGCGGCCCGACGGCGGCGAGGCCCGCATCTTCGGCCACGACATCGCCCGCGAGGGCGCCGCCGTCCGCTCCCTGATCGGGGTGACGGGCCAGTACGCGTCGGTCGACGAGACGCTGAGCGCCACCGAGAACCTCGTGGTCTTCGGGCGGCTGCTCGGGCTCTCCGCGCGCGCCGCACGGGCCAAGTCGGCCGAGCTCCTGGAGGAGTTCTCGCTGACCGACGCCGCCAAGCGGCCGCTGCGCAACTACTCCGGCGGCATGCGCCGCCGGCTCGACCTGGCGGCGAGCCTGATCGCCCGGCCGCCGCTCATCTTCCTGGACGAGCCCACCACGGGCCTGGACCCGCGCACCCGCAACCAGATGTGGGACACGATCCGCCGCCTGGTCGCGGACGGCTCCACGGTGCTGCTCACCACCCAGTACCTCGACGAGGCCGACCAGCTCGCCGACCGCATCGCGGTGATCGACCGTGGCACGGTGGTCGCCGAGGGCACCGCCGACGAGCTCAAGTCCACCGTCGGCGCCCAGTCGCTCCAGGTCGGGCTCGCCGAGGCCGACGACCTCGGCACCGCGCTCAGCCTGGTGCAGCAGGTCTTCGGTGCCGCGGGCGTCGTCGCGCCGGAGGGGCTGCGCATCACCGTGCCGGTCCCCCACGCCGAGGCCGTCGCCGACCTGCTGGTCCGGTTCCGGGACGCCGGGGTGCCGATCGACTCCGTCAGCCTCGACAAGCCGAGCCTGGACGAGGTCTTCCTCACCCTCACCGGCCACGCGGCGTCGGACGACGCCCCCGCTGCCGGCAGCACCGCGAACACCCGGAACGACACCGAGAAGGTGACCGCATGAGCACCGCAACCCTGGCCCCGGCACCGCACACCGCCACGATCCAGCCCGCCCGGGTCGGCCTGGCCGCCACCGTCTCCCAGTCGTTCACCATGGCCTACCGCGGCCTGCTCAAGGTGCGTCACACCCCCGAGCAGCTCATCGACGTGACCTTCCAGCCGATCATCTTCACGCTGATGTTCACGTACCTGTTCGGCGGCGCGGTCTCCGGCAGCGTCGGCGCCTACCTGCCGCTGATCATCCCCGGCATCCTGGCGCAGACCGTCATCACGGCGTCGGTCGTGACCGGCGTCCAGCTCCGCGAGGACATGGACAAGGGTGTGTTCGACCGGTTCCGTTCCCTGCCGATCGCCCGCATCGCGCCGCTGGCCGGCGCCCTGCTCGCCGACACCGTCCGCTACCTCGTGGCGACCACCATCACGTTCCTGACCGGCCTGGTCATGGGCTGGCGGCCCGGCGGCGGCTTCGGCGGCGTGGTGCTCGCCGGGCTGCTCGTGATCGTCTGCGCGTGGGCGCTGAGCTGGATCTTCGCCTACATCGGCGTGATCGCACGGTCGGCCACGTTCGTGCAGGGCGTCTCGTTCATGGTCCTGTTCCCCCTGACGTTCCTGTCCAACGCGTTCGTCGAGGTCGACACCCTGCCGGGCTGGATGCAGGCGTTCGTCCGGGTCAACCCGGTGTCCCACCTGGTGTCCGCCGTGCGCTCCCTCGCGAACGAGGGCCTGGTCACGGCCGACGTGGGCTGGACGCTGCTGAGCGCGGCAGTGGTCGTGGTGATCTTCGCCCCGATCGCGGTCCGCAGCTACCTCCGCAAGGCCTGAGTCCCGCCCGCGGCCCACGCGGTGTCGAACGTAGGGATCGTCGCTCCATGACCGCTCATGGTCCGACGATCCCTACGTTCGACACCCGCTCACCCGCGGCCGACGTCAATGTCGGCAGGTGCTCCAGAGTTGCCAGGGCCCGCTCCGCGAGGTCCTCCCGGGGGATCGCCGCGATCGTGGCCCGCGCCGCGGCCACCGCTTCGGCCCCGTGCCGGTCGGCCGCCGCGGCGAGGACGGGCTCACGCCGCAGCGCCAGGAAGTCCTGCCGCGAGCCCAGCACCTCCGCCAGGGCGAGCAGCTCCAGCCCGCCGGCGGCTGCCGACCGCGACCCCGCCGCGAGCACGGCGCCCACGGCAAGGCACACCGTGCCGAGCACGGGGTGGTCGGCCACGTGGCGCATCCACTCCCGGTACAGCCGCACGGCACGACGCCGGACGACGTCGGCCACCTGCCGCGCCCGCGCGTCCTGGCCGGCGTCGACGAGCCGAACGATCCAGGCGGAGCCCACGATCACCGCCCAGGGCGCGGCCGGCGACGGGTCCCCGCGGCCGGCCGGGGGCGGCCCGACGGCGGGCGCCGCGGGCGAGCCCGGACCGGCGGGCGACACGTCGTCGTCCGCGATGCCCGGCAGGTCCGCGAACACGTTCACCGCCTGCTCGTACAGGTCGAGCGCCCCGGCGACGTCACCCCGCAGCCAGGCGATCTCGGCCCGGCCCGCCCGGACCACGGCGCGCGACTCGTCTCCTCCGCGCTCGGACTGGTCCGTGTCCTGTCCGGCCCGCTCCACCCGCGCGCAGATCCGCTCGGCCCCGGCCAGGTCGCCGTCGGCGATGGCGGTGCCGAGGTCCACCCAGTCGAGCTGCCGCATCGCGCCGTCGGCCCCGATCACCGTCAGGCCCTCCCGCGCCACGCGCGACCAGTGCTTCGCGGTCCGTGTGTCCCCGGCTCCGAACGCCGTGGTGGCCAGGAACATCGCGGCGCCGGCCCGGCTGGCCACGTCGCCGATGCCCTGGGCGAGGTGGTAGGCGCGCTCGGCGCCGTCGAGCGCCTCGTCCAGCCGCCCGGCGTTCTCCGCCTCCTGCGACGCGACCAGGTGGGCGAGAAACGCGATGAGCGGGTCGGCCGAGTCGCGCAGGTCCAGGACCGCGCCCGGTGCGGGCGCCAGCAGCATGCTCGCCACCGCACGGGTCCGCGGGCCCACCGCGTCGCCGTGGTCGCGCAGCACCCGCCGGAGCCGGGCCAGGGCCCGCAGGTTGCCCGTGATCCCGGAGAACGCCGTGGTGGCCGCCGCGTAGGCCAGGGCCAGCGCGGTCACGTCCGCGTCCGCGGCCGGGACGGTCCGGCCGGTGACCGCGTCGAGGACGGCGGGCGCCAGGTCGGCCGCGCGCTCCTCCGCGCCGCGCAGGGTCCACGCACCGCCGAGCGCGACGAAGCCGTGGACGACGACGTCGGGCCGCTCCGCGCGCGCCGCCTCCCGGATCGCGAACAGCAGGTTCTCGTGCTCGCGCCGCAGCAGGTCGACGGCGGCCACCTGCTCCGGCCCGAGCAGCCGGGACGTGCACCAGCGCGCCACGCCCTTGCCCCAGCTCAGCAGCGCGTCGCGGACGGCGTCGTCCTCGCCCGCCTCGGCGAGCCGCAGCAGGCCGAACTCCCGGACCGTCTCCAGCATCCGGTACCGCACCGGGGCGGGCCGGGGCGCTCCCCCGGCAACGGTGCCCGGCAGCCCGGGGTCCTCCTCGACGACGAGCAGGGACTGCGTCACGAGACCGTCGACGTCGTCGAGCACGTCGAGCGGGACCACCCCGTCGGGGGCCGTCCCCTCGGGATGCGTGTCGAGGCGGCCCAGGGCCGCGGCCGCGTGGGCGGACAGCCCGTCGGGCAGCACGCAGACGCGGCGCCACAGCTCCCGCTGCGACGGCTCCAGCAGGTTCCAGCTCCACTCGATGACGGCCTCGAGCGTGCGGTGCCGGTCGGGCACGGTCCGGTCACCGCCGCGCAGCAGGGCGAACCGGGCGTCGAGGTGCCGCTCGATCTCCTCGACCGACAGGGTGCGCACGCGCGCGGCGGCCAGCTCGATCGCGAGCGGCAGCCCGTCGAGCCGGTCGCAGAGCCGGGCGACGACGGCGTCGGGCAGCTGCGCCCCGGGCCGGGCCGCGAGCGCCCGCTGCCGGAACAGCTCGACGGCCGGGCCGCGTCCGGTGCCGGACGGGCTCGCGCCGTCGCCCGGGACGCCCGCGCCGGCCGCGGAGTCCCCGCCGCGCGCACCGCCCGAGGCGAGCGGCGCCAGCGGGTACACCTGCTCGGCGGCGACCTGCAGGGGCGCGCGGCTCGTGGTCAGGATCCGCAGGCCGGGGGCGGCGGAGAGCAGGACGTCCGCCCAGCGGGCGGCACCGTCGGGCACGTGCTCGCAGTTGTCCAGCACGAGCAGGGTGCGGGCGGTGCGGGCCCGCTCCACGATGCGGTCGTACAGGTCGCCGGCGAGCAGCCGGTCGGACAGGCGCGCGGAACCCACCGCCGACACCCCGAGGCCGTCGGCGATCGCGAGCGCCACGTCGTCGTCGGTACGCACGCCCGCGAGCTCGGCGACCGCGATCGAGAGCCCGTCCAGCGGGCCCGACGCCGTCGCGGCCCGGTCCTCCGCGACCGTGCGCGCCACCTCCTGGGCCAGCCGGGTCTTGCCGAGCCCGCCCGCGCCGAGGATCGTCACCAGCCGGTGCCGGGTCAGCTCGCCGACGACGGCGCGCACGTCGTCCGCGCGCCCGATCAGCGGCGTGGCGGCGGCGCGCAGCCCGCGCACGAACCGGCCGGCTCCGGGCCGGGGTGCGGCGGTGGCCGGCGTGCCGGCCACCGCGACGGCGGCCGGGCCGTCGCCGTCGGCCACCCCTCCGGCGACGCCCCCGGCGATGCGCGCGTGCAGTGCCACGAGGTCCGGCGCCGGGTCGGTGCCGAGCTCCGCGACCAGGGCGTGCCGCAGCCGCCCGAACACGCGCACCGCCTCGTCGGGGCGCCCGGTCGCCGCGAGCGCCGTCATGAGGTCCCGCGCCGCGTCCTCGTCCAGGGGGTCGGCGGCCAGGGCCGCGCTGCCGAGCACGGTCACGGTCGCGGCGTCCCCCGCGGCCACGGCGGCCCGACGGCGCAGGGTGGTCAGCTCGCCCCGGAGCCGTCCGGCGGTGTCCCGCAGCTCCTGCGCGAGGCCGGGTGTCGCGTCGTCCAGCCCGTCTCCCGGTTCGCCGTGCCAGAGCGCGAGGGCGGCGTCGACGACGGCGGCCGCCGCGACGGCCCGGGTGCTGCCGTCGGACGCGCCGGCCGGATCGGCCGTGTCCGCCGAGCGGTGCGGCGCACCGCCGTCCGGCCCCGCGATACCCGCGGACCCGAGCAGCTCACGCGCCTCCGTCACGGCCGCGCGCGCCCGGTCCAGGTCGCTCGGACCGCCGAGCGCATACCCCGCGGACGTGAACCGCACGACGTCCGGGCCCAGCGAGCGCAGCCGGGACACGAGGCTCTGGAGCGCCGCCCGCGGGTTGGCCGGCAGGTCGTCGGCCCACAGGGCGTCGACCAGGGCGGACACCGTGACCGTTCGGGGAGCGGCCAGCACGAGCAGCACCACGAGGGCGGCGGCGCGGGTGCCGCGCGGCGCGACCGGACCGGCGTCGGACAGCACGGCCACCGGCCCGAGAACCGCCACCACCGGGTGCTCCCCGGGCGCTCCGGTCGGGGGGCCGGAGTTGACGTGCTGCATGCGCGCCACTCTAAGCCGTGCACCTGGGCCGCGGTTCACCTACCACCGGTTCTGGGCGCAGGCGCGAGCTAGCAGCCCCCCAACGTGTCAGACCCTCAGGTCACCGGGGTGACCTGAGGGTCTGACACGTTCAGCGGGTGCGAGGATCAGACCTCGGGGACCCAGAGGTCCTCCCCGTTCGCGGGGGTGCCGACCGCGCCGACCCCCACCGGGACGGCGTCGGGCACGTCGCCCAGGGCGCGCTGCGCCACGGCGCCCGACGAGAAGTTCGCGTAGCACTCCGGGCAGTACCAGTCCGGCGTCGGCACCGGGGTGTCGAAGCCGCCGTACACGACGTCCGGCTCCAGCTTCATGTTGTCGTGGATCGCCTGGCCCCACACGATGCGCTTGGTGGCGCCGCGCTGACCGCACGACGGGCACGAGGGGCGCATCTGCGCGCGCTGCGAAAGCACGGCGTGCGGGTGCAGCAGGGCGTGGCACGGGCCGCACACCAGGAACGTCTGCTCGATGAGCTCCGCCAGGGGGCGCTCACCGGTCTGGCCGGTGTGGGCGCCGTCGTCGTGCGGGCGCAGCTGCAGGACGTCGACGAACCGCTCGCACGACGCGCAGCGCTCCTCGCGGCGCAGGTCCGTGCCCGAGACCTGCTTGTGGCCCAGCAGGCGCAGCACGTGCAGGTTGGGCGACAGCTCGTCGGTCTCGCAGTTGCCGGCGTCGAGCGTGCCCGTGGCGCCGTGCTTGTACTGGTGGGCGATGCCGTCGAGCACGAGGCGGGCATGCTCCTGCGGCAGCCAGCCGGACGAGCGCGCGTAGGCGGCCGCGCCGTTGAAGAGGTCGTCCCAGACCACGGGCTTGTCCGGGCCGAAGACCTCGTCGCTGACCCAGTCCTCGCCCTGGCTGGCGCCCATGAGCTCGACCGCGGCGACGATGCCCGGCTCGGAGCCCACGACGGTGACGACGACGTCGCCGCGCTGCGGGCCGTCCGCGCCACCGGGCAGGCGGTGCTCGTGGCTCCGGCTCGCGATGGCGACCGCCTCGCCCAGCCAGTCCTCGGACCAGTTGAGGTAGACGGACGGAACGAGCCACGCCGGGAGGGACGAAACGTTGGGAAGCATGTCGGGTTCGCTGGTCACGCGGGGAGAATAGCGCAGCCCGGTGACGCAGTTATGACACGCCCGGTAAGCGGCCTTCGCGACTTACCCGGACACTTACCCGAACTCGACCACGACCTGGTCGTACCCCAACGGGGACAACATCGCCTCCAGGGTCGCGGTCGTGTTCGCGCGGGCCCGTTCGTCCAGTTCGGAGCCCGCCGCGGCGTCCGAGATCCGGTCCTGGGCCGCCGCGAGCGCCTCCTGGCGAGCGTCGGTGTCGGCGTCGAAGAGATCACCCACGCGGTCGACGAGCCCCCGGTCCTCCGTCAGGGCGCGGCTGGCGTCGAGGTCGATGCGCGGCTCGGCGAGCGCCGGCTCCGGCAGCGTGACGGTGACCGTCGTACCGTCGTCCGAGATCTCGATCGCGTCCTCGTCCAGGTCCCGGAAGTCCACGTACGCGTCGACCGAGCCGTTCACCGCGAGCACGATCCGCTCCCCCGCGAGCCAGCTCGGCACGTACCTCACGTCGTTCTCCAGGTCGACCAGCACCTCGTACTGCGCCTCGGCCGCCACGAACCGCGCCAGGTCGTGCATGCTGACCAGCACCGGCGTCTCGGACCGGTCGACCTGGCCCGTCGTGAACGGGTTGAGCCCGTCGAGCAGCGTCCGCCAGATCGCGTCGCGGAAGTCGTCGCGCAGCGCGGAGACGGCGCCCGCGACCAGCCCGGCGGTCAGTGCCGCACCCAGCACGAACCCGAGCACGCCCGCCATCCCGGCGGGCATCCTGCGGCGTGGCTCGCCCGGCGCCGGTGTGCTGCCCGACGGCGTCGGCTCGGTCCTGGAACCCACCTGCTCGGTCTGTACCTCGGTGCCCGTCATCGCCGCGCCCCTTCCCGGGGAGATACCAGACATATCTCCGGCCAGAAACAACGCTAGCCGCACCCACTGACACCCGCACGGCAGGCACGCGGCGGGCGCGCGGCAGGCACGCGGCAGGCACGCGGCAGGCGCGCGGCCAACAGCAAGTGGTCGGCAGATCGTCAGGAGATCGGCACCTCGATTTGCCGAATACCTGACGTTCCACCGACCACCCTGATCGGACCCGCTCCGCTGCGAGAACTCAGTTCTTGCGGTACTCCCACGGGGAGTCCACCGGGCGCAGCGTCTCCCAGTCGGAGGCCCGCCCGATCGCCGCCGCCAGCACGCCCGCGATCGTCGCCGCGTTGTGCAGCCGGCCCGCGAGCGCCAGCGCCGCGGCCTCCTCCAGCGGCACCGGGACCACGACCATGTCGGCCTCCTCGGCCTCGCGCGTGTGCCGCTCGTCGTCGGGCACGGGCGTGAGGTCGCGCGCCAGGTACACGCGGACGGCCTCGTTGCTGCCGCCCGGCGTGGGCAGCAGGTCGAGCAGCACGTCCCAGGAGCCGGCGTTCATGTCCGCCTCCTCGGCCAGCTCGCGGGCCGCCGCGACGTGCGGGTCCTCGCCGTCCAGGTCGAGCAGGCCGGCGGGCGCCTCCCACAGGAAGGCGCCGACCGGGTGCCGGTACTGGCGCAGCAGCAGCACGTTGCCGTCGTCGGTCAGCGCCACGACGACGACCGCGCCCGGGTGGTCGACGTACTCGCGCCGGACGATGCCGCCGGCCTCGCCGAGGTCGACCTCGTCGGAGACCATGTCGACCACAAACCCCTGGAACGGTACGTCGAGCCGCCGCGCGGGGCGGGGGTCGATGACGTCCGTGACCTCGTCGCTGCTCATGCTGTCCCTCCGCCGCGCCTACCGGCGATCCTGCCCGTTCTCACGAGGACTGCTTCTCGAGCGCCGCCGCGATCAGACCCGCGAAGAGCGGGTGTGCCCGCGTGGGGCGCGACTTGAACTCGGGGTGCGCCTGCGTGGAGACGAAGTACGGGTGCGTCTCGGCGGGCAGCTCGACGAACTCCACGAGCGACGAGTCGGGGGACGTGCCGGAGATCAGCAGGCCCGCCTCCTCCAGCTCGACGCGGAACGCGTTGTTCACCTCGTAGCGGTGCCGGTGGCGCTCGGTCACCTTCTCGCTGCCGTAGGCCTTGGCCACGACGGAGCCGGCGGTGAGCTGCGCCTCGTAGGCGCCCAGGCGCATGGTGCCGCCCATGTCGCCCTCGCCCTCCACGATCGACTTCTGCTCGGCCATGGTCGCCACGACGGGGTGGCTGCTGGTCGGGTGGAACTCGGTGGACGAGGCGTCGGCCCAGCCCAGCACGTTGCGCGCGTACTCGATGACCATCGACTGCAGGCCCAGGCAGATGCCGAGGGTCGGCACCAGGTTCTCGCGCGACCAGCGCAGCGCCCCGACCTTGCCGTCGATGCCGCGCACGCCGAACCCGCCGGGCACCAGCACGGCGTCGACGCCCTCGAGGGAGGCCTTGGCGCCCTCCGGCGTCTGGCAGTCGTCGGCGGCGACCCAGCGGATGGTCACCTTCGCGTCGTTCGCGAAGCCGCCGGCGCGCAGCGCCTCGGTCACGGACAGGTAGGCGTCGGGCAGGTCGATGTACTTGCCGACCAGCGCGACCTCGACGTTGTGCTCGGGCTCGTGCACACGCTCCAGGAGGCGGCTCCAGCCGTCCCAGTCCACGTCGTGGAAGGGCATGCCCAGGCGGCGCACCACGTAGGCGTCCAGGCCCTCGGCGTGGATGACGCGCGGGATGTCGTAGATCGAGGGCGCGTCGGCGCAGTTGATCACGGCCTCGTTGTCGACGTCGCACATGAGCGCGATCTTGTTCTTGATGCCCTGCGGCACCACGCGGTCGGAGCGCAGCACGATGGCGTCGGGCTGGATGCCGATCGAGCGCAGCGCGGCCACGGAGTGCTGCGTCGGCTTGGTCTTCAGCTCGCCCGACGGGCCGATGTACGGCACCAGCGAGACGTGCAGGAAGAACACGTTGTCGCGGCCGAGCTCGTGCCGCACCTGCCGGGCGGACTCGAGGAAGGGCTGCGACTCGATGTCGCCGACGGTGCCGCCGATCTCGGTGATGATCACGTCGACGTCGTCCGACGCCTGCTCGCGCATCCGGAACTTGATCTCGTCGGTGATGTGCGGGATGACCTGCACGGTGTCGCCCAGGTACTCGCCGCGGCGCTCCTTGGCGATGACGCGCGAGTACACCTGGCCGGTCGTCACGTTGGACGAGGCGGGGAGCTCGACGTCGAGGAAGCGCTCGTAGTGCCCGATGTCCAGGTCGGTCTCGGCGCCGTCCTCCGTGACGAAGACCTCGCCGTGCTGGAACGGGTTCATGGTGCCGGGATCCACGTTGAGGTAGGGATCCAGCTTCTGCATCGTGACGCTGAGGCCACGGGAGCGGAGCAGGCGGCCGAGTGACGACGCCGTCAGACCCTTGCCGAGAGAGGACGCCACACCACCGGTGACGAAGATGTGCTTGGTCGGCGTGGAGGCGCCGGACCGATGACGGGACTGGAGACTGCTTCGGTGTTCGACCACGGAACTCCATCCTAAACGAGGTACGGCGTACTGGTGGTGTAACAACCAGCACACGCGCTCACTGCGCGTGACGTATCGCTCGGTTCCTGTCGAGTCTGCCCCTGTTGCGCCCTTTGCGCTCGCTAAGTCAGGACTTCCGGGAGAACTTCCTCCACACCTTCCTGAGCAGCGGTCCGACGGCGGTGCGCAGGTCCCGGTCGAGCAGCACCGCCACCACCAGCGTGACGAGCGCGGCCAGCAGCCCGAAGGCCAGCCCGAGGCCCAGCTCGGCGGCGAACGCGCCGCCGTCGAACTCGACCTCGCTCGACGCAGAACCCGGCAGCGAGAAGAACGAGCTCTCCCACAGCCCGAGCCGCCACGGCAGCCAGAGCCCGGCGGCGCCACCGACGGCGGCCGCCACGAGGACCACGATCAGCGCCCGCCAGACGCCGCCCAGCGCGGGCGCGCCGAGGTGCCGGCGGACGGCCAGGAGCAGCCCCAGCCCGGCCACGACCATCCCGGCCGTGCCCACGGCGCCCAGCGCCGCCATGACGTCGGTCCGCAGCGCGAGGTCGACGCAGGAGGACGAGGACTCGAAGCAGTCCGACTCCCGCGTCCGCGTCGCGAACAGCACCGGCACCAGCGCCGCGCCGACCGCCGCGACGCCCCACCCGCTCGCGGTCGCGGTCACCGCGGCCCGCCCGTGGTCGACGGCGTACAGCGCGCGCGACAGGTGCAGGATCAGCGCGAACCCGATCAGCCCGGGCGCCATCGTGATCAGCCCCGCAGCGAGGCCGGGGGCGTCACCACGCACGATGAGGTCGAAGACCTGCTCGACGAACGGGGCGGCCGCGATCAGCGCGGCCATGCCCAGGGCCGTCACGAGCAGCAGGGTGCGCGTCGTGCGGGCCACCAGGGCGCGCAGCTCGTCGGTCCGGCCGGCCGAGGCGTGCTCCGCGAAGTGCGGGAACGCGCTCGTGGCGATCGGGAACGCGAGCACCGCGTACGGCAGCAGGTAGACCTGCTGCGCGTACAGGTAGACCGAGAGCGTGCCGTCGCCGCCCGCGGCATTGGCCGCGCGCAGCGTGAGGAACACCGAGAGCTGCTGCGCCACGAGCGCGCCCACGCCTGCGAACGCCAGGCGCGCGGCACGCGGCCCCTCCCCCGACGGGAACCGCAGCGCGGGCCGCAGCCGCAGCCCGGTACGCCACACGGGTACCACGAGCGGCAGCGCCAGGAACAGGACACCCACCGTGGTGCCCCACGCCAGCCACTCCAACGCCTGGGCGGACAGCGCGGCGACGTCCTGCTGGTCGCCGTCCGCCAGCAGGTAGAAGACCCCGTAGACCACGATCACGACGAGGCTGGAGACCAGCGGCGCGAACGCCGGCCAGAAGAACCGTTTGTGCGCCTGGAGGATGCCGCCCAGCACGACGGCGATCCCGTAGAGCGGCACCTGCACGGCGAACACCCGCAGGAACGCCGTGGCGACGTCCACCTGCACCGGGTCGTCCAGCCCGGTCAGGCCGATGATCGGGCGCGCCAGGAGGGCCGTGAGGGCCGCCAGCGGCACCAGGACGACCAGCGTCCAGCCCAGCAGGGCCGACGCGATCCGGGAGGCCTGCTCCTTCGAGGCCGCGGTGCCGTCGGCGGTGAACGCCGCCCGGGCCAGGGGCCCGGCCAGCAGCGGCACGACGGCGCCCGCGAGCGCGCCGCCGGCAGCGACCTCGAACAGCAGGTTGGGCAGCTGGTTGGCCGAGTTGAAGACCGTCCCGACGCCGTCGGACCCGAGCCACGCGCCCTGCGCGAGCCAGCGGCCGAAGCCGACCAGGCGGCTGGCGAGGGTGACGACGGTGACGAGCAGCGCCGCGCTCGCCAGGGACTGGGTGCGGCTCACGCGCCCGGGGTGGCCACGGGCTTGGTCTGGGCGAGCTCGGCGACCGACTCCTCGACCGCCGCCGAGGGGCGCCGGCCGAGCATGTCGGCCTTGTTCAGCCACTCGTTGTCGGCGATCACCTGGGAGAAGCTCACCTTCTCCGAGGCCAGCATGAGGCCGACGACGCCGGCGAGCGCCGCCCACCGCACCGCGCGGGGCGCGTTGAACGCGACCTGGCTGCCGACGAGCGCGCCGAGCGCGTTGGCGCCGCCGTCGCCCAGCATGTCCTTCTCCCCCAGGTCGCCCGGCGCCGCCGCGGCGGCCGCGCCCAGCACGGCGCCCGCCGCGCCGGTGCCGGCGAGGGCGAACGGCAGGCTCGCCGCGACGCCCGCCTTCAGGGCCCGGCCAGGACGCAGGTCGAAGAGGTTGATCAGGTTGGCGGTGCCGCCGATCAGCGCGCCGTTGAGGCCGATGTCGACCACGTGGCCGAACGCGCTGCGCGCCGTGCGGGGCGTGCCGACGGCAGACGCCAGCAGCGCGGAGCCGGAGATGCCGAGCACCTTGAGGCCGCCCGTGGTCAGGCGGCCCTCCTTGAGCGCGCCGAGGTGGCCGCGCAGGCCCTTCGTGCGGGTGGCGGTGTCCTCGGCGAGGTCGTCGTAGAGGCCGAATCCGCCCGCGGCGGCCGTGGCGAACGCCGTGGCGCCCGGGGCTGCACCGCCCCCGACGGCCGCGCCGGCGACGAGGCCGGCCGTGACCGCCGGGCCCTCCAGCAGGCTGATCGGCTCGCCGCGGTGGTTGGTCCGCGTCCACGTGTCGTCCCCGCCGAGAGCGCCCTCGGCGACCTTCTCGTCGAGCTTGCGGCGCGCGAACGCCGTCGCGATCCCGGCCACGACGCCCGCGACGATGAACCTTCCTGCACCCATGACTACCCCTCGGTCTGTGTGTCGGTCTTTTCGCTGCTCGTACCGTTCGGCCTCGGCTCGTTTCCGGCTCAGCCGGCGGTGTCGCCCACGGTGTCGCCGGCCGTGTCGTCGACGGCGGGCGGCAGCACCGTCGTCGCGTCGTCCTCGAGCCCGTACTGCCCCACGACGCCGCTCAGGCGCGCCGCGACCGCGAGCGGCACGTTGATCCGGCCCGCGAGCCGGTCGACGCCGCTGACGGTCGTGACCACCGCGGCGATGTCCTCGTCGTCACGCACGGCCTGCACGGCGTCGCCCGGGTCGTCCGTCGGGCCGGCGAGGATCGCCGCGCCGGAGACCTCCTGTGCGGCCAGCGTCACGGCCGTCCACACGTCCGGCGTCGGCTCCGCCTCCTCGGTGGCGCCGTCCGCCGTCTCCTGCGGCTGCCCGGCCGGGCCCACGAGCAGCACGAGCGCCTGCGCGGCCTCCGTCTGCTCGTCGCCCGGCTCCGCGAAGCCGAACCGCTCCAGCTGGGCCTCCAGGTCGGTGGCCTGCGAGCTGCGGTCGCTGCCGCCGTCGCTGCCCGTGAGCGACAGGGCGAGCGCCGCGCCGAGCAGGGCGCTCGGGTCGTCCGTCTCGGGGGCCGCGGAGCCGAGGTTGACTCGCAGCCCCTCGGCCACGGTCTCGCGCGTCGACTCCTCGGCGGGGTCGGTCCACGCGTCCGTGAGCTCCGTCTTGGCCACGACCGAGGCGCCCGCGGTGTCGAGCTGGTTCAGCACGCCGTCGTGCACCTCCTGCGAGACCTCGCCGAGCTGCACCACCGCCACGCGCTCGCCCTCGAGCGAACCGGAGACCAGCTGCGTACCCGCCGCCTCGATGTAGCGCTCGTCGCCGTCCAGCGCGCTCTGCGTGGCGTCCAGCTCGGTGCGCAGGTCGGAGCGCTCGGCACGCAGCGCGTCCACCTGTTCCGTCAGCGTCTCGCCGATCGCCCCCTGCAGGGGTCCGGCGCCGAGGATGATGCCGACCGCGAGGGCGAGAAAGACGGAGATGAGCGAGACGAGGTGGTATCGGAAGTCGATCACGGTGGAAAGGAGTCCTTAAGCAGGTTCCGGGCGGTGGGGCCCGGTGTCAGGTCGGGGCGGCATGCGTGCGGGAAGGTATCCCCGCAGGTCAGCCGCCGAACAGGTTACCGATCCAGGACACGACGTCGTCGAACCGTGCCCCCATCAGTCCGAAGAAGGTCTGGCCGGCCGACGTCGAGGCCAGCGCCGCGAGCACAGCCGCGACGCCCGCGCCCGACAGCAGCGTGAGCTGGGTGTTGGAGATCCGCGTGCGGTACAGCCGGGACACGCCCTTGGCGTCGACCAGCTTGCCGCCGACCCGGAGCCGGGTGAGGAAGGTGGAGGCCATGCCCGAACGCCCCTTGTCGAGGAACTCCACGAGGGTGGCGTGCGTGCCGACGGCGACGATGAGCTCGGCGCCCTTGTCGTCGGCCAGCAGCATGGTGATGTCCTCGCTGGTCCCGGTGGCGGGGAAGACGACGGGTTCCACGCCGAGCGCCTTGACGCGCTCCAGCCCGGGCGCCTTGCCGTCGCGGTAGGCGTGCACCACGATCTCCGCGCCGCAGGCCAGCGCCCGGTCGGAGACGGAGTCCATGTCGCCCACGATCATGTCGGGCTGCCAGCCCGCGTCGATGATCGCGTCGGCGCCGCCGTCCACGCCGATCAGGACGGGCCGGTTCTCCCGGATGTAGGACCGCAGCTGCGCCAGGTCCTCGCGGTAGTGGTAGCCCCGGACCACGATCAGCACGTGCCGGCCGTCGATGTGGGTCCGGATGTCCGGCACGCCCACGCCGTCGAGCAGGAGGTCCCGCTCGCGGCGCAGGTACGTCATCGTGTTCTCGGCGAACCGCTCGATCTCGGCCGACAGGCCCTCGCGGGCCGCGGCCATGCTCGCCGCCACCGTCCGCGGCGTCTGGAACGTGCCCGTGGCCACGACCTCGCCGTCGACGACGACCTCGCCGCCCACGATCTCGATGTCGGCGTGCTCGTCGATCTTCATGACCGACGGCCCCAGGTCGTCCACCAGGACGATCCCGGCCTCGACCAGGATGTCCGGGCCCGTGTTGGGGTACCTGCCGGACGTCGACGGGGCGGCGTTCAGGACGGCGACGGGCGCGGCCGACACCAGGGCGTCGGCCGCGACGCGGTCGATGTCCACGTGGTCGATCACGGCGACGTCGCCGTGGTTCAGCCGGGACGTGAGCTCCTTGGTGCGCGCCCCGATCCGGGCGGGACCGTGCGCCACGGCCTGCGGCAGCACCGGGGCCTGGTCGGCGGCACTCTTCGCTGCGCCCTTGTCGGCGCGCTTCTCGGGTCGGGAGATCAGCTTCATCCGCTCTATCGTCCCACGACCGAGGACTCCAGGAGCTCCAGCGCGTGGGTACGCGCCGTCTCCGAGTCGTCCTGGCCGGACAGCATGCGCGCCAGCTCGCGGACGCGGGCGTCCGCGGTCACCTCGCGCACGCCCGTGACCGTGATCATCCCGTCGTCACCGTCGCTCGCGCCGGCCTCGCCGTCCGAGCTCTTGGTGACCACGAGGTGGGCGTCCGCGAACGCGGCGACCTGGGCCAGGTGCGTCACGACGACCACCTGGGTGCTGCGCCCGAGCTGCGCCAGCCGGCGACCTACCTCGACGGCCGCCCGGCCGCCGACCCCGGCGTCGACCTCGTCGAACACGAACGTGCTGCGCGGGGTGTCCGCGGTACGCGCCGCGGCCGCGCCGCCCGACGTCGCCAGGGCGACCTCCAGGGCGAGCATCACGCGGGAGAGCTCACCGCCGGACGCACCCTTGCCGAGCGGGCGCTCCGGGGCGCCGGGGTGCGGCACCAGCAGGAACGTGACCTGGTCGGCGCCGAACGGCCCCGGCTGGTCGAGCCCGTCCACCGTGACCACGAGGTGCGCGCCGCCCATCGCGAGGCCGTGCAGCTCGTTCGTCACGGCCTCGGCCAGCTCGGACGCGCCGCGGCTGCGCTCGGCCGTGAGGATCTCCGCCAGCCGGTCCAGCTCGCCGTCCAGCTCCGCCACGCGGGCGCGCATCGAGGTGAGGCGGTCGCCGCCGTCGTCCAGGTCGAGCAGGCGCAGGCCCGCGTCGCTGGCCCACTGCAGCACCTCGTCGATGGTCTCGCCGTAGGACCGGGTCAGGCCGTTCAGCTCCGCCATCCGGTTGTGCGCCGTCTCCAGCCCGGCCGGGTCGGCCTGCAGGTCGTCCACGTAGGCGGCGACGTCGGTCGCCACATCCGAGAGGAGGTAGCCCACCTCGGCGAACCGGGTGGCGAGCACGCCGAGCGCGGCGTCGGAGTGCGCCGCCGCGTCCAGCGCGCGCCGCGCGCGCTCGACCAGCGCGATCGCGTTCTCCCGGGCGCCGTCGGCGTCCTCGCCCGCGACGGCCTCGTGCGCCTCGGTGGCCGCCGTGCGCAGGCCCTCCGCGTTGGACAGGCGCTCGATCAGCGCCTGCAGCTCGACGTCCTCGCCGCTGACCGGGTCGACGCGCTCGATCTCCTCCAGGCCGATGCGCAGCAGCTCCACCTCGCGGGCCCGCTCGGCGCCGCGCGCCTCCAGGTCCGCGATCTCGGTCAGCAGGCCGCCGCGCTCGCTCCACGCGGTGCGGTACGCGGCCAGCACGCGCTGGTGGGCGGGGCCCACGAACGTGTCCAGGGCGTCGCGCTGCTTCGCAGAGGTGCGCAGCCGGAGCTGGTCGGCCTGGCCGTGCACGGTGAACAGGTCCTCGGCGATCTCCGCGAGCACACCCTGCGGCACGGCACGGCCGCCCAGGTGCGCGCGGGAGCGGCCGTCGGCGATGGTGCGCAGGATCACGACGGTGCCGTCGTCCTCCACCTCGCCGCCCGCCTCGTCGACGCGGCCCAGCACGGCGTCACGCCCGGAGACGCGCACCCGCCCCTCGACCGCGGCCGACGACGCGCCCGGGCGCACCGACTGCGGGTCGGCCTTGGCACCCATGAGCAGGTTCAGCCCCGTGAGCACCATCGTCTTGCCCGCGCCCGTCTCGCCCGTGATGACGGTCAGGCCGTCCGACAGGGGTACCCGGGCCGAGCGGATGACGCCCAGGTTCTCGATAGCGATCTCCTCGAGCACCTGACTCCTTAATGTTCTGGTGTGGTGTCGGCTGGGTCAGAAGGTACATCCTGCCCTGCTGCCCGCCCCGACCCGACACGGTCCCGCCAGCCCGAGACGGGCAGGCTGAACTTCGACACGAGACGGTCCGCGAACGGCGCGTTCGACAACCGTGCGAGCCGCACCGTACCGCCCTGGCGCACGACGACGCGAGAACCGCGGGGCAGCCGGATCTCCCGGCGCCCGTCACAGGTCAGCACGCCCTCGACCGTCGACTGCGGCAGCACGTCGACCGTGTAGCGCGACCGCGGGCCGATCACGAGCGGTCGCGCGAACAGCGCGTGCGCCGACAGCGGCACCATCAGCACGGCGTCGACGTCCGGCCAGATCACCGGCCCGCCGCCCGAGAAGGCGTGGGCCGTGGAGCCCGTCGCGGTGGACATCACCACCCCGTCGCAGCCGAACGACAGCAGCGGGCGGCCGTCCACCCCGATCGCGACCTCCAGCATGCGGTCGCGCGACGCCTTCTCGACGGTCGCCTCGTTCAGCGCCCAGCCGACCACCGGCTCCGCCGTGCCCGGCAGGTGCACCGTCACGTCGACCGTGGCGCGCTCCTCGACGTCGTAGTCCCGGGCCACCAGCCGCCGGACGGCGGCGCCGAGGTCCTCGCGCTCCGACTCCGCGAGAAAGCCGACGTGCCCGAGGTTCACGCCGAGCAGCGGTACGTCCGTGCCGCGGGTCAGCTCCGCCGCGCGCAGGATGGTGCCGTCGCCGCCCAGCACCATCACGGCCTCGGCGTTGTGCACGCCCTCCGCGAGGCGCTTGGCCGCCATGTGGTCGCCGAACTCCTCCGCGAGCGCGTCGTCGTGCAACGTGTACTCGAAGCCCGCCGCCTTCAGCTCGCGCAGAGCCTCGGCCAGGGCGGCGACCGCCTGGGGACGACCGCCATGGGTCACGATGAGGACGCGCCGGGTCACGGTCGGGGCTCCTTCTGCTCGGTGTGCTTCTGGTCGGTGTGCTTCTGATCCGTGTGCTGGTCCTGCTGCCCTGCCGGCCGGTCGGCCGGGGGTTCGTCGTCCTGCCGTCCGTGCACGACGACGGCCGGCGGCTCCGGCGGGTGGCCGGGCCGTGTCGCGGGCTCGCCGTGCGTCGGGTCCCAGGCCACCGCCGTCTCGACGGCAGCCGCGAGGGCCAGGTCGTCCCCGGGGGTCCAGTCGGTCGCGCCCGCCGGCGTGAGCCACACGAAGAACTCGCGGTTGCCGCTCGGGCCCGGCAGGGGGCTCGGCACCACGGCCCGCGCCAGCAGGCCCAGGCCCTCGGCGGCGCGCAGCACGGTGGTGACCGCCTCGGCGTGCAGCGCGCGGTCGCGCACCACACCCCCGCTGCCCAGCCGCTCGCGCCCCACCTCGAACTGCGGCTTGACCATCAGCAGCGCCTGCGACCCGGGACGCAGCACGCCCGCGACGGCGGGCAGCACCACGGTCAGGGAGATGAACGAGAGGTCGGCGACCACGACGTCCGGGGCCCGGGGCAGGTCGCCCGGCGTCAGCTCGCGGACGTTGAGGCCCTCGACCACCGTCACCCGGTCGTCGGCACGCAGCGCCGGCACGATCTGGTCGTGGCCCACGTCGACCGCCACCACATGGGCGGCGCCGCGGCGCAGCAGCACGTCCGTGAAACCCCCGGTCGAGGCGCCGAGGTCGGCGCAGAACGCGCCCTCGACCACCGGGCTGCCCGGCACGCGGGCCAGGGCGTCGAGCGCCCCGACCAGCTTGAGGGCGGCGCGCGACGCGAACTCGTGCTCGGGGTCGGCGCCGGGAGCGACCGACACCTCGTCGCCGTCGGACACCGCCGACGACGGCTTGACCACCGCCCGCCCCGCCACCGTGACCCGGCCGGACGCGACGAGCTCCGCGGCGTGCCGCCGCGAACGGGCCAGCCCGCGACGGACCAGCTCCGCGTCCACACGCGTACTCACAGTCGTCGTCACCACCGTCAGGCGTCACCGCTCAGGTGCGCGCGCAGGGCGTCGTGGACCGCCTCGAACCGGGCGACGTGCTCGGCCGGGGGCAGGTCGTCGAGCCCGTCGAGCGCGTCGAGCGCATGTCGCACGCCCGCCTCGGGATCGGCCGGGCCGGTCGCAGGTTCCTCGGTCTCGTAGAACTCGTCCATCGTGCGTCAACGCTCCACTGTGCTCGTCCGTACTGTGCTCGTCCGTGACGGTGCTCGTCCGTGCTGTTGCTTGCTGGTGCCTGCTCGTCCCTGCTCCTCGGCGGCGGTCCGCCGCGCGGGGACCGTCGGCATGCTGCAAGACACGGTACCTGTCGCCTCCGACAGAACCCGGGAGAATTCCGTCAGGTTCTCTGCGGGGAGAAGCCGCGCCGCCCGCCGACGTGGACGCGTCGCCCCGGCCAGGGGTCGCACCCGGCGCCCGCGGTTCCCGCCCGACACCCGTCCCGGACTCCGTCGCGGTCCCCGCCAAGGTGCGCTTCTACCCAGCGATTGCGCCCGGAAACGCTCGGTTTCCGGGCGCAATCGCTGGGTAGAAGCGCACCTTCCGGGATCAGAGCGAGAAGTCCGGGACCGACGCCGGGTCCAGGGGCTCGCCGGCGTCCGTCGCGGTCCAGGACGCGGCGCACGCGGCGCGGACCAGGTCGATGCCGGTGCCGTCGAGCCGCAGCTCGCCGTCGGACACGCGGGCCGCCGCGCCACCGGACACGTACCAGCCGTCCGCGAGCTCCGGCGCGCCGTGCGGCTCCAGCAGGGCCCGGAGGTCGGCCCCCACGAACGACGGGCGCTCCCCCGGCACGGCCAGCACGGCGTCGCGCGCCGTCGAGACGCCCGTCAGCACGTGCAGCCCCGGGTACCCGCCGCCGCGCGCGCCGGCGAGATCCGTGTCGAGCCGGTCCCCGATCACCAGCGGCCGGCTCGCCCGGGCCCGCTCGACCGCGAGCCGGTACATCGTGGGCGACGGCTTGCCGGCGCTGTCCGGGGTGACCCCCGTCGCCGACACCACGGCACCCACCAGGGCGCCGTTCCCCGGCGCGAACCCGCGCGCCGTCGGGAGCGACAGGTCCAGGTTGCTCGCCACGTGCCAGGCGCCGCGGCCCACCGCGTACGCGGCCTCCGCGAGCTGCGTCCAGCCCAGCTCGGGGGAATAGCCCTGGGCGACGGCGTCCGGCTCGTCGTCCGCCGACTCCACCACCGTGAAACCCGCGGACCGCACCGCCGTGACCAGGCCCTTGCCACCCACGACGAGCACCTTCGCGCCCTCGTCCAGCCGCGTGGTGAGAAGCGCCGCACAGGCCTGCGCGGCGGTCATCACCTCGTCGGGGTCGGTCGGGATGTCGAGGCCGGTGAGCTGGCCGGCGACGTCCTCCGGCTCGCGCGACGCGTTGTTCGTCACGAACAGCAGCCGCATGCCGCCCGACCGCGCCGCGGCGAGGCTCGCCGAGGCGTGCTCGATCGGCAGGTGCCCCTTGTACGCGACGCCGTCCAGGTCGACGAGCGCGAGGTCGTAGGCCTCGGCGAGCGGGACGTCGCTCGCCAGCAGCCCGGCGGTCGCCGTCACTCCTTCTCCTGCCCGACGCCGGACCGGCCGCCCTCGGCTGCCGGCTCGCCCTCCGCGTCGGTCGCCGCGGCGTCGGGCGCGGACGTCGTCACCTCGGTCCCCGTCACCTCGGTCGCGGGCGAGGCGTCGGCGGCTCCGGTCGACGGAGCGTCGGACGCCTCGTCCGACTCGGCGACGCTCGGCTCGTCGACGGCGTCGGCCTCGGGCTCGGGCTCGTCGGCAGCGTCCTCGTCGGTGTCAGAGTCGTCGTCGGACTCGTCGTCGTCGGACTCCTCGTCGTCATCCTCGTCCGCAGAGTCAGCCGAGTCCGCGGAATCGGCAGAGTCAGCCGAGTCGGCAGAGTCGGCGGAATCCGGGGAGTCCCCGGAATCAGCCGAGTCAGCGGAATCTTCGTCCTCGTCGTCGCCCTCGTCAGAGCCCTCGCCGTCCGAGTCCTCGTCGTCCGAGTCCTCGTCGTCCGAGTCCTCGTCGTCCGAGTCCTCGTCGTCCGAGTCCTCGTCGTCCTCGTCGTCCGCGAACTCCTCCGGGTGCTCCGCGGCGTACTCCTGCTCGGCGATCGCCGCGTCCTCCTCGACGTCGAAGACGGTGATGTCCTCGTCCGGCGTCTGCGCGCCGATCGCCCGCTCGAGGGCCTCGCTGTCGACCGACGCCAGGAGCGCGGCGGCCTCGTCTGCCCGGCCCGCGGCCTCGAGCGCCACGGCCCGCGCCTGCACCACGCGCAGCCCGAGGTCGCCCTGGGCGTCCTCGGCCGAGACCTTGTCCAGCACGGCCAGGGCGGCGTCGTGCTCGCCCAGGTCCGAGCGGGCGCCGCTCGCCACGATCGCGAGCTCGATCCGGCCGGTCGCGTCCAGCGTCGCCGCCTCCTCCGAGGCCGCAAGCGCCAGGGCGCGCTCCGGACGACCGAGGCCACGCTCGGCGTCCGCCATGATCGGCAGGTGCTCCGACGAGCCGTTCAGCCGGCGGACGGTGCGCAGCTCGCGCAGCGCCTCCGCGTACCGGTTGGTGTGGTACGCGGCGAGGCCGGCGGCCTCGCGCACGATGTCGATGCGGCCGGCGCCACGCACCGCGGCCTGGGTGTGCTCGTAGGCACGCTCCGGGTCGACGTCGAGCAGCCGGCCCGCCATCACCAGGTGCAGCCCGACGTACTCGGCGTGCTCCTTGCTCAGGCCGCGCAGGCGCGAGCGCACGTCACGGTCGAGCTGGCTGAACGAGGCGTCCTCGGCGATCTCCGGCTCGGGGGCGCGGGGAGCGCGCTCCTCACGCTCCTCGCGGTTCTCCTGGCGGGGCCGGTCGTCGCGGTCGCCGAACGAACGGCGCGGGCGGTCGCCGCCACGGTCGTCGTGACGCGGGCGGCTGCCGCCACGGTCGTCCCGACGAGGACGGTCACCACCCCGGTCGTCCCGGCGCGGACGGTCACCACCCCGGTCGTCGAAGGACCGACGGGGCCGATCGCCGTCGTTCCCCTGGAACGAGCGGGCGCCGCCGGCGTGCCCGCCGCGGCTGTCGCGGCCACCACGGTCGTCGCGGTCGCCGTACGACCGGCGCGGCCGGTCGTCGCCACCACGCTGGAACGGCCGGTCACCACCACGGTCATCACGACGCGGACGGTCACCACCACGAT
Organism: Promicromonospora sp. NPDC090134; assembly: GCF_044746965.1. Lineage (NCBI taxonomy): Bacteria > Bacillati > Actinomycetota > Actinomycetes > Micrococcales > Promicromonosporaceae > Promicromonospora > Promicromonospora sp. NPDC090134. The sequence continues at coordinate 8,494 of NZ_JBIVCZ010000006.1, read as the reverse complement.
CGTCGAACGAACGACGCGGACGGTCGTCCCGGTCGCCGTACGACCGGCGCGGCCGGTCGTCGCCACCACGCTGGAACGGCCGGTCACCACCACGGTCATCACGACGCGGCCGGTCACCACCACGATCGTCGAACGAACGACGCGGACGGTCGTCACGGTCGTTGAACGACCGCTGCGGACGGTCGTCCCGGTCGCCGTACGACCGGCGCGGCCGGTCGTCGCCACCACGCTGGAACGGCCGGTCACCACCACGGTCATCGCGACGCGGCCGGTCACCACCACGGTCATCGAACGAACGACGGGGGCGGTCGTCACGGTCACCGAAGGACCGGCGCGGACGGTCGTCGTCCTGACGCGCCGGACGCTTGTCGCCACGGTCGTCGAAGTTCCGGCGCGGCCGGTCACCACCACGGTCGTCGAAGGACCGACGCGGACGGTCGTCCCGGTCGAAGCTCCGGCGGGGGCCGTCGTCGCGGCGCGCGGGACGGTCGCCCCCACGGTTGTCCCGGTCCTCGTACGGCCGGCGCGGCCGGTCGCCGTCGCCACCGCGGTACGGACGGTCGTTCCGGGCACCGCGGTCGTCGCGCCCGCCCCGGTTGTCCCGGTCGTCGCGCCCGCCCCGGTTGTCCCGGTCGTCGCGCCCGCCCCGGTTGTCCCGGTCGTCGCGCCCGCCCCGGTTGTCGCGGTCGTCGCGGCCGCCCCGGTTGTCCCGGTCGCCGTACGGACGGCGGGGACGGTCGTCGCCGCTGCTCCGGAACGGGCGGTCGCCGCCACGATCGTCGCGACGCGGGCGGTCGCCGCCACGGTCGTCGGAGGACCGGCGCGGTCGATCGTCGTCGCGCCGGGGCCCGCTGCCCCCGCGGGCGCCGTCATACCGGCGGCCCCGGTCTCCACCGCGCTCACCGCCCCGGTCGTCACGACGCGGCCCGTTGCCGTCGTTGCGGTAGGCGCTCCTGCGCTCGCCGCGGCGGTCGCCCTCGCGGTCGTTCCCCTGGTCACGGGGCGTTTCGTTCACGGTGTTCCCTTCGATGACAGATGCCCGAACATTCTCCCACGGGAGCAGCCGCCTACCAGGGTCGAAGAGCTGTGACATGTGCGTCCACGAGCCACCCGTACGCCCGAAACCATCGGGGTCGGCAGTCGGCATCGAGATCGGTCCAGCGCTGGACCGATCTCGATGCGAACTGCCGACCCCACCGCGAAACCGCCGACCTCACACCCGCGCCGGAACGACCTCCAGGTTGTGGACGTCGGCCTTGCGCAGCATCCGGACCGCGGCAACGACCAGCGCGGCCACCACGACCCGGCGGGAGTGCCGGAATTCACCCGTGCCTCGTGCGCCTCAGCCCAGCAGCTCCGCCGGCCCGGCCCCGCGCAGGGAGGCGTCCAGCACCAGCACCATGTGCGCCGTCGGCATGGCACGCCCCTGCCGGGACAGGGCGTCGGTGATCTGCAGCAGGCACCCCGGGTTCGACGTGACCAGCAGCTCGGCGCCGGTCGCGGCCACGTGCGCGGCCTTGCGGTCGCCCAGCTCGCGCGCCGGCTCCGGGTTCGTCAGGTTGTAGATGCCGGCCGACCCGCAGCACATGTCGCCCTCGGCGATCTCCTTGACCACGAGTCCCGGGATGGCCGCGAGCACCGCGCGCGGCTGGGCCTTCACGCCCTGCGCGTGCCGCAGGTGGCAGGCGTCGTGGTAGGCGACGGTCACCGGCAGCGGGTGCCGCGGCGCGACGGGCTCCAGCTCCGCCAGCACCTCGGAGACGTCCCGGGCCCGGTCCGCGAACGCGGCGGCACGTTCGGCGTACTCCGGGTCGTCCGCCAGCAGGTCCGCGTAGTCCTTCATCGTGGAGCCGCACCCGGCAGAGTTCGCCACGATCCGCTCCACGCCGGCGTCCGCGAACGCGTCGATCAGCGCCCGGGCGTAGTCGAGCCCCTCGGCCTCGCGCCCGGCGTGCACGGACAGCGCGCCGCAGCACCCCTGGTCCGGCGGCACGACGACGTCGCAGCCCTCCGCCGCGAGCACCCGCGCCGTCGCCGCGTTGACGCCGGGGTAGAACTCCCGCTGCACGCAGCCCAGCAGCAGCCCGACCGTCATCCGCCGCTCCCCCGCGGCGGGCACGAGCGCCGGCACCGGGATGCGCGGGCCCACGGGCGGCGCGATCGCCTCCATCGTCGCCAGCGTCGGCGACATCCGAGCCAGCACCGGACGCACCAGTCGCGACAGCCCCGTGCGCTGGTACGCGGCGAGCAGCGGGAGCACGCGCCGCAGCCGCTGGGGCCGCGGGAAGAGCGCGAAGATCGCCGACCGCAGCAGCCGCTGCCCCCGCGTCCGGTGCTCGGCGCCGCGCCGCTCGACCTGCTGCCGGGTCGCCTCGACGAGCTTGTCGTACCGGACCCCCGACGGGCACGCCGTCACGCACGCCATGCAGCCGAGACACGCGTCGACGTGCTGGACGAGCGACGGCGACATCGGCTCGCCCTCCAGCCCCTGCTTCATGAGGTGGATCCGGCCGCGCGGGGAGTCCATCTCCTCGCCCCACAGGGAGTAGGTGGGGCACGCGGGAAGGCAGAACCCGCAGTGCACGCAGTCGTCCACCAGCTCCCGGGCCGGCGGGTGGTGCCCGTCGAAGGCACCTTGCCCGTTGCGCCCCGGCCCGTCGAAGGAGCCCAGCAGGTCCGGCTTCGCCTCGGTCATCAGATGCCTCCCACGAATCGGCCGGGCGCCAGGTTCCGCCCGGGATCGAGCTGTCGCTTGATCGCGCGCATCAGGTCGAGCCCGCCCACGGGACCCCACGCGTCGAGCGCGGCGCGCACCTGGCGCGACGCCCGCAGCACGGTCACGGTCCCGTCCCGCGGGCCGGGCGCGGCCGCGCGCAGGTGCCCGACGGCGAGCGCGGTCGCCTCGGGCGAGCCCGTCACCGCGGCGTGCAGCACCCCGGCCGCGGTCCCGCGCAGCGTGATCCCGACGTCGTACCGCTGCTCGGCGTCCCGCGCCGCCGCCAGCAGGCCGGCCACCCCGGTGAGCGTGGCGGTCGCCTTGGCCAGGGTCAGCTCCGGCTGCCCGACGGCGGCGCCCGAGCCCCCGCCCTCGTGCCGACCCCCGGCAGGCCCGGCCCACACCGTCCCCGGCAGCTCGCCCCACCACGACGGCGGCCCGGCCTGGACCCGCCCGCCCAGCAGCTCGGCGGCCGCGGCGGCCCGCCGTCCGACGGCGTCCGCCGTCCCCTCCAGCAGCACCGCCACCTCGGCGGCGTCGCTCCCCGCGGGCCGGTCGATCTCGACCGCCGCGGGCGCGAGCTGCGAGGCGACCACGTCCCGCGCCCCCGCGGCGACGTCGGCCAGGGGGCCGGAGCCGATCACGAAGGCCCGGTCCGGCCGGGCCGGATGCAGCCGGAACGCGGCCCGGACCACCACGCCGAGGGTGCCGTACGCGCCGGTCAGGAGCTTGGCGAGGTCGTACCCGGCGACGTTCTTGACCACCTTGCCGCCCGAGGAGGCCCGGGTGCCGTCGGCGAGCACGACCGTGGCACCCAGCACGAGATCGCGCACCGCGCCGCGCTGCAGGCGGCGCGGACCGGACGCGCCGGTCGACAGCATGCCGCCCACGGTGGAGCCGCCCGCGAGCCGACCCGGCGGCAGGTCCACCACCAGCTCCTGGGCGGCCTGACCGACCGTCTCCGACAGCGCGGCGACGGGCAGCCCGGCCTCCGCGACCACCACGAGGTCGCCCGCGCCGTGCTCCACGAGCCGGTCCAGCCCCGTGGTGTCCAGGATCAGGTCGGCCCGCTCGGGCGGCGCGCCCCAGTCGAGCGCCGTGCCGGCCCCGCGCGCCACGGTGACGAGTCCCTGCGCGGTCGCCTCGCGCAGCACGGCCGCCACCCCCTCGGCCGACGCCGGCCGCGCGACCGCGGTGGCCGGCACTCCGTCGACGGCGTCCCCCGGACCTGCCTCCCGCACCTCTCCCCCGTGCTGCCGCAGCGTGTCGCCGAGTCGCTGCAGGTCCGCCATCAGAAGACCTCCGCCACGCCGGACTCCGCCAGTGGGTGCGCGCCCTGGTGCCGCCCCGGCCGCTCCCCGCACAGCCGCGGCGTGGGGAACACCTTGCCGGGGTTGGAGATGCCGTCGGGGTCGAACGCGCAGCGCACCGCCTGCATCGTGTCGAGGTCGTCGGCGGTGAACATGCGCGGCATGTGCTTGGCCTTGTCGGCGCCCACGCCGTGCTCGCCCGTGATGGACCCGCCGTGCTCCAGGCACAGGTCGAGGATGCCGCCGGCCACCGCTTCCGCACGTTCGACGGCGCCCTCGACCGCGCCGTCGAACAGCACCAGCGGATGCAGGTTGCCGTCGCCCGCGTGGAAGACGTTCGCCACCCGCACGCCGGCGCTCTCGCCCAGCTCCGCGATCTGTCGCAGCACGCGCGGCAGCGCCGTCCGCGGGATCACGCCGTCCTGCACGATGTAGTCCGGGCTGATCCGGCCGACGGCCGCGAACGCGGACTTGCGGCCCTTCCAGATCAGGGCGCGCTCGTCGTCGTCCGCCGCGACCCGCACCTCGAACGCGCCGGCGGCCTCGCACAGGCGGACGACGTCGTCGAACTCCCCCGCGACGTCCGGCGCCGGACCGTCCAGCTCGACCACGAGCACGGCGCCCGCCCCGTGCGGGTAGTCGCAGTGCACCGCGGCTTCCGCGGCCTCGATCGCGAGCGCGTCCATCATCTCGATCGCGGCGGGGATCACGCCCGCCGCGATGATCGCGGAGGTGGCGGCGCCGGCGTCGTCCATGGAACGGAAGGCCGCCAGCAGGGTGCGGACCTCCTGCGGCAGCCGGGTCAGGCGCACCGTCGCCGCCGTGACGACGCCGAGTGTGCCCTCGCTGCCCACGAGTGCGCCGAGCAGGTCGTAACCGGGCGCGTCGGGTGCCTTGCCGCCGATCTCGACCTGCACGCCGCCCGGCGTGACCAGGTCCACGCCCGTGACGTGATGGGTGGTGAAACCGTACTTGAGGCAGTGCGCCCCGCCGGAGTTCTCGGCGACGTTCCCGCCGATCGAGCACACCGACTGACTCGACGGGTCGGGCGCGAAGTAGTAGCCGTCGGGGCTGGCCGCCGCCGTGAGGTGCAGGTTGATCACCCCCGGGTCGACCACGGCGCGCTGGTTGTCGGCGTCGATCTCCCGGACCGCCCGCATCTGCGACATGACCACGAGCACGCCCTCGGAGTGCGGCAGCGCCCCGCCCGACAACCCCGTGCCCGAGCCGCGCGCGACGAACGGCACGCCGTGCCGGGCACAAGCCCGCACCGTGGTCGCGACGTCGGCGGCGTCCCGGGCCAGGACCACCACCCCGGGGATCACGCGGTACGCGGCGAGCCCGTCGCACTCGTACGTCCGCCGCCGCTGCCGGTCGGTGATGACGTGCTCCGCCCCGAGCGCTCTGACCAGCTCGCCGACGACATCGGACAATGACTCACTGCCACCCAAGGCAACCTCCTCGTTGCACGGTCCTCGCCCCCAGCACTCAACGGAGCAAGGTCAGGGCATGCGGGCGTAGGCCGGGAGGGTCAGGAAGTCGGCGTAGTCGTCGGCGACCGCCACCTCCAGGAACGTCTGCTTCGCCTCCGCGTAGTCTGCCGCGTCGCCCGGCAGCCCGGCGATCTCCTCCTCGACGATCCGGTCGATCAGCTCGCGCGTGACCTGGTGCCCGGTGTCCGCGAGCGTGACGTCGTTGTGCAGCCACTGCCACACCTGCGAGCGGGAGATCTCCGCCGTCGCGGCGTCCTCCATGAGGTTGAAGATGGCGACGGCGCCGAGCCCGCCGAGCCACGCCTTGAGGTACTGGATGCCCACCGAGATGTTGTTGCGCAGCCCCGCCTCGGTGACGTCGCCGGGTGTGGACGCGACGTCGAGCAGCTGCGCCGCGGTGACGTGCACCTCCTCGCGGGTGCGGTCGATCTGGTTCGGCCGGTCGCCCAGCACCGAGGTGAAGACCTCCGTGCAGAGCTCGACCATGCCGGGGTGGGCCACCCACGACCCGTCGAAGCCGTCGTTCGCCTCGCGGGTCTTGTCGTCGCGCACCTTCGCGAACGCGGCCGCATTGGCCTCCTCGTTGCGGCTCGGGATGAACGCGGCCATCCCGCCGATCGCGTGCGCGCCCCGGGTGTGACAAGTCTTGACCAGCAGCTCCGTGTAGGCGCGCATGAACGGGACGGTCATGGTGACGGCGTTGCGGTCGGGCAGCATGAAGTCGGTGCCGCGGGTCCGGAACGACTTGATCACGGAGAACATGAAGTCCCAGCGGCCGGCGTTCAGACCCGCGCTGTGCTCCCGCAGCTCGTAGAGGATCTCCTCCATCTCGAACGCCGCGGGGTAGGTCTCGATGAGCACGGTGGCGCGGATGGTGCCCTGCGGGATGCCGAGGAAGTCCTGGGCCAGCACGAACGCGTCGTTCCAGAGCCGCGCCTCCAGGTGCGACTCCATCTTGGGCAGGTAGAAGTACGGGCCCTGGCCCTTCTCGATCTGCCGCAGCCCCGCCGTGGCCAGGTAGAGCGCGAAGTCCACCAGGCTGCCCGACGTCGGCCGACCGTCCACGAGCAGATGCTTCTCCGGCAGGTGCCAGCCGCGGGGACGCACGATGATCGTCGCCAGCTCCACGTCCGGCTTGAGCGCGTAGTGCTTGCCGTTTTCGCCCGTGAAGTCGATGTTCCGGTTGATCGCGTCGAGCAGGTTGAGCTGCCCGCCCACCACGGCGCTCCACTGCGGCGTGTTCGCGTCCTCATGGTCGGCGAGCCACGCCTTCGCCCCCGAGTTGAGCGCGTTGATCGTCATCTTGCGGTCGGTGGGGCCGGTGATCTCGCAACGCCGGTCCTCCATCCCGGGCGCCGCCGGCGCGACCTGCCACGTCGGGTCCTCGCGGATGTGCCGGGTCTCTGGCAGGAAGTCCAGCGTGCCGCCGGCCGCCAGGTCCTCGACCCGCCGTCGCCGCGCCTCCAGCAGCTCGAGGCGGCGGTCGTCGAGCTCGCGGTGCAGGGCGACGATCAGCCCGAGCGCCTGCGGCGTGAGCACCTCCTCCGCCCGGGGTGCGATGTCGCCGGTGATCGTCAGGCCGTCCGGAGTGTCCACGTCGAGTTCCTTTGGTCGATCGGCTCGGCTCCGCCGCAATTCCACGATGCGGAAACCAAATACTTCCTAGTGAAAACACTAGGTGCCCGACAACGCTCGGTCAACGCGGCCGGACCCGCTCAGCTCCCGGACAGCTCCGCGGCGATCTCCCGTGCGACCTCGTGCAGCACCGGAACGGCATGCTCCCCGAACTCGAACGACACCCGCGCGGCAGGCCCGGACACGGACAGCGCGGTGGGCACGGGCACCCCCGGCACGACGACGGCGAAGCACCGCACGCCGACCTCCTGCTCACCGTCGTCCACGGCATACCCGCGTTCACGGATCTCGCCGACAGCGGCGAGCAGCGCCTCGACCTCGGTGATCGTCCGGTCGGTCGCGGGAGCAAGCCCGGCACGTGCGGCGATGTCCCGCACCGCGGCCTCGGGCAGCTCACCCAGCAGCGCCTTGCCCACGCCGGTGCTGTGCAGGTGCACGCGCCGCCCCACCTCGGTGAACATCCGCATCGAGTGCGACGATGCCGCCTGCGCCACGTACACCGCCATCTCGCCGTCGAGCATGGCCAGGTTCGCGGTCTCGCCCAGCTCCCGTGCGACGCGGGCCAGGTGCCGGCGGGCGCCGGCGCCGAGCTGACGGCCGGCCGCCTCGCCGAGGCCCATCACCCGAGCGCCGAGCGCATAGCGGCGCGAGGGCAGCCGGCGCGCGTAGCCGCGGGCGACGAGCGTACGCATCAGGCGGTGGATGGTCGGCAGCGGTAGCCCGGACTGCTCGGAGAGCTCGCTCAGGCCGGTGTCGCCGTCGAGCGACGCCATGATCTCGAGCAGGTCGAGCGCCCGCTCCACGGACTGCACACCAGGTTCTGCCATGTCGCCTCCCCGTCGGAACGCCAGACCTGTCGTCTGACGGAACCAGCATTCCACGGGGCGGAAGACGGGAGAGTGTTTTGGGCATGCAGAAAGGGGGCGGGGTGTCTCCGACCATCTCTGGTCGGGCACCCCACCCCCTTGCTGGGAATGGTTGTCCGGCGGCGTCCTACTCTCCCACCCCGTCACCAGGGCAGTACCATCGGCGCTGTGGGGCTAAGCTTCCGGGTTCGGAATGGGACCGGGCGTTTCCCCCACGCTATGACCACCGTAACTCGATCGAGAACCAGGCAACCCATCCCACACACACCCACCAGAGAAACCTGGTAGTGGTTGGGGGGGTTGGTGCCCGTGACTCGGGAACCGCATAGTGGACGCGTAGCAACCATCAAATTCTTTTTGACTCGTGTGAGTGTGGTTGTGAAGTTATCGGCAGGTTAGTACCGGTCAGCTCCACAGGTCTTCAGTCCCTGCTTCCACATCCGGCCTATCAACCCAGTGGTCTGCTGGGTGCCT
>NZ_JBIVCZ010000005.1:0-489945 GCF_044746965.1 Promicromonospora sp. NPDC090134 | reverse complement strand
GTGACGCCCCGGGCGAACGCGTCCACCAGCTCCGGGCCGGAGTCGCGCATGTCCCGGCCGATCACCATGGCGGGCCGGCCCGCCCCGGCATCGTCGGCGTCCGCGGAACCGGTGGCGGCGTCCGTGAGGACGACCACGCGGGCGAACGCGGCCCCCAGGGCCTGCGCCACGTGCGGGGAGAGCTGGTCGGGAACGACACCGCGTACGTCATACGCCTTGACGAGGGTGCTCAGGTCGATGGCCACGCCGCCAGCCTACGGAACGCGGACGGCCCACCGCGATCAGGGGTGCCCCCGATCTGCGGGTCGGGGTGCCCCGACCGCCTCCCGGCGCCGCGTGTCGCGGCACGCCGCCCACCGCGTCCCCGCACGACGTCCCCGCATCCTGTCCAGGAACCGGATGTTTCGTACGGTTATCCTTGCGCGGTGCTTGCGATTGCCCAGTTCCATGCCCCGCTCCCGCTGACCAACACGATCCAGCGGTACGACTGGGGGTCCGTCGACGCGATCCCGCACCTGCTCCGTGCCGAACCGGACGGTGAGCCGCAGGCGGAGATGTGGCTCGGCGCGCACACCAGCGCGCCGTCGGTCAGCGCGATCACGCGCGACAACGAGGTCGACCACGTCGCCCTCGACCGCCTGGTCCGCGAGGCGCCCGTGCAGACGCTCGGCCACCGGGTCGCGGAGCAGTTCGGGCCGCGCCTGCCGTACCTGCTCAAGGTGCTGGCCGCCGGCAAGGCGCTGTCGCTGCAGGTGCACCCCTCGCCGCGTCAGGCCCGGGAGGGCTTCGCGCGCGAGAACAAGGCCGGGATGCCGCTGACCTCGCCCAAGCGGTCGTTCAAGGACGACCAGCACAAGCCCGAGATGATCGTCGCGCTCTCGCAGTTCGAGGGGCTGGCGGGCTTCCGCACGCCGCGCACCATCCTCGACGTGCTGGAGGGCCTGGCGGGCGACATGGTCGCGAGCGTCCGCGCGGCCCTGCTGCGCGACCGCAGCCACGACGGCATGCGCGAGGCCTTCAACCACCTGCTTTCCGCGCGCGCCGACGAGGCCTGCGCGGCCGACATCGAGGCCACCCTCGACTCGGTGCGTGCCCGGCTGGCGGACGGCTCGCCGTTCGAGCGCGCCGACCGCACGGTGATCGACCTCGCCGAGCAGCACCCCGGCGACCCGGGCGCCATCGCGTCCCTCATGCTCAACCGGTTCTCGCTGGAGCCGGGCGAGGCGGCGTTCACGCCCGCGGGCGTGGTGCACGCCTACCTGTCCGGGCTCGGCATCGAGATCATGGCCAGCTCCGACAACGTGCTCCGCGCGGGCCTGACCACCAAGCTCGTGGACGAGGAGAACCTCGTCGCGTGCACCGTGTTCGCCCCGCAGCAGCCGTCCGCCCCCGAGGTGACGACGGCGGGCAGCCGTGGGCAGGTGCACACCTACCGCGTGCCGGTCACGGAGTTCGCGCTCACGACCGCCGACGTCGACCCGTCCGAGCCCGTCGCGCTGCCCGCGACGGGGCCGCGCATCCTGCTGTGCCTCGACGGCGAGCTGGAGCTCACGGCCGACCGCTCCGAGGACGGGCCGCAGCGGCTGGCCCAGGGCGACTCGGTCTTCGTGCCGCACGACGCGGGCAACCTGGAGCTGACCGGCGCGGGCCACGTGGTCTGCGCCTGGGTCCCCTGATCAGGCCGAGTTGTCGTCGTCCGCGCGCAGCACCCGGAGGTGGCCGCGGCGTGCCGTCTCGGTGACCGTCGGCGGTTCTGCCGGACGGCGCACGCGGCCGGCCTCGCGCACGGCGTCGGCCAGCGCGGACAGGTCGTCGGGGCTCGGCCCCGCGTCCTCGAACGCGGGCATGAGGCGCACCACCTCCCACCCGCGCGGCGCGGTCAGCCGTTCGGCGTGCTCCGCGCACAGGTCGTAGCTGTGGGGCTCGGCCAGGTGCGCCAGCGGACCCAAGACCGCGGTCGAGTCCGCGTACACGTACGTGAGCGTCGCCACGGCCGCATTGGTGCAGGCCGAGCGCGAACACTGTCTCACCGATCTCACGCGCCGAGACTACGCCGCTGACCGGGTAGGACGTGCCGAACACGCCGGGCATTCACGGGCGTAACGGCGGTGATCCGGCACGAACTCGTCCGGCGGCGCGGGCGAGGAGCAGCCCCGCACCCGCGAACGCCAGGTCGACCAGGGTCAGGACCACCCGGCTGACGAGCACCGCGAGCCCCGCGGCGGGCCCCGGCAGCACCCCGGCGAGCACCGCCGCGAGCACCACCTCGCGCACGCCCGCACCCGCCGGCGCGACCACGAACAGGAACCCGGCGGTCCACGCGAGCGCCCAGCCGCCCGTCGCCAGGGCGAGCGTGCGGGCGGTCGGGGGCAGCCCCAGTCCCAGGCAGAGCACCCAGAGCTGGAGGCCGGCCACCAGCCAGCCCGCCACCGACCACGCCGCGGCGCGGCCCAGGCCGCCCCAGGTCAACGGGCGCTCGGGCGCGCCCCGCCGGGCGACCCGTAGGGCCAGGGCGACCAGCCAGTTCAGCACGGGCGGCGCGAGGACCACCACGACCGCCGGTGCCGCCCACACCACCCAGGACCACGCGCCGAGCGCGCCCGCGGACACGAGCGGCAGCGCCACCGCGCCCACCGCGGCGCCCGAGGCGACGGAGACCGCGACGGCCACCAGCATCGCGGCCGCCGACCGGGCGCGCGGCACGCCGTGCCCCGCCCCGACCTCGGCGGCGGCCACGACGTTCCACACCCCGCCCGGCACGTACTTGCCGAGCTGGCTGGTGCCGAACACGGCGACGGCGCCGCGCAGCGGCAGCGGCGAGCCCAGGTCGGCCAGGACCGCGCGCCACGCCAGCAGCGTGCACCACACGTACAGCAGGCCGAGGACGACGACGGCCGCCACCTCACCCGCGGACAGCCCGGCCGCGGCCCGCACCAGCGCCTCGCGGTGGGCGAGCACGTACCAGAGCGCGAGCGTCAGGGCGAGGACGAGAAAGCCCCAGCGCACCCAGCGTGACCGGAGCGCCGCGAGCACGCGGGCCGGCAGCGGACGGCGGGTCGGTTGCGGACGACGGGTCGGTTTTGGACGACGGGCCGGCGCGGTGCGGGGCTCGCTCACGGCGCGTCCCGGCGCCGCAGCTCGGCGACCAGCGGCTCGGCGACCACCTGAGGGCGGATGCGGTCGCGGCCCCGCGCGGCCCGGTCCCGCGCGTCCGCCAGCGCCGCAGGGGCGCCCAGCCGGACGAGCTCGACCGCGAGCGCCGTGGCGTCGGCCGCCGGGACCAGCTCGACGTGCTCCCCGAGCGCGCGGCGCTGCGGCGGGGTGTCCGAGGTGACCACGACGCAGCCGGCCGCGAGGCCCTGGTACACCTTGTTGGGCACCACGCGCAGGCCCTTCGGGGTGTCGCTGAAGATGCCGAGGCAGACGTCGTGCGCGGCGACCAGGGCGGGCAGCTCGCCGGGCTCGACCCAGTCGTACCAGGTCACGCCCGGTGTGCCCGCGAGGATCTCGCGGGTGCGGGGCAGGTCCTGGCCGGCGCCGACCATCGTGACGCGCAGGGGTGCGCCCGCCGCGACGGCGTCGCGCACCGCCTCGGCGAGGACGGGCGCGCCCTGCAGCGGGGTGTACAGCCCGAAGAAGACGGCGGACAGGTGGTGCTCGCCGTCCGGCCCCGTCCCGGCGGGCGGGGCCGGGGTCTCCCCCGCCGTCCGCCACTCGTCCGGGGCGCCGACCAGCACGACCACGCCCTTCTCGGGGTCGGGGAGCATCCGCCGGTGCTCGTCGGTGTCGGTGACCACCACGTCGGCGCACGCGACGGCCAGGCGGTCGAGCCCGGTCAGCAGCCGGACGCGCAGCCCGGCGGCCCCGCGGTCGGCGGCGGTGTCGCCGGCGAAGACGAGGTGGTCGAGCACCACCGTGGAGCGGGGGTAGAGCAGCCGGGCCAGGAGCACGTCGAAGTGGCCCAGGTACCCCACGAGCACCGCCTCGGGCCGGCCCTCCGCCCGCCGGTGCCGCACGGCGTCGCCCACCAGCGCGGCCCAGCAGCGCAGCAGGCGGGCGGCGAGGACGGGCAGCCGCCAGGGCTGCTGCAGCATCCGGACCCGTTCGGCGGTGGACAGGCCGAGGGGCCGGTTCAGCTCGGTGACCTTGATCCCGTGGGCGCGCAGCCCGGCGACCAGGACGGCGGTGCGGGGGTGCCGCACGGCGTCGTACGTGCCGAAGGTGATCACTGCACGCCCGCGGGGACGTCCGCGAGATCCGGCGCGGCGGGACCCGTCGTCGTGCCGTACTGCACCTCCTTGAGGCGCTCCAGCGTCTCCTCGAGCAGCACGCGGTTGGTGCGCTGGAGGTCGGCCAGCACGAGCAGGGCGAAGCTCAGCAGCGCGCCGACCATCGACGTCGCCCCGAGCACGATCGACTGGAGGTGCTGTCCGGCGGTGCCCGTGGCCAGGAGCACGGCGTACCGGCCGAACGGCACCAGCGCGCCGAGCGCGAACAGGAGGCCGAGCGTCACGAACACCGTGTGCGGCTTGAACATCACGTAGGACCGGCTGATGGCCTGGGCCGACTTGGCGATGTGCTGCCACATGCTCGTGAAGAGCCGTGACTCGCGGGTCTTCGGGTTGGTGGTGACCGGCAGGCTCGCGATGCGCATCCGCTTGTGCCCGGCCTGGATGATCGTCTCCATGCAGTAGCTGAACTGCGTGACGACGTTGAGCCGCAGCAGCGCGCCGCGCGAGTAGGCGCGGAACCCGCTCGCCGCGTCGGGCAGGTCGGTCCCGGCGGCGAAGTTCACCACGGCGCTGCCCGCCTGCTGCAGCAGCTTCTTGAGCGGGGAGAAGTGCGCGATGGTGGCGGTCTGCCGGTCGGCGATCACGATGTCGGCGTTCCCGAGGACGACGGGCAGCACCAGGTCGCCGATCCGTTCCTGCGGGTACTGGTTGTCGCCGTCGGTGTTCACCACGACGTCCGCGCCGTGCCGCAGCGCGTAGTCCACGCCGTCGCGGAACGACCGGGCCAGGCCCATGTTCCGCGTGTGCCGCACGAAGTGGCGCACGCCGAGGCGGCGTGCGACCTCCACGGTGTTGTCCGTGGACCCGTCGTCGACGACCAGGATCTCGATCTCGTCGATCCCCGGGATGCTGCGGGGGATCGTGGCAAGCACGTCAGGAAGGGTCTCTTCCTCGTTCAAGCAGGGAATCTGCACGAACAGCTTCATGGCCTGTGCTTTCGATGAGCAGTGTTCCAAGGAGCGGTGACTGGCGTCGCGAGCCTAGGAGCGCCACATGGCCGGGGAATGAACTCTGCGTGCCCAGGAGTGACTGTTACCCGGCCGTGACCACGCCGCCCCGGCGGGTCCACCTGCCGTGGCTACCCTGCACGCGTGTCCCGACCCCGCGCGGTCCCCGGCGTGGTGTGGCTGATCGTGCTCCTGCACCTGGCCGTCATGCTCACCCAGACCGCGGTCTTCCCCAACGTCCGCTCGCCCGACGAGCGCCAGCACGTGGACCTCGTGCTCCAGGTGCGGCAGGGCGACGCCTGGCCGTGGCCCGGTCCGGGCACCGCGTACGTCACGCAGGGCGTGACGGCGGGCGGCTTCGTCGACGCCGACAGCCTGGACGGGCCCCAGCACCTCGCGGACCGCGACGACGTCCCGCCGCGCGGCGAGCGCCCGTCGTACCGGGCGGCCGGCGGCCCCGCCACCCTGACGGCGCCGGGACCGGACGGCGACGAGGCCCCGGTGTTCAACCAGCTCGTGCAGCACCCGCCGCTGTACTACCTGCTCGGCGCGGGCGTCGTGAGCCTGGTGCCTGGGTGGCAGGACGCCCCGCTGGACCAGGTCTGGCTGCTCCTGCGCTGGTGGAACGCGCTGCTCGCGCTGCCGCTGCCGCTGCTCCTGTTCGCGACGGCGCGGCGGCTGCGCCTCCCCGAGCCCCTGCCGGTCGCGGCGGCCCTGGCCCCGCTCGCGGTCCCCGAGCTGACGCACCTCGAGTCCGCCGTCAACAACGACAACCTGCTGGTGATCCTCGGCGCGTGCGCCACGCTCCTGGTGGCCCGGGTCCTCACCGGCGACCTGAGCCGCCGCACCGCCCTGCTGCTCGGGCTGGTCTCGTCGCTCGCCCTGCTGACCAAGGGCTTCGCGCTGATGTTCCCCGCGTGGATCCTCCTGGCCTACCTCGTCGCCGCCTGGCGGTACCGGGGCCGCCGCCGTGCGCGGTTCCGCTCCGCCGCGACGTCGCTGCTGGTGGTCGCCGTCGTCACCGTGCCGGGGATCGCGTGGTGGGTGCGCAACGTGGTGGTCCACGGGATGCTCCAGCCGCACGGCACGCACGCCACCCCGCCCGACCTCACCCCCGTGTACGGCTGGTCCGACGGTGGCCTCACCTGGCTCGGCCGGTTCGCGGAACGCATGGTCACGCTCTTCTTCGTCCAGGACCACGCCGCCGCCCGCGCGCACGACGCGTCGTGGTGGGCGGCCCGCGTGGCGCTCGTCCTTGTCGTCGCCGGGCTCGCCGCCGCCCTGGTGCGCCGGCCGCTCCCCCGGCTCGACGCACTCGTGCTGCTGTTCCCCGTGCCCGCCCTGGCCGGGATCGTCGCCCGCGGGTCGTGGGAGCAGTTCGCGGCGTTCGGTGACGTCGGCGCCGCGCAGCAGGGCCGCTACCTCTACACCGGCCTCGTCGGGCTGCTGGTCGTCGCGCTCGCGGGCGCCGCCGTGCTGCGGCCCGGGTGGCGGCGCGCGACTCCGGTGGCGCTGCTGGTCCTCGCCGCGGGCATGCACCTGGCGTTCCAGTACGACGTGTGGCGCCTGTACTGGTGGCCCGCGCACGGCCCCGGCGCCCTCGGCAGCGCGCTGGCCGCCGTCGGCCACTGGTACCCGTTCCCCGCGGCGGTGCTCGGCGCGGTGGTGGCCGCCGGGCTGGGGCTCGCCGTCGCCGTCGCGGTCTCGGTGGTGCGGACCGCCGTCGCCCCCGGGCCGCCGGACGACGCCGCCAGGAGTCCCCGGGCCGACGCCGACCCGGTGCCGGCCGCATGACCCGGCTGCGTGTGGAGCGGGCCGAACGCCTGGCCCTCCTGGTCGCGATGCTCTCCGGGATGCTCCTGTCCCTCACCGTCGCGCTGGCCGACGCGCCCTACGCGACCGGCGACGAGCCCCCGCACGTCGACTACGCCTACCAGGTGTGGCACGGCGCGCTGCCCGTGTTCGAGGACGGCCTCGTGCTGCGGCCCGACGGCGCCTGGCTCGCCCCGGTGCAGTGGACCGCCCAGCACCCGCCCCTGTACTACCTGCTGGTCGCCCCGCTCGTGGGTCCCCTGGCGGACGCCGGCCACCCGGTCGCCGCCGTGTACGCGGCCCGCGGCGTCAACGTGCTGCTCAGCGGCGTCCTCGTGCTCGCGGCGTGGTGGAGCGCGCGCCGGCTGACCCGGCCGGGCGGCGCGCTGCCGCCGCTCGTGGCGTTCCTCGCGGGGGCCATGCCCGCGGCCGCGCACGTCGGCGGCAGCGCGTACAACGACCTGCTGGCCGCCACCGCCGTGACCGCCCTGTTCGGGCTGGCCGCGACGGCGGTCCGGCGCGGGCTCGACGCCCGGCTGATCGCCCTGCTGTCTCTGGTCGCGGCGACGTGTGCGCTGACCCGGCTGTCCGCCGCGCTGATCGCCGCCGTCGTCGCGGGCGTCGCCCTCGCCGCCGGGGCGGTGCGGGCCGCGCAGCGCCGTGGCCGGTGGGCGCACGTCGCCGCGCTGGCGCTGGCCGGGCCCGGCGCGGTACTGGCCACCAGCGGCTGGTTCTACCTGCGCAACCTGGAGCTGACCGGCACGGTCACCGGCTCGCACTTCGACTGGGCGCTGGCCCACCAGAACCGGCAGGAGCGTCCCGTGTGGGCGGTGCTCGCCGACCCGGAGACCTGGGCCCGCCTGCCCGACCTGTTCTGGTGGGCCGGGCGCCTGCCCCCGAACACGGCGCTCACGCTCACCACGATGGTGGTCACCGCCGCGCTGCTCGTGTGGACGCCCCTGGTGCTCGCGCTGGTCGCGGCGGTCCGACGGCGGCGGGCGGCCGTCCGCGGCCGGTTCTCCCCCGCGCCGTCGGACGGGCCGGGCACCACGGCGGCCCGCCGAACCGACCGGCTGCTGCTGCGCGCCCTGCCCGTCGTCGCCGTCGCCGTCTCGGTGACCGTGCAGGTCACGTACGCCGCCAGCAGCGGCGGCGTCTACCCGCGCTACCTGCTGGTGGTCTCGCTGCCGCTGTGCCTCGCGATCGCCGCGGGGCTGGCGGTGCGGCCCCGGGTGCTCGTCCCCGCCTGGACCGCCCTGACCCTGCTCGACCTGGCGGTCTGGCTGACGGTCGAGCTGGCCGCGCCCGCGCCTCCGGGGTACTACGCCGAGCTGCCGCTGCCGGCCGCCGCCGCGGGCGCGCTCGCGGCCGGCGCGGTCGCCGTCTCGTCGACGCTCGCGCTGCGGGCGAACCGGGCCGTGGCCACCACCGCGGCGATCCCCCCGGCCACGACCACCAGCCCGACCAGCACGAGCTGAGGCCCGGTCAGCGGGCTCCACCCGGCCCAGCGGGCCGCGGCGTCGGACACGGACTGCCCGGGGCCCTGGTAGAAACCCCAGAACCCGTGGGCGAGGCCGCTCGCCGCGGCCAGGGCCGCCGCGGCGACCACCCAGGGCGTCGCGCGGCGCAGGCGCGGCCCGAGCAGGGCGAGCAGCCCCAGCGCCACCCCCGCGCTCAGCGCGAGGAGGCCCGCGAACAGGTAGCGGCCCTGCACCGCGGAGATCCAGCCGTGGGCCGCGTAGTCGGGCCAGGCGTTGACCAGCACGCCGCACCACAGCGCCGCCGGCTGGAGCAGGAGCACCGCGGCGGCGCGCCGCGCAGGACCGCGCAGCACCGCCAGCGCGCACAGCGCGGCGACGACGACGGCCGCCGTCCAGAACACGGCGTCGGGCAGGCGGACCTCCAGCCAGCCGTAGTTGCCGAAGAACGACCTGGTCAGGCTGGTCACGACGGTCCGCAGGAAGTACCAGAGGCCCCGGGACTCCGCCTCGGGGAACCGGTCCGGGATGCCCACGGGCTGCACCGTGCCCAGCACCAGCAGGTTGCGCAGCCACCACCAGCCGCCGACGACGAACGCCATACCGCCCGCCAGCAGCGCACCGGCCGCCCGCCGGCCGCGCGGGCCGGACGCCAGCAGGTACGCGGCCACGACGACGGGCAGCGCGAACGCCGCCATCACCTTGGTGAGCAGCCCGATACCCACCGCCGCGCCCAGCGCGGCCGCCGTCCGCGTCCGCAGGTCGCCCGTGAGCACGCGGACGCAGAGGTACGCGGTCGCCGCGCCGGTCAGCGTGACGAGGGCGTCGTTGGTGACGCTGCCCAGGATGTGCCCCACCTGCGGCACGAACAGCGTGAACGACGCCGCCGCCAGCGCCGCCGCCCGCGACCCCGACAGCCGGCGCACGGCGGCGGCCGCCAGCAGCGGCAGGGGTGCCAGCAGGACGACGTCGAACAGCCGCAGCGCCAGCAGCTGGAGGTCCCACCGCGCCTCGGCCAGACCCGTCGCGTGCAGCACGCCGGCCGCCACCGCGTAGTACAGCGGCGGGTGCTGGGTCATCTGGTCCACGGCCGAGGTCGCGAGGTGCCGCGTGCCGGTGCCCGGCGGCAGCGGGTCGGCCAGGGCGTTCCCGCCGGTCACCCTGCCGCGCTCGGCGTCCGGCGTGGGTGGCACGCCGACGTACGCGGGGATGCCGTCGCGGTCGAGGTGCCGCCCGGGCACGTCGGTCGCCAGCGCGGCCTGGTCCCGCGCCGCGTCGACGGCGGGGCCCACCAGCGCCTCGCCGGCGGGCGGCCAGCCGCCGCCGTACGCGAGGCGGAGCACGCTGTTGACGTGCTGCGGCTCGTCCGGGGCGCGGAACGCCGGGGTCAGCACGGCCCACAGCCCGCCGACCAGGACGACGAGCGCGGTGACCAGCGCCAGGGCTCTGCGGTACGCCGCCTCGGCGGGATCGTCGCGCACGCCCACAGGATAGGGGTGCGAGGTGAAGCGGGCCGCTCGTCGTGGCGATGACCGATCGCACCCCCGATCCGACGTATCGTCAGGAGGTGCCTCCGTTTTCTCCTCGCGGCCGGAACCGGCGGTCGGGCCGGGGCTCCGGCCCCGCCGGCAGCTCGTCCAGCGGCTCCTCCGGCAACGGCTCCTCCGGTACCGGTTCCACCAGCGGCTCGCCCGGCCCCACCGGGATCCCCAAGGCCTCGCAGGCCGACCTGCTCCGGCTCGCTGCCGCCCGCCCCGGCGCGCCTGGTGAGGCCTCCGGACAGGACGCGGGGCCACGGCGGCGGGACCGGCGCGGGCGCGGGCTGCGCGGCCCGATGTTCCCGCCGGGCACCCCCGCGCACCGCACCCGCGCGCAGCGGTTCGACGAGCTCGTCCTCGACGTCGTCGAGGACCTCGACCGGACCTGGGCCACGCACCTGCACGGCACCGAGTTCGCCGTGGAGGACGTGCCGCCGTCGGACCCCGCGCCGTGGGAGGACGGCGGCGTGCTGCTCGGGCGGTTCTTCCCCGCCGAGGCCGGCCGCCCCGGCCGCGTCGTGGTCTACCGCCGCCCCGTGGAGGTGCGGGCCGTCGACCTGGACGACCTCGCGGACCTGGTGCGCGACGTGGTCGTGGAGCAGGTGGCGCACCTGCTGGCCCGCACGCCCGAGGAGATCGACCCGAACTTCGGCGAGCGTTCCTAGGCCGGTCCGCGGACGGCGGCGCGCGGCGTCAGCCCGCGGCGTCGACCCGGCGCACGCGCACGTCGCCGTCCGCCGCCAGCGGCGGTGTCGGGGCCAGCACCGAGAACAGGCTCGCGTCGTCGGCCTGGACCAGCCGCACCGACCAGACCACCTCGGGCTGGTCGGCGGGCTGCTCCGCGACCACCGCCACGGCGTCGCCGAGCTCCTCCAGCTCGGACCAGCCCACCTCGACGGTCTGCCCGGCGGGCACGTCGACCGGGTGCGTCCAGGCCACCTCGCCGTCGCGCCCGACGCCGCGCAGCGTCACCTCCGTGCTGCCCGTCGCGTCCTCGATCTCGTCGGGGCCGCGCTCGTCGGGCACGCCGCTCAGCGTCACGCCGTACACGACGTCCTCCGGCACGGCGACCGCGCCGTCGGCGGTTCCGCCGTGCCCGGCGCCCGTCTGCCCAGCGCCCGTCTGCCCGGCCACCGCCTGCCCGGCCAGCCAGGCCCGGTCGTAGGGGTCGTCGTCGATCACCGCGTCGTCCGCGGCGGCGCCCTTGCGGTCCACGGCCGCTCCGGCGACCACCGGCACGTCGGCGTCCACCACCACCGTGTAGCTCCCGGCAGGCAGGCCGCCCAGCGGCAGGGTCGTGACCTGCCCCGGTTCGAGCGGCAGCTCCTCGCCGCCGCGCAGCCGCACCGGGCCGTCGGGCCCGAGCACCACGAGCCGCGCCGTTCCGGCTCGCGTACCCGGCGTCAGCACGTCGAGCCGCGGGGCGTGCGGGTCGTCCACGGTCTCGCCCGTGCTGGTCACGCCCGACACCGCCGTCGTCCGCGACGGCGCGCCGCCGGCCACGACGAGGTCCGCGCCCGCAGGCACGAGCCCCTCGATCCGGTGGTGCTGCACGTAGGCGCCCACCCGGCCGCCCTCGGCGGTGACGTGCAGCGCGAGGCGGCTCTGGTCGGGCGCGACGGCCTCCAGCATGGTGACCACCTGCTCCCCCGGGGGCACGACGACCAGCGACTGGCTCCCCAGCACCACCGGGCCGGACGCGCCCCAGGCCTGCAGGGTCACGGTGGCCGCGGTGCGGCCCGGGTTCTGCAGCACCAGGCGGCCGCTCGACCCCACCGAGGTGCTGCCGCCCACCAGCCAGTGCTCGACGGCGGGCTGCACGCACGGCCCGGCGACCAGGCCGCGCAGGTCGCCCTCGGTGGTCACGGACGCCACGGTCGCGGCGGCGTAGGTCGCGGTGCCCGGCGTCAGGCGCAGCACGCGCGCGCCCGGCAGCCTGCCGTCGAGCACGGCCGCGTCTGCGCCCTGCTCCAGCGGCCCCGTGAGCTCCGCCTCCTGCTCGCCGTCGAGCGTCGTGACCGCCGGCTGCTCGCCGTCGGCCCCGTCGAGCACGGCGGCGGTCAGCGACGTGGTCGTCGCGACCGGGGCCGCGCTGAACGCGTCGTCCCCGACGTCGGGCTGCTCGAGCTGCGCCGGCGTGGGGCAGACCAGCCCCGTCTCGGTGGCCGCCACGGGGACGGCACGCGCGCCGTCGACCGCCGGGTCCGCGTCGCGGGCGCCGCCGCCCAGGCCGACCGTGCCCGTCGTGGCGAGAGCGCCGACCGCCAGCGCGCACAGCAGGGCGCCCACCGCGGCCGCCGCCCGCCGGACCGCGGACCCGGCCGTCAGGTTCTTGCGCTTCATCGACCCCTCCTGCGTCCCACGGGCAGTGCCAGCAGGGCGAAGACCACCAGCGTGAACGTCGTCAGCACGAGCCAGGCCGTGCGGTGCGGCGCCTCGTAGCGGACCACGAGGTGCCCGGCGTCGGGGCCCAGCGTGAAGGCCTGCAGCCCGGCCGCCTCGTCCGCGGGGACGGGCTCCAGCCGCCGTCCGTCGAGGGACGCGTGCCAGCCCCGGCCCGCGGACTCCGCCAGCACGACGACACGGTCCGCGCCACCGGCCTCGACCTCGGTGTGCACGGCCGTGCCGCCCGACGGCAGCACCTGGCGGGTGGCGCCGTCCTCCTCGATCCGGGCCCAGCCGGGCGCCGGCTCCTCGGCGGGCGCCACACGCCACACCGAGACCGCCTGGCCCTCGGTCACGCGGCTCATGCCCGGCACCATGTCGAGCGTGGCTACGAGGTCGCCGACGGCGGGGGCCGCGGACCGGACCTGCACCGCCCCGATCCCCAGGTCGGCGAGCTGCTGCGGCACCCCCTCGGTCGTGCCGGACGTCAGTGCGGCCACGACCACGTCGAGCGCGGCGGCCGGGTCGGTCGCCGGGTCCACGGCCTGGTCGCCCGCGGGGCCGGCGGCCACCCGCGGCGCCACCGAGGCGTCGGCGAGCTGCGAGCCGTCGGCCCGCAGCAGCGCGTACCGCACCGTGCCGTCGGCCGAGAAGCCGACCTCCAGCACGCGGGCCTGCCGCGGCGGCGCCTGCATCTGCTGCCCGACGGCGGGCACGACCGGGTCGGTCGTCACGTGCAGCATCCCGGACCGGCCGCCGTGCGCGACGCTGCCGGAGCCGGTCAGCCACACCACGGCCTGCGTCGCGGGGAGCAGCACCGCGACCACGGTCAGCCCGACGGCGGCGACCTTGCGCGCCGAGCCCAGGAAGCCGCCGAGCGGCGCCCCGTGGCCGGTGAGCACGCCGACGCCCGCGACCGCCGCGGCACCCAGGCCGAGCAGCAGCAGGGACAGCCCGGGGCCCACCCAGCGGCCGTCGTCCTGCGCGAGCACCGCCGCGGCGAGGCCTGCGGCGGCGACCAGCCAGCCGCCCAGCGACGTGGCCGCGACGTGCCGCGCCGCGGCCGTGCCGCCCGTGCGGCCGATCCCGGCGAGCGCGCCCGCCAGCCCAACCACCGCGAGCGCGAGCACCAGCGCGCCGAGCGCCCAGGGCGCGGCCGCAACGACGGCACCGGCGGCGGTGAGCAGGGGTCCGCCGTCGGGCACGTCGAACCAGGCGGCGGGAGCGGCGGGCATGCCGAGCAGCAGCTCCAGCCCGGAGGCCGTGCCGGGGTCCGGGACGCCCGAGCCCGCGAGGGGCTCGGCGGTCAGGAGGCCGCGGTCGCCGTCCCGCAGCGCCGTCCACCAGAGCGGGGCGCCGACCACGAGGGCCGGCACGAGGGCGAGCGCCAGGTGCACCCGCCGACGCGGAGCGACGACCATCGCACCGGCCAGGACCAGGACCGCGGCGGGGAGCAGCACGGGCGCGCCCGCGACCACGCAGGCCAGCAGCAGGCCGCCCGCGCCGGCCGCGCCGAGCGAGCCGGTGCCGGTCCGGGCGGCGTACGCCGAGGCGCCGGCCTCGCCGTCCGCGGCGTCCGGCGCGCCGTCGGCGTGCGCCACCCGGTCGACGGCCTGGGCGCCCACCGCGCGGACGAGCGCCACGGCGGTCCAGGGCAGCAGGGTGTGCACCAGCACGCCACCGAGCAGGCCGCCGTCCAGGGCGCCGAGGAACGCGGGGGCGACGGTCCACGCGAAGGCGGCGAGCGTGCGCAGCCACACCGAGCGCGTCACCGTGCCCGCGGCAGCCCAGGCGCCGACGGCGGCCAGCGGCAGCGCCAGCAGGAGCAGCGCGTTCACCGCGTGCTGGAGGGTGCCGCCCGCGAGCACCGACAGCCCGGAGAGCACGAGGAGGAGGGGGTCGGCCGGCGCGGCGGTGCCGAGCCCGTCCCGCACCCAGCCCGACGTCGCCGCCGACCAGGTGGTCGCCGTCGTGCCGCCGGCCGGGAGCAGGGCCCCGCCGACCAGCCGCCCGCCGGAGGCGAGGGCGCCCAGCCCGGGGCCGAACAGCGCGGCCGCGAGGCCTACGGCGCCGACCACGACCACGGCGAGCGCCGAGCGGCGCCGCACGGCCAGGACCTGCAGCTCGGCCTGCTCCAGCTCCGACGGCGCGGCGTCGACGCGGTGGGCCTCGCCGCGGGCGAGCCGCTTGTCGCGCCGTTCCGCGGCGACCTCGCGCCAGGTACCCAGGAGCGGCCGCAGCACGCTGCGGGGCACGGTCGACGTGCGCGCGATCCGGCGTCGGGCCCGCAGGAGGGGCCCCAGCCGGAACACCGCCCACAGCGGCGCGACCAGCTCGTCGCGGGCCCGGTCGGGGTGCTTCATGGCGAGCCGGTAGCTCGCGGCGAACGGCGCCCACAGCACCATGGCGAGCATCGCGAACGGCAGGACCCACGGCGTGACGGACGTGAGGCGCAGGTAGAGCTGGCTGCGGCGGCGCGCGCCGGCCGAGCCGGGAGCGTGCAGGGCGACCTGCGCGTGGCGCACCACGGCGTCGGGCACCACGACGACGCGGTGGCCCGCGAGCCGCACGCGCCGGCAGAAGTCGGTCGAGTCGCCGAACTGGCCGTACGCCGGGTCGGTGCCGCCCACCTCACGCCACACCGACGCGCGCACCAGCGCCCCGGCGAGCCCGACGGCGAGCACGTCCTCGCGCGAGTCGTGCTGCCCCTGGTCGATCTCGGTGTCGTCGATGCCGGTCATGCGCCGGCCCAGCGGCGACACGGTGTGCCCCACCTCGACCAGCACGCCCCGGTCGGCCGCGTCCGGGTCGAGCGGCAGCCCGTCCGGGCCCGACTCCCAGTGCCACTGCTTGGCCCCGGCCACCGCCACGGCGTTGGAGTGCTCCACCGCCCGCGTCAGCGCGGCCAGTGCGCCGGGCGCGGGGGCGGAGTCGTCGTGCAGGAACCAGAGCCAGCCGCGCTCCGGGACCCCGGTCGCGGCGAGCATGGCCTGGACCGCCTCGCCGAAGGTGCGGGCGCCCGCACCGGCCACGTACCGGGCGCCGCCGAGCTGCAGGTCCTGGTGGCCGGACGTCGCGGGGGCGGTGTCGACGTCGACCACGACCACGTCGTCCGGGGTGCGCGACTGTGCGCGCAGCGCGGCGAGCATCGCGGCGAGATAGGGGCTGCTGCCGCGGGTCACCACGACGGCGGTCACCGTGACCGCCACGGGCGCCTGCACGGAGGGCTGGGCCGGGACCTTGGCCCACACCGGACCCGCCGGGGCGGCATGGGAGCCCCGGTCCGGGCTGGGGGCGGACAGGCTGTCGGTACGTGGAGCGCTCATCTCGCTTCACATCATGCGGCGCGTCTGTGCCGACACGCCGCAGACGCGCCGGTCGGGCACCGAACGGTGCGCTGGTTGCGTGGGCACGGTCTCGCGTCCGCGTCACGGGCTCAGACTCTGTTTTTTGCCGTCTGAGCCTGCGGTTCCGCTACGGGCGCGTGCCTCGTACCTCGGCCCGCACCCTGCGCTGCACCTCCGGCTCAGACGGCGCGGCGCTTGAGCTTGCGGCGCTCCCGCTCCGAGAGACCGCCCCAGATGCCGAACCGCTCGTCGTTCTCCAGCGCGTAGTCCAGGCACTCCGCCCGCACCTCGCAGCCGGAGCAGACCTTCTTGGCCTCGCGGGTGGACCCGCCCTTCTCCGGGAAGAAGGCCTCCGGGTCGGTCTGCGCGCACAGGGCGCGCTCCTGCCAGCCGAGCAGGGAATCATCCGGCTCGGTCAGCAGATACAGCTCGCCGAAGAGGGGCAGGACCGGTGCCACCGGTGCCACCTCGCTCTCGGCGTCAGTCGGGAACTCCACGTCCGATTCCAGCATGTTCCACATGACGTGCCCCTCCATGCCGTGTCCGTGCCCCGAGGCCTGGCCGGTAGATCGTGTGATCGACCGACCCATCAAGCCTGACTGGCCAGACCTGCAGTTTCAGGCCCCGTTGCGTATTCGCTACGAAAACTGCATACATGGAATTACACGCGTGTCGCCTGGAGTCGTCAAGCGGAAATGTGCTATCGCCCACGGGTTCCACGGGTAATTCACGAGTCCTTCCGCAGGTCGTGGCGCACGTCTCACTCGCCGGGCGCTTTTCCGACCGGCGAAACCCCCGGCGTGCCGACACGCCGGAGTGCCCTTCCGGGCCCCTGCGGACAATGGCCGGCGAACCAACCGGCGGACGGCCGCGAGAACGATCCGGTCGCGAAATGACGCACGTGTCCGACATGCGGCCGGGGGCGCGGCACGCACGCAGCACGCGCACACACCCGCCACCCCGCGCACGGGGTCGCCCCACGTCCTCCCCCACTGTTCACACCTAGGCTGGCGGCATGCAGATCGCGCCCCGCACCGGCGGCTCCGTGCCCGACGTCGCCTCGCTCCTGGCCCGCCTCGCCGCCGACGGCGGCCGGCCGCGCCTCACCTGGTACGGCGACGACGGTGAACGGGTCGAGCTCTCCGGCGCCGTCCTCGCCAACTGGGCCAGCAAGACGGTCAACCTGCTCGTCGAGGAGTTCGACGCCGCGCCCGGCACCACCGTCGTCGTCGACCTGCCCGTGCACTGGCGCGCCGCCGTCTGGGCGCTGGCCGCCTGGCGGACGGGTGCCACGGTCGCCCTGCCCGACGCCGGCGTGGCCCGGCCGGACGTCGTGGTCACCGACACGCCGGAGCGGTGGGCGGACGGCGGGGCGGACCTCGTCGTCGTCTCCCTGCCCGCGCTCGCCCGCCGGTACGACGGTGACCTGCCGCCCGGCGCCATCGACGCGGCGTCCGCGGTGATGACCTACGGCGACACGATCGCCTGGGTGCCCGAGGTGGACCCCGACCAGGACGCGCTGGTGACCGCCGCGGGCGCCGTCGGGCACAAGGTGCTGGTCCCGGAGCCCGGCGACGGGGCGCGCGTGCTCGTCGACGGACGCGGGCCCGTCGCCGACGTGCTGCGCGACCTGCTCGGCAGCTGGGCGGGCGGCGGGTCGGTGGTGCTCACGTCGTCCGCCACGGCCGCCGCGCTGGAGGCGGACGCCGGCCGGCTCGCGCGCCTGCGCGGCAGCGAACGCATCGACTGAACCGGGCAAAGCCCGGACCACAGGACTTCCCGGGCCACCACCGGGTACGGACCGGTCGAAAAGGGCCCAGGCCGATCGGGCCAGGGCTTCTCCACGAACCCTCTACGGTCCACCCCCGGGCGGTGCGCCGCCGTGCAACATGCAGCCTCTAGGATCGGTGGCCGTGACATTTCCCGACTTCAGCGCCTCTGGTGCGACGAACCCCTCCCGGGGACCGTCCCATGCCCGGACGCTGGGACAGCTGAGCAGCGTGTCCCGCGCGATCGCCATGGTGGTCGTCGCGGTCCTGTCGCTGGCCGTGGCCGGCGGTGCCACCGCGGTGACCCAGCTGACCGGGAACATCGAGACCGCCGACATGGCGGCACTGGGCACGAACCGGCCCAAGCAGGTGCTCCCGAAGGACCCGAACGCGGGCACCCCGCTGAACATCGTGGTCATGGGCAGCGACTCGCGCAGCGGGGACAACGACGCGCTGGCGGGTGGCGGGGAGATCGGCGCCCGCTCGGACACGACCGTCGTCATGCACATCTCGGGCGACCGGTCGCGGGTCGAGATGATCTCGATCCCCCGCGACACCACGGTGGACGTCCCGAGCTGCACCACGGCCGACGGCGCGACCACGGCCGAGCTGTACGGCAAGAAGTTCAACGCCGCGTTCTCGCAGGGCGTGCAGGTCGGCGGGACGGTCGCCGACGGCGCCCTGTGCACCGTCAAGACGATCGAAGAGCTCACCGGCGTGTACATGGACGGGTTCATCGTCGCGGACTTCGCCGGCTTCTCCGCGATGGTCGACGCCGTGGGCGGTGTCGAGGTCTGCGTCGAGGAGGAGATCTACTCCGCCGACGCGAACCACCTCTCGCTCTCGCCCGGCACCCACACGCTCCAGGGGCAGAAGGCCCTCGACTACGCCCGGGCGCGCAAGGGTGACGGGCTCGGCGACGGTTCCGACCTCGGCCGCATCGGCCGCCAGCAGGAGGTCATGGCCTCCCTCGCCCGCAAGGTGCTGAGCCAGGACGTGCTGACCAACCCGTCCAAGACGCTCAAGTTCCTCAAGGCGGTCACCGGCTCGCTCACCATGAACGAGGAGCTGGCCAGCATCGACGGACTCGCCGGGTTGGCCTACTCCATGCGGAACGTGCGGCCTGACACGATCACGTTCATGACCGTCCCCAACGAGTACGACCCGTACAACGCGGCTAACGTCGTATGGACGGACGACGCCGTACAGCTGTGGGACAACCTCAAGCACGACCGGCCGGTCGACAGCGACCCGGACGCCCCGTCCGCGGACCCCTCAGGGTCCGCGACGGACGACGGTACGGCGACGGGCGAGGAGAGCACGGAGACCGACGCGGGCACCGGGACCGGGACCGACGCCGGAACAGAGGCCGGCGACGGCTCCGGGGCGGAGCCCACGCCGGAGTCGACCGACATCAAGCAGGCCGGTGAAGAGGCCTTCACCGGCGCCGACACCACCAAGGTCTGCGGCTGAGCCCATGTCAGATCCCAGAACGTCGAACCGTTCGGCCCCGCAGGCCGACGACGACGTCACGCGTGTCCGGATCCCGCCCAGCTTCACGCCCCAGGGCGCGAGCGGACGTCCGGGCGCCGACGACGCCATCCCGGTCGGTGACACGGGCGAGCGCCCGCGCACCGTCCCCGGTGCGGCGTCGAGCAAGCAGCAGCAGGGCGGACCCGCTAATGCGGAGACGCCCGGCGTCGGGGTTCCCGGCGTCGGTGGCGCCCACCGCATCGGACGGCCGGAAGGCTCCGACGAGGCGCGCTACGAACCACGTATCCGTCGACAGTCTTCACGGGAGGTACCGGTGTCCGGCGAGCGCAGGGGGACGAATCCCCCGCCCGTTCCACCACGAAGGTCGGGGCTGCCCGCGCGCAGCGAGTCCGCCGGGCAGGTGCCGAGATCCATCCCGCCGCGGTCGGCGCCGCCGAGCAACGGCGGCCAGCCGCCGCAGGCCATCCCGCCGGGCCGCCCGGTCCGGGCGAGCGCCGGGCCCGTGCGCCCGACGCCGGTGCGCAGCGCGCCCCGTCCCGCCGCCGGCGGCAACGGCCGGGGCGGCGGCTACCCGCAGCAGGGCGCGCTCGCCTCGGGCGGGCGCGGCGGCCGGGGCGGCAGCAACATCCGCATCCGCAAGGGCCGCGTGGCCGGCGTCATCGCGGTGCTCGTGCTCCTCGCGGTCCTCGCGTGGCCGATCGGCCTGCTGATCTGGGCCAACGGCAAGATCCAGCACGTCGAGGCGCTGTCCGGCGCGGACAACACCCCGGGCACCACCTACCTGCTCGCCGGCTCGGACGCGCGCGGCAGCGGCGGCATCGACGACTCCACGAGCGGTGCCCGCACCGACACGATCATGCTGCTGCACAAGCCGCGGTCGGGTCCGGTGGCGCTCATCTCGATCCCCCGCGACACGTTCGCGGAGATGCCCGACGGCTCGGGTAGCAACAAGATCAACGCCGCGTACTCCTACGGCGGCGCGCCGATGCTGGTCCAGGCCGTGGAGCAGCTCAGCGGCCTCACCGTCGACCACTACGTCGAGGTGGGCTTCGGCGGCGTCTCGGGCGTCGTGGACGCCGTCGGCGGGGTGCGGCTGTGCTACCCCGATGACGTGCACGACGTGAAGTCGAAGCTCAAGTGGGAGAAGGGCTGCCACGTCGCGGACGGCAAGACCGCCCTCGCGTTCTCCCGCATGCGCTACTCCGACCCGAAGGGCGACATCGGCCGCGCGGAGCGTCAGCAGCAGGTCATCGCGCAGATCGGCAAGAAGGTCGCCGACCCGGGCGTGCTGCTCAACCCGGCCTCCCAGGTGGGGCTCGCGGACGCCGGCCTGGCGGCCGTGGTGACCGACACCGAC
This sequence comes from Promicromonospora sp. NPDC090134, assembly GCF_044746965.1. Classification (NCBI taxonomy): domain Bacteria; kingdom Bacillati; phylum Actinomycetota; class Actinomycetes; order Micrococcales; family Promicromonosporaceae; genus Promicromonospora; species Promicromonospora sp. NPDC090134. Next base: position 469,526 of record NZ_JBIVCZ010000005.1, on the reverse strand, counting down.
ACGGGGATCATCGACATCGCGATGCTCGGGCTGGCCTTCCGGTCCGCGAACGGCGACGACGGCGTGACCGGCACCCCGCCGATCGCGACGATCAACTACCGGACGCCGTCGGGCGCCTCCGCCGTGCTGCTGGACGAGAACCAGACCGGCGAGTTCTGGGCCAAGGTCCGCGACGGCAAGTACGCGGCGGGCGAGAAGATCGGCGGCGTGCCGGGCTCCTGACCCGCACCCGCCCCGCAACGCGTCAGACGCCCAGGTCCCTCGAGGGGCCTGGGCGTCTGACGCGTTCGGGGGCGAGCCGGATCAGAGCTGGGCGCGCAGCTTCTCGCCCTTGGCGTGCGCCACCTTGCTCAGCTCCTCCTGGAACGCCTCCATGCGCGCGCGCAGCGCCGCGGCCTCGTCGCCCGCGCCGGACGCGAGGATCCGCGCCGCGAGCAGGCCCGCGTTCCGTGCCCCGCCGATCGACACCGTCGCGACCGGCACGCCCGCCGGCATCTGCACGATGGAGAGCAGCGAGTCCATGCCGTCGAGGTACTTCAGCGGCACCGGCACCCCGATCACGGGCAGCGGCGTCACCGACGCCAGCATGCCGGGCAGGTGCGCGGCCCCGCCCGCGCCCGCGATGATCACGCGCAGCCCGCGGCCGGCGGCCTGCCGCCCGTAGTCGATCATCTCGGTGGGCATGCGGTGCGCGGAGACCACGTCGACCTCGACCGGCACGCCGAACTCGCCCAGCGCCTCGGCCGCCGCCTGCATGACGGGCCAGTCGGAGTCGGACCCCATCACGATGCCGACCTGCGGGTTGGTGCTCATGCGCTCGCCTCTTCCTCGGAGATGTTCTCGCCGCGCAGCAGCGCCGCGGCCGCGACGGCCCGGCGGCGCACCTCGTCCAGGTCGTCGCCGCTCACGTTCACGTGACCCAGCTTGCGGCCGGGGCGAATGCCCTTGCCGTACAGGTTGACGCGCGCCTCGGGGAACGCGGCGAGCACGTCCGGCAGCGCGTCGGTGAGCTCGTCCAGCGTGGAACCCAGCACGTTGGCCATGACGGTCCAGGTGGCCGTCGGCTCGGCGGCGCCCAGCGGCAGGTCCAGGACGGCGCGCAGGTGCTGCTCGAACTGGCTGGTCACGGCGCCGTCGATGGTCCAGTGCCCGCTGTTGTGCGGGCGCATCGCGAGCTCGTTGACCAGTACCGTCGGCGCCCCGTCCGGGCCGGGCACCTCGAACAGCTCGACGGCCAGCACGCCGGTCACGTCCAGGCCCTCGGCCACGGTCGCCGCGATCTCGCGGGCCCGGGCGTCGAGGCCGGCGGACAGGCCGGGCGCGGGGGCGATCACCTCGGAGCAGACGCCGTCGCGCTGGATCGACTCCACGACGGGCCAGGGCCGCACCTCGCCCGACGGACGCCGGGCCACCAGCGCCGCCAGCTCGCGCGTGAACGGCACCTTCTCCTCGACCAGGAGCTGCGGGCCGCCGTCGGCCACGGCCGCGAACCAGTCGGCGACGTCGTCCGGCGAGGTGACCACGCGCACGCCCTTGCCGTCGTAACCACCGCGGGAGGTCTTCACCACGGCGCTGCCGCCCACCTCCGTCAGGAAGGCCGCCAGGGCGGCCCTCCCCTCCTCGGGGGACGACGCCGGGAGCGGCGCCCACCGCGGGCACGGCACGCCGAGCTCGGTGAGCCGCTGCCGCATCACGATCTTGTCCTGCGCCTGCACCAGCGCGTGCGGGCCGGGCCGCACGGGCGTCCCGTGCTCGATCAGGTCCGTGAGCAGCGCGTTCGGCACGTGCTCGTGCTCGAAGGTGAGGACGGCGGCGGCGCGGTCGCCGTCCGGCGCGATCAGGGACCGGATCGCGGCCTCGTCGGACGCGACGCCCACCGGGGCGTCGGTGACGACCTGCGCCGCGGACGACGCCGGGTCCTCCACCAGGACGCGGAGCCGGATACCCAGCTCACCGGCGGCGGGGGCCATCATGCGGGCGAGCTGCCCGCCTCCGACGACGGCGACGACGGGCGGGCCGGACTGACGGGTCTCTGTTGCACTCACGTCGGTGAAGCCTACCGGCGGCCGCGCACCTTCTTCTGACCGAGGGTGGAGATCTTCGACCCGACCGGCAGCACCTGGTGCGGGTCGAGGGTCTTCGGCACGCCCGAGAGGAACACCGAGAACACCGGCGGGGTGCGCTGCGTGAGCTGCAGGTTGCCGCCGTCGGCCGCGACGAGGTCGCGCGCCAGGGCGAGGCCCAGGCCCGTCCCCGCGCCGGACGTGACGCCGCGCTCGAAGATCTTGCCCTGCATGTCCTCGGGCACGCCGTCGCCCTCGTCCGTGACCTCGACGGCCATGGCGCCGCGCTGCCCCTCGCGGATCCGGAGGGTCGTGGTGCCGCCGCCGTGCTTGAGCGAGTTCTCCAGCAGGGTGGACAGCACCTGGGCGAGCGCACCCGGGGTCGCCAGCACGCGGGCGCCGCCCGAGTCCTCGACGTTCAGGTGGCGGCCGGCCCGCTCGAAGGACTCGCGCCACTCCTCCTCCTGCTGGAGGAAGACGACGGCGACGTCCACCGACTCGGTGGTGCCGCCCTGCGCGCGCCGGGAGCGGGCGAGCAGGTCGTCGACCACGCCGACCAGGCGTTCCACCTGTTCGAGCGAGATCCGGGCTTCCTCCTGCACCTCGGGCTCGCTGGAGGTGAGCGTGATCTCCTCCAGGCGCATCGTCAGCGCCGTCAGCGGCGTGCGGAGCTGGTGCGAGGCGTCGGACGTGAACTGCCGCTCCACGGCGAGGCGCGCCGCGAGCCGGTCCGAGCTACGGGCCAGCTCCGCCGCCACCAGGTCGATCTCCTCCACCCCGGAGGGATCCAGCCGTGGACGCACCTGTCCCGCGCCGAGCTGTTCGGCCGACGCGGCAAGGTAGACGAACGGTTGCGCCAGCCGGTTGGCCTGCCACGCCGCCGTGACGGCGCCGGCGGCGAAGGCCCCCACGCTGCCGAACACGACGAGCACCACGACGTTGATCGCCTTGATGTACGCCGGCCAGGCCGAGACCGAGACCAGCACGCTCATGACGGGCTGCTCCCGAGAGATGCCGCCCAGCTCGATCGTGGCGCCGGCGATCGGTTCGCCCGAGGTGAGCTGCTCGCCGTTCGGCTGGTTCACCGTGACGTAGGCGACGATGTCGTTGCCCTGAGGCTGCACCGCCCGGTCCAGGACCGACTGGTCGACGAACCCGGCCTCGGCGGCGGAGCGGTTGCGCTCGTAGGAGTTGACGGAGGACGCCAGCAGGTCCTGCGCCCGGGTCTCGACCCGCTGAACTTCCTGGCCGTAGATGTAGCGGGCACCGAAGATCGCGAGCGGGATGCCCAGGAGCAGGACCGCGACCGCAACCGCGGCGATCGTCGCCTGCAGTACGCGGGCGCGCATCTGGCTAGCTCGCCCCGATCTCGAAACGGAAGCCGAGACCGCGCACGGTGGAGACGTAGCGCGGGGCGTTCGCGTCGTCACCGAGCTTGCGGCGCAGCCACGAGACGTGCATGTCCAGCGTCTTGGTGGAACCGACCGGGTCGGAGCCCCAGACGTCGCGCATCAGCGTGTCCCGGACGACCACGGAGCCGGCGTTCTGCACGAGGACGCGCAGCAGGTCGAACTCCTTGGTGGTCAGGTGCAGCTCGCGGTCGCCCTGGAAGGCGCGGTGCGCGGAGACGTCGACACGGACGTCCTGCGCGTGCAGCTCCTCCTCCTCGCCCGTCTCGCCGTGCGAGCGGCGCAGCAGCGCCCGCACGCGGGCGAGCAGCTCGGCCAGGCGGAAGGGCTTGGTGACGTAGTCGTCGGCACCGGCGTCGAGGCCCACGACGAGGTCGACCTCGTCGGCGCGGGCGGTCAGCACCAGCACGGGCACGGTGAGGCCGTTGGCCCTGATCTCGCGCGCGACATCGAGCCCGTCCATGTCGGGAAGGCCCAGGTCCAGAACTACGATGTCCGCACCGGTCGAGCTCTCGATCGCACCTTTGCCGGTTCCTTGCACGACGACGTCGTATCCCTCACGGGAGAGCGCTCGTGCCAACGGCTCGGCAATGGCCGGGTCGTCCTCGGCTAGGAGTACGTGAGTCATTTCGCCATCGTAGGGCATAACCGACGCTCTGGCGCTACCCGGTCACGGCTCTTGACAGCCGTCGGAGCGAATCCTTTCGGCTGACACCGTCATGGCGCAAGTGCTACCACGGTATGACGCGCCGGCGCAACGGTTCCACCTACTCTGACCTGCATGGGTTGGTACGAGCGGTGGCAGGGGTGGACGGAGCGGCACAGGTTCCTCGTGGACCTCACGTGGACCGTCCTGCTCGGGCTCCTCGCACTGGTCACCTCGACCGACATGTACTCGTCCGGGCCGACCACGCAGGCCATCATCATCTCGGCCGCCGTGCTCGCCCCGATGCCGTGGTGCCGCACCCGTCCGGTGATCTCCTGCGCCCTGGTCTTCGTCGCCTGCATGGTGCACATGACGTTCCTCGGGGTGCCGGTCGTCCTGCCCGCGGACCTCGTCGTGCTCGTGTCGCTGTACTGCGTCACCGTGTACGGGCCCCGGTGGTCGTACCTGGCGGCCGGCGGCGCCGCGGTCGTCGGGGTGCTGACCCTCGGGATCTCGGGCTGGATCAACTTCGGCAGCAGCCTCGCGCACGGGATCCCCACGATGATCGGGGCCGGCTCCCTGCTGGCCACCGCCTTCGCCCTTGGCCTGGTCCGCAGGTCCCGCCGCCTCATGATGGAGGCGCTGCGCGACCGCGCCGAGCGCCTCGAGATCGAGCGCGACCAGCAGGCGCAGATCGCCACCGCCGCCGAGCGGGCCCGCATCGCCCGCGAGATGCACGACATCGTGGCCCACTCCCTGTCCGTGGTCATCGCGCAGGCCGACGGCGGACGGTACGCCGCGGCCGCCGACCCGGCGGCCGCCCAGCGCTCGCTGGGCACCATCGCCGAGACCGGCCGCGCGGCGCTGGCCGACATGCGCCGGCTGCTGGGTGTGCTCCGCGAGGGCCCGGACGACGGCGGCATCCCGCTGGGCCTGGTGGCGCCGGACGGCGCGTCGTCGAGCCGCCTCCGGCCGCCGTCCGGCGCGGGCGTCACCACGCTCGGTCCCGGTGCCGACCGGGCCGGGGACGCGGGGGCCGTCGTCGCGGTCCCGGACGGCGGGGCGCCCCTGCGCCCCCAGCCCGACGTCACGGACCTGCGCGACCTCGTGGACCAGGCCCGGGCCGACGGCCTGCGCGTCTCCTGGGCGCGGGTGGGCGTGGAGCGGCGGCTGCCGCCCGGCGTCGGGCTCACGCTGTTCCGGGTGTGCCAGGAGGCGCTCACCAACGTTCGCAAGCACGCCGGCCCCCGGCCCGCCGTCACCTTGCTGCTGCGCTGGGGCGAGGACGAGGTGGAGCTGCGCGTGGACGACGACGGCCGCGGGCTGGCGGCGGCCGGGTCCACCGACGCGGCCGAACCGCAGCCGGCGGCCGGGTTCGGCCTGCTGGGGATGCGGGAGCGCGCCGAGATGTTCGGCGGGACGCTGACGGCCGGGCCGCGTGGGGGCGGCGGGTTCTCGGTCCGGTTCGTCGTACCGATCCCGCGGGCCGAGGCCCCCGAACCGGCCACCCCCGCGGAGCCCGCCGAACCCGGCCCGCCCACCACCGAACCGAGCACCACGCCGAAGGAGAACGATGACTGACGCCCTCGCCACGCCCGTACGGGTCGCCCTGGTCGACGACCAGCCGCTGGTCCGCGCCGGGCTGCGGATGGTGATCGACTCCCAGCCCGACCTGCGGGTGGTGGCCGAGGCCGACGACGGCCGCGACGCGCTGCGCCTGCTCGCCGCGACGGCGTCCGACGTGGTGCTGATGGACGTGCGCATGCCGGGGATGGACGGGCTGTCCGCAACACGGGCGCTGCTGGGCGAGGGCGGTGTCGCGGCGGGCGACCCGCGTGTCGTCGTGCTCACCACGTTCGACCTCGACGAGTACGTGCTCGACGCGATCCGGGCGGGGGCCAGCGGGTTCCTGCTCAAGGACGCCCAGCCGGAGGAGCTGCTCACGGCGATCCGCACGGTGCACCAGGGCGACGCGGTGATCGCGCCGTCGTCCACACGGCGGCTCATGGAGCGCCTGGTCACGGCGCTGCCGCCCGAGGAGGCGGCGGGTCCCCAGGAGGCGCTGGCCGGCCTCACGGGCCGCGAGCGCGAGGTCCTGGTGCTCATGGCGCGCGGCCGGTCCAACACGGAGATCGCGTCGGACCTGTTCGTCGCGGAGGCGACGGTCAAGACGCACGTCGGCCGCATCCTCGCGAAGCTCGACGCGCGCGACCGCGTCCAGGCCGTGGTGACGGCGTACGAGACGGGCCTGGTCCGCCCGGGCGCCTGACGGGTTACTCGGCGGCGAGCGCCGCGACCGGGTGGGTGCGGACGGCGGCCCGGGCGGGCACCACCGACGCGAGCAGCCCCGCGACGAGCGCGACGACGAGGACCACCCCCACCTCGGTCCACGGCACGACGAGCGGCACCTGGCCGAGCACGGACAGGGCCGTGGTGGCGCCCACCCAGCCGTACACCAGGCCCAGCACGATGCCGAGCACCGCGCCGACGCCCGCGATGACCACGCCCTCGACGGCGAGCGTGGCCCGGAGCTGGCCGCGCGAGAGCCCGATGGCCCGCAGCACCGCGTTCTCGCGCGTGCGCTCGATGACGGAGAGCGACAGGGTGTTGGCCACGCCGACCAGCGCGATGAGCACGGCGACGGTGAGCAGCCCGACGACGATCCCGAGGATCACGTCGACCATCCGCTGGTAGGCGGACCGTTCGACGACGGTCCCGGTGACACCGACGGTCTCCCCCGTCGTCGAGACCGCGGCCTGCACGGCGGAGACGACGTCGGCGGCGTCGCGGTCGTCGTCGACCTGCGCCCACACCTCGCCGGCGGCCAGGCCCGGTGCGAAGGCCGCGAGGTCCTGGGGCATCAGGTAGGCGCGGTCGGAGCGGGAGCCGCTGTGCACGACGTCGAGGGTCACCCGGCCGCCCGGACCGGTGAGCGCGAGCGTGTCGGCGCCCGCCAGGTCGTACAGCTCGGCGGCCCGCTGCGGCACGACGATCGTGCCCGGCCGCAGCCGGTCGGCGTCGGCGGGGGTGTTCGCGACGGACCGCAGGTCCGCCGGGTCGACGGCGGCGACCTGCACCGGTGTGCCGCCGTCCGCCCGGCGGGCCGACGCGTTCGTCACCGGGACCACGGCGCCCAGCCCGTCCACGCCGGCCAGGGCGTCGGTGACGGCGGCGGGCACGGCGGCCGCGGCGCCGTCGGCGTCGTGCGCGGTGCTGGTGACGCGCAGGTCGACCGGGAACCGCGCGTCGAGCTGGTCGTTCATGGTGAGGCGAGCGCTGGCGGCGCCCGTGGTCATCATCGAGACCAGGGTGACGCCGATGAGCAGGGCGGTGGAGGTCGCCACCGTCCGCCGGGGGTTGCGCAGCGCGTTGGCGGAGGCCAGGCGGGCCGTGGCGCCCCCGGCGCCGGCCAGGCGCCCGAAGACCGCGGCGACGCGGGGCAGCCAGAAGACGGATCCCACGATGATGCCGACGAGCGACACGGAGCCGCCCAGGACCGCGGCGAACAGCCCGGTGTCGATGCTGCCGGACCTGCCGAGGGCCACACCGGCGGCCATCACCGCGAGCCCGCCCAGGGTGGCGAACGCCGCGAACACCGCGCGGGCCCGGCCGGTCCCGGCCGGGTCGAGGCCGGCGGCCGGGCGCAGCGCGGCGAGCGGGGCGACACGCGACGCCGCCCGCGCCGGCGCGACCGCGGCGGCCAGGGTGACGAGCAGCCCGGCCGCGAGCGGCACGAGGAACGCCGTCGCGGTCAGGGGGATCGTCCGCGGCAGCGCCACCCCGAGGTCGAAGGCCGGCGCGACCAGGAGCCCCGCCTGCACGAACAGCGAGCCCACGACGATGCCCGCGACCGAGGCGACCGTGCCGAGCACCACCGCCTCGAGCAGGACGCTCCGGTGGATCTGCCCGGTGCCCGCACCCACGCAGCGCAGCAGGGCGAGGGTGTGCGACCGCTGCGCCACCAGCACCTGGAACGTGTTGGCGATGACCAGGCCCGCGACCACCAGGGACACGGCGGCGAGGGCCAGGACGAACACGAGGTAGACGATGTTCTGGCCGCCGGAGATCCCCGCCACCACGTCCTCGGCGTACTCCTCGGGGGTGGTGACGCCGGTGGCGGACGGGACGTCCGCGGCGAGGGCGCCCCGGACCTCTGCGACGGCGGCCTCGTCGCCGGGCCGGTCGAGGGCGACGACGACGGTCCGCATGCCGGGCGCCGCGCCGGACCCGGCGAGCTGTCGCTCCAGCGCCGCCGGGGTGACGACGGCGACGCCGCCGCCCGCGGCGTACGCCGAGTCGGGGTCGTCGACCAGGCCCGAGACCGTGAGCGTCTCGACGGCCTCCTGGCCGCCGTAGCACTCGGCGCCGCGCTCACCGAGGCCGGGGCTGCCCGGGGCGTGCTTGCCGGCCCGCAGGCAGCGCGTCGACGAGACGGTGTCGCCCACGCCGACGCCGAACAGCTCCGCGACGTCCACGGGGAGGGCGATGTGGTCCGGGCCGTCCGGCCAGACGCCGTCGGCCAGCACCAGCGGCGTCAGCCGGGGGTCGGACGGCGCCGCGACGAGCGACTGGCGGACCGTCCGGCCGCCGTGGGCGAGCTCCACGTAGGTGCCGCGGAACCCGTCGGCGGCCGCGACGCCGTCGACGGCGCGTACGGCGTCGACGTCGGCGGGCGTCATCGTGCCCGCCCGGTCGAAGACCACGAGGTCCGCCTCCGCGTACTGCGCGGCCACCTGGTCGTAGGTGGTGCGGGTGACGACGGTGCCGGCCTGCAGCGTCGCCGCCACGAACGCGGTGCTGATGAGCACCGCGAGCCCCGCGGCGGCGAGCCGGCCGAGGCTGCGCCGCATCTGCGCCGACGTGAGGCGCACGGTGGGGCCGACGGTCAGCACGCGCGGCCTGGCCGGCCCGACGGGAGGTACACGATGGGGGTCCACGGGATCTCTCCTCGGGTCGTCGCGGCTGCTGCGTGCTGACCGTCCTCTGCCGGGCGCTACTCCGCGGCGAGCGCCGCCACGGGGTGGGTGCGCACGGCGGCCCGCGCCGGCACGACCGAGGCGACCAGCCCCGCGACCAGGGCGACGCCGAGCACCAGCGCGATGTCGGTCCACGGGACCACGAGCGGCACCTCGCCCATCACGGACAGCGCGGTCGCGGCGCCCGCCCAGCCGTACAGCAGGCCGAGCAGGACGCCGAGCACGGCGCCGACCCCCGCGATGAGCATCCCCTCGATGGCGAGGGTGGCCCGGAGCTGCCCCTTCGAGAGCCCGATGGCCCGGAGCATGGCGCTCTCGCGGGTCCGTTCGATGACGGACAGCGACAGGGTGTTGGCCACGCCGATCAGCGCGATGAGCACCGCCACGGCGAGCAGCCCCACGACGATCCCGAGGATCACGTCGATCACCTGCTGGAAGCTGTTCCGCTCGACGACCGCGCCGGTCACCTCCACGACCTCGTCCGTGGTGGACACGGCGTCCTGCACCGCCGCGACCGTGCCGGCCACGTCCTCGCCCTCCTCCACGCCGGCCCAGACCAGGTTGGGCCTCAGGTCGGGGTAGATGGCCGCGAGGTCCTCCGGCACCATGAACGCCCACGCGTACTGCACGTCGCTGCTGACGACGTCGAGCGTCGTCGTGCCGCCGGGGCCCTTCAGCTCGATCTCGTCGAGCCCCTCGAGCCCGTAGCTGGTGGCGACCTGGTCCGGGACCACGAGCGTGCCCGGCCGCAGGTCCCCGAGCTCGTCGGGGGTGTTCACCACGGCGCGCAGCGCGTCGGGCGCCACCGCGATCGCGGGCACCACCGGCCCGTCCTCGTCGGCGGTCGTCGCGGTGACCGAGGTGACCTCGGTGACGCCGCGCAGCCCGGGGACGCCGTCGACGGCGTTCGTGACGACCGACGGCACGGCGGCCTGCTGGCCGTCGTCGTCGTAGGTGGTGGACGCGACCTCCAGGTCGACCGGGTACCGCGAATCGAGCTCGTTGTCCATGGAGACGCGGGCGCTGGCCGCGCCCGTCGTCATCATGCCGACGAGGGTGACGCCGATGAGCAGCGCGGTCGACGTCGCCGCCGTCCGCCGCGGGTTGCGCAGGGTGTTCGCCGCCGCGAGCCGGGCGGACGGGCCCGTCGCGCCGACCAGCCGGCCGATGCCCGCGGTGACCTTGGGCAGCCAGAACACGGAGCCGACGATCACGCCGATCAGCGACACGGTGCCGCCGCCGACGGCCGCCAGCAGGCCGAGGTCGATGGTGCCCCGCAGCCCGAGCGCGACGCCCAGGCCGAGCACCGCGAGGCCGCCCACCGTGGCCAGGACGGCGAAGACGGCGCGCACGCGCCCGGCGCCCTTCTGCAGGGTCGGCGCGTCGCTCGGCCGGAGCGCTGCCAGCGGCGCCACCCGGGCCGCCGCGAGGGCGGGGGTGAGGGCGGCGACGAGGGTCACGACGATGCCGACGGCGAGCGGCGCGACGAACACGGGCCAGCTCAGGGTGATGGCCGGGGGCAGCGGCACGCCGAGGTCGAAGGCCGGCGCGATCATGAGCCCGGCCTGGACCAGCGCCGAGCCGACGACGATCCCGACGACGGACGCGACGGTGCCGAGGATCGCCGCCTCGAGGAGCACGCTGCGGTAGAGCTGCCCCGTCGTCGCGCCGACGCAGCGCAGCAGCGCGAGCGTGCGGGCGCGCTGGGCGACGAGCACCTGGAACGTGTTGGCGATGACGAGGCCGGCGACCACGAGGGCCACGGCGGCGAACGTCATGACGAAGACGAGGAAGATGATGTCCTGGCCGCCCGACATGGAGGCGACCGACTTCTCGGCGTACTCCTCGGTCGTGGTGACGTCGGTGGCCGCGGGGACGGCGGCGGCGAGGGCGGCACGCACCTCGTCGACGGCGTCGGCGTCGGCCGACGGGTCGAGCGCGACGACCACGGCGCCGGCGGTCGGCTCGGTGCCGGGCCCCGCCTCGTCCGCGCGCCACTGCGCGAGCGTCTGCTGCGCCACGACGGCGGCGCCGCCCATCGCGCCGTAGGCGGCGTACGGGTCGTCGACGAGGCCGGTGACCGTCAGCTTGTCGACGACCTCCCCGCCCTCGTACGTCTCGCTGCCGTCGTCGGCGACGACCGGCTCGCCCGCGACCCACCGGGACGACGCGACCTCGTCGCCGAGGCCGACGCCGAGGCGCTCGGCGACGTCGGCGGGGAGCGCGATCTCGGCGGCAGTGGCGGGCCAGGCGCCGTCGGACAGCTCGAGCGGGGTGAGCCGCTCGTCCGACGCCGTGCCGACGATGCCCTGGAAGATCGAGGTGCCGGCATGGTTGAGCTCGGTGTAGGACATGGCCTGGGTGTCGGCGGCGGCGACGCCCTCGACGCCCCGGACGGCCTCGACGTCGGCGTCCGTCAGGGACTCGTTGTCGTCGAGGACGACCAGGTCGGAGTCGGCGAGGCCCGCCGCGACCTGGTCGTAGGTCGTGCGCGTGATGACGTTGCCGGCCAGCAGCGTCGCCGCGACGAACGCGGTGCCGATGGTGATCGCGATGCCCGCGGACGCGAGGCGTCCGACGCTGCGGCGCATCTGCGCGAGGGTGAGGCGTGCCGCCGGTGCGGTCCCGGCCATCAGGCGCCGGCCCCGGTGGTGACGGCGGGCTCGAGGGTGCGCAGGGCGTCGAGCCCGGCCATGGCGGACTCGGGCGTGGGGTCGCTGATGTCGCCCGCGATGCGGCCGTCGGCGATCAGCACGACCCGGTCGGCGTACGCGGCAGCGGACGGGTCGTGGGTGACCATGATGATGGTGCGGCCCAGCTCCCGCACGGAACGGCGCAGGAAGGACAGGACCTCCGCGCCGGAACGGGAGTCGAGGTTGCCGGTGGGTTCGTCGGCGAACACGACGTCGGGCTGCGCGATCAGGGCACGCGCGATCGCGACGCGCTGCTGCTGCCCGCCGGAGAGCTCACCGGGGCGGTGGGTCAGGCGCCCGGTCAGGCCCAGGGTCTCCACGAGGGTGTTCAGCCAGGCGTGGTCCAGGGTCGCGCCGGCGAGCTCGACGGGCAGGGTGATGTTCTGCTCGGCGGTGAACATCGGCAGCAGGTTGAACTGCTGGAACACGAACCCGATCCGGTCCCGGCGCAGCCTGGTGAGGGCCTTGTCGTTCAGGCCGGTGATCTCGGTCTCGCCGAGGAAGGCCTGTCCGCCGGTGGCGGAGTCCAGGCCGGCCAGCAGGTGCATCAGGGTCGACTTGCCCGATCCGGAGGGGCCCATGATCGCGGTGAACCGGCCCTGCTCGAAGTCGACGTCCACGCCGTCCAGGGCGCGCACGATCGCCTCACCCTTGCCGTACGTCTTGGTCAGGTTCCTGGCCCGGACGGCACGGGCGGCCCTGCCCGAGCCCGGAGCCGGCTGGTCCGCCGGGACGTACACGGTGGTGTCCACGAGATTCTCCTCGGTGATCGACGCTGCTGGATGCCGGCGCTGCTGCGGTGCCGGCGCTGCTGGGTGTCGCGGGAACGTGTCGCGGGAACGTGTCCCGTGTACGGCCCGGAAGTGGTCCGGCCTTCCCGGGGTGGACCCCGGTTCGGCCGGCATCAACGAACCTACGGAGCCGGCGCCGGTCTGGACATCGGGCGTCGGCCTGATCCTTCCCTGGTCGTGTCATCCCTTGGTCGTACATCTCGTCAGCCCCGGGTAGGGGCAGTCCCCCAGGGGTTGTGCCCCAGGGAGCGCGACGGAGACCCTGTGGAAACGGGGGTTGTGCACAGAAACCCTGGTCAGGGCTCTGGTGCGGGCCGACCGGCGGCAAGGCTGGGGGCATGACCGCAACCTCGTCGTCCGACGGCGCCGTGCGCGTGACCCTGCACCCGGGCGAGGACGTGCTCCTGCGACCGGGCGCGCGCGTCGGCGACGTGCGCGCGCCGCTGGCCGCGCTCGTCCGCCGGCCCGAGCTGCGGTGGGCGCCGCTGACGGTCGCCGGTGTGCGCCTGACCGACGACCAGGTGGTCGGCGAGCGCCCGCTGCTGCCCGGCGCGGAGCTGCGGGTGCTGCGGCCGGAGGGGACCGGGGTGGGTGCGGGGGCCGGGCTCGGCGCCGTCGGTCCCGGTGGGGCCTGGCTCGTCCGGGTGACCGGTCCCGACGCCGGGACGGTCGTGGGCGTCGACGGACCGCGGGCCGCCCTGCGGGCATGGGCCCGCCTGCGCCGGGGCGGACGGCTCGCGATCCACCGGTCGCGGGGTCCTGCCGACGTGCTCGCGCCCCGGCCGGAGGCCGCGCCCGGCGGCGTCCCGTGGCCGCTCGTGCTGCTCCCCGCGGTCGCGTCGCTGGTACTCGCGGCGGCCCTGCGACAGCCGGTCCTGGCGGTGTTCGCCCTGGTAGGCCTGGTTGTGGCCGCCCCGCAGCTGCGCGCCGCCCGGCAGCGGACGGCAGGCCGGGGCGCCGCCCGCGGCGGGTCGCGCGAGCTGCCCGGGCCGGCGCGCCTCCTCGCGTTCGCGCACGCCGCGCTCCACGTCTCGCCGGGCGCGTGGGCGGCGGCGCGGGCGGCGCGGGGGGCCGCCCGGGCTCGTGGTGCAGTGCCCTCCGTGTCCGGAGCGGTCGATCTCCCGTCCGCGCCCGACGGCCCCTGGGCCGCGCTGCTGCGGGACGGCGCGGTCGCCGTGCTCGGGCCCGCGGACCTCGCCCGGTCGGTCGCCCGCGCGCTGGTCGCCGGGCTCGCCGCCCGGGGCGCGGCCGTGCGGGTCGACGACGCCGCCCCGCGCTGGTCATGGACCCGCTGGCTTCCCGGCGGCGAAGCGTCGGTGCTGGTTGTCGAAGGCGCGGTCGGCGGCGGCGTGGTGGGCGGGCCCGCCCAGTCGTCCGCCGATCTGGTGGTGTCCGTCGGGGCCGTGCCGCCCGGCTGCCGGGCGGTGGTTCAGGTGCTCGACGCACGCCGGGTCCGGATCACGGGGCCGGACGGCGCCGCGCGGACCGTGCCGCTGGTCGGCGTCACCGTCGAGTGGGCGGACCACCTGGCCCGGCTGCTGGCGGGCGCCGCCTGGCTCGGCCGGACGGCCGCCACGCTGGGCAGCACGATCGGCGACAGCGGCAGCGAGACCGGCGGCGCTCTTGTCGACGGCGGCGCAGGCAGCGCCCTCCCCGGGACCGCCGACGCCCGGCGGAGCCTCCCGACAGCCCACGCCGGCGACCCGCGCCTGCCCGCCGCCGTGTCACTGACCAGGGCGCACGGTCTCGACGAGACCCCCGGACCGGACCAGGTCGCCGCTCGCTGGGCGCACGCCGACGGCTGGGCCGTGCCGCTCGGCCTCGGTGCGGACGGCGCGCCCGTGCTCCTGGACCTGGTCCGGGACGGGCCGCACCTGCTCGTCGCGGGCACCACCGGGTCGGGCAAGTCCGAGCTGCTCCAGACGCTGGTGCTCGGGCTGGCGCTGGCCCGGTCGCCCGCCGACGTCGCGCTCGTGCTGGTCGACTTCAAGGGCGGCGCGAGCTTCGGCGCCTGCGGCCGGCTGCCGCACGTGGTGGGGCAGGTGACCGACCTCGCACCCGGCCTCGCCGCGCGGGCGCTCGCCGGGCTGCGCGCGGAGCTGCGGCGCCGGGAGCGGGTCCTCGCCGAGCGCGGCGCGGCCGACGTCGTCGCCCTCCCGCCCGGCGTGCTGCCCCGGCTGGTCGTCGTGATCGACGAGTTCCGCGCCCTGGCCGACGACCTGCCCGCGTTCCTGCCGGCCCTGCTGCGCGTCGCGGCGCAGGGCCGGTCGCTCGGCGTGCACCTGGTGCTCGCGACCCAGCGGCCGGGCGGCGCCGTCGGCCCCGACCTGCGGGCCAACCTCAGCGCACGGCTGGCGCTCCGGGTCACCGATCCGCTGGAGTCGCGCGACGTGGTCGACGACCCCGCCGCCGCGCACATCCCGGGCACGACGCCGGGGCGGGCCGTGCTGCGCCTCGGATCGGCGCCGCCCGTGCTGCTGCAGTGCGCGCACGTCACGACGCCGCCCGAGGCGCGGATGCCCCTGGTGCGCCGCGCGCCCGCACGCCCGGGAGCCCGTGCGGCGGTACGCCGCCTCGCTGGACCGGGCACCCCGGAAGCGGACGCCACCGCGCCGCACGCCCCGGGACACGACATCGCCGGACACGACCCCGCCGTTCCGGACGTCGCCACGCTGGTCGTCGACGCCGCCCGCCGGGCCGCCGGGACGCTGGGTCATCGCCCGGGCGCGCCGCCCTGGCTGCCGCCGCTCCCCCGGTCCGCCGGGACCGCCGACCTGCCCCCGCGCACCCGGCGGGACCGGGGCGGCCTCGCGCTCGCCCTGGGCGACGACCCGGAGGCGCAGCGCCGCACGACGATCACCTGGCGTCCGGAGGACGGCCACCTCGCGGTGCTCGGCCGGGCCCGTTCGGGCCGCACCACCGCCCTGGTCGCGGTGGCCCTGGCGGCGCTGCACCTGGGCTGGCGGGTCCACGGGATCACGCGCGACGCCGCCGGGCTGGGAGCGCTGCGGGACCGTCCCGGCTACGCCGGCACCAGCCACCCGGACGACGCCGGGACGCTGGACCGCCTGCTGTCCGGCGAGCCCGTGACCGGCGTCGGCACCTCCCGGACGGCCCCCGGGACCTGGACGGGCACCGAGCCCACCGCCCCCGGCGGCGCGCCCCGCACGCTGGTGCTGATCGACGGTGTCGAGGACGTGCGCGCCACGCTGCCCCTCGCAGCGCTGCGGTCGGGGGTCGCGTTCGCCGTGACGGCCGACGGCCCGTCCGTGGGCGGCCTGGCCGCGCGGTTCGGACCGCACCTGGTGCTGCTGAGCACCGACCGCGCGGCCGACGTCGTGCTCGGGGCTCCGGCGATGCTCGCGGGTGCCGGCGGGCCGCCGGGCCGGGCCGCCTGGTGCGGCCGGGGCGATCCGGTGCTGTGCCAGGTGCTGGAGCCGGAGGTCGCGCCACCGGACCGGCCCCGGGCGCTCAGTCCTCCGAGCGGGTCCCGGACGTCGCCGCGACGACGGAGGGCGTCATGAGCAGCGCGGTCACGCCCACCGCGATCACGAGGGCCACCCACCCGCCCGGGACGGCGGGGCCGCTGCCGCTCCCGATCGCCGCGATCGACCCGATGATCTGGAAGAGCTGCCAGGTCACGACGGGTCCGCGACCGGATCGACGACCCGCGAGAAGCGCACGGCAGCACACCACGAGAACCCAGGCGACTCCCAGGAGGAAGAGAACCAGAAAGAGGCTCACTCCGACCGACATGGAACCGCCCGTAATGAGTTCGCCAAGAAGCACCAGCGCGAAAGCAACGAGGCCGATCACCTCGACCACGACGCCGATCACGAGGGCACGAAGAAACGGCGGGACACGAGGCGCGAAAAAGGCTTCCAGTACGGGCACGACGGACTAGGATACTTGCGAGACGGGTATTCACAATAGTGTGACGGATACCTCAGGGTTCATGGCCCAGAAACTTCGCCGTAACCCCTTGTGCGAGCGTTCACGAGCGTGTGAACCTAGATGCAGCAATCCCACACACCCCCGAACACACCCCCGTCGGTCGCCGCCTGGCGCTCAGGGATCGGAAAACGATCCACAACCAGACCTGCGCGCCCCAGACGCACGACGACGATGCTCCCTAGTGGCGAGCCGGACGGTGGGAAGTTCCTTCCAAGGAGTACGTGACCATGGACTGGCGCCACCGCGCAGCATGCCTCGAAGAGGACCCCGAGCTGTTCTTCCCCATCGGCAACACGGGCCCCGCCCTGCTGCAGATCGAGGAGGCCAAGGCCGTGTGCCGTCGCTGCGACGTAGTCGACACCTGCCTCAAGTGGGCGATCGAGTCCGGCCAGGATGCCGGCGTCTGGGGCGGCATGAGCGAGGACGAGCGCCGTGCGCTCAAGCGCCGCACCGCGCGCGCTCGTCGCGCAGGCTGAACCGACAGCACAGCACCACCCCGCACCACGATCTCCGCGAGCCACGCCTGAGCACACCCCCTCCGCCCAGGCGTGGCTCGCGTCTTTCCTGAGGCCGTCAGGAGCGGGCCGGCTCCGCCACCCGCAGCACGAGCTGCAGCACCACCTCGGTGCCGCCGTCGGGCCGCGCCGACCACTCGATGGTGCCGCCGAGCTCGTTGGTGACGAGCGTGCGCACGATCTGCGTGCCCAGGCCGCTGCCGGGGCCCCGTCCGCCGGCACCTCCGTTCTCGGGCAGCCCCACGCCGTCGTCGGCCACGACCACCCGCAGGTCGGAGTTCTCGCGCTCCACGGCGATCTCCACCGTGCCCGCGGAACGCCCGACGAACCCGTGCTCGACCGCGTTGGTGACCAGCTCCGTCAGCACGAGCGCGAGCGGCGTCGCGTCCTGCGCGGGCACCATGCCGAACGAGCCGGTACGCACGGTCCGCACCGAGGTGTCCGCCGACGCGACGTCGGCCGTGAGCCGCAGCGCCCTGCCCACCATGTCGTCGAGCTCGACCTGCTCGTCGAGCGTCTGCGAGAGGCTCTCGTGCACCAGGGCGATCGTGGAGACGCGCCGCATGGCCTCCTCGAGCGCCTCCTTGGCGGCCGGCACGTCCATGCGCCGGGCCTGGAGCCGCAGCAGCGCGGCCACGGTCTGCAGGTTGTTCTTCACGCGGTGGTGGATCTCACGGATCGTCGCGTCCTTGGTGATCAGCTCACGCTCGCGCCGGCGCAGCTCGGACACGTCGCGGCACAGCAGCACGGCGCCGATGCGCTGGCCACGGTCGGTCAGCGGCATCGCCCGCAGCGACAGGGACACCCCGTGCGCCTCGATGTCCGTGCGCCACGGGGCGCGCCCCATCACCACGAGCGGCAGCGACTCGTCCACGGGCTGGAGCTGCTCCACCATGTCGGCGGTCACCTCGACGAGGGACTGCCCCACGAGCGGGCCGATCACGCCGAGCCGGTGGAAGCACGAAAGCGCGTTGGGGCTCGCGTACAGCACCTCGCCCTCGGAGTTGAGGCGGATCAGGCCGTCGCCCACGCGCGGCGCGCCGCGGCGCGAACCGGTCGCCGCGTTCGGCAGGGGGAACTCGCCCCGCGGGATCATCGCCACGAGGTCGTCGGCCGCCTCGACGTAGTTCAGCTCCAGGCGCGACGGCGTGCGGCCCGAACCGAGGTTGGTCTGCCGCGCGATCACGGCGACCGCCGTGTCCTTGTGCACCACGGGGATCGCCTCCTCCCGCACGGCGTACGCGCCGAACCAGCGCGGCTCGCGGGCGCGCTGCGCCTTCGCCTCGGCCATCGCCTTGGCGAGCTGCGGGCGCTGCCCCTCGGGCGCGAACGAGCCGACGACGTCGTCGTAGTGCACGGTGGCACCCGTCGACGGCCGGCACTGCGCGATCGCGACGAACCGCCCGTCGTCGGTCGGCAGCCACAGGACGAGGTCCGCGAACGCGAGGTCCGAGACCACCTGCCAGTCGCCGACCAGGAGATGCAGCCACTCCACGTCGGCCGGCTCAAGGTCGGCGTGCTCAAGGATCAGGTCACTCATCGCAGACACGCGCCAAGCCTATGTCGGAACCGGCTCATGGCCCGATGAGTGCGCGGCGCGTACCCGGGGTCCGGGTACGGCTCCCTCAGATCGGACGCGCGCAACGCGTCGGTTAGAGTTCCACCACCGGCATGCCCCGTCGGCGCGAGGAGGAGAGCCCGTGCACCTGACAGTGGACCTGACGTTCCCCGCAGACATCGACGACGTCTCCGCGATGCTCGCCGACGAGTCGTTCGTGCGGTGGCGCGCCCAGCGCTCCACCGGCTCGGTGAACGGCGTGGTCGAGCAGGCCGACGTCACGGGGACCGCGGTCACCGGCTTCACCGTGGTGGTGCGCCGCACCCTGCCGACCGACATCATCCCCGTGCAGGCCCGCCCCTTCGTGGGTGCGCACCTCGAGATCCGCCAGGCCGAGGCCTGGGAGGCGGCGTCCGACGGGCGCCGGACGGGCACCGTGGCGGTCGAGATCATGGGCGCGCCGGTGCGGGTGACAGCCACCGCGGCCCTGACCGCCCTGCCCGACGGCGGCACCCGCCTGACCTACGCGGGCGACGTCCGGGCGACGGTGCCGCTGTTCGGCACCGTGATCGAGGAGGCCGCGGTCAGCGCCGTTCGCACCACCCTCGAGACCGAGGCCGCGGCGGGACGCGACTGGCTCGCCGGCAAGCGCACGGGAACGGCCTGAGCCGTCCCGAACGGGACTTCCCCTGACGGGGACGACCCTGCCAGGATGCCCCTGCGGGCCGCACCCGACGGTGCGGTCCGACTCAGATCCTGACGAGTTTTTTCCCTTCCAGGCACGACTGCGGCATTTCAGACATCGTTTGCTAATTGGTACTTTACGTTCGTTCCACCTCGTTCGTTTCCCGACGGCGAGGTGCTAGAACCTGAGCGAACATTCGTGTCGGATGTGGGCGAGTTTGTGCTCTGATATCGCTTTCACGCATCCACACGCGTACCGAACCCAAGGAGTATCAGTGCCCACCAAACACGGACCGGTCCGACGCCGGACCGTCGCCCCCCGCCGCGCGGCTGTCGCGACGCTCGCGGCCTTCGTCCTGCCCCTCACCGGATGCGGTTCGCTCCTGGGTGAGGATGCCGCGGGCTCCGACGGCGACGACGTTCCGATCACCCTGACCGTGTCCACGTTCAACGACTTCGGGTACACCGACGAGCTGCTCGCCCGGTACACCGAGGAGCACCCGAACGTGACCGTCGAGCACATCGTGGCGCCGACGTCCGACGAGGCCCGCCTGCAGATGCTCAAGGCATTCACCACGGGTGACGGCTCCGAGCTCGCCGACGTGGTCGCGGCCGAGGTCGACTGGCTGCCGGAGCTGATGGAGCACTCGGAGCTCTTCGAGGACCTGACGGACCCCGAGGTCACCAAGCGCTGGGTGGACTGGAAGGTCGCGCAGGCCACGACCACGGACGGCGAGCTCCTGGGCTACGGCACCGACATCGGCCCGGAGGCGATCTGCTACCGCGCCGACCTGTTCGAGGCCGCGGGGCTGCCGACCGGCCGCGACGAGGTCGCCCAGCTGCTCGGCGGCAAGGACGCCACGTGGGAGCGCTACTTCGAGGTGGGCCGCCAGTTCACGGCGCAGTCCGACGCCGCGTGGTTCGACGGCACCACCGGCATGTTCCAGGGCATGGTCAACCAGCTGCCCGCCGCCTTCGAGGACCCGGCGACGCAGAAGCCGACCGACCTGGCGACCAACAGCGAGGTCCGCGCGATCTACGACCAGATCACCTCCGGCATCAACGACGGCCTCTCGGCCGGCCTGGAGCAGTGGACCCCGCAGTGGACGGCCGGGTTCCAGCAGAACGCGTTCGCCACGATGCTCTGCCCCGGCTGGATGATGGGCCCGATCGAGTCCTACTCCCAGGGGGTCAAGGGCTGGGACGTGGCCAACGTCTTCCCCGGCGGCGGCGGCAACTGGGGTGGCTCGTTCCTGACGGTGCCCTCGGCCGGTCTGCACACGGCGGAGGCCAAGGAGCTCGCCGCGTGGCTCACGGCACCGGAGCAGCAGACGGAGGCCTTCACGACCGCGGGCGCGTTCCCGTCGCAGATCGAGGCCCAGGACTCCGAGGCCGTGCAGGGCTACGTGAACCCGTTCTTCAACAACGCGCCGGTCGGCACGATCTTCACCGCCCGGGCCCAGTCCATCGACGGCGCCCCGCACAAGGGCCAGTACTACTTCGCCATCCGTGACGAGGTCAACAACGCGCTGGCCGCCGTGGACGCCGGGACCAACAGTCCCGAGATCGCCTGGAACCAGGCGGTGCAGACCGTCTCGGGCTTCCGGATCAAGGAGTAGGCGCACCGGGCTTCGCCCACCCCCCGCCTTGACACAGCAGGGCACAGAACGCAACGATCAGGTCGCGTGGTAGCGCTCCCACACCCCAGGAGTGGGAGCGCTCCCAATGCCGGTACGCAGATGTGCCAAGCCCGGCACCAGAGCGCGACCCGCAGGAACCCGCAGAACCCGTAGGACCAGACCGCACGACAAGGGAGTCCCCAGTGCTGAGCAGTACCCGACCCACGCGGCGCGCAGCCGCCCGTACCCTCCAGGCGACCGCCGGCGTGGCCGCTGTCGCCCTCGCCCTCACCGCCTGCGGCGGCGGATCCGACGAAGGATCCGGCGAGGAGGACGGCCCGATCACCCTGAAGGTCGCGACCTTCAACGACTTCGGCTACACCGACGAGATGCTCGCCTCGTACACGGACGAGCACCCGAACGTCACGGTCGAGCAGGTCAAGGCAGCCACGTCGGACGACGCCCGCGCCAACCTGACCACCAAGCTCGCCGCCGGTGGTGACGGCCTGGCCGACATCGAGGCCATCGAGGTCGACTGGCTGCCGGAGCTCATGCAGTACCCCGACCTGTTCACCGACCTGGCCGACCCCGAGCTCGACGGCCGTTGGGTGGACTGGAAGGTCCAGCAGGCCACCACGACCGACGGCACGGTCATCGGTTACGGCACCGACATCGGCCCCGAGGCCGTCTGCTACCGCGCCGACCTGTTCGAGAAGGCCGGCCTGCCGACCGACCGCGAGGAGGTCGCGGAGCTGCTCGGCGGCGAGGACGCGACGTGGGAGGACTACTTCGCCGCGGGCCGCAAGTTCGTGAAGAAGTCCGACAGCGCGTGGTACGACAGCGTCGGCGGCACCTTCCAGGGCATGGTCAACCAGCTCCCCGCGGCGTTCGAGGACCCGGAGACCGGTGAGCCCAAGGACCTCGCGGACAACACCGACGTCAAGGCCATCTACGACGAGATCACCGGTTCGGTGGACGACGACCTGTCGGCCGGCCTGATCCAGTGGGAGGCCGACTGGGACGCGGGCTTCCAGAACGACGCGTTCGCCACGATGCTCTGCCCGGGCTGGATGACCGGTGCGGTCGAGGAGCGCGCCGGTGGCGTCGAGGGCTGGGACGTCGCCAACGTCTTCCCCGGCGGCGGCGGCAACTGGGGCGGCTCGTTCCTGACCGTCCCGGCATCCGGCGAGCACGCCGAGGCTGCCAAGGAGCTGGCCGCGTGGCTGACCGACCCGGAGCAGCAGACCAAGGCGTTCGAGGCCGCGGGCACCTTCCCGTCGCAGCTCGAGGCGCAGGACTCCGAGGCCGTGCAGAGCTCGACCAACGCGTTCTTCAACGACGCGCCGGTGGGCGAGATCTTCTCGGAGCGTGCCCAGAGCATCGACGGCGCCCCGTTCAAGGGCGCGAACTACTTCGCCATCCGTGACGAGGTCACCAACGCGCTGAACCGCGTCGACGTCACGAAGTCGCAGGACGCCGACAAGGCCTGGGACGAGGCCGTCGAGAAGGCTGCCGCGCTCGGCTGAGCAGGCTCTGCCTGAACCGGGCCCCTCCCGGGCCTGAACCGCTGGCCGCGACCGGTGGTCGGGTTGGTCGAGACACGCGTCTCGGCGACCCGGCCACCGGTCGCGCCACGCGGGCGTCGCACCGAAGCGACGACACGACGATGACACAGCGGAAGATGACCGGAAGATGACATGGCCGTCCTGACACCTCAACGATCGGCACCGGGGTCCGGTGCACCACAGCGCGAGTCGCGCAGACTCGGCTTCACCCAGCGGCTCGGCCGCTGGGACGTGAAGCTCTCCCCGTACCTGTACATCTCGCCGTTCTTCGTCCTGTTCGCGGTGACCGGCCTGTTCCCCCTCGCCTACACGGCCTACGTGTCGGTGCACGAGTGGAGCCTGCTGGGCGGGCAGGGCGACTTCGTGGGCCTGCAGAACTTCGTGGACGTGCTGAACCAGCCCACGTTCTGGAAGGCCCTGGTCAACACGCTGTCGATCTTCCTGTTCTCGTCGGTACCTCAGGTGATCCTGGCGATCGTCATCGCCGCGCTCCTCGACCAGAACCTGCGCGCGGCGACCTTCTGGCGCATGGGTGTGCTGATCCCCTACGTGGTCGCGCCCGTCGCCGTCTCGCTGATCTTCGGCCGCCTGTTCGCCGACCAGTACGGCCTGATCAACGGCATGCTCAACGCGATCGGCCTGGACTCCATCGCCTGGCACGGCGACCGGATCGCCAGCCACGTGGCCATCGCCACGATGGTGAACTACCGCTGGTTGGGCTACAACGCGCTGATCTTCCTCGCCGCGATGCAGGCCGTGCCCCGCGACCTGTACGAGGCCGCCGTGATCGACGGCGCAGGCCGCGTGCGCCAGTTCTTCTCCATCACCGTGCCGCAGATCCGGGCCACCATCATCTTCGTCGTCATCACGTCGACCATCGGCGGCCTGCAGATCTTCGACGAGGTCCGCCTGTTCGACTCGATCGGCCTCGGCGGGCCGGACCAGAACTGGATGACCACCGTGGTGTTCCTCTACGACCTCGCGTGGGGCGACCAGCACAGCCTCGGGCGCGCCTCGGCCGTCGCCTGGCTCCTGTTCCTCCTCATCGTGCTGATCGGCCTCGTGAACTTCCTGGTCACCCGCCAGATCTCGACGTCGGGCACCGACAAGAAGCCCAAGCGCAAGCGCATCACCAGGGGGAACGCATGAGCTCCGTCGCCGTCACCGCCCAGACCGCGGGATCGGGTGCCGCCAAGGCGGCCGCCCGCCGCCGGGCCCGGAAGGCCGGCGGCGGCGCGCACCGCCGCGCCGGCTGGATCGTCTACACCCTGCTGGGGATCGTGCTGCTCGTCTCGGCCTTCCCGCTGTACTTCACGCTGCTGCTCGGCTCGTCCGACCCGGTGGAGATCTCGCGCAGCGCGGTGCCGCAGTGGCTCCCCGACCTGTCGCTGTTCACGCAGTTCCGGACCGTCATCGAGTCGACCCAGATCAACTTCTGGAAGGCGCTGACCAACTCGGTGATCATCGCGGTCGTGGTCTCGGCCGCCGTCGTGCTGTTCTCGACGCTCGCCGGCTACTCGTTCGCGAAGCTGCGCTTCCGCGGCCGCGGGCCCCTGCTCGTGTTCGTCATCGCCACGATGGCGGTGCCGACGCAGCTCGGCGTGATCCCGCTGTACATCCTCATGTCGGACCTGCACTGGGTCGGCAAGCTCCAGGCGGTCATCGTCCCGGTGCTGGTCAGCGCGTTCGGCGTCTTCTGGATGACGCAGTACCTGTCGGAGTCGCTGCCCTACGAGCTGATCGAGGCCGCCCGCGTGGACGGCGCCTCCATGATCCGCACGTTCTGGAGCATCGCGCTGCCCGCGGCCCGCCCGGCCGCGGCCATGCTCGGCCTGTTCACGTTCGTGCAGCAGTGGACCAACTACTTCTGGCCGTCGATCGTGCTCAGCTCGGACAACCCGACGCTGCCGCTCGTCGTAAAGTCGCTGCAGTCGAACTACTTCGTGGACTACTCGTTGGTCATGGGCGGTGTGTTCCTCGTGACGCTGCCGCTGCTGGTGATCTTCGCCTTCGTCGGCAAGCAGCTCGTCGCAGGAATCATGCAGGGAGCCGTGAAGGGATGAACCAGATGACCCGCGAGCTCACGCAGAGCTTCAAGACCGACCCGACAGCGCCGCGCGTGCCCGCCCCCGGCATCGCGCTGCCGTACACGCCGAGCGCGCCGCGCACCGCGCCGTCGTCGAACGCGACCGGGAGCGTGGCCTTCCCCGACGGCTTCCTCTGGGGCGCGGCCACCGCCGCCTACCAGGTGGAGGGCGCCGCCCACGAGGACGGCCGCGAGGACTCCGTGTGGGACGTGTTCGCGCACGTCCCGGGCGCCGTCCTGAACCAGGAGGACGGCGAGGTCGCGTGCGACCAGTACCACCGCTACCCCGCCGACGTCGCGCTCATGAAGGACCTCGGCATCAAGGCGTACCGGTTCTCGACGTCGTGGTCCCGGGTCGTGCCCGGCGGGCGCGAGGTCAACCCGGCCGGCCTGGCCTACTACGACCGGCTCGTGGACGAGCTGCTGGGCGCGGGCATCCTGCCGTGGCTCACGCTCTACCACTGGGACCTGCCGCAGGCGATCGAGGCGGAGTCGAACGGCTGGGTGAACCGCGACACCGCGTACCGGTTCCGCGACTACGCCGTGACGATGCACGAGGCGATCGGTGACCGCGTCGACGTGTGGACCACGCTCAACGAGCCGTGGTGCGCCGCCTTCCTGGGCTACACGGGCGGCCAGCACGCGCCGGGCCGGCAGTCCCGCGAGGACGGCCTGGCCGCCGCGCACCACCTCATGCTGGCCCACGGCCTGGCCGTGCAGGCGCTGCGCGAGCGCGCGCCGGACGCCAACCTGGGCATCACGCTCAACTTCGAGGTCGAGGACCCGCTGAACCCGGACGACCCCGCCGACGTCGACGCCGCACGCCGGCTCGACGGGGGCTTCACCCGGATCTTCGCCGACCCGATCCTGCGCGGTGCGTACCCGCTGGACGTGCTGGAGGACGTGCGCGAGTACGGCCTGGAGCAGCACATCCAGGAGGGCGACCTCGAGATCATCTCGACGCCCATCGACTCGCTCGGCGTGAACTACTACCACGGCAACGCCGTGGCCGCGGTGCCGGCCGAGCGCCCGCTGGACGGCGGCGCCCCGGTGACCCGGCCGTCGTCCAACCCGTTCCCGGGCGGCGACGGCGCGTACACGCACCCGCGCGGGCTGCCCGTGACCACCCAGAACTGGGAGGTGCAGCCCGAGGGCCTCACCCGCCTCCTGCTGCGCCTGCAGCAGGACTACACGGGGCCGCGCGGCATCGCCCTGTACGTCACGGAGAACGGCAGCGCGTACGACGACGTCGTGGGCCCGGACGGGTTCGTGGACGACCAGGAGCGCCTCGGGTTCGTCGACGTGCACCTGCGCGCCGTCAAGGACGCGATCGACGAGGGCGCCGACGTCCGCGGCTACTTCGGCTGGTCCCTGCTCGACAACTACGAGTGGGCGTGGGGCTACGGAAAGCGCTTCGGCCTCGTGCGCGTGGACTTCGAGACGCAGGAGCGCACGGTCAAGGCGTCCGGCCGCTGGTACGGTCAGGTCGCGCGGGCCAATGCCGTTCCGGAGCGAAGTGTCGCACCCGTGCCGTACCCGACCGGCGACGACGGCGGAGACAAGGCGGTTCCGACGGCGTGACGACCTCAGGCCCACCCACCCTCGATGACGTGGCCCAGGCGGCCGGGGTGTCCCGGTCGACCGCGTCGCGCGCCATCAACGGCGGCCTGCGAGTCTCCCCCGAGGCGCAGGCGGCGGTCGACGACGCCGTCGCCCGCCTCGGGTACGCACCGAACCGAGCCGCCCGGTCCCTCGTGACCCGGCGCACCGACTCGATCGCCCTCGTGGTGCCCGAGCCGGACCAGCGCATCCTCACCGACCCGTTCCTCTCCGGCACCCTCGCGGGCGTCAGCGAGGGGCTCGCCGGGACGGACCTCCAGCTCGTGCTGCTGCTCGCCCGTCCGGGCGAGCAGCGCGGGCGCGTGGGCCGCTACCTGCGCAGCGGCCACGTCGACGGCGTCATCGTGGCGTCGCACCACAAGGGCGACCAGCTCGAGACGGAGCTCGGGCCGGCGGCGCTGCCGGCCGTCTTCGTGGGTCGGCTGTTCGAGCCCGACCCGTTCTTCTCGCGCGGCCTGCGCTACGTCGACGTCGACAACGTCGCGGGCGGACGCATCGCCACCCAGCGGATGATCGACCGGGGCCGCCGGCGCATCGGCACCATCACCGGGCCGCTCGACATGCCGGCCGGCGTGGACCGGATGACCGGCTGGCGGGACGCCCTGCGCGACGCCGGCCTGCCCGACGACGCGCTGGTCGAGGGCGACTTCACCGTCGCCGGGGCGCTCGTCGCGGCCGCGCGGCTCCTGGACCAGCACCCCGACCTCGACGGCATCTTCGCGGCCTCGGACCTGATGGCGGAGGCCACGCTGCGCGTGCTCGCCGAGCGGGGCCGGTCCGTGCCGGGCGACGTCTCGGTGGTCGGGTTCGACGACCTCGGCATCGCCGAGACCACGTCACCGCGGCTGACGACCGTGCACAACCCGGTGGTGCAGATGGTCGGCGCCGCCACGAGCATGCTCGTGGACCTGGTCGCGGGCCGCCCGGTCCGCGACGAGCGCCGCGTCTTCGCCCCGCGCCTGGTCGAGGGCGACTCGGCCTGACCCTCCCCCACGACGTGTCAGACCCTCAGGTCACCGGGGTGACCTGAGGGTCTGACACGTACGGGGCCGGCAGGGTCAGGCGGTGCGCAGGTGGCCGTAGCGGTGCATCGTGCGGCTGACCGCCTGCTCGCGGAGCATCGTCAGCAGCTCGCGGCGGCCGCTCGCCAGGACCGGGCCGTCCAGCACCGTCACCGAGCCGAGGCGGCTCGCCGCTGCGTCGCGCAGCCCGGGCGCCTCGCCCACCACGCGGATCCGGCCGGTCACCACGCCGTCGGCGACGGACTCGGCGAACGCCTCGTCCGTGATCTCCTGCCCGACGACGGTCGCGTCGACCCCCGCCCGCGCGGCCGCGGCCAGCACGCGCTGCACCTCGGCGTCCGGCGCGTCCGCTCCGACGCGCACGGTGATGCCCGGGACGGGCCGGTAGCGGAACACGTTCGACTCGACGCCCAGCCCGGACGGGTCGTGCGCCTGCGAGAACTCGGTGAGCCAGGCGCGGGCGTCGTCGGCGCGGGCCCAGGCGAGCCAGCCTGCCGGGTCCTCGGTGCGCGACGGCACGTCGGGTGCGTCGGCCCACCGGCCGAGCTGCGCCACGTAGTTGGGGCCGCCCGCCTTGGCGCCGGAGCCCACCACGGAGGCCTTCCAGCCGCCGAACGACTGGCGCTGCACGATCGCGCCGGTGATGTGCCGGTTCACGTACGCGTTGCCGACCTCGACGCGGTCGAGCCAGTGCTCCACCTCGGCGTCGTCCAGCGAGTGGATGCCGCCCGTGAGGCCGAACGACACCGCGTTCTGCAGCGCGAGCGCCTCGTCCAGCGTGCGGGCGGTCATGATGCCCAGCACCGGGCCGAAGGCCTCGGTGAGGTGGAAGAACGACCCGGGCCGGACGCCGTCGCGCACACCCGGGGTCCACAGGCGGCCCTTGCCGAGGCCCGCCTCGTGCGCCACCGCGTCCAGCCGGCGCGGCCGCACGAGCCAGCTCTCGCCCTGCTCCAGCGTGGTCAGCGCGCGCAGCAGCTTGCCCTGCGCGGGCTCGGTGAGCGGGCCCATCACGGTGGCCAGGTCGGTCGCGGGGCCGACGGCGAGCGACGACACGGCGTCGACGAGCTGGCGACGGAACCGCTCCCCCGTGACGGTGCGCGGGTCGCCCACCGAGCCGACGAGGATCACGAGCGACGCGGCGGAGCACTTCTGCCCCGCGTGCCCGAACGCCGAGCGCACCACGTCGGCGACGGCCAGGTCGAGGTCCGCCGACGGCGTCACGACGATCGCGTTCTTGCCCGACGTCTCCGCGAGCACCGGCAGGTCCGGCCGCCAGGACGCGAACATCTCGGCGGTCTCGATCGCGCCCGTGAGGATCACGCGGGACACGCCGTCGTGCGTCACGAGGCGGCGGCCGAGGTCGCCGTCCGGCACGCGGACGAACTGCGCGACGTCGCGCGCGATGGCCGGGTCCAGGCCGATCTCGGGCGCCACCTCGTCGAGCGCCGCGTGCACGGCCTCGACGGCGATCTCCAGGCAGCGCGGCGTGGGCGGCGCGGGCTTGGCGATCACGGAGGAGCCGGCCGCGAGGCCGGCGAGCACGCCGCCGATCGGGATGGCGACGGGGAAGTTCCAGGGCGGCGTGACCAGCGTGACGCCGTCCGGCGTGTACCGGGCGCCCGGCCAGGCCTCCGACGTCGGGTCGAGGGCCTCGGCCGCCTGCGCGTAGTAGGCGGCGAAGTCCACGGCCTCGCTGACCTCGGGGTCCGCCTCGGCGACGGTCTTGCCGGCCTCGTGCACCATGGCGGCGACCAGGTCGGCGCGTGCGGCCTCCAGGTGCTGGGCCGCGGAGCGCAGCACGCGTCCGCGGTCCGCCGGGGCGACCTTGGCCCAGGCCGCGCCCGCGCGGCGGGCGAGCGCGACGACGTCGTCCACCTGGGCGGACGTCGCCAGGGGCTCGGCGAGCGCGGGGACGTACCCGGAGCGCGCGGACGTGACCTGCCGCGCCCAGGCGCGGTTCGCCGCGACGGCGGGGTCGGTGTCGGCGGCGTTGTGGAACGGCCCGGTCACCGGCTCGGGCGCGTTGCGCGGACGGCGGCGGGGGGCGACGTCGTCGGCCCCGTAGTGCACGCCCAGCTCGACGGAGGCGCGGAACGCGGCCTCCTGCCGGTCCATGGCGCTCGTGGGGGCGGCCGCGGACTGCGGGGCGAACGCCGCGTGCAGGAAGTTCTGCTCCGTGGCGTTCTCCTCGAGGCGGCGCACCAGGTAGGAGATGGCGACGTCGAAGTCCTCGTCGCGCACGACCGGCGTGTACAGCACCACGCGGCCGCTGTCCTTGGCGACCTCGTCACGGACGGCGGCGGCCTCGGTGGGCGCCATGCCCTGGAGCATCTCGATGTCGAGCGCCTCGGAGACGCCGCGCGCCCGGCCGAGCAGGATCGCGAGCGCCACGTGGAACAGGTTGTGCGACGCCGCGCCGATGCGGACGGCGTGCGCGCGCTCGGGGCGCAGGGCGTGGTCGAGCATGCGCACGTAGTTGGCGTCGACATCGGGCTTGGTGGGGTACGGCGCCTGCGCCCAGTCGTGCAGGGCGGCCTCGACGTGCTCCATCGCGAGGTTCGCACCCTTGACGATGCGCACCTTGATGCGCGCGCCGCCGTCCGCGACGCGCTTCGCGGCGAACTCGGTGAGGCCGTCCAGCGCGCCGAGCGCGTCCGGGAGGTACGCCTGGAGCACGATGCCGGCCTCCAGGTCGCGGAACTCATCGCGACCCAGGATGTCGGTGAACACCGCGGTGGTCAGCGCCAGGTCGCGGTACTCCTCCATGTCGAGGTTGAGGAAGACGCCGTGGTCGCGCGCGGCGCGGTAGAGCGGCAGCAGCTGCTCGACGACACGGTCGCGGGAACCGTCGAGGTCCCACGTGACGAGCTGCGCGGCGACGCTGGAGACCTTGATCGACACGTAGTCGACGTCCGGGCGCTCGACCAGCGCGACGGTGCGGGCCAGGCGGCCGGCGGCCTCGTCCTTGCCGAGCACGGCCTCGCCCAGCAGGTTGACGTTGAGGGTGTAGCCCTCGGCCCGGGTGCGGGCGAGGTGCGCGGTGAGGCCGTTGCCGGCGTCGGCCACGAGGTGGCCGACGAGCTGGCGGAGGCGCGCGCGGGCTGCCGGGACCACGATGCCCGGGAGCACGGGGGCCGTGAGGGCGCCGGCGCGGAACAGCGCGCGGTCGCTCGCACTGAGGAACGTGGCGCTGCCGGCCTTCTTGCCGAGACGGGCCAGGGCCTTGGCGGCGACGTGGACGTCCTGCGGGCGGGCGACGTCGTCGACGAACCCGACGGCGAGCTCCAGGCCCGCGGGGTCGGAGACGAGCGCGCCCAGGGCGGCGGAGGCGCGGGCGACGGCCTTGTCGGTCTTCGACGCGGCCGGGCCGGTCGCGGTGCCGGCGTCGGCTCCCGTGGCCGTGCCGATCCAGGTCCGGGCGAGGGCTACGGCGTCCTCGACGAGGGTGTCGGCGGCGGGCTCGGCGGGCGGCTCGGTCGGAGCCTGCGGCGTCACGCTGTCCGGTGCGCCTGCGCCCCCGGTCGGGACGTCGGCGGTGTCGGCGCTCCCGCGCCGGGCAGAGGTCTTCATGACACCAGGGTGCACCCGGTGCCGCTCGCGTGTATTGGCAGGATCACTCGCGATCCGCACCGGTTTCGGCCAAGGGGTGACGGCGTGCGCCGCGTACGATCGGGACCCGATGAGCAACCCGCCGAACGGCGCCGCTCGGCCCGAGGCGCGGGCCCTGCTGGCTGCACTGCACCCCGCCATGGTCGCCCTGATGGACGAGCTGTCCGGCGTCATGTTCTGCGCCAAGGACGCCGACGGCCGGTACGTGCTGGTCAACCAGGTCTTCGTGGGGCGCACGCGCGAGCGGTCGCGGCGCGACGTGATCGGCAAGCGCGCCGTGGACCTGTTCGTCCCCGAGCTGGCCGAGCGCTACGAGAGCCAGGACGAGCTGGTCCGCACCACCGACAAGCCGCTGCGCGGCGAGCTGGAGCTGATCCGGCACGTCGGCGGGGCGCCCGGTTGGTTCCTCACGTCCAAGCTGCCGCTGCACGACGAGTCCGGCACCTACGTGGGCCTCGTCTCGGTGTCGCAGGACCTGCGCTCGGGCGACGCCGACGACGCGACGATCCAGGCCATGGCCCGCCTGCGCGGGCAGGTCGAGGACCTGCTGGAGCACGGCGAGGTGCCGTCCGTGGCGGACCTCGCCGTGCTCGCCGGGAGCGCCCCCGCATCCCTGGACCGCCGGGTGCGCCGGGTCTTCGGCCTCTCGCCGCGCCAGCTCGTGCTCCGGCTGCGCGTGGACCGCGCGGCCCACCTGCTCACGTCGACGACGGTGCCGCTCGCCGACGTCGCGACCGCGGCGGGCTTCTACGACCAGCCCTCGTTCACCCGCACGTTCGCGCGGCTGACGGGCGAGACGCCGTCGTCGTTCCGGAGAAGGTCCAAGCGAGACTGACCAGGGACTCAGCGGGACAGGCGCCGGTAGGCGCGCGCCGTCAGCGGCAGGAACACCAGGGTGAGCACGGCCGGCCACACCGCGGCGAGGAGCAGGGCGTGGTCCGCCAGCACTCCCCCGGTGATGCCGGTCGGGTTGCCGAACAGCTCACGGCAGGCGGCCGCCGTCGCGGAGATCGGGTTCCACTGCGCCAGGACCGCCAGCCACCCGGGCATGGACTCGGGCGCGACCAGCACGTTGGACAGGAACCCGAGGGGCCACACCAGCACCTGGACCACCGTCACGCCGCCCTCGCCACGGAACGTGAGCCCGAGGAACACCCCGAGCACCAGCATCGCGAACCGCAGCCAGAGCAGCAGCACGACGCCGAGCACGGTGGCGGCCACGCTGCCGGACGCGCTCCACCCGATGAGCAGCCCGCCCACCATGAGCACCGCGAGCTCGGCCGCGGAGTTCACCAGGTCGGCGCCGGCCCGGCCGAGCGGGACGGCGGCGCCGCTGATCGGCAGCGAGCGGAACCGGTCGGTCACGCCCTTCTTCGAGTCGTTGGCGATGGCGCTCATCGTGGCCTCGATGCCGAACATCATCGAGAGCGCGAAGATCCCCGGCATCAGGTACGCGAGGTAGTCCCCGCCGCCGGGCAGGGCGATCGCGCCGCCCAGCAGGTAGCCGAAGACGAGCACGAGCATCACCGAGAACGCGATCCCGAAGACGGGCGTCCACGGCTCGCGCTGCCAGTGCTTGAGGTCGCGCAGGGTGATCACCCAGCTCTGGCGCAGGGTGGCGGCGACGGCGTTCATCGCAGGGCTCCTTCGGTCGAGGCGGGGTCGGAGGATGCAGCGCCGGTGGGCGCGGCGCCCGTGGGCGCGGCG
Source organism: Promicromonospora sp. NPDC090134 (assembly GCF_044746965.1). Classification (NCBI taxonomy): domain Bacteria; kingdom Bacillati; phylum Actinomycetota; class Actinomycetes; order Micrococcales; family Promicromonosporaceae; genus Promicromonospora; species Promicromonospora sp. NPDC090134. The sequence goes on along the minus strand of NZ_JBIVCZ010000005.1, from coordinate 437,006 downwards.
TCGTGGGCCGTGAGGTGCAGGAACACCTCGTCGAGGGTCGGGCGGCGCAGCAGGATGTCGTCGACGTCCAGGCCTGCGGCGTCCAGCGCGCGGACGACGGCGGTCAGCGCCGCCGCCCCGCCGTCCGGCCCGGCCTCGACGGTGACCTGCCGCAGCTCGGCGTCGGCCGTGCCGCCGAGCGCCGCGGCCAGCCGGTCCAGGTCGGCGTGCGCGGGGGCCGTCACGAGCACCCGGTCGCCGCCGAGGCGCCGCTTGAGCTGCTGGGGCGATCCCTCGGCGACCACCTTGCCGGCGTCCATCACGGTGATCCGGTCGGCGAGCTGGTCCGCCTCGTCGAGGTACTGGGTGGTGAGCAGCACGGTGGTCCCGGCGTCCACGACCTGCCGCACCGTCCGCCAGACCTCGTTGCGGGCCCGGGGGTCCAGCCCGGTGGTGGGCTCGTCGAGGAACAGCAGCGCCGGGCGGCGGATGAGCCCGGCGGCGATGTCGAGCCGCCGGCGCATACCGCCGGAGTAGGTGGACACCTTGCGGTCGGCGGCGTCCAGCAGACCGAAGGTGCCGAGCAGCTCGTCCGCCCGCTCGCGCGCGGCCGCCGTGGACAGGCCGTACAGGCGGCCGAACATCACAAGGTTCTCGCGGCCGAACAGGATCTCGTCGAGCGCCGCGTGCTGGCCCACCAGCCCGACGGACGAGCGGACCGCGGCGGGTTCCTCGCGCACGTCCCGGCCGGCGACGCGCACCTCGCCCTCGTCGCAGCGGGTGAGGGTGGCGAAGGTGTTGACGGCGGTGCTCTTGCCCGCGCCGTTGGGGCCGAGCAGGGCGTGGACGGCGCCGGACTCGATCTCGAGGTCGAACCCGTCCAGGGCGTGGGTGTCGCCGTACCGCTTGCGCAGTCCGCGGGCGACGAGGGGTGGGAGGGACATGGCGTCTCCTTTTCCGTACAGCGTACGACTAACAGCTCGCCCAGCGTAGCATCCATTCCGTACGGCGTACGATAAAGTTACGGTGGGTCCATGTCGGACCACCCGGACCCAGTCCTCCGCCTCCTGTGGCGCTACGACGGCGGCGCGCCGTCCGCGCCCCGCCGCGGGCGCAAGCAGCGGCTGAGCGTGGACGACGTCGTCGACGCCGCGATCCGGATCGCCGACCGCGACGGCCTGCCCGGCCTGTCGATGCGCCTGCTCGCCACCGAGCTCGGGCTCGGCGCGATGAGCCTGTACACCTACGTGCCCGGCCGGGACGAGCTCGTCGCACTGATGCTGGACCGCGTGCTCGGCCGCCGGAAGCTGCCGGCCCTGCCCGGCGACCTGCGCGAGCGGCTGGCGCTGGTCGCCCGGGTCCACTACGAGGACTGCCGGCAGCACCCCTGGATGCTGGAGGTGTCGGGGTTGCGGGCCTGGGTGGGGCCGGGCGCGTCCGACCGCTACGAGTGGCAGCTCTCCGCGATCGAGGGGGCAGGCCTCGACGACATCGAGATGGACCAGACGGTCGCCCTGCTCATCGGCTTCGCCAGCAGCGTGGCGCAGGCGCAGGAGCGCATCCGCGCCGAGGAGCGCACGTCGGGCATGACCCAGGCCGACTGGTGGGCGGCGAACACCGACGAGCTCGGCGTGGTGATGGCGGGCCGCGAGTACCCGCTCGCCGGACGCGTCGGCGCCGCCGCGGGCGAGGCGTACCAGGCCGCCACCGACCCCGCCCGGGAGCTGGAGTTCGGCCTGGCCCGCATCCTCGACGGGCTCGTCGCCCACATCGAGCACGTGCGGGGCGCCGCGGGCTGACGGCGCCGCGCCGCGCCGCACCGCCGCACCTGTACGACCCGCACAACTGGAGACACCCGTTACTGGCCCCAGGGACGACTGCCCGACCGGCCGCGGAGCGCCTAGGGTCAGTCACCATGACGACCATCGTGTGGCCGGCGCGGGAGTCTTCCTCGTCGGCGACGCCATCAGGGCCGCCCTCACAGGCGTCCTTCTCCCCGGCGCTTGGCGGCTGACGGAACGCTGATTCCCAAGCAATGGCACGATCACCGGAAAATCACCGGCCGACACCCCACGGCTGGGCACATTCGCCCATCGAAGCGATACGGTGAGACCGAGGCGCAAACCCCGCGCCGCGCAACCCGCGCCCCCGCCCCGAGGCGGTCGGCGCCGTTCTCCCCCGGAGGACCCACGTGACGACGACAACGACGTCCACCACTACCGCACCGCCCACCTTCGCCCCGTCCGACGCACCCGCGGAGGGCTCCGCGCTCGCGACCGCGCACGCGCAGCTCGCCACCGCCGCCGAGATCCTCGGCTACGACGAGGGCCTGCACCGCATGCTCGCGACGCCGCGCCGTGAGATCCACGTCGCGGTACCGCTGCGGCGGGACACGGGCGAGACCGTGCTGTTCCACGGGTTCCGCGTGCAGCACAACGTGAGCCTCGGCCCGGGCAAGGGCGGCCTGCGCTACCACCCCTCCGTCGACGTCGACGAGGTGCGGGCGCTGGCGATGTGGATGACCTGGAAGTGTGCGGTGGTCAACCTGCCGTACGGCGGTGCCAAGGGCGGCGTCGCCATCGACCCCCGCGGCTACTCGCAGGCCGAGCTGGAGCGGGTGACCCGGCGGTACACGTCGGAGATCATGCCCATGATCGGCCCCGACACCGACATCATGGCGCCCGACATGGGCACCGACGCCCAGACCATGGCCTGGGTCATGGACACCTACTCGGTCAACCGCGGGTACACGATCCCCGCCGTCGTGACCGGGAAGCCGCTGGCGGTCGGCGGCTCGCTGGGGCGCGGCACCGCGACGTCGGCCGGCATCGTGCACGTCACGGGTGCCGCGCTCGCCGAGGCGGGCGTCGACCTGAGCGACGTGTCCGTCGCCGTCCAGGGCTTCGGCAAGGTGGGCTCGCACGCCGCGGAGATCTTCGCGGCACGCGGCTCGCGCGTGATTGCCGTCAGCGACCAGTACGGCGGTATCCGGAACGACGCCGGCCTCGACGTGCCCCTGCTCATGGAGCACGTGCGGCGCACCGGCTCGGTCGTCGGGTTCGACGCCGCCGACCCGGTCACCAACACCGAGCTGCTCGCGCTCCCCGTCGACGTGCTGGTCCCGGCCGCGATCGAGGGCGTGCTCGACGAGACCACCGCGGGTTCCGTCAAGGCGCGCTGGGTGGTCGAGGGCGCCAACGGCCCGACGACGGCGGCCGGCGACGCCATCCTCGCGAAGAACGGCATCACCGTGGTCCCCGACGTCCTCGCGAACGCGGGCGGCGTGGTCGTCTCGTACTTCGAGTGGGTCCAGGCCAACCAGACCTACTGGTGGACCGAGCAGGAGATCGCCGACAAGCTCGAGTACCGCATGACCACGGCGTACGCCGAGGTGTCGGCGCTGGCCCGGCGCGAGGCCCTGTCCCTGCGCGACGCCGCCCTGGTCATCGGCGTCAAGCGCGTCGCGGAGGCGCACCAGATCCGGGGCCTGTACCCCTGATCCGGCCTCCGGCCGCCAACGTGTCAGACCCCCAGGTCACCGGGGTGACCTGGGGGTCTGACACGTTCGCCTACCCTTACGGCGTGAACGAACTTGTCGCGCGCCTGCGTGCCGCCGGCTGCGTGTTCGCCGAGGACGAGGCGCGGATCCTGCTCGAGGCCGCGACGTCGGACGGCACGACCGATCCCGTCCGGCTGGAGTCCCTCGTGGCGGCGCGGGTCGACGGGCTCCCGCTGGAGCACCTGGTGGGCTGGGCCGAGCTCGACGGGCGCCGCTGGCTCGTGGCACCCGGGGTCTTCGTCCCCCGGCAGCGGTCCGAGCTGCTGATCCGGGAGGCGGCGGCGCGCGCCCTGTCCGACGCCGTCGTCGGCGCCGCGGCCGCTGACGTGGCCGGCCCCGTCCTGGTCGTCGACCTGTGCTGTGGCTGCGGCGCGCTCGGCGGGGCCGTCGCGGCGCGGCTGCTGGCCGCGGGGCACGACGTCGAGCTGCACGCCGCCGACGTCGACCCCGTGGCCGTGGCCTGTGCGCACGAGAACCTGGAGGCGCTGGCCGCGGAGGCCTTCGCCGCCCGCGCCGCGGGGACCGGCCTGCCGCCGGACGACGTCGGACCCGGGCGGCTCACCGCGTACACCTCTGCCGGCGACCTGGCCGGTCCGCTCCCGGACGAGGTGTGGGGCCGCGTCGACGTCCTCGTCGCGAACGCGCCCTACGTGCCCACCGAGGCGATCGGCATGATGCCGCCGGAGGCCCGCGAGCACGAGCCGCACGCCGCGCTCGACGGCGGGGACGACGGCCTGGTGATCCTGCGCCGCGTGATCGACCTCGCCCCGGCGCTGCTGCGCCCGGGCGGCCACCTGCTCGTCGAGACGGGCGAGGCCCAGGTGAGCGCCGCCGTCGGCCACCTGGAGGCAGCCGGACTGATCCCCACCGTCCTGTCCGACGACGACCTGGGCGCGACGGCCCTGGCCGGAACCCGCCCGCCGAGATAGAACCCTGGTTCCGTCTCGGCGGGAGGGGGTCAGCTCAGGGGCTGGCGGTCCGCCCAGTCGGCCAGCAGGGTGCGCGGGCCGGTGAAGAACGGGACCTCCTCGCGCACGTGCCGGCGGGCCTCGGTCGCGCGCAGGTCGCGCATGAGGTCGACGATGCGGTGCAGCTCGTCGGCCTCGAACGCGAGGATCCACTCGTAGTCGCCCAGCGCGAACGCGGAGACGGTGTTGGCCCGGACGTCCTTGTAGTCGGCCGCCGCCATGCCGTGGTCGCGCAGCATGGTCCGGCGCTCCTCGTCGGGCAGCAGGTACCAGTCGTAGGACCGGACGAACGGGTAGACCGACATGTAGTCGCGCGGCGCCTCGCCGGCGAGGAACGCGGGCACGTGCCCGCGGTTGAACTCGGCCGGGCGGTGCAGGGCGGCGACCGACCACACCGGCTCCAGGGAGCGGCCCAGCTCGGACGCGCGCAGGCGCTGGTAGGCGCCCTGCACGGACTCGATCGTCGGGCCGTGGGTCCAGAGCATGAGGTCGGCGTCGGAGCGCAGGCCGCCCACGTCGTACCAGCCGCGGACCACCAGGTCGCCGGAGGTGGCGGCCGGGTCGACGGCGCCGCCGACGGCGGCCTCGGCGTCGGCCACGACGGCCTTGCGCTCGTTCTCGTCCGCCGGGAGCGTCTCGGTCAGCGAGAAGACCGAGAACATCGTGTACCGGATGCCCTCGTTGATCGCGGTCGTGTCGATCTCGTGCCCGGTGTCCCCGTGCACGTGCGTGTCGTTCATGTCCTGTCCCTCTGTCATTGGCGTCGTCCTGGCCGTCCCCCGGACCTCAGGAGTTCGGGTCGGTGCTGCACAGCGCCGGGATGCCGCTCGGCTCGCCGTCCCGCCGCAGGCAGCAACCTGGCGCGCAGACGGAACGGAAGGCCGGGAGCGACCCCACGGTCGCCTCGGTGACCGGTTCGTCGCGGGCCAGGGCCGCCCGCTCCAGCAGCAGGTCGACGAGCCCGCGGACGAACGGCTCCCGCGTGCCGACAGTACCGGCTCGCACCGCGGTGATGCCCAGGTCCTTGGCCGTGGCCAGCGCCTCGGTGTCGAGGTCGTAGGCGACCTCCATGTGGTCGGAGATGAAGCCGATCGGCGACAGCACCACGTCGCGGACGCCCGCGCCCGCGAGGGACTCCAGGTGGTCGTTGACATCCGGCTCCAGCCACGGCTGGCTGGGCGGGCCGGAGCGCGAGCAGTAGGCCAGGTCCCAGGGCACCTCGTGCCCGAGCCGCTCGGCCACCTGCGCCGCCACGACCTGCGCGAGATCCAGATGCTGCTCGGAGTAGGTGGCGTGCGAGATCCGCGAGGCCGCCTCCATGGTGTCCGGGATCGAGTGCGTGACGAAGACGAGCTTCGCGGCCGCCCCGGAGCCGCCGCCGGCCTCGAGCTCGGCGTACGCCTCGACGACGGCGTCGACGTTCGCCTGCGCGAAGCCCGGGTGGTTGAAGTAGGAGCGGACCTTGTCGAACTCCACGCCCGTCGACCCGTCAGGTCCGAGCTGCCCGCGCTTGTCCAGCGTGATCGCGAGGTCCTCGCGGTACTGGCGGCAGCCGGAGTACGAGGAGTAGGCGCTGGTCACGAGCGCGACGGCGCGCTTGGCGCCCAGCTCCTCCAGCTCGTCGACCGCGTCGTTCGTGTACGGCGCCCAGTTGCGGTTGCCCCACACGACCGGAAGGTCGAGGCCGCGGGCGGCGAGCTCGGCCTCGAGCGCCGCCTTCAGCGCGAGGTTCTGCTCGTTGATGGGGCTCTTGCCGCCGAACCCGTAGTAGTGCTCGCCCACCTCCTCGAGCCGCTCGTCCGGGATGCCCTTGCCCGCGGTGACGTTGCGCAGGAACGGCACCACGTCCTCGGGCTGGTTCGGGCCACCGAAGGAGTAGAGCAGGAGGGCGTCATACGGCGCGGCGTCGTGCGCCGCAGGCTGGGGGGAGATCGCGGGCATGCGCACATCTTTCCACCGTCCGGCGCGCGGGACCGACCGGAGGGGCGCGAACGGGACGTGACATCGAACCGACGCCCTGTCAGAACCTCCGGGCGCTCAGGGGCGGGCGTGCACGTTGCCCTCGCGCAGCCGCTCGCGCAGCCCGGGCAGGGTGTCGAGGAGGATCTGCGGCGCGGGGCTGCGGGTCACCATCGAGAGCGTCACCCGCCCGCGGGTCGGCGCGGGTACCGTCCGGTCGCCGGGCGCGGCGTACCAGCGGGCCACCATGTCGGGCACGACGGCGGCGCACCGCCGCTCCCGCGCCGTCCGCACCGTGGCCTCCGCCGTCGCACCGGGACGGGCGTGCGCGCCGAGCTCGGTGAGCCGCCGGTGGAGGACGTCGCTGCTGAGGTCGAGCGGGCAGTAGACCACCGTCTGCCCGGTGTAGGGACGGCGGCCGGGGCCGGGCACGGGGGCGCCGTCAGGCAGGAGCGTGACCAGGTCGTGCCGCCCGACCTCGGTGACCACCAGGCCGCGCGCGATCGGAACCTGCTTCGCGATGGCCACGAACGCCGCGTCGAGCGTGCCCCGCTCCACCCACTCCAGCAGGCGAGGCCCGTGCTCCACCTCCGGCTGCACCACCACGTCGTCGAGCAGCACGTCGAGTGCGGCGAACAGGGTGCCGGCGATGCTGGGGAACGCGCCCACGGAGACGGTGCGCGACTGGGCGGCCGCCAGGCTGCGCTCGACGATCCCGCCGAGGTGGTCGAGCACGTGGGCCGCCTGCTCGCAGAACTCCTGGCCGGCTGCCGTCGGTCGTGCTCCGGTGGTGTCGCGGTCGAAGAGGGCGACCCCCACGCGCCGCTCCAGGGCCGCGAGCCGCTGGCTCGCCGACGGCTGGCTCACCAGCAGCTCGCGGGCGGCCGCACCGAGAGAGCCGTGGCGCGCGACGGCGCCGACGAGCCGGAGGTCATCGACCGTGGGGTATGACGTCATAGCAAGAGCCTATGCCTGCTCATGCGCACCGGCGGTCTACCGGCCGTTCGTCGCGGGCCGCAGGATGGCGCTGTGCACCAACACCTCACGACGCTGACCGCCACGACCTTCGTCACCTGGACCGGCCAGCGCATCACCGCCGTCGCGCTGCCGCTGGTCGCGCTCGACCAGACGGGCGACGCCTGGACCACCGGGCTGGTCGGCGGGTTCGCCGGCCTGCCGCTGCTCACCTCCGCGTGGTGGGGCCGAGGGCTCCGCTCGCGCCTGACGTCGGGGCCGGCCCTGGCGGTGCTGCTCGGCGTGCAGGTGCTCGGGCTGCTGCTGGTGCCGGCGGCCGCGGCCGGCGTCGGCGTGGGTGCCGTCGTCCTGTGCGCGTCGGGACTGGTCACGGGGGCGACGTCGGCCATGCTCGCCCCTGCGCAGCGTGCCCTGACCGCCGACCTGGCCGAGCTGCCCGGCAACCCGCCCGGCACCGGGGCCCGGGCGCTGGCCTGGCAGGACCTGGCGCACCGGTCCTCGATGATCTTCGCGCCCGCGCTCGGCGCGTGGCTGCTGGTCGCGTGGGGCGCCGAGCCGCTGCTGTGGTGCGAGGCGGCCGCCGTCGCACTGGCCGCGGGGGCCATGCTCACCGTGCCGGCCGCGCGTCACGAGGGTCCGGCGGCGGACGACGCCGGCGCCGGAGCCCGGCCCGACGGGACCGACCGGCGGCAGAGCCCCGACGCGGTCCCGTCCGTCCGCGCCGTGCTGCGGGCACACCCGGATCTCGCGATCGGCATCGGGCTCGCGGGGATCGGCGGCATCACGTGGTTCGCGTTCACGCTGGGGCTGGCGCTGCTCGGCGCCGAGCTCGACCGGCCGGGTGAGCTGATCGCCGCGGGCATGACCGGCTACGGCGTCGCGACCGTCGGCGTCTCGTTCGTGGTGCCGCTCGTGGTGCACCGGGTGCCGCGGGTCCCGGCGATCGTGGTCTCGTGGGTGACGCTCGGGCTCGCGTACCTGGCACTGCCCCTGGCCGCGCCGAACCTGCTCGCCGTCGGCGTGGTGTCCGCGCTGGGCGGCCTGGCCATGCCGTTCGGGATCGCGGCGCTCAACGCGCTCGTCGTCGACCGGACCACGGGAGCCGAGCGGAGCGCCGCCTTCACCGCCGAGACAGTCCTGCACAGCGGCGGCGCCTCTGCCGGGCTGCTCGTGGGCGGCGCGCTGATCGGGGCGTTCGGCGCCGGCCCCGTGCTCGTTGTCGCCGGCGTGCTGCAGGTCGTCGCGGCCCTGGGCGCGGCGGTCTGGCTGCGCACCCGGCATCGGACCGCGCGTGTCAGACGCTCAGGTCACCCGAGTGACCTGTACGTCTGACACGGGCCGTGCTCACGGGCGGGCGGCGCGGACCAGGCTGGTGACGGCGGCGGCGAGGTCGCGCAGGCGGGGCGCGGTGCGGGCGATCAGGTCGTCCAGCCCCACCGGGCCGGGCGCGATCGAGAACGCCGCGGCGATCCCGGCGGCCCGCGCCTGCGCCTCCGGGAGCAGCACCTGTCCGGCCAGCACCACGACGGGCGGCCGGGTGGGCGACGCCGCGGCGAGGCGTGCGACGCCGTCGGCCACCTTGCCGTTCACCGACTGCGAGTCGAAGGACCCCTCCCCCGTGATCACGAGGGCGGCGTCCGCGAGGGCCGCGGGCAGGCCGACCGCCTCGGCGACCAGCTCCGCACCGCGGGTGGTCTCAGCGCCGAGCACCGCGATCAGCCCGGCAGGCACGCCGCCGGCGGCGCCGGTGCCGGGCAGCGCGGCGACGGCCGTCCCCGTCTCCCGCTCCAGCACGTCGGCCCAGTGCGCGAGGGCGCTGTCGAGGAACTCCGCCTCGCCGTCCCGGGCGCCCTTCTGCGGGCCGAACACGCGGGCGGCGCCGTGCTCGCCGACCAGCGGGTTGGTGACGTCGACGGCGAGCCGCCAGCGCACCTCGCGCGCCCGGGGGTGCAGCCCGGACAGGTCGAGGGAGCTGACGGAGGCCAGCCCCTCGCCGCCGTCGGGCACCTGGTCGCCCTCGGCGTCGAGGAGGCGGGCGCCGAGGCCGGTGAGGATGCCCGCGCCGCCGTCCGTGGAGGCGGAGCCGCCCAGGCAGACCAGGACCTCGGCCACGCCCGCGTCGAGCGCCGCGCGCGCCAGGTCGCCGGTACCGCGCGTGCTCGCGTGCAGCGGCTGCAGGGGCATGTCGGAGACGCCGGGCAGCCCGCTGGCCTCGGCGAGCTCGACCACGGCGGTGCGCCCGTCGGGCGAGACCGCCCACCGGGCCGACGTCGGCCGCCCGATCGCGTCCACCGTCGCGGTGACCTCCGCGGCGCCGCCCCAGACGGCGAGCAGCGCGTCGAGGGTGCCCTCGCCGCCGTCTGCCATGGGCAGGCTCGTGACGACGGCGCCGGGCGCGGCGTCCAGGACGCCGTCGGCGATCGCGGACGCGACCTCGGACGCGGACAGGCTGCCCTTGAACGAGTCCGGGCAGACGACGATGTGCAGCGGCTCCACGCGCCGATCGTAGGCCGTCGCGGCCGTCACGCTGCCAGGATCTCGGCCACCGGGACCGCCTCGGTGCCGAACGCCTCGGCCACCCCGGCGTTCGTGATGTGCCCGGCGTGGGTGCTCAGCCCGCGGGCCAGGGCCTCGTCGGCCCGCAGCGCCTCGCGCCAGCCGCGGTCCGCGAGGGCCACCACGTACGGCAGCGTCGCGTTGGTCAGCGCGCGGGTCGACGTCGCGGGCACCGCCCCGGGCATGTTCGCGACGCAGTAGTAGAGGGTGTCGTGCACGGCGAACGTCGGGGCATCGTGCGTGGTGGGTTGCGAGTGCTCGAAGCAGCCGCCCTGGTCGATGGCGATGTCGACGAGCACGGCGCCCGGCTTCATCACCTTGACCATGGCGTCGGTGACGATCTTGGGCGCGGCGGCGCCGGGGATCAGGACCGACCCGATGACCAGGTCCGCGGCGGAGACCTGGTCGGCCACCTCGTACGTCGTCGACACCCGGGTGCCTACGGCCCCGCCGAACCGCGCCTCGATGCGGCGCAGCGCCGGCAGCGACACGTCCAGCACGGTGACGTCGGCGCCCATGCCGAGCGCGTTCGCGGCCGCGTGCTCCCCGGCGACGCCGCCGCCGATCACCACGACCTTGGCCCGGGGCGTGCCGGGCACGCCGCCCATGAGCACGCCCGTGCCGCCGTGCGGCCGCATCAGGTGGTAGGCGCCCACCTGCGCGGACAGGCGCCCGGCGACCTCGCTCATGGGGCTCAGCAGCGGGAGCGAGCGGTCGGCCAGCTGCACCGTCTCGTACGCGATGGCCGTTGTGCCCGCGGCGAGGAGCGCGTCGGTGCAGGGCGCCGACGCCGCGAGGTGGAGGTAGGTGAACAGGGTCTGGTCCGGGCGCATGAGCTCGTACTCGGGCTCGATCGGCTCCTTGACCTTGACGAGCAGGTCTGCCTCGGCCCAGACCTCCTCGGCCGTGGGGACGGTGCGCGCGCCGGCGAGCCGGTAGGCGTCGTCGTCGAAGCCCGAGCCCTGCCCGGCGCCGGCCTGCACCAGCACGTCGTGCCCACGACGGACCAGCTCGTGAGCACCGGCGGGCGTGAGCGCGACCCGGCTCTCGTTGTTCTTGATCTCCGTGGGAACGCCGATGTTCATAGGGTGACGGTAAGCACCTCGCGGTGTGCGGGTCCAGACCACGTTCCCGAATAGAATGTTCGGCGAACCTGCACAAGGATGTGCCCATGCTCAACCCCTGGCGCCTGCGCCTCCTGCACCAGCTGCACCTGCTCGGGACGGTGCGTGCCGTCGCCGACGCGACGCACCTGAGCCCCTCCAGCGTCTCCCAGCAGCTCTCCACGCTGGAGACCGAGGCCAGGACCCAGCTCTTCGAGCGCGTCGGACGGCGCATCCGGCTCACGCCCGCGGGCGTCACGCTCGCGGGCCACGCCGCGCAGATCCTCGACCGCATCGCGGCAGCCGAGGCCGACATCGCGGACCTGCACTCGGAGCCCACCGGGGTGGTGCGGCTGTCGGCGTTCACCAGCGCGTTCCACGGCATCGTCGTGCCCGCCGTCGCGGCCCTCACCGAGGAGTACCCGCGCATCTCGGTCCAGCTCACCGAGGCGGAACCCCAGGTCAGCCGGGCTGCGTTGCAGCGCGGCGAGGTGGACGTCGCGATCTGCGCGGACTTCCCGGACGCGCCCGTGCCGCCCGACGCCGACCTGGCCCGCCTGCCGCTGACCGGCGACCGCGTGGTGCTCGTGACGGCACGGGAGACGGTGACCGGGGAGCGCTCGGGACGCGTGGACCTGACCACCCTGGCGGACGAGCCGTGGGCGTTCGAGCACCCCGGCGCGCACCTCGCCGACCTGGCCGAACGTCTCTGCCGGCGGGCCGGGTTCACGCCCCGCGCCGTGGCCCGGTTCGAGAGCCACGGCACGCTGCTGAGCCACGTCGAGGCGGGTCTGTCGATCACCCTGCTGCCGCTGCTCGCGGTGCACGACCGCTACGCCGTGCGCACCCTGGACCTCGTGGACCCGCCCCGGCGCGACATCCACCTGGTGGCACGCCGCACGACGCTGGACCGCGCCGCGGTGCGCATCGTCGTGGAGGCGCTCCGCGGCCAGGCGCGAAGCGCCTGACCAGCCGGCCTGATCAGCGGGCCTGATCGGCGGGCGGGCCCGCCCGGACCCGTCAGAAGTCGTCGATGTCCGCCTGCGCCCCGCGCAGCGCGTCGGCGAGCTGGCGCAGGTGGTCCAGGTCTTCCGCGTCGAGAGCGGGCCCCACGTAGTGGGCGATGGAGCGCACGTGCCGGCGCCCGAGCTCCTTCTGGGTCTCCGAACCCTCCGGCGTGAGGCTCACCAGCACGCCCCGGCCGTCGTCGGGCGAGGGGTGGCGGCGCACCAGGCCGCGCTTCTCGAGCCGCTCCACCATGCGCGACAGCGAGGACTGCGCCATCAGGATGTTCTCGTTGAGCTCCCGCAGGCGGAGTGTCTCGTCGGGCGCGAGCGCGAGCGTGAACAGCACGTCGTACTCACGCATGCTCAGGTCGCCCCAGATGTCGTCCGCCAGGAGCCGGCGCATCACCGTTACCTGGGCGCGAAACAACGACTCCCACGCCTCGGCGGCCTCCCGCGCCGAGGGCACCCGTCGCTCGGTCATCAGTGCGCCCACCTTGTCATCTTCGGCACGCTACCTGACTGAACTTTCAGTCACCTACCTGGGCGCGCGGTGGCGAATTTCACCATGCGAATTTCCAGCAGGCCGCATGGATCCGGGCCGCGTCCGGGTCGGCTCCGGTCACCGCCCGAGGCGACGTTCCCGGAGGGAGAAGTCACGCAGCGCGCGCAGGAAGTCGACGCGCCGGAACGCGGGCCAGTAGGCCTCACAGAAGTAGAACTCGGTGTGCTGGCTCTGCCACATCAGGAACCCGCCGATGCGCTGCTCCCCGGAGGTGCGGATGACCAGCTCCGGGTCGGGCTGCCCCTTCGTGTACAGGTGCTCGGCGATGTGCTCCACGTCGATCGACTCGGCGAGGTCCGCGAGCGTGGCCCCGTCCTTCGCGCGCTCGGTGAGGTAGGAGCGGACGGCGTCGGCGATCTCGGTGCGGCCGCCGTACCCGATGGCGACGTTGACCTGGAGGCCCTTGACCCCGGCGGTGCGGTCGGCGGCGGCGCGCAGGGCGGCGGCCAGGCGCGCGGGAAGCAGGTCGAGGCGCCCGATGACGCGCAGGCGCCAACGGCCGGACTCGGAGAGGTCGGAGACGGCGTCCTCGATGATGTCCAGCAGGTTGCTCAGCTCGTCCGCCGACCGGCTCAGGTTGTCGGTGGAGAGCATCCACAGCGTGACGACCTCGATGCCCAGCGACTCGGCCCAGCCGAGGAACTCGGTGATCTTGTCGGCGCCGCGGCGGTGTCCCGTCGCCGCCGTCTCGCCGAACGAGCGCGCCCAGCGGCGGTTGCCGTCGAGCATCACACCGATGTGCCGGGGCAGCGTGGCGCCGTGCAGGGCGGACGCCAGGCGTCGCTCGTAGAGGCGGTACAGCGGGCTGGGCAGGCGCACGGATACCTCAGGGGATCGGGCCGTCGGACCCGCGGTGCGCGGTCCGGACGGCAGCTCTGACGCTGGGCTTCGTACCCGGCAGGACGTGGACAAAGGTACCCCTCGAACACGCATGTTCCTGCCGCCCGGAGCCCGTCGAACGCGCTGGGCGAGCGACTCCCGCGAACCCGGCGCAGGATCTTCACAAGGCCCCTGTCCGGCCGGAGGGGCCCTAACCTACGGTAGAGTAAGTTACGCGACCGTAGGTAGTGCCCCGGCACCGGAGGGCACCGGTCGCCGACGGTGAGGAGTCCACGTGGTAGCTCAAGCAGACGGGCCCGACCGTCCGGCCGACCGCCTGGACGAGGTCACGAACAGGGTCTCGGAGACGCTGCAGGGCATCTCCACCTCGGTGTCCTCGACCGTCGAGAAGGTCGAGAAGAAGGTCAAACCCCGCCTGCGCGGCTGGATCCACGCCGGCACCTTCCCGCTGGCCCTCGCGGCCGGCACCGTGCTGATCGCGCTCGCGCCGACCACGGCGGGCAAGATCTCCGCGTCGGTCTTCGGCCTGAGCGCCTGCCTGCTGTTCGGCGTCTCCGCCGTGTACCACCGCGGCACCTGGTCCCCCCGGACCGAGGCGGTGCTGCGCCGGCTCGACCACACCAACATCTTTCTGATCATCGCCGGGACCTACACCCCGCTCGCGGTGCTGCTGCTGCCCAGAGACCAGGCGACGGTGCTGCTCGCGCTGGTGTGGGGCGGCGCGCTGGTCGGCCTGCTGGCCCGGATCTTCTGGCTGAACGCGCCCCGCTGGGTCTACGTGCCGGTCTACCTCGCCCTTGGCTGGGTCGCCGTCGCCTACATGGGCCAGTTCTGGGCCACCGGCGGTCCGGCGGTCGTGTGGCTCATCGCCGCGGGCGGCGTCTTCTACACGGCCGGCGCCATCGTGTACGGCACCAAGAAGCCCGACCCGAACCCCGCCTGGTTCGGCTTCCACGAGATCTTCCACGTGTGCACCGTGCTCGGGTTCGCCTGCCACGTGGTCGCAATCTACCTGGCCAACCTCGCCATCTGATCGTCGGCCGCGGTGCCGTTCAGGCCCGCGTGGAACAGCTCCTCGAAGAGCGCGCCGTCCGCCGTCGTGCCCACGTGCTGGGGCGTCCCTCCGGGGACGCTCACGGTGCGGCCCGACGACGGCCCCTCCAGCACGACGTCGACCGGGCGCACCCGGTAGCCCACGCCCTCCCCGGTCACGAGCGAGACGGCGGCCAACGCGTCCCACCAGAACATGACCCCCTGCCCGATCAGCTCGGGCATGCCCGGCTGCGTCACGATGGCGTGCACCGTGCGGGCCTCGTAGGTCGCCGCCCCGGCCCCCAGGCTGTCCACGAAGGCGGGCGTGATCGGCACGTGGTTCGTGGCGTCCAGCCCGACGACGCTCACCCGCGCGCGGGGCATCGTGGCGAGCACGTGGTCGGCCGCGGGCGGGTCGATCCACATGTTGACCTCCTGGGTGTTGTCGAACCCGGCGGTGGTCGAGCCGAACAGGTTGCCGCCCACGTCGAAGGCCCCACCCATGACGACGACCCGGCCCAGACGGTCGCGCAGCGTGCGCGGGCCCATCCGGTCCAGCGCCGCCGACACGTTGCTGAGCGGCCCCGTGGCCAGCACCGTCACCGGCGTCCGCGACGCGCGGACCGTGGCCGCGATGAGGTCGGCCGCCGACGTCGGCCCCGGCACGTCCGGGACGTCCGCGTCGCCCAGGGCGCCTGACAGGACCTGCTCGAACAGCTCGCGCGCCTCCGGCGGCGGCTCGTTGACCCACTCCGGCGACCCGTCCGCGACCGGCACGTCGGGCAGGCCGCAGTCGGCCAGGATGGTGCGCGCGTGCGTCAGCGAGCGCCCCGGCGTGCCCACGCCGTTGTTCACGACCGTGACGGCGCGCAGGTCGATCAGCCCGCGCTTGTCGGCCTGGCACAGGTACAGCAGGGTCGCGGCGTCGTCGAAGTCCAGGTCGGAGTCGTAGACGACGGGTACCGGCCGGGCGGGCCCGCCGGCGTCGGTCCCACCGGGCCGCTCGACGGCGGCGGCCGGCGTCACCGCGCCACCGGCCACGCCCAGGGCGAGCGCCGCCGACGCGAGTGCGCGCACGCTCGACGAGAACCTCCAGGCGACCACCATGACGCTCTCCCTCCGACGACGGATGGAGCCATGGTGCTCGCGCGGCCGGCGCCTGCCCACGACATTCGGCGCTGTCCGAAAGCTGCTCAGGCGCCGGTAGGGACGACCGTGTACCGGCGGTTCGCCAGCGACGGGTTGGTCCTGCGCACGGCGGCGAGCGGCGCGGGGTCCAGGTCGACCGTGCGGTAGGCCTGCTCCTCACCCATCTCCAGCCCGACGACGCCGTCCGGACCCGCGAGCAGCGTGCGGCCGGTGACGCCCTTGCCCGTCATGCCGACGCCGATGACCACCGCGGTGTTCTCGATGGCCCGGGCCGTCAGCAGCGTGCGCCAGTGGTCCGCCTTGAGCGGGCCGGCGACCCAGGCCGCCGGGTACACCAGGACGTCCGCCCCGGCGTCGACCACGCGGCGCGCGGACTCGGGGAACCGCAGGTCGTAGCAGGTCAGCACGCCGAAGGTGAGCCCGCCCAGGCGCAGCGTGACCGGGTCGGCGTCCGCGGGGCCCGGTTCGAGCAGCTCCGACTCCTGGTACCCGAACGCGTCGTACAGGTGCACCTTGCGGTAGACCCCGGCGAGCTCGCCCGCGCCGTCGACCACGACCAGGGCGTTCGCCGCGCGGACGCCGTCCGAGCCCGGCAGGGTGACGCCGGCGATCACGGCGATCCCGTGCTTGCGCGCCCGGTCCCGCAGCAGCGTGACGAACGGGCCGTCGAGCGGCTCGGCGTGCTCCGGCCCGACCCCGCGGGGGTCGTAGGCCGACGCGTACTCCGGGAGCACCAGCAGGTCGGACCCGACCCGGTCGGCGACCTGGAACGCGTCGAGCACCGTCTGGCGGTTGGCCGCGTGGTCGTCCGAGACCGCCACCTGGCCGACGGTCACACGGACGGCGCCGGCCGGGTCAGCCAACGGAGCCGCCGCCGCCCTTGGTGCTGCCGCTCCCGGCGCCGTCGGCACCGTCACCGTCCGGCGCCGAGGCGCCGCCGGTCCCGGCGTCGGGGCCGTCGCCCTCGGCGCCCTCGCCCGGACGGCTGAAGCTGATGACCTCCGGCTCGGGGACGGGCAGCCCCTGCTGGCGGGCGTTGTGCCCGGCCCGGCGCAGGTGCTTGCTCATGTTCAGGAACAGCAGCACGCACGCGAGGGCCAGCACGAACGTCACGAGGAAGCCGACCAGGCCCGGCGAGACCTGCCACGACTCCAGCCCGGGGCGGAGCTGGCCCTCGGTGGGGTTGGGCGACGGGTCGGCCGCGAGCGCGAGCGCGCCGGCGAACAGGGGGCTCATGCGTGGACCTCCGACCGGACACCCTCGAACAGGTCTTCCTCGTACTCGCCGGGAGCGCGCTCCGGCAGCGGGACGCGCGACTCGGCGAGCTCGTACTCGTCCCAGGGCCAGACGTCGACCTCGAGGTCGCGGGGCACCGCGAAGAAGAACCCGGTGGGGTCGATCTGCGAGGCGTGCGCCGTCAGCGCTGCGTCGCGGTTCGGGAACCAGTCGGCGACCGGCACCAGCGTGGTCACGGTGCGCTCGGGGATCTCGCGCGCGTCGCGCGACTCGACCCACTCGCCGAACGGCGACTCCAGCCCGGCGCCCTCGATGGCCTCGTGCACCGCGCGGATGCGCTTCATCGAGAACCCGTGGTTGTAGTACAGCTTGAGCGGCTCCCACGGCTCGCCCGTCCCGGGGTAGCGGTCCGGGTCGCCGGCCGCGGCGAACGCCTCGAACGACACGTCGTGGCACTTGATGTGGTCCGGGTGGGGGTAGCCGCCCGACGGGTCGTACGTGGTCATCACGTGGGGCCGGAACTCGCGCACCGCCCGCACCAGCGGCTCGGCCGCCTCCTCCAGCGGCACCAGCCCGAAGCAGCCCTCGGGCAGCGGGGGCAGCGGGTCGCCCTCCGGCAGGCCGGAGTCCACGAAGCCCAGCCACTGCTGACGGACGCCCAGCGCCTCGGCGGCCCGGGCCATCTCCAGGCGACGCACGGCCCGGCGACCCTCGATCGACTCGAACTCGTACCCCTCGGGCACCTCGAACGACGGGTTCAGGACGTCGCCCCGTTCGCCCCCGGTGCACGTCACGACGAGGACCTCCACCCCCTCTGCGGCATAGCGGGCCGTCGTCGCGGCCCCCTTGCTCGACTCGTCGTCAGGGTGCGCGTGCACCGCCATCAGACGGAGCGGCTCGCGCTCGGGTACGGACACTGGGTCCTCCTGTGGGGCAGGGACTGGGACGGAGTCTGAGAGTCTGAGCGTCTGGGAGACAATCACTCTCATGGACCATGATGGTCCACGGACAATCTTGCTACGAACCACCGACACCCCCGATCCGAGCGAGCTGTGATGAGCGACCACGACCCAGCCGTCCCCATCGGCGACGCGAACGAGCCGGCGCCGGACCTCGCCGCGCGCTACGGCCGCGGGAGGACCGGCACCCGGCAGCCCGCCGCGCGGACCGAACAGGACGAGCCGTGGGACGAGGCCGACGGCGTCCGCCCGCGACCCAAGATGTCGGTCGGCGCGCGGATCGCCGTGGGCCTGGCGCTGGCCGCGGGCGTCGCGATCGCCGCGTGGTTCACGATCGTCGACACGCAGCGCGACCCGGTCAGCTTCGTCGACGTCGGGTTCTCCGTGGCGAGCCCCGAGGAGGTCGAGGTGACGTTCGACGTCAGCATGCCGCCCGGGACCGAGGCCGTGTGCACGGTGACCGCCCTCGCGCGGAACTTCGCCGAGGTCGGCGCGGTCGACGTCGAGGTGGGTCCGGAGGAGGCGCGCACCACACGCCACGTGGTGACGATCGCCACGACGGAGCTCGCCACGACGGGCCTCGTCGACCACTGTGACCTGCGCTGAGAGTTCGTCCTCGGAAATAGATACACCGTCCGCTCACAGCGGAACCGGGGAATGTCTTGGCATGTCTTTCCCGGCAATTGGTATTCTCGTCGTTTCACACGCTGTGTTGACCGGCTGACGCGCGTGCCCGATCCGCTTCGTCGGCCGGGACCTGCGCGCTGCCAAAACTGTGGCTCGAACGAGCAACGACGAAAGGAGAGCCCCCGTGGCCGACGCTTCTGTCACCTGGCTCACCCAGGAGGCGCACGACAAGCTCAAGGCTGAGCTGGAGCATCTCTCCGGCCCTTACCGGTCGGAGATCACCGAGCGCATCGCCGCTGCCCGTGACGAGGGCGACCTCAAGGAGAACGGCGGATATCACGCCGCGCGCGAGGAGCAGGCGAAGAACGAGGCACGCATCCTCGAGCTCACCGAGAAGCTTCGTAACGTCCACGTCGGCACGCCGGCGGACGACGGCAAGGTCGAGCCGGGCATGGTCGTGACCGCTATCGTCGCCGGCGACGAGATGAACTTCCTCTTCGGGTCGCGCGAGATGGCCGGGTCCACGGACCTCGACGTCTACTCGCCGACATCGCCCCTGGGCGCCGCCATCGACGGCAAGTCGATCGGCGCGAAGACGAGCTACCACGCTCCCAACGGGAACGACATCCCCGTGGAGATCACGGGGGCCAAGCCCTTCCAGGGCTGATCCCGGATTCCCGGCAGTCCGACGGGCCCGCCCGGCGTCCGCCCACCGCACGGTGGGACGAGCGTCAGGCGGGCCCGTCGACGTCTGCCAGCTCCGCGAGCCGCCGGCTCAGGAGCCGGCGGTCCCCCTCCCGGTCCACCTGGCCGAGCGCCCGCCCGTACTGGAGTGCGGCCTCGTCCGGCCGTCCCGCGCGCCGCAGCAGGTCGGCCCGCACCGCCGGGAGCAGGTGGTAGGCCGCCAGCTCGGGCGCGGACGCCACGGCGTCCAGCTCGGCCAGGCCCGCCTCAGGCCCGCGCAGCATCCCGACCGCGACCGCCCGGTTGAGCGCCACCACCGGCGAACGCGTCATGTCCAGCAGGACGTCGTAGAGCGCGGCGATCTCGGCCCAGTCCGTGTCGTCGGCGGACGCCGCCCGCGCGTGCAGCGCCGCGACCGCCGCCTGCACCTGGTACGGCCCCGGACGCCGTACCGCGAGCGCGTCGTCGAGCACCGCGAGCCCCTCGGCGATCTCGTCCTGCCGCCAGAGCGAGCGGTCCTGCTCCTCCAGCGTGCGCGGCACGGTGCCGGCCGCCAGGTCGGACGCCACGCCGGACGACGACCCGGCCGGCGAGCCCGGCCCCAGCCGCGCCGCCCGCCGCGCGTGCTGCAGCAGCAGGAGGGCGAGGAGCCCGCGCGCCTCGGGCTCGTCGGGCAGCAGCCGGGCGACGAGCCGGGCCACCCGCACCGCGTCGTCGGCCAGGGCGCGGCGGGCGGCGGCCCCCGCGACGTCGTCCGCGGGCTCGGCCCACGCGTCGTAGCCCTCGGTGAACAGCACGTACAGCACCGCGAGCACGGCGGAGACGCGCTCGTGCAGCAGCTCGGGCGGCGGCACCCGGAACGCGATGCCCGTGCTGCGGATCTTGCGCTTCGTCCGGGTCAGGCGCTGGGCCATGGTGGCCTCCGGCACGAGGAAGGCGCGCGCGACCTGCGCCGTCGTCATGCCGGTGAGGGAGCGCAGCGTGAGCGCCACGCGGCCCTCCAGCGGCAGGGCCGGGTGGCAGCACGTGAAGACCAGGCGCAGCAGGTCGCCGTCGGGCTCGTCCGGCCCGACGGCGTCCCACGCCGCGCCGTCCAGCGTGCTCACCGCCGCGTCGCCCACCGGGTCGGGCTCGGCCGCGCCGTCGTCGGCCCCGGGCACCCCGCCGGCCCGGTAGGCGAGCCGGGCCGCGGTGGCGGTCTTCTCCCCCTCCACCTTGCGGCGCCGCAACCGGTCCAGCGCACGGTTGCGGGCCGTGGTGGTGAGCCAGGCGCCGGGGCGGTCCGGGACGCCGTCGCGCTCCCACGTCCGCAGCGCCACCGCGAACGCCTCCTGCGCGCAGTCCTCCGCGAGGTCGAGGTCGCCCGTGCTGCGCGCGACGGCGGCGAGCACGCGGGCCCACTCGTCCCGGAAGGCGGCGGAGACCGCGTCACCCACCGACGCGTCGCCGGCGCTCATGCCCCCGGCGGCTCGTCGACGGGCCAGTACGGGTGCACCTCGATCACACCGTCGGAAGCCCCTGGAAACGCCGCAGCGATCGCCAGCGCGGCGTCCAGGTCGGGCGCCTCGATGATGTCGAAGCCGCCGATGACCTCCTTCGACTCCGTGAACGGGCCGTCGGTCACCACGGTCCGGCCGTCCCGGACGGCGACCCGGCGGGTGTCAGCCGCCGGCCGGAGGCGCGAGCCGGTGACCCGGGTGCCTGACGAGTCCAGGTCGGCCACCCAGCGGTCCAGCTCGGGCGTGGGGGCGCGGTCGGGGGTGTCCTGCTCGATCGTGAACATCAGGTAGCGCACGGTCGCTCCCCTCAGGCCTGGTCCAGCTCGAGCGGCCAGAAGGGGCGCAGCTCGATCGCGCCCGTGTGCGCCATCGGGTGGGCGGCGGCGATCCGGATGGCCTCGTCGAGGTCGGGGGCGTCGAGCACGTCGAAGCCCGCGATGACCTCCTTGGTCTCGGAGAACGGGCCGTCGGTGACGATCACCTCTCCGGTGCGGACCTGCACGCCCACGGCGTCCGCGGGCGGGCGCAGCCGGTCACCGAGCACGGCGCGGCCGGTGTCGTAGGTGTCCCGCACCCAGTCCTCGATCGCGGGCACGTTCTCCGGCTCGGCCGGGGCGTCAGGGGTGGACAGGACGAGCATGAGGTAACGCATGGCGTGCTCCCTTCCGGGGTGGTCCCCGGTCACATGGTGGCGCGGCCGGTCGGCCGCGTCACCCTGACGACGAACGGGAGCACGCCCGCACGACACCCGGACCCGATCAGAGTTCAGGTCAGAACGCGGCGACCTCGTACCCCTCGGACTCCAGCCGCTCCACGACGGCGGTCCGGTGCTCCTCGCCCTTGGTCTCGAGCTGCAGGTTGACCGACACCTCGGACACCGAGAGCGAGACGTCGGTGCGCGTGTGGTCCACGGCCACGATGTTGGCGCCGGCGGCGGCGATGGTCTCCACGAGCCGCGCGAGCGCGCCGGGCTTGTCCATCAGCCGCACCTGCAGCTTCAGGTATCGCCCGGCGGCGACCAGACCGTGCTGCACCACGCGGAGCAGCACGAGCGGGTCGATGTTGCCGCCGGACAGCACCGCGACGACCGGCCCCTGGAACACGCCCGGCCCGGCGGCCATGATCCCGGCGACCCCCGCCGCGCCGGCCGGCTCGACCATCAGCTTGGAGCGCTCCAGCACCGCGAGCAGGGCCCGCGAGAGCTGATCCTCGGTGACGGTCCGGACCTCGACGCCTTCCTTCTGCACGATCCCGAACGGCACGTCGCCCGGGAGGCCCACCGCGATGCCGTCGGCCATGGTGGCGCCGAGCGTGCCCGCCATGGGCTTGCCCGCCTTCAGCGAGCCGGGGTAGGCCGCGGCCGACGCCGCCTGCACGCCGACGACCTTGACGTGCGGCGCGGCCTCGGCCAGCACGGCCGCGATCCCGGCCACCAGCCCACCGCCGCCCAGCGGCACGACGACGGTGGCGACGTCGGGCACCTGCTCCAGGATCTCCAGGGCGACGGTGCCCTGGCCGGCCACGACGTCGACGTGGTCGAACGGGTGGATGAGCACGCGCCCGGAGCGGGCGGCCTCGACGCGCGCGGCGGCGAGGGCCTCGTCCACGGAGGTACCCACCATCCGCACCTCGGCCCCGTACCCGCGGGTCGCGGCGACCTTGGGCAGGGCCGCGTCCACGGGCATGTAGACGACGGTGTCGATGCCGAGCATGCCCGCGGCGAGCGCCACGCCCTGCGCGTGGTTGCCGGCGGAGGCCGCGACGACGCCGCGTTCTCGCTCGGCGGGTGACAGGCGCGCGAGCCGCACGTAGGCGCCGCGCACCTTGAACGAGCCGGCGCGCTGCAAGTTCTCGCACTTGAGCAGCACCTTCGTGCCCGCGATCGTCGAGAGCGCGCGGCTCTCGGTCACGGGCGTACGGGTGATGACGCCGTCGAGGAGCTCGGCGGCAGCCCGGGCGTCGTCGGCGGACACCGTGAGGTGACCGCCGTAGGACTCCAGGTCGAACGGATCCAGTGGCACAGCGCGCATGTTGCCCGACTGCGCCGCCAGATGCACGTTCAGAGCTTCGGATCACCCTCCGGCGCGGCCGGTTCCGCGTCGGTGGACACGTCCTCGACGGCGTTCTCGGCCAGTGCGCCGGGGCTGCGGCGCAGCCGCAGCGGGATCGGCGGGGCATCGGCCGCGCGCCATCGGATCGGTAGGGCGTCCTCGTCGCCGAGCTCCGGGAACTTGTCGTGCCCGTTGAGGTACAGGATCACGGTGTTCAGCAGCGCGGCGAGCGGCACGGCGAACAGGGCGCCGACGATGCCGGCCGCCAACGACCCGGCGGCCACCGCGAGGATCACCGCGACCGGGTGCAGCGAGACGGCCTGGCCCATGAGGAACGGCTGGAGCGCGTGCGACTCGATCTGCTGCACCAGCAGCACCACGCCGAGCATGATGAGCGCCGCGACCCAGCCGTTGGACACGAGCACGACGACGACAGCGATGGCGCCGGTCACGATGGCACCGACGACGGGCACGAACGAACCGACGAACACCAGGATGGCGATCGGCAGCGCCAGCGACGGGACGAAGAACACCGCGCCGATGCCGATGCCGACGGCGTCGACCGCCGCGACCAGGATCTGGGTGCGGGTGTAGGCGGCGAGCGTCACGGCGCCGCGGCGCCCGGCCTGGTTGACCCGCTCGCGGGCGGACAGCGGGAGCAGCCCGACGATCCAGCCCCAGATGCTCCGCGGGTCGTACAGGAAGAAGAAGGTGCAGAACAGTGCGATCAGGGCACCGACCAGGACGCTGCCCGCGGTCGCCGCGGCGCCGAGGGCGCCGCTCACGATCGCGCCCTGCTGCGCCTCGAGCTGGTCGAGGATGTCCTGGCTGTAGCTCTGCAGCTCGGTCTCGAGCCCGAACGTGGCCGAGAGCTGCGACCACAGCTCGTTGAAGCCGGTGACGGCCTGCGTCCGCAGGTCGGCGAACCCGTTCGCGATCGACTGCCCGGCCAGGGTGATCAGGCCGGCGACCACCAGGATCAGGCCGATCAGGGAGAGCCCCGCGGACAGCCCGCGCGGTACCCGCAGCCGCTCGTTCAGGAGGCGCCGCACCGGGGTGAGCATGATCGTCAGCAGCAGGGCGACCGCCACCGGGACCACGATCGTCTTGAGCAGCGCGAGTAGCCACAGGACCGCCGCGACGAACACGCCGATCAGCAGCATGCGCCACGACCACGAGGCGGCGGCCCGGATGGCCGGCGGGACGGCGCCCGACTCGTCGGTGCGGGGCGGCGCGGTGGTCTGGCTCGACGTCACGCTTGTCTCCTCGGTCTGCGGCACGGACAACACCCTAGGGGAGCACACCGACACCCGGCAGGCGCGTTCACGCGCCGCACGGAAGGTGCACCGGGCGCACACGGATCCGACAGATGTCGGAGGCAACACCCGACACCTGACCGATGACGCCGCGCGCGGGCGCTCGTAGCCTCGCGGCACGGCCCGGTCCGGGTCGTGCCACGGACGATCGGGAGGGCGACCCGCATGAGGCTCCGACGAGGCACACGACCGGCACCGACCAGCAGGACCGGCGACCGGGTCGTCCGGCGCACGGCGGCCGTCGCGGCCGCCGCCGCGCTCGCCGTCCCGCTCACCCTGCCCCTCGCTGGGGCGACGTCGACCGCGGAGGCGACCGGTCCGGCGTCGGGCAGCCCGATCACGGCGCCCGACCCGCAGGACTGGACCGACCAGGCCGAGATGACCTGGGAGGACTACACCCCGGTGCGGCCGGCGGAGTGGGACTCGGCCGAGACCTCGTCGGGCAGCGACGTGCAGTACCGGACGGCGGTGATCCTGCTGGAGTTCGAGGACCAGCCGTTCCTCATCACGCAGGACCCGCAGTCGCACCCGTTCGGCAACCCCGCGAGCGGTTTCCAGCCGGTGGCGCCCGGCGACGTCAACCAGTGGTTCTACGACTACTACGCCACCCCGAACGAGTACAACGGCGGCCAGACCCTGCACGGGTACTGGATGGAGGACAGCCACGGCCGGATCGGCGTCGACGTCGAGGTGTTCGGTCCGTACGAGCTGCCGGGCAAGCTGCACGAGTACGGCTACGACGCGTCGTTCAACGCGCCCGTCGAGGAGTTCTGCCCGCAGGGCGACGAGTGCGGCAAGAACATCCGGCAGGCCGGCTTCGCGGCCTGGCACGAGGACCTGGGTGGCTGCGCGGAGCAGCTCTGCGGCTTCGACAACGCCTTCTGGGTGACGGCGGGGCACGACGAGACCTCCACGTGGGAGGAGTTCGGGCAGATGATGTTCGAGTCACCCGAGGACGTGCCGGACGCGCTCGGCCCGCCGCGCGGTCCGGACGGCGAGGCGCCCCTGAACCAGAACGGCGACCCGATGCCGAACTGGGCGCACACCCGGTACGTGGAGTGGACGTCCTGGCAGTCGGCGGCCAACCACTGGCCCAACGCGAGCGGCGGTACCTCGACGCAGGCGGAGAGCTCCGGCCTCGGCGTGTTCGCGCACGAGTTCAGCCACCTGCGCAGCCTGCCGGACAACTACAACAACCCGTTCGCCGACAACACCCGCGCCTACACCGGCTACTGGGAGATGATGAGCCGCGGCTCCTTCAACGGACCGGGCGGCACCCACAACCGGTGGCAGATCCCGAACGCGGGCGGTTCCGCCCTCGGGCCGCACCACATGCTCCACTTCAAGCAGGACCTCGGCGTGCTGACCGAGGAGGACCAGGTGCTGCTGACCCGGTCGGGGCTCGCGGAGCAGGGCGTGGCGGTCGCCACGCTGCAGGCCCGCTCCGCCGTGCCGGCCTCGCAGGGCGGCGACGGCAAGGTGGGCCTGGAGGTCGCGCTCGACGGCGGGTACACCGCGGGCCAGTGCGCCGTGGACGTGCCGGAGGACACCGACTTCTGGTGCCCGGACGGCGCGGCCTGGACCGACTACACGCTGGAGGTCGTGGACCGGGTGGGCAACGACTCGTTCACCGCCGGCCACGGCGTCCTGCTGGCCCAGAACCAGCCCCGGGGCACCCCGCGCGAGTGGGTCGTCGACGCCAACCCCGCGGACATCGGCCGCATCGACTACTACCGGCCGGACGGCACGCCCGTCCCCGTCGTGCGCGGCGACCCGCGCCAGCTCGACGACGCGACGTTCCACGCGGGCACCGGCTCGGGCAGCTCCTTCGAGTACGTCGACGAGCCGAACGACCTGCACGTGTACGTCCTGGACGCCGTCCGCGACGCCTCCGGCACGCTCACCTACGACGTCGCCGTGCGCAACCGCCAGGCCTCGGGCACGTTCGAGCGCGGGGCACGGCTCGGCCGGGCGGAGCAGTACCCCGTGGGCGCCGGCACCACCGTGGTGAACGTCCCGCTGCGGAACACGGGCGAGGCGGGCGAGGGCGTGCACGGCTCCGACGTGTACCGGATCTCGGCGTCCGTGCGCGGCCGCGGCTGGGACGTGGCGCTGCCGTACGAGGTGACGGCGGTCGAGGCGGACGGCACGCTGCCCGTGTCGGCCTGGGCGACGGCGGCCGACGGCGCGGCGCGGTCCGCGACCCTGACGCTCACCGTCACCAGCGAGTCCGACCCGGACGTGTCGAGCACGGTCCGCGTGCCGCTGCGAGCGCAGGCGCCCACCCTGCACACCCTGTCCGACCTGGTGGACGACTACCGGGAGCGCGGTGTGCTCACCCGCGCCGAGGCACAGCGGCTGACGGCGCTGCTCCGCGTCGCGGCCCACGCCCACGGCGGCGCGGCGGACGCGGCGCTGGCCCGGTTCGCGCAGGACGCCGCGGGCCTGGCCGACGTCGGGCAGCGCAACCTCGCCGCCGGCGCGCTCGCCGCGGCGGCCGGCGACCTGCGGGACGCGGGGTGAGCTCGCGGGGCGGGCGCGGTCGCGCTCTCTGGTGGGACGGTCGCGGCCAGTTCGGTCCGTCGCACCGAGATCGGCACAGCGACGGACCGATCTCGGTGCGACGGGCCGAACTCGGTGGGCAGGCCGGGCGCTTGAGGGCGGTCGTCGTCGGGGTCTGCCTGCTCGGGGTGGTGGCCGGCTGCTCGGGCAAGGCCGCGGGCG
This sequence comes from Promicromonospora sp. NPDC090134, assembly GCF_044746965.1. NCBI lineage: Bacteria > Bacillati > Actinomycetota > Actinomycetes > Micrococcales > Promicromonosporaceae > Promicromonospora > Promicromonospora sp. NPDC090134. The sequence continues at coordinate 410,221 of NZ_JBIVCZ010000005.1, read as the reverse complement.
CCGGGGAGACGCAGGCCGTGCGCCTCGTGGTGCCCGACGCGAACATCCGCGAGCCCGCCGACCCGTGCTCGGGTGCGCGTGCCTTCCGGTACGCGCACCCGGAGGCGCCGTACGAGCTGGTGGCCGACGGCGACGTGCTCGCCGCCGGTGCGCTGCCCGAGGGCCGGGCCGAGAAGGCCTTCTCGATCGACCTGGGCGCCGCACGGCAGCCCACCGTGTGCGTCATGTCGATCGAGGTCCCGGCCTCGGTCGACCTGGCGGGTGCCGAGCTGACCGTCGACGGCCACGGCCCCGTGCCGATCGAGCCCAACCCCGCCCTCGACGACGCGCCCGAGGCGGTGCTGCGGTGAGGGGCTTCGTCGCGGCGCTGCTCGCGGCCGGGCTGGTGATCGGCGCCCTCGCAGGCTGCGCCGGGACGCCGCGGGGGCAGCTGCCGGGGCCGGTCCCCGCGGGCGTCGAGTTCCGGCCCGTGCCCGACGACGCGCCTCCGGCGCCACCGCTCACCCTGGAGCTGACCGACGGCACCACGCTGGACCTGGCCGGGCAGTGGACGGAGCGCCCCGTCGTGCTCGTGTTCTTCGAGACCTGGTGCACCCGGTGCGCGGGGCAGCAGGGCCCGATCAACGACGTGGTCGAGGAGTACGAGGACCAGGTGCTGTTCCTCGGCGTCGCGAACCTCTCGGACCCCGACGACGTCGCCGCCTACGTCGAGGAGAACGACATCACCTATCCCGTGGCGGTGGACCCGACCGGTGACGCGTGGCTCATGTACGCGGTCGCCGAGGCGCCGCTCGTGGCCCTGGTCGGCAAGGACGGCGGTCTGCTGCGCGGCTGGCCCGAGGGCGTCACGGGCCGCGAGCTCAGTGCCGCCGTCGCGGAGCTGGCGGTGCGCTGACCCGCCCCCTCACGCGCCCGGCGCGGCCGCCTGGTCGGGGAGCCGTCCCGCCGCCCGGGCGACCCTGAGCGCCAGGTGCAGGGCGAGCCGCTCGGTGCCGTCCTTGAGGTCGGTGCCGGCGAGCAGCTCGACCCGCTGGAGCCTGTAGTACAGCGAGGTGCGGTGCAGGTGCAGCGCCTCCGCCGTCGCCCGCGCGCTGCCCGCGAGCTCCAGGTACGTCTCCAACGTGCGCAGCAGGAGGGCCGCCTCCGGCAGGCCGAGCAGCGCTTCGAGGCCCGGGTGCACGCTGGCGCCGTCGGCGGCGAGGCGTGCGGCCACGGCGTCCAGCGCGCCGGCCGCCGTCGTGCTCCGGACGGCGGGCGGCGCGGGAGGCGCGGGAGGCGCGGGACGAGCGGTGCCGGACGGCGACGCGGGGCTCGTGGGGACGAAGGTGACCAGCACGTCCCCCGACTCGAGCCGCAGTACGACCTCGCTGTCCACGGCCCTCCTCGGTCTCGGCGGTGCCAGGAACCGGCGTTGCCGGGAACCGCCGCTGCCAGAAACCCTAGTGAAGCCGCTCAGCGGATCTCAAGGACTCCTTCAGGTCAGCTCCCGGGCAGATCGCGGCCGCGGTCACTCCTCCAGCTTCCGTTTCTGGGGGTAGACCGTCTCGCCCCGCTCCAGCATGCCCACGAACTTGGTGATGTTCCGCGCCCGGGTCTCCGGCTTCTTGACGCCCGTGATGCGGAAAAGGATCGCGAACCGGTTCTGCGCCGTGAGGATCCCGAACATCGCCGTCGCCCGGGGGCTGGCCGCGAGCGCCTCCGCGAGGTCGGGCGGCACCTCGATGTTCTTGCTGCCCTCGTACGCGACGTCCCAGCGGCCGTCGTCCTTGGCCCGGTCGATCTCCTGCTGGCCGCGGGGACGCATGCGCCCCTCGGTGGTCAGGCGGTCCACGATCCGCACGTTCCGCGCGGACCAGCGGCTGCGCGACCGGCGCGGGCAGAACCGCTGGAGCGACGTCGTGTCGTCCCGGCTGCGGCCCTGCGCGTCGATCCAGCCGCTGCACAGCGCCTCGTCGAGCGCGGTGTCGTAGGTCAGGGTGGTCGGGGCGTCCTTGCCCTTGCGCGCGAGGATCAGCCAGACGCCGTCCGACGTCTCCTCGTTCTCGTCGAGCCAGGCGCGCCAGGCTGCGACGTCGGTGATCAGCAGCTCGGGGTCGGTGTCGGCCATGGACAGGACGGTACGCCGGACCACTGACATCGCCCGTGACACCGGCGCCGCACCGGTGCCGGCACTCGCACCAGCGCTGACACCGGCGGGCCGCGGTACTACCGTGGCGAGATGACGACCTGGCAGATCAGCACGTCCACGGGCGATCCTGCGCGGGTCGCGACGATCCTCCCGGGCAGCGGGTACACGGCGCAGGGCCCGCTGCTCCGGTACTCCGCCAAGGCGTTGCGCGCGGCCGGCTGGACCGTCCGCACCTTCGCCTGGGACGAGCCCTCGCCGGACTGGGCGGCGGCGCGCCGCGCGTACGGGGAGTCGCTCCAGGCCGCTCCGGTGCCCGACGGCGGCCGGCACCTCGTGGTCGCCAAGTCGCTGGGTACGTTCGCCCTGCCGGTCGCCGTCGAGCTCGGGCTCCCGGGCGCGTGGCTGACGCCGGTGCTCACCGGGGACGCGTCCGGGCCGGTCCGGGCCGCGCTCGCGTCGGGGACGGCACCGGCGCTGCTCGTCGGCGGCACGGCGGACCCGCTGTGGGACGGCGGCGTCGCGACCACCCCGGACGTGGAGGTGCTGACGGTCGACGGCGCGGACCACTCGCTCGAGGTGGGCGACTGGCGGCGGTCGCACCAGATCCTCGCCCGCGTCACCGAGGCGGTGGAACGCCTGGCGGCTCAGCTCTGAGCCGCCGACCCGACCGCGCCCTCAAACAGGCCCGTCGTCCGCCGGCAGGATCGCGAAGTAGTCGTGTCCGCTGAGCGGGCTCACGACCCGGTAGTCCTGGTCGGTCGCCACGATCAGGTTGGTTCCCAAGGAACCGGCCACGACCACGTTGATGGCATCCGCGAGGTCCAAGGACCCGGGCTTGCGGCGCTTGCGCTGCATCTTTCCCTCGTACTTCTTGATGAGGGTCCTCGCAGTGCCGTAATCCTCCGGGCGCGGATCTGCCACCTCGAAGAAGCCATCCGTGACGTTCTCCAGGAAGTCGCTCGCTGCCAGATGCTCACCCGCAGCGCTCAGCAGATAGTGGACCTCGGCTATCACCAGCGGCGTGACGACCGCGATCCTGGCTGATTCAAGGGTCTCCCGAAACTGGTCGTGCTGCGGCTCGCCCGGGTCCATCGCCGCGACGATCCCTCCGGTGTCGGCGATGACGATCACTCGCCGAAGCCATCCAGGAGCTCGTCGACACGACGCGTCAGGCCATGCTGCCGCAGACGCCCCTTCATCTTGGGACGGGTGCGCAGATGGTCGTGGATCACCTGGTCGATCCCCTCGCGAATGAGGTCCGCCTGCGATCGACCCGTGAGCGCACCAACACGTTCGAGAGCAGCCTTGCGTTCCTCGTCGAGATAGATGCTCGTCTTCATCATGCCCTACATGATGCCCTACGCCATGCCCTACATCAAGACGTGGGGGCTTCGGGCCGCCCGTCCCTCGGGCCGAACACCCGCAGCGCGTCGGCGTCGCTGTTGGCCGACGTCACGTACTGCCGTGCCCACTCCTCCGCCGCGGGGTAGGCGCTCCCGGCAGCGACCGCCGTGACAGCCGCCTCGACGCCGACCGGGGTGTGCCGCACCTCGACCTGCCCGTCACGCAGGAGGGCCCACGAGCCGCCGGCACGGCCGTAGGGCATGCCGACGCTGCCGGGGTTGACGCACAGGCGCCGGTCGACCAGCCGGACGAACGGCATGTGGGTGTGTCCCATGACCACGGTGGTCACGTCGGCGTCGAGGCCGCCGAGCACGTCGGCCCAGCGCTCCAGCGACGAGTCGACGAGCACCACCTCCTCGTCGTCGCGCGGGGTGCCGTGACAGAAGACGACGCGGCCGAACCCGCGCACCGTCAGCTCGACGGGGTGCGGCAGGCCGGCGAGCAGCGCGACGTCGTCGGGCCGCAGCCGGGACGCGGCCCAGGGCGCGACCGGGTCCGGGATGTCGGTGGTGCCGCCGCGCGCGAGCGCCACGAGCTCGCGGTCCGCGTTCCCGCGAACCAGAACGGCCCGCTCCCCCAGGGCCCGGAGGCGGTCCAGGACCTCGACGGGCTGCGGCCCGGCGGCGTGGTCGCCGGTGACGACCACACGGTCGGCGGCCGCCACGTCGGGTTCCGCGAGCACCGCCTCCAGGACGGGGAGCACCCCGTGGACGTCCGACAGGACCGCTACCGCACCGACCTCGCTGCTCGTGTGCCCGCTCATGTGCCGACCATGGCGCGCGTCGCCACGAGGCGCCACCGCATCTGCCCAGGGCAGAACTCAAGAAAGCGTCTCGCATGATCCGGTGAAGTCGCCTAGAGTATAAGCATTAGACAGGAAGGGCGTCTGATGCTTATCACCGAACCGTGGACCACGATCGCCGACCGGCTGGGCCTCGTCGTCACGGCACCGCCGGAAGGTAGCGGTGCCGACGTCGTGCTGGCAGGCGCAGGCTGGCCGAGCACGGCCTACCGCACAAAGACCTTCCCGGCACCGATCCGGCCCTCCACTGTCCACGCCCATGCCGCATCCGCACGGGAACGGGGCGTCTGGCTGCTGCTCGTCGTACCGTCCGCGAGCGCCGGGGTCAGCCAGGCTGCCCTGGAAGAGAACGTGTCCCTGTTGATCGTGCCTGGTTCGCCGGGCACGCCCGTGCGAGGCTCTCTGCTCTCGCCCGCAGGCCGGCGAGATCTGGCCGATCCCGCCGCGACACAACCGAGCCGGCGCCCAGGACGTGTCCCCTGGGCGACGTACGCGCTGGCCTTCGAGCTCCTTGAAGCGCCCAAGACCTCCCAGCGCGTGCTGGCCGGCCGGATCGGAGTGACCCAGCCACGCATCAGCCAGGCCCTGCAAAACCTCGGTGATGCCGTGCACCGCACTCCCACGGGATGGGAGGTGCACTCGCCCGACCATCTGGCCGACTGGGTCCTCGCCCGGTATCCATGGCAACCGAGGATCGCCACCTCGTGGCTGACTCTCGACGCACCGGTGACAGCCGCCCAGCGCGCGACGACGTACCTGCGGGAAGGGGGTATCGAGCACGCGGTCGGTGGCGACGTCGCCGCGGACTCGGTCGCACCCTGGGCTCGGCCGTCCAGCACCTGGATCTGGTCGGCGGTACAGGTCGACCTCCAGGAGATCGAGGCGACGCCGACGACCGCGGACGCGGCGAACCTGTTCCTCGCCGTCCCCGACGACCCGTATCTCCTCGGGTCAGCCCCCCCTCCGGAGAACGGCTACCCGGTGCTCCCCCCGTGGCGGGTGTGGATCGACCTCGCGCACCAGGGCCACGGCGACGCCGCTGATGCCCTTCGACGCCACCTCACCACACGAAGAGGTCAAGCATGACCGTTCTCCAGCTGACCTCGCCGTCCGCGGCGACCGACGGAGCCTGGCTCGCGGCAGCCGACGTCGCCGCGATCAGCGCGTCGCTCGGTGTCGAGTACCGCCTGGTCGGCGGCATCGCCACCACGCTCCTGACCCACGTCCACGAGGTCGCGGACCGCGTGCCCGCACGAGAGACCGCCGACGCGGACATGGGTGTGTCCACGTCGGTGTGCTCGGACCCACGCCTGCCCGAAGCGCTGTCGAGACTCGGCTACACCCGAGAGGACGGCAGCCGCTTCGCCCGCGAGGCCCCGGGCGAACGGCGCGTCATCGACGTGCTCGTCCCGTCGTATCTCGGCAAGCATGAGCCCAACCAGGAACTGGGGTCCCTGGTCGTCGATGCCGTGCCTGGACTGTCGCTCGCTCTCGCACTGCCTGCGGCGGAAGTGGTGCTGGCGGCCCGCCTCAGCAACGGGAGTGCCGTTGAACTGTCTCTGTTGCTCCCTGACGTACGCGCTGCGCTCGTCCTGAAGGCGTACGCGTACCGGGCACGACTCACGGAAAGGGACGCCGTCGACGTCTGGAGGCTTCTCGAGTCCGCGGAGAACGCGGGACTCCGAGCCGGCGACTGGCCGGCTCGGGCGAGCGGGCGTGATGCCGCGGCGTACCTGCACAAGTTCTTCGGCAACGCGGGTGCGCCGGGCGCGCGACGTGCGTCGTCGGCACCCGGGACGCAGGCACGGGTGCGGCTCCTCGTGCAGAGGCTCATACCCCGGCCCGCGTAAGCATGCCGGAACACTGTCACCCAGGTCCGTGTTGTGATGGACAAACGTGCCACCGCACGAATCAGACCCAAAGGATGTGTGTTCGATGACCTTTCTGAACTCGCTCTTCGGCCCCGGCTCCGGTTCCAAGACCACCATGGTCGCGCCCGAGGACGCCCTGCCGGGTCGTACCGCTCCTCAGCTCCAGAACCCCCGCCCGCACACGGTGCTCGGATCGTCGATCACGGGTCCGTGGGAGCCGGGTACGCGCGTGCTCTACCTGGCGATGGGCTGTTTCTGGGGCGCCGAGGAGATCTACTGGCAGGTCCCCGGCGTCGTGAGCACCGCCGTCGGCTACATGGGCGGCACCACGCCCAACCCGACGTACGAGGAGGTCTGCACCGCGCGGACCGGCCACACGGAGACCGCACTCGTGGCGTACGACCCGGCCAAGGTCAGCGAGGCCGAGCTGCTCAAGATCTTCTGGGAGCGGCACGACCCGACGCAGGGCTTCCGCCAGGGCAACGACGTGGGCACCCAGTACCGCTCGGGCATCTACTGGACCACGCCGGAGCAGGCCGAGGCCGCGCAGGAGACGGCCAAGCAGTACGCCGAGGTGCTGAGCGCCAAGGGGTACGACGCGATCACCACGGAGATCGCCCCCGCCGCCGAGGCCGGACCGTTCTTCTACGCCGAGGACTACCACCAGCAGTACCTGTCCGACGCGAAGAACCCGAACGGCTACCGCTGCCACGCGACCACGGGCGTCCCGTTCCCGGACGCCGCCTGAGCGCCTGACCGCTTGACCGTCTGACCCGACGCCCCGCCGCCCGCAGCGGCGGGGCGTCGTCGGTGCGGGGACTGTCGGTGGGTACCCGTAGGGTCGACCGCATGATCCGGATGCCCGCCACAGAGCTCACCGTCAGGGGCGAGGACTGGTACGCCCGCGACCTGTCGGGCGAGGACCACATGGCCACGCTGTTCGCCGACGTGGACCTGACGGAGGCCACCGGGACGGGCGCCACGTTCGACTCGTGCGTGTTCCGCGGCGTGCGCTTCAACAGCACCCACCTGACCGAGTTCGCCTTCACCTCGTGCGTCTTCGACGCGTGCGTCTTCTTCGACGCGAAGCTGGAGCGCTGCAAGCTCGTGGGCTCGCAGTTCGCGAACTGCAGGTTCGACCTGCTCAAGGTCGAGGGCGGCAACTGGTCCTTCACCAACCTGCACCGCGCTGCCCTGGCCGGTGCGCAGCTCGACGGCGTCCGCCTGCGCGAGGCCGACCTCTCCGGGATCAAGGCGAACGGCGTCGTCCTGGTCGGCTGCGACCTGTCGGGCGCGGACCTCCACGAGGCCGACCTCACCAACGCCGACCTGCGGGGCAGCGACCTGTCGACGCTTGATCCCCTGGCGGCGAACCTCACCGGAGCGGTGGTCGGCGAGGCCCAGGCGATCCTGCTGGCCGAGCGGCTCGGCCTGGTGGTCCGGCCCGACTGAACGCCGTCCCGCGGGCGGGTGAACCGACCGGTGATATCGGTTCGATCCGCGGCGACGCGCCGCCTATGCTCGGGTCCGCTCGCACACGCACTGAGCGCACCGCTCTGGGAGGACGAGGATCGATGAAGATCAGCCGCGACCTGACCGACTGGACCCTGACCGCGACGGGCGGCCCCGTCCCGGAGGACCTTGCCGGGGTCCCCGTCCCGGCAACCGTGCCGGGCACGAGCCACACCGCCCTGCTGGAGCAGGGGCTCATCCCCGACCCGTATGTCGGCACCAACGAGACCGCGCTCGCCTGGATGAGGCGCACCACCTGGCGGTACGCGACCGTGCTGGACGAGCCGCCCGCCGCTGACGACGAGCGCGTCGACCTGCTCCTCGAGGGCATCGACACGGTCGCGGGCGTGGCCGTCGACACGGACGTGGAGCACGCCGCCGTCGGCCAGGGCCGCACCCACCTCGGCCGCACCTCGAACATGCACCGCTCCTACCGGTACGACGTGCGCGAGCTGGTCGGCACGCCGGCCAACCTGGTGGTCGACCTCGACTCCGCGCTGGAGACGGCCGAGGCCGAGGCGATCCGCCTCGGCGCGCGCCCCTCGGCCAACACCCACCCGTTCAACATGGTCCGCAAGATGGCCTGCTCGTTCGGCTGGGACTGGGGCCCCGACCTGCAGACGGCCGGCCTGTGGAAGCCCGTGCGGGTGGAACGCTGGCGGGTGGCGCGGCTGGCCTGGGTGACCCCGCTGGCCACCGTGGCCGACGACGGCACGGGCCTGGTCGACGTGCGGGTCGAGGTCGAGACCTCCGGCCTGGCCGACACGCCGCGGCTGACCGTCGACGTCTCCGTCGGGGACCGCGGGACCACGACGGGGATCCCGGCCGGCTGGGCCGGCGGCGTCCTGGACGTGCGGGTCGAGGCGGGCGACGTGGACCTGTGGTGGCCTGCCGGGCACGGCGACCAGCCGCTGTACCCGATCGAGGTGACCGTCTACGAGGGCGACGGCGAGGACCGCTCGAACCCGCTGGACGCGTGGTCCGGCCGGGTCGCGTTCCGCACCGTCGAGGTGGACCGCGAGCGCGACGAGCACGGCACGGGCTTCACGTTCCTGATCAACGGCAAGCCGGTCTTCGCGCGCGGGGCCAACTGGATCCCCGACGACCACCTGCTGACGCGCATCACGCGCGAGCGCCTCGAACGACGTGTGGACCAGGCCCTGGGCGCGAACCTCAACCTGCTGCGGGTGTGGGGCGGCGGCATCTACGAGTCGGACGACTTCTACGACGTCTGCGACGAGAAGGGCGTCATGGTCTGGCAGGACATCCTGCTGGCCTGCGCCGCCTACCCCGAGGAGGAGCCCCACCGGTCCGAGTTCGAGGCCGAGCTGCGGGAGAACGCCGCCCGGCTGGCGCCGCACCCGTCGCTGGTGCTGTGGAACGGCGGCAACGAGAACATCTGGGGTCACGAGGACTGGGGCTGGAAGGAGCGGCTGGGCGACCTGACCTGGGGCGCCGGCTACTACTACGAGCTCTTCCCGAAGGTGCTGGCCGAGGTCGACCCGACCCGCCCCTACTCGGACGGCTCGCCCTACTCCCCCGGCTCCACGCCCGAGCAGGTGCACCCCAACGACCCGGACCACGGCACGCACCACCAGTGGGACGTGTGGAACCGCGTGGACTACACCCACTACCGCGACGACGTGCCGCGGTTCGCGTCGGAGTTCGGCTTCCAGGGCCCGGCCACCTGGGCGACCCTCCGGCGAGCAGTCCTTCCTGACAGCGCTGACGGGCCTGATGGTGCTGCGGTGCCGGACGGCTTCAAGGAGTCCGAGGTCTTCCTGCTGCACCAGAAGGCGATCGACGGCAACGGCAAGCTGGACCGCGGCCTGGCCCCGCACCTGGACGTCCCCGACGACTTCGTCGACTGGCACTGGGCCACGCAGCTCAACCAGGCGCGCGCGGTGCGGTACGCCGTGGAGCACTACCGGTCGTGGTGGCCGCGCACCGCGGGCGCGATCGTGTGGCAGCTCAACGACTGCTGGCCCGTCACCTCCTGGGCCGCCGTGGACGGCGACGGCCGGCGCAAGCCGCTCTGGTACGCACTGCGGAACGCGTTCGCCGACCGCACGGTCACCGTGCAGCCACGCGGGGACGAGCTGGTCGCGGCGCTGGTCAACGACACCGACGAGCCGTGGGCCGGCCCCGTGACGGCGGCCCGGACCACGCTGGGCGGCGAGGTGCTGGCGGCGTCGGACAGCGAGGTGGTGGTGCCGCCGCGCTCGGTGACGCTGGTGCCGCTGGCGGGCGACCTGGTCGCCGTGGCCGACGCCGCCCACGAGGTGCTGGTCGTGACCCTCGGCGCGGAGCGCGGGCTGCACCGCTGGGCCGAGAGCAAGGACCTGGCCCTCGACGCCGCGCCGCTGGAGACCGCGGTGACCGCCCAGGACGGCGGCTACCGCGTCGAGGTGACGGCGACGTCGCTGGCGCTCGGCGTGTCCGTGCTGGCCGACCGGCTCGACCCGGACGCCGAGGTGGACGAGCAGGTGGTCGACCTCCCGGCGGGCGCGACGGCAGTGTTCCACGTGACGACGAGCCGCGACCTCGACCCGGCGGCGCTGGTCTCCCGGCCGGTGCTGCGCACCGAGAACGACCTCGTGAAGCGCTAGGCACATCCCCCAGCACATCACCCGTCCGAGCAGGACAAAACCCGATCCCATGTCAGTGACCGCGCGTACGGTGTGGTCCAGGGGGCGAGAGGACAGCACGATGCACAGGTTCGACGAGGTCTCCAGCTGGTCGGTGCTGCGCCGCGACGGTGTCGCCGTGGTCGTGGCCCACCCCGAGCGCGGGCTGCCGCTCGTGCTCCACTGGGGCCCCGACCTGGGCGACCTGTCGCCCGCCGACCTGCAGTCGCTCGACTCGGCGACCAGCCGGCAGACCGCGCCCGGCACGCTCGACGCCGCGTGGCGGCCCTCCGTGCTGCCGCAGGAGTCGGACGGCTGGGCGGGCCGGCCCGGCCTGCTCGTGGCGGCGGGCGGCATCTCGCTGTTCCCGCGCTGGACCGTCACCGAGGTGGAGCGGGACACCGCCGACCTGCTGGTCACGGCGCACGACCCAGGCCTGGGGCTGACGCTGCGCTCGCACCTGGAGATCGGCGCGGGCGGGCTCGTCCTGCTGTGGCACGAGCTGGCGAACGACGGCCACGACCCCGTGGACGTGCACTGGCTGGAGGCCACGCTGCCCGTGCCGCGGGCCGCGGACCACCTGACCCAGTTCACCGGCCGCTGGTCCCGCGAGAAGTCGCCGGTGACCACGCCGATGCCGAGCGGCAGCACGGCCCGGCAGACCCGTCGGGGCCGGTCGGGTCACGACGCGCCCTGGGTGACGGTGGCGTCGTCGGGCACCCCGCGCCACCGCGCCGGCGAGGCGTGGGCCACCCACCTGGGGTGGAGTGCCGACGTGACGCACCGCGTGGACCACCTCACCGAGCACGCCACGCTGCTCGGGGCGGGCGAGCTCGTGCGGCCGGGCGAGGTCCGGCTGGCGCCCGGCGAGGCGTATCGCACGCCCGTCGCGTACTTCGCCTGGTCGCCGCGGGGCCTGGACGGCGTCGCGGACCGGTTCCACACCTGGATGCGGGCGCGGCCCCAGCACGTGACCAGCCCGCGGCCGCTGGTGCTGAACACGTGGGAGGCCGTGTACTTCGACCACTCCCCGGCCAAGCTGGAGCGGCTCGCGCGCCGGGCCGCGGCGGTGGGTGTGGAGCGCTTCGTGCTCGACGACGGCTGGTTCCACTCCCGGCGCGACGACACCACCGGGCTGGGCGACTGGGTGGTCGACCACGACGTGTGGCCCGACGGCCTGGGCCCGCTCGCGGGTCTGGTCCACGAGCTGGGCATGGAGTTCGGGCTGTGGTTCGAGCCCGAGATGGTCAACCTCGACTCCGACCTGGCCCGCGCCCACCCGGAGTGGATCCTCTCGAACACCGCGGCCGTCCCGTCGCCGGACGGGCTGTCGTTCCGCACGCAGTACGTGCTGGACCTCGCCGTCCCCGAGGCCTGGGAGCACGTGCGCGGCCAGATCTCGGCGCTGGTGACGGAGCTGGGCATCGACTTCATCAAGTGGGACCACAACCGCGACCTCACGGAGCCCGTCCACGTCGGGGCGGACGGCGTCGGGCGGCCGGGCACCCACGTGCAGACGCTCGCCGCGTACGCGCTGATCGCACGGCTCAAGGCGGACCACCCGGGGCTGGAGATCGAGTCGTGCTCCTCGGGCGGCGCGCGCACCGACCTGGGGATCCTCGAGATCACCGACCGCGTGTGGGCCTCCGACTCCAACGACCCGGTGGAGCGCCAGGACATCCAGCGGTGGACGTCGCTCGTGCTCCCGCCCGAGCTGATCGGCGCGCACGTCGGCCCGTCGCCGGCACACTCGTCGGGACGCACCACCGACCTCTCGTACCGCGTGGCCACCGCGCTCCAGGGCCACGCCGGGTTCGAGTGGGACCTGCTGGCCTGCACGGACGACGAGCTGGTCGCGGTCACGGCGTACGCGACGCTCTACAAGGAGCTCCGCTCGCTCGTGCACACCGGCACGGTCGTGCACGGCGACACGGTGGACCCCGCGCTGCGGGTCACGGGCTTCGTCTCCCCCGACCGGGCCGCGGGCGTGTGGACGGTGGCCACCGTGGCCTCGCTCCAGGACGCGCTCACGGAGCGGGTGCGGCTCGACGGGCTCGACCCGGCCCGGCGCTACAGCGTGCGGGTACGCGACGAGGTGGGGTCCGCGAGGTGGACAGGTGGCATCACGCCCGGCTGGCTCGGCAAGGAGGCCGTGGACGTGCCCGGTTCCGTGCTGACCGAGGTCGGGCTGCAGCTGCCCACGCTGTGGCCGATGCAGGCGCTGATCATCCAGGTGACGGCGGTCGACTAGTACGGGTCGAGCCGCCGGCACAGGACAGGACACAGAAGCAGGGCGGGGGGGGGGCCGGGGGCCCGGGGCCCCCCCCCCCCCCCCCCCCCCCCCCCCCCCCGGGCGCAGCGAACCAGCCCCCCCCGGGGGGGCCGCCCCGTCAAGGGGGCCCCCCCCCGCCCCCCGGGGTGGCCCGGGGCGGCCCGGAAACCCCCGGGGGGGGGGGGGGCCGGGCGGGGGGGGCCCCCCCCCCCCCCGCCCCCCCCCCCCCCGGGGGGGGGGGGGCCCCGGGGCCCCGGCCCCCCCCCCGCCCTGCTTCCGTAGCGGTGTACGGACTGCTCAGCTACCGAGCACGCCCTTGCGGCGCAGCACGATCAGGGTCACGCCGCCACCCACGAGAGCGAGCGCGATCAGCGTGAAGCCGACGACGGTGCTGGCGCCCGTAGCGGCGAGCACCTCGGGCTCCTCACCGGCCGGGGCGGGCGTGGCGTCCTCGCCCTCGACCTCGCCCGGAGCCGCAGACTCCTCGATCGGCTCGTTCCCGTCCTCGGTCGGCTCACCGGGCGCCGACGGCTCGACGCCGGTGTCGTCGGTCGGCTCCTCGCCCGGCACCGTCGGCTCCTCGCCCGGAACGCTCGGCTCCGGCGTCGGCTCGGCCTTGACCGTGATCAGCGTGTAGTGGCTGATCGCCTTGCCGGACGAGTGCGAGATCGTCACCTCGGTCGCGGGCGGGTCGACGACCACGTCCTCCGGGCCCAGGCCCTGGTTGGCCGAGCCGGCCTTCACGCAGTAGCCGGTGATGAGGTAACCCTCGGGCGCGGTGACCACCAGGGTGGTGTGGTCGCCCTGGACGTCCACCTTGCCGTCCTTCGGGCAGGTGGCTTCGCCGGTGGTGGCGACGGGTGCACCGGCGACCGGCGCGGCGAACGCGGCAGCCGAGGGGACCAGGAGGCCCGCGACGAGGAGCGCGGACGCTCCCAGGACAGTCATCTTGCGCACTGCGCGCTCCTTCGAGACGGGAACTGGACGCGTGTCCGACGTCGGACACGATTCCCGGAGCGTAGCGACAATGGCGCAGATCGCCAATATCCGCCCATCTCAGCAAAATACCTTACAAGGGCTTTTCTTACGCCCTACCGGCCTTTGCCCTTTTTCTTTCCTGGGGAGGCAGAGCGTCCGCCCTTGCCGCGCTGCGCACCCCCACGCCCCCCGGCGGCGGCCGTACCGCGCCCCGTACCAGACCTCTTCTTGGCCCCGGACACGCCCTTCGACGATTTTTTCGCCCCCGCGCGGGCGGTCCGGGCGGCCGGTTCACCCCCTGCTTCCCCGGTCTGCGCGCCCCGGGCCGACGGCGCGCCCCGGCCGCGCGAGCTGTTGACCGTGCGCCCCCGGACGATCCCGATGAGCTCCTCGACGAGATCCGTGGTGCGGTCGACCGGCCAGACCAGGCCCACCCGCGCCGTCGGCCCGTCGGAGAGCAGGCGGTAGGTCACGTCCTTGCGGCGGTGCAGCCGTGCCAGCGACATCGGCAGCACTGCCACCCCGACGTTCGCGGCGACAGTCGCGACGACGTCGGCGGTGGTCGGGACCCGCTCCAGCGGGTTGCCTTCCGGATCTGCCGGCACCGCGCCCGGGACCGTGCGGCCGCCGGTGAACAGGACGTCGTCGCCCGGCACCCAGACGGGGTCCTGTGCGATGTCGCCGGCGGACACGGTCTCGTCATCGCCGAGGGCGGCGAGCAGGTGGTCCCGGGAGAAGCAGACCACCGACGTCTCCTCGTAGAGCGGGATCGCGGAGAACACGTCCTTGTCCACGGGGAGGCGGCCGATCGCGGCGTCCACGTCGCCCGTCTCCAGCGCGGCCGCGACCGCGCCGGCCTCCACCTGGACCAGCTCCAGGCGCACGTCGGGCAGCCGCTCGTGCCACACGCTCGCCCACTTGCCCGGCGTCGCGCCCGGCACATAGGCGAGGCGGAAGCGGGGCTCGCCGGCGGGTCCGACGTCAGAGGTCTCGTCGGGGACCTCCGCCGGGGAGGCGGGTCCGACGTCCTGCACGGGCTGGTTCACGCCCCCAGGCTACGGGGCCGGGCAGGAGCGGCGAGGATCACGCCCGCCATGGAGAGCGCGGCGGGCGCACGCCGATACCCTGGGAACATGAGCTCCTCCTTCGCCTCGCAGCGGTTCAAGCCGTCCAACGCCGCCAAGCGACTCGGCGTCTACCTGCCTGCCACGCCGCAGGAGTTCCAGGACACCCCGATCTCGCGCGCGGAGCTCGAGGAGCTGGAGACCAACCCGCCCGAGTGGCTGGCCGAGCTGCGCCGCAACGGCCCGCACCCGCGGCCCGTCGTGGCCGGCCGCCTCGGCATCTCGATCGCGGGCCTGGCCCGCGGCGGCATCACCGACCCGCTGACCACCGAGCAGATCGACGAGCTGCGCGACAACCCGCCGGAGTGGCTGGCCCAGGAGCGCCAGACCGCCGCCCAGGTGCGGGCCGAGGAGGAGCGCGTCGAGGAGGCCCGCAAGGCGGCCGAGAAGAAGGCCCGCTCCGCGCGGTGAGCCCCGAGGTGGAGGCCGTCCTCGCGCGGCTGCAGCCGTATCCCGAGGACGGGTCGCGGGCCGACGGCCCGGTCGCGGCCGACGCGACCGACCGGCTCCTGCTCGACGAGGCCGCCGCGCTCATCCGGGAGCACCCCGACGGCGTGGTGGTGCTCGGCGACCGGTTCGGGGCGCTGACCCTGGGCGCCTTGGCGAGCGGGGCCCACACGGTCCGCACGCAGACGGACGCAGTCACGGCCGAGGCGGCGCTCTCCGCCAACTCCGCGCGCGTGAGCAAGGTCCTGTGGGACGGACACGCCCGGGCCGCCGCGAGCGCACCCGTTCCGCGCGGACCCGCCGGGCTGGGGTTCACCCAGCACGACCGGCTGGAGCCCCGGCTGTTCGACGGCGCCCGCGTGGTGCTGCTCCAGCTCCCGGCGTCGCTCGCGGAGCTGACCGAGATCGCCGAGCACGTGGCCCGGTACGCCGACCCCGCCGTCACGCTGTTCGCGGGCGGCCGGGTCAAGCACATGACGCACGCGATGAACGACGTGCTCGGCGTGTCGTTCACGCAGGTCAGCGCGTCGCTCGCCCGGCAGAAGTCGCGGCTGCTGATCGCGCGGGAGCCACGGTCCGACGTCGGGCCGCTCACCTACCCCGTCTCGGCGCGGCTGACCGACCGGGAGATCCTGGACGCGATCGTCCCGCCCGGGACCGTCCCGCCCGGCACAGCCTCGGAAGACCAGGCCCCGGACCAGCCCGCGGGCCTCACCGTCGTCGCGCACGGCGCGGCTTTCGCCGGCGCCACCCTGGACCACGGCACGCGCTTCCTCCTGGCCCAGGCGCACCGCTGGCCCCACCTGTCAGACCTTCAGGTCACCCCGGCGGCCCCGACGTCGGATGCGCCCGGCCCGTCCGACACCCCGGTCCCCGGCATGGACGCCCACCCGGTCGCCGTCGACCTCGGGTGCGGCACCGGCATCCTCGCCACCGTCCTGGCCCTGCGGTACCCCACCGCGCACGTGCTCGCGTCAGACCGGAGCAGGGCCGCGTGCGACTCGGCCGGGGCGACGCTCGCCGCGAACGGCGTCCGCGCCGCCGGGATCGTGCGGGACGACGCCGGGACCCTGCTCCCGATCCCCGACGGCTCGGCCGACCTCGTGCTGCTCAACCCGCCCTTCCACGACCGCGCCGCGCTGAGCACCGACGCGGCGCACCGGATGTTCGCCACCGCGGGCCGCGTGCTGCGCGACGGCGGGGAGCTGTGGACGGTCTTCAACACGGGGCTGCACTACCGCCGCGCGCTGGAGCGCGCCGTCGGGCCCACGGAGCATGTGGCCCAGGACCGGCGGTTCACCGTGACCCGGAGCGTGCGGAAACTACTTACCGACATGTCAGTGACCGGCGGTTAGCCTGGCTGGGCGCTCGCCCGGGCGCACCCGCACGGCAGCACGCCCGGCCCCGGCCGGCCTGCCCCGAGCACGAAGGAACTGTCGATGAGGACACTTCGCACCACCCTGCGCGGCGCCGCCGTCGCGGCGGTCGCAGCATCGCTCGCCGCGGGAGCCGCGGTCACGGCGCTACCCGCCACGGCAGCACCGGCCACCGCCGAGGGCAGGACCATGGCAAAGGCCTCCGCGACGAAGCAGGCCGAACCGGCCGCGCAGCAGCCCGGCAAGCACAAGCCGGCCAAGCCCAAGACGCCCAAGCCGAAGAAGGCGGCCGCCGACCCCGACTTCGGCCCCAACGTCACGTTCATCGACGAGACCTGGACCGCCGACCGGATCAACGCGTTCCTCGACACGGTGAACGACGAGGCGGAGTTCAGCCAGGACCGGCACCAGGTCTTCTTCGAGCCCGGCACCTACGGGAGCGCCGCCGGCCAGGACGACCCGGCCACGGCCACCGGCATCGTCAACGCCCACGTGGGCTACTACGAGTCGATCGCGGGCCTCGGCGGGCAGCCGGGCGACGTCCAGATCAACGGCGCGCTGCACGTGGAGCCCGTGGTGGGCTGCCCCAACGAGCCCTGGGCGTGCGCCGACCCCGGCTCGCTGACCCGCTTCTGGCGGTCGATCTCCAACATGGGGATCAACCCGATCCAGCGCCCGGTCGGCGACGACGCGGCCCTGCCGTACCCCGCCGGTGTGACCGAACCGCACCAGATGCGCTTCGCCGTCTCGCAGGCTGCCCCGATGCGGCGCATGGACATCCAGGGCGACCTGACGATCTTCGGCCGGTACGGCGAGTTCGCCTCCGGCGGCTACCTGGCCAACTCGCGCGTCTCCGGCACCATCGCCTCCGGCTCGCAGCAGCAGTGGTTCACGCGTAACTCCGAGGTGGGCGCCTGGGACGGCGGCGTCTGGAACATGCTGTTCTCCGGCGTGACGGGTGCGCCCGCCACCAACTTCGGCCAGCCGGTGGGCGAGGGTGTCGGCGTGACGACGACCGTCGGGTCCACGCCCGTCAGCCGCGAGGCCCCGTTCCTGTACCGGGACGGCTCCGGCGAGCTCGCCGTGTTCGTCCCGAACGCGAAGACCGACAGCAGCGGAACCGACTGGTCCACCGGACCGGAGGCCGGCGGGTCGATCGGGATCTCCGACTTCTACATCGCCAAGGAGGGGACGGACGACGCGGCGTCGATCAACGCGGCGCTGGCCGGCGGGAAGAACCTCGTGCTGACCCCCGGTGTCTACGAGCTCGACGCGCCCCTGCGGATCGACCGCGCCGACACCGTGGTGCTCGGCCTGGGCTACGCGTCGCTCACCCCGACGGCGGGCAACGCCGTGGTCGAGATCGGCGACGTCGCGGGCGTGAAGGTCGCGGGTATCACCGCAGACGCCAACGTCCCCGAGTCGGAGACGCTCATCCAGGTCGGCCCGCAGGGCGCCACCGTCTCCGACGCCGGCGACCCGACCACGCTGACCGACGTCTTCGTCCGCGTGGGCGGCCCCTGGGCCGGCAAGGCCGTCACCTCCATCGAGGTGAACAGCCCCGACACGCTCATGGACCACATCTGGGCCTGGCGCGGGGACCACGGCAACGGCATCGGCTGGGACGTCAACACCGGCGCCCACGGCGTCGTCGTCAACGGTGACCGGGTCACCGCGACGGGTCTCTTCGTCGAGCACTACCAGGAGGAGCAGACCATCTGGAACGGCGAGGACGGTCAGACGCTCTTCTACCAGAACGAGATCCCCTACGACGTGCCGAACCAGGCCGCGTGGATGGACGGCGACCGCCTCGGCTACGCCGCCTACCGTGTCGCCGACGACGTGCAGAACCACACGGCGACCGGCACCGGCACGTACTCGTTCTTCAACCAGGGCCAGGACATCCGCCTGGAGTCCGGCATCCAGGCGCCGAACGCGCCGGGCGTGTCGTTCCGGTCGCTGACCGCCATCTTCCTCAACGGCTCAGGCGGCATCAACCACGTCATCAACGACACGGGCGGCGCGGTCCAGCAGGGAACGCAGCGGTCCCAGGTGGTCACCTACCCCTGACCACCCCGCCGAACTAGACCAGGGCGAGACAGAACTCTGGCGCACCCCGCGGGGTGCGCCAGAGTTCTACTTCGGCGTGGGGGTCACTTGACGTCGACGACGTCCACCACGAAGACGAGGGTGTCGCCGCCGCCGATGCCGGCCTGCGGCACACCGCGGGCGCCGTAGCCGTGCTCCGGCGGGATCGAGAGCAGCAGGCGCGAGCCGACGTTCTGGCCGACCATGCCCTTGTCCCAGCCACCGATGACGGCGCCGACGCCGATCGGGAAGTCGATCGTGGTGCCACGGTCGTAGGAGTTGTCGAAGACGTGGCCGCCCCAGGTCTGGCCCAGGTAGTTCACCACGATGGTGCGCCCGGACTCGACGACCGGACCGTTGCCCTCGGCGAGCACCTGCACCTGCAGGCCGGCGGGTGCGCCACCCTCGGGGAAGGTCAGCTCCGGCTTGTCACCGAAGGACCCGGAGGCGGTAGGAAGCGTGGTCACGAGGATTGCCTCTCGCTCGGGATGACGCCGGTCGCCCGGCGTCGGGTACCTGCCCACCCTATGCGGCCACCACCGCTGCCCGCGAAGCGACGGCGGCCCGCCGCAGCGCCTCCAGCGCGGCGATCGCGGGCGGGGTGTGCGCGACGGCGTCCTGCAGCACCGCGTAGATCGAGCGCACCGGGGCGGGCCGCACCACGGGCACCGACACGGTGCCGGCCGGGAGCTGGACGGCGCCGAGCTCCGGCAGCACGGTCATGCCGATCCCGGCCTCGACGAACGCGACGGCCGTCGGGTAGTCGTGCGCCTCGACGTGGAACGTGGGGCTGAACCCGGCGGCCGTGCACGCCTCCAGCAGGTTGCGGCGGCACCAGCCGCGTGCGAAGTCGTTGTCGACCCACGACTCGTCCGCCAGCTCGGCGAGCTCGATCTCGTCCCGGCCGGCGAGCCGGTGGCTGCGCGGCAGCACGGCGACGTACGGGTCGTCGAGCAGGTGGTGCGCGGTGAACCCGCTGCCGGCGTCGAACCCGGTCTGGGCGACGGCCACCTGCAGGTCGGCCCGGTCCTCGGTCTTGTCCGGGATGTGCTCGGCGAGCTCCAGGTCCAGGCGCACGCCCGGGAAGTCCGTGGTGATCACCCGGACGACGTCGGGCAGCCAGGCCGAGCCCACGGACGCGAAGTAGGCGATCGAGAGCGAGCCGGTCCGGCCGGCACGCAGGTCGGCGACCATGGACTCGGCCTCGCCGAGACGTTCGAGCACGCCGTCCGCCTGCGCGGCCAGGGCCCGCCCGGCGGCGGTGGGGCGGATGCCGCGGCCGTGCCGGGCCAGCAGCTTGAGACCGGTCTCGCGCTGGAGCGCGGAGACGTGCTGGCTGACGGCCGACGGCGTGTAGCCCAGGTTCGCCGCCGCGGCGCCGATGGATCCCGAGGCGACGACGGAACGGAAGACGCGGAGGCGGTGGACGTCGAGCATGTCCACCACTGTACAGCGAGACTGAATCCAGATGAAGGAACAGTCGCTGGTGCTTCACAGTGGTTTCGGGCAAGGATCGCACCATGACCAACGCCACGGCCGATAGCCGCCAGACCCCGCCGCTCGCGCCGGGCAGTGTTGCGGACATGAGCACCGCCACCGTCCAGGACGCCCCGGGCGCGCCGCCGGCCACGCACCGCCTCCTGGTCCCGGCCGCCGCCGCGGTCACCGTGGTGCTGTGGGGTTCGGCGTTCATCGGCATCCGGTCCGCCGGCTTCGACTACTCGCCGGGTGCCCTCGCCCTGGGCCGCATCCTCGTGGGCACGCTCGCGCTCACGGTCATCGCCGGCCTGGCCGGCAAGCTCCGGCTGCCGCGCGGCCGCACGCTGGTGGGGGTCGCCGTCTGGGGCGTGCTGTGGTTCGGGCTGTACAACCTCGCGCTCAACGCGGCGGAGCGCACCCTCGACGCCGGCACCGCCTCCCTCCTGGTCGGGCTCGCGCCCATCCTCATCGCGGTGTTCGCCGGGATCTCGCTCGGCGAGGGCTTCCCCTCACGGCTCCTGGTGGGCATCGGCATCGCCTTCACGGGCGTCGCCGGCATCGCGCTGGCCACGTCGAGCGGGGCGTCCGACGTCGTCAGCGTGCTCCTCGGGCTGGTCGCCGCCGTCGTCTACGCCGGGAGCACCATCCTGCAGAAGCGGCTGCTGCCCCAGGTCGACTCGCTGACCATGACCTGGCTGGGCTGCCTGGCCGGGACGATCGCCTGCCTGCCCTTCGCTCCGGTGCTCCTGCGCGAGCTCGCCGCGGCCCCGGCGCCGGCCACCCTGAGCGTGGTCTACCTGGGCGTGTTCCCCACCGCGATCGCCTTCGTGACCTGGGGCTACGCTCTCACCCGGACGACGGCGGGCCGCCTCGGCGCCGCGACCTACGCCGCCGCGCCCCTCGCGGTGCTCATGTCCTGGGCGCTGCTCGGCGAGGTCCCGACGCCGGTCGCCCTGATCGGCGGCGGGCTGTGCCTCGCCGGGGTGCTGGTGGCGACGCTCAGGCTCCGCTGAGCCCCTTGGTTTACCGATTGACCACGTAGGATGGCGCTCGAGATGAGCGCCCCATGACAGCACCCAGGACAACGCCCGGATCGCGGGGAAGCGGCCGTGTGACCATCAGCGACGTGGCCGCGCTCGCGGGCGTCTCGCCGGGGGCCGTCTCCAAGGTCTTCAACGGGAACGGCCGCATCTCGGAGGCCACGTCGGAGCGGATCCGCGAGGCCGCCCGCAAGCTCAACTGGCGCCCCAACGCCACCGCCATCGCCCTGCGCACGGCACGGTCGCAGGCGATCGGTCTGGTGCTGACGAGCGACAGCAAGGTGCCGGGCGTCGGCGCCGGGAACATGGACTTCATCTCCGGCATCGAGTCGGTGCTCAGCCCGCGGGAGTACGGGCTGCTGCTGAACGTCTTCATCACCGGGCAGCACGACGAGGACCACTTCTACCGCACGCTCGCCGAGCGCCAGCGGATGGACGGGATCATCCTCACCAACTCCCGGGTCGGCGACACCCGGCCCGAGCTCATGTCCCGGCTCGGCCTCCCGGCGGTGCTCGTCGGGGCCCCGTGGACACCCGGCGCCATCGAGTTCGTCGACGCCGACCCGCCGAGCGCGGGGATCGCGGAGACCGTGGACCACCTCGTGTCCCTGGGACACGAGCGCGTCGCGTTCATCAGCGGGCCCCGGCACTTCGTGCTGCCGGAGCTCCGCCGCGAGGCCTTCGTCCAGCGCCTGGCGGACCACGGGCTGCGGCCGCACGCCGTGGTCCCGGTCGAGTACTCGCCGGCGCGCGCCGCGGAGGAGACCTCGGCCCTGCTGGCCGGCCCGGTGCGGCCGACGGCGATCCTGTACGGCACCGACACCATGGCGATCGCCGGGATGCGGACCATCCAGGCGGCGGGCCTCCGGGTGCCCGACGACCTCTCCGTGGTCGGCTTCGAGGGCCTGACGCTCGGCGAGTGGGTGGACCCGCCGCTCACCACGGTCCAGCGGTTCGCCTTCCAGCGCGGACGCGCGGCCGCCGCCACGGTGCTGACGCTGCTCGGCGAGACGGTCGACGAGCCGGTCCCGCTGGAGCGCCCCGCGCTGATCGTCCGCGGCTCGACCGGACGGGCACCCGGGCAGTAACACCGTCGGCGGGGCGCCGTAGGGCCGCCGGACGGGAGACGAGCAGGCGAGCACACCTCCGGCAAGGGTGGCCAGCTGCGCCACCACCACCGCCGTCACCAGCTCAGGCGGACCGCGGCGAGCTCCCGGACCGGCGGCAGCGACACCTCGATCCGCCCGCCGGACGCGGTCGCCTCGGCCCGCTCCCAGACCTCCCCGACCAGCACCTCCACCCGGAGTCCGGCGCCGGGTCCGGCGTCGGCCGGCTCCTGCGGCACGGTCGAGCCGGCCAGCGCCCCGACCCGGTCGACGTCGAGCACGACTCGCACGCCGGCGAGCGGGGACACCGCCCGGCGCTGCCCGCGCATCATCATCGGGTCGGTCAGGTTCGCGGCGAGCACCGTGAACGACCGGTCGCCCGCCCAGGTCGCCACGTCGAGCACCCCCGGGCCGTGCAGCTCCACCGCACGCCGTCCGCCCAGGCCGCGGCGCACCAGGTTGTCCAGGAGCGTCAGGTGGTCGGCCTGGAGCGCCTGCCAGTACAGCTCGGTCAGGTTGAAGCCGACCACGTCGACCCGGCCGGCACCGACAGGGCCGCCGAGGACCGCAGGGTCCGTCGGCTCTGACCGCGGGTAGACCTCCTCCATGGGCAGGTCGGGATGGTCGGGCACGAAGCGCCAGGACACGTCGAGCCCGCCCGCGCCGTCCGGCACGGCGAACCGCACCAGCCGGGTGCCGCCCACGACGCGCCGGGCGTCGCCGAAGCCGTCCTGCAGCGCTCCCCGGGGCTCACGCTGCACGTAGTTGTTGCGGACGATGCCCCCGCGCCGCTCCACGACGTCCACCCCGAGCAGCGCGGTGACCAGCGGGCCGCGCCCCGGGACGTCGGCGCCATCGCCGTCGCCGCCGCCGACGACATCGGGCCCACCGCCGGTGAGCAGCAGCGCACCGCCACCCTCGGCGAACGCCCGCAGGGCGTCCGCGGCGGCCTCGTCGAGCGTCGGCACCTCGGGCACGACGACGAGCCGGACGCCGGGCCGCGACAACGCCGCCAGGGACCCCGGGCCCACGTACTCGAACGGGACGCCCAGCTCGACCAGCGCCTGGTAGACGCCCGACGCCGCGTCCCGCACCGGGGTGGTCGCGCCGCGCTCGTCGGCGTCCCACACGAGCACCTCGGCGACCGGCCGCGACTCCCCGAGGTCGGCTGACACCGCGCGGTGCAGCCCGAACCCGCGCTCGACGGCGGGGATCCACCGCGGGTCGGGGATCCGTGCGGCGAACTTGGTGAACCAGGGGAAGGCGCCGTGCACGAACCCGTCGACGATCCACCCGGTGGTCTCGACCGCCGCGTTGACCGAGTCCTTCCACCGGAAGTCGTGCGACTCCGGCCCCACGGAGGTGATGAGGCCGACCGGCTTGCCCGGATGCAGCGCGCGCACCCGCTTGGCGTCCCGGCCCGCGGACCAGAGCGCCTCGCCGTCGCCCCGGGCCTGGTGGTCCACGAGCAGGAACGGCACGGCCCGCGCGACCCGCGGCTCCAGGTCGGCGGCGGTGAACGAGCCGAGGTTCGGCACGAACCGCACCGCCGGCGCCACCTCCTGGACGGCACGGTCCCAGTGCGCCACGAGGTCGCTGAGCCGCGAGCGCCGCCAGGCGCGGTAGGTCGCCCAGGCCTCGCCCCCGGCGGGATCCTTCGAGGTGGGCAGCGCGCGCCCGGTCGCCGCCCGGAAGTCCGCCGCCGTCGTCGCGGTGTAGCCGGGACCGTGCCCCTGCCACCGGTTCGCGAACAGCGCGTCGACGTCGTAGTCGCGCGCGATCTCGCGCAGCACCTCCGTCGTCAGCTCCCAGCTGTACCCGCCGAACGCGTCGGTGAGGTAGATGCCGGGCATCGCCCAGTGCTCCAGGAGCTCGCCGTCCTCCGTCCGCGCGATCCAGTCGGGCCGCTGCTCGACGACGTCACGGTGCACCGCGTGCGGGTCCACCCGGGCCATGACGGCCATCCCGCGCGAGCGGGCCAGGTCGACCACCTCGCCGAGCAGGTCCCGGTCGCCGAGGTACGCGCTGCGGTGGTGCAGCGGCACCTTGGTCGGGTAGTACGCGACGTAGCCGCCGGCGCTGATGCAGACCGCCGTGGACGCGGTGCGTTCCATGACGTCGGCCCACTCGTCGAGGTCGAAGTCCAGCGGGTCGTTCTCCACGAAGGTCAGCTGGGTCCAGCGGTGGGTGCCGTCCAGTCCGGTGCGCGCAGCAGTCATTTGATTCCCGTCGTCGCGATGCCCTTGATGATGTAGCGCTGAGCGAAGACGAAGAACAGGACGATCGGCACCAGGGACAGCAGCGACATGGCGAACATCGTGCCGATGCCGCTCTGCGTCTCGGTGTCGACCAGCGACTTCAGCGCCACCGGGACCGTGTACAGCTCGGTCCGGGTCAGGTACAGCAGCGGGCCGAAGTAGTCGTTCCACGTCCAGATGAAGGTGAAGATGGTGGTCGTGATGAGCGCGGGCTGCATCAGCGGGAGGATCACCGACCAGAAGATGCGGAACGGCCCGGCGCCGTCGATCATCGCGGCCTGGTCGAGCTCCCGCGGCAGGGACCGGATGAACTGCACCATGAGGAAGATGAACACGGCGTCCGTGGCCAGGAACTTCGGCAGCAGCAGCGGGATGTAGGTGTTGATCCAGCCCAGCTCCGCGAACAGGATGTACTGCGGGATCACCAGCACGTGGAACGGCAGCATGATCGTCATCAGGGTGAGCGCGAGGTAGACCTTGCTCATCCTGAAGTTGAGCCGCGCCAGGGCGTAGGCCGTGAGCGAGCAGGAGAACAGGTTGCCGACCACGGAGCCGACGCCGATCAGCAGCGAGTTGCCCAGGAACAGGCTGAACGGGGAGCCGAGCGCGTCCCAGCCGTCGGCGTAGTTGTCGAGCGTGACCTCGCCGGGGAACAGCCCCGTCTGGGACAGGATGAGGTTGCTCGGCTTGAACGAGCTCACGAGCATCCACAGCAGCGGATAGGTCATGAGCAGCACGAACACGATGAGCACGGCGTGCCGCACGGCGCGGCTCAGGGTCGAGGTTGAGGCAGCCATCATTCGTCTCCGTAGTAGACCCAGCGCCGCGACACGATGAAGTTCGCGGCGGTGGCGGCGGCGATGACCAGGAGCAGCACCCACGCCATCGCGGACGCGTACCCCATGTCGAAGTTCACGAAGCCGCGCTGGTAGATGTAGAGGGTGTAGAAGAGGGTCGAGTCGAGGGGCCCGCCGCTCCCGCCGCTGACCACGTGCGCCTGCGTGAAGGCCTGGAAGGCGCTGATCATCTGCAGCACGAGGTTGAGGAAGATGATGGGCGTGAGCAGCGGGATGGTGATCGACCAGAACCGCCGCACGCGGCCGGCGCCGTCGATCATCGAGGCCTCGTACAGCTCCTCGGGGATCTGCCGCAGCCCCGCCAGGAAGATCACCATGGGCGAGCCGAAGGTCCAGACGTTGAGCACCACCAGGGTGGACAGCGCCAGGGACGGGTCCTGGAGCCATGAGCCCAGCTCGAGGCCGAACCAGCCCAGGACGTGGTTGACCAGGCCGTTCTCGCCGAAGATCTGCCGCCACAGGATCGCGATGGCCACGCTGCCGCCGAGCAGCGAGGGCAGGTAGAAGGCGCTGCGGTAGAGCGACAGCCCGCGCAGCCCCTTGTCGAGCACGACGGCCAGGAACAGCGCGAACCCGAGCTGCAGCGGCACCGACACGAGCACGTAGACGAGCGTCACGCGGACGGCGGCCCAGAACCGTTCGTCCCCCGCCATCCGCACGAAGTTGTCGAGCCCGATGAACTGCGGCGGGCTCAGCAGGTCGTAGTCGGTGAACGCGAGCACGGCCGAGGCGATCAGCGGGCCGGCGGTCACGGCGACCATCCCGATCATCCACGGCAGCAGGAAGACGTGGGCCACCAGGCCCTGGCCCCGGGTACCACCCGACGGCTTGGCCCTGCCCCGCGGCGGCTTCGTCCCGGCCGCGACCGGCGCCCTGCGCACCCGGCGCCCGGTGTCCTTCGACGAGGTCAGGGTCATCATGCGCCCGCGATCTCGCCCTCGACGGCCTCGACGAAGGCCGCCGCGGCGTCGGGCACGCTCTTCTGGCCGAGCGTCACCTCCTCGAGCTCGCGGATCATCAGGTCGCGCCAGCTGCCCGACCCGGCCGGCGCCTCGTACCGCGGGCGCTGCTCCGTCCCGGCGATCTCGCGGGTGATGGCGATGACCTTCTGCTCGTCGGGCGTGGCGTCGGGCTCGTACGCGTCGAGCAGCTCCGCGTTGGGCGGCGCCCCGGCCGACAGGCCGACCAGGCTGAGCAGCTCGGGCGAGTTGAGGTTGAAGCTCATCAGCGAGGCGGCGGCCGCCACCCGGTCGTCCGGCACGCCCGCGTACATGGCGAACCGGCTGTAGTAGGTGAAGTGGTAGCCCGCGGCGGCGTCCTCGGCGGCCGGCACGTCGCGCTGGTCGAACACGTAGTCCGGGAACGCCTGGGCGTCGTCGACGATGTGGTTGGAGTTGGCGAAGGTGAGCAGCACCTTGTCGCCCACCTGGGCCCAGGACGGCTCGATGCCGTCCTGCTCGCTCACGCTCGTCGTCGCGCCCGCCAGCCGCAGCTTCTCCCACCAGTCGATCCACGCGGCGACGCCGTCGACGCTCGCCCCGAGCGTGCCGTCCTCGGTCCACAGGTCCTCGCCGCGCTGGCGCAGGAACGACTCGAACGGCATGTCGTGGTACGGGCCGTACGTGGTGCCCTTGCGACCGCCGGCGTTGTTCTTCGAGTAGTCGATCAGCAGCTCGGCCAGGCCGTCCCAGGAGAGCTGGTCGGGCAGCGACACACCGTCCTCCTCCTGGAACGTGGTGTTCCAGCGCACCACCGGGCTGAAGATCGACTTGGGCAGCGTGTTGAGCTCGCCGCCGAGCTTGAAGGTCTCGACCTGGTCCGCGCCGAACGCGGCGAGGTCCAGCCCGTCGACGCCGTCGAGGTCGCGGTACAGCCCCGCGTCGCGGTAGGTCAGCACGGCGGGCGACGGGATCCAGAAGACGTCGGGCACGTCGCGCGCCGCCATCTGCGTGGTCATGCGCTCCTGGTAGGCGTCGTAGTCGCCGAACTCCGGGGCGACCTTGATCTCGGGGTGCTCCGCGGTGAACGCGTCGAGCGCCTCCAGGTAGGCGCGCTGCCGGTCGGAGCCGCCCCACCAGGCGAAGCGGACCGAGTCGCCGCCCCCGGAGGAGCCGGACGGGGAGCAGCCGGCGAGGGAGAAGGCGGCGACCGAGAGCGCCCCCATCCCCGTCCACGTGAGGAACGACCGGCGAGTGAGGTCTGACATGGTGTCCTTCTTTCAGTACGTCGTTGTACGAGGCGGTACGGACTGCTGGTGCGCGCGGGGCGCGGTGTCGGAACGCGTGGTGTCGAGGTGGGCGGTGTCAGGGCAGGCGCCCGACGTCGACGACGTTGCGCAGCGGCCGCCGCGCGAGCCATCGGTCCAGGTTGTCGAGGAAGATCGCCGTGCCGCGGTCTGCGGTGGCGGGCGTCGTCGCCCCGTTGTGCGGAGTGACGATCGTGCGGGGCAGGTCCCACAGGGGTGAGTCCGGGGGCAGGGGTTCGGTGGCGTGGGCGTCCAGGCCAGCCCCGGCGATCACGCCGTCGCGGACGGCGGCGACCAGGTCGGCCTCGCGCACGATCCCGCCGCGCGAGACCACCACGAGGTGCCCCTCCGGGCCCAGCGCGCGCAGCGCCCGCAGCCCGACCGCCCCGGCCGTCTGATCGGTGAGCGGCGCGGCCACGACCAGGAAGTCGCTGACGGCGGCCAGCTCGTTCACCGCGTCCGGGGGCAGCATGCGGTCCACCGGGTCGCCTGGCTCCGCGGGCCGACGGCGGAGCGCCACCACGCGCATGCCGAACGCCCGCGCCCGCACCGCGAGCTCGCGCCCGACGTTGCCGTAGCCGTAGATGCCCACGGTCCGCCCGGCGAGCTCGCCGTGCGTGAACCGCTCCCAGCGGTGGCCCCGCTGGGCGTCGCCCCAGCGCAGGGCCTGCCGGCTCAGCATCAGCATCAGCATGAGCGCCTGCTCGGCCAGGGGGACCGCCCCGTTCCCGGCCGACGACGTCACGGTCACCTCTCCCGGCGCGTCCGGCCCCGTGGCGGGTCCCGTCGCGCGACGCCGCAGCGCCGGCCCGACGTCGGACTCCACGCCCGCCGCCCACGAGTGCACCCAGGCCAGGTGCGGCATGGCCGCGACCTCGTCGTCGGTGAGGCGGCCCGCCGCCACGGTCGCGGTGCGCAGCGCGTCGGCGTCGTCCGCGGTGGCGACGACGAGCCCGGGATGGGCGGCGCGGACCTGGTCCACGACCCGGTCGCCCTGACCGCCCCGGACGATCACCATGTCGGTCATGAGAGCCCCCCGTCGGTCGCCGGGGCGCCGTCCTCGATCACGACCACCTCGAGCTCGGCCACCGTGGCGATCCGCACGAGCAGGTCCTCGCCGTCGTCCGCCACGGACGCGGCGCCCGCCAGCGCGCGCGCCGGGCGCCCGGCCAGCCCCGCGGCGCGCACGGTGACGTGGTGCGCCGGGACCACCGGCCCGTACCCGTTGCCGCGCTGGCCGGAGTGGTTGAGCAGGTGCACCACGAGCCCCGCCGCCGAGCGTCCGACGACGACCTCGACCTGCTCCGGGGCCTCGACCGTGACCGGCAGGCACCCCTCGGGCCGGTCCACGAGGCGCTCGACCACGAGGTCGACCGCCACATCCCGGATCCGGGTCAGCCTGGTGTCCAGGTACGCGGTGCCGGCAACCCAGGGAAGCTGGACCACCGTGCCGGCGCCGTGCCGGCGCTCGCCGCCCACGTGCTCGGTACCGGGCACGTGCCCGTATGCCTTCTCGGGCGGCCCGTACGGCGCGCTCTCGATCAGCCGGTGCCGGCCGACGACGTCGGACCGCCACGCGAGCCGGTGGTGCCTGCCGTGCCGCGGGACCAGCACGGAGCCCTCGACCGCGGTGCCGGCCGGGTCCTCGGCCTCGCCCTCGGCGCCGTCGAGCCGCACGTAGCTCGACCTCAGGGCGTCCCGGTCGGCGACCACCTCGACCACTCGCTGCCCGGGGAACCACTCGACCACCGAGCCGTCGGCCCCGGTCCCGCTCCGGCCGGTCGCCACGAGCGATCCGCCGCCGCGGACGAACCGGTCGAGCACCGCGAGGGCGCCCGGCGACAGGGACGGCAGGTCGGGCAGCACGAGCACCCGGAACCGCGCGTCCACGTCCCGGGCCTCCAGCGCCCCCACGGGCACCACGTCGAAGGGCACGTGCCGCTCGACGAGGCCGGTGAGCAGGCCGCGGTGCTCGGCCGTGCCGGTTCCGTACCGGCCGTCGTCGTCCAGGGGGTCGGGGCGCACCAGGCCCACCTCGGCCGCGGGCGCCAGCCCGGTGTACTCCCGCCGGTGGTCGCGGTGGAACCGTGTCACCGCCGCCGCTGACGCGAGCCCGCCGTAGGCGATGCCGCCGGTGGGGCCCATGATGTAGGTCGACGGGTTGGCCCCGCGCGAGATCGCCTGCGCGAGGTACTGGCCGAGCATCTCGGGCTGCTCGTCCGCGAGCCGGTACGGCATGTCCCAGAAGGCGACGGCGTTGACCAGGACCGGCTTGCCGGGCCGCGCCGAGCGCAGCGCGCTGACCGCCTCGCCGGTGGCGTACGGCCACAGGGTGCGGCCGATCGCGTTGTTCGCCTCGTGGAACAGCACGTCGGCGGCCGTGCCGAGGATCAGCCCGGCGTCGGGCCGGCGCGCGGCGATGTGGGCCCGCACCCGCGCCGTCAGCGCCTCGATGGTGGCGGCGGCATAACCGCGCCACTGCCGGTAGCCCTCGTCGCCCGCTCGCTCGGGCAGCCGGTCGAGCCCGGTGTGCTCCCGGAACCCGGCGACGCACGCCGCACAGTGGCAGACGCCGTGCACCCGGCCGGCGTAGTCCCGCTCGTTGAAGCCGAACCAGTTGAAGAAGAAGCCGTCCACGGCGTACCGGTCGAGCACCTCGTCGACCACGTCGAACAGCCGCTCCTGCTGGTACCCGGCGCTGGGGCAGACGCTGACCAGACCTTCGAAGACCTGCCGCTCGCCCGACGGCGAGACGAAGTGCCACTCCGGGTGTGCGTCCGCGATCGCGGGCGCCACCTTGGAGAAGTCCATCCGGGCCAGCAGCCGGACGCCCCGGCGCCGGGCGGCCGCCAGCGCGTCCCCGACGAGGTCCCCGCCGGGGCGCGCGGCGAGGTGCGGGTTGCGGGTCTGGAAGTCGAGCCCGGTCGGGTAGTGCGAGAGGATGCCGCCCACGTTGAGCAGCCAGACGTTCGCGCCGTGCCGCTCGACGTCGTCCAGCGTGCGCTCGACGTCGAGCCCTGCGTCGATCTCACGGAGGTTGGTCTGGAACACCTGGAACGGCTCGTCCCACCAGCCGGGGCGGACCCGTTCGCCGGTGCCGGGCTGCTGCGTGGTCAGGCTCATCGCGCCTCCGTCCCGTCCGTCGTGCCGTTGAGCTCGCGGGCCAGCGCCACCAGCGCCGAGTGGTCGCGGCCGCCGTCCCCGCGCTGCACGAGCGACTGGACGAGGCGGCCGACCAGGGCGGTGACCGGGAGCACCGCCCCGCGGGCCCGCGCGGCGTCCTCGACGATGCCCAGGTCCTTGTGGTGCAGCTCCAGGCGGAAGCCCGGCGTGAAGTCCCCGGCCAGCACGCCGTCGGCCTTGCGGTCGATGACGGTGCTGCCGCCGAGCCCGCGCGCGATGACGGAGAGCCCTGTGGCGACGTCGGCGTCGTGCGCCTCCAGGAAGACCACCGCCTCGGCGAGCGCCTGGAGGTGGGTGGCGACCACGAGCTGGTTGGCGGCCTTGACCACCTGTCCCCCGCCTGCCTCGCCCACGCGCACGACGGTGGTACCCATCGCGCCGAGCAGGTCCCGCCACCGCTCGGCCACGTCGGCCGGCCCGCCGACCATGATCGAGAGCGTGCCCTCGCGCGCCCCGGCCTCGCCGCCGGAGACGGGCGCGTCGAGCACGTCGTGCCCCGCCTCGGCGAACCGCGCCGCGATCTCGCGCGCGGCCCCGGGCTCGATGGTGCTCAGGTCGATGTAGGCGCCGGACGGGGCGAGGTGCTCCAGCACGCCGCCCGGGCCGAGCGCGACCGCGCGGACGTCGGGGGTGTCGGGAAGCATCGTGAGCACGACGTCGGCACCCTTGACCGCCTCGGCCACGCTCGCGACGACCGGTACCCCGAGCTCGGCGGCACTCGCCCGGCCCGCCGCTCCCCGGCTGAACGCCCGCACCTCGTGCCCGGCGCGGACGAGGTTGGCCGCCATCGGCCGCCCCATGACGCCCAGCCCGACAAAGCCCACGACTGCCATATGACCGAACTCCCTCGTCCGATGATCTATCGATTGATCAGTGCGATCTCACTTGCGTATCGACCCTGGCCTGAGGAAGGGTATTTCGATATACCTGTGATGGTCAATGCCCGAAGATCGGAGAGCTCGATGCCCAGGTTCGCCGCCAACGTCTCCCTCCTGTTCAGCGAGGTGCCGCTGCCGGAGCGGTTCGCCCGCGCCCGTGCCGCCGGGTTCGAGGCGGTGGAGTGCTGGTGGCCGTTCGCCGGCCCTGACCCTGCCGGTGCGCAGGTGGAGGCCTTCGTCCGCGCGCTCGACGACGCGGACGTGCGGCTGACCGGGATCAACCTGTTCGCCGGGGACATGCCGGGCGGGGAGCGCGGCATCGTCTCCCATCCCGGCCGGACCGAGGAGTTCGCGGCGAACCTCGCGGTGGTCCGGGCCGTCGTCGAGGCGACCGGCTGCGCGTGCGTCAACGCCCTGTACGGGCAGCGCCTGCCCGGTGTCCCGGCCGAGGCACAGGACGAGGTCGCGACACGCAACCTGCGCCGCGCGGCCGACGTGCTCGGCGCCGTCGGCGCGACCGTGCTGGTCGAACCCCTGACGCGCGGCGAGAACGGGGACTACCCCGTGCGGACCCTGGACGACGCGCTGGCCGTGGTCGACCGCGTGGGCGACGGCGCCGGCGTCCTCTTCGACGCCTACCACCTGCACAACAACGGCGCGGACGTGGTCGCGGACCTGGGCCGCGCGGCCGGCGCCGTCGGCCACGTGCAGGTCGCCGACTCTCCCGGCCGCGGCGAACCGGGCACGGGCACGATCGACTTCGAGGCCTTCTTCGCCACCCTGGACGCAACGGGCTACGCGGGCTGGGTCGGCTGCGAGTACCGCCCCACGACCCGAACGGAAGAGACGCTCACCTGGCTCCCCACCCCCTAGCCCGTTGAGTGCTGGGTCAGGGGAGGGCGGCGGCCTTTGACTCCAGGACCGTTCGTTCTGCCGTGTTGCGGCAGAGCTCCGCCGCGCGGAGGTACTCGCCGCGGGCCTCCGCGGTGCGGCCGAGCCGGGAGAGCAGCTCGCCCCGCACGCCGGGCAGGAGGTGCGACCCGGCGAGCACACCCTGGTCGACCAGGCCGTCCACGACGCGCAGCCCCAGGTCGGGCCCGTGCGCCATGGCCACGGCCACGGCCCGGTTCAGGTCCACCACGGGCGACGGGGCGATGCGGCCCAGCGCCTCGTAGAGCAGCACGATCCGCTGCCAGTCGGTCTCGGCCACGGACGGGGCCACCGCGTGGCACTCGGCGATCGCGGCCTGCAGGGCGTAGCTGCCCATGCCCGCAGGGCCGACGCCCCGCCGCAGCGCCGCCCGGCCGCGGGTGATCGCCGCCCGGTCCCAGCGTCGCCGGTCCTGGTCCTCCAGGAGGATCGGCTCGCCCGTGGGACCGGTCCGCGCCGGGAACCGGGCGGCGGTCAGCTCCAGCAGCGCGAGCAGGCCGAAGGTCTCGGGCTCGGGTGCGAGCCGGGTCAGCACCCTGGTCAGGCGCACGGCCTCACGCGCCAGGTCGTGCCGGATCCAGTCGCCGCCCGACGTCGCGGACGAGCCCTCCGTGAAGATCACGTACAGCACGTTCCGCACCGACGAGAGCCGGGCGACCCGGTCCTCGCCGTCGGGCACCTCGAACGGAACCTGCGCCGCCGCGATCGTCTTCTTGGCGCGCGTGATGCGCGCCTGGACCGTGGCGACGGGGACGAGGAACGCGCGGGCGATCTCCTCGCTGGTCAGACCGCCCACGACGCGCAGCGTCAGCGCGATCCGTGCCTCCCGGGACAGCACCGGGTGGCACGAGACGAACATGAGGGCGAGCACGTCGTCGTCGATCCGCTCGGGGTCGAGCAGGGCCGGCTCGGTGCCCGGGTCGCCGGCGCCGGCCCCGGGTGCCGTCGGGCCGCCCACCGCCACCTCGCCCTCGGCCAGGCCGTGCGCGAGCGCGGCGTACCGCTCGTCCCGCCCGGCCCGACGCCGGTAGGCGTCGATCGCCCGGCGGCGGGCCGTCGCGATGAGCCATGCCGCGGGGTCACGCGGCGTGCCGTCGCGCGGCCAGGAGACGAGCGCCGCGGCGAGCGCCTCCTGGGCCACGTCCTCGGCGAGCTCGAAGTCGCGGGTGTAGCGGGTGAGCGCGCCGACGATGCGCGCGGACTCGATCCGCCAGACCGCCTCGACGGCCCGCCGTGCGGCGTCGTCGTCCATCTCCCCGCCCTCTCTGCCGCTGCCCTACGGACCCGGCCTCAGAGCTGACCGGTGGACTCGCGCCAGGCCCGCTCGTTCTGGATGTGCTCGTTGTCCTGCGGGAACTGGTCGAGCTCGGTGACCTTGCGGATCTCCGCCTTGCTGCCGGGCCCGGCGAGCGGCGCGCGCTTGGCCCACTCGACGGCCTCCTCCTTGGAGGCCACGTCGAGGATCCAGAAGCCGTTGAACAGCTCCTTGGTCTCGCCGTACGGCCCGTCGGTCACGACCGGCGTCTCGGTGGAGTAGTCGACGACGACGGAGTCTGCGGCATCCTCGAGCCCCTCACCGGCCACGAGCACGCCGGCCTTGATCATCTCCTCGTTGAACGCGCCCATGTCGTTGATGATCTTCTGGAAGTCCATGTTCTGGTAGGCGGTCACCGTCTCGTCGGTCGCGCGCATGATCAGCATGTACTTCGCCATGGTTTCTTCTCCTCCGTGGTTTCTGGTCCCTGGTGGGACCTTCTCATCCACAGGTCGAACGGGAAACAGGTGGATCGACACGACCCGCGAATCTGTTTCGTGGAGCATGCGGACAGGTTCCGCGCGTCACACACATCCGGCTTGCCAGGCGCGCGGAACGTGCGGAACCCTTGATCCTCATGACGCTCGAATCGATTGACGCGCAGGGGGCCGACGCCCCCTCCGCCCCCTCCGCCGGCACGCCCTCCACGGGCGGTCAGATGCCGACGCCCGTGAGCCCGGGCCCGGTGAGAGGTCACAGATCGAGCGAGGGACTCTTTCCGCAGCCCTGGGACGGGCGCAGCAAGTTCCCGCACATCGGTGAGTACGGCTTCCTGTCGGACTGCGAGGCCAACGCGCTCATCGCGCCGTCGGGCAGCGTGGAGTGGATGTGCCTCCCCCGTCCCGACTCGCCCAGCATCTTCGCCAAGATCCTCGACCGGGGAGCCGGCCACTTCCGGGTGGGCCCGCACGGCGTGCGCGTGCCCGTCGCGCGCCGCTACCTGCCCGGCACGCTGATCCTCGAGACCACGTGGCAGACCGAGACGGGCTGGCTCGTGGTGCGGGACGCCATGCTGATGGGTCCGTGGCACGACCTGGAGTCGCGTTCGGGCACGCACCGCCGCACGCCTACCGACGACGACGCCGAGCACATCCTGCTGCGCACCATCAAGTGCGTGTCGGGCACGGTGGACCTCGAGGTCGAGTGCGAGCCGCGGCCGGACTACGCGCGCTCCGAGGTCGACTGGGAGTACAAGAACAGCGGGTACTCCGACGTCGTCGCGCACGTCGGCGACGCCACGCCCGACCTGCACCTGCGGTCCAGCCTGCGGTTCGGCCTGGAGGGCAAGCGGGCCACGGCGCGCACGCGGATGACGCAGGGCGCCGAGCACTTCGTGGCGATGTCCTGGGGCTCGCAGGAGCCGCCCACCACCTACGCGGCCGCGCTCGAGGCGATGTGGCGCACCGAGCGGTTCTGGCGCGACTGGATCACGCAGGGCACGTTCCCCGACCACCCGTGGCGCGTCTACCTGCAGCGCTCGGCCCTCACGCTGAAGGGGCTGACCTACTCCCCCACCGGCGCGCTGATCGCCGCGGCGACCACGTCCCTGCCCGAGACCCCGGGCGGCGAGCGCAACTGGGACTACCGGTACGCGTGGATCCGCGACTCGACCTTTGCGCTGTGGGGCCTGTACACGCTGGGCCTGGAGCGCGAGGCGAACGACTTCTTCTCGTTCATCCAGGACGTCTGCCGCGACAACCGGCAGCTCCAGATCATGTACGGCGTGGGCGGCGAGGAGACGCTGGAGGAGTTCGAGCTACCGCACCTGTCCGGCTACGAGGGCGCCCAGCCCGTGCGCGTCGGCAACGCCGCCTACGACCAGCGCCAGCACGACGTGTGGGGCGCGGTGCTCGATTCGGTGTGGCTGCACGCCAAGTCGCGCGACCAGCTCCCCGAGTCGCTGTGGCCCATCCTCAAGCGGCAGGTCGAGGAGGCCATGAAGCACTGGCACGAGCCGGACCGGGGCATCTGGGAGGTGCGCGGCGAGCCGCAGCACTTCACCAGCTCCAAGCTCATGTGCTGGGTGGCCATGGACCGCGGCGCCAAGCTCGCCCGGCTGTACGACGAGCCCGACTACGCCAAGTCCTGGCAGAAGATCGCCGACGAGATCGCCGACGACATCTGCACCAAGGGTGTGGACGACCGCGGCGTCTTCACGCAGCGCTACGGCGACCCGGCGCTCGACGCGTCGCTGCTGCTGGTGCCCCTGCTGCGGTTCCTGCCGTCGGACGACCCGCGGGTCCGGGCGACCGTGCTCGCGATCGCGGACGAGCTCACCGAGGACGGCCTGGTGCTGCGGTACCGGACGGACGAGACCGACGACGGCCTGCGCGGCGAGGAGGGCTCCTTCACCATCTGCTCGTTCTGGCTGGTGTCCGCACTGGTCGAGATCGGCGAGGTGGAGCGGGCCCGGGCGCTGTGCGAGCGGCTGCTCGGCTACGCGTCCTCGCTCGACCTGTACGCGGAGGAGATCGAGCCCGGCAGCGGCCGGCACCTGGGCAACTTCCCGCAGGCGTTCACGCACCTGGCCCTGATCAACGCCGTGATGCACGTGATCAAGGCGGAGACCGGCGAGGCGGAGAAGGGTTACTTCGGGGTGCCCCGCCCGCACTGATCCGTCGCGTCCCCGTCTGAGTGCGGGATCTTCGCCCTGGCCGGCCTCGGCCGAGGGCGAGGATCCCGCACTCAACGTGTTTCCGGAGGGTCTTGCGCGCGTTGGCTAATGGGCGTAGCTTTATGGCTATGACAACCAGCCAGAGCAACCAGCTCGCCGTCCTGTCGCGGCCCGAGGGCAACATCGCCTACACCGACGAGGGGTCCGGGCCGCTCGTCGTCGCCATGCCCGGCATGGGCGACCTGCGGTCCACCTACGACGACCTCGCCCCCGCGCTCGTCGACGCGGGCTACCGCGTTGTCGTCGCGGACCTGCGCGGCCACGGCGACTCCGACACCACGTTCCGCACGCACGGCGACGACGCCACCGGCGCGGACTTCCTCGCCCTCGTCGAGCACCTCGGCGCCGGGCCGGCCGTGCTGCTCGGCAACTCGATGGCGGCGTCCGCCGCCGCCTGGGCGGCCGCCGAGCGTCCGGAGCTCGTCCGCGGACTCGTGCTGCTCAGCCCGCTCCTGCGCGAGCCGGGCTCCCCGGCCATGCAGCGGGCCATGCGGCTCGCCCTCCGCGTGCTCCTCGCCCGGCCGTGGGGTGCCGCGTTCTGGGCGTCCTACTACTCGTCGATCAGCAAGGGCCGGAGCTCCGCCCGGCACGCCGAGCACGTCGCGGCGGTCCGGCAGAGCCTGCGCGAACCGGCGCACCTGCGCTCCTTCCGCGACCTCGCCCTGGCCCTCGACCACTCGGTCGTCGAGGCCCGGCTGTCCGACGTCGCGGCGCCGTCGCTGGCCGTGGTCGGCAAGCTCGACCCCGACTACTCCGACCCCGCCGCGGAGCTCGCCTGGATCACGGAGACGATCGGGTCGCGCGGTGTGCTGGTCGACGAGGTGGGGCACTACCCGCAGCACCAGGCGCCCGACGTGGTGGTACCGGCCGTGCTCGACTTCCTCGCGGGGCTCCCGGACCACCCGGCCGACAACGGGGCCGACGGCGCGAACGGGGCCGCGTCCGGCGGCTCCGACAGCGCCGGCAGCGTCGCGGACGGCGGCCGGAATGCCTAGGGCGGGCCTGTCGCACGACGCCGTGGTGCGCCTGGCGCTGGAAGTGGTCGACGACGGCGGGGCGCGCGGGTTCGCGGACCTGACCCTTGCCAAGGTCGCCGCGAAGGCCGGGGTCGCGGCCCCCAGCCTCTACAAGCACGTCGGCTCCCTGGCGGACCTGCGCCGCGAGGTGGCCCTGATCGCCGTCCGGGAGGTCACGGCCGCCGCGACCTCCGCGACCGTCGGCCGGGCCGGCAGCGACGCCCTGCGCGCCCTGGCGACCTCCTGGCGCACCTACGCGCACCAGCACCCCGGCAGGTACGCGGCCACCCAGATCGGCCCCGACCCCGAGGACCCGGCCGACGCGGGGCCGCGGGAGGCGGCCGCCGAGAGCGTCCAGGTCGTCGGCGCCGTGCTGCACGGTTTCGGCCTGCCCGACGAGCGCCTGATCGATGCCATCCGCGCCGTCCGGGCGGGCTTTCACGGCTTCGTCGTGCTGGAGCTCGGGGGCGGCTTCCGGATGCGGGAGGACGTCGACCAGAGCTTCGCCGTGCTGCTCGACATGCTCGTCGCAGGGGTCACCGCGCTCGCCGCTTCGGGCACGGCGGCCGATGGCGCGCCCGCCACACCCGACACCGTGCTGGACCACGACACCGCTGGGAGCCACCGATGACCACCGCTCAGGGCACCACCACTCGCTCGTCCGACGCGGGCCGGACCGCCGCGCAGTCGACCGCCGCGCGCTGGACCGCCGTCGCCTTCGTGGCGGCGGGGCTCGCCTTTCTCCTGTTCCCCCTGCTGCGCCCCTGGCCGGACGAGACCGTCGCGAGCGCCGACCTGGCCGGCGCGTTCGCCTCCGACCGCTGGGTCGTGGCGCACCTGTGCGGCATCCTCGGCCTGGGCCTGATCGCGCCCGCGCTGCTCGGTCTGCGGACGGTCCTCGCAGGTGCGGGTTCGGGCGCCGGCGCCGGCGCGGGTACCTCGGCCGGGCGCGCCGCGGGCGTGCGGAGCGCGACCTGGGCGCTGATCACCGCCTGGACGGGCGCCGGGTTCGCCGCGCTCTACTTCGGGGCCGAGATCTTCGGCATCCGCACCCTCGCCGAGGCAGCGCTGCGCGACGGCGACCTCGGCCTGCTGGCGGACGTCGAGGTGCTGCGCATGCAGCCCTGGGCCGTGACGGCGTTCGGCGCCGGGCTGTTCCTGCTCGCGGCGGCCGGGGTGCTCGTCGCGGTCGCGCTGTGGCGTTCGAGTTCGCGGGGTTCGGGCACGCACCCGCGGTGGATCGGGCTGCCGCTGGCGCTCGGGCTGGTGCTGGTGCTCCCGCAGTTCTTCGGCAGCCCGGAGCTGCGGATCACGCACGGTTTCCTGGTCGCGGTGGGTTGCGTGCTGGTCGCCGGCGCGGTGTGGAACCGTCGGGCATGACGAAGGCGTGCACCCCGTCCGGGGGTGCACGCCTTCGTCCTGCCCGCACCGACCGCGTCAGCGGCCGGAGGAGCGTCAGTCGCTGCTGTTGAAGATCGCCAGCAGGCGCAGGAACTCCAGGTACAGCCAGATCAGCGTCACCAGCAGGCCGAAGGCCGCCGACCACGCCATCTTGGCGGGAACGCCTGCCTCGACACCACGCTTGATGGAGTCGAAGTCGACGATCAGCGACGCGGCGGCCAGACCAACGGCCACCAGGCCGATGATGATGCCGAACGTGCCGCCCCGCATGCCCCAGCCGCCGAGCACGCCGGTCCACACCAGGACCAGGTTGATCAGCGAGAACGCCGCGTAGCCGACCATCGCGATGATCAGCCAGCGCGTGAACTTCGGGGTGACCCGCACCTTGCCCGACTTGAACAGGAAGAGCGCGGCGGCGAAGGTCGCGACGGTCGCGAGCACCGCCTGGAGCACGATCCCGTTGGTCTGCGCCTCGTAGAACATCGAGATGCCGCCGAGGAACATGCCCTGCGCGATCGTGTACAGGATGATCAGCACGGGGCTCGGGTTGCGCTTGAACGCGTTGACCAGGCCCAGCACAAGACCCGCGATCATGCCGAAGATCCACAGGCCCGGCGCGAGCGTCCACGTCGCCGCGCCGACCACGACCAGGAGGGCCAGCAGCCCACCGGTCTTGACGATCACGTCGTCGTACGTCAGCCGCTTGGTGTCCGCCGTGGTGGCCGACGGCGACTGGTACATCGCGTCGAGCTGCGACGCGTCCATCGCCTGCTGTCCCGCGGCGCCGTACTGACCGTACTGGCCAGGCTGCGGCGGAGTGCCGTATGCGGGAGTCTGGTTGGGGTAGGTGGCGGTGCCGCCGCGACGCGCACCGGCAGCGCCGGTGCGACGGGGCTCACCGAAGACGTCGCTTCTAGAAAAGACGGGGTTGCTCATCTGCTCCTCCTGGTCTGTCTGACCATCCTAGGGAACGCTGCGGACACTCCAGGAGTTCCCAGGTCATACCAACGGATGAAGTGGATCCGACCACGGGATGATCCGGGCCGGTATTGGGTGCGCGGGCCATCTCCCCTACCTACTCTCGTAGTTACGAGTCTCCTGGAAGGGCAAGTGATGATCGAGGCCAGAGGCCTGATGAAGAGGTACGGCGCCAAGACCGCCGTGAACGACGTCACGTTCACCGTCCAGCCGGGCCAGGTGACGGGCTTCCTCGGCCCGAACGGCGCCGGCAAGTCGACCACCATGCGCATGATCGTGGGGCTGGACCGGCCCACGGCCGGCTCGGTCACCGTGAACGGCAAGCCGTACACGGCGCACCGCCGTCCGCTGGCC
Organism: Promicromonospora sp. NPDC090134; assembly: GCF_044746965.1. Lineage (NCBI taxonomy): Bacteria > Bacillati > Actinomycetota > Actinomycetes > Micrococcales > Promicromonosporaceae > Promicromonospora > Promicromonospora sp. NPDC090134. The sequence goes on along the minus strand of NZ_JBIVCZ010000005.1, from coordinate 369,878 downwards.
GAGGTCGGCGCCCTGCTCGACGCGAAGGCCGTGCACACCGGCCGCACCGCGCGCAACCACCTGCTCGCCATGGCCGCGACGCACGGCATCGCCACCAAGCGCGTCGACGAGGTGATCGAGCTCACCGGGCTGCAGTCCGTCGCGAGCAAGCGCGTGGGCGGCTTCTCGCTCGGCATGGGCCAGCGCCTCGGCATCGCGGCGGCCCTGCTCGGCGACCCGCGCACCCTGATCCTGGACGAGCCCGTCAACGGGCTCGACCCCGAGGGCGTGCTCTGGGTCCGCAACATCGCCAAGTACCTGGCGTCCGAGGGCCGCACGGTCTTCCTGTCCAGCCACCTCATGAGCGAGGTCGCCCTCACGGCCGACCACGTGATCGTGATCGGCCGGGGCCGCATCCTCGCCGACGCCCCGGTCGCGGAGTTCGTGGACGGCGCGGCCCGCAAGGTGGTGCGCGTCCGGTCGCCGCAGGCCACGGAGCTCGCCGACCTCCTGAAGGCCAAGAACGCCGAGGTCGAGGACGTCGAGCCCGGCCTGCTGGAGGTCCGCGGGGCCGAGGCGTCCGCCGTCGGCGAGCTGGCCGCCAGCTCGCGGATCGTGCTGCACGAGCTCACGCCCGTCGCGTCCACGCTCGAGGAGGCGTACATGTCGCTCACCGCCGACTCGGTGGAGTACCAGTCCGAGAACCTCGCCGCCGTAGCCGCGGCGACGTCCCACATCGAGGGGAGCAAGGCATGAGCGCGACGGTCACCGCTCCGGCGAGCGGAGCGGCGTCGGGCCCGACGACGGAGCACACCCCGGTGCAGAACGTCACCTTCTGGCGCGTGCTGCGCTCGGAGTGGATCAAGCTGTGGACGCTGCGCTCGACGTGGTGGACGCTCGGGGCGACCGTCGTCGTGATGGTCGGTTTCGCGCTGCTGCTGGCGTTCATCGTGCAGCTCGTGGGCAACGAGATGGAGGGTGCCTCGCCCGAGGACCAGGCGGCGATGGGCGGCGTCCTCGGCGGGACCACGGTCGTGGCCGCCGGCTTCGAGATGGCGGCCCTCGTGGTCGCGGTGCTCGGCGCCCTGATGATCACCGGTGAGTACTCCACCGGCATGATCCGGTCGACGTTCGCGGCGGTGCCCGCCCGTCTCCCGGCCTTCTTCGGCAAGGCCGTGGTGCTCGTGCTCGTGACGGCGGTGCTCACCACCGTCTCCCTGGCGCTGAGCTGGCTCGTCACCTACCCGCTCCTGAACGCCAACGACGCCACCGTGGACTTCGGCGACAGCGACCAGGTGCGTGCCCTCGGCGGCACCGTGCTCTACGTGACGCTCGTGGCCCTGTTCGCCCTGGCGCTCGGCGCACTGCTGCGGCACACCGCGGGTGCGATCTTCACCGTGGTCGCGATCTTCCTGGTGATCCCGACCGTCTTCCAGATCGCGACGTTCGCCGCGGCCCAGCTGGAGTGGATCGGCACCGTGAACAAGTTGCTGCCGAGCGTGGCGGGTGCCCAGATCACGCCGAACGCGGGCGCGTTCCCCGACGTGCTCGACCCGTGGGTGGGCATCGGCGTGCTCGCCGGCTACACGGTGCTCGTGCTGGTCGGCGCGTCGGCGCGGCTGAAGCTGCAGGACGCGTAGCGTCCTCGGCCCGCAGGCTTTGCCTGCGGAAGGACTGCTGCTCCCTGAGTCGTGTTGCTCCGCGTAGACATTGTCCACCGGTGGCAACACGGCTCGGGGAGCACGTGTTTCCGGGCCTGCTCGCCGTCCCGAGGCGGACCGTGGCCGCGCCGCGGCGCCGTCAGTCCATCGGGTCGAGCGGGTGCGGCCACCTCGGCGGCGTCTGCTGCCGGCGCTCCGGCTGCGGTTCAGGGTCCTGACGACGCTGGGGCAGCTCGGCGTGCGACGCCGGCTGCCGCTGCGGGGCGTACGGCTGCCGCGGGTTCCCCGGCGCACGCTGCTCGGGCGCACGCTGCTCGGGCGCGAACTGCGGCATGTACTGCGGTGCCGGCTGGCGCGGTGCCGGCTGCCGCGGTGCCGGCTGCGGCGCTGTCTGCTGCGGCGCGTGGCGCGGCTCATGCCGGGCACGTTCCTGTGGCACGTAGTGCTCCCCCTGCGGGGCACGTTCCTGCGGCACGGGCTGCTGCGGCGCACGCCGTTGCGGCGCGAACTGCGACGGAGCCGGCTGCTGGCCGGCCGGCTGCCGGGACGCCCGCGGCCCCGATGCCGGCACGTGCTGCGCCGAGGCCTGCATCGGGGCCGGAGCGGACGGGGCCGACCAGGCCGGTGGTACCTCCGCCTGCCGGGCGTACTGGTCGGCTCCCCCGTGGCGGGGCCCCTCGTAGTGCGCCGCCGCGTGCTGCGCCGGCGATGCCTCCCGGGCAGGAGGCCAGCCCTGCCCCGCCGCACCGGCCTGGCCCGCACCACCCGCCACCGGCCGCGCCCCCACGGGCCGCCCGACGGCCCGGAGCGCCCCGGTCGCCACGCTGACCAGCGCACCCGTGAGCGGGCGGCGGACCCGGCCGGCGGCCTCGTCGGCCGCCCGGCGCCGTTCCGCCCGGCGCTCGAAGAGCGTGTAGATCACGGGCACCACGTACAGCGTCAGCAGCGTCGAGGACACCAGTCCGCCGATCACGACCAGCGCGAGCGGCTGCGAGATGAACGCGCCGCCGCCGGTCACGCCGATCCCCATGGGGGTGAGCGCGAAGACCGTGGCCAGCGCCGTCATGACGATCGGCCGCAGCCGCTTGCGGGCGCCCTCGCGCACGGCCTCGTCGAGCCCCATGCCGCGGACGCGGTACTGGTTGATGAGGTCGATGAGCACGATCGCGTTCGACACCACGATGCCCACCAGCAGCAGCGTGCCGATCAGGGCGGGCACCCCCAGCGGGGTGTTCGTCGCCACCAGGGCGACCAGGGCGCCCACGGCGGCGAACGGGACGGACACCAGCAGGATGAACGGCTGCGCCAGGCTCCGGAACGTCGCCACCATGACCACGAACACGAGCGCGATCGCCGCCAGCAGCGCCAGGCCCAGGTCGCTGAAGGCCTCGGCCTGGTCGGCGGCCGCGCCGCCCACCGCCACCGTGGCGCCGGCCGGCAGGTCGATCGCCGCGATCTCGGCGTCGACCTCGTCGGTGACCGCGCCGAGGTCGTCACCGGCGGGTGTGACGGAGACGGTGGCCGACCGCTCGCCGTCGATCCGCGTGATGGACGTCGGCGAGCTGGCGATCTTCACCTGCGCCACGTCGCTCAGGGGGACGGCGCCGGCCGCGGTCGGGACGGGGATCTCGCCGATCTCGGCCATGGTCGTCGGGACGGCACCGGCGGCCAGCGTGACGCCGACCGGCCCCTCGGCGGTCTGGAGCTCTCCGACGTCCCGCGCGCCCGTCATCGCTGCCGACGCGATCCCGGACACCTGCGTCTCGGTGAGCCCGAACTGCGCCGCGGCCTTGCGGTCGACGGTCACCTCGACGATCTCCTGGGCGGCGGCCAGGTCGTTGCCGACCTCGGCGGTTCCCTTCAGGGCGCTCATCGCCTCCTGGAGCTGGTTCGTGGCCGCCGTCAGCGTCTCGACGTCGCGGGCGCGGACGAGGAGGTCGATCGAGGACGTGCCCACGGAGTCGCCGGCGGAGACGGAGACCTCCGTCGCGGGCGCCTCGGTCAGGTCCACGACGGCAGCGCGGATGTCCGCGGCGGCCTGCTCGCCGTCGGCGTCCTCGTCGAGGGTGATCGCGAAGCTGGCCTTGAGCCCGGCGCTCGCCCCGCCGAACGCGGCCATCGACAGGTCGCCGCCGCTGCCGACCGTGGCCTGCACGCTGTCGACGGCGTCCACACCCGCGAGCGCGGTCTCGACCTGCTGCGCCGCCTCGTCCTGGCCCTTGAGCGAGGTGCCGGGCGCGTAGTGCTGCGTGACGGTCACGGTGTCCTGACCGCTGTCGCCGAGAAAGCTGGTCTCCATGTTCGGGACCAGGGCGGCCGTGCCGCCGAGGATCGCCACGGCCACGCCGATGGTGACGGCGGGCAGCCGCAGCGCGCCGTTCAGGGTGGGCACGTAGATGCGCTGCCAGATCCCCCGGCTCTCCTTCTCCTCGGCGGCCTCACGGTCGACCGCCCCGCCGCGCCGCGCCTTCCTCGGCGGCCGGATGAACCAGTAGGCCAGCACCGGCACGATCGTCAGCGCCACGACGAGCGAGGCCAGCATCGCGATCGAGACGGTCAGCGCGAACGGCCGGAACAGCTCGCCCACCATGCCGCCCACCAGCGCGATGGGCAGGAACACGGCGACGGTGCAGATCGTGGAGGCGGCGATGGCCCCGCCGACCTCGCGCACCGCCGCGAGGATCGCCGGCCCTCGCTCCTCGCCGTACGACATGTGCCGCTTGATGTTCTCGATCACCACGATCGCGTCGTCGACCACGCGGCCGATCGAGATGGTGAGCGCACCGAGCGTCAGGATGTTCAGCGTGTAGCCGCCCGCGTCCATCGCGATGAACGTCACCGCGAGCGACAGCGGGATGGAGATCGCGGAGACGAGCGTCGACCGCATCGACATCAGGAAGACGAGGATGACGAGCACCGCGAACAGCAGGCCGAGGCCGCCCTCGGTGGCCAGGCCGTGGATCGAGTCCTCGATGAACGGCGCCTGGTCGAAGACGACCGCCGTCGCGATGGTCCGTTCGGTCAGCGTGTCCGCGATCTCGGGCTCGGCGAGCGCGTCCTCGATCGCGTGGGACACCTCGACGGTGTTGGCCTCCGGCGTCTTGGTGATGGCCAGGCCGAGGGACGGCGAGCCGTCGAGCCGGGAGTAGGACGTGGCCTCGACCGGCTTGAGCTCCACGGACGCGACCTGGCCCAGCTCCACGGGTGCGGCCGGCTCGGCCGGCAGACCGCCGGCGGCCGGGTCCGGCGGCGTCGCACCCCCGGCCGCTCCGGTGCCCCCGGCCGCGGTGCCGCCGGGGAGCACGGGAAGCTGCTTGAGCTGGTCGACCATGTCGACCGGCTTGCCGAGCTGGACCGACCATGCACGGCCGCCCTCGGTGATCTCCCCGGCCGGGATGACCACGCCGTTGTCCTGCAGCACGGTGGTCAGGTCCTCGGTCGTGAGGCCGGCCGCGGCGAGCTTGTCCTGGTCCGGCAGGATGCGCACCTCGGTCTCGCTCTGCCCGGTCACGGCGACGGAGCGGACGCCGTCGACCTCCTTGAGCGCCGGCACCACGACGTCCTCGACGGTCGAGGCGAGGGCGTTGGGGCTCTTGTCGCCGGACACCGCCATCTGGACCACGGGCACGTCGTCGACGGAGCCGGTCGTGACCTGCGGCTCGACGTCCTCGGGCAGAGCCGGCTGCACCCCGGCGACGGCGGTCTGGAGGCGCTGGGTGGCCGACTCCATATCGGTGCCGTAGGCGAACTCGACCGTGGTCAGGGAGATGCCGGTGGACGCCGTCGACCGCACCGACGCGACCCCGTCGACGGAGGCGATGGCCTCCTCGATCACGTCGGTGACCTGCTCCTCCACGACCTCGGGCGAGGAGCCCTGGTACTGCGCGCTCACGATGCCCGTCGGGAGCTGGAGCGACGGGATGAGCTCCTGCTTCAGGGAGGTCATGCTCAGCACGCCGAACACCGCGATCGCGATGGTCACCAGTGCTACGACGGCTCGGTTCGCGAGGGACAGCCGGGCGAGACGGAACACGAGGACTCCACGGTGCGGCGGGGTTCGGGCGTACGGCGCGATACCGCCGTCGTGACCCGGCGGGACCAACGGGGTGAAATCAGACCGAAGTCACAGAGTAGGGCAGTGCGCCGCACCGCCTGCAAGCGGTCGGGGACATTGACAGCCGCCCGAATTCCGTCCCGCACCGCCCGCCCTGGCCCGTCCGCACGACGGGCCAGGGCTTCACGTCACAGCTCGGACATGGCCTCCTCGGGCGTGCGCTCGGCCACCTCGGCCGCCCGGTTCCAGCGCTGCCAGAGCACCCGCTCCCCGATCGGCCGGGCCATGAGGTGCGCCGTCACCAGGAAGACGACCACGCCGACGAGCAGCACCGCCGACGCCACCCAGAACGGCGACGCGGGGCTGACGCCCTCGGCGAGCAGGCCGGCCACGACCGGGGCCGGGGCCGCGAAGCCCCAGCGGACAAGGTTGAACGCGCCGGTCGTGACCCGGCGGTCCGGGTCGCCGAGCGCGAGCGACAGGTCGGTCAGGTTCGCGTTGGCGATACCCATGAACACACCGGCCACGATGGTCACGACGATGGAGCCCGCGGTGCCGACGCCGACCGCGAGCAGCGCCACGCACACCAGCACGCCCGCGACGGCGACGCCGAGCGTCTGCACGAACCCGATCCGGTGCGCGAGCCTGTGGCCCACCGCCAGGATGCCGACGGCAACGCCGATGCCCCAGGCGGTGAACACCAGGCCGAGCGGCACGACGTCGAGGCCGAGGAAGACCGGCACATAGCCGAGCACCACGAAGAACACGAAGTTGTAGGCCGCCGTCACGACCGCGAGCGCCAGGAAGCCGGGCTTGCGGAACAGCCCGAAGACCTGCCCGAGCTTGAGCGGTGCGGGCTTCTCGGCCGGGTCCTTGAGCCGGGTGGCGGAGACCAGGAGCGCGACGACCATGAGCAGGCCGCAGACGAAGAACGGCACGCGCCAGCTGATGTGCCCGAGCAGCCCGCCGATCAGCGGCCCGACGGCGAAGCCGAGCCCCACGCAGGTCTCGAACAGGCCGACCACCCACTCGCGGTCCTTGGCGAGGGCGACGAGCAGCACCATGGCGGTGGCGAAGAACATCGCGTTGCCGAGGCCCCACACGCCGCGGAGCACCGCGAGCTGCACGATGTTGCCGCTCAGGGCCGCCAGCACGGCGGCGATGGCGACGAGCGTGACGCCGGTCGCCAGGATCTTCTTGTACCCGAACTTCCCCGTGGCCATCACGGCGGGGATCATGCCGATGGCCATGACCGCGATGTACGCGGTGAACAGGAGCTCGATCTCCCAGGTGGTGGCGCCGATCTCCGCGCCGATGACGGGCAGGATCGGGTCGACGACGGCGATGCCGGCGATCGCGAAGAACGCGGTGAGCGCGGTGGCGTAGATGGCTGTCTTGTTCGGTTCGTTGCGCGCGCTGGCCACGCGGCCTCCTCAGGAATTATCTGTATCACCCAGGTATATGCCTGTAGGCTACACCTATGTCGAGGGAGACGGAAGAGAACGCCGGTGACGACCAGTCCGCCGAGGCCTCGCTGTCACGCGTGGAGCTCCAGCTCGCACTCCTGCTGCGCCGGGCGGAACGCACGGGCGCCGTCCGCGCCGGCCACACCCCCACCCTCGAACGGTCGGGCTACCTGCTGCTCCAGGTCCTCAGCGCCGAAGGCCCGCTCGGCATCAACGCGCTCGCCGCCCGCCAGGGCCTCGACGCGTCGACCGTGACCCGCCAGGTGGTCAGCCTGGAGAAGGCCGGGTTCGCGCGGCGCAGCCGGGACCCGCTCGACGGGCGGGCGGTCCTGGTCGAGGCGACGGCGTCCGGCAGGGACCAGCTGGAGCGCGAGCGCGCCCGGCGCAGCGCGATGTACGACCAGATCCTCACCGACTGGTCCCCCTTCGAGCGGTCCCTGCTCGCCGAGCTGCTGGAGCGCCTGAATCACGACCTGGACGCGTTCCGGCGCGACCCGGAGGAGTGAGGCGCCACTTCCAAAGAATATATTGCAAAGAAACCCTTGCAAAGGTGTGTTGGCATGCGTAGGGTGAGTCGCACGAGCTACCCCACACCTAGCCAGGAGCAGCCACCATGAGCGCCTTCGCCCCCACCGCCGTCCCGCAGGTCCGCCACCTCCTCGCGCCGCGTACCGTCGCGGCCTCGATCCCCGGCCGCCGTCCCGAGGCCCCCGCCACCAACCACGAGGCGCAGCGCCGGGAGGCCGAGCGCATCGCCCGCCAGCGCGCCCAGGCCGAGCGCGCCCGTGACAACGCGGCGGCACGCCACCCGCTCGCGCTGCGCTGAACCCGGCGCGCAATGGGTAACGTCCTGCCTATGGCGACTGCGCGTGAGGACTCCCCGGGGCACGAGGCAGACCGGGGCGGTGCCTCCCCCACGTCACCCGCGACCGGGTCCCCCGCGGCGCCCGAGCCCGCCGGTCCGCCGGCGGAGCTGGGCCCGGCCGCGCTGCGGGCGCTCTCGCACCCGCTCCGCATCCGCATCCTCGACCTGCTGCCGAGCCACGGTCCGCTCACCGCCAGCAAGCTCGGCGAGATCGTCGGCGAGTCCAGCGGCTCGACGAGCTACCACCTGCGCCAGCTCGCCAAGCACGGCCTCGTCCGCGAGGTCGAGGGCAAGGGCACCGCACGCGAACGCTGGTGGGAGCGCACCCCGGGCGGGTTCAGCATCTCCACGCTGGGCAAGGACTCGCCCGCCACCCGGCAGACCGCCGAGGCAGTCAACATCGAGTTCCTCCGTCTGCGCCACGAACGGGTGATGGCCTTCGTCCGCGCGGGCCAGGGCGCCGACGAGGAGACCCTGAAGGCCTGGGACGGGACCACGACGTTCTTCGCCGCCAACAAGTGGGCCACTCCCGAGCAGATGCGGGCGATCGTGGTGGCGTGGGAGCAGTTCACGACCGAGCACATCGACCCGCTCAGCGGGCAGGAGGGCGCTCCTGGAGCCATCCCGTTCGAGGTCCACTTCGACGCGTTCCCGACGATCGACCCGGACGGCAACCCGATCTGACGCGACGCACCTCTGCCATCAGCAGATCTGCGGCGAGCAGAGACGGCTGTCCGGCGGGCCGGCGTCCGGCGATGGTGGAGGCATGACCGAGACCACCCTTGCCCAGCCCTTCGACGACCACCTCGCCACGCGGCTGCTGCACCAGCGGATCGTGCTGATCGGCAGCGAGATCGACGACGCCGTCGCCAACCGCGTGACCTCGCAGCTCCTGCTGCTCTCGGCGGAGGACCCGGCCGCCGACATCAGCCTCTACATCAACGCCCCCGGCGGCTCGATGAGCGCCGGCGTCGCCGTCCACGACACGATGCAGCTGCTGCCGAACGCGGTCTCCACCGTGGCGGTCGGGTTCGCAGGCGGCACGGCGCAGTTCCTGCTCGCCGCGGGTGCGCCCGGCAAGCGCTACGCCCTGCCGCACGCACGGATCATGATGCACCAGCCCGCCGGCGGGGCGGGCGGTACGACGACGGACGTGGTGGTCCAGGCGGAGAACATCCGGCACATCAAGGACGTCGTGACGCGGCTGCAGGCCGAGCACACCGGCCAGCCGGTGGAGACGGTCGCGGCGGACTCCGAGCGCGACCGCTGGTTCACCGCGGAGCAGGCCCTGGCCTACGGCATGATCGACAAGGTCGTGGACCGGGTGAACGACGTGCGCCCGGGCGGGAAGCGGCGCGCGGGACTCTGACGGCGGAGCGGGCTCCGGCGCCGTCCCGTGCTCCGGCGGCTCACGCCGCCAGCAGCACGGCCTCCCCGCGCCGTCCGACGGCGGAGGTGCCGGCCGGCGCCGGCTGCCCGGCCTGCAACGGGTGCCGCGACGAGGAGAAACCGGCCGAACGGCGGGCCGCGGACGACAGGACGCGGACCCGCCGGCCCTCCTCCTGGGCCGCGAGCGCGATCGCGAGATCGGCCCACGCGCGCTCGACGAGGTCGACGAGCCGCATGCCGAGCGCCTCGCACACCGCGGCGAGCACCTCGGAGGAGGCCTCCTTGCGCCCCCGTTCCACCTCGGACAGGTAGGCGGTCGAGACCCGGGCGTCCGTGGCGACGTCGGCCAGGGTGCGGCGCTGCTCCCGCCGCGCACGACGCAGGATGCCGCCCACGAGGTCACGCAGCAGCGGTTCGCGCGTGCGCTCCAGGGTGCCGGGGCGCGCGCCCGGCACGCCGTCGCCGGTGGTACCGGGCCCAGCGGGGCCCGCAGTAACTGTCGAGATCATCGCCATGTGCCCACTCCCGCCGTTGGTACCCGTCACGCTACCCAACCCCACCGACATGCCGGGTCGTTCCGCCGTCTGCTGCTGGCGTAACGGCGTGACCCCGATGCCGGGTGCGTGTCAGTGGCTCCTGGCACCATGGGACCACCGACCAGGAGAGGACAGTGGTGTTCGGATCTATCGAGGTGCGCGGAGCCCGCGAGAACAACCTGCAGGGCGTTTCGATCGACATCCCCAAGCGCAAGCTCACGGTCTTCACCGGGGTCTCCGGGTCGGGCAAGAGCTCGCTCGTGTTCGGCACCGTCGCCGCGGAGTCACGCCGGCTGATCGACGAGACGTACTCGGCGTTCCTCCAGGGCTTCATGCCCTCCCGCCCGCGGCCCGACGTCGACACGCTGTCGAACCTGTCCGCGGCGATCGTCGTGGACCAGGAGCCGATGGGCGCCAACGCGCGCTCGACGGTCGGCACGGCCACCGACGCCTACACGATGCTGCGCGTCATCTGGTCGCGGCTCGGTGAGCCGTACGTCGGCGGGTCCAACCTCTTCTCCTTCAACGACCCCCAGGGCATGTGCGCCAACTGCGAGGGCCTCGGCCGCGTCTCCGCGATCGACACGGAAGCCCTGGTGGACCGCAGCAAGTCGCTGAAGGAGGGGGCCATCACGTTCCCCAACTTCGGGGTCGGCACCTGGTACTGGAAGGTCTACGCGGACTCCGGCTTCTTCGACGTCGACAAGCCGCTGAAGGACTACACCGACACCGAGTGGCACGACCTGATGCACGGCGACGAGCGGAAGATCGTCTCGGGCGGCATCAACGTGACGTACGAGTCGCTGGTCCCGAAGATCACCCGGCTCTACCTGGTCAAGGACGTCGACTCGATGAAGGGCGCCATGCGGGCGGCCGTCGACCGGCTCGCCACCTTCACGCCGTGCCCCGAGTGCGGCGGCACCCGCCTCAACGACCGGGCACGGTCGTCGCTCGTCAAGGGCAAGCACATCGGCGAGGCCGCCGCCATGCAGCTCACGGACCTGGCCGAGCTGGTGCGCGACCTCGCGGACCCGCAGGTCCAGCCCATCCTGGACGGGCTCAACGACCTGCTCGCCACGTTCGAGCAGATCGGCCTGGGGTACCTGTCGCTGGACCGGGAGTCGTCGTCGCTCTCCGGCGGGGAGGCGCAGCGCACCAAGATGGTGCGGCACATGGGCTCGGCCCTGACGGACCTGACCTACGTGTTCGACGAACCGACCATCGGGCTGCACCCGCACGACGTGCGGCAGATGAACGCCCTGCTCCAGCGCCTCCGGGACAAGGGCAACACGGTGCTCGTCGTGGAGCACAAGCCCGAGGTCATGGCAGCCGCCGACCACCTCGTCGACATGGGCCCGGGCGCCGGCACCCACGGCGGCACGGTGGTCTACCAGGGCGACATCGCGGGGCTGCGCACGTCCGGGACCGCGACCGGCAAGCACCTGGACCAGGCGGTGACGCTCAGGTCCACGCCCCGCACCCCGACCGGCTTCCTGCGGATCGAGCACGCGAACCTGCACAACCTTCAGGACGTCTCGGTGGACGTGCCGCTCGGCGTCCTGGTGGCGGTGACGGGCGTGGCCGGCTCCGGCAAGAGCTCCCTCATCCACGGCTGCCTGCCGCGCGACGGCGTCACCTTCGTCGACCAGACGGTGATCCGCGGGTCCCGGCGGTCCAACCCCGCGACCTACACCGGGATCCTCGAGCCCATCCGCAAGCAGTACGCCCGCGCGAACGGGGTCAAGCCCGCACTGTTCAGCGCCAACTCGGCGGGCGCGTGCCCGGAGTGCAAGGGCGTGGGCCTCATCTACACCGACCTCGCCTTCATGGCGGGCGTCGCCAGCGTGTGCGAGGCGTGCGGCGGCAAGCGGTTCACCGACGAGGTGCTCGGCTACACGCTGCGCGGCAAGAACATCGCCGACGCGCTCGCCATGTCCGTCGAGGAGGCCCTGGACTTCTTCACGGAGAAGACGGTGCTCCCGATGCTGTCCCGACTGTCCGACGTCGGGCTGGACTACATCTCCCTCGGCCAGCACCTCAACACCCTGTCGGGTGGAGAGCGGCAGCGCCTCAAGCTGGCCATCGAGATGGGCGGCGACACCCCGACGTTCGTGCTCGACGAGCCCACCGCCGGCCTGCACATGCAGGACGTCGACAACCTGGGCGGCCTGCTCGACCGGCTCGTCGACTCCGGCCGGTCCGTGATCGTCGTGGAGCACAACCTGTCGGTCGTCGCGCGGGCCGACTGGGTGATCGACATGGGCCCGGGCGGCGGGCACGACGGCGGTCGCGTCGTCTTCGAGGGGACGCCGGCGGACCTGGCGCGCCAGGAGTCCTCACTGACGGGACGCCACCTCGCCGAGCTCCTCGGCTGATCGTGCCCCCACCCGGGTTCGAACCGGGACTGGGCCGGGTTTAAGCCGGCTGCCTCTGCCAGTTGGGCTATGGGGGCGCACCCCAGAGACTACCGAGCCCCGTCGTCGAGGTAGAGCTGTGGCGAGGTAGAACCGTAGCGACGGTTCTACCGCGCCACGGTTCTACCTCGGCGGTACGGGGGTCAGGCCTTGGAGCCCGACTCCGCGCGCGCGGCGGACGACTCGGCCGTCTGCTCGACCTTCTCGCCCACGGGCTTCGGCGGCACCGACGCGTTGCGGAACTCCTGCCGCGGGTCGTGCAGCGAACCGAGCGAGACGAGCTCACGGCCCATCAGGAACTGGCCGATCCAGCCGACCAGGATGCGCGCCTTGCGGTTGCCGGTCGGCATCGCCATGACGTGGTAGCCGCGGTGCGCCACCCAGGCCGGGAACCCGCGCAGCTTGATGAAGCCGAACAGCTCGGCGACACCCTTGTACAGACCCAGCGACGCGACCACACCGACGTTCTTGTGGTTGTACTCGACGGCGGGCTTGTCCTTGTAGAGCGCGACGATGTTGTCGGCCAGGCGCACGGCCTCGCGGATCGCGTGCTGCGCGTTCGGCGGGCAGAACTTGCCGGGGTTGAGCACGTCCGGCACGGCGGCGCAGTCGCCCGCGGCCCAGGCGCCGTCGACGATCTCGCCGTCCTCCGTGGCGACCTGCAGCGTGGGGAGCACGATGACGCGGCCCAGCTTGTCGAACGGGAGGTCCGAGGCCTCCTTGATGACCGGGTTCGCCTTGACGCCCGCGGTCCACACGATGGTCTCGGTGTCGAACTCGACGCCGGTCGAGGTGACGACGTGCCCGTCCACGCAGGACGAGAGGAACGTGTTGAGGTGGAACTCGATGCCGCGCTTCTTCAGCTCGGCGAGGGCGTACTCGCCCATCGGCTCCGTGACCTCGGGCAGGATGCGCCCGGCACCCTCGATCATCACGAACCGCAGGTCGGACGGCTCGATCGTGTTGTACTGCCGCGTCGCGTAGCGCGCCATGTCCTCGATCTCGGCGAGCGCCTCGATGCCGGCGAACCCGCCGCCCACGAACGTGAACGTGAGCATGCGCTTGCGCAGGTCGGCGTCCCACGTCGAGGAGGCGACGTCCATGCGGTTGATGACGTGGTTACGGACCGCGATGGCCTCTTCCACGTTCTTGAACCCGATCGCGGCCTCCGCGAGACCCGGGATGGGCAGCGTGCGCGAGACCGAGCCGAGGCCGACGACCAGCTGGTCGTACGTCACCTCGTACTCGTCGCCCTCCTCGGGCTGGATCTTCACGGCCTTGCGCCCGTGCTCGATCGTGGTGACCTTGCCCTGGAGCACGTCGATGCCCTTGAGGGCCTTCCGGTGCGGCGCGACGACGTCGCGGGCGTCGATGGAGCCCGCACCCGCCTCGGGCAGGAAGGGTGCGTACGTCATGTACGGGCGCGGGTCGACGACGACGATGGCCGCTTCCCGCTTCTTCAGCTTCTTTCGCAGGCGGCGCGCCACGTAGAGGCCGACGGACCCGCCGCCGAGCACCACGATGCGCGGCACCTTCCGCGGACGCGGCGTCACCGGGTCGGAAGCATGGCTGACCGAGGTCAGGTCGTTCTGAGGCATGATTCCCAGGGTACCGCGCCCTAAGCGTGTTTCTTCACATGGCAAAGAGCGGCGGGAGCGTGACGCCCACCACGCCGCTTCGCTGCGTATCGTGCCCGGTCAACGGACCACCAGGGACGGGAGTTCCCGACCACCGGAAATCCACCGGTGAAGAATGTCGGGAAGGCGTCAGGCCATCGCGAGCGCGATCCCGTCCAGGATGTCGTGCTCGCTCGTGACCACGTGGGTCAGCGACCCGCCCGCGGACCGGACGTCGGCCACGACGCGCTGGATCACCTCGGACCACACGAGCGCCCCCGCCGCGATCACGTCGACCCGGCCCGGGTGCAGGAAGCCCATCACCGCCCGCTCGGCGCGCGGCGCCGCCAGCAGCGCCGCGCAGGACGCCAGCACCGTCTCGACCGGCAGCTCCGCCTGGTTCACCCGCTCCCGCTGGTACTCGGCCAGGCCCAGGGCGTGCGCGGTGACGGTGGTGATCGAGCCGGCCAGCCCCACCAGCGTGGCGGTCCTCCCGAGCGGGACCACGCGGGCGGCGTCGTCCAGGTGGGCCCGGACGTCGGCGCGCGCGGTCTCGATCTCGGCCGCGGACGGCGGGTCGCCGTGCAGGTGGCGTTCCGTCATCCGCACCGAGCCGATGTCCATCGAGACGCTCGCGTCCACCTCGCTCGTGCCGAGCACCAGCTCCGTGGAGCCCCCGCCCAGGTCGACCACGAGGAAGGGACCGGCGTGCGCCGCCGCGGCGCCGGTGGCGCCGCGGAACGACAGCTGCGCCTCCTCGTGCCCGCTGATCACCTCGACGTCGACGCCGAGCGCGCCGCGGACGCCGTCGAAGAAGGCGTCCCGGTTGCGCGCGTCCCGGGTGGCCGACGTGGCCACGAACCGCACCCGCTCCGCCCCGGCCGCGTCGATCGCCGCCGCGTACCCACGGGTCGCCGCAAGGGTCCGTTCGAGGGCCTCCGGCGCGAGCTCGCCCGTGCGGTCCACACCCTGGCCGAGCCGCACCACCTCCATGCGGCGGTCGAGCTCCGTGAGGTTTCCGGCGGCGTCGACGTCCGCGACCAGCAGGCGGATCGAGTTGGTGCCGCAGTCGATCGCGGCTACGCGAGAGGAAGTCACGTGAGGATTCTCCCAGGCACACCTGCCGCTGGGCACCGGACGTGCCGGTTCGCGAGAAACCTCACTCCCTCCCGGCTCGCGACGGGTGCGGGCCTCAGCAGGTGCAGCGGTCCGGGCGCCACGTGTCCCGGGCCAGCGCCAGCGCCTCGTCGCCGAGCGGGTTCACGCCTGGTCCGGCGGCGAGCGCGTGCGCGAACAGGACGTGCAGGCACTTGACGCGGGTCGGCATGCCGCCCGCGGAGATGCCGTCGATCTCGTCGACGTGCCCGATGGCCTCGCGCTGCGCCAGGTAGTGCTCGTGCGCCTTCCGGTAGGCGGCGGCGAGCTCCTCGTCGGCCTCGAGCCGCGCCGTCATCTCCTTCATGACGCCGTTCGCCTCCAGCGTGGAGGCGGCGGCGACCGCGCCGGGGTGCGTCAGGTAGAAGACGGTCGGGAACGGGGTGCCGTCGGGCAGGCGGGGCGCGGTGCGCGCCACCGTCGGACGGCCGCACACGCAGCGCGCCGCGATCCCCACGACGCCGCGCGGTTCGCGGCCGAGCTGCTCGGCCAGGACCCGCAGGTCGTCGTCGGACACGGTCTCAGTCGCGGTGTTCACCGCTCCATTGTCTCCCAGCGCGCGACCGGCACCGCGCGGCGCCGGCGCGTCGTGGCGCACCGCACGCCGCGCGTGCTACTCGCCGTCCGCGATCCGCACGGAGTCCCACACGTTCGTGTACCAGGGGACGTCAGCGTCCTGGGACGCCCCCGGCGACGGCTCGACGACGCCGGGCTCCGGCTCCTCCTGCTCGACCGAGTCCGTGTCCAGCGGGCGCCACACCTTGTCCCCGGGCATGACGAACCGCAGGCGCGACCGCGCCTGCTCGATCACGTACGACCGGTCGTCCCAGCGGGCCAGCTCGGTCTCGAGCTCGGCCTTCTGGTCCTGCTGCTGGCTGAGCTCTGAGCGCAGCTCGCGCAGCTCGGCCTGCTGCGTGATGACCGCGCGCACCGTCGGGAGCAGCAGCACTACCGCGAGGAGCACCACGACGGACAGCACCATGGCGCGCACGGTGAGCACCTCGGGCACCACGAGCCCGTAGCTGCCGCGCTTGCGGTCCGCCCGGGCCGGGCGCGTGGGCGGCGCGACGCTGCCGGTGGCCGTGCTCCGGCGGCGCGGCTGCGCCGGCCGCTTCGCCCCGCTGCCCGACGTCGGCCGCGCACCGCGTGCGGGGGCCCCGGCCGAGCGTGCGGCCGGCCGTCCCGGAGCGGTCCGAGGCGCGGCCGTGCGGCGGCCCGCCGACGTCGAGGGCACGGCGGGCTTGCGTGCGGTCGACGTGCCCGTCGTCGAGCGGGCCGACGCCGGCTTCGCGGCCGACCTGGCCGTCGTCGTCCCCGTCGCGCCTGCCTTCTTGGCCGCCGGCCCCTTCGCGGACGACGCCTTGGCCGCCTTCGTGTCCTTGGCCGCGGAACCCTTGGCCCCCTTCGCCGCCGGCCCGGACGGCTTCTTGGCCGACGCCCGACCGTTCGCCGGCGTCGTCCCCTTGCCGCCCTTCGCACCGGAGGCCCCCGCACCCGCGCGCGGGGTCGACGACGGGCGCGCACCCGAGCCGCGCGCCGAACCCGAGGGCCGCGCCGGGCGACGTGAGGAAGGCATGGGTCGATTGTGCCGATTCGCCAGGCCTTTGTACCGGCATTACCTTCGGCGCGCCGTGTGTCGAACTCGTGGAACGCGAAAGCTGTCAGACCCGGGCGGACGTGTCAGACGGACAGGTCACCGGAGTGACCTGTACGTCTGACGCGGCAGCGCGTGTCTGACAGCTCAGCGCAGGCGGACCAGCTCAGCCCTGGAAACGCGGGAACGCCGACCGGCCGGCGTAGGTGCCGGCCTCGTCGAGCGCCTCCTCGATGCGGAGGAGCTGGTTGTACTTGCTGATGCGCTCGCCACGGGCGGGGGCACCGGTCTTGATCTGGCCGGCGTTGGTCGCCACGGACAGGTCCGCGATGGTGGTGTCCTCGGTCTCGCCGGAGCGGTGCGAGGTCATCGTGGTGAAGCCGTTGCGCTGGGCCAGCGTCACGGCGTCGAGCGTCTCGGTGAGCGTGCCGATCTGGTTGAGCTTGACCAGCAGCGAGTTCGCCGACTTGAGCTCGATGCCCTTGGCGAGGCGCTCGGGGTTGGTGACGAACAGGTCGTCGCCCACGATCTGCACCTTGTCGCCGACCTTGCCCATCAGGCCGGACCAGGAGTCCCACTCGTCCTCGGACAGCGGGTCCTCGATCGAGACCAGCGGGTAGTCGGCCACGAGCTGCTCGTAGTACGCGATCATCTCGTCCGGCGTCTTCTTGCCGCCCTCGAACGCGTACACGCCGTCCGAGAAGAACTCGGTCGAGGCGACGTCGAGCGCGAGCGCCACGTCGGTGCCGGGCTTGAGGCCAGCGCGCTCGATGGCGACGAGGATCAGGTCGAGCGCCTCACGGTTGCTGCCGAGGTTCGGCGCGAAGCCGCCCTCGTCGCCCAGGCCGGTGGCCAGGCCCTTCTCCTTCAGCACGGACTTGAGGGAGTGGTACACCTCGGTGCCGGTGCGCAGCGCCTCACGGAACGTCGGGGCGCCGATCGGGGCGACCATGAACTCCTGGATGTCCACGTTCGAGTCCGCGTGGGACCCGCCGTTGAGGATGTTCATCATCGGGACGGGCAGGACGTGCGCGTTCGGGCCGCCCACGTAGCGGAACAAGTCCAGGCCCGAGCTCTTGGCGGCGGCCTTCGCGACGGCGAGCGAGACGCCCAGGATCGCGTTCGCGCCCAGCTTGCCCTTGTTCGGCGTGCCGTCGAGGTCCAGGAGCGCCTGGTCGATGATGCGCTGCTCCTCGGCGTCGTACCCGATGAGCTCGGGGGCGATCTCGTCGTTGACGGCCGCGACCGCCTTCTCGACGCCCTTGCCCAGGTAACGGCCCTTGTCGCCGTCACGCAGCTCGACGGCCTCGAACGCGCCGGTCGAGGCGCCGGACGGGACCGCCGCACGGGCGAAGGTGTTGTCGTCGAGGACGATCTCCACCTCCACGGTGGGGTTGCCGCGCGAGTCGAGGATCTCGCGTGCTCCAACGGCTTCGATGCTAGCCACGGGGTCTCCTTCTAAGGATGTTGCTCGGAGGTTACGGCCCCCAGCCTAGGACGTCGGGCGAGGGGGCGCGGAACCGTCCACCGGGCCGCAGTTCACAGCGCCACCACAGGTTTGCGACAGCCCGACCACAGCGTGCCTGCCTAGCGTCCCGATCGTCCGGCGCAGACCGCCCGCGGTGCGACACGCACGCCGCTCGCCCCCTCCCCTTCGGCGTGGCGACACAGCCCGCGTGGCGGTCTGCGCGGACACCAACGTCCCCGCACGTTTCCTCAGGACCGAGGCAGGAGCCCATGTTCTTCACCTATCTGCGCAGAGAGCTGCGCAACCGACGCAAGCAGACGGTGGTGGTCGCGATCGGCCTCGCGGTCGCGATCGCGCTGGTCATCGTCGTCAACGCGGTCTCGACCGGCGTCAGGAACGCCCAGTCCGAGGTGCTCGAGTCCGTCTACGGCGTGGGAACCGACATCACCGTCACCCAGGCGAGCGAGGGGCCCGGCGAGGGAGGCGGCCCCGGCCGCTTCGACTTCGGCGGGGACGAGGGCGAGGCGAGCGAGGACGGCACCCGCAGCCTCGCGCAGGACCGCCTCAGCACGGCCATGGGCTCGACGTCGTTCGACGCCGCCGCTCTGGAGTCCGTCTCCGGGCTGGAGCACGTGTCCGGCGTCGCCGCGACCCTCGACCTGCAGAACATGTCCTTCTCCGGTGAGATGCCGGACTTCGAGGCCATGCAGGAGGAGGGCGGCGGGCCCGTCGACCTGCGGATGGGCGAGGACGGCACCGGCGAGGGGTCGGCCGGTGGGTCGTCCTTCGAGATCGAGCAGTTCTCGGTCACGGGCGTGGACCCGGACGCCGCCGCCGTCGGGCCGCTGACCACCGCCACGGTGGCCGACGGCCGGACGCTGGAGGCGGGCGACGAGAACGTCGCCGTCCTGGACGCCACGTACGCCGAGCAGCAGGAGCTCGCCGTCGGCGACACCATCACCACCGGCGGCGAGAAGCTGAAGATCGTCGGCACGGTCACCTCCACGACGGGCGACGACGTCGCGACGGCGTCGGACGTCTACGTGCCGCTCGCCACGGCCCAGACCCTCGCCGACCTTGCCGACCAGGTCACCGACGTCTACGTGCAGGTCGACTCGGCCGAGAACGTGGACGCCGTGGCGACCGCGATCGAGTCCGAGCTGCCCGACGCCTCGGTGAGCACCCAGTCCGACCTCGCGGAGAACGTCACCGGTTCCCTCTCGACGGCGTCCAACCTGATCGGCACGCTCGGCACCTGGCTGAGCGTCATCGTGCTGGCGGCGGCCTTCGGCCTCGCGATCCTGTTCACCGTCTCCGGCGTGAACCGCCGGACGCGCGAGCTCGGCACCCTCAAGGCGATCGGCTGGAGCAAGGGCCGCGTGGTGGGCCAGGTGGCCGGCGAGTCCGTGGTGCAGGGCCTGATCGGCGGTGCGGCCGGCCTCGCGATCGGCGCGCTGGCCGTGTGGGCCGTGAACCTGGCCGGCATCACCCTGAGCGGCGGCACCTCCGGCGGCGGCTTCACCATGGGCGGCCCGGCCGGCGGTGGCCCCGCCGGCGCCATGCAGGACGCCGGCGGGCAGGCGGGGGCGACCGGAGGCTTCGGCGGGGCGCGTCCCGGCGGTCTGGCCGACGCCGCGAGCAGCGCCGTCGACGTCGCCCTCCAGGCCCCGGTCAGCCTGTGGATCGTCCTGGCCGCCATCGGTCTCGCCGTGCTCGGCGGGCTGATCGCGGGTGTGGTGGGCGGACAGCGTGCCGCGCGTCTGCGCCCGGTCGAAGCCCTTCGCTCTCTCGCCTGAAAGGTCTACCCATGTATCAGATCGACGACCTGACCAAGACGTATCAGCAGGGCAAGCGCGTGGTGCGCGCGCTCAAGGGGGTGTCCCTGACCATCGGCGACGGCGAGCTGGTCGCCGTCCAGGGACCCACCGGCGGCGGCAAGTCCACCCTGCTGCAGATGCTCGGCGGGCTCGACCGCCCGACGTCCGGCACCGTCAAGCTCGACGGGACCGACCTCGCCGGGATGAGCGACGCGCAGCTCACCGCAGCGCGGGCCGAGACCATCGGCTTCGTGTTCCAGAACTTCAACCTCATCCCCACGCTCACCGCGCTGGAGAACGTGGAGACGGCGCTCGTGCCGGCCAAGATCCCGCGGCAGACCAGGACGGCGCGGGCGCTGGCGGCGCTCGAGTCCGTCGGGCTCGGCGACCGCGGGGACCACCTCCCGGGCGAGCTGTCGGGCGGGCAGCAGCAGCGCGTCGCGATCGCGCGGGCGCTGGTGAAGAACCCGAAGGTGCTGCTGGCGGACGAGCCCACCGGCAACCTCGACGAGGAGACCCGCGACGAGATCGTGGATCTCATCGTGGGGCTGTGGAAGGACCAGGGACTGACGATCGTGCTGGTCACGCACGACTCGGTGGTCGCGCAGCGCACGCCGCGCCGCCTGCGCATCGCCAAGGGCGCGGTCAAGGACCTGACGGCGGTCTGACGGCAGTCCTCGCGAGGTCGGCAGTTCCCTCAGCGAGTCGGCACTTTGCATCGAGATCGGTCCAGGCCTGGGCCGATCTCGATGCAAAGTGCCGACACTGCAGGAAGATGCCGACCCGCGCACCTGCCGATCTGCTGGTCTCGACGGTGCCGGGCAACTCTGGCTACGCTGCCCCTACGTTCGCCGCGGCACCGTCGCCCCGGCGTCCGCCCCACCGGAGACACGCGCAAGGGAGCGCAGGATGCCTCGTCGAAATCGTTTCATCAGCAGAGACCGCTCACGCAGAAATCGTTTAGCACCCGGCCTTGCCGCGGGCCTCGCAGCAGTCGTCACGGCCGGATCGCTGGCCGTCGCGCCCGCCGCGGCGACGGCGACCACCACAGCGGCGACCACCACGGCAGCGACCACCACGCCGGCGACCACCCGAGCCGCGGCCGACACCGTCGTCACCGCCGTCGACTTCGAGGACGGCACCACCGGCACCTGGACCCCCAGCGGCGGCGCGGGCCTCGACGTCGTCCCGGATCCCGACGGCGCCGGCAGCGTCCTTTCGATCACCCGGGCCGCCGACTACGAGGGCCTCCAGTCCCCCACCGGGATCTTCCAGCCCGGCCTGACCTACACGTTCAGCCTGCGCGCCCGCCTCGCCGAGCCCGCGGAGCCCACCGACCCGCCCGCACCGACCAGCACCGGCGTCCGGTTCGTCCTGAAGCCGGCGTACACCTGGGTCGGGAACACCACGGTGGGCACCGACTGGACCACGGTGTCCGGCACGTACACGGCCGCGGCCGACGCCGACCCGGCCGAGCTGCAGGCCTACCTCGGCAGCACCGACCAGGACGCCCCCTACACGATCCTTGTGGACGACATCATGGTGACCACCGCTGACACACTTCCCCCGGACGACGTCGTGCCCGGCGGCGCGATCAACCCGGTCCCGACACCGGTACACGCAGCCGAGGGCAGCGGCGACGTGTCCGCCCTGACCTTCGACGACGGCCCGAACCCCGGCACCACGCCCGCCCTGCTGGACTTCCTCGCGGAGCACGACCTCCGGGCCGTCTTCTGCGTGATCGGGCAGAACATCCAGGCCGACGGCGGCGCCGCGCTGCTGCGCCGGATCGTCGCCGAGGGCCACGTCCTGTGCAACCACTCGACGTCGTACGCCGACATGGGCTCCTGGTCGCAGGAGCAGGTGCGCGCCGACCTGGTCGCGAACCTGGGGATCATCCGCGACGCGCTGGGCGACCCGAACCAGAAAGTCCCCTTCTGGCGCGCCCCGAACGGCTCCTGGGGCGTGACGCCCGGCGTCGCGGTCGAGCTGGGCATGCAGCCGCTCGCCGTCCGGAACACCATCGCCGACTGGGAGACCCAGGACGTCCCGACCCTCACCGCCAACCTGCGCACCGCCATGGTCCCCGGCGAGCTGGTCCTCGCGCACGACGGCGGCGGCGACCGGTCCGGCACGCTCGCCGCGGTGCGCACCGTCGTCACCGAACGCCTCGC
Organism: Promicromonospora sp. NPDC090134; assembly: GCF_044746965.1. Taxonomy (NCBI): domain Bacteria; kingdom Bacillati; phylum Actinomycetota; class Actinomycetes; order Micrococcales; family Promicromonosporaceae; genus Promicromonospora; species Promicromonospora sp. NPDC090134. The sequence continues at coordinate 347,690 of NZ_JBIVCZ010000005.1, read as the reverse complement.
CGACGGCTGGGCGTTCACGTTCCCGCAGGGCACGCCCCCGGCGTCGGGCACGGTGATCGGCACCGACTTCGAGGACGGCACCCTCGATGGCTGGGCGCCGCGCAACGGCACCGACGCCTCCGACTTCACGCTCGCGGTCACGGACGCCGACGCGCACGGCGGCACCTACGCGGCCGCGCTCACCGGCCGCGACGCCACCGGCGACGGCATCGGCCGGGACGTCACGGGCGTGCTGCGCGCGGGCGTCACCTACGACGTCTCCGCCTGGGTGCGCTTCCCCGCGGGGCAGACCCCGGGCGACGTCTGGCTGAGCCTGGCCGGCACGGTCGACGGCACCCAGACGTTCTCGACGCTCGGCCAGTTCACCGGCCTGACCAGCAGCGGCTGGACCGAGGTGACCACCACGTTCACCATGCCGGACCACGACAGCGCGCTCCTCTACCTCGAGACGGCGTACAACGGAGGCAACACCAGCGACTGGCTGATCGACGACATCGTGGTGTCCGTCCCGGAGCCGCCGCTGATCGAGGACCTGACCGGTCTGCAGGAGACGGTCGACTTCCCGGTGGGCGTCGCGATCGACAGCCGCGAGACGTCGGGGGCGGCCGCGCAGCTGCTGAGGAGGCACTTCGGCCAGATCACGCCCGAGAACCACATGAAGCCCGAGGCCTGGTACGACGCCGACGGCACGCTGCGCCGGCACCCCGAGGCGACGGCGCTCATGGACTTCGCGCAGGAGAACGACCTGCGCGTCTACGGCCACGTGCTGGTGTGGCACAGCCAGACGCCGGGCTGGTTCTTCCAGGACGACGCCGGCGAGCCGCTCGCGGCCGACGAGGCGGGCCGGGCGGTGCTCCGCGAGCGCCTGCGCGACCACGTGTTCGGCATCGCGGAGAACCTGAGCGACGACTACGGGCTCTTCGGCTCGGCGACGAACCCGCTGGTCGCGTTCGACGTGGTCAACGAGGTGGTCTCGGACGGCGCGGAGAACGCGGACGGCCTGCGCCGCAGCGAGTGGTTCCGCATCCTGGGCGAGGAGTACATCGACCTCGCGTTCGGGTACGCGGACGAGGCGTTCAACGAGACGTACGCCGCCCCGCCGTCGGAGGCGGTGCGTGAGCGCCCGGTCACCCTGTTCATCAACGACTACAACACGGAGCAGGGCGGCAAGCAGGACCGGTACCGCGCGCTGGTGGACCGGCTGCTGGAGCGCGGCGTGCCGGTGGACGGCGTGGGGCACCAGTTCCACGTGTCGCTCGCGATGCCGGTCAGCGCGCTGGAGGGCGCGATCGAGCGGTTCGCGGAGCTGCCGGTCACGCAGGCCGTCACGGAGCTGGACGTCACCACGGGGACGCCGGTCACGCAGGCCCGGCTGGTCGACCAGGGCTACTACTACCGCGACGCGTTCGACGTGTTCCGCGCGCACGCCGAGGACCTGTTCAGCGTCACGGCGTGGGGCCTGACCGACGGTCGGTCGTGGCGGGTCGACAGCGGCGCGCCGCTGCTCTTCGACGACCGCTTCCAGGCCAAGCCCGCCTACCACGGCGCGGCCGGGGCCGAGCTGCCGGCCCGGCTGCGCACGGCGAACGTGTTTGCCGGGGACGTGCCGCTGGACGGTTCGGCCACGGCGTCCCCGGTGTGGGACCGGCTGCCGCGGCACACGTTCGAGGCCCCGGACGGCGGCGCGGCTGCCTTCCAGCTCCGCTGGGCGGCCGACCACCTGACGGCGTTCGTCGCGGTGGACGACGCCGGGGCCGCCGCCGGCGACGCCGTCACGCTCGTGCTCGACGACGCCGGGTACACGGTGGCCCGGGACGGGACCGTGACCGGTCCGGGCGACGGGGCGGGCGACGGCGCGGACGCGGAGGTGAGCGAGCGGGAGGGCGGCTACGACATCGTCGTGCACCTGCCCGCGACCCTGGCCGAGGGCGCGACCGCCACGTTCGACGTGCGCGTGACCAGCGGCGACGAGACCACGGCGTGGAACTCCCCGGGTGCCGTGGGCACGCTCACGCTGGTCGAGGAGCTGTCGTACCTGGAGGTCGCCGAGGCCGCGCAGGCCCCGGTGGTCGACGGCGACGTCGACGACGTGTGGGACACGGCGGGTCCCGCGGTGACCACCACCAAGCAGGTCGAGGGCTCGGACGGCGCCGTCGCGACCGTCCACACCCTGTGGAAGGACGGCACGCTGTACGTCCTGGCGGACGTCGCCGACCCCGTGGTCGACGTCTCGGGCTCGGACCCGTGGATCCAGGACTCGGTGGAGATCTACGTGGACGGCGGCAACGCGAAGAACGGCGGCTACCGGGCCGACGACACGCAGATCCGCGTCTCGGCCCGCAACGCCGTCTCGTTCGGGACGGGCGACGAGGCGGCGCAGCGCGCCCGCGTGGCCAGCGCCGCCACGGCGACCGACGACGGCTACCGCGTCGAGGCGTCGGTCGACCTGCTGTCCTCCGGCGGCCCGGGCACGTTCCACGGCCTGGACTTCCAGGTCAACGACGCGGCCGGGGGCGCACGGACCGCCGTCCGCAACTGGGCGGACCCCACGGGCACGGGCTACCAGTCCACCGCGCGCTGGGGCGTGGGCCGGCTCGCCGAGGCGGAGGAGCCGGCGGCCCCGGCCTGGTCCGCGAGCACCGCGTACACGGCGGGTGACCAGGTGAGCCACGGCGGCGCGGTGTTCACCGCGCTGTGGTGGACGCGCGGCCAGACCCCCGGCGCCACGCCGTGGGGCCCGTGGGCCGAGGTGGGCGCGCCGTCGGCCTGCGCCGGCGGTACGTACCCGGCCTGGACGTCCACCGGGGTGTACGACGGCGGCGAGACGGTGGTGCACGACGGCCACAGCTGGACCGCGCAGTGGTACAGCCGGAACCAGGAGCCCTCGGCCACGCCGTGGGGTCCGTGGCGGGACCTCGGCGGCTGCTGACGTACGCCGCTCGTCGGGTCTCCTTCCGCGCGAGCGCAGGTCGCTCGCAAGGAAGGAGGCCTGACGAATCGTTACAGACGGTTAACACGACTTTCCAGGCGGCCCCACTTCCGTGGCGATATGGTCCAAACCTCCCCGCCGATTGACCGGGGAGACGAACTGGGGAGGCAATCAGTGAGGCAAGCACGCATCGCCACCATCGCCGCGGGGGCGGCCGTGGTGGCCCTGACCGTAGCCGGGTGCAGCCCGAGCGACACCGCCGAGGACGACGGGCCGGTCACCCTGAACCTGACGATCGACCAGGACATGGAGACGCTCTTCCCGGGCGACTCCGGCAACGCGGACAACATCGCGATCCTCGACGTCGTCTACGACGGCCTGGTCCGTTACGACCCGGAGACCACGGAGCCGTACAACTACGTGGCCGAGTCGATCGAGTCCGACGACAACACCGTCTGGACCATCAAGATCAAGCCGGACCTGACGTTCCAGAACGGTGAGCCCGTCGACGCCGCCGCGTTCGCCCGCTCCTGGAACTACACGGCCGGCCACACCGAGCTGTACAGCAACTACTTCTTCGAGCGCTTCAAGGGCTACGAGGAGATGCAGGACGAGCTCGACGACGACGGCAACATCGTCGAGGAGAACCCGACGGAGGAGCTGTCCGGCCTCACCGTCGTCGACGACCTCACCCTCGAGGTCGAGCTCACGGCGCCGTTCGCCGGCTTCTCCACGATGCTGGGTTACACCGGCTTCTTCCCGGTCGCCGAGGAGTGCCTCGCGGACGTCGACGCCTGCGCCATCACGCCGATCGGCAACGGCCCGTTCCAGGTCACCCAGTGGGAGCAGGGTGTCGCCGTCGACGCCGAGCGCTGGGAGGACTACCCGCTGGAGGAGACCCCCGACGGCGTCGACGCGATCAACTGGCGCGAGTACTCCGGGGCGTCGTCCTGGAGCGACTTCGAGGCCGGCGACATCGACGTCAGCTACCCGGCGCCGGCCGACCTGGCCGCCGCACAGGAGGACCCCGAGCTCTCCGAGCGGCTCGCCCAGGCACCGGGGGCCGCGCTGACCTACATCGGCTTCCCGCTGTACGAGGACGGCCCGTGGCAGGACAAGGAGTTCCGCAAGGCGATCTCCCTGGCGATCGACCGCGACACGATCATCGAGCAGCTGTCGGGCGGCCTGGCCACCCCGGCCGACTCGTGGGTCGTGCCGGACGGCGTGCCCGGCGGCGAGGCCGGCACCTGCGAGTGGTGCACGTTCGACCCGGAGGCGGCGAAGGCCGCGCTGGAGAAGGCGGGCGGCTGGCCCGAGGGCGAGACCCTGACCATCGGCCTGAGCGACGACGAGACCGAGATCGAGTACTTCAAGGCCATCGGTGACTCCATCGAGGCCAACCTCGGCATCCCGTACGAGCTCAAGCCGAACCCGGACTTCTTCACCATCCGGGCCGAGCACGGCTTCGACGGCATCTTCCGGAACAACTGGTTCCCGGACTACCCGCTGAACGAGAACTACCTGTCCTTCTACGCCGTGGGCGAGGAGGGCGCGGGCAACTTCGGCTGGTACAGCAAGGAGTTCGAGGACAAGCTGGCCGAGGGCGACCAGGCCGCGACCCTCGACGAGGCGGTGGTCAAGTACCAGGAGGCCGAGGCGATCCTCGCCGAGGAGTTCCCGACCATCCCGTTCCGCTTCAACGCGGGCGCCGAGTACTACAGCGAGCGCCTGGACAACGTGGTGCTCGACCCGTTCAGCGGTGCGGTCCGGATCCGCGAGCTGACGGTCACGCAGTAACCGACCCACCCCGCCACGGGTCAGGCGTTCAGGTCACCGAGGTGACCTGAACGCCTGACTTGCGGCGGACCCCCATACCCCCCGGAAGGACCCCATGGGGCGCTACATCCTCCGCCGTGTCGCGCAGGCGGTCGGCATGCTGTTCCTGGTGATGTTCGTGCTGCACCTGCTCACGACCCTCGCGATCCAGCTCAACGGCAATCCCGCTCTCGCGTTCTTCGGCGACAAGATCCCATCCCCGGCTCAGATCGCCGCCGTCGAGCAGCGGTTCGGGCTCGACGACCCGTGCTACGACCAGCCCGGCAACCCGTGCCTCGGCCCGTTCGCCGAGCGGCTCGGCCAGTACGCGCAGGGCGACTTCGGCACGAACCTGCGGGGCCGCGAGGTGACGGACATCGTCGCCAGCGCCGCCCCGAACACGCTGCGCCTGTTCGTCATGGTCACGATCACGTGGCTCGTGCTGGGCATGGTGCTCGGCTCGGTCGCCGCCCGGTGGCGCGGCTCGACGTCCGACCACGGCATCCGCATGACGTCGGTGCTCATCGACGCGCTGCCCGTGTTCGTGCTGCTCCTGGTCTACAAGGAGGTCGTGACGGTCCCGCTCAGCAACTGGTCGAAGGAGACCTTCGGCGAGAACAGCTGGCCGCCGTACTGGTTCAAGCCGTCGTTCGACCCCGAGCACCCGTGGGCCACGGTCGCGGTGCCCGGCATCCTGCTCGGCCTGGCCGGGTCGGCCGCCTTCATCCGCCTGGTGCGGGCGAGCCAGCTCGAGTCGTACGGCGGCGACCACGTGCGGACCGCCCGGTCGAAGGGCCTGAGCGAGGGGCGCGTCATGGTGCACCACGTGGTGCGCAACTCGTCGATCCCCGTGGTGACCGCCGTCGGTCTCACGTTCGCGGAGGCCCTGAGCGGCGCCGTCATCACCGAGGGAATCATGAACATCTACGGCATGGGCGGCGTCCTGTGGGACGCCGTGCAGAGCAGCGACGTCGGCCTGGTGCTCGGCATCGTGACCATCCTGACCGCAGTCACGGTGGCGGTGATGATCGTCGTGGACATCGCCTACGCCGCGCTCGACCCGAGGATCCGCTATGAGTGAGGCAGCCTCCGCCGCGACCGGGAACGTGGCCGGCGCCGCGTCCCGCACCCTGGCCTCGGACGCCTGGCGCAGCCTGCGCCGTCGGCCCGACGTCATCGTCTCCAGCCTGGTCGTCCTGTTCTTCGTGGTCATGGCGGCGTTCCCCACGCTGTTCACCTCGGTGGACCCGCGGCACTGCGTCATCGGGGACGCCAAGACCAAGCCGCAGGGCTTCGGCAACGAGTTCCCCCTCGGGACGGACTCGTTCGGGTGCGACACCCTGGCCCAGCTCGCGCACGGCTCCCGGCCGTCGCTGCTGCTGGCCCTCGTGGTGGTCGGCACCGCGCTGGTCCTCGGCGTCACCCTCGGCCTGCTCGCCGGGTACTACCTGGGCTGGGTCGACTTCGTGGTGTCCCGCACGATCGAGATCTTCCTGGTGATCCCGTACCTGCTCGCGGCGATGCTGCTGCTGAGCCTGTTCAAGAACGTGGACCTCGGCTCGGGCACGTTCACCACGATCATGCTGCCCGCGATCGTGCTGACGCTGTTCGGCTGGATGAGCTACGCCCGGTACGTCCGGGCGAGCGTGCTCGAGGCCAAGAACCTCGACTACGTCACGGCCGCCCGCGCGCTGGGCGCCTCCGACCTGAGGATCATGTTCCGGCACGTGCTGCCCAACGCGATCGGCCCGGTGACCGCCCTGGTGCCGACGGCGATCGCCGGGGTGATCGGCGCGGAGGCCGTGCTCGCGTTCCTCGGCATCGGGGTGCGTCCGCCCGCCATCTCCTGGGGGATCATGATCGAGAACGGCTCCTCATGGGTGCTCGGCGGGTACCCGCACATGCTGCTCGTGCCGCTGACCTGCCTGCTCGCGACCGTCCTGTCCCTCGTCGTGCTCGGTGACGCCCTGCGCGACGCCCTCGACCCGAGGCTCTCCGCATGAGCGCGGCGAAGGGCGAGCAGGAGGCACAGCCGCTCCTGGAGGTCACCGACCTCGCCGTCGAGTTCCGGACGCCCGACGGCGCGGTGCGCGCCGTCGACGGGCTGTCCTACCGCGTGGAGGCGGGCCGCACGCTCGCGATCGTGGGCGAGTCCGGCTCGGGCAAGTCCGTGTCGTCGCTGGCCGTGATGGGCCTGCTGCCGGACACGGCGCGGATCACGCGCGGCAGCGTCCGCCTCGCCGGCACCGACCTGCTCGCCCTGAGCCGCAAGGAGCACCGCGCACGCTGCGGCGAGCAGGTGGCGATGGTGTTCCAGGACGCGCTGGCCGCGCTCAACCCCGTGCACACCGTGGGCTACCAGCTCACCGAGGCGCTCCGGGCCCGGCGCGGGCTGTCCCGCGCCGACGCCCGCAAGCGGGCGGTCGAGCTGCTCGACCTGGTCAAGGTGCCGAACGCGAAGGCCCGCGTGAAGGAGTACCCGCACCAGTTCTCGGGCGGCATGCGCCAGCGCGTGATGATCGCGTCGGCGCTGGCCATGGACCCCGACGTGCTCATCGCGGACGAGCCCACCACCGCCCTCGACGTGACGGTCCAGGCGCAGGTGCTGCGGCTGCTCGCCGAGATCCAGGCGGAGCGGCACATGGGCCTCGTGCTGATCACGCACGACCTGGGCGTCGTGGCGGGCGTCGCCGACGACGTCACGGTCATGTACGCGGGCCGCGCCGTCGAGCAGGCTCCCGTGGTGCCCGTCTACACGGCGCCCGCGCACCCGTACACGCGGGCGCTGCTGCGGTCGATCCCGTCCGCGGCCGGGACGGGCCGCCTGCCCGTGATCCCGGGGCGCCCGCCCAGCCCGGCCGCGATGCCGGCGGGCTGCCCGTTCCACCCGCGCTGCGACGCCGTGCGCGACGTCTGCCGTACCGACGTGCCGCCGCGGGCGACCCCGGCGCCCGGCCGGATGTCGGCGTGCCACTTCGCGTCGGACATCATGGCCGGACGGGAGCCGGCCCCCGAGGCCGGCGTCACGACGTCGGCGTCCGGCACCTCGGTGCCCGAGCCGAAGGGAGACTCCGATGACTGAGTCGCGACCGGCGGGAGCCGGGCTCGTCGACGAGCTGCCCGCGCCCGGCGAGTCCGTGCTCGAGGTGCGCGACCTCGTCAAGCACTACCCGGTGCGCTCCGGGCTGCTGCGCCGCTCGGTGGCCGCGGTCAAGGCGGTCGACGGCGTCTCGCTCACCCTGGACCGGGGCCGCACCCTGGGCCTGGTCGGCGAGTCCGGGTCGGGCAAGTCGACGCTCGCCCGCGTGCTCGTCGGCGTCGAGACGCCGACCAGCGGGCAGGTGCTGGTGGACGGCGAGGACGTCACGGGCCGGTCCCGGGCGGGCCGCAAGCAGCTCCGCCGGGACGTGCAGATGGTCTTCCAGGACCCGTACACGTCGCTGAACCCGCGGATGTCGGTGAGCGAGATCGTCGGCGAGCCGTTCGCGATCCACGGCATCGACCCGGCGGGCGGACGGCGGGCCGCGGTGGGCGAGCTGCTGGAGCTCGTCGGCCTGGACCCCGACCACGCCAACCGGTACCCGCACCAGTTCTCGGGCGGGCAGCGGCAGCGGGTCGGGATCGCCCGCGCGCTCGCCCTGCGGCCCAAGATCCTGGTCTGCGACGAGCCGGTCTCGGCGCTCGACGTGTCCGTGCAGGGCCAGGTGATCAACCTGCTGGAGGACCTCCAGGACGAGCTGGGCCTGTCCTACCTGTTCGTGGCGCACGACCTCGGCGTGGTGCGGCACATCGCCCACGACGTCGCCGTCATGTACCTGGGCCGCATCGTCGAGCAGGGCCCCGAGGCCCAGGTGTACGACGGCGCGCAGCACCCGTACACGCAGGCGCTGCTCTCCGCGGTGCCCGTGCCCGACCCGTCGGTGCGGCTCGTCCCGGCGGGCGCGGCCGTCGGCCCGGGCTCGTCCGGCGACGCGGGGGCCGTCGCCGGGCAGCCCGGCATCGGCGGGATCGTGCTGGAGGGCGACCCGCCCTCCCCGGTGGACCCGCCGTCGGGCTGCCCGTTCCACACGCGCTGCTGGCTCGCGCCGACGCTGCCGGAGGCGGGGCGCGCGGCGGACGCCGGCCTGCGGATGGTCCCGCACGCGTGCGAGACGGACGTGCCCGCGCTGGTCGCCCGCGGTACGACGGCCACGAGACCGGCCGGCGCCGGCGCCGCGGCGCACGTCGCCGCCTGCCACTTCGCGCGCGAGCTGACCGCGCCCGGGAGCGGCGCATGACGCGCGTCCTGGTGGTCCGGAACTCGTCCACCAGCTCCATGGGCCGGCTGGAGCAGTGGCTCCCCGAGGCCGGGCTCGACCCGGTGCTCGTCCCGGGCGCGGAGCTCCCCGAGACCCTCGACGGCTTCGGGGGCGTGGTGCTGCTGGGCGGCGGCTTCATGCCGGACGACGACGTCGGCCACCCGTTCCTGGCCCGCGAGCGGGCGCTGACGCGCCAGGCCCTGGCCGACGGCGTGCCGCTGCTCGGGCTGTGCCTCGGCGGGCAGCTCCTGGCGCACGTCACGGGCGGCGGCGTGACCGCGCGGTCCGGCGAGACGGAGCGCGGCATGTGCGCGCTCACAGCGCTGCCGGCCGCGGCCGACGACCTGGTGTTCGGCGACCTGCCGGGCGTGTCCGGTGCTGCCGGCGTGCCCGACGGGCCGCTGTGGATGATCGAGAACCACGAGGACTCGGTGACCGCGCTGCCGCCGTCGGCCACGCTGCTGGTGACGAGCGCGGCCTGCCGCAACCAGGCGTTCCGGGTGGGCGAGGCGGCCTGGGGCCTGCAGTTCCACCCCGAGGCCCGGCCGGAGCGGGTCGCGACCTGGGACGAGGCCGCGCTCTCGGAACAAGGCATCGACCGGGCGGCGCTGGCCGAGGCGGCGCTGACCCGTGCGGCGGAGAACGAGGCCCAGTCGGGCGCGCTGGTGCGCGCCTGGGCCGACGTCGTGCACGCCACGGCGAAGTGACGACGAGAGGACGAGCACGCACATGGTGTCGACAGGGACGCACAGCGACGGGGTGCCGGTGGTGGCCTACCGGGTGGCGCGGGCCTCGGGCGAGGTGCTCGCCGCCCGCCAGGACGACCTGGACTTCTACGCCGCCTCGACCGTGAAGCTCGCGGTGCTGGTCGCGGCCGCGCGCGAGCTCGACGCCGGCACGGCGCGCCTCGACGAGGCCTGCACCGCGACCCGGACCTTCACGTCCCAGGTGCCCGGTGCGGGCGAGTACACGATCGAGCCCGACGACGTCGACGAGGGCCTGCCGCCCGACGGCACGCCGATGCCGCTGGGCGACGTGATCGACCGGATGGTCACGGTCTCCTCCAACGAGGCGACCAACATGGTGGCCGAGCGCGTGGGCCTGCCCGCCGTGAACAAGGTGCTGGCCGACGCCGGGGCCATGCGCTCGACGTTCGGCCGCAAGTACTCGGACCTGGCCGCCGAGCAGGCCGGCGCCTCGCACCGCACGACGGCGGCCGACCTGTGCCTGCTCATGTCCGGCGTGGTCACGGGCGCCCTTGCGAGCCCGGAGCGGACCGCCTGGATGTGCGAGCTGCTCGGCCGGCAGACGGACCGGCAGCTCACCGCCGCCGTCCCCGGCCCGGGCGAGCCGGGCGCCGTCCCCTTCGGCTCGAAGTCCGGCTGGGTGGACGGCATCCGGCACGACGTCGCGTTCGTGGGCGAACCGGGTCCGGACGCCCTGGTGATCGCGGTGTGCACGCGCGGCTACGACGAGCAGGCCGCCGAGGAGACCCTCAAGTCCCTGGGCGCGCTGGCGGTCGCGCTCAGCTGACCCGAGGGTTGCCTCCCGCACCCGTTTCCTATTGAATGCGGGTGCAATAGTGGCGAGCCACAGGGGGCGACGTGCTGACCACCAGTACCGCGGAGGTCCGCGCCGGCGGCCTCGCGCAGGTCGACCGCAAGGAGAACCTGCTCAACCAGGGCTTCTACCTCGTCAGGTCGGGCGTCCTCGCCCCAGGCCTGCGCGTCCATCGCGACGTCGGGGCGATCTGGCAGCTCGTCACGTGGGGCCCGTCGATCGCCGGCGGTTACCGCGCCAGCACGGTCCGCGCCCCGCACCAGACGGCGTTCGCCGACGAGCAGCGCAGCGTGACCTTCCGCGAGCTCGACGAGCGCGCGAACCGGCTGGCCAACGCCCTGCGCGACCACGGCGTCGGCCTGCGCACGCCCGTCGCCGTGCTGTGCCGCAACCACGGCGGCCTCATCGAGACCATGGTGGCGCTGGCCAAGCTCGGCGCGACCACGCTGCTGCTCAACTCCGGGCTCTCCCCCGCGCAGGTCACCGCCGTCGTCGCCGAGCAGGGGCCCGCGCTGCTCCTCGCCGACCAGGAGTTCCTGGACCAGGAGCCCGACCTGCCCGCCGACCTGCCGGTCGTCACCACCTGGGCCGACGACGGCGCCACCGGCCTCGCGGAGCTCGTCGCGAACGGCGACCCGGCGCGGGTGCCGATCCCCGAGAAACCGGGCCGGACCGTCGTCATGACGTCGGGCACCACGAGCACCCCGAAGGGTGCCCGCCGCCCGCAGCCGCACGGCCTGAGCGAGGCCGCGTCGCTGCTGTCGGTCATCCCGCTGCGCGCCGGCGACCGGATGATGATCACCACGCCGATCTTCCACACGTGGGGGCTCGCGGCCCTGCAGCTCGGCATGGCGCTGCACGCGGAGCTGGTGCTGCCGCGCCGGTTCGACGCCGAGCAGACGCTCCGGATGATCGCCGAGCACCGGGTGACGGCCCTGATCGCGGTGCCGGTCATGCTGCAGCGCATCCTCGACCTGCCCGCCGAGGTGCGGGCCCGGTACGACACGTCGTCCCTGCGCGTCGTCGCCTACTCCGGCTCGGCCATGCCTGCCGACCGGATCACCCAGTTCCTCGACGAGTTCGGCCCGGTCCTGTACGGCCTCTACGGTTCGACGGAGGCCTCCTGGGCCTCCATCTCCACACCCGAGGACCTGGCCGCCGAGCCGACGACGGCCGGACGACCCCCGCTCGGCACCCGCATCGGCATCCTGGACGACGCCGGCCGGCCCGTCCCGCAGGGCGACGTCGGCCAGATCTGCGTGGGCAACGGCATGCTGTTCGAGGGGTACACCAACGGCACGGGCAAGCCGATGTTCGGCGACCTGATGGCGACGGGCGACCGCGGCCGCCTCGACGCCGAGGGCCGGCTCTACGTGGTGGGCCGCGCCGACGACATGATCGTCTCGGGCGGCGAGAACGTGTTCCCGCGCCCGGTGGAGGACGCGATCACCGCCCTGCCCGAGGTCGCGGACGTCGCCGTGTTCGGCGTGCCCGACGAGCGGTTCGGCCACCGGTTCGCCGCCTACGTGGTGCTGCGCGAGGGCGCGACGCTCACCGCCGAGGCCCTGGTCGACCGCCTCCGGGACACGCTCCCGCGCTTCTCGCTCCCCCGCGACGTCCACTTCTTGCCCGAACTCCCCCGCAACCCCACGGGCAAGGTGGTCCGCCGGGAGCTCCCCTGACCTCGCCGCCTGCCGCCCACCCATCACCTTTGAGGCCCGGGTTTCTCCGCTTTCAGCCCACGCAATGCGGAGAAACCCCGGCTTCGAAGCGGATCAGGCCCCGGCCAGAAGGTCCCGGATCGTCCAGAGGCCCTCGGCCACCTCGGTGAAGCTGGTGCTCAGCGGGCTGAGGCCCACGCGGAGGCCTTGCGGCGGGCGGAAGTCCGGGATCACGCCCCGCTCCCAGGCCTGCGCGACCACGCGCTTGAAGTCCGGGTGGTCGAGCATCACGTGGCTCCCTCGGCGCTCGGGGTCACGCGGTGAGGCAACGCGCACGCCCGGCAGGTGCTCGTCGGCGACCTCGATCGCGAAGGCGGTCAGCGCGAGCGACTTCTCGCGCACGGCCGGCATGCCGGCCTCCTCGATCAGGGCGAGCATGTCGCGCATGGGCAGCATGCCGATCACGGGCGGCGTGCCGCTGATGAGCTGCCGGACGCCGACGGCGGGCTCGTACTCGGGGCCCATCGCGAACGGGTCGGCGGCGCCCATCCACCCCTGGACCGGCTGGCGCACCTCGCCCTGCAGGTCGGCCGCCAGGTACGCGAAGGCCGGCGAGCCGGGCCCGCCGTTGAGGTACTTGTACGTGCAGCCGACGGCGATGTCCACGCCGTCCGCGTCCAGGTCCAGCGGCACCGAGCCGGCCGAGTGGCACAGGTCCCACAGGACCAGCGCCCCGGCGTCGTGCACGACCCGCGTGATCGCGGGCAGGTCCGCGACGTAGCCGGACTTGTAGGCGACGTGGCTGAGCAGCACGAGCGCCGTGTCCGGGCCGACGGCGGCCGCCACCTCGTCGACCGTCACGCCCGCCTCGGCGTCGGGCGTGATCCAGCGAAGCTCCAGGCCGCGCTCGGCCGCGATGCCCTGCAGCACGAACCGGTCCGTGGGGAAGTTCTCGGTGTCGGCGACGATGACGCGGCGGCCCGGCCGCGCGTCGACGGCGGCGCGGGCCAGCTTGTAGAGCAGCACGGTCGTGGAGTCCGCGACGACGGTCTGCCCCGGCGCCGCACCCAGCGCGACCCGGCCGAGCGTGTCGCCGAGCTCTGTCGGCGCGTCCATCCAGCCCTCGTCCCAGGACCGGATCAGGCGCGCGGCCCAGGGTCCGTCCACGAACGACGCCAGCCGCTCGCGGGTGGCGGTCAGCGGCCGGCCCAGCGAGTTGCCGTCGAGGTAGGCGATCAGGCCCTCGCTCGGGGCGAAGAGGTCGCGGTAGCGCGCCAGCGGGTCGGCGGCGTCGAGCGCGGCGGCGCGGTCGCGCAGGGCTGCGGGCAGCGCTACGGACAGGGCGTCGGACGGCGGCGCGGGCAGGTCGGCGGACGGTGCGGTGTCGGTCACGGAGGCTCCAGGTCGATCGGTTCCGGCCCGAGCGTACGTCCTGTGCGCCACCGACCTGGCGGAACCCTTGACGCCCCAGCCCCGGCATCAGTAATGTCCGTGCCAATCAAACGCAAGAATTCGACAAGAATATGCGTTTTTACGTACAGAACCATGGCAAGTACCCAAGGTCAATCCTGGTGACGACGCCCGTCGACGACGACGGGAGATCGGGGACGATGATGTTCCGCTCCGCCACGCGCCATGCACCACGACGAGGGCTCGCCCCCGGGCTCCTGTCAGCACTCACCGCCGCGGCCCTCGCCGCCGTGGTCCTCGTACCGACGCCGGCCGCCGCCGCGCCCGCCGTCCTGTCCGCGGGCGCGGCCGCGGCGGCCAGCAGCGCCAATGCGCCCTACCTCGCCGACAACCTCACCGACGGCAACCCCGCCACCTACTGGGAGTCGACCAACAACAGCCTGCCGCAGTGGGCCCAGGTCGACCTCGGCTCCGGCGCCACGGTCGAGGAGGTGGTGCTCAAGCTCCCCGCCGGCTGGGAGGCCCGCACGCAGACCCTGTCGGTCCAGGCCGGCGCCGACGGCTCGGCCTTCACCACGCTGTCCGCGAGCGCCGCCCGCCGGTTCGACCCGGCGTCGGGCAACACGGTGACCATCGACGTGCCGAACACGGAGGCCCGCTACGTGCGGGTCGCCATCACGGCGAACACGGGCTGGCCGGCCGGGCAGCTCTCCGAGCTGGAGGTACGCGGCACGCGGGACGCCCCCGACCCGGAGGAGCCGGTGGACGGCACGGATCTCGCGGCGGGCCGTGCCATCGCGGCGTCGTCGACGGAGTGGACGTACGTCGCGGCCAACGCCAACGACGGCAACACCGCCACCTACTGGGAGGGTGCGGGCGGGCAGTACCCGAGCACCCTGGCGGTGACGCTGGAGTCCGCGGCGGAGCTGAGCGACGTCGTCGTGAAGCTGCCGCCGGCCACGGCGTGGGGGCCGCGCACGCAGACCTTCGAGGTGCAGGGCCGGACCGGGTCCGGTGACGCGTGGGCCACGCTCGCGCCGTCCGCCGCACGCGCCTTCTCGCCCGCGACGGGCAACACCGTGACCGTGCCGGTCACGGGTACCGCGCGGGAGGTGCGCCTGCGGTTCACCGCGAACACGGGCTCGGGCAACGGTCAGGTGGCGGAGCTGCAGGTGTTCGGTGTGCCCGCGGCCAACCCGAACCTCGTGGTCACCGGCGTCACGGCCAGCCCGGCGTCGCCGACCGAGTCGGACGCCGTGACCCTGTCCGCCGTCGTGAAGAACATCGGTACGCAGGCCTCGACGGCCACGGATGTCGCCTTCACGGTCGACGGCGACGAGGTGGCGACCGGCCAGGTGGGCGCGCTCGCCACGGGCGCCCAGGCCACGGTCACCGCGAACATCGGCGCGCAGCCCGCCGGGTCGTACGAGATCGGCGCGGCGGCGGACCCGTCGGGTGCCGTGGCCGAGCAGTCGGAGACCGACAACGGCTACACGCGGCCGGACCCGCTGGTGGTCACCGAGATCGCCAGCTCCGACCTGGTCCCGACCGTGTCGTGGACGCCCACCACACCTGCGGCGGGCGAGACCGTCACGTTCTCGGCGACGATCGCCAACCGGGGCACCGTCGCGGCGTCGTCGGGCACGCACGGCCTGACCGTCGTGCTGCGGAACGGTTCCGGCGCGGTGGTGCGCACGCTGACGGGCTCGGTCTCCGGGGCCATCGCACCGGGTGCCACCAGCCAGAGCGTGAACCTGGGTACCTGGCCGGCGGCCGACGGCTCGTACGACGTGACCGTCACGGCGGCGCCCGACCCGACCGAGGTCGCGGCGAAGCGGGCGAACAACGAGGTGACCCGGTCGCTGTTCATCGGCCGCGGCGCCAACCTGCCGTTCGACACCTACGAGGCGGAGGACGGCGCTGCCGGCGGCGGGGCCACCGCGATCGGGCCCAACCGGGTGGTGGGCGACCTGGCCGGGGAGGCGTCCGGCCGCAAGGCCGTCACGCTCAGCCAGACCGGCTCCTACGTCGAGTGGACCACGCGGGCAACCGCCAACTCCCTGGTGGTGCGCTTCTCGATGCCCGACGCCGCGGGCGGCGGCGGCACCAACGGCTCGCTGGGGGTCTACGTGGACGGGCAGTTCGTCAAGAACATCGACCTGACCTCGCGCTACGCCTGGCTGTACGGCAACGAGGCGAGCCCGGGCAACCAGCCCGGACAGGGTGCCCCACGGCACATCTACGACGAGGCGAACGCCCTGCTCGGGCGGACCGTCCCGGCGGGCTCGACGATCCGCCTGCAGAAGACGGCGAGCAACCCCGGGCCGTACACGGTCGACTTCGTGGACCTGGAGCAGGCGACGGCGCAGGCCAACCCGGACCCGGCCCGGTACGTGCAGCCCGCCGGGTTCACGCACCAGGACGTGCAGAACGCGCTCGACCGGTTCCGGATGGACACGACCGGCAACCTGGCCGGCGTCTACCTCCCCGCGGGCGACTACCAGACCGCCAGCAAGTTCCAGGTCTACGGCAAGGCCGTCGACATCGTGGGCGCCGGGCCGTGGTTCACCCGGTTCCACGCCCCGGCCGGACAGGAGAACACGGACATCGGCTTCCGGGCCGAGGGGACGGCGAACGGCTCGACGTTCCGCGACTTCGCCTACTTCGGCAACTACACCTCGCGGATCGACGGGCCGGGCAAGGTCTTCGACTTCGCGAACGTGTCGGACATGACGATCGACAACATCTGGGTCGAGCACATGATCTGCATGTTCTGGGCGGCCAACATGGACGACTCGGAGATCAAGGACTCGCGGATCCGGAACACGTTCGCCGACGCGCTCAACATGACCAACGGCAGCGCGAACAACCACGTGCACAACAACCAGGCGCGCGGCACCGGTGACGACTCGTTCGCGCTGTTCGCGGCGACCGACGCCGGGGGCAGCGGCCAGCGGGGCAACCTGTTCGAGAACCTGACGTCCACGAACACCTGGCGGGCCGCGGGCCTGGCCGTCTACGGCGGGCAGGACAACACGTTCCGCAACATCTACATCGCGGACACCCTCGTGTACTCGGGCGTGACGATCAGCTCGCTGGACTTCGGGTACCCGATGGAGGGGTTCGGCCCCGCGCCGACCACCTTCGAGGGCATCTCCGTGGTGCGGTCCGGCGGGCACTTCTGGGGCGCACAGGTGTTCCCGGCGGTGTGGCTGTTCTCGGCGTCGAAGACGTTCACCGCCATCCGGGTGAACGACCTCGACATCGTGGACCCGACGTACTCCGGGATCATGTTCCAGACCCAGTACATCGGCGGGCAGCCGGTCAACCCGGTCCAGGACACCGTGTTCACCGACGTCTCGATCACGGGTGCCCAGCGCAGCGGTGACGCGTACGACGCCAAGTCGGGGTACGGCATCTGGGCCAACCCGCTGCCGGAGGCGGGCCAGGGCCCGGCGGTCGGGTCGGCGACGTTCAACGGGCTGACGTTCGGGAACAACTTCCGCGACATCGAGAACCCGACGTCGACGTTCACGATCAACCGCAACTAGTTCACGGACCACCCCGCTGACTCGCCGAATCCCGTCGGTCGAGTCAGCGGGGTGGTCCGACTACCCGTCTGACTCGCCGTCCGGGGGGGCGGCGAGTCAGTGGGGTAGTCGGGTGGACGCGCGGAGCCAGGCGATCAGGTTGGGCGCCGTCTGCGGGGCCGGGAGCGGCGCCTCCAGCGCGGGGGCCGACGGCGGGCCGAGGACCGCCTGGAGCAGCGGCTCCCCCTCGAGCACCCTGCCGAGCAGCTCGATCTCGCGCTCGTTCACCCCGGCCGGCGCGGGCCCGTTGCCCAGGTCGGTGCCGTACACGAGCCGCCCGCCCGCGGCGACGAACCGGCGGGCGTTGTCGAGCGCCCGGTCCAGACCGGCCGAACCGCCGGGCGCGTCGTGGATCGCGAAGGTCGAGATCCAGGTCATGTGCGTGGCGCGGGCGATCACCCCGTCCGGCAGCGGTTCCGTCCACGGCACGTGCACCAGCGTGTCCGCGCCCGCGTCGATCGCCCGCTCGGCCTGGCCCGCACCCTCGGCGTGGACGAGGACCGGCAGCCCCGCCGAGCGCGCCGCGTCGACGAGGGCGCGCAGGACGTCGTCGGGCAGCAGGGACATGCCCGCGTGGAGGGCGACCTTGACCGCGAAGCCGCCCGCGGCGACGACGTCGGCCACCGCCCCGGCCGCCTCACCCACCGAGGCGACGTGCCGCACCGCGGCGTCCGGCGCCCACGACCGGCCGGTCGGGTACCCGCCGGGCGCGGTGTGGAACGGCCCGGCGTACCGGATCCGCAGGCCCGACGGCGGTGCGGCCGCCCAGGCGGCCACCTCGCGCGGGTCCCAGCCGAGGTCGTGCACCTCGACGACCGGCCCGTCGGCCAGGGGCGCGCGGTCGACCAGGCCCAGGTGCACGTGGTGGTCGACGACGCCGGGGAGCGTCGTGCGCACGCGGTCAGGCACCGAGCGGGCCGTCGATCTCGGTGCGGACCGAGATGAGCTCGGGGAAGAACGTCAGGTCCAACGCGCGCTTGAGGAAGCCGACGCCGCTGGAGCCGCCCGTGCCGGTCTTGAACCCGATGGTGCGCTGCACGGTGCGCAGGTGGCGGAACCGCCAGAGCTGGAAGGCGTCCTCGATGTCGACCAGGTCCTCGCACGCCTCGTAGAGCTCCCAGTAGGCGTGCGGGTCCTCGTAGATCGTCTTGAAGACCTTGATCAGCTCGGGGTGCTCGGTCCAGGCCTCGGTGACGTCGCGGTCCAGGATCTCGGCCGGGACCGCGTGGCCACGGCGCGCCAGCAGACGCAGGAACGCGTCGTAGACCGTGGGCTCCTGAAGCAGCTGCGCGAGCTGGGCGTGGATCTCGGGCTTGTCCCGGAACACCTGGAGCATCCCGGCATGCTTGTTGCCGAGCAGGAACTCCACGGCGCGGTACTGGTGGGACTGGAATCCGGAGGACTGCCCCAGCGAGCCCCGGAACTCCGCGTACTCGCTCGGGGTCAGGGTCGCCAGAACCGACCACTGCTCGGTGATGGTGCGCTGGATGTGCTTGACCCGGGCCAGGCCCTTGAGGGCGCGGGGCAGGTCGTCGGTGTCGAGGAACCGCCGCACGCCGCGCAGCTCGTGCACCACCAGCTTGAGCCACAGCTCCGTGGTCTGGTGCTGGATGATGAACAGCAGCTCGTCGTGGTGCGGCGGGTCGCTCACCGGGTGCTGCGCCGAGAGGAGCGCGTCGAGCCCCAGGTAGGAGCCGTAGTCCATCTCGTCGCGGAAGTCCGTGCGGATGGAGGCCTCGATGGGCCGGGTGTTGCCGCTCATGGGCCGAGCGTAACCCCGCGCGCCGCCGGGCCGGACCGCCCGGTGGTCAGGCTGCCTGGGCCTCGTCCCGGTTCGGGTTCTCGAACGCCTCCGCCATCAGCGCGATCTCCTCCGGCGGCAGCGACATGTCGCGCGCGATCCGCGACCAGCTCGACGTCGCGGCGGCCACCTCGGCGAGCACGCCCCGCGCGTCGTCCTGCCGCAGGCCGTAGGAGTCGGCCGTGGCCAGCAGCACGCGCACGTCCCGGTCGATCCGGGTGCCGCCCGGCCGCAGCGGCGTGGACTCCACGACGGCGAACGGGTTGGGGTTCACGTCGAACAGCGGGGACAGCGACCAACCGTCCGCGCGGCGCAGGAACCCGTGGTTCTTCATGTGGTCGTCCACGTTGCGCACGAGCAGCGTGAACGCGACGCGGCGGAACAGGTCGTGCCCGTCCGTGGCGGGTCGCCCCGAGTGGTCCGCCAGCGTCTCCGCGAGCGTGCGGTAGTCGATGACCTCGAAGAACGCCTTCTGCGTGAGGCTGTCCGCGGACAGGAAGCCGATCCGCCCGCGGTCGGGCCGCCGGTCGAACCGGCGGGTGAGCAGGATGGAGCGCGACGGGCCGATCCGGTGGAGGCGGGCTACCGGCACCTCGATGCCGGCGTCCGAGGCCAGCCGCAGCGTCAGGTACTCCCAGGCCTGCACGTCCCACCGGTCGCCGGTCTCGGGCAGCTTGGCCATCCACAGGTCGCCCTCGGCGTCCTTGACGGTCACCTTGGGGCGGGCGCCGCCCATGGAGGTCCCGGCCGCGACGAGCAGCCGCACGTCGTGGTCGGTCTCCCGGTGCTGTGCGACGGCGTCCGCGGCGTCGGTCAGCGAGGGCAGGTCCACCAGGTCGGGGACCTCCGCCCGGGGCGGGCCCATGAACGTCTTGCCGTCGTCGAGCGAGAAGCGCAGCGCGCCCAGCCGGGTCTCGTCCTGCACGCCGAGCAGGAAGTCCACCTCGGTCAGCGTCATGAAGCCGCGGCCGTCCGCGCGGGCGGCGCGCCGCTCCGCGTTGAACAGCAGGGTGCGGCCCCACTGGTCGGGCTGGCAGTCGGCGAGGACGCCGAAGAGGGGCCGGTCGCTGCCCGACGGGATGTTGCCCGGCGTCAGGGGCAGCTCGGGACACAGCGGGTACGCACGCGGGTCGCGGAGGTACGCGGCGTCGTAGCGGAACGTGCAGCCGACGAGCGCGCCGCCGCGGTTGAGATGCATGTCGAGGTCACCGGCGGGGACCTGTCCACCGCCTGGTAGCTCGACCTCGACACGTATCGACAACGGCGATCACCCTCTCGGTTCGTTCGGGCTGCCCGGTCGGCCCGGGCTGTCTCAGTTGGGGACTCTCACCCGCTGCGGCAGGGCACGTTCCGCGTGGAACCGGCCCATCTCGGTGGTCAGGGGGTCGCTCGCGCCGACGACGGCGTCGGCCATGCCGAGCACCCGCAGCACCGCGAACGTGTTCTCGAGGCTGACCGTTCCCGTGCCGGTCTCGATGGCTCGCAGCGTCGTGCGCGTGATGCCCGCACGGTCGGCGACGAGCTGGGCCGTGAGGCCGTGGATCTTGCGCCAGGCGCGCACGTGGTCGCCGAGCGACGTGAGATCGCGCTGGGTGCGGAGGGATGTTCTGGCCATGACTTTCTCCTTTCGGTTATCAGGCTAGCCGACGGGCCCCCTAACGGTCACCAGGGTGGCCGTTATTTCGCGATGCGGAGCGGGCGGTCCGAGGAAGGAATCGCGACGGCCGGTTGGCGCAGGGTCGCGGGAGCGCACGGGCGACCTCCCGGAGACGCAGAACGGGCCGCCCCACGATGTGTGGGACGGCCCGCTCGGTGCGGCGATCAGCGGTGCGTCACGGCTGGTTGTTGATCGTGGCCGTCGTCAGGGCGCCGACCGAGAGGTCGTGCTTCTCCAGGATCTCGGCGTAGGTGCCGTCGTCGATGATGCTCTGGACCGCGGCCTGGTAGGCCCGCACCATCTCGACGTCGCCCTTGAGGAACCGGAACCCGAGCGGCGTCGGGTTGATGATCTCGGTGTTGGCCACCTCGAAGATGTCGCCCGAGCCGACCTGCTTCGCGTTGTAGGCACCGGTCGACCACTGGGTGAGCTCGGCGTCCGCCTTGCCTGCCTGTACCTGGGCCAGGGCATCCGCGTCGGTGTCGAACGGCATGACCGTGATCGGCTTGGCCTGGCACTCCGCCTGATTCATCGTCTGCAGCGCAATCTGCTGCGTTGAGTCGCCGCCGAGCACCGCAACCTTGCGGCCGCACAGGTCGGCGAGCGTCTTGATGCCCTGCGGGTTGCCCGCCGGGACCATGATCGCGTCGCTGTCGTTGTAGTAGTCCACGAAGTCGGACTCGATCTGACGCTCAGCAGTGTCCGACATCGCCGCGGCAACGACGTCGACGTTGCCCGCATACAGCTCGTCGATCAGCGAATTCCATGGCATGTCCACGAAGTTGTACTTCAACCCCAGCCGCTTCGACGCGGCGTCGAACAGGTCGATCTCGAAGCCGACGATGCGCCCGGCCTCGTTCGTGTACTCGAAGGGCGGGTAGCCCGACTCCGTGCCGACGGCGATGCGAGCGGACTCCGCCCGCAGCTCACCCGGCAGCATGGCGCGCAGCTCCGTGCGCACCTCGACCGTCTGAGCACTGCCCTCCGCCGACTCGGCAGAATCGGTCGCGCAGCCGGTCAGCAGGCCGCCGAGCGCGGTCAGCGCCGCGATCGAGCCGATGACCGCGCGTGCACGGTGTCCACGCACGCGATGTCCGAGTGCCATGCGGTGTCCTCCACGAAACGACATGATGAGCGGGTTACGCGGGTGGAGCCTATACGGTCCGGGTGAGTTGCCGTGAATTCGAGTTTCACCTATCCCACGGACGCGAGGCCTGGGGTCACGAGCGTGTGCCGACCTTAGCGGCAGCCCCCACGTCCGCCAGAATCACCGCGTCGATGAGGCCCCGGGCCCACTCCAGCACCTCGGTCCCGCGCAGCGGCCGCCCGCCGATCCGCGCCGTCGTCGGGAACGGCACGAGGATGGCCCGGATGGCCGGCTTGAGGATGGTGCCCGGGTAGAGCCGCTTGAGCCGCAGCTGCGCCGACTCCGGCAGGTTGACCGGCGCGAACCGGATGTACTTGCCCTGGGCCGTGATGTCCGAGAGCTCGGCCTGCCGCGCGTGGTTGCGGAAGTCGGCGACGTCGAACAGCGCGCCCGCGACCTCGGGCAGGACGCCGTAGCGGTCGGTGAGCTCGGCGCGGACCTCCGCGAGCGCCCCGGCGTCGTGCGCGGCGGCGATCTTCTTGTATGCCTCCAGCCGCAGCCGCTCGGTGGCGATGTATGCCTCGGGCAGGTGCGCGTCGACGGGCAGCTCGATGGTGACCTCGGGCGCCTCCTCCTCGGTGTCCCCGCGGAAGGCGGACACGGCCTCGCCCACCATGCGCACGTAGAGGTCGAAGCCGACGCCGGCGATGTGGCCGGACTGCTCGCCGCCGAGCAGGTTGCCCGCGCCGCGGATCTCGAGGTCCTTCATGGCGATCTGCATGCCCGCGCCGAGGTCGGTGTGGGCGGCCATGGTGGCCAGCCGGTCGTGCGCGGTCTCGGTGAGCGGCTTCTCGGGCGGGTACAGGAAGTAGGCGTAGGCGCGCTCGCGCCCGCGGCCGACGCGCCCGCGGAGCTGGTGGAGCTGGGACAGGCCCAGCATGTCGGAGCGCTCCAGGATCAGGGTGTTGGCGTTGGAGATGTCCAGGCCGGTCTCGATGATCGTGGTGCACACCAGCACGTCGAGCTCCTTCTCCCAGAAGGCGCGGATGACCTGGTCGAGCTGGTGCTCGCTCATCTTGCCGTGGGCCACGCCGATCCGGGCCTCGGGCACGAGCTCGCTCAGGCGGGAGGCGGCACGCTGGATGGTCTCCACCTTGTTGTGCACGTAGAAGACCTGGCCCTCGCGCAGCAGCTCCCGGCGCAGGGCGGCCGCGATCTGCTTCTCCTCGTACGCGCCCACGTAGGTGAGCACGGGGTGGCGCTCCTCCGGGGGCGTGGCCAGCGTGGACATCTCGCGGATGCCGGTCACGGCCATCTCCAGCGTGCGCGGGATCGGGGTGGCGGACATGGCCAGCACGTCCACGTTGGTGCGGAGCTGCTTGAGCGTCTCCTTGTGCTCGACGCCGAAGCGCTGCTCCTCGTCGATGACCACGAGGCCCAGGTCCTTGAAGGCGACGGACCCGGTGATGAGGCGGTGGGTGCCGATCACGATGTCGACGCTGCCGTCCTTGAGCCCGGCGAGCGTCTCCTCGGACTCCTTGGCCGACTGGAAGCGGCTCAGGGCGCGCACGGTCACGGGGAACCCGGTGTACCGCTCGGAGAAGGTCTCGAAGTGCTGCTGCACCAGGAGCGTCGTGGGCACCAGCACGGCGACCTGCTTGCCGTCCTGCACCGCCTTGAAGGCGGCCCGGATGGCGATCTCCGTCTTGCCGTACCCGACGTCGCCGCACACCAGGCGGTCCATGGGCACGGACTTCTCCATGTCGGCCTTGACCTCGTCGATGGTGGCGAGCTGGTCGGGCGTCTCGACGTAGGCGAACGCGTCCTCCAGCTCGCGCTGCCACGGGGTGTCGGGGCCGTAGGCGTGGCCCTCGGTCGCCATGCGCGCGCTGTAGAGCCGGATCAGCTCGCTCGCGATCTCGCGCACGTGCTTGCGGGCCTTGGCCTTGGTGTTCTTCCAGTCGGCGCCGCCCATCTTGGACAGCGACGGCGACTCCCCGCCCGTGTACTTGGTGACCTGGTCGAGCTGGTCGGTGGGCACGAACAGGCGGTCGCCCGGCTGGCCGCGCTTGCTGCTCGCGTACTCGATCACGAGGTACTCGCGGGTGGCCCGGTTGCCGCCGGTGCCCATGGTGCGCTGGGCCATCTCGACGAACCGGCCGACGCCG
This sequence comes from Promicromonospora sp. NPDC090134, assembly GCF_044746965.1. NCBI lineage: Bacteria > Bacillati > Actinomycetota > Actinomycetes > Micrococcales > Promicromonosporaceae > Promicromonospora > Promicromonospora sp. NPDC090134. The sequence goes on along the minus strand of NZ_JBIVCZ010000005.1, from coordinate 323,714 downwards.
TGCTGCTCGTGCACCACGTAGTCGTCCGCCTTGAGCTGGAGCGGGTCCACGACGTTACGGCGCCGGCTGGGCATCCGGCGCATGTCGCGGGTGTTCGCGCCGGCGCGACCGGTCAGGTCCTGCTCGGAGAAGACGGCGAGCTGGAGCTCGGGCGCCACGAAGCCCTTGCCCACGCCACCGGCCAGCACGTGCACGACTCCGGGCTCGGGCTCCTCCTCCAGCGACACGGCCAGCCGGGCCGCCGTGCCGGCCGCGGAGAGCTGCTCGGTCATGCGCTTGGCGGGCCCGTGCCCCTCGGTGGTCAGCACGAGCCGCCAGCTCGCGACCTGCAGCCCGTGCACGTCGTCGAGGGCACGCGCGAGGTCGCCGCGGTAGGACTCGACGTCGCGCGCGCTGATCGTGAACACGGTCTCGCCGGCGCCCGCCGACGCGTCGTCGGACCCCTCGGTGAGCTCCGTGTCCTGCGTGAACGCGGACAGGGTCCACCAGCCCAGGCCGCGCCGGGCCGCGATCTCGCGCACCTCGGCGAAGGTCTCGAACGAGGCCGCGGACAGGTCGATGGGCGCCGCGCCGCCGGCGACCGCGCCGGTCCAGGCCGCGGCGAGGAACTCCTCGGTGGTCGCCACCAGGTCGTGCGCGCGGCGCCGCACGCGCTCGGGCTCGTTGACCACGAGCAGCGCGTCGTCGGGCACCAGCTCCAGCACGGGGACCATGCGGTCCACCAGCACCGGGGCGAGCGACTCCATGCCCTCCACGGCCACGCCGGCGGCGAGCTTGTCGAGCATCTCGACCGCGCCCGGCAGCGTCTCCACCAGGTCCGCCGCGCGGGCCCGGACGGCGTCCGTCAGGAGGATCTCGCGGCACGGCGGCGCCCAGACGCCGTGCTCCGCGATCTCCAGGCTGCGCTGGTCGGCCACGGCGAACCAGCGGATCTCCGTGACCTCGTCGCCCCAGAACTCGCACCGCAGCGGGTGGTCCTCCGTGGGCGGGAACACGTCGAGGATGCCGCCGCGCACCGCGAACTCGCCGCGCCGCTCGACCATGTCGACCCGGGTGTAGGCAGCGGCGGTGAGCCGCTCGGCGACGTCGGTCAGGTCGGCGGTGGTGCCGGTCTCGAGCTGGACGGGCGCCAGCTCCCCCAGGCCCTCGACGACGGGCTGGAGCAGGGCCCGGACCGGCATCACCAGCAGCCGGATCTCGCTCGCCTGCCCGTGCCCCTCGGCCGGGTGCGCGAGCCGGCGGAACACGGCCAGGCGCTTCGCGACGGTGTCCGCGCGCGGGCTGAGCCGCTCGTGCGGCAGGGTCTCCCAGGCGGGGAGCACGGCGACCTCGTCGCCCCGCTCCTCCGGGAGGTAGCCGCGCAGGCTCGCGGCCAGGTCGTCGGCCTCCCGGCCCGTCGCGGTCACCACGACTAGGGGGCGCCGCTCGGCCGCGGCCACCAGCAGCGGCGGACGCACCCCCACCGGGCCCACCACGTCCGCGAAGCCGCGGGTGCGCACGTGCTCCACGGCGGCGGACGCGCCAGGATCGCGCAGAAGTGTGGGGAGGAGGCCGGTGAGGTTCATAGATCTGTTCCTTCGAGGGCGCACGACGACGGGCCCTTCACGGGCATGACCCGGGGAGGGGTCATGTGGTGAGGGGCTGGGTCCCAGGCTACTCCTGGGCACCGACACCGCAGTTTGCGGTGCCTTCCGTCCCGCTCTGTCCTACGATGACCGGCGATGTTCACCCCCTCCGGTCCCCCGCGGCACGGCACACCCACGGCGCGCGACGCCGCCCTCGCGCGCCGCGGCGCCGTCCGCCTCGCCTGGCCCGACGCCGCGCGCGGCCTCGCCATCTCACTGGTGGTGCTCTACCACGCGACCAACTGGACATGGTCCACGGGCTACGAGGTGAGCGTCCTCCGCGAGGTCAACGAGACGCTGCGCAGCCTGCGCATGCCGCTGTTCTTCGCGGTGGCCGGCATGTTCGCCGGGAAGTGGACGGCGGTGCCGTGGTCCCGGCTGGCCCGCGGCAAGCTGCTCCACTTCGCGTGGGTCTTCGTGCTGTGGGAGCCGATCTCCCTGGTGGTGCGCCTGCTCACGGGCTACTACCAGGTGGCGGACGCCGACTGGGGCACCCTCGCGCACGACCTCGCCTGGTCGCTGCTGGTCCCCCGGTCGGAGCTGTGGTTCCTCTGGACGCTGGCCGCGTTCTTCGTGCTCGCGCGCCTGCTGCGCCGGGTCCCCGTGCCGCTGCAGCTCGTGGCCGCGGCGGCCGTGAGCGGGTGGGCGCTGGCCGGCTGGGAGCCGGAGAGCATCGCGTGGCGCGGCACGGCGCAGTTCGCGGTGTTCTTCCTGGCCGGCCTGCACCTGCGGCCCCTGCTCGAACGGTTCGCGGAGCGCGTCACCTGGCTCTGGGCTCTGGTCGCCGTCGGCCTCTGGCTCGGCATCCAGGTCACGGTGCGCGACCTCGGCCTGGCCGACGTCCCCGGGCTGTACCTGCTGGCCAACGTGGCCGGCGTGCCGGCCGGGGTGGCGGTGAGCGTGCTGGTCTCCCGGGTGCCCGGCGCGCTCGGGCTGCGCTGGATCGGCGCGCGCACGCTGCCGGTCTTCGTCACGCACACGTCGGTGGTGCTCGCGCTGCTGTACCTGCTGTACAGCAACGGGGTCTGGATCCCCGCGCCGCAGTCGCAGTGGCTGCCCGTGGTCCTCTGGGCGGCGGCGATCGCCGTCGGGCTGGGGCTGGGCGCGCTCGCGCCCCGGATCGGCGCGCGCTGGCTGTTCGCCCCGCCCCGGTGGCTGGCGGACGGCCGCTGACGGTTCGGCCCGGGCGGGGTGCACAGCGGGGCGTGACGGATATCTACCCCATGAGGGACTTGCCTGTTACTGTTTCACCCTCAGTACGGCGACGGCGCCGTCCTGACGGCGGAGCCGCGGCCTCGCCCTGACCCTCCGGGAGGTCTCGTGCGGCGCATCCGACGAACCGCGGTCCTCGTGACCGCGCTGCTGGCCCTGGGCCTCGGCGGCACCGGGCTGGTCGTGCCGGCGTCGGCCACGGGCGGCGGGACCCGGGCGCTGCCCGGGCCCACGCTCCCCACCCCGGAGTCCGAGGTGAACGTGACCGGGACGCCCTTCACCGGCACCCGGCCCGACGGGACGGTGTACGGCCTCATCGACGCGCACAGCCACCTGTTCATGCAGGACGGCATGGGCGGCGCCGCCGTCTGCGGCAAGGTGTTCTCGGAACAGGGCATCGAGACGGCGCTGCGGGACTGCCCGTCGCACGAGCCGCACGGGCTGGGCGCGCTGCTGGAGAACCTGACGCGGGACGGCTCCCCGATCGGCACGCACGACACGACCGGCTGGCCCACCTTCGCCGACTGGCCCGCCCACAACTCCCTCACCCACCAGCAGATGTACTACCGCTGGGTCGAGCGGGCGTGGCGCGGCGGGCAGCGCGTGCTCGTCAACGACCTGGTCACCAACGGCCTGCTGTGCTCGATCAACCCGGGCACCTACCAGAGCTGCGACGAGATGACGGCGATCCGCCGCCAGGCGCAGGACACCTACGACCTCCAGGACTACGTCGACGAGCAGTACGGCGGACCGGGCCGCGGCTGGTTCCGGGTGGTGACCAGCAGCGCGCAGGCGCGGCAGGTGATCGAGGAGGGCAAGCTCGCCGTCGTGCTCGGCGTGGAGACGTCGGAGCCGTTCGGCTGCAAGCAGACCCTGCGCATCCCGAGCTGTTCCAGGGCGGACATCGACGCCGGGCTCGACGAGCTCTACGACCTCGGTGTGCGCTCGATGTACCTGTGCCACAAGTTCGACAACGCGCTGTGCGGCGTGCGGTTCGACCAGGGCACCCTGGGCACCGTCATCAACGCCGGCCAGTTCCTGTCCACGGGCACCTGGTGGGACGCGCGCTCCTGCCCCGCGGACCAGCCGCACGACAACAACCCGGGCAACGGCGAGCTCCCGCCCGCGCTGGAGGACGACCTGCCGCCCGTCCTGCCCCTCTACCCGCCGGGCACGGTCTGCAACACCCGCGGCCTGACGGGGCTGGGCGCCTACGCCGTCCGCGGCCTGGTCGAGCGCAACATGATGGTCGAGGTCGACCACATGAGCGCGAAGGCCGCCGGCCAGACCCTCGACCTCCTGGAGGACGAGGACTACCCCGGCGTGCTGTCGACGCACTCCTGGATGGACGAGAGCTACCTGGACCGGCTGTACGCGCTGGGCGGGTTCGCCACGATCTACGGCCACGCCACCGAGGAGCTCGTCGCGGAGTACGAGCGCACCGCGCCCGTCCGCGACCGGTACGGCGCGGGGATCGGGTTCGGCTTCGACATGAACGGGTTCGGCGGCACACCGCCGCCCCGCGCGGACGCCGCCGCGAACCCCGTCACGTACCCGTTCCGGTCGTTCGACGGCGGGACGCTGCTCGACCGGCAGACCACCGGCGAGCGCACCTGGGACGTCAACGTCGACGGCGTGGCCCACTACGGGCTGGTGCCCGACTACGTGGAGGACCTGCGGCTCGTGGGCGGCCAGGACCTCGTCGACGACTTGTCGCGCGGCCCGGAGAGCTACCTGACGACGTGGGCCGGGGCGGAGGCCCACTGAGCGCCGGCACGTGCGAGGACGGGCCCGCCTCACCCGGGTGAGAAACCCAGTTCACCCCTGCCTGAGCGGTCGGGACCCGGGCCCCCGGCCGTAGCCTGAGCGACATGTCAGGGCTCCTCCGCGCTGCTCCGGGAGGGACCGGCACACCGACCGGAACCCCGTCCCCCGAACGGCCGGGCGCGCGACCACCCGCCCGGCAGGACGCCGCACGCCGCCGCGCCGGACGGGTGTCGTCCACCGTGGTCACGCTCGGCGTGGTGAGCTTCCTGACGGACGTCTCGTCCGAGGCGGTCACCGCGATCCTGCCGCTGTACGTCACCGCTTCGCTCGGCCTGTCGGTGGTCGCGTACGGCGTGGTCGACGGGCTCGTCCAGGGTGCCGGCGCCCTGGTCCGGGTGGCCGGCGGCTGGGCCGCGGACCGCACCGACCGGCCCAAGTGGGTCGCCGCCGTCGGCTACGGGCTGTCAGCCCTGACGCGGGTCGGCCTGCTGTTCGCCGCGGGCCTCCCGGCCGTCGCGAGCCTCGTCGTCACCGACCGGGTGGGCAAGGGCGTGCGCACGGCCCCGCGGGACGCCCTGATCGCCGCGTCCGCCAACCCGCGCAACCTCGGGCGCTCCTTCGGGGTGCACCGCGCGCTGGACACCGCGGGGGCCGCCCTCGGCCCGCTGCTCGCGTTCGTGGTGCTGTGGGCCATCCCGGACGGCTACACGACGGTCTTCGTGATCTCGCTCGGCGCCGCCGTGCTGGGGGTCGGCGCCCTCGTGTTCCTGGTCCCGGACCTCCGGCCCCGGCAGGCCGCCTGGCTGAAGACCCACCGCACCCGCGAGTCCCGCGGGCTGCCCAAGTGCAAGGGCTGCACGTGCGAGGCGCCCGGCGGCCTCCAGCTCACCGGACGGCCGTTCTCCTGGAGCTTCCTGCGCCGGGGCGCCACGGTGCGCCTCCTCGTCGTGGCCGGGCTGCTGGGCCTGCTGACGGTCGGCGACGGGTTCGTCTACCTCGCCCTGCAGGACCGCGACGGGTTCGCGACCCAGTGGTTCCCGCTGCTGTTCGTGGGCACGAACGCCGTGTACATGCTGCTCGCCGCGCCCGTGGGCCGGTTCGCCGACCGGTTCGGCCGGGCGCGCGTGCTGGTCTGGGGGCACGTGCTGCTCGCGGCCGCGTACGCGTGCGCGGCCGCCCCGTTCGCGGGCACGACGACGACGGTGGTCGCCCTGGTCCTGCTCGGCGCCTTCTACGCCGCGACCGACGGCGTGCTGTCCGCGCTGACCAGCGCGCTGGTCCCCGTGGCCGCGCGCGGCACCGCGATCGGCACCGCGCAGACGGTCACGGCCGTCGCGCGGATGGCCGCTTCCGCCGGGTTCGGCGTGCTCTGGTACGCGACCGGCCGGGTCGACGCGCTGTGGATCGCGACGGGGGCGCTCGTGCTGGCCGTGCCGGTCTGCGCCTACCTGCTGCGGAGGTCGCCCGCATGAGCCCGCACGCGACCCGGCGCACGGCGTTCGGCGCGCTGGCCGTGGTGGTGCTGGCCGGCACCGGCTGGTACGTCACCAGCGAGGTGCTGCGCGCCCGGGCCGAGCAGGCCGCCCCCAGCGCGGTCGAGGTGGCCGAGGACGTGCTGGACGGCCCGCACGTGCTGTTCCGCGGCACCGCGCCCGGCGAGCTGTACGGCAGGGTGTCCGCCGTCGCGCTGGACGACCTGTCCGGTCCCCGCGAGGTGACGCCCGCCGTCTGCGACCGCGTCGACTCCGACGGCGAGACGACGGTCTGCCTGCACACCCGCCGCGGCGTCGTCACCACCTACGAGGCCGAGGTGCTGGACGACGCGTGGCAGTCCACGGCGAGCTGGCCGCTGCCCGGCGTCCCGAGCCGCACCCGGCTCTCGCCGGACGGCCTGGTGGCCACCACCGCGTTCGTGACCGGCCACTCGTATGCCACGACGGGCTTCTCCACGGAGACGACGGTGCACCGCGCCGACGGCTCCGACGTGTCCGGCAACCTCGAGGACTTCACGCTGCTCGTCGACGGCGAGCCGGTGGCCCCCGTGGACCGGAACGTGTGGGGCGTGACCTTCGTCGACGAACGGACCTTCTACGCGACGGTCCAGTCGCAGTCGCTCGGCCGCACCTGGCTCGTCCAGGGCGACCTGGACGACCGCACCCTCGTCACGCTGCTCGACGGCGTGGAGTGCCCCTCGCTGTCGCCGGACGGGACCCGGCTGGCCTTCAAGCACGACGCCCGCGAGCCAGGTGCGGCCACGCCGCACTGGACCCCTGCGGTGCTCGACCTCGACACGATGGCGATCACCGTGCTCGACACCGAGGAGCGGAACGTCGACGACCAGATCACCTGGCTCGACGACACGACGATCCTGTACGGGCTGCCCCGCGCCGACGAGCCGGGCACCACCGACGTCTGGGCCCTGCCCGCGGACGGTTCGACGGCTCCGGCCGTCGCGATCCCGCAGGCCTGGTCCCCGAGTGTGGTCAGGGGATGACACCATGCGCACGAACCGTAGGAGTACCGCGGCGAGGAGTATCGCGTCCAGGAGCGCCGCGGCCGCACCGCTGCTGGCCGCGGCCCTGGTCCTGACCGGCTGCACCGGCACGCCCGAGGCGAGCCGGACGCCCGACGACGGCACGGCCTCGGCAACGAGTCCCGGCACGGCCCCGGCCACGCCGTCGTACGAGCCGGACGACGCCGGCACCGGGTCGGCCGAGCCGAGCACGGAGCCAGGCGCCAGCGCCGAGCCGAGCGCCGAACCCGGGGCCGAGCCGAGCAAGGCCGGGGCGACGGCGCCCGCGCCGGACGGACGCAGCGGCGGCCAGAGCGGCGGCGACGGCAGCGAGGTGATCCCGCCCGTGGCGCAGGACGGGTCGCCCGCGAACGGCCTGGGCGGCTCCACGGGCCCGGCCGCCGGCAGGCTCGGCTCCGGACAGCAGACCGGCAGCGGCTCCGGCCTCGTGGCCGGCTTCCCGCAGGACGTCGTCCTGGTGTCGAAGGGGGCCGACGTCGACTCCAGCTCCGTGACCGGGGCGGACGGCCGCTTCCAGGTCACGCTCGACGCGACCGTCGACGCCGCGTGCACCGACGTGCTGCTCGACTACCGCTCCTGGTTCACCTCCGGCGGCTTCGCCGAGAAGGACACGACGAACCGGCCGCGCCGCACCACCGTCGACCTCGCCCGCAAGGGCGAGAGCGTGGTGCTCACCACCGTCCGCGACGGCGACGGGTGCGCGGTCACGGTGTTCGCCACGCTGTCGGCGCGCTGAGCGGCCGCACGGTGAGGCGGACGCCGCCCGCACGGCGGCGTCCGCCTCACCCGCGTCGTCCTACTGGTCGGTGAACACGGGGTCCACCCAGTACCCGGTGCTCTGCCAGGTGAACTGCGGGAACCCGCCGCCGTAGAGGTAGGTGCCGGCGTTCGCGGGCGCCGTCAGCGGGCCGACGGTGCGCGCCTGGGCGAAGTACCCGGACCCTGCCGCGTAGCCGCCGTTGGGCGCGAGGTAGGACACGGTGTACGTGCTCCCGGCGGTCACCGCCACCCGCTGGGGCAGCGTGACCGTCTGCCAGCCGTCGCTCCCGCCCGACGCCGCCTGGGCCGTCGCCACGCGCGTGCCCGCGGAGTTCCACACCGACACCGTCTGGGTGCCGGTGTTCGCCGGCCCGCGGTAGAAGCGCACGGCCGTGACGAAGCCGTTGCGGCTCGCCGTGAACCGCGTGCCGAGCTCCACGGCCGCGCCGTCGTCGGCAGACGCGACCGGCGGCACCGCGGCGCCGAAGATCGTGCACGGGCACTGGCCGTCGGCCGCCTTCGTGGTGAACGACCACGAGGTGGGCCCGAGCGTCTGCCCGCCCGTCGTCCTCCCGGTGAACGCCGCCGTGTAGGCCGTGCCGGGCGTCAGCGCGCTCCCGGGTGTCAGCGTCGCCGTCGTGCCGGAGACGGCGAGGCTGCCGGCCACCGCCTGCCCACCGGGGCCGGTCAGCGTCAGCGTCGTGCCTGCGGTCGCCAGCGTCTGCGACGCCGTGACCGAGACCTTGGTGCTCGTCGCCACGTCGACCGCGGCGGCGGACGGCGTCCGCGACGTGATGGTCGGAGCGGCGGCGGCCGGCTCGAACTGCACGTCGACGAGGTAGGACGAGGACGTCTGGGTGGTCGGGCGACCGGAGCCGTAGAGGTACACGCCCGCGTTCTGCGGCGTGCTCAGGTCCCCGACCGTCCGGGTGGCGCCGAGCGCGCCGAGCGTCACCGGGTAGCGGCCCGACGGCGCGCGGTAGCCCACCGTGTACTCCTGGCCGGCGGTGACGTCGGCGGGCGTGTCGAAAATGACGTCCTGCCACCCCTGCGGCACCGGGTCCGAGACCGTCTTCTGCGCGACCACCTGGCCGCCGCTCCCCCACAGGGTGGCCACGAACGGCCCCGTCATCTGGGTCGACTTCCAGAACTGCAGCCCGGTGACCTTGCCGGTCACCCGCGGCGTGAAGCGCATGCCCAGCACGACGGCGGCGTTGTCGGCCGCTGCCGTGACGCCCGGCACCGTCGTCTCGTCGAACAGGCCGCAGGGGCACGTCGTGGACGGCGGGCGGAGGGTCCGGAAGCTCCAGGTGCCGCCGTCGGACAGGGTGGTGCCCTCGGTCGTCCGGGCCGAGACCACCATCTTGTAGGTGGCGAACCCGGCCAGCGGGGCCGACGGCGTGAAGGTGGCCGTGCGGGTGGCGGCGTCGTACGCCACGGTCCCGGGGGCCGCCGTGCCGGCCTGGTCGGTCAGCGACATGCTGATCGACGACGCCACGACGCTCTTCGAGAACGTGATCCGCACCGGGGCGTCCAGGCGCACGCTGACCTCACCGGGCACCGGGGTACGCGAGGAGGCGACCAGCGGCGAGCTGTCGTTCGCCGTGTACACCGCGTCCACCCAGTAGGCGGCGTTGTCCCAGTTCTCGGTGGGGACCGTGCCGGGCGCGCCGTAGAGGCCGGCCGGCGCGGCGCTGAACCCGCCCTCGACGGTGAGCGGCCCGGCCTCGCGCCCCTTGGTCTGGAAGGCCCACGGGGTCGAGGTGTAGCCGCCGTTGGGCGCGGTGTAGGACACCGTGTACGCCTGCCCCCCGACGACGGGGACGGGGCTGGTGAACGACGCCTCCTGCCAGCCGCTCGCCGTCTCACCGGTGAACTGCACCCGGCCGAGCTGCTCGCCGGACGCGCTCCACAGCGACCCGAAGTGGGTGCCCGTGTTCGCCGACGTCTTGTGGAACCGCACGCCGCTCACGTAGCCGCTGTCCGTGGGCACGAAGCGCATGCCCAGCTCGACGGCCGACGGGTCGTCGGCCGGGCCGTTCGGCGGCGTCGTGGTGCCGAACACGGTGCACGGGCAGGTCACCTGCGCGCCCACCGTCGCCACGGCCCCCGTGTTCGCGGAGTCGTCGATCGCCCGGGCGCGCAGCTGCGTCGCGCCCGACCCGAAGGCCTGGCCGGTGTACCTCCAGCTCGCGCGGCCCTCGGCCGGGTGCCAGGACTTGCCGCCGTCGAGCGACACCTCCACGCCGGCTACCTTGCCGGCGGCGTCCGTGGCCGTGCCCGTGACGGTGACGCTCGCCCCGCCGCGGTACGTCTGCCCCGCGGCCGGGCTCGTGATCTGGGTGGTCGGCCCGGTGGTGTCGGTCGTCCGCGCCGCCGGGGTGATGCCCGAGGCCAGGGTGCCCGGCTGGACGCCCATGTCCGCGAAGAGGTTGACCGTCGCCTGGCGCATCCGCGAGTCGGCGGGCGCGCCGTTCCCGTCGTGCTCCTGGTCCAGGCCCCAGGCCCACTGCACCGTCCCGGCGGAGAACACCAGGGCGCCGCTCGAGGCCTTGTACAGGGTGATGGTGTGCTTCGTGACGCCGGGCGCCACCGTGTTGCCGAAGTCCTGCAGGTACTCCGGCACGTTGCCCACCGTCGTCGACATCCGGATCAGGCCCGCCGGTCTGAAGCCGTTGTCCAGGTCCTCGTTCGACTCGTACCCGACCGTGTGCTGTGCGAGCGCCTGCGAGGACCCCGCGGGCAGCGAGCCCAGGGTCGTCCCCCGCCAGATCCGCAGCTTGCCGTCCTCGGCCGTGACCGTGAGCGGCAGGTCCGAGTAGTTGGTCGTGTACAGCGTGCCGATCACGCCGTTCTCGGGGCGTCCGGCGCCCGCGGCCGAGCTCGCGTACCGGGGGTCGCGCCAGGTCCCGGTCCACTCGCTGGACGGGTCGATCTTGTCCCGGCCCCAGGTCTCCTTGTACGAGACGAGGGTGCGGTGGTCGGACGGCTGGCCGGCGGCGGACGGCTCCCAGCGCGTGCGCCAGTACATGTCGTTCCCGGCGAAGAAGCCGAGGTGCACCCCGGCGTCGCGGGCCCGTTCGACGGCGGCCCGCTGCGGGCCCGACCAGTACTCGTCGTGGCCCACGGACAGGAACGCCTTGTGGTTGAGCAGCCGGGCCCCGTCACGGTCGGTGTCGACACCCGCGATGTAGGTGACGTTGTAGCCGTTCTGCTCCATGAACCGGACCATCGCGTACTCGGCGCTGAAGTAGAAGTCGCGGCCGTTCTCCAGCCCGCGCGTCGCGAACGGGCGGTTGTAGCTGAGCTTGTACGCGCGCCCGTTGGCACCGCCGGTGTAGAAGCTGGACCCGCCGTAGGTGTTGTAGGCCTGCCACGTGGTGTCCGACGTCTGGAAGACGACGTCGGAGGTGGAGCCGTCGTCGCGCACGACGAACGTGATGTGGCTCTGTCCGCCGGTGTCCGTCCTGGTCAGCAGCGCGATGTAGACGCCGGACACCGCGGTGGACGGCACGTCCCAGCCCGCCGAGACGCCCCAGCCGCCGCAGTCGACCAGCTCGGTGGTCACGTCCCAGGCGCACTCCGGCTGCCGCTGCGGCAGCGTGGCGCTCGGCGTGACCGACGTGATCTTGCGCGCCCCGAGCCCCTGGTACCAGCCGGTCCGGTAGATGTCGATCGTGTAGGCCCGGGCGTCGGTGTCGACCTTGAACGAGACCCGCTTGCCCGTGTCCACGCTCATCTCGGTGGCGAAGCCCTGGATGCTGGCATCACCGGACCGGTCGATGTCCCACACCTCCGGGGACGTGCCCGGCTTCGAGTTCTCGCAGACGACCGGGTTGCTCCCGGGCGCGCACGGGTCGGCCGCGTTCGCCGCGGGAACCACCGCCAGCAGTGCCGACGAGGCCGCGAGGACCGCGACCACGAAGGCCGCGAGGGGGCGACGGCCCCGGCGGGTCCGGCGTGACGAGACTGCGAAGGTGCTGCCCACATCGCCACCCTAGGAGCGACCATGCCGGTCGGGCCCGGCCAGGACGGCATGATCACCCCCGGTTCACCCGGTTGGCTACAGCGCTGTCAGACCCCGCCGGACACGGCAGATCCCCAGGTCACACGAGCGACCTGGGGATCCGGCACATGGAGCGAGACGTACGGCGGAGCGGCCGCCTCAGGCCTTGGCCACGTGGTACTTGCCCTGGGCCGCGAGCAGCCCCTCGGTGAGCAGCAACTCGACGGCGTCGGCGGCGTCGTCGACCAGGATCGGCAGGTCCTTCTTCTCGGTGCCGCTGAAGTCGCGCAGCACGTAGTCCGCCGTGTCCATCCGGCCGGGCGGGCGGCCGACGCCGACGCGCACCCGGTGGTACTCCTTGGTGCCGAGCGCCTTCGTGGTGTCGCGCAGGCCGTTGTGGCCGCCCTCGCCACCGCCGACCTTGAGCTTGATGGTGTCGAACGGGATGTCCACCTCGTCGTGCACCATGACCACGTGGTCGGGCTCGACGTCGTAGTACTTCGCAAGGGCGCTGACCGGGCCGCCCGAGGTGTTCATGTACGTGGTCGGCTTCGCCAGGATCACGCGGGGACCGGGAGCCCCGCCGGGCAGCACCCCCAGCCGGGCCTCCGCGACGACGGCCTGGGCCCGGGCGTGCTTCGAGAAGCGTGCGCCGGTGCGCTCGGCCAGCAGGTCCAGCACCATCTGCCCCACGTTGTGCCGGTTGCCGGCGTACTTGGGGCCGGGGTTGCCGAGCCCGACGACGAGCCAGGGCCGGTCGCTCATGTCATGTCCCTTCACGACGGCGTTCACGGGGGCGGACTGCCGCACCATGCCGGGGACGGCACGGCGGAGACAGGTCGGGCCGAGGTGGAACCCGCGCCGCGCACGATCCTCTCGTGCGCGCGTCAGGACGTTCCACCTCGGCCCGTCGTGCCTGGACCCGGTACGTCCGGCTCAGGCCGGGACGCTGCGGGTCGCTGGAGGGGCTCAGCCCTCCGCGGGCGCCTCGGCGGCCGACCCGGCGGACTCCGCCGACTCCTCGGCCTCGTCCGGGCTGGCCTCGCCGCGCGGCTCGGTGATGAGCACGACGACCGCATTCGGGTCGGTGAGCAGCGTCGAGCCGGCCGGCAGGGCGACCTCGCCGGCGTGGACCTGCGCGCCGGACTCGAGGCCCTCGATGGAGACCTCGACCGACTCGGGCAGGTGCGTGGCCTCGGCCTCGACCGACAGGGTCTGCTCCTCGACCAGGTGGATGGTGCCCGGGGCCGACTCGCCCACGATGTTCACCGAGATGTCAACGGTGATCTTCTCGCCGGCGCGCACGACCTGCAGGTCGATGTGCTCGATGACGTTGCGGACCGGGTCGCGCTGGATGTCCTTGGCGACGGCCAGCTGGCCCTTGCCGTCCAGCTCGATGGAGAGCAGCACGTTGGTCTGGCGCAGCGCCAGCATCGACTCGTGGCCCGGCAGGGTCACGTGCACCGGGTCGGTGCCGTGGCCGTACAGGACAGCGGGGATCTTGTTGTCGCGGCGGATGCGGCGGGCCGCACCCTTGCCGAACTCGGTGCGGGGCTCAGCGGCGAGCTTGATCTCGGCCATGGGAACTCACTCCTGGAAGATATGTGTGCAACTCGAAGATGGCGGCTGCGTCGGCGCGGGACACGTGACGGGCGCGGAGCGGGCACGCGGGGCGAGGTGCTGGAGGGGTACTCCGCCCGGGGCCGCCGACGGCCGCCCAGTCGATCACGGACGCCGGCCGAGTGCTTGCGGGATCAGCTCCCGCCGCGGCCGTCAGGCGTCCCTCGCCGAGGCAACCTGACTACTGTACCCGCTCGTCGGCACGATCCGCACCGAGGGGCGGTGTGACGCCGATCGCCGGCTGCGTGCGCCGGGGCTTGTAGACCACCTGGACGTGGAACACGAACCGCAGCAGGAACGCGACGACGAGCGTCACCGCCTGCACCAGCACGGGCCACATGCCCGTGTGCTCGACCAGCCACCACAGCACGGGCAGCCGGATCGCCGCCTCCGTGCCGTTGAACGCGAACGAGTGCGCGAACCGAGACCAGACGCCGCGACCCTCGTCGCGCAGGTCGCGGAACACGAAGCGTTCCTGCAGCAGGAAGTTGATCAGGATCGTCACGACGGCGGAGATCACCGCCGCCTGCACGTAGTGCACGCTCAGCGCGGTGAGCAGCCACAGGATGAGGATGTTGAGCACGGCCCCGAAGCCGCCGATGATCGCGAACCGCGACATCCGCCCGAACCGCAGGGCCGCGAGCTGCTCCAGGTAGCGCAGGCCCGTCCTGAAGGTCGCCTTGGAGTGCCCCGCGTACCGCTCGCCGAACACGAACGGCTCCTCGCCCACGGCCAGGGAGTTGCGCGCCAGCAGCTCGAGCAGGATCTTGAAGCCCCGCGGGTGCAAGGCGTCGAGGTCCAGACGCTCCACGCGGGCGGCGAAGAAGCCGGTGAGCGGGTCGGTCACGTTCCGCAGCCGGACCGGGAACATGGAGCGCGCCAGCAGGGCCGACGCGATCGAGACGCCGTGCCGCCACCAGCCGTCCAGGCCCCCGGCGTCGCCGTCGCCCGTGTACCGGGACGCCACCACGAGGTCGAGGCCCGACTCCCGCCCGCGCGTGACGAGGGCGGGCACGAGCTCCGGCGGGTGCTGCAGGTCGCCGTCCATCACCACGGCCCACTCGGTGTCCACCGTGCGCAGCCCGGCCACGACGGCGCCGCTGAGCCCGCCCTGGGGTGTGTCGCGGTGCAGCAGCCGCACCGGGACGGGCGCGGTGGCCGCCACCTCGCGGATCCGGTCGGGGGTGTCGTCGGTCGAGTCGTCGACGAAGAGGATCTCGGCCAGCTCCGGTGCCCCCACCGGAGCGGGGCCGCCCTCGGGTCCGCTCGGGACGCCGGAGCGGCGACCGTCGTCGGGCAGCACCCCGAAGGCGGCGCAGAGCCGCTCCGTGAGCGCGGCGACGTTGGGTCCCTCGTTGAACGTCGGGACCACGACGGTGACGGTCACTGACCCTCCCAGATCGATGTCAAGACACGGTCCACCGTTGGCCGGGTCTGAGTCAAGTGTCCCGCTCGGCGCTCCGGATCAGGAGTTGCCGTCGAACAGCGAGGTCACGGACCCGTCGGAGTGGACCTCGTTGATCGCAGAGGCCAGCAGCGGCGCGATCGAGAGCACCTTGAGGGTGTCGAACCGGCGGTCCTCCTCGATCGGCAGCGTATCGGTGACCACGACCTCGCGCGCCCCGCACTCGGTGAGCCGCTGCTTGGCCGGACCGGACAGCACGCCGTGCGTCGCCGCGACGGTCACGGACTTGGCGCCCGCCGCCATGATCACCTTGACGGCCTCGGCGATGGTGCCGCCGGTGTCGATCAGGTCGTCCACCAGCACGCAGTCCCGGCCCTGGACGTCGCCCACCACGCGGTTGGCGACGGACTGGTTGGGCCGCGTGACGTCGCGCGTCTTGTGCACGAACGCCAGCGGGCCGCCGCCCAGCTTGGAGGCCCAGATCTCGGCGACGCGGATGCGGCCGGCGTCGGGCGACACGACGGTGACGTTCTCGACGTCGACGCGGGTGCGCACGTAGTCGACCAGGATCGGCATGGCCCACAGGTGGTCCACGGGCCCGTCGAAGAAGCCCTGGATCTGCGCGGTGTGCAGGTCGACGCTCATCAGGCGGTCCGCGCCCGCCGTCTTGAACAGGTCCGCGATGAGACGGGCCGAGATCGGCTCGCGGCCGCGGCTCTTCTTGTCCTGCCGGGCGTAGCCGAAGAACGGCGCGACCACGGTGACGGAGTGCGCCGAGGCGCGCTTGGCCGCGTCGACCATGAGCAGCTGCTCCATGATCCACTGGTTGACCGGCATGGTGTGCGACTGGAGCAGGAACAGGTCCATGCCGCGCACGGAGTCGCTGAAGCGGACGTAGGTCTCGCTGTTCGCGAAGTCGTACGCGGACACGCCCAGGAGGTCGATGCCCAGCTCCTTCGCGACGTTCTTCGCCAGCTCAGGATGCGCTCGGCCCGCCGCCAGGACGAGCGGGTGGCGGTTGGGTCCGGGAACGGTGCTGGACATCAGTGCGACTTTCCTTCCTCGTCGGCCCCCGGGACGGGGGCCTGGTCGGCCGGTACGGCCTGCGGGGCCGTGGGAGCCCCGGCTGCATTCTGTTGGGCAAGCTGTCGCTGTGCCTGGTCACCGAGGCCGGACGGCGCGCTGGCCGACGCCGCGGCGTCCGCCGCGGCCGTGCCCGGCCGGCGACGGCCGACCCAGCCCTCGATGTTGCGCTGCTGCCCGGCGGTGACCCCGAGCGCGCCCGCGGGCACGTCCCGGCGGATCACGGAGCCGGCAGCCGTGTACGCGCCGTCACCCACGGTCACGGGTGCGACGAACATGTTGTCCGCGCCGGTGCGCGCGTGCGAGCCGATCACCGTGCGGTGCTTGTGCACGCCGTCGTAGTTGACGGTCACCGACGCGGCGCCGATGTTGGTGTGCTCGCCGATCGAGGCGTCACCGACATAGGAGAGGTGCGGCACCTTGCTGCCCTCGCCGATCTCGGCGTTCTTGGTCTCGACGAAGGTGCCGATCTTGCCCTTGCGACCCAGCTTCGTGCCGGGGCGCAGGTAGGCGAACGGGCCGACGGAGGCGCCCTCGCCGATGACGGCGAGCGACCCGTGCGTGCGGACCACCGTGGCGTCCGCGCCCACCTCGACGTCGGTCAGCGTGGTGTCCGGGCCGATCGTCGCGCCCGTGGCGACCACGGTGGCGCCCTTGAGCTGCGTGTTCGGCAGGAGCGTGACGTCGGGGGCGAGCTCGACGTCGACGTCGATCCACGTGGTGGCCGGGTCCTGGACCGTCACGCCCGCGCGCTGCCACTCCTCGACGACACGGCGGTTCATCTCGCGGGCGAGGACGGAGAGCGCAACACGGTCGTTGACGCCCTCGACCAGCATCGGGTCGTCGGCGAGCAGCGCGCGCACGTGCAGGCCCTCGGAGCGGGCGAACGCGACGACGTCGGTCAGGTAGACCTCGCCCTGCGCGTTCTTGCTGTCCAGCCCGTTCAGCCCGCGGCGCAGGGTGGCGGCGTCGAACACGTACACCGACGAGTTGATCTCCAGGATCCCGAGCTGGTCCGCGCTCGCGTCCTTGTGCTCGACGATCTCGAGCACGTCCCCCGTGTCCTTCTCGCGGACGATCCGGCCGTAGCCGGTCGCGTCCGCGACCTCGGTGGTGAGGATGGTGACGGCGTTGCCGTCCGCGTGGTGCGCGGCGAGGAGCTGGCCGAGCGTGGCGCCGTCGAGCAGCGGGACGTCGCCCGCCACGACGACGACCGGCCCCTCGATGCCCTCACCCACGACCTCGCCGTCGGCCAGGCCCGCCGCGGCGGACGCCGCCTGGGCCTTGGAGTCGAGCGCCGCCAGCGCGCACTGCACGGCGCGGCCGGTGCCCGGGATGTCGTCCTGGTCCACGAGGATCGCGCCGGGGTCGAGCTGCCCGACGGCCTCGGCGACCAGGTCGCGCTCGTGCCGGACCACCACGGCGACCTGCGCGGGCTCGAGCTCGCGAGCCGCAGCCAGCGCGTGCCCCACCATCGGCTTGCCGCCGAGGGGGTGCAGGATCTTCGGCAGCGCTGACTTCATGCGGGTGCCCTGGCCGGCGGCAAGAACGATGACTGCTGCCGGCTGAGGTGTCTCGGTCACGAGTGCTCCGATCGGTGGGTTCGTCAGATCCGGATGGCTCCGCCCCCAGGATTCGAACCTGGACTAAAGGCACCAAAAACCTCTGTGCTGCCGATTACACCAAGGCGGACCGGGCGCGCGGGAGGCTCCGTCGTGACCCGAGGCGGGCGTGTGCCACCGTCGCACGTCCGTGAACAGTCTGCCAGGTCCCGGGGCATGCCCCATGCCGGACCGGTCGAGTCGTCAGCCACATCCGCGCCGCGGGCCGGCCCGGCCGGGACACGCCCCGAACGGCCGCTCGGGCACAATGAACCCCATGGCCGCCGAAAACCGACGTACCCATCGACCTCGCATGACGGCCAGCCAGCGGCGTGAGCAGCTGCTCACGGTCAGCCGCGGCCTGTTCGCCCAGAAGGGCTTCGAGGGCACCAGCGTGGAGGAGATCGCGGCCCGGGCCGAGGTGTCCAAGCCCGTGGTCTACGAGCACTTCGGCGGCAAGGAGGGCATCTACGCCGTGGTCGTGGACCGCGAGGTGCAGGCCCTGACCCACGCCCTGACCGGGGCGCTCGGCTCCGGCGGCCACCCGAAGGTGCTGCTGGAGCGGACGGCGCTCGCCCTCCTCGACTACATCGAGTCGTCCGAGGACGGTTTCCGGATCCTCGTGCGCGACTCCCCCGTGGCGCAGGCGACGGGGACCTTCTCCAGCCTGATCGGCGACGTCGCCACCCAGGTCGAGGCGATCCTGGAGCCGCAGTTCCGGGAGAACGGGCTGGACACCAAGGCCGCCCCGCTCTACGCGCAGATGCTGGTCGGGATGATCGCGCTCACGGGCCAGTACTGGCTGGACGCGCGCAGCCCCAGGAAGACCGAGGTGGCGGCGCACCTGGTGAACCTGGCCTGGAACGGCCTGCACAACATGGAGAAGAAGCCGGCTCTGACAAAGATGTCGCGCTGACTCCCGGACCCTCCACACATTGACGGAGCGTCAATACCGGCGGCAAAATGCCGCGGACCACTGAAATGCCCGGACTCGTCAAGTCAGTTTGCGCGGACGCAACAATGTCTGCGTCAGCGCAAAAGAACGAACGCCTCCTGCGTTTTGTACGCAGGAGGCGTTCGCTTTGGCTGGGGATGTTGCTCACGCCGCTATAGCGGCGTATTCCCTGCTCAGAGACCCAGAAGGACGCGGATCTGCGCCAGGGTGATGCCGAGGGAGTCGAGCAGGGTCGAGACGATGTCAACAACAGACATGGTGCTTTTTCCTTCCGGAAAACGGGAATCACAGGATGATCACCTGCGAGCGGAACAGTGTTCGCGTTCCATACATTAAGCACACGACACGGACGCTGCAACGGGAAATGGATATTCGGCTTTAATGCGCACCCGGTTTCACCCTGTGATATTGGGGGTGAAACTGAACCATGGTCCGCCATGAAGCGGACATATTTCTGAACGAGAGTCAGTTGTCCCTGGGCGCCGGTCAGCACCTGCCCGGCCCGCGAGCACTTCGCGGCCGTCGACTCCCAGGCGGCGCACATCTGACCGGGCACCAACTCCGGCCTCGCGGGCGACGCAGCGTTCACTTCAACGGGGCTCGGGACGAGCTTCGCCACGCCGTACTGGACGTCCTGGTCGCGCACGAGGTCACGGCGATGGTCGTGCAGGCCACCGGGCGGCGCGGCCTGCAGCAACGAGAGACGTGCGTCCGGAAGCTTGCCCAGTGCTGCGTGGCGGTGGAAGCCGGCGTGGTCGTCCTGGATCTCGACGAGAGCGTCGTCGGTAAGGACCGCCGTTGGCTGTACGAGGAGCTGCACAAGAGCGAGACCCGCTACGACCATCTGCACCGCCACGAGGAACCATTGCTCTGGGCAGCGGATGCGGTCGCGTGGGCGTGGCAGCGGGTCGGTTCGTGGCGTGACCGGGTGCGCCCGATGGTCGCCCAGCTCCACGAGGTGCCCTGACAGCGCGAAGCCCGGGCCACCCACCTGAAGGGTAGGCTCCCGGGCTCACTTCTCGGGGCTAGTGCCCCTCGCAACAAGAATTCTACCGACATCCCCGTGCTCGGCAAGCACTGACGATTGCCGCCGGTGTCGAACTAGGCTGCGCCGCGTGACGTCCTCCGAGCAGCTCGCGACCGTCCGCGACGACTACGACGACAAGGCCGAGGCCTACACCGCGTTCATCGGCGAGGCGTTCACCGGGCAGCCCCTGAACCACGTCATGCTCCAGGCGTTCGCCGACCTGGTCCGGCAGTCCGGCGGGCAGTCAGCCGGCGGGCAGGTGGCCGACGTCGGCTGCGGCCCCGGGCACGTCACCGCGTTCCTCCGGGACCGGGGCGTCGACGCGTTCGGCGTCGACCTGTCGCCTCGGCTCGTGGAGCATGCCCGCGCGGCCTACCCGGGCGTGCGGTTCGACGTCGGCGACATGGGCGACCTCGGCGCGCTCGGTGTCGCGACGGGCGGCCTGGCCGGGGTGGTGGCGAACTACTCCGTCATCCACACGCCGCCGGACGCGCTCCCGGCGACGCTTGCCGAGCTGAGCCGCTTCCTGGCCCCGGGCGGGTACCTCCTGCTGTCGTTCCAGGCGCTCGACGCCGCGGGCGGCCCGGCCGAACCCTTCGACCACAAGGTGTCGCCCGCCTGGCGGTACTCGCCCGACCATGTCGTCGGCCTGCTCGGCCGGAACGGCGTGGCCGAGGTCGCCCGCCTGGTGATCGCGCCGGGCGAGGACCCGGCGCGGGGGTTCCCGCAGGCGCACCTGCTGGGACGCAGGACGGCCGGCTGAGACGCACGCGGCCGACCACGCTGCTCACCACGCGGCGAGCAGCAGCTCCTCCACCGCGTCGGCGGTGACCTGGCGCGGGTTCGGGTAGGGGTCGGCCGCCACCCGCTCGGCCGCCTCGCGCAGCGCGGTGCGGGGCAGGCCGAGCGCGCCGAGCGTCGTCGGACCGTCGTGCCGGGCCGCGAGCGCCGCCACCGCGGCCGCCGGGTCACCGTTCGCGACGCGCGTCAGGCGCGCGGCCGCGTCCGGGGCGGCGACCAGGTCGAACCGCATCACGTGGGGCAGCAGCAGGGCGTGCAGCTCGGCGTGCGGCAGGCCGTAGGTGCCGCCGAGCACGTGGGCGAGCTGGTGGTGCAGCCCCATCCGCGCCTGCGCCAGGCACGCGCCCGCCAGCCATGCCGCCTCCTGGAGCCGGCCCCGCGCGTCGACGTCGGACAGCCGGTCCAGCACCACGGGGAGCGCGGACAGGATGCCGTCCGCGGCCTCGACCCCGTACGCGCGGGTCGCCGCGCTCGCCCCGGTGTCCCACAGCGCCTCGACCGCGTGGGCCAGCGCGTTGAGGGCGGAGGTCAGCGTGAGCCCGTGGGGCATCGACAGCGTGAGCTCCGGGTCGTAGACGACGGTGCCGGGCGCGAGGGCGGGGTCGCGCCGCGTCGTCTTGACGCCGTTCTCGGTCTCCCCGAGGACGGGCGTCGCCTCCGAACCCGCGTAGGTGGTGGGCACGGCGACCTGCGGCATGCCGGTCCGGATCGCGAGCGCCTTGGCGAGCCCGATCGCCGACCCGCCGCCGATCGCCACGAGCGCGTCGGCGCGCACCTCCCGCGCGACGGCGAGCGCCTCGGCGGTCACCTCGACGGGGGTGTGCTGGGCCGGGCGCCCGAAGGTCGCGGCATACCGCTCCCCCAGGTTCGTCGCCAGGTCCTGCGCCACCTCGGCCGACGAGGGCGCCGCGACCACCAGCACCCGCAGCGCCCCGAGCCGTTCGATCTCGTCCGGCACGAGGGCTCGCGCCCCGGCACCCTGTAGCACTCGTCCGGCGTAGACCTGGTGCACCCTGATGTCTGTTCCCACGATGCCTGAGCCTACGGTCGTCGCGCCGTCGCCCACCACGGTACGCGCGCCACGCGTCCGGTCGAGATTCTTGATATCGAGACATCCGGTAGCCTCTCGCCATGGAGCACACAGGTCCCGCCGACGAGGTCGACCGCATCGTCGCCGCGTGGCACCACGTGCGCCCGGACCTCGAGCTCGAACCCCTCACGGTGTTCAGCCGGGTGTCCCGGCTGGCCCGGCACCTGGACCTCGCCCGCCGCACGGCGTTCGCGCGGCACAGCCTGGAGACCTGGGAGTTCGACGTGCTCTCGGCGCTGCGCCGCGCCGGCGAGCCCTATCGCCTGTCGCCGGGCACGCTCGTCACCCAGACCCTGGTCACGAGCGGCACCATGACCAACCGGATCGACCGGCTGGAGTCACGCGGGTTCGTCAAGCGGCACCGCTCCCCGGACGACCGCCGCGGTGTGCTGGTCGAGCTCACCGACGAGGGGTTGGCGCGGGTCGACGCCGCGATGAGCGACCTCCTCGACATCGAGGCCAAGGTGCTGACCGCCCTGTCCCCCGCGGAGCGCCCGCAGCTCGCGGCCCTGCTCCGCACGGTGACCGCCCAGTTCGACGAGTAGGACCGGCCGGCCCGGCGACCGACGCGGGTCAGCGGTCCCGGCTCACCATGATCTTCTCGCGGCCCACCTGGTCCGGCAGGAAGAAGAGGTCGTCGGCGTCGGCCACGTACAGGGGCAGCTCGCCGAGCTTCGCCGGCATGCCGTCGGCGTCGGTGACCGTCAGCTCGACGTGGTCCGCGGAACTCTTCGAGTTGTACTTCCAGGTGCCCTCGATCTCGGCGGGTACGTCGCTGCCCGCGCCGTCGAGCAGCTCGTCCGGGACGCCGACGGCCGTGAACGTCCGGTCCTCGCCGAGCGCCACGACGGTCCCGGCGCCGTCACCCACCCAGGAGCCGACGAACTCGGGCTCCGTGTAGTCCACCTTGCCGAGATCGAACCCGCATCCCGACAGCATGAGTACGCCGACGAGTGCTCCCACCGCGGGGAAGACCTGCCGCTGGTTCATTCCACACCTCAGTTGTTCCAGTCGTGACCGGTCGCCCAATCTAGCGGGAAAGCCGCAATCCCTCCTGGGGGAACCGGGGTGTCGAGCAGCACATCGTGTGGTGATGCGATGGACGCCCGACGCAACCAACTGCCGCCGTCGCGCACAATGAACGCATCATGAGCAACATCCGCGCGGCGGCGGGCAGCTCCGCGCTGCTCGTCGCGGTACTCGTCTTCGCCCTGAACCTCCGCACCCCCATCACGTCTCTCCCGCCGGTCATGTCCGACGTCGCCGCCGGGCTCGGCCTCGACCAGACCCTGGCGGGCCTCCTCGTGGGCATCCCGGCGCTCTGCTTCAGCGTGGTGGCGCCTGCGGCGTCGACCCTGATCGCGCGGGTCGGGCCGTACGCGGCGGTCACGGTCGCCCTGGTCGGGGTGATCGTGGGCACGCTGATCCGGTCGGCCGGGTCGGGCACCGTGGGTGTGGTGGCGGCCTTCACGGGGACCGTCGTGCTGGGCGCGGCCATCACCGTGGGCAACGTGGTGGTCCCGGTCATCATCGCGCGGGACTTCCCGGCGCGGACGGCGTCGGCCACCGGCCTGTACTCGTCGGTGATGAACCTCGGGTCGGTCTTCGCGACGTCGCTCACCGCGCCCCTCGCCGCCCTGCTCGGGTGGCGGGGCGCCATCGCGTCGTGGGCGATCGTGGCGGTGGTCGCGCTCGTGTGGTGGAAGATCACCACCCGCCACCTCGTCGACCGGCCCGCCGCCACGGCCGCTCCGCACGTGGCGGAGCGGCCCGAGGAGACCTGGGCCGGCGTGCTGCGCCGTCCGATCACCTGGGTGCTCACCGTCGCGTTCGCGGGCCAGTCCTTCTCCTACTTCGCGGTGACGGGGTGGCTGCCGGAGCTGCTGCGCGACCTGCTGGGCGTGTCGGTGACCACCGCGGGCAACGCCGCCGCGCCGTTCCAGGGGCTCGCCATCGTGGGCAGCGTGCTGGTGCCGCTCGCCCTGGCCGCCCGGGTGCCGATGCGCGGCGCCGCGGTGGTGATGGCCCTGCTCTGGGTCTCGCTGCCGGCCGGCCTGCTGCTCGCGCCGCAGTGGTGGCTGCTGTGGGTGAGCCTCGCGGGGATCGCCCAGGGCGGGAACTTCGTGGTGATCTTCACGGTGGTCGCGCAGCGGTGCCGCACCGTCGCCCAGACCCGGCGGACGGTCGCGGCCGTGCAGGCCTTCGGCTACGCCGTGGCGGCGTCCGCGCCCGCGGTGATCGGCGCGGTGCATGCGGCGTCGGGCGGCTGGACCGCGGCGCTCGTGGTGATGCTGGGGTCCACGCTGGCGCTCGGGACGGCCGAGCTGGTCGCGACCCGGCGTCGGGGGCCCGGACGGCCATAACAGGAACTTTTCCATACTCGTTGAAACTTGGCAGGATCATTGCCAATCTTTCCAGCATGACGACACACCTTGAGCCCACCGCAGTGCTCCCCACCCTCCGCGAGCACCTCCTCGTCGACGGGTTCGACCTCGTCCTCGACCTCACCCGGTCGCACGGCTCCACGCTCGTCGACGCGCGGGACGGTCACGAGTGGCTCGACCTGTTCACGTTCTTCGCCTCCTCACCCCTCGGCATGAACCATCCCGCCCTGGCCGACGACCCGGCCTTCCGCGAGGAGCTCGCCAGCGCCGCGATCAACAAGCCGTCCAACTCCGACATCTACACGGTCGAGATGGCGCGGTTCGCCGACACGTTCGCGCGGGTGCTGGGCGACCCGGCCCTGCCGCACCTGTTCTTCATCGACGGCGGGGCGCTGGCCGTCGAGAACGCGCTCAAGGTCGCGTTCGACTGGAAGTCCCGCCACAACGAGGCGAACGGCCGGTCCCCGGAGCTCGGCACCCAGGTGATGCACCTGGAGCACGCGTTCCACGGCCGGTCGGGCTACACGATGTCGCTCACCAACACGGAGCCGGGCAAGGTCGCCCGCTTCCCCAAGTTCGACTGGCCGCGCATCCCGTCCCCGTACCTCGCCGAGGGCAAGGACATGGACGCCGCCGAGGCCGCCGCGCTCGGGGCCGCCCGCGCGGCGTTCGAGGCCAACCCCCACGACATCGCGGCCTTCATCATGGAGCCCGTCCAGGGCGAGGGCGGCGACCACCACTTCCGCCCCTCGTTCCTCCAGGGCATGCAGGCGCTGTGCCAGGAGTTCGACGCGCTGTTCGTCATGGACGAGGTCCAGACCGGCGCCGGGATCACCGGCACCACGTGGGCCTACCAGCAGCTCGGGGTCACGCCCGACATCGTCGCGTTCGGCAAGAAGACGCAGGTCTGCGGCATCATGGCCGGCGGCCGCGTGGACGAGGTGCCGGACAACGTGTTCGCCGTCTCCTCGCGCATCAACTCCACCTGGGGCGGCAACCTCACCGACATGGTGCGCTCCCGCCGGATCCTGGAGACCTACGAGGAGGAGGGTCTGGTCGACCGCGCCCGGACCATGGGCAAGCAGCTCAAGGACGCGCTCACCGAGCTCGCCGCGCGGCACGACGGCGTGACCGACGTGCGCGGCCGCGGCCTCATGTGCGCGCTGACCCTGCCCTCGCGCGAGGTGCGCGACCGGGTGCTGGCCGCGCTCACCGAGCGGAGCGTGCTGCTGCTGGGCTGCGGCGAGCGGTCGGTCCGCTTCCGCCCGGCCCTGACGGTGCCGGCCGAGGCGCTGGAGGCCGGCGTCCAGGCCCTGGACGAGGCGCTCACGGCCGCCCTCTGACAGCTCGGCCGCCCCGTCCCGGGCGGCCCCTCGGACCGACCGGTCAGGCGCCCGGGTGCCCAGAAGACCCGGGCGCCCGGCCGGTCACTCGTCCTCGGCGGCGACGCTGTCCGCGATCCGGATCAGCTCGGCGACCGAGGGCCCCGCGTTGGCCGTCGGCGTGCGGCCGATCGTGGCGAGCAGCAGGTAGGAGCCCACGTCGTCGGTCCACTCGACCCGGACCGGGCCGAACCCGTTGTTGTCCACCCGGGTCACGCGCGCCTCCAGGCCCGACTCCTTCAGGTCCTGCCACTCGACCGTCACGGTGTCGCCGGACAGCTTGCCGGACAGCTCCTCCGACCCCGGGTACGCCACGTAGACGATGGCCGACGCCGGGTGGTACGCCCCGCTGCGGACCTCCTCCTCGGGCCACCCGGCGCCCGGCCGGCCGCGGAACGTCTCCGCGTTCTCGGGGCCGTCCAGCGGGTAGGTGATCCAGGTGCCGAGGTGGTCCTCCGCCGTCGTGCGGCCCATCCCCGCCGAGATCTCGGCGGGGCACTCCGCCACGGCCCGGCGCACGTCGTCGGGGACCCAGTGCGGCTGGCGCAGGTCGGCGGCGCAGGTGTTCGCCGTGAGCTCCGTGGCGTCCGCCGGGACGAGGACGGGCTCGTCCTCGCCCGCGCCGAGCACCATCGTGACCACCACGATGATGATGGCGCCCAGCAGCGTCACGGCCCCGCCGAGCAGCCACTCGGGCCGGATCTTCGGCTCGTCGATGGTGGTGACCACGTCAACCCCCGCACTCGATCTCGGTGACCGCGTCCCGCGAGAGCGCGATGACCTTGTTCGAGGCGACCGGGCTCCGCGCCACCCCGGGCAGCACGTAGGAGCCCCAGTCGCAGTCGTTCTCGGCGAGGTAGGCGTCCCGCGCCCCGCCCGGCGCGGCGTAGCGGATGCGGTGGTCGGGGCCCTGGCAGCTGTAGTCGGGATCGCACAGCGAGATGGCCAGCGCGCGCATGGTGACCCAGGTGCTGGTGTCGACGCAGCCGTCGACGGGCAGCCCGTTGTACGCCTGGAACGCCCTGGTCGCGGCCTCCGACTGGCTGTCCCAGGTGCCGTCCACGGTCTCCAGCCCGGTCGCGGCCGACAGCACGTTCTGCGCCGCGACCACCTGGCCGCCGGACGTCTTGCCGCACTCGCCGACCGGGTCGTTGGACACCCAGGTCGCGCTCGAGTTGGCCGCCTGCACCACGGCGGCGACGATCAGGGCAAGGACCACGGTGCCCCCGCCCGCCTGCAGCCAGGTTCGGGTGGTGGGCATTTCCTCGCGCTCCTTCGTGTGCCCGACGGCGGAGCCGGGCGCGGGTGCTGGCTACCGCGAGCGTAACAATTCGCACTTACACGACGGAAGCGGCGCACCGGCAGAAACCGGATCTCATGCGTTCCGATGGGCTAACGGGTCGTGCGCGCGCCGCCGTTCACGTGCAGCGTCTGCTCGGTGATGTGCCGCGCGGCCGGCGAGGCCAGGAACGAGACCAGCCCGGCGACGTCGTCCGGCGTGCCGGGGCGCTTGTCGTGCGTGGCCGCGACCAGCCGGCTCAGGCGCTCCTGCGTGAGCCGGCCCTTGAAGTACCCGGTGTCCTCGATGTACCCGGGCGCCACGCAGTTCGCGGTGATCCCGCGCGGCCCGACCGTCGCGGACAGACCGGCCGTCCACGCCTGGACGGCCGCCTTGGCCACGCCGTAGGACGTGCCCGCGTACTCGGCGCCGATCGAGCCGACGGTGACGACGCTGCCGCCGGCCGGCATCCGGTCGAGGACGGCGGTCACGACCAGCACGGTGCTGATCAGGTTCGCGTCGAGGTTGGCGCGCCAGCCGTCGGCCACCTGCGCGAGGCCCGCCGGCTCGGGTCCGTCGAAGTCCGTGTTGCCGCCGGCCATGGCCACCAGCACCTCGACGGGCGCGCCGAGCTGCGCGAGCAGCGCCTCGACGTCGTCCGGCCGCCCGACGTCGCAGCGCACCCCGCGCGCGCCCGTCGCCTCCGCGGCCCGGTCGAGCCGTTCCGTGTCACGGCCGGTGATCACGACCTGGCGCCCCTCCTCGACGAACCGACGCGCCACCGCGCTGCCGATACCGCCCGATCCGCCCGTGACGAGTACGAGTCCGGACATGCCGCTACCTCCTGGGGACGTGTACGTTTAGATCTAAACGTACAGGAGGTCAGAGTGACCGAGTACCCCTTCGACTCCACGGCGGCCGTTCCGCCCGAGGCCATCGCCGCAGCGTGGGAACGTGAGCTGCCGGGTGTCCCGGTGGCGTCGATCGGCGTGATCACGCCGCTGTGGCGCGCCGCCAAGACCCTGGCGGACGAGCGGCGCCGGACGCTGCGCCGGATCGGCATCGACCCCGCGACGCTCGACCTGCTCAGCACCCTGCGCCGGTCCGGGACGCCCTGGTCGCTGACCACGCGCGAGCTCGCGGCGCACACGCTCGTCACCGCCGGCGCGATCTCGCAACGGGTTGCGCGGGCCGAGCGCGAGGGCCTCGTCGTGCGCTCGTCGTCCGACGCCGGACGGCGGGCCGTGGCCGTGACCCTGACCGACGCCGGGCACGCCCTCGTCGAACGTGCCGTCCGGGAGCTGCTCACCCACGAGGAGGCGCTGCTGGCCGGGCTGCCGGCCGAGGACCGCCTGCTGCTGTCGGGACTTCTCACCCGGCTCACGACCACGCTCCGGGGCCAGATTTCAGATGAGTGAAAGAAAGCACCACCAGCGGGCGCACGACGGTCGGGCAGGTAGTGTCGGCGGCATGCTGCGGCCCCTGATCAGCCCGCCGCGACTGCGCCCTGGCGACACGGTCGCCGTCGTCGCCCCGTCCGGCCCCGTCCCGGCCGAGCGGCTCGACGAGGGCGTCGCCCACCTGCGGGACTGGGGCCTCGACGTACAGGTGATGCCCCACGTGCTGGACACGCACCCGGACCACGCCTACCTGGCGGGTCACGACGAGGCGCGCGCCGCAGACTTCCAGGAGGCCTGGCTCGACCCGGACGTCCGGGCGATCGTCACGGCGCGCGGCGGCTACGGCGCCGCACGGATGGTCGAGCTCGTCGACTGGGACGCGCTCGCCGCCACGGACCCCAAGGTCCTCGTCGGGTACAGCGACTGCACGGTGCTGCACCAGGCGGTCGCCGCGCGGCTCGGCCTGGTGTCGCTGCACGGGCCCATGTCCGGGACCATGTCGTTCCTCAAGTCCGACCTCGCTCGTGAGCACCTGCGGCGCACGCTCTTCGAGCCGGAGGCCACGCAGGTGCTCACCGGCCCGGACGCGCACACCCTGGTGGGCGGCACGGCTCGCGGCGTCACGACCGGCGGCTGCCTCTCGCTCCTGACGACGTCCGTCGGGACCGGCCCCACGACACCCTCGGCTGCGGGCGGAATCGTGCTGCTGGAGGACATCGAGGAGAAGGCCTACCGGATCGACTCGTTCCTCACGCACCTGCTGCGCGCGGGCTGGTTCGACGGCGCGGTGGGCATCGTGCTCGGGTCGTGGCAGGGCTGCGAGCCGGTCGAGCCGGTGGTCCTGGACCTGCTGGGCCCGCTCGGCATCCCGATCCTGGGCGAGCTCGGGTTCGGCCACGGCCCCGACCCGCTCACCGTGCCGTTCGGCGTCACCGCGGAGCTGGACGCCGACGCCGGCACGCTCGCGCTGGACCACCCGGCCCTGGCGCGGCGCTGAGCCAGGCGGGGCTGAGACCAGGCCGGGCTGAGCCAGGCCGGCTCAGTCGAGCTCGGCCGTCTGCCCCTCGAAGTACGTCTGCAGCACCACCGTCGTGCGCGTCGAGACCTTCGCCGTGCGCCGGATCTTGCCGAGCAGCTCCTCCAGCGCCCGCGGCGACGCCACCCGCGCGGTGAGCAGGTAGTTCGCGTTGCCCGCCACCGAGTAGCAGGACTCGATGCCGGCCATGCCGCGCAGCCGTTCGGGCGCGTCGTCCTCCTGTGCCTGGTCCAGGGGCGTGATCTCGATGAAGGCGGAGAGCGGCAGCCCGACCGCCTCCGGGTTCACGACCGCCCGGTACCCCGTGATGACGCCGCGCGCCTCCAGCTTGCGCACCCGCACCTGCACGGCGGACAGGGAGAGCCCCGAGATCTCGGACAGCACCGCCAGCGTGGTGCGCCCGTCCTTGCGCAGTGCGTCGACGAGCGCCCGGTCCACCCCGTCGAGCGGTGTCAGATCGTTGTCGGTCATCCCGCCACCTCCGCGGCTTCCAACCAGGCCGCCTCGAGCTCGTCCCGTTCGCTCACCAGGTCGCGGAGCTCCGCGTCCAGCCGCGCGACGGCCTGATAGTCCGTTGCCTGCCGCGCGATGTTCTCGTGCAGCTCAGCCTCTTTCTGGGCAATCTTCGCAAGTTGCCGCTCGATCCGGGAGACCTCCTTCTTCGCGGCGCGGATGTCACGCTGGGAGAGCTCCTCGCCGCCCGCCGCCGGGGCGCCCGCCGTCGCCCCGGCCGCACCCGCGCCGGGCCCCGGGGCAGCCCCGGGACCGCCGTCCGAGCCGGAGGTGCCCCGGGTGCCCGCCGCCTTGGCCGCCGTCCGCAGCCGCAGGTACTCCTCGACGCCCCCGGGCAGGTCGCGGATGGTCCCGTCGCCGAGCAGCGCGACCTGCCGGTCGGCGACCCGCTCCAACAGGTACCGGTCGTGCGAGACGACGATGAGCGTGCCGGGCCAGCCGTCCAGCAGGTCCTCGACGGCGGCGAGGGTGTCGGTGTCGAGGTCGTTGGTGGGCTCGTCGAGCAGCAGCACGTTGGGCTCGGAGACCAGCAGCCGCAGGAGCTGGAGCCGCCGCCGTTCGCCACCGGACAGGTCCCGCACCGGCGTGTACGCGCGCTCGCGCGTGAACCCGAGCTTCTCGGTGAGCTGCGCGGCGGTGAGCTCCTTGCCGTCGACGACGACCCGGCCCTTCTCCTGCTCGATCACCTCGACGGCCTTCAGGGTCCCGAGCTCGTCGAGCTCGGCGACGTCCTGCGAGAGCTCCCGCACGTGGATGGTCTTGCCGCGCTTGACGCGGCCCGAGTCCGGCTCACGGCGACCGGCGAGCAGCGCGAGCAGCGTCGTCTTGCCGGCACCGTTGACGCCCACGATGCCGTACCGGTCGCCGGGGCCGAGCCGCCAGGTCACGTCGTCGAACAGGACCTTGCCCGGTACGGCGACCGACACGGACTCGAGGTCCAGCACGTCCTTGCCGAGCCGCCGCGTCGCCATGCGGGTGAGCTCCATCGAGTCGCGCGGCGGCGGCTCGTCGTCGATCAGGGCGGACGCGGCGTCGAGCCGGAACTTGGGCTTCGACGTCCGGGCGGGCGCCCCGCGGCGCAGCCAGGCGAGCTCCTTGCGCAGCAGGTTGTCCCGCTTCTCGGCAGCCGTCGCGGCCTGCCGGGCCCGCTCGGCGCGCGCCAGGATGTAGGCCGCGTACCCGCCCTCGTACCCGTCGACGGCGCCGGTCCCGTCGCCGCGCACCTCCCACATGCGGGAGCAGACCTCGTCGAGGAACCAGCGGTCGTGCGTCACGACCACGAGCGCGCCCGTCGTGCCCGGGCGGCCGTACCGCTCGCGCAGGTGGGCGGCGAGCCACGCCACGCCCTCGACGTCGAGGTGGTTGGTGGGCTCGTCGAGCAGCAGCACGTCCGGGTCCTGGACGAGCAGGGCCGCGAGCGCCACACGGCGGCGCTGGCCGCCCGACAGCTTCGCGACCGGGGCGTCCCAGGGGAGGTCGGCGATCAGGCCGTCGTGCACCTCGCGGACGCGGGCGTCCGAGGCCCAGACGTGGGTCTCGGCGTCGCCGTGCACGAGGTCGAGCACGGTGGCGTCGTCGGGCAGCTCGTCGCGCTGGTCCAGCAGGCCCAGGGTGGAGCCGCCCACCCGGGTGACGCGGCCGCCGTCGGGCAGCGTGGCGCCCGCGAAGATGCGCAGCAGGGTGGACTTGCCCGCGCCGTTGGGGCCCACGATGCCGACGCGGTCGCCGTCGTCGAGCCCCAGCGAGACGTCCGCCAGAAGGGTCCGGGTGCCGATGGTCAGCGCGATGCCGTCTGCGCCGAGAAGATGTGCCACCTACCAAGGGTAGTCGCGCGCTACGCTCACCCCGGCCGACGGCGACCGCACAGGAAAGACTTCGCCACCGGCACAGCACAAGACGACGCCGAGGAGCATCCACGTGGCCCAGTTCGACATGCCGCTGCCCGAACTCGAGAAGTACACCCCGGAGGTCGACGAGCCCGCCGACTTCGACGAGTTCTGGTCGACCACCCTGGCCGAGGCCCGCACGTTCGACGACGCGCCGCAGGTGGAGCGCATCGACGTGGGGCTCACCGAGATCCTGGTCGACGACGTCACGTTCGCCGGTTTCGGCGGGCACCCGGTCAAGGCGTGGCTGACGCGTCCCGCGCACGCGCCGGGCGACCTGCCCGTCGTGGTCGAGTACCAGGGCTACGGCGGCGGGCGGGGCCTGCCGCACGAGCGCATCCAGTGGGCCGCCGCGGGCTACGCGCACCTCATGATGGACACGCGCGGCCAGGGGTCGGGCTGGGGCGCGGGCGGGGACACGGCGGACCCGGTGGGGTCGGGCCCCGCGTCCCCCGGGTTCATGACGCGCGGCGTGCGCGACCCGCACGACCACTACTACCGCCGCGTCTTCACCGACGGCGCCCGCGCCGTGGACGCGGTACGCGCGATCCCGGGCCTGGACCCGGCGCGGGTGGCGCTGAGCGGCGGCAGCCAGGGCGGCGGCATCACCATCGCGGTCGCGGGCCTCGTGCCCGACGTCGTGGCCGCCATGCCGGACGTGCCGTTCCTGAGCCACTACCGCCGCGCCGTGCAGATCACGGACAACCTGCCGTACAACGAGATCACCCGGTACCTCTCCGTGCACCGCGACCCGGCGGTCGAGGAGCAGGTCTGGCGCACCTTCTCCTACCTGGACGGGGTGTCGTTCGCCCGGCGCGCCCGCGCGGCGACGCTGTTCTCGGTGGCGCTCATGGACGCCACGTGCCCGCCGTCCACGGTGTACGCGGCGTACAACGGCTGGGGCCCGGGCGGGGCCGGCGCGGTGAGCAAGGAGATCGACGTCTACCCGTACAACAACCACGAGGGTGGCGGCGACTACCGCTTCCCGCGCAAGCTCGCATGGCTGAACAAGATCATCTGACGGCCGGGGGTCGTGGACCGGCGTCCGGACTGTCGGACACGGGCGGTACGCTCCGAGCGCACGCCCAAGACCCGGAGGTACCGCCCGTGCCCGAGTACGACCTGCCGCTCGTCACGGTGGCACCGGCTGCTCCGCCCGCCACCGACGAGCCCACGGACTTCGACGCGTTCTGGGCGGCGAACCTCGCCGCGCACCGGGACATCGAGGTCGCGCCGGTCCTGACCGCGACGTTCGCCCGCTCGCGGGACCTCAACGCGGAGACCGTGACGTTCGCCGGTTTCGAGGGCCGCCCGGTGACGGGCTGGCTCGTCATGCCGGTCGGGGCCGCCGCGACGCTGCCCGGCCTGGTCGAGCTGCGCCCGGCCGGCAAGGCCGCGGCGCGCGACCTGGAGTGGCTCGCGTCCGGCGGGTTCGCCCACCTGGTCGTCGAGGTGCCGCAGGACGACCTGGACGACCCGTACAACCGCGGCGTCTTCACCGACGCGGTCCGGGCGGTGCAGGCCCTGCGCACGCTGGCGAGCGTGGACCCGTCGCGCATCGCGGTGCTCGGCACGGGCCCGGTCGCGGCGGCGGCCGTCGCCGCGGCCGGCCTGCTGCCCGACCTCGCGTGCGCCCTGGTCGAGGGCGACATCCCGGCGGCGCACAAGGACTCCCTGGTCGCGTTCGCCCGCCGGGCGAGCACCCCGCTGCAGCTCACGCAGGGCGCGGGCGCCCAGGTGCTGCTGGAGGAGTGGGGCCGCAACGCCGCCCTGGCGCTCAGCGCCATGACGGGCACCGTGGAGCGGGTGGTCGAGTGCGTCCTGACCGCCGAGAGCAACCTGGCGACGCGGCGCACCCGCTGGGTCACGCGGCACACGCACCTGACGAACGTCTTCGTGCCGCAGGTCGCGTACTGACCCGGTGCGCGCTCAGGCGCGCATCGGGGTCACGATCTGCGTGCCCGGGGCGGGCCCGGTAGCACACCAGACCGCGTCGACGACGTCGGCCGCCGTCCACGCCGCGCCCAGCGCCAGCGCGTGCTGCCGGGACCGGCCGAGCGCGGCGACCGTGGGGCCGGACCCGGACACGACGACGCCCAGCGCGCCGGACTCCGTGGCGACCTCCAGCACGCCGGCGAGCTCGGGCCGCAGGTCGAGCGCCGGACCCTCCAGGTCGTTGTGCAGCGCCTTGCCGAGCGCCACCGCGTCACCGGCGCGCAGCGCGTGCATGATCGCCGTGTCGTCGGTGGGGGCCACGCGCGGCGTCGACGGGCCGGCGAGCTCGTCGAACCGGCGGAACACGGTGGGCGTCGAGAGGCCCTCCCGCTGCGTCGCGAAGCACCAGTGGAACTCGCCACGGGTCATCGCGGGCGTGAGCAGGTCGCCCCGGCCCGTGCCGACGGCAGTGTGCCCCAGCAGCGAGAACGGCACGTCCGCACCGAGCTCGGCGGCCAGCTCCACGAGGTCCGGGCGGGGTATGCCGGCCTCCCAGAGGGCGTCGCAGGCCACGAGCGCGGCGGCGGCGTCGGCGGACCCGCCCGCCATGCCGCCGGCGACCGGCACACCCTTGGTGAGGTGGAGCTGGACGTCGGCGGGCAGGCCCGTGCGCTCGGCCAGCAGCGCAGCGGCACGCCACGCGAGGTTGGTCTCGTCGGTCGGGACGACGTCGGCCTGCGGGCCCGAGACCGTCAGCGAGATGCCGGCGCCGGGTGCCACCTGGGTCGCCGTCACCTCCTCGAACAGGGAGACGGCCTGGAAGATCGTCGCGAGCGGGTGGTAGCCGTCGTCGCCGACGGGACCGACACGCAGCCCGAGGTTGACCTTGCCGGGCGCGCGGACCCGGACCGACGGCGGCGGGGCCGCTGCGAGACGCGGGATCACTCGTCCCCCTCCTGCTCTGCGGTGCCGGACGCAGGGGTCACCCCGGTGACCTGGGTGTCCGGCAGGTCGGGGAGCTGCTCCGCGATGCGCGCGAACTGCTCGACCACGAGCGTCTCACCCCGGGCGCCCGGGTCCACGCCGGCGGCCCGGAGCGCCGTCTCGGCGGCGACGCCGGAGCCGAACACGCCGGACAGGGCGGCGCGCAGCGTCTTGCGGCGCTGCGCGAACGCGGCGTCCACGACGGCGAACACCTGCTCGCGCGAGGCGGTGGTCGAGGGCGGGTCGCGCCGCTCGAGGTAGACGAGCGCGGAGTCGACGTTGGGCGCGGGCCAGAAGACGTTGCGCCCGATGGTCCCGGCGCGGCGGGCCGACGCGTACCACGCGGCCTTCACCGACGGGATGCCGTAGATCTTGGAGCCCGGGACGGCGGCGATCCGGTCGGCCACCTCGGCCTGCACCATCACGAGCACGCGTTCGAGCGAGGCGAACCGTTGCAGCATGGTGAGCAGCACCGGGACGGCCACGTTGTACGGGAGGTTCGCGACGAGCGCCGTCGGCGGCTCACCGGGCAGCGCGGTGACGTCCAGCGCGTCGGAGAGCACCACCTCGAAGTCGGCGCCCGGGACCCGGGTCCGCACGGTGTCGGCGATCTGCCCGGCCAGGACCGGGTCGATCTCGATCGCCACGACGGAGGCGCCGGCCTCCACGAGGCCCAGCGTCAGGGAGCCCAGCCCGGGCCCGACCTCGACCACCCGCTCGCCGGGCCGGAGCCCCGCGGTGCGCACGATCTTGCGGACGGTGCCGCCGTCGTGCAGGAAGTTCTGGCCGAGCGTCTTCGTTGGCCGGACGCCCAAGCGCCCTGCCAGGTCGCGGATCTCCGCGGGACCGAGCAGGGCGCTTGAGGTGTCGTTCATGCAGGTGAGCCTAACTGGAGCGTTCGTGCGGAGCGTACTCGGAGGTGGGACGCGGCGAAGCAAGTCCCGCCGGAGAGGGCGCGGAGCACGAGAGCGACCATGGCTCTGTCAGTACCAACCCACCGACTCCGAGTGGCCCCACGCACCGCACGGCGTGCCGTAGCGGTCCGCGATGTAGCCGAGGCCCCACTTGATCTGCGTGGCCGGGTTGGTGGCCCAGTCCGAGCCCGCCGAGCCCATCTTGGAGCCCGGCAGCGCCTGCGGGATGCCGTAAGCGCCCGACGACGGGTTGGCCGCCTGGTAGTTCCAGCCGGACTCGCGCTCCCAGAGGGACTCGAGGCAGGTCCACTCCGAGCCGGTCCAGCCGCGGGCGGCGGCCAGCTGCTGGCCGATCTCCTTGACCGAGCCGGACGGCGCCGGGGTGCTGCTCCCGGTGCTGGTCGCCTCGACGGTGGCCTTCTTCTCCACCGGGCGTTCCTTGGTGCCCTCGACGATCACGCGGGTGACCGGCTTCTTGGTCACCTTGTTCGAGAGCTCCTTGCGGGCGACGACCTCGCCGTCGACCGTACGGAGCTGGACGATGCGCGTGCGCACGCCGTCCCTGCCCGCGGTGCGGACGTGGTCTCCCTCGTCCGTGTAGCGGTCCTTGTCCTGGACGGTCTTCGTGTCGTGGTCCAGGTCGAACCGCTGTGTGACCTTCTTGGTCTCGACCCGCTGCACCTGGACGGCGACGTCGGCACCGGCCTTCGTGGCGGACTTGGCCGACTTCGCGTCGATCGCTTTGTCCTCGGCCAGGGTGGCCACCGGCACGATGTTCACGAGGTCGTCCTTGTCGAGCTCGACCTTCAGGCCGTTGAGCACGCTGTCGACGCCGTCGGCGCGGTCCTCGACCACGCGCGTCTTGCCGTCCGCCACCACGGCGACGGGGCCGTCGTCGTTCAGGCGGAGCGGGAGCGAGGCACGGTCGCCGGAGCGGGACGCCACCAGGGAGACGTCGCCGCCGCGCTCGGCGAGGGTCGTCAGCGCCTCAGCGGCATCGGTCACGGTGACCCAGACGTCGCGCTCGTCGCCGCCGTCGGACATGGTGACCTGGCGGGCGTAGCGGACGACCACCTGGTCGCCGTCGGACAGCTTCGCGTCGGTGCCGGGGGCGACGACGTCGCGCTCGCCCAGACGGACGCCCTGCGACTCGAGCATGCCCTGCACGGAACCGGAGTAGGTGGTGATGGTCTTGGTGCTGCCGTCGACGTCGAGCGTGACGGTCTTGCGCGCCTCCGCGAAGGCGACGGAGCCGGAAGCGGCGATCGCCACGGCTGCGAGGCCGGCGATCAGGGGCCAGCGACGGCGACGCTTCGAGAGGGTCGTCTGAGGGTCGGGGGCCTCGGACTCTGAGTTGATGCTGGGGATGGAGCCAGAACTCTGCTGCTCAGAACGGGGGTTCACTCGTGTCCAGTCGTCGGACGTCCCGGGCACGGGCGGCGAGCCAGGGGCCACGCGCTCGCGCGAGCGTCCCCACCACGATTCGGCCTGGGGGCCTGGCGACTCTTGCGAGCCGTCGCGGTCTCGACCGGCCGATCCGGCGGTCTCGCACTGATCACGAGGTTCCGTTCTCAGCGCTGCCCTGCCACTGTTCGGGCGCTGTGGCCTACACCACTTCGCGCCCTCCCGCCAGCGAGGACAACCGAACGTAACTGATCCGTTATCGTCCGGCCAAGTTTCTCGGTGCTTTCAGGCTGTGTTATCGCTCACTCGTCTAGGACAACCGTCCAACTCACTCCCCGTGTCAGACGCACAGGCCACTCGGGTGACCTGTACGTCTGACATGTCGGGAGGGGTCAGAGCAGGCCGAGCTTCGCGGCACAGCCGGGCCACTGTCCCCAGCCGGACTGCGCCTGGAGCTTCTGGGCCCGCATGGTCTGCTCGGCGGCCGAGGCGTCCGACGGGAGGCCTGAACCGCCCATCGCCACCCAGGTCTGCTGCGAGAACTGGTACAGGCCGTAGTAGCCGTTGCCCGTGTTGGTGGTGGGATCGCCGCCCGACTCGCACTGCGCGAGCTGGGCCCAGACGCCGCCGGTCGCCACCACGTCGGCCTCCGGCTCGGGCGCGGCCTGCTGGGCCGGCTCCTTCGCGACGGGTTGCGGTTCCGGTTCCGGCTCCGGTTCGGGCTTCGGTGCCGGCCGGTCCTTGGTCCCGTACACGGTCACCTGGTCGACGGGCTTGCGCTCGACCTTCGAGGTGCGCTTGTCCCGCTTCACGACCTCGCCGTCCACGGTCGTGACGTCCCAGGTCGTGACGCGCTTGCCCACGACACCCTCGGTCGCCACGTACGGGTCGAGGTCCTCGTACCGGTCCGGGTCCGCGGTCCGCACCTTGTCGAACGACAGCCGGGTGACGGTCTTCTGGACCGAGCTCCGGACCTTCTCGACGACGACGGACAGCGTCGCGACGCCCGGGTCCGCCGACGCGTCGGACGCGCCGTCCGACCTCTCGACGGTGACCCGGTCGTCCGCGTCGACCGCGACGTCGTGCTCGGCGAGCAGGTCGTCGAGCTGCGCGGCACCGTCGGCCACCCGCTGGCTCTTGCCGCCGACGACCAGGTTCACCGGGCTGTCGGCGTCGAGCCGCAACGGGAGGGTCACGCGGCCGCCGGAGCGGGACGGGACCAGCGCGACGTCGCCGGCCCGCTGGGAGAGCGTGGCGAGCGCCTCGTCGGCGTCGAGCGCGGTGACCCACGTCGTGCGCCGCTCGCCGTCGGCCTGCAGGGTGACCTGGTGGCCGTAGCGGACCACGACCGTGCCGCCGTCCCGGAGGGTGCCCCCGGGCGTCACCGCGTCGCGGTCGGTGACGTCGACGTCCTCGTCGGCCAGGAGGCCGGCGACGTCGCCCTGGAAGGTCTCGACGGTCGTGACCTTGCCGTCCACGTCCAGCGTGACGGTCTTGTGGGCCGAACCGTAGGCGGTGATGCCACCGGCGCCGGCGACCGCGATGGCCGCGGCCCCTGCGAGGAGGGCGGCTCTGCGGTGGCGCTTACGGGGCGGGGCCGGCTGGGGGTCCGGCGGGGTGAGGGGGTGAACCGTTGTCGGCGGTTCGAAGATCTCGGTGATGCCGACGTCGGAGCCGGCCTCAGGGGTGGGGGGCAGTTCGCTGGGGATGCCCTGAGCTGGGTGGGGAGATGACACGCGGGTCCAGTCCTCGCGCGGTCCGGGCACGGAGGCCGGGACGGTACGAGTCGCACGCACCTCCCGCGCGGGGGCGCGGGCCCGACCGGCCGATCCGGCGGTCCCAGAGACCGTAACCCTGCCGTTATCAAATGCAAGCCTATCCGCGAAATACACCTTGGAAAGGTCGGGATAGATCCTTAAATATCCCAAATGTTCCAGGGTGAAAAACGCCCCGCTCAGTACCAGCCGATCTCCACCGAGTGCGCCCACGCACCGCACGGTGTGCCGTAGCGACCGGAGATGTAGCCCAGTCCCCACTCGATCTGGGTGGCCGGGTTGGTGAGCCAGTCGCTGCCGACCGTGGCCATCTTGGAGCCCGGGTTCGCCTGGGCGATGCCGTACGCCTGGCTGCTGGGGTTGTCGGCGTTCCAGCGCCAGCCGCTCTCCTTCTGCCAGAGCTGGTCCAGGCAGGAGAACTCGTCGGCGCCCCAGCCGCGCTCGGCGGCCATCGCCTGGCCCAGGGCCCGCGCGGAGCCCGGGTCCACGGGCGCGGTGGCCACGTCCATGGTCCCCACCACGAGCACCTCGTTCACGGGCTCACGAGTGACCTTGCGGTCCACCACGGTGCGCTCGACCACGGCGCCGCCCACCGTCTTGACCTCGTACGTCACTTTCGCCTCACCGGCGACGCCGGCGGTGCGGATCGACTCGTAGCCCTCGGGGAGGCTGGAGTCCTCGACCGTCTCGGTCTCGAACGGCACCACCTCGGTCACCGTGCGCGACGACGACGCGTCGCGGCTGACCATGATGATCATCCCGTCCACGGCGGCGGCGTCGAGCGGCACGGACGTGACGTCGCCGTCGGCCAGCGCGATCCCGGCCTCGTCGAACACGGAGCGCACCGTCGACCGGGTGGTGCTGAACTCCAGCACCGAGCCGTCCACGGCGATGTTGACCTTCTTGACCGTGGAGAACCGGACCGGGTCGCGGTCGAGCTGCGTGGTCCGGGAGGCCGTGGCGAGGGCGCCGTCGCCACGCGGCCCGAGAGCCGCCAGCAGCTCGCCGACCGTGCCCGCGGTGGTGCGCAGCGTGATCACCTGGCCGTCGAGCTCGACCGTGACGTTCCGGCTGGTGCGGACCACCACGGTGTTGCCGGTGCCGACACCGGACGTGGCGGACGGCTGCACCACGTCGTCGGGCTGCAGCTCGATGTGCTGCGACGCCAGCGCCTCGGCGACCGTGTCGCCGTAGACGCCGAGCGTGCGGACGTCGCCGTTGTAGTCGATCGTCAGGGTCGTCGCGTTGGCCGTGTACATGCCGGCGACGCCGACGAGCACGCCGACGACGGCACCACGAACCAGCCAGCGGGCCGGTCTGCTCGCGAGCCACGGCCGTGCGTACCTCACCACGAGCACCAGACCGTAACGGAACAAACCTCGCAGCAAAAGGCGTGGGGATATGAAATCAAATGCCGCTTTCTTCCGCCCAATGCGCCATTCTTACCAGGTGCCGTAGACGCGCTCCGAGTTGGCACCGATGTCGGCGCACAGCACCGCGAGGTCTTCCCCCAGGTGGGCCGCCATGCCGCGCACCGTGTGGGCCGCCGCGAACGGGGCGTTCGGCTGCCCCCGGTACGGGTGCGGCGTGAGGTACGGGGCATCGGTCTCCAGGAGGATCAGCTCACGCGGCGCCACGGCCAGGGCCGCGCGCAGGTGGTCGTTGGCCTTGAACGTGACCGGTCCGGCGAACGACAGGTACCAGCCGTGCTCGGCGCAGACGCGGGCCATCTCGGCGTCGCCGCTGTAGCAGTGGAAGACGGTGCGCTCGGGCGCGCCGTCGGCCAGCAGGACCTCGATGACCTGGGCGTGCGCGTCGCGGTCGTGGATCTGCAGGGCCAGGCCCAGCTCCTTGGCCAGCGCGATGTGCGCGCGGAAGGCGTCCCGCTGCGCCCGCTCGCCGCGCGGGCCCGTGCGGAACAGGTCCATGCCCGTCTCGCCGATCGCGCGGATGCGGTCGTTGCCCTTGGCCAGGTCGGCGATCTCGGCGACGGCGTCGTCCAGCCCCACCGCGTGCCGCTCCTCCGGCTCGGGCGTGAGTCCGTCGGGCCCCACCTCGTCGATGCCCGCGTGCAGGGTGGCCTCGTTGGGATGGATGGCGACGGCGCCCAGCACCCGCGCGTCCTGGCGGACGAGGGCGTCGGTCCAGCGCGCCGACGGCAGGTCGCAGCCCACCTGGACCACCCGGTCCACGCCCGCGGCCGAGGCCCGGTCCAGGTGGTCGGTGGCGGACGGCGGCCAGTCGCCCCGCTCGCCCTCCGGCGCCGTGCCGGGGAGCACGGCGGCGATGTGGTCGAGATGCGTGTGGTTGTCCACGACCGGGACCGGCAGCGGCTCGGGGGCGGCCGGGAACCCGCGCTCGCGTGTGCGCTTCGCCATCGCCGGGCTCAGGCCGCCGTGTCGTCGAGGCGCGGGAACAGGGCCGCGCCCTTGGTCACGGTGGTCCCCACGGGGAGCGCCCCGAACGTCGCCGCGCCGCCGAGCGGCTGGGCGTCGAGCGTCCCGAGCGAGGCCTCCGCGCCGAGCAGCTCCCAGAGCCCGGCCGCCGCCTTCGGCGTGATCGGGTTGAGGAGCACCGCGAGCGACCGCAGCGCCTCCGTCGCGGTGACGAGCGACGTCGCGAGGCGGCCGCCGTCCACCCCCGCGCCGGCCTCGTCGGTCTCGCCCGGCTCCTTGGCGAGCTTCCAGGGCTGTGTCTCGGCGAGGTACCCGTTCGTGGCGTCCACGAGCGTCCAGACCGCGGAGACCGCGTCGTGGATGGCGAGCCGGTCGATCGCCGCCTCGGCGTCGGCCACGGCCTGGGCCGCCACCCGGGCGAGCCCGGTCTCGGCGTCGGTGAGGGCGCCCGGGGCGGGCAGCGAACCGCCGAAGTACTTGCCGATCATCGCGGCGGTCCGGGACGCGAGGTTGCCGAACCCGTTGGCGAGCTCGCCGTTGTAGCGGGCGGTCATGTCCTCCCACGAGAACGAGCCGTCGCCGCCGAACGCGATGGTGCGCATGAAGTAGTAGCGGAACGCGTCCGAGCCGAAGGTGTCGATGATGTCGGACGGCGCGATGCCGGTGAGCTTGGACTTGCTCATCTTCTCGCCGCCCACCAGGAGCCAGCCGTGCGCGAACACGGTCCTGGGCAGCGGCAGGCCGGCGGCCATGAGCATCGCCGGCCAGATCACCGCGTGGAACCGCAGGATGTCCTTGCCCACGAGATGCACGTCAGCCGGCCACGTCCGGGCGAACTGCTCCTTGCGCTCCGGGTCGTCGCTGTCGAGGCCCACGGCCGTGGCGTAGTTCAGGAGCGCGTCGAACCAGACGTAGAGCACATGGGAGGAGTCCCACGGGATCGGCACGCCCCAGTCGAACGTCGAGCGCGAGATCGAGAGGTCCTGCAGCCCCTGCTTCACGAAGCTCACGACCTCGTTGCGGGCCGACGCCGGCTGCACGAACTCGGGGTGCTCCTCGTAGAGCGCGAGCAGCCGCTCCGCGTACCCGCTCATCTTGAAGAAGTAGTTCTGCTCGGAGAGCATCTCGACGGGCCTGCCGTGGATGGAGCACACCTTCTGCCCCTCGTACTCCCCCGTGCCGTCGAGCAGGTCGCCCGGGAGCTTGTACTCCTCGCAGTCCACGCAGTACGGCCCCTCGTAGGAGCCCTCGTAGATCTCGCCCTTGTCGTAGAGGCCCTGGAGGAACGCCTGCACGGCGGTCTCGTGCCGCTCCTCCGTCGTCCGGATGAAGTCGTCGTTGCGCACGTCGAGGGTCTCGAGCACAGGCTTCCATGCCGTCTCGACCAGCCGGTCCGCCCAGTCCTGCGGGGTCACGCCGTGGGACTCGGCGGTGCGCAGCACCTTCTCGCCGTGCTCGTCCGTGCCGGTGAGGAACCAGACGTTCTCCTGGCGCTGACGGTGCCAGCGCGTCACGACATCTGCGGCGACCGTCGTGTACGCGTGCCCGATGTGCGGGGCATCGTTCACGTAGTAGATCGGCGTCGTGAGGTAGAAGGTCTTCTCGGCTTCCGGCATGGGTCCATCGTAGGTGCGCGGTCCAGCCCGATCGCTGCGCCCGGGGCGCCGTGGCGGCGCGCTCAGCGGACGACGGCGGGGTCGATCTCGTCGGCCCAGTCGAGGAAGCGGCCGACGATCTCCTTGCGCCCGTCCTCGCCCACCTCGTACGCCTCGAACGACTCCGGGCTCTTGTCCTGGACCGATCGGAAACGATCCGCCAGCATCGCCCGGTCGAACGGCAGCGACTCCTGCTCGTCCCCGATCGCCAGGACCTCGTCACGGGTGAAGCGCCCGGAACCCACCACCGCGTCGATGTCGATGAAGTCACGCGTCTCACCCCTGGACCACAGGGCGCTCATCTTCCCGGCGACTGCGTCGCGGACGTCGAGCACCGGCCCGACAGCCAGCCGCGAGGGCTGGAACGCGCGGTAGTTCGCGCCGATCTGGACGTCGCTCGACTCGCCCGTGACGGGATCGGTGACGTTGACGTCGGCGAACGTCCGCCCGATCAAG
Source organism: Promicromonospora sp. NPDC090134 (assembly GCF_044746965.1). Taxonomy (NCBI): domain Bacteria; kingdom Bacillati; phylum Actinomycetota; class Actinomycetes; order Micrococcales; family Promicromonosporaceae; genus Promicromonospora; species Promicromonospora sp. NPDC090134. The sequence continues at coordinate 280,831 of NZ_JBIVCZ010000005.1, read as the reverse complement.
TTGTCACGCACGTCCAGGCCGGCGGCCAGGAACGCCGCACGAAGCTTCGCCACCGAGACCACGAAGACATCGGGCTCGAACACGTTCGTGAACAGGTCCACGTCGTTGGACGGCCGGTCGCCGATGCCGTTCGCGGAGATCGCGTAACCGCCGGCCAACGCGAAGCCATAACCCTCCAGCGCCTCCAGGCCGATCGTGGCGAGGCGCTCGTGGAACGGGAGCATCAGGCGGCTCCCGTGACCTTCGACCTGGCAGCCAGCTCAGGGAACTTCGACTCCCACACCGCACGGCACCGACCAGGAAGATTGAGGAACGGCCAGAGCCGCAGCAGCTCGGACCGGTTCAGGACGGCCCGGTGGTCCGGCACGAAACCGTCGCGGACGGTCGCGCTGTACAGCTCCAGCTTCCGCGCTCTGCGACCGAGGTCGTACGTCGGGTCCAGGCTCGTGTCGATGTGCGGTCCCACGGTGACGACCCCCGTGCTGGGCCCTCGCAGCTCGGCCAGGGACTCCGGGGTGACGTACGGGATGTGGTCGGCGTAGACGTAGCCGCGCGGCACCGTCCGGTACGCGCCAGGTTCTGCGGACATCCTGTTCACCCCTCTCGATCGGCAGTGGTTCGAGCCTACGACGCGGCCCCTTCCCGCCGATCAGGATATCCACAGCCCTAGACGTCTGCCAGTGGATACCCGCCGCTGGTCACCCGGCAGGTGTCAGCGTGACCCGCAGCAGCCGGTCGTCGACCACCCGGCCGTCCTCGGACGCAGGCTGGCCCCGGCCGTCCGTGTTACCGGTCAGCACGTACAGCTCACCGTCCGCCCCGGCCTGGACCGCGCGCAGCCGCCCGTACTCCCCGGCCAGCAGCTCCTGCGGCTCCCCGAAGCCCGGGCTCTCGCCGTCGGCGACGTCCTGCGCCGTGCCGAGCAGCGGCACGCGCCACAGCCGCTCCCCGCGCAGCGCCGCCAGGTACACGGCCTCGTCGGTGACGGCGATACCCGACGGCGACGCCTCCGACGTCGGCCACCAGGCCACCGGGTCGACGAACCCGGCGCGCTCCCCCGGACCCTCGACGTCGGGCCAGCCGTAGTTGCCGCCCGCCTCGATCACGTTCAGCTCGTCCAGCTCGTTCTGCCCGAACTCGCTCGCGAACATCCGGCCGCTCGCGTCCCAGCCCAGTCCCTGCACGTTGCGGTGCCCCAGGGACCACACCGGCGAGCCGGGGTCCGGGTTGCCCGGCGCGGGTTCGCCGTCGGTCGTGACGCGCAGGATCTTGCCGCCCAGCGACTCCGGGTCCTGCGCGTTCGCGGGGTTCCCGGCGTCGCCGGTCGCGACGTACAGGTACCCGTCCGGGCCGAGCGCGATCCGGCCGCCGTTGTGGTTGGACGCGCTCGGGATGCCGTCGAGGATCGTCGTGACGTCGCGCAGCGTCATGCCGTCCAGGTCGAGCTCGGCGCGCAGCACGGCGTTGTCCTCCGCGCCGGTGCGGTACAGGAAGACGGTGAACGTCGGCCCGCTGTCCTCCGGGTCCACGGCCACGCCGAGCAGTCCGCCCTCGCCGCCGGGCGTCGTCTGGTCGGCCAGCTCCTGGGCGCCGCCGGACGCGTCGAGCGGTGCGACGTCGCCGTTCGGGTGCACCACGGCGAGCGCCGCGTCGTCCCGCATCGTGACCAGGAACCGCCCGCCGGGCAGCGGGGCGATGCCCCACGGGACCGGGAGCTCCTGAGCCACCACCTCGGTCTCGGCGGTCACCTCGCCGTCCCCGGGATCCGTCCCTTCCGCCCCCGACGGCGCCGCCGCGCTCGCCGACGCGGACGGGCTCGAGGACACGGTCGGGCTCGGCGACACCACCCCGGGCTCGGCCGACCCGCCACACCCGGCCAGCCCCGCGACCAGCACCGAAGCGGGCAGGACGAGTGCCCGTACCCCCCACCGACGTAGCGCCATGACATCCACGCCCCCATCCAAGCACCGCAGGGAGCGGAGCGGTCGGCAGAACGTCGGGTGATCGGCAGTCCGGGCTGCCGATCGTGTGACGAACTACCGACCACCCGGGGGTACCTCGTCCCACCCACGCAGTGGAAGAGTGAGTCCCATGAGCCTTGCCGAGTCCTCGCCCGAGCTGCGGGCCCTCATCGTCGTCGACGTGCAGCCCACGTTCTGCGAGGGGGGTGAGCTCGCCACGGAGGGCGCGAACGAGATCGCGCACCGCGTCGCCGCCTACGCCGCCGCCCACCGGGACCGGTACACGACCGTCGTGACCACGCAGGACTGGCACATCGACCCGGGCGAGCACTTCAGCGACACCCCGGACTTCGTCGACTCGTGGCCGCCGCACGGCGTCGCCGGCTCACCGAACGCCGAGCTGCACCCCGCGCTGGCCGACCTCGCGCCGGACGCCAAGCTGCTGAAGGGCCAGTACTCGCACGGGTACTCCGGCTTCGACGGCGCGGACGAGCACGGCCGCAGCCTCGCCACGGTCCTGTCGGACGCCGGGGTCACCGCCGTCGACGTCGTGGGCCTCGTCCAGTCGCACTGCGTGAAGCACACCGCGCTCGACGCCCGCCGCGCCGGGCTGCACGCCCGGGTGCTGACCGACCTGACGATCCCGGTCTCCCCGGAGCAGGGCGCGGCCGCCGAGAAGGAGCTGACGGCCGCGGGCGTGGACCTCCGCGACTCCTCGGCCCTCTAGCCCCCGCCCGTCACTCCCGCGCTAGATCCAGCTCGGGAGCACCATGAGCCGCTGCCAGTACTCGTACGGCACCGGCATCGCCGTCCAGATCGGGTAGTAGAGCACGCTCACGCCCACGATCAGCACCACGAGCACCGCGGCCAGCCAGCACACGATCCGCCGGTCCGCGCTCCGGCGCGACGTCCGTTCCAGCCCGACCGCCAGCACGTACACGAGCGTGAGGATCACGAACGGCGTGAACACGATCGAGTAGAACGTGAAGATGGTGCGGTCCGCGAGCGGCCACGAGTACAGGAACCACGGCAGCCAGCCCGCGGCGATCCCCACGAGGGCGGCGGTGCCGCGCCAGTCGCGGAACTTGATCACGAGCACCAGGACCACGGGGATCGCGAGGGCGCCGAGCCACCACAGCAGCGGGTTGCCGAGCGACGTGACGGCGGTGGCGCAATCGCCCGCGGAGTCCGCGGGGCACGGGCCCTGGCCCGGGGCGAACTTCTCCCAGAAGAACGACGTCGGCCGCCACTGCACGATCCAGCCGAGCGGGTGCGACGCGTAGTTGTGGTCCGAGTCCAGGTTGGTGTGGAAGTCCCACATCATGTGGTGGTACTCCCACAGCGACCGGCCTGCCTCCCAGGCGCCCTGCGCCCAGCCCCAGTCCGGCCACCAGCCCGGCGGCGTCACGCCGTTCACCACCGCCCAGTCGCGCAGGTACGACTTCGGGTGCGCGAACCAGGCCGACCACGACGCGACGTATACCGCGAGAACGGTGGGCAGCATGACCAGGGCGGCCGGGACGGCGTCGACCACCAGGGCGTCCTCCCACCACCGCCCGATGCCGGCCGTGCGGCGGGCCGTGAGGTCCCAGACCACGGTGAGCAGGCCGAACGCTGCGACGAAGTACAGGCCCGACCACTTCACGCCACAGGCCAGGCCCAGCGACACGGCCGCCGCGAGCCGCCACCACCGGAACCCCAGCCGTGGCCCGTACCGGCCGATCGCCCCACCGGCCTCGACGATCTGCGCCACCCGGTCGGCAAGCCGGCGTCTGGCCCACTCGCGGTCCATCACCAGGCAGCCGAACCCGACGAGCACCCAGAACATGAGGAACTGGTCCAGCAGGCCGGTGCGCGAGTGCACGATCGCCTCGCCGTCGACCGCGAGCAGCAGGCCCGCGACCAGGCCGAGCAGCGTGGACGAGAACATGCGCCGCGCGATCCGCACCAGGAGGAACACGGCGACCACGCCGATCACGGCACTCGCGATGCGCCAGGCCATCGGGTCGGTCGCACCGCCCATGAGGCGCATCCCGATGGCGATCATCCACTTGCCGACGGGCGGGTGGACCACGTACTCGGCCTCGTCGGTCTTGTACGAGCTGACGTCGCCGGCCTCGAACGCCGGGTTGGGCTTGTCGGGCCACGCGGCCTCGAAGCCGAGGCTGGCCAGCGACCAGCCCTCCTTGACGTAGTACGTCTCGTCGAAGACCAGCTTGCCCGGGCGGCCCAGCGCGTACAGCCGTGCACCGGCAGCGATCGCCGTCACGACCAGCGCGCCGAAGATGCCCCAGAAGCGGTCCGAGGCGCGGCGGCCGAGAGCGAGCCGGCGCTCGCCCAGCAGGTCGCGGAGGAGGCGGTCGCGCACCGGCGGCTCGGCCGGGGGGACGGCGGGGAACGAGCCCGTCGGCGTCATCCCGGCATCGACCGCCTCACGGCGCACGTGCGCCCCGTAGGTTCCAGGCAGGGCCTGCTGCACTGCGGCGTGATGCGCTCCGGTGGCTTCAGGCTGCTGAGACACCGGGCCAGCATAGAGCGTGGGACCCTGTGGTTCATGACCGACTCGTCCCCGGTTCCCGGGCCCGCGCCCGAGGCCGGCACTCTCGTCCTGGCAGCCACCCCGATCGGCAACGCGGAGGACGCCTCACCCCGGCTGCTCCGCCTGCTGACGGACGCCGACGTCGTGGCCGCCGAGGACACCCGCCGCCTGCACGCGCTCGCCGGACGGCTCGGGGTCGAGGTGCGCGGCAAGGTGACCAGCTACCACGAGCACAACGAGACGGCCCGCGCGGACGAGCTCCTCGACGTCGTCGCCGACGGCGGCACCGTGGTGGTCGTGACCGACGCCGGCATGCCGTCCGTCTCCGACCCGGGGTACCGCGTCGTGGAGCGGGCGATCGAGCGCGGCCTGCGGGTCACGACCGCACCCGGGCCGAGCGCGGTGCTGACGGCGCTGGCGCTCTCCGGCCTGCCGACCGACCGGTTCACGTTCGAGGGGTTCCTGCCGCGCAAGGCCGGCGACCGCTCCCGGACGCTCGCCGCGCTGACCGCCGAGCCGCGCACCATGGTGTTCTTCGAGGCACCGCACCGGATCGCCGAGACGCTGGGCGCCATGGCCGCGGCGTTCGGCGACGCCCGCCCGGCCGCCGTCGCGCGCGAGCTGACCAAGACGTACGAGGAGGTGCTGCGCGGCCCGCTCGCGGACCTCGCGGAGCGCGCCGCGGCCGAGCAGCTCCGCGGCGAGATCTGCGTGGTGGTCGGCGGGGCCCCGGCGGTGCAGGCGAGCGTGGACGACGTCGTGGGCGAGGTCCTCGAGCGGGTCGCCGCGGGCGAGCGGCTCAAGGCCGCGGTCGCCGAGGTGGCCGACGCCGCGGGCGTGGCCAAGCGCGACCTCTACGCGGCCGCCCTGGCGGCACGCCCCGCCAGGTAGCGCATGTCAGACGGACAGGTCCCCCGCGTGACCTGTACGTCTGACACGGACGGGGTTACCAGTCGATCTGGGGCGTGGGGTGGTAGCTGGCGCCGTCACGCCGCCAGGCGCCGGCCTCGACCGCGATCCGGCCCCGGAACGACTCCCAGTCCTTGGCGCCGGGCTGCGACCACGCCGCCTCGGCCACCGCCGCGAGCCGGGGCAGCAGCATCGAGAACAGGTGGTCGCGGTTCAGCAGGGTCTCGGTCCAGACCGCGGCCGAGACGCCCTCGATCGCCGACTCCGGCAGCCCTTCGACGAGGGTCGCCGGGTCCCAGTCGTAGGAGTCGTGCAGCTCGACGAACGCGGCCCACTGCTGGCCCAGCGGGTGCTCGGGCGTGTACTTCATGTCGAGGTAGGCCCGGTCGGCCGGGGACATCACGAACTTCGCGCCGGCCTGCGCGGCCCGCAGGAAGGGCGCCGGGTCGGGCCGGGTGTCCCAGTACTGGAGCACCGTGCCGGGTTCGACCAGGGCGGGCGCCTCGCTGTCGGGCGCGCCTGCGTGAGCCGCCGGGTCGTCGTCCGCGGAACCCGTGCCGGCGTCCGAACCGGCCAGCGCCGCCACCGCCGCCTGGTCGCCGTGCGCGGAGCCGGCCGCCTCCTGCCAGGCGACGGGGATCTTGCCCGCGCCTGTGATGATCTGCTGGCAGAGCACCACGAACCGGCCGAACTCCTCGGGCTGCATCACCAGCACCTCGTCGCCGCCGAAGTGCACCCACGGCCCCAGCGTCATGCGCGCGACGTCGGTGAACACGTCCCGCAGGAACGGCTCGGTGGTCGGCAGGTCGAAGTGCAGCTTCGAGAAGCCCACCTCGATCCCGTCGTAGGCGTCGGTGGCCTCGCCCGACGGCGTGAGCTCGCCGTAGGCGTGGGTCGCCGCGTTGACGTGCCCGGGTACGTCGATCTCCGGGACGATCACGATCTCCCGCTCGGCCGCGTACTCCTGCAGCTCGCGGTACTCGTCGGCGGTGAGGAACCCACCGGTCGCGCCCGACACGGCGCCCTGCGACGACTTCTCGGTGAGCGCGGGCCGCGACGGGATCTCCAGCCGCCAGCCCTGGTCGTCGGACAGGTGCAGGTGCAGCCGGTTCATCTTGTAGGAGCCCACGAGGTCCACGACCGCCCGCAGGTCGGCCGGCCCGAACCAGTGCCGCACCACGTCGAACGACAGGCCGCGCCACGAGTACCGCGGCTCGTCGCGGACCACGACGGCGCGCACCTCGAGCGGCGTTTCCGCCGCCCCGCCGTCGCCGTCCGCGCCGAACCGGCCCGCGTTGACGAGCTGGCGCAGGGTGCGGACGCCGTGCAGCAGGCCGGAGCGCTCGGGTGCCGCGACGGACACCCCGTCGGCGGTCACGGTGAGCGTGTAGCGCTCGGGGTTCCGGGAGCCCGCGGGACCCGCGGCGGGGTCGACGGTCAGCGTGACCGCCGCGGCGCCGTCCGCCCCGACGGCGTCGCCCGCCGCGACCGCGGCGCCCGCGCTCGTGAGCAGCTCGCCCGCGAGGCGCGCGGTGACGGCGTCGGGCGCGTGCACGGTGACGGACCTGAGGTCCAGCACCCCCTCATCCGCGACGAGCTCGACCGGTACGGGAATGATGGCGTCGGCGACGACGGCCGCGCCGCTGCTCACGGTGGTCACGATTGTTAGGGCCCCTTCGCTCCGATGGATGCCCGCAGTTTGGCAGGTTCAGCCGGCGGAGACCAGGCCCAGGAGCGGTTCGGTGGGCAGGATGCTGGTCGCGTCGGCGGGCACCTCGCTCGGCGCGGACCAGCCGAGCACGGCGTGGGCGGGCAGGTCGTTCGCGACGTCGGCCCAGACACCGCCGGCCGTCGCCTGGCCCGCGGCCGGGCCTGCGGCGGTGAAGACCACCGCGACCTGTGACGGGATCCGCAGGTCCGACCGGTCCACCACGGACGCGGCCGTGGACTGGTGCACCTCCAGCATGATCTGCGGCAGCCCCTGCGCTGTGGCGATCCTCGCGAGCCGGTCCACGACCTCCTGGAGCTCCGCCACGGGGACGGACCCCGACTCCGCGCCGTTGCCCGCGACCCGGAACTCGGGGTGCACGGACAGGCCGACGCCCGGCTGCGTCAGCAGCGGTTCGAGGTCGTCGAGCTGCGCGGCCAGCGGCTGGACGCCGGGCGCCACGTCGAGCAGCACGATCTGCCCGGCGTCGCGGATCGCCTCGACGGCGGGCGTGAGCAGCTCCAGCGGCTGCTCGTCCACGTAGTCACCGTCCCCACCCGGCGCACTCGACCGCACGCTCGCCGTGACGGTCACGAGGGGCGCACCGCCCAGCAGCTCGCCGTTCGTGGCGGCCGCGTTCACGGCGCGGACGGCGTCCGCCGCCGGGTCCGCGATGCCGGCGGGCACGGTGTACGACGTCGACACGTAGCGGCCCGGGAAGAGCTGCAGCGAGCCGTCCGGCAGCGTCGCGCCCGACGTCGCCACCGCGACCTGCCAGCCCAGGTCCTCCGCGGCGCCGAACTCGGCGCCGATCCCGACCACGCCGAGCGGCTTGAGGGCACGGATCGTCTCGACGGTGCCCGCGTGGGCCGCGACGTCGCCGCCCGGCACCTCGACCGGCACGGCGCCGGCCGCCAGGGCCGTGCCGATGGCGGCCTCCTGCCCCGGCTTCGGGTCGACGGCGACGAGGACCTCCTGCAGCAGCTCCGGGTCGCTGACGTCGGGGATGTCCGCGCGCAGCCCGGCCAGGTCGGCCGCGTGCAGGCGGTCCGCCGTCGGCAGCTCGACCTTGGCGTCGTCCTTCGTACCCGCGTCGCCCTTCCCTGCCTCGCCCTGGCCCGCGTCACCCTTGCCCGCGGAGGCGGCGGCCTCGGCGGCCGCGCTCAGCGCGCCCGGGTCGAAGCGGACCACCTCGGCCTCGCCCGCCGCGGGCCCCACGTCCGCGACGGCCTGCTCGTCGCCGACGACGACGACCGTGCCCGCCCCGAGCCGCTCGAGCTCGGCCACGACGTTGGTGTCCGAGACGCCGCCGTCGGTCAGCAGCACCGGCGCGGTGACGGCGGCGCCGGTCGCCGCGGCGGTCGCGCGCGCGTCGACGTCGTCCGCCGAGGCGAGGACCGCGATCGGGGAGGCATGGAAGAAGGCCTGGCTCGCCGTGAGGGCAAGCTCGGCGGGGTCGGTCGAGTCGAGCACCAGGGCCGGCCCGGCGGGGTCCCTGACCTGGAACTTCTCCCCCGTCTTGCCGTCATCGCCCTCGGCCGTCGGCACCGTACAACCGGCCAGGACGAGGGCGCCGACCGCGAGCAGGGCCGCGACGGACACAGGTCGGTGGTGCGGGACGAATCGGGCGTTCCGGATAACCACGGATCACATTCTCCCCCACGGAACGACGAAGTGGAAACCCCGGGGTCCGGGCCGCCGAGGTAGACGAACACGTCAGTACACATGCGGGTAGACTCTTCTCCTCAGACCGTCGGAACGAGTACGGAAGCAGGTGCGCACATGAGCACGACGCCGGCCCCATCCACCCGGGACCGCATCCTCGACGCGGCCACCGAGCTGTTCTACGCCCACGGGATCCGGGCGGTCAGCGCGGACAAGATCATCGAGCGCGCCGGGATCACCAAGGTCACGTTCTACCGGCACTTCCGGACCAAGGACACCCTGGTGGTGGCCTACCTGGAACGGCAGGCGGCCCGTGAGCGCGGCTTGCTCGACGAGCTGCGCGCGTCGGCCGGCGACGACGGGGCGCTCCGCCGGTTCGCCGCGACCGTCGGCACCGAGGCCTGCAAGCCCGGCTTCCGGGGCTGCTCGTTCATCAACGCCGCGGCCGAGTACGCCGAGCCGGGAAGCGAGGTGCGGAAGGTGGTCGCCGAGCACCGGACCTGGTACCGGCAGACCTTCGCCGCGATGGCCTCCGGGCTGGGCGTGGCCGACGCCGAGCAGGCGGCCGAGGAGCTGATGATGCTGCGCGACGGCGCCATGCTGTCGGGTTACCTCGACGACCCCGACCACGTCGGGAGCGCCCTGGAGCGCGCGATCTTCGCCGTCATCGACGCAAGCCAGGCCGCCAGCTCCCCCGCGTAGTCGCACCCGCTCGGGCCTGACCGGAGCCCGTCGCCGCCTCGCCGTGGCGGCGGGCTCTCGTCGTCGGTCGCTTGTGCCGGCTGGATCGGGTGCTAATGTAGACGTACTAGTTCGTCTACATTGTTGGGACGTTCCGTTCCCGGCCTCGAGAAGGAGCACATCCCATGGCTGACAGCATCTACACCGCCGTCGCGACGTCCACCGGCGACGGCCGCGCGGGAGGCCGCGCGGTGAGCGACGACGGCCTGCTGGACCTCAAGCTGGCGATCCCTGCCGACATGGGCGGGCCGGGCGGCGCCACCAACCCCGAGCAGCTGTTCGCCGCGGGCTGGGCCTCGTGCTTCCACAGCGCGCTCAAGGCGGTCGCCGCGGCACAGAAGGTGACGGTCAGCGACTCCGCCGTGGTCGCCGAGGTGAGCATCCACCCCTCGGACGGCGGCGCGTTCAACCTGAGCGCCGCGCTGCACGTCGAGCTCTCCGGTGTGGACCAGGCCACCGCCGACGGCCTGGTCGAGGCCGCGCACGCGGTCTGCCCGTACTCGAACGCGACCCGGGGCAACATCCCGGTGACGGTCGACGCCACTGTCGCTTGAGCCGGAGGTGCAGCGGAGGGTAGGGGCCGAGGAACGAGGCACCTGCCCGCAGCGGAACCGCAGGCTCAAGCGACAAAGGGCAGAGCCTGAGCTCGCGCGAAAACCGCAGTGTCAGACGCTCAGGTCACCATGGTGACCTGAGCGTCTGACACATCCCGAGCAAGGAGCCCCATGCCGTTCGCCGACGAGCTCATCAGCGACACCACCGCCGCGACCCTGACCCGCGCGGTCCGGGCGGCCGCCCCCGGCGCCGGCCTGCGGGCGCTGCCGGCGACCGCGGGGCAGCTCGCCGACCTCTCGCTGCGCGAGCGGGCGGACCTCCTGCGGGACGCGCTGCTCGCCGACCTGCCGGGTACCTACGCGGACCTCGCCGCGGTGGTACGCGCCGCGCGCGACGGCACGGAGCCGTTCGGGGGCTGGCTGATCTGGCCGGTCACGAGCGCCGTCGCGGCCCGGGCCGTCGAGGAGGGCACGGACGCGGCCTTCGACGACGCGATGGCGCTCCTGGCCGACCTCACCGGCCGGCTCACCGCGGAGTTCGCCGTCCGCACCCTGCTGCGGCACGACCTGGACCGCGCCCTCGCCACGGCCACGGCCTGGGCGGGGTCGGACGACGTCGACGTGCGCCGCCTGGCCAGCGAGGGCACCCGCCCGTACCTGCCCTGGTCGGTCCGCGTGCCGGAGATCCTGGCCCGCCCCGGGGTGACGGTGCCGGTGCTCGACGCCCTGTACCGGGACGAGAGCGAGTACGTGCGCCGCTCGGTGGCCAACCACCTCAACGACCTCAGCCGCGACCACCCGGAGCTCGTGGTCGCGACGGCCGGGCGCTGGCTCGCGGACCCTGCGCCCACGACGCCGGCCCTCGTGCGGCACGCGCTCCGCACGCTGGTCAAGCGCGGGGACCCGGGCGCCCTCGCGCTGCTCGGGTTCGGCCCGGCGACGCTGGAGATCGCCGGGCCGGTGCTCGACGTCGCCCGTGTGCCCTTCGGCGGCGCGGTCCGGTTCACGGCCGCGGTCCGCAATGTCGGGGCCGACGAGGCGCGGCTGGCCATCGACTACGTGGTGCACCACCGGAAGGCCAACGGGTCGCAGACGGCCAAGACCTTCAAGCTGACCACCCGGACGCTCGCCCCGGGCGAGCAGGTCGAGCTCAGCCGCGAGCACTCGTTCCGGCCGATCACCACGCGCCGCTACTACCCGGGGCCGCACGCCGTGACGCTCCAGGTCAACGGGGTCGCGACCGACCCGGCGACCTTCGAGCTCGAGGCACCCTCGGGCGACTGAGCCGCTCAGCGCAGCGACGTCCGGACGATCCCGGCGACCACGTCCGCGAGGTCCGCCGGGATCGGCCTGCCGGCGCTCAGGTAACGCCGTACCGCGGCGTACGGCAGGTCGACGACGACCAGGAGCAGCTCCGTGGTCGAGACCGAGGTCTCGGCACGGACCCGACGGGTCAGGCCACGGATCGCGTCGTTCCAGCGTGCGCTCTCGGTCGCCTCCGTGTCCCGGGCGGTCCCGGGCCAGGCCTCGGCCTCGAACCGCGCACGGCCTGCGAGGAGCGCGTGCGCGTGGGCGGGCTCGGCCTGGCACCACCGCACGGTGTACGCGGCGAGCGCGGCCGCGGCGTCGACCGGGTCCCCCTCGAACAGCGGGTAGGCGTCCCGGTGGTAGCTCTCGATCGCGCCGTTCCACAGGGCCGCGAGCAGGGCGGGCCGGTCGGGGAACCGGTAGTAGAGCGACCCGCTGGGCACGCCGGCCTCGCGGATGACCGCCGCCATGGTGACCTTCGCCGGCCCGCCCTCGCCGAGGATCCGGCCCGCGGCGTCGAGGATCGTCGAGGTGTCGTGGGTGGGCCGGGCCATGCGTTGACGGTACTGCAGCACGTCGTTAGAGTCCCGTCTCTAGAGAGAGATCTCTACAACCGCGAGCCGAGAGGAAACCTCATGACACCGACCGCGGACGACGTCTATGCGGCAGCACCGTTCGTCAGGACGCTCGGCGTCGAGCTCGACCGGATCACGCCGGAGGCCGTCGTCGGGCGGCTGCCGTACTCACAGCCGCTGTCCACCGTGGGCGGCGGCCTGCACGGCGGGGCCCTGATGGGGCTCGCCGACGGGGTCGCCGCCGTCTGCGCCTCGGTCAACGGCGCACCGGGCGCGCTGCCCGCGACCGTCGACTCCACCACACACTTCCTGCGCCCCGTCACGGGCGAGGCGACCGCCGCGGCCGTGCCGGTCCGGGCGAGCAGCCGCCAGGTGCTCGTCGAGGTCAGGGTGACCGACGAGACCGGCGAGCTGTGCGTGCACGTGCTCCAGACGGTGCGCCTGGTCTACCCGGGGTGACAGCACGGACCGGGCGAGCCCCCTGCGCTCTCCCGGTCCGGCACGCTGTCACGACGGCGGAGGTCAGCCGAACGTCATGGTGAAGACCTGCACGCCGGCCGGCACCTTCAGGTCGACGAGCCCCTTGGTCGGCTCGTCCCCCTCCAGCACGGGATAGAGCCGCGGGTTGCCGGAGACGTCGATGTCGCGCGTCTGCTCCTCGCCGTCGGCCGTGACCGTCGCCTCGACGGTCCCCTCGCCGCCGAGCACCACGAAGACGTCGGTCGAGCGGTACGCGAGGCGCACGCGGGCGTCGTCGGACACCGCCTCCGCACCCTGGAAGTCGACGTTCCACGTGCCGCCGAGCGAGAACGTGTCCTGCTCCTGCTCGTCCGCGAGCGTGAACTCCTCGCGGCCCGCCGCATACTCGGGCTCGCCCGAGTAGTTGATGACGCGCTTGATGGAGAAGTACGTCTCGGGCGTGATCTCGTCGAGCGGGGTCGCGTCCCGCACCGTCGTCGCTGCGGGCAGCTCGACGCCGGGGTTGGCGTCGGCGAGCAGCTCGCGGATCAGGTTCTCGGTGCGCTGGTACCCGCCCTCGCCCAGACGGATGTGCCGCACGGTGCCGTCCGCGTCGATGAGGTACTGGGCGGGCCAGTAGCGGTTCCGGTACGCCGTCCAGGTCGCGTACGAGTTGTCCTGGGCGATCGGGTAGGTCACGCCGAGGTCCTTCGCGCCCGCGATCACGTTGCGTGTCTCGCGCTCGAACGCGAACTCCGGCGTGTGCACGCCGATCACCTCGAAGCCCTTGCCCACGTCGGCGTACTTGTCGTACCAGGCGTTGATGTGCGGGATGGACCGCTGGCAGTTGATGCACGAGTAGGTCCAGAAGTCGATGAGCACCACCTGGCCGCGCATCGCCTCGAGCTGGAGCGCCCTGCCGTCCGGCGTGTTCAGCCACCGGTCGATGCCGCGGATCTCCGGCGCCGTGCCGCAGTCCTCCAGCACCGGCGCGCCGTTCGAGCAGTTGGACAGCTCACGGTTCTCGTCGGTCACGAGGCCCCCGAGGTCGAGCGCCTCACGCACCGTCTCGGAGGAGTCGATGCGCTGCTGCAGCGCGCCCGTGTAGTCCGGGAGCAGCCGCTGGATCGCGGCAGGCACGTTGAAGGCGAGCGCGATCGCCAGGAGGATGACGACGATGCCGCCACCGGTGCGGATGGCCTTGGTGTGCCGCTGGAAGGCCTGCACCCGCTCGGCGATCCGCCGTCCGGCCAGGGCGAACAGGAGCAGCGGGAGCGCGGCGCCGACGGCGAACGACACGGTCAGAGCGACCGTCTCGACCCCGATGTTGCCCGTGGCGCCGGCGACCGTGATGGCCGCGAGCACCGGTCCGGCGCACGGCACGTAGAGCACGCCGAGGCCGAGGCCGAGGATGAACGCACCCCGGTCCTGCCGGGCCGCGCCGCGCTTGGCCCCGAAGGCGGCGATGCGCTGGAACGGCCGCTCCAGGATCATCTCGAACCGCGGCACGATCATGCCGATGCCCAGCAGCACCAGCAGCGTGATCCCGGCCCAGCGCAGCAGGTCCTGCGGCAGGCCCAGCACCGACAGCAGCAGGGAGCCGAGGAGCGTGAAGAAGCTGAAGCTCAGGACCAGGCCCGCGATCACGATGTAGGGGCGCAGCGACGGGCGCGTGCGGACGGCGGCGTCCGGCGTCGCGGTGGCGACGGCGCCCCCGCCAGGGGCCCCCTCTGGTCGTGCTCCACCACCGCCGCGGTTGCGCGCCCCCTGCACGCCGCCCGCGAAGAAGACGGTCGGCAGCATCGGGAGGATGCACGGCGAGATTCCGGTGATGAGGCCGCCGAGAAGGCCGATGACGATGAGGGTTCCCATGTGCCGGGTTCGGCGCGCGGCCCGTTCCGGATGGGTTTCCGGAAGGGGTCGTGGCCGGACGCCGGACCCCGCCAAAACTGATGTGAACCGACCCCCATCCGGGGAGCCGCCCGCTCCGAACCCCGGTCAAGACGCCCCGTGAGACGCGGGGTGACGCCACACCGAGGAGAGACCGATGAACGCTCGAACCCGCACGTCCTACGCCGTCGCCGGTATCGCCACGCTGGCCATGCTCGGCCTCTCGGCCTGCAGCATGGACTCGTCGGGCGGAGACACCGGGTCCGAAGACACCTCCGCGTCCGAGGAGGCGACCGACTCGATGACCGAGGAGTCCCCCGCCGAGGACGACGCCATGGCCGACCCCGCCGCGAACCTCGTGGGCCCCGGTTGCGCCGACTACGCCGAGCAGGTGCCGGACGGCCCCGGCTCGGTCACCGGCATGTCCACCGACCCGGTGGCCGTGGCGGCCTCCAACAACCCGCTGCTGACCACGCTGGTGTCGGCCGTCAGCGGTGAGGTCAACCCCGACGTGGACCTCGTCGACACCCTCAACGGTGACGAGTTCACCGTGTTCGCCCCGGTGGACGACGCCTTCAAGTCGATCGACGCCGAGACGATGGACACGCTGTCCACGGACGCCGACCTGCTGACCACGATCCTCACGTACCACGTGGTGCCCGGCCAGCTCACGCCCGACCAGGTGGTCGGCGAGCAGACGACCGTCGAGGGCGACACCCTCGAGGTCACCGGCAGCGGAGACGACCTCAAGGTGAACGACGCGAACGTGATCTGTGGTGGCGTCATGACCCAGAACGCGACCGTCTACCTCATCGACTCGGTGCTGATGCCCCCGATGTGATCCACCCCGCCGCACAGCAGAGCGCCTGTCCCGATGTCGGGACAGGCGCTCTGGTGTGTGCGTGCTTCCGGAGGGAAGGGCTCAGGCGCCCAGGACCACGATGGGCGCCGACGTCGGCTGCTCGGAGCCGGACTCCGGCTCCACCGAGACGGCCATGCCCACTCCGTGCCGGCCCTGGACGAGCGACGTCGCCTGGCCGTCCTGCAAGGCGAGCAGACCGGCCGACGAGACGCTGCCGTCGCCCTCCACCACCCAGAGCTGGTACGCCTGGTCCGCGTCGAGGTCCGGGAGGCCCTCCGCGCGGAAGAGCATGTCGTCGCCGGCGACCAGCACCGACGCCTCGCCGCCGCCCTCGACGGCCCCGCGCAGGATCGCGCTGTCCGGGTCGGCCAGCATCTCCGACACCACCTGTGCCTGCTCGCGCAGGCGGTCGCGCTCGGCGGTCACCTGCACGGCGATCGTGGTCGGCACGGCGATCGCGACCGCCGCGGCGACGGCGGCCACCGCCGTGCCCCAGCGCCGGCGGCGCCGGCGGGCGGCAAGGTCCACGACGTCAGCGCTGCCCGACGACGGAGCCGTGCCCGCCGTGGCCACCACGGAACCCCGCCCGGACGACGGGTCGGCCGGCGGCGCGGCGGGAGCGGCCGGCGAGGCGGCGGGGGCAGAAGGCGCCTCCGCCGTCAGCCCCTGGACCTGCGGCGTGCCTGCCACCTGGGCGAGCACCCCGGCTCGCAGCGCGGCGGGCGGCTCGGCCTCGACCACGAACGCGGCGACGACGTCGCGGTACTCGTCGAGCGCGCGCCGTGCGTCGGCGTCCGACGCGAGCAGCCGCTCGACCGCCTCGCGGTCGGCGTCGTCCAGGGCGTCCAGCGCGTATCCGGGCAGCAGGTCCCAGACGTCGCCTGCCACGCCGTCAGCTCCGGCACCGGTCGTCCCGTCAGCCACGACGCACCTCCAGGCAGTCCCGGAGCCGGTTGAGGCCGTCACGGATCCGGCTCTTGACGGTGGGCAGGGCCTTGTCGAGCCGCTCGGCGACCTCGCGATAGGTCAGGCCCCCGTAGTAGGCGACCACCACCGCCTCGCGCTGGGTCGGGGTGAGCCCCTCGATGCAGCGGCGCACGGCGGAACCCTCGAGGCGCCGTTCGACGTCCTCGACGACGACGTCGCGCGCCGCCTCGTTGGTGCGCAGGTCGGTGTCACGCTGGTCCCGGTCCCGGTGCGCCTGCTCCGACCGGACGCGGTCGACCGCACGCCGGCGTGCCAGCGTGGCGACCCAGGTGCGGGCGGAGCCGCGTGCGGCGTCGAACCGCGAAGCCGTCTGCCACACCTCCACCATCACCTCCTGAGTCACCTCTGCCGCATGGTCGGGGTCGCGCAGGACGCCGAGCGACGCGCCGTAGGCTACCGGCCCCAGCGCGTCGTACACGGGCGTGAACGACGCCGGGTCGCCCCCTGCGCACGCCGTGAGCAGTGCGTCGACGGTGTCCCGTGACGAGGTCCGGACAGGTGGTGAGGCCACCGAACCAGTCTGCCCCACAACGGCCTCCGATCGTGTCTGCACCAGTGGTTCGGCGCGGTCGCGCTCCCGGATGGGACGACGTGGGGGTGACCCGCGTCACCAGTCGTGGACGGACCCGTCCTGGAGCCGGTTGACCGGCAGGTACCCGGGCTCGTACGGGTGGGCGGCCGCGAGCTCCTGGTCCAGCTCGACGCCGATGCCGGGGGCCTCGCCCGGGTGCAGGTGGCCGTCCGCGAAGGTGTACGCGTGCCGGAAGACCTCGTTGGTCAGGTCGGTGTGGCCCGAGTACTCCTGGATGCCGAAGTTGTGGATCGCCAGGTCGAGGTGGATCGCGGCGGCCATGCCCACCGGCGAGATGTCCTCCGGCCCGTGGATCGCGCTCTTGATCCCGCGCTGGCCCGCGTAGTCGAACAGCTTCCTCATGGGGCTGACGCCACCGAAGTGCGTGACGGCGGAGCGCACGTAGTCGATGAGCCGGTCGTCGATCAGCGTCTGGTAGTCGAAGACGGTGTTGAACACCTCGCCGATCGCCAGCGGCGTGGTCGTGTGCTGCCGCACCAGGCGCAGCGCCTCCTGGTCCTCGGCGGGCGTGCAGTCCTCCAGCCAGAACAGGTCGTACGGCTCCAGGTCCTTGCCGAGGCGGGCCGCCTCGATCGGGGACAGCCGGTGGTGCGCGTCGTGCAGCAGCGGCAGGTCCGGGCCGAACTCGTTGCGCACGGCCTCGAAGACCTTGGGGATGTAGCGCAGGTAGGCGGCGGTGTCCCAGTCCTCGACGGCCGGCCGGGCCAGCACGTCGGGCGCCGAGCCGTCGTCCGACGTCGTGGTGTGCACGCCGTAGACCGACTTGAGGCCCGGCACGCCGCTCTGGATACGGATGCTCTGGTAGCCGCGCTCCTGCAGCGCCCGCACGGAGTCGAAGATCTCGGGCAGGCTGGAGCCGTTCGCGTGCCCGTAGGCGCGGATCCGGTCGCGGCTGGCGCCGCCCAGGAGCTGGTACAGCGGCAGGCCCGCGACCTTGGCCTTGATGTCCCAGAGGGCGACGTCGACAGCGGCGATCGCGGCCATCGTCACCGGGCCCCGGCGCCAGTAGGCGCCCCGGTAGAGGTACTGCCAGGTGTCCTCGATGCGGTGCGGGTCGCGGCCGATCAGCAGCGGCGCGACATGGTCGCGCAGGTAGCTGACGACGGCCAGCTCGCGGCCGTTCAGGGTGGCGTCGCCCAGCCCGGTCACCCCGTCGTCCGTGGTGATCTGGAGCGTGACGAAGTTGCGGCCGGGCGAGGTGACGACGACCTTCGCGTCGACGATCTTCATGCGGAAACCTTCTGTCGGTGGTGGGAAGAGCAGGAGTGCGGGCGTCAGCCCTTGGTGGCGCCGGCGGTGAGCCCAGCCACGAGGAAACGCTGCCCGAAGATCGCGGCGAGCAGGACGGGCACGGTCATGAGGGTCGCAGCCGCCATGAGCCCGCCCCAGTCGGTGCTGGCGTAGGACATGAAGTTGAACAGCAGCACCGGCATCGTCATCGTGCGCTCGTCCGCGAGGATCAGCGCGAAGATGAAGTTGTTCCAGCTGAAGATGAACGCCAGCACCGCGGCGGACGCCGTGCCGGGAGCCGCGAGCGGCAGCGCGATCCGCAGGAACGCCCCGAAGGCGGACAGTCCGTCGGTCCGTGCGGCGTCCTCCAGCTCGACCGGCAGACCCTCGAAGAAGCCGATCATGATCCACAGGATCAGCGGCACGGAGACGAACATGTGGCTCAGGATCAGCACCAGGTGGCTGCCCACCAGGCCGAGCTGCGCGAACATGTAGTACCAGGGCACAAGCAGCGAGATGGCCGGGATGATGCGGGCCACGAGGACCGTCGAGCCGGTGCGGCGCATCCGGAACCGGCCCACCGCCCAGGCGGCCGGCACGGCGATGACCACGCTCAGCGCCGTCGAGACGACACCGATGATCAACGAGTTGAGCAGCGAGTGCGCCAGGGCGCCGTCGGCCAGGACGTTCCGGAAGTTGTCCCAGGTGGGTGAGAAGACCAGGCCGACCGTCGGGTCGGTGACCTGCACGTTGGTCTTGAAGGCGGCCGCGATCATCCAGATGATCGGCAGCGCGATCACCGCGCACACGACGGTGATCAGCACACCGCGCAGCACGCGGAAGGTGGTGGTGGCGCTCACGAGGCGCTCCTCTCGGTGCGGCGCCGCAGCACGACCACGATCGCGACGATGAACAGCGTGAACAGGACCAGCACGGCGGAGGCCAGGCCGTACTCCTGGTAGTCGAAGGTGAGCCCGTAGGCGTAGACGTTGAGCGTCTCGGCCTCGAAGTCCGAGCCGCCGCCCGGCCCCTTGGTCGCGTAGATGAGGTCGAACGTCTTGAGGGCGTCGACGCCACGCAGCACCAGGGCCGTCAGGATCGTGGTGCGCAGCATCGGCAGGATGATGTGCACGAACCGCTGCCACGCGTTGGCGCCGTCGACCCGGGCGGCCTCCTCCGGCTCCTCGGGCAGCGTGGTCAGGCCGGCCAGCAGCAGCACGGTCATCATCGGGGTCCACTGCCACACGTCGATGAGCATGAGGGTGGGCAGCGACTGCGACACCGAGCCCAGGAACTCCTGCGGCGGGATGCCCACGAACCCGAGCAGGTGGTTGGCGATGCCGTTGGTCGGGTCAAGGATGAGCATCCACAGGATGCCGATGGCGACCGGGGTGGCCAGCAGCGGCACCATGAGGATGGTGCGGACGATCTCCATGCCGCGGAACGCCTTGCGCATGAGCATCGCCAGGGCCAGGCCGAGCACGGTCTCCAGCACGACGGCGCCGAGCGTGAACGTCACGGTACGGCCGACGGCGGGCCAGAACCGGCGCGTGTCCGTCAGGGCATCGGCGAAGTTCTGCAGGCCCACGTAGGAGCTGCCGGCGTTCACGGCGCCGAACGCGTCGGTGAGGCTGAGGTTGATCGTGAAGACCAGCGGGAACGCGATCATCAGGCCGACGAAGCCCAGCGCGGGCGCGAGCAGCGCCCACTTGAGGCGGCGGTTGGCCTGCTCGAAGGTCACGAACGGCTTGCCTGACGGCGGCGTGCGCCGGGCGGGTGCGACGCCGGCGGTGGCAGCGCGAGTCGTTGTCGTCGTCATCAGAACTCCTGCTGACGGTTGTCACGGACGAGGAAGTCGTTGAACTCGGCGTCGGCGTCCGCGGCCACGGACGCGACGTCCTCGCCGACGATGCCGGAGACCAGCGGGCGGCCGACGATGTCGCGGGCGCGGCCCACCTGCATCACCTCGGGGCGGTCGTGCCCCACGCCGTTGGCCGCGTTGATCCGCATGGCCTCGGCGAGGTCGGCGGGGAAGGACGCCAGCGTCGCCGGGTCGTCCCAGACCGACTGGCGCGCGCCCGGGATGCCCTCGGACTGCAGCCGCGCCACCATCTCGGGGCTGGAAGCCCAGCGGAGGAACTCCCACGAGTCGTCCCGCAGCAGCGAGAACTCGTTGATCGCCAGGCTCCACGACGGGATGTTGTGCGGCACGGAACCCGCCTGACCTGCGGGGAAGGGTGCGAAGCCCACGGTGTCGGTGACGGTGGAGATCGACGTGTCGAGGAAGTTGCTGTAGATCGCGTCGGCGTCGACGTACATCGCGGCCTTGCCCTGCGCGAAGATCGGCATGGCCTGTTCGAGGCTCATGTTGGTGGCCCCGGGCGGTCCGGCGTCGTGCAGCAGGCGGCCGTAGAACTCGTAGGCGGCGACCGCCTCGGGCGTGCCGATGCCCGACCGGCCGTCGACCGTGAAGTCGCCGCCGAACGAGTAGAGGAAGCTCGACCACTGGGTGACGGCGCCGGCCCGCTGGCCGCGGCCGACGAACCCGAAGAAGCCCTCGGTGCGGCGCTGGGTCTCCAGGGCTATGTCGAGCATGTCGTCGAGGGTCCGCGGCGCCCCGCCGAACTCCTCGAGCAGGTCCTTGCGGTAGTACAGCGCGGGACGCTCCGTCACGACGGGGACGCTGACCGCGGCGCCCGCCGTGATCGACCGCTCGCGCGGGGCGTCCTGGAAGTCGGTCCAGCGGTAGTCGGCGTCGCCCTCGACCTGGTCGGTGAGGTCGGCGATCCAGCCGTTGCGCGCGAACATCATCTGGTCCTGCAGCGGCCGGATCGTCATGACGTCGATGTCGGTGGCCGACGCGTTGAGCTTGACGTTGAAGCTGGAGGTGAGCTGGTCGGCGGTGAGCATCCGCAGCGATACCCGGCGGCCGATCCGCTCCTCGAGCTCGGGGAGGTAGCGGCTGATCGCCTGCGTCCAGACGTGGTTGATCGCGAGCACCCGCAGCGGGGCGTTCGGGCTCGCTGTCCGCGGGCTGCCCGAGCAGGCGGCCAGCACGGACGCCGCGGCGAGCACGCCGAACGACCTCCGGCTCAGCTCGATGCCCCGCGCCTCACGCGGCCTGAGTACGTGTGTCATGACGTTACGTCACACCTCCATGTGTGCCCGGCCCGTCGAGTGCGGGATCTTCGCCCTCTCAGCGGCTGGAAAGGGCGCAGATCCCGCACTCAACAGAGGACGGATCGTCAGTGGTCCAACTGGTAGGACCAGTTGGACGGTAGCACGGCGCTAAGGGCGGTTCCAAAGGCGCTGGTGGCGTTTCGCGTCGAGGTACCAGTCACGAGCATCCCGGACGAGCCGGCGCCGACCCGCCGACGCAAGCAGCGCCCAGCGACCTCTCGCCGGAGATCGCCGCCAGTGCCGCAGCATGCACCTCGTCGCGCGGCTCACCCATGCGCATCGAGGATCTGGTCCACCTCGGACTCGGTCAGAAATCCACCGTCAAGCAGCGCCTCGACGTCCTCCTCGGACGAGCCGGGCAGTACACCGTCGACAGGGTCGACCCGGCGGGGAACCCAGGCCTCGGTCGCACGGAGCCGCGCGAGCATCTGCTCGGTCGAGATCTTGCCCGCGTACCGCTCCAGCACGATCTCCTCGACGGACTCGCCGACCCCCAGCACCTTCGCCCTGGCCACGAGTCGATGGACGCTGGCCTGGGACAGGTGCACGGCCCGGGCGATGTCCCGCTGAGGCATCCCGCCTTCAGCCGCCAGGTACACGCGCCGGGTCCGTTCGATCTCGGCCAGGCGAGCGCGCACGTAAGCCATCTTCAGATCCGACTCGCCGACGGCAGCAACGTGATTCGACATGGCGACCCCCTGCGACCAGGCCAGGTGGTGATTCAGTTTGAATCAAGCCGCGCCGGCCGGCCTTACCGCTCCAGCAGTGTCTCGATGTGGCGGGACGCCATCAGGTCGAGGCCCACGTCGAGGTCCGCGCCGTAGGTGCGCAGGCCGAGCGCGAGGTGCTCGCGCATGCGCTCCCGGGCGAGCGCGACGTCGCGCGCCTGGATCGCCTCGACGATCTCGGGGTGGTGCGGCACGCCCGGCTCCCCGATCCGCGGGTCGGAGTTGGAGCGCAGCATCATCTCGAACATCATGCCGCCGATCGACGACAGCATGATGCGCAGCACGGGGTTGCCGCAGGCGGCGGCGATGGTGTCGTGGAACCGGAGGTCCTCGCGCGCCTTGTCGACGACGTCGCCGGCCGACTCCACCCGGTCGAGCGCCTGCACGATGGCGTCGACCTGCTCGTCCGAGGCCCGCTCCGTCGCCAGCCCGGCGATCTCGACCTCGAGCGGGATCCGGGCCTCGATGAGCTGCCGGACCGTCGGGCGCTCGGTGCGGTAGAGGGCGTCGTAGCCCCGCGCGTGGGCCGACGACTGCTCGGTGACGAACGACCCGCGGCCCGGCGCCACCTCGATCAGGTCGGTGGCCTCCAGGCGGCGCAGCACCTCGCGGATCACGTTCCGGCTGGCCCCGAACTGCACCGCGAGCTCGCGCTCGGACGGCAGCTTCGAGCCCACGGCCCACTCGCCCGTGCGGATCTGCTGCTCGAGCTGGCGCGCGATGTGCTCGGTGAGCAGGCCCCTGCGGCCGGTCGTTCCCGTGTCACGGGGATCCGGCGGCGGCGCGAGGGGGGAAGTCATGCGTCGAGGATAAGCACCGGCGGGACCAGGTCAGCACTGCTCGTAGGCGTACGCCTCGTCGTCGGGGCCCACCAGGTCGCGGTCGCGCAGGATCGCGAGCGGGGCGCGGTCCGGGTCGGCGCAGACGGCGCCGAACCCGTCCGGGAGGTTGTCGGTGTACTCGATCTGCAGCACGTTCTGGCCGTAGACGCCGGTGTAGGCGCCGCACTCACCGTAGGCCGCGCACTCCTCGGTCACGGCGAAGTCGAACCCGAGGTCACGCCCCACCGTCGTCGCCTCGGCGGCGTTCTTCTGCCCGATGGCGAGGCCCGCCTGGTGCGCGAGGTCGATGTACGCGCCGGCCAGGGCCAGGGCGGCGTCCTTGTCGATCAGGCCGGTGCCCGGTTCGGTGAACCGCGTCCAGGTGTCGAGGTTGTCGATCTCGACGCCGGCGAAGCCCGCGTCAACGCACCCCGTGATCACCGGGCCGAGCAGGTCGAGGATGCGGCCGCGCTTGTCGTCGGTCGACGGGTCCAGGACGTACTCGTCGGGCCAGTCCGGGTCGACGACGAGCTCCCCCGCCGCGTCGTGGAGCAGCAGGTCCTCGTTGTCGCCGAGCCAGAGATCCGCCTGGTCCGGCTGGGTCTGGAAGCCGTTGACGTAGCAGATGCCGTAGGCGCCGTCCGCGGGTTCGGCCGTGGCGTCGCGCACGACGACGTCGAGGCCGCCGTCCAGCTCGTAGGCGGTGCCGAGCTGGTAGTCGAACCGCCCGGACGTCGGCGGGAGGGTCACGGCCGCGGTGCTCTCCGCCTCCTGCCCCGCGGTCGGGCTGCTCTGGCAGCCCGTGAGCACGAGGGCGAGAAGAAGGGCGACGATCAGCGGGGGCATCCGCCGATCGTAACGAGCACCGCCGCCGGCGGAGGGCCGGTCAGCCGGCGATCGCCTCCGCGATCGGCGTGCCGCCGTTGCCGAACGCGATGGTGCGCCCCACGGTGCCGTCGTCGAGCAGGACGGCGGCGATCACCCCGGCGACGTCGGCGCGCGCGACGCGGCCGTCACCCGGCTCGGCCACCTCGATGAGCCCCGTCGGCTCCTCCAGGGTGAGCGGCCCCGGGGCGAGGATCGTGTAGTCGAGCCCGGTGCCGCGCAGGTGCTCGTCCGCGGCAGTCTTCGACTCCGCGTAGGCGAAGAACGAGTTGTCCTCGGGCACGCCGTGGTCGGGGCCGGCGCCCAGGTAGGACACCATCACGTAGCGCGCGACGCCCGCCGCCTTCGCGGCGTCCATCGACCGGATCGCGGCGTCGCGGTCGACGGCGTAGGTGCGCGCCGGGTTGCCGCCGCCGGCACCCGCCGACCAGACGACGGCGTCCTGCCCGCGCACCAGGTCCGTGAGACCCGCGGTGTCGAGCTGCTCGACGTCGGCGACCAACGGCGTCGCCCCCGTGGCCGCGACCTCCTCCTGGTGGTCCGGGTTGCGGAAGACGCTGGTGACCTCGTCACCCCGCTCGACGAGCAGGGGCGCGAGCCGCAGCGCGATCTTTCCGTGGCCGCCGATGATGAGAACGCGGGACATGGTGCTTCCTTCCGTCAGGGTGCGCTCCAGGCTATGCCGGATCGCTCGGAGCAGAGCGCTCACGACAGGTGCGGCCGCAGCGCCCCGAAGGCATAGTCCATGAGCGCCCGCCCGAGCCGGGCGTCCCGGGCCTGGGCGCTGGGCTCGACCAGCTCGCCGTCGTCGAAGTAGTCGCCCGCGCGGACGGGCCCGGTGACCGCGGCCAGGACGTTGTCCGCCCCGTGCCGCACCGACACCCCGCCGATGTTGAACATCGCGTGCAGCAGCGGCGTGCTGATCACGCCGGGGCTGAGGCTCACGGGTGTGACGCCGTCGTCGGCCAGGCGGTCCGCGAGCCACCGGGTGTAGAGGATGATCGCGAGCTTGGACCGCGCGTAGGCCCGCACGGCGTCGTAGCCGCGCTCCAGCTCGATGTCCGCCAGGTCGAGGTCGGTCATCTCGTGGGTGGCCGACGCGAGGTTGACGACGCGGGCGTCGTCCGCGAGCGCCGGCAGCAGCCGCTCGGTGAGCAGCACCATCGCGAGGAAGTTCACCTGGAGGGTGCGTTCGTGCTCGTCCTTCGTGGCCTGCCGGGTCATCGCCCCGGGGACGCCCGCGTTGTTGACGACGGCGTCGATCGGCCCCGCGGCCAGCGCGGTCATGGTGTCGGCGGCGTCGGCGACGTCCGCGAGCGACTCGAAGTCGCACCGGACGTAGCGCACCTCCGCGGTGCCCTCGCCGAGCACCTGGAGCGCCGGGCGCACCGTGGTCTCCGGCTCGGGGCCCTGGACGATCACCCGTCTGACCCGGCCCACGAGCTCACGCGCGGTCTGGAGCCCGATGCCGCCCGTCGCACCGGTGACGATCACGGTCGATTCCTCGGAGATCATGCCGCTCCTCGTGGCTCACCTGCGACGAGCGTAAGCAGGCGAGCGCCCGGTGGTAACCCCCGTTTCGCCTGTTTCACCCGGTGCGTCCGGGCGCGGTCGGGATGCACCACCTCGACGCCGCGGCCGCGGTCACGCGCCCTGGCGCGCGGCCTGCCTCCGGAGCAGCTCCTCGACCGCACTGGGCAGGGTCGTCTCGAAGTCGATCAGCTTGGCCCAGGTCGGGGTCACCACGACCCGGACCATGCCGTCGTAGAGCGCGCGCACGCCGACCTCCCACTCGGCGCGCTGCTCCGGCGTCATCTCGTAGCTGGTGTTCGCCTCCATGTACTCGTCCGGGATGCCGTCGACGACGTCCAGCTCGGCCCGGCCGCGGACCAGCAGGATCGTGGGCGGGTGCACCTCGGTGTCGATCGTCAGGGCGACCATCGGGTTGGCCCGCAGGTGCGGGAGCTTCGGCGCGTTCGTCGGGGTGCACATCACGATCTCGGTGCCGTTCCAGGAGAACCCGATCGGCACGGTGCGGGGCGTGCCGTCCGTGGCGACGTACGCCAGGCGCGTGATGTCGCGGGCCAGCAGCTCCTGGCTGAGCGGCCGGTTCAGGATCTCGGTGACCTCGTTCGGTTCCATCGGTATCACTCCAAGCATTCGCGCTGCCCGTGTGGCTGCTGGTATCCCTGGGACGGAGCCGCCGCCACGTTCTCGACATCGAGGGAAGATGATGAACGCACCTGGCCTGCCCGACGCCGAGACGATCGAGACCGTCCTTGCGTCCCGGGAGGGCGCCTGGGGTCCCGGGGCGCGCGTCCTGTCGGTGCGCGACCTGTCGCAGGGCCTGAGCCGGGCCGCCGTGCTCCGGGTCTGCGTGGCGGTTCCGCACGCGGAGCCGTCCGCCTGGATCGTCAAGGTCCCGGGCTGGGGGCAGCCCTCCCTGCTCGACTCGCGCGACGGCGGGCTGGACCACCGCGAGGCCCGCTTCTTCCGGAGCGGCGTCCCCGGCCTCCTCCCCCGCGGCACGACGACGCCGCCCCACGTCACCGTGGTCGGGCACAACGGGCTCGACTGGATCGTCATGCGCGACGTCGACGCCGTGCTGCAGCAGAGCTGGACGCCCGCGGCCGCGGCCGTCGCCGCCGAGCGGGCCGCGCTGCTGCACGTGCCCGGCGACCTGGAGCCCGGCCTGTTCGCCGCCCCCTGGCTGGAGGCCGCGGGCTACGCCGCCTACGCCCACCACGTGCCGGACGGGCACGACAACCTCGACGCCCTGCCCGGCGACCCGCGGCTCCGGAATCTCTTCACGCCCGAGCAGGTCGACGCGCTGCACGCCGGGCTGGACGCCGCGGACGAGCTCGCGGCACGCGCGGCAGAGCTGCCGACCACCCTCGTCCACGGCGATCTCACGCCGCGCAACGCCGGCCTGGGTGCCGACGGCGCCCTGGTCCTCATCGACTGGGAGCACGTCGGCGTGGGGCCTGTCGGCTACGACCTCGGCACGTTCGTCTCCATGTACCGGGCCTTCGGCGGCCACGGCGAGCTGGACGAGCCGGCCGTGCTCGACGTCTACGCCGAGGCCGTCAGCGCCTTGGCGGGCACCAACCTGCGCCCGGCCGCAGCCCTCGGCTTCGCCGTCGCCCACCTCACGTGGGGGCTGCACCTGCGGCTCGGCCCGGGGCTGACCGCCGTCCGCCAGGGCCTGAACAGCCACGCCCCGGCGCGGCTCGCCGCGCACCTCGACGACATCCGTTCGGGGTGCCTGCGCGCGCTGTCCTGGGCGCCGGTGACCCAGGCCGTCACCGCGGGCCGCTGACCCCCGCCCTCGACACGCGCCGGGGGGAAGTTGACGGGGGGTTCAAGTTAGACCTACCGTCCTTGACCATGAAGACAGGTGACGCGGTCGTGCAGGCCGCCCCCGTGGTCGAGGCCGTGGTCCCGGCCCCGGCAGAGGTGACCCCCGACGCCGCCCCGGCCGCCCCCTCCCCGTTCGAGCTCCTGCCCGTGGGCGAGGCGTTCGGCGTCTGCTCCGTGGACGGGGTGTGCTCCTGATGGCCGGTGCGTTCGGCCGGGCCGCCGACAAGCTCGTGATCGACGTGTGGAGCGACGTGATGTGCCCGTTCTGCTACATGGGCGACGCGCTCCTGGAGCAGGCCCTGGAGCAGTTCCCGCACTCCTCCCAGGTCGAGGTGCGGTACCACAGCTTCCTGCTGATGCCGCAGCTGACCGACGACGTGCCGGTGGACCTCATGGACCTGCTCGCGGCCGAGCGGGGCTTCCCGCGCGAGCAGGCGGCGGCCATGCACGAGCAGATCGCGGAGCGCGGCCGACAGCTGGGGCTGGACTACCGCTTCGAGCAGGCGAAGGCCGTCGGCACGCGCACGGCACACCAGCTCAGCCACTTCGCGGCCCGCCACGGCAAGCAGCACGAGATGGTCCAGCGGCTGTTCCAGGCCTACTTCACGGACGGCCTGAACGTCGCGGACCACCAGGTCCTGGGCGGCCTGGCCGCGGAGGTCGGCCTGGACCGCGACGCCGCCCTCGCGGCCCTCGCCTCCGAGGAGTTCGCCGACGCCGTCGAGGCCGACATCCGGCAGGCCCGGCAGTACGGCATCACGGGCGTGCCGTTCTTCGTGTTCGCCGGCAAGTACGCGGTCTCCGGCGCGCAGCCGGTGGAGTCGTTCCTACGGACGCTGGAGACGAGCTGGAACGAGACGGTGGGCTCCCCCGCCGCCACCGGGGCGGCGATCGGTCGATGACCTCGGACCCGCCGCGACTCCGCGCCGACGCGCAGCGCAACGTCGAGGGCATCCGGCTGGCCGCCCTCGACGTGTTCCGCGCGGGCGGGCTGAACAGCCCGCTGGACGAGGTGGCGCGGGCCGCGGGGGTCAGCAAGGGCACGATCTACCACCGCTTCGGGGGCCGGCAGGGCCTGATCGACGCGGTGGTCGAGGAGCTGTTCGCGGAGCGCATCGCCGGGATCATCACCGAGGTCGGCGCCATCGAGGACCCCGTCGAGCGGTTCGAGGGCTACCTGCGCCAGATCTGGCTGGTCGCGTTCGACGAGCCCGCCGCCAACGACGTGCTGCTGCGCACCCAGCCCGGCTCCGGGGCGCTGACGGCGCTGTGCGAGCGCGCCAGCGAGGTCGCCGGCGGGTTCCTCGCCGACGCCCAGGCGACCGGCGCGATCCGGGCCGACCTGACCGCGGCCGACGTGTACGTGCTGATCTGGGAGCGCGGCATCATCGCCCGCGCCTGCGAGCCGCAGCACCGGGAGGGCTTCGTCCGCAGCTTCGAGCACACCCTGCGGGGCCTGCACAGCGCCCCGTAGCCCCGCCGGGTTCGGCGGTCCGGACTTCGACGTCGGCAGTTGGCATCGAGGTCGGCACAGGCCTGTGCCGACCTCGATGCCAAGTACCGACCTCAAGGAAAGACTGCCGACGTCGGCGGCTAGCGTGGGGCCCATGCAGCCTGCCCTGGAGCGGACAGCCCGGCCGACCGTCGTCCTCGACGTGCTCGGCACCCTCGTGGACCAGGCCGGGAGCCTGCGGCGGCGCGTCGCCGAGGCCACCGGGTCCGACGCCGACGCCGCGGCGGACGTCGTCGGGCGCTGGCTCGACCACGTCGCCGCGCAGGAGCGGGCGATCGTCGAGGGCAGCCGGCAGTTCGCCCCCAGCCACGTGCTGGACCGCGAAGCCCTCGCCGCGCTGGTCGGCCAGGGCCTCCTGTCGCCCGACGCCGCCACCGCACTGGCCGACGCCGCAGAACGGCTGGAGCCCTGGCCGGACACGGTGGCGGGCCTCGACCGGCTCGCCGCCGACGTCACGGTGCTCGGCCTCTCGAACGCGAGCCGCCGCGCCCTGACCGGGCTGAGCGCGAGCGCCGGGCTGCGCTGGCACCAGGTGCTGTCCGCCGAGGACGCGGGCACGTACAAGCCGGCCCCGGAGATCTACGAGCTCGCCCTGGGCAGCGTGCCCGCGACGTCGGGCCCGCCGTTCATGGTGGCCGCGCACGCCTGGGACCTGCGTGGTGCGGCAGCAGCCGGCCTGCGGACGGCGTACGTGCCCCGGCCCGACGGGCGACGCGCCCGGCCCGGACGACACGTTCGACCTGTACGCGACGGACCTGAAGGACCTGCACGCCCAGCTGCGGTAGCGCAGCCCCGTTCGTTCGGCAGTTGGCATCGAGGTCGGCACAGGCCTGTGCCGACCTCGATGCCAACTGCCGACGCCAAGGACAGACTGCCGACCGCGCCGGGCAGACTGCCGCTCAGGACCCGCCCTCGCCCTGCCGCAGCCGCCCGATCGCGGTGCCGAGGTCGGCCTCGACGCCGTCGGGCCGCTGGAGGCCGTGCTCCAGCAGCAGGCCGACGAACGGCCGGTGCTCCGGGCGTCCGGCGGTGGCGAAGTACGCCTCGAGACCACGGGCGAGCTCGGCGTCGGCAGGCAGGGTCGCCACATCGACCAGCTGCTTGATGCCCGCCACCGCCACCTTGTCGAAGGCCGCGATCCGGCGGGCGAACGCGTCGGTGACCTGCTCCAGCTCGCCGTCGGGCACGAGCCGGTTCACGTAGCCGTACTCGGCGGCCCGCGCGGCCGGGACGTCCTCACCGCCGAGCAGGATCTCCAGCGCCCGGCCCCGGCCGACCAGCCGACCGAGCCGCGCCATCGGCCCGCCCCCGGGGACGGCGCCGACGCCGACCTCGAACTGGCCGAGCACCGCCTGCTCGGACGCGAACCGGATGTCCGTGGCCAGGACGAACTCGCTGCCCGCGCCGCGGGTCCGGCCGCGGATCTCCGAGATCGTCGCCACCGGCACGCGGCTCAGCCGCACGAAGTTGTCCAGGTACGGGTGCAGGCCGGTAGGCCCGGGCCGCATCGCCACGACGCGAGCGGTGTCGGACAGGAAGTCCCAGTGCGCCATGAAGTAGCCGGGCGTCTCGCTGCGGAACACGACGACCGTGAGGTCGGGTGCCATCTCGATCCGGTCCACCAGTGCCCCGAGCTGCTCGACGGTGTCGGGATCCAGCAGGTTGACGGGGCCGTTGTCGAAGGTCACCCGCCAGTAGGACGGTGAGACCTCGTGGACGTGGAACTGCTCCGCGCTCATGTCGTGCTCCTCACCGGGCGGGTCACCAGACGAACTGCTGACCGCCGTCGATGTCGTAGGTCGCGCCGGTCAGCGCGGTGTTGCTCATGAGGTGGACCGCGAGCGCAGCGACGTCGGCCGGGCCGACCACCCGTCCGATCGGCAGGGTGTCCCGCAGCTCGGCGCGGCGCTCGTCCAGCCGGTCGCCGAGCAGCGACGCCGACAGCGGGGTGTCGACGAAGCCCGCGGCGATGAGGTTGACCCGGACCGGTGCCAGCTCGAGCGCGAGTGCCGCTGTGAACGACGGCAGGGCGGCGGTGGTGGCCGAGGCGATCCCGAGGCCGTGGCCGACCCGCCGCGCCCCGGTACCGCCCATGAGCAGGAGCGTCCCGCCGGGCCGCAGCCGGCCGGCGACGTTGCGTGCCACCTCCAGGGCCACGACCATGTGGTCGCTGAGGGCGTCGCGCAGCTCGGCGGCGCCCATCTCCAGCAGGGGCCCGTAGTGCGGACCGCCTGCGGTGATCAGCACGTGGTCGACCGGATCGGGCAGCTCCGCGAAGAACCGCGCGAGGGCGGCGGTGTCGGTGGCGTCGAAGGCGGCGGTCTGCCGCGCTCCGACGTCGGCCGCGGCGCGCTCCAGGCGGGCCGGGTCCCGGCCGGTGAGGACGACGTCGGCACCCTCGGTCCGGGCGCGGCGCGCGGTCTCGAGCCCGATGCCCGCGCTGCCGCCGATCACGACGACGGTCTGGCCGGCCAGCTCGGGTTCGCGCGGGGCGGGCGTGCCGGTGGTGCTCATCGTTCCTCCGTCGCCGCGGGGTGGGTGCGGAGACTCTGCGCCGCCGCGATTCGACGGTACGCCCGCCGACCGGCCTGCGCCCCGTGGGTGCGGGCGAGTTCCGAGACCAGGGCCACTAGGCTCCCCCGGGTGATCGTGACCGAGCTCGACGGCCTGCCCGTACACCTGCGCGCACCGCACGACCTGTCGTTCTCGGCCCGCTGGGGCACCGTGTTCGCGGTGCTCGACCAGCAGGACTCCGGCAACCTCTGCCTGGGTGTCGAGGGGCCCGCGGGCCGGGTGTTCGTCAAGTACGCGGGCGCGCCGACCCTCCGGTACGACGGTGACGTCGACACGGCCGCCGCCCGGGCCCGCCGGGCCGCCGAGGTCTACCGGGCGCTCGCCCACCCCACGCTCGTGACCCTGCGCGAGGCCGTCGACGTCGGGACCGGCCACGCCCTGGTGTTCGACTGGACCGACGCGACGCCGGTCGGCCGGCAGTTCGAGCAGTCGCACGTGGTGCGGTCCCTGGACCTGGCAGTCCGGGTCGACGCGGTGCGGCAGGTCTACGACTTCCACGCGCACGCGGCCGCGCGCGGCTGGGTGGCCGTCGACCTGTACGACGGTTCGGTGATGATCGAGCCCGGGACCGGGCGCGTGGTCCTGTGCGACCTCGACTTCTACGAGCACGCTCCCCTGGTCAACCGCATGGGGCGGATGTGGGGGTCGTCGCGCTTCATGTCGCCCGAGGAGTACGTGCTCGGCGCGCCGATCGACGAGGTCACCAACGTCTTCGCGCTCGGAGCGCTCGCGCACACCTTCCTGGGCGACGACGCGACGCGGTCGCCCGCGGCCTGGTCCGGCTCGGCCGCGCAGCTCGCAATCGCCGACCGCGCGGTGCACCCCGACCGGGAGGAGCGCTGGCCGTCGGTCGCGGCGCTGGCCGAGGCCTGGCGGGCGGCGCTGTAACCTTCCGGCATGCCGGACAGCAAGAACAGCGGAGACACCGCCCCTTCGACCTACGGCGCGCCCGTCTCGCCGCAGGGCGTGGACGCCCCGCTGCGCCGGTCGGCCGTCTTCCTCACGCTCGTCGTGGCCGACGGCGACGAGGCGATGAGCACCGTCCGGGACGTGCTCGCCGACCTCGGCGGGCTGGTCAAGACCGTCGGCTTCCGCGACCTGGCGAACCCGGTCTCGTGCACCGTCGGCATCGGCAGCCGGATCTGGACGGGGCTGACCGGGCGGGAGCAGCCGGCCGAGCTGCACCCGTTCCGGGAGATCGTCGGCGCCACGCACACGGCGGTCTCCACCCCTGGTGACCTGCTGTTCCACATCTGGTCGGACCGTCAGGACCTCTGCTTCGAGCTGGAGCGCCTGCTGCTCGCCGCACTCGGCACCGCGGTCACCACCGCCGACGAGGTGTCGGGGTTCCGCTACTTCGACACCCGCGACCTGCTCGGCTTCGTCGACGGCACGGCCAACCCGGTGGGCGCGGAGCTGCCGGAGTCCACCCTGGTGGGTGACGAGGACCCGGCGTTCGCCGGCGGCAGCTACGTCGTCGTGCAGAAGTACCTGCACACGCTCGCCGCCTGGCAGGCCCTGACGGCCGAGCAGCAGGAGCGGATCATCGGCCGCACCAAGGCGGACGGCGTCGAGCTCGACGACGCGGTCACCGGCCAGAAGTCCCACAAGACCCTCGCGACGATCACCGACGAGGACGGCGAGCACGACATCCTGCGCGACAACATGCCGTTCGGCCGCCCCGGCCACGGCGAGTTCGGCACCTACTTCATCGGCTACTCCCGCCACCTGTGGGTCATCGAGCGGATGCTGGAGCGCATGTTCGTCGGCGACCCGCCCGGCCTCCACGACCGGATCCTCGACTTCTCGACCCCGCAGACCGGCACCACGTTCTTCGTGCCGCCCACGTCGGTTCTCGACGCGCTGGCCTGACGAACTCACCTTTTTTGTGGGAAGGCGCGGCGTCGCCGCCGTCCTAGCGTGCAAAGGGCCCCTCACTGCGACGAAGCGGAGCCCCCATGCGTCCCGACACGCACGCCCGCACCATGCTGCCGATCCCGGACCGGCCGCCGTCGGGCCTGACGACGTACGACGCGAAGGATCCCGACACGTCGTACCCGCAGATCGAGCCGCTGCTGCCCCCGCCCGGTGCGCCCAACGTGCTGGTCGTCCTGCTCGACGACGTCGGGTTCGGGGCGTCGAGCGCGTTCGGCGGGCCCTGCTCGACGCCGACGGCCGAACGGCTCGCCGCGGGCGGCCTGCGGTTCAACCGGTTCCACACCACGGCGCTGTGCGCACCGACGCGGCAGGCGCTGCTGACGGGCCGCAACCACCACTCCGTGGGCATGGGCAGCATCACCGAGACGGCCACGTCGGCGCCCGGGAACAGCTCGCTGCGCCCCAACACGAAGGCCCCGCTGGCCGAGACCCTGCGGCTGAACGGCTACTCGACCGCCCAGTTCGGCAAGTGCCACGAGGTCCCGGTGTGGCAGTCGTCGCCGATGGGTCCGTTCGACGCGTGGCCGACCGGGGGCGGGGGCTTCGAGACGTTCTACGGGTTCATCGGCGGCGAGAACAACCAGTGGGCCCCCGCCCTGTACAACGGGACGACGCCGGTCGAGCCCCCGGCGACCGCTGAGGAGGGGTACCACCTCACCGAGGACCTCGTGGACCACGCGTGCTCGTGGGTGCGGCAGCAGAAGGCCCTGATGCCCGACAAACCGTTCTTCGTCTACCTCGCCCCGGGCGCGACGCACGCCCCGCACCACGTCCCGCCGGAGTGGATCGAGAAGTACCGCGGGCGGTTCGACGACGGGTGGGACGTGCAGCGCGAGCGGACGTTCGCGCGGCAGAAGGAGCTCGGGGTCATCCCGCCCGAGGCCGACCTCACCGCGCGGCACGACGAGATCCCCGCCTGGGACGACATGCCCGACGACCTCAAGCCCGTGCTCGCGCACGAGATGGAGGTGTACGCGGGCTTCCTGGAGCACACCGACGTCCAGGTCGGCCGGGTGATCGACACGCTGGAGAACCTGGGCGTCCTCGACGACACGATCGTGTACTACATCATCGGTGACAACGGCGCCTCGGCCGAGGGCACGGTCAACGGCGCCTTCAACGAGATGGCGAACTTCAACGGCATGGCCGCCCTGGAGACACCCGAGTTCATGCGGTCCAAGATGGACGAGTTCGGCTCGCCCAGCTCCTACAACCACTACGCGGTGGGCTGGGCCTGGGCCATGGACACCCCGTACCAGTGGACCAAGCAGGTCGCCTCGCACTGGGGCGGCACCCGCAACGGGACGATCGTGCACTGGCCCGGCGGCATCACCGAGCGCGGCGGGCTCCGCACGCAGTTCGCCCACGTCATCGACGTCGCGCCCACGATCCTCGAGGCCGCGGGGCTGCCGGAGCCGACCACCGTCAACGGTGTGCTGCAGGCGCCGATCGAGGGCACCTCCATGGTCTACGCGTTCGGCGACGCCGCCGTACCCGAACGGCACGACCTGCAGTACTTCGAGATGTTCGGCAACCGAGGGATCTACGACCGCGGCTGGAGCGCCGTCACCAAGCACCGCACACCGTGGGCGATGACGGGTGCTCCGCCGCCCGCGTTCGACGACGACGTCTGGGAGCTGTACGACGGCACGACGGACTTCAGCCAGGCGCACGACCTCGCCGCCGAGCGGCCCGAGGCACTCGCCAGGCTCCAGCGGCTGTGGCTCATCGAGGCCACGAAGTACAACGTGCTGCCGATGGACGACCGCACCGCCGAGCGGCTCGTCCCCGAGCTCGCCGGCCGGCCCACCCTCATCCGCGGCGACTCCCAGCTCTTCTTCCCCGGTATGGGCCGGCTGTCGGAGAACAGCGTGGTCAGCGTCAAGAACAAGTCGTTCTCCGTGACCGCCGAGGTCGACGTCGCCCCGGGCGCCGCCTCCGGCGTGCTCATCGCACAGGGCGGGCGGTTCGGCGGCTGGTCCGTGCACACCACGGGCGGCCGGCTGACGTTCACCTACAACGTGCTCGGCATCCGCACGTACGACGTCGCCGCCGACGAGCCCGTGCCGTCCGGCAAGCACCAGCTCCGCGCGGAGTTCGCCTACGACGGCGGCGGGCTGGGCAAGGGCGGCGACGTCACCCTGTTCCACGACGGGACGCCCGTGGGGCGGGGCCGGGTGGAGGCGACGCAGCCGCTGGTGTTCTCGGCCGACGAGACCACCGACATCGGCTACGAGTCCGGGACGAGCGTCTCCGGTGCCTACGGCACCGGCACGAGCCGGTTCACCGGCCGCATCGAGTGGGTGCAGATCGACCTCGGCAGCGACGACCACGACCACTACATCAGCCCCGAGGAGCGACTCCGCGTCGCCATGGCACGACAGTAGGCGCGGACACCGTGCGTACCGACGGACCGCGGCCACGCCACGCCGCCGCAGACCCCGGGCCCGCCGAGCGGGGCGAGTCGCTCAAGGAGCGCGCCGCGTACCTGTACGGGCTGGTCATCACGGGCTCCGTGCTCGCGTCCGCCCCCGCGGACCTGGGGCTCGTCCGGGTCGCCGGGCTGCTGGGCGGCACGCTGCTGGTCTACTGGTGCGCCGAGTCGTACGCGCACCTCATCGCCGCCCGGTCCATCGCGCGGCGCCCCCTGCACCCCGACGAGCGCCGGCACGTGCTCGCCGAGGGGCTGCCGCTCATCGCGGCCTGCACGGCGCCCGTCGTCGTGCTGCTGATCGAGGCGGTGCTGCGGGTGCCGGCCGACGTCGCCGTCGACATCGCCCTCCTGGTCAACCTCGCGCTGCTGCTGGTCGTGGGCTGGCGCATGAGCACCGACGGCGGGCTGACGGGCAGCCGGCGCCTGGCCGCGACCCTGGCGGCGGGGCTGCTGGGCGTCGCCATGATCGGGCTCAAGCTGGCGTTGCACTAGCTGTCGCGGGGCGCGGCTCCGGCGTCGTCCGGCGTCTGCACGGGACCGGTGTGCAGGACCTCGCGGGCCTGCTCGGCGGCGCGGACGATGCTCTCGCTGATGAAGTCGAGGAACCTGGCGATGTTCTCCAGGCGCGCCGCGGCGGGCGTGCTCGCCCCGAGCACGACGACGCCCTGCCGGGCGGTCTCGGCGAGCTGGTCGTTGGCC
The DNA here is from genome assembly GCF_044746965.1 of Promicromonospora sp. NPDC090134. NCBI lineage: Bacteria > Bacillati > Actinomycetota > Actinomycetes > Micrococcales > Promicromonosporaceae > Promicromonospora > Promicromonospora sp. NPDC090134. Next base: position 244,719 of record NZ_JBIVCZ010000005.1, on the reverse strand, counting down.
CGGGCGCTGGCGATCGTCGACTGGTACCAGACGTCGTTGTCCGCGACGTACCGCTCGCGGCGGCCCTCGTCGCGTTCCCGCCGCACCAGGCCCTGGCCCTCGAGGAACGTGATGGCCTTGGAGACGGACGCCGGGCTGACCTGGAGGCGCTGGACGAGGTCCGCGGCGGTGACGCTGCCGGCGTCGGTGGTGAACAGGCAGGTCAGCACGCGGGCGGTCATCTTGGGCAGGCCCGAGGCCATGAGCACGGTGGTGAGCGTCTCCTCGAAGTCGGCCACCGCCGCGGCGTCGCGGCCGTGCGCCTGGGGCAGTGCCTGGGCACCGCGGGGCGTGGCCTGCCGGCTCCGGTGGGCGCGGCGTTCCGTGGCGCGGTGGGCCAGCTCCGCGCGATAGCCCCCCGGGCCGCCGTTGCGCAGCACCTCGCGCGTGACCGTGGAGGTCGGGCGGTCGAGGCGCCGGGCGATCTCGGCGTAGGACAGGTCGTCTGCCAGGCCCAGCGCGATCTGCTGGCGCTCCTGCTTGGTGAGTCTGCCTCCCGGCATCGCGATCCCTCCGTAGCCCTCGTGATGTCCCCTGCCTGCCCAGCATAGCGTTCACTGCAGAGCCATTGCAATGCTCACAGTGCGTTGCGTTGCATTACTTTCCGAGCCGTTGCAACATTTTGTGCGCTCTGACCTGCTCTTATATGTGTACAACGCAACAACCATGTTGCCTCGATCTGGAAAGCAACGTAGCGTTTGCGATGTCAGAAACACCGGGAAGCCACCAGCACAGGAGCCGATCACCATGCAGAACTTCGCCACCCCCGCCCCGATCTCCACCGTCATCGAGATCCCCGCCGGCCGGGTCCAGCTCATCGCCGCCGACCGCGCCGACACCACCGTCGAGGTGCGGCCCACCAACCCCGCCAAGAGCCGCGACGTCCAGACCGCCGAGCAGACCACCGTCACCTACACCGACGGCGTGCTGCAGATCCGGACCGCCGAGCCCCGCAACAAGCTCGTCGGCCACGCCGGTTCGGTCGAGGTCACCGTCCAGCTCCCCGCGGGCTCGGGTCTCGAGGGCACGTCCGAGGCCGCCGAGCTCCGCGCCGTCGGCCGCCTCGGTGCCGTCGTCTTCGAGGGCGCCTACCAGCAGATCAAGATCGACGAGGCGGCGAGCCTGCGCCTCACCGCGATCGACGGCGACGTCGAGGTCGGCCGGCTCACCGGTCCCGCGGAGATCAGCACCGCCCGCGGCGACATCCGGATCGCCGAGGCCACCAGCGGCTCGGTCGTGCTCAACACCCAGGCCGGCGACATCACGGTCGCCGCGAGCGCCGGCGTCTCGGCCACCCTCGACGCCGGGACGACCCTCGGCCGCATCAGCAACACCCTCAAGAACGACGGCGCCGCCGTGCTCGACCTCCGCGCGACGACCGCCTACGGCGACATCTCCGCTCGCAGCCTCTGAGCGGGGCGGTGCCGGCCCGGGCCGACCGGGCCGGCACCACAGGCACGACGGCACGACGGCACGACGGCACCACGCGACTAAGCACCACGCACCGACCAGCACCACTCCCGCACCACGAACCGACAGGTGGAGAACATGAAGAACGACAGCGCTTCCTCGACCAGCACCGCGTGGTCCGGCCTGGTGCCGGTCGACGACACGGCCCTGGCCGTGACCGACACGGGCGGCACGGGCCTCCCGGTCGTCTACCTGAACGGCCAGTTCGCCACCCAGGGTTACTGGCGCAGGACCATCGCCGACCTGGGTACCGGATACCGGCACATCACGTTCGACGAGCGCGCCCGCGGCAAGAAGTCCGGGACGTCCGCGGACTACTCGTTCGAGGCGGCCGTGCGCGACGTCGACGCCGTCCTCGCCGCCCGCGGCGTGGAGAGGGCGCTGGTGATCGGCTGGTCCTACGGGGCGGTCGTCGCGGCGCACTGGGCGCAGCGGAATCCGGGACGCACCGTGGGCGCGGTCCTGGTCGACGGCGCCTTCCCGCACGACTGGCTCGACGACGCGATGGAGGTCCGCATCCGCAAGCTGTTCCGCCGGATGAGCTGGTTCACCGTCCCGCTGCGGATCACGGGCATCACGCCGCGGATGACCGCCGCGGAGCAGGCCGAGAGCAACATCGAGCTCGGCAAGCTGTCCCGCGAGAGCGCCCTGGCGCCGGTGCTGAACGGCATCAGCGTGCCCGTGCGGTACGTGGTGGCCTCGGGGACGTCGCTCGGCAGCAAGGGCGACGAGCAGGAGCAGATCCGCGCCGGCCTGGCGGCGACGACCGCGGGCAACCCGAACATCGAGATCAGCGCCAAGGTGCCCAGCAACCACGGCGCCATCCTCAACAAGGACTTCCGCGCCGTCGCCGACGCCGTGCGGGAGGTCGCCGCCCTCGCGAGCTGATCAGCCGATCGGGCGCAGGTGGGCGTCGTCCGGCACCGGGATGCCGAAGCCGGGCGCGTCACCCAGCCGCAGCACGCCGTCCACGGGCGTGAGCAGTCCGGGGTCGACGCCGGCCACGGTGCCCGGCACCCCCTCGACCACCTCGACGTTGCCGAGGCCGGCCGCGAGGTGCGCGGCGTAGCGGGTCTTGAGCGGTCGGCCCCAGGCGTGCGGCGAGCCGTGCACGCCGTCGGCCCTGAGGCGGGGCATCAGGGTGCGCCAGGCGGTCAGGCCGTACGACATCACGTCCATGAGCAGCACGTCGATCGAGCCCGCCGCGGCCACGGGCAGCAGCGCGGTGACGTCGGGCGACGTCTCCCCCTCCGCGATCCGGGTGTCCGGCGAGTGCGCGTCGAGCCAGGCGCGCAGCGCCTTGAGGTCGTCGGCGTCGTCCAGGAACGGCTCCTCGACCCAGTACAGCCCCACGTCGGCGACGGCCTCCAGGTACGCGACGAACCCGTCGCGGTCGTAGCCGTCGTTGGCGTCCACCAGGATGCGGGCGTCCGGGAACGCGTCCCGGACGGCGCGGGTCACCTCGATGTCGCGGGCGTCGCCGGCCGCGCGGGAGAGCCACTTGTTGCCGCGGCCGATCTTGAGCTTGAAGTCGCGGAAGCCCAGCGCGGCGTCGGCCCGGCACTCCTCGATCAGCACGCCGACGCCGCGCGGCGCGTCGTCCGGGTCGAGGTCGTCGAAGTAGATCGCGCCGTCGTAGACCGCCACGTCCGTGGCGCCCCGCCCGCCGAGCAGCGCGTGCACCGGCGCGTCGTGCACCACGCCGAGCAGGTCGTGCAGGGCGATGTCGAGCCAGTGCTCCGCGGCGTCGAGGATGCCCGTTGCGGGGTCGATCAGCTCCGAGAGCAGGCGCCCCTCGACCCGCGCGACGTCGCCCGGCGGCCCCTCGAACAGTCCCCAGCCGGCCCGGCCGTCGTCGGTGACCAGCACCGCGACGTGCGAGTCGGGTCCGGCGCCATGGCTGCCGAGCCGGGCGTTGCGGCCCACGGTCCGGGGGTAGCGGGTCTCCAGCGAGGCGAGCCGGACGGAACGGATGCGGGGGTCTGCGGAGGCCATGGGGTCCAATCAGGTCAGGTCGGGCGGTGGTGCCGCGCCGAGCGCGACGGAGAGGCGGGCGGCGGTGCGACGCACGGCCGCCACGATCGAGGGCTGGGCCGCGACGATGCGGTCCCGGGGCCCGGCCGCGCTGATCGCGGCGACCGGGAGCTCGCCCGCACCGAGGATCGGCGCGGCGACGCAGCGCACGCCGGGCTCCCGCTCGGCGTCGTCGAGGGCCCAGCCGCGGTCGCGGATGTGGTCGAGCTCCGCGTGCAGCGCGGGCGCGGTGGTGAGGGTGGTCGGGGTGTAGCCGGTCAGCGGGATGCGGTCGACGATCGCCCGGGCCTCGGACGGCGGGAGCGCCGACAGGTAGGCCTTGCCGAGCGCCGACGCGTGCAGCGGGGCGCGGCTGCCCAGCTTGGAGACCACCTTCACCACCTGCGGCCCCTCCTGCTGCATCACGTAGCACATCTGGTCGTCGTCGAAGATGGCGATGAACGCCGTCTCCTCGGTCTCGGCGACGAGCTCGCGCAGATGGTCGGGCCCCACGGCGTGGACGTCGAGGCCGTCCAGCGCCTGCAGCCCCAGGCGCATCACCACGGGGCCGAGCCGCAGCTCGGTCTCGCCCACCACGTAGCCGCGCTCCCGCAGCGTGCCCACGATGCGGTAGGCGGCGCTGCGGCTGAGCCCGAGGTCCGCGGCCAGCCGCTGGACGGTCAGGCCCGGCGTCGCCGCGATCCGTTCGACGAGGTCCAGGCCGCGTGCGAGGGTGCCGGCGGCCCCGCCGTCGGCGGGGGTCCGGTTGCTCGAGTCAGTCACGCTGCCATTCTGCACGGCACCTGCTCATCCCTTGAGACCAGAGCGGGCGACGCCGGCGATCACGTAGCGCTGGACGAACGCGAACAGGATCAGTACCGGGACGCTCGCGATCGCCGCTCCCGCCATGACCGCCGGGAAGTCGGTGGCGTAGGCGCCGCGCAGCGTCGCCAGGCCCGCGGGGAGCGTGAGCTGCTCCGGGTTGAACAGCACGTACAGCGGCCAGAGGAAGTCGTTCCAGCTCCCGAGGAACGACAGCAGGCCGAGCGTCGCGAGCGGCGCCCGGGACAGGGGCAGCACCACGCGGACGAAGATCTGCCAGCGGTTGGCGCCGTCGATGAGCGCCGCCTCCTCGAGCTCCGCCGGGAGGCTCTGGAAGAACTGGACCAGGAAGAACACGCCGAACGCGCTCGCCGCGCCCGGCACCACCAGCGCCCAGACGCTGTCGAGCCAGCCCAGCCCGTCCACGATCAGGTAGTTCGGCATGAGGAACACGAAGCCGGGGACGAACAGCGTGGCGATGATCAGCCCGAAGATCAGCCGGCGGCCGCGGAACCGCATCCGGGCCAGCGGGTACGCGGCCGCCGACGCCGTGGCGAGCACCAGCACCGTGTGCAGCACGCCGACCAGCACGGAGTTGCCGAGCCAGCGCAGCAGCGGGGCCTGCGCGTCGGCGAACAGCCGGGTGTAGCCCTCGACGCTGGGCGTGGGCGGGATCCACTGCGGCGGCAGGGCCGTGGCGTCGCCCGTCGTCTTGAACGACGTCGAGAGCATCCACAGCAGCGGGGCCAGGATCAGAACGGACAGGATGAGCAGCATCGCGTACAGCAGCAGCGTGCCGACGACGCCGCGGCCGGTCGCCTCGTCGCGCCGGCGCCGGGGCGCCGGCTGTCGTGTCGTGGGCGGGCGGGTGGTGCTGCCGGGGGGAACGACGGTGGTCGCCACGTCAGCTCTCCTTCTGTCGCAGGAACAGGAAGTTCAGGGCACTGACGGCGATCAGCAGCAGGGCGAGGAGGTAGCTCATCGCGGCGGCGAGGCCCATGCGGAACTGCTCCAGGCCCACCTCGGCGATGAACATGATGGCCGTGCGCGTCTCGTTCGACGGGTTGCCCGCGGTGAGCAGGTAGGACTGGCCGAACATGTTCGCCGAGGCCAGCACCGTCATCGTCAGGACGAAGAGGATGACGGGCCGCAGCTGCGGGATCGTCACGTGCACGAACTGCTGCCAGCGGCCGGCGCCGTCGACCTTGGCGGCGTCGTAGAGCGCCTCGTCCACGTTCTGCAGGCCCGCAAGGTAGACCACGGAGTTGAAGCCCATGGTCCACCAGATCGTGACGCCCACCAGCGAGACCCAGACCCACGGCGTCGTCGTCAGCCACGGCACCGCCTCGGTGACACCGAGCTCCGCGAGGTACCCGTTGATCAGGCCGGTGTTGCCGTTCAGCAGGTACTGCCAGAGCAGGCCGACCACGCTGACGCCCAGCACGTACGGGGCGAAGAAGACGGCCCGGAAGAAGGTGCGCCCGCGGAACCGCTGGTTGAGCAGCAGCGCGAGGCCGAGCGGGATGGCCATGAGCAGCGGCACCGAGAGCACCACGAACAGCCCGGTGGCCCGCATGCTCTCCCAGAACTGCTGCGCCACCAGCGCGTCCGGGGTGAACAGGTCCACGTAGTTCTGCAGGCCCACGAACGGCCGGTCGGGCAGGAAGAAGTCCCAGTTGTGCAGGCTCATCCAGAGCCCCGACACGGCGGGGACCAGCACGAACGTGCCGAATATCAGCAGGAACGGCGCGAGGAAGAGGTAGGGCGTCCAGGGTCGCGGCCGGCTGGGTGAGACGACGGCGGAGGTGGTGGCGGCCCGGCTGACCGGGCGGACGGCAGTGGCGGTCATGTCAGGCCCTCCCGTACTTCTCGGCGTTCTCCTGGAGCAGGAAGGACGCCTGGGTCGTCGCGGTCCCGAGGGCCGCTGCGGGGTCGCCGAGCGAGAGCAGGGCGTCGCCGATCGCGGGGTACAGGATGGTCGTCTGCACCTCCGCGATCCCCGGCACCAGCGGGTAGAACCGGATGTGCTCCACCCCCTCGGCCACGTGTGACTGCGCTGTCAGCTCAGCCAGCTCGGGCGAGTCCAGGATCGGCAGGCGGGCGGGAACCGGCCCCGCGGTGGCCCAGCCGATCGAGTTCGCGAGGATCCACCCGAGGAACGTCACGACGGCGGCGAGGCGGTCGGCGTCGAACCGCGGCTGGCGCGCGACCACGAACTGGTGCGAGCCGGAGAACGCCGCTCGCCCGCTGCCGATCTGCGGCAGCGGCGCGACGTCCCAGTCGAGCCCCTCGACGGAGCCGAGGTCGTTGATGAGGGCGCCGGGGCCACCCCAGAGGAACGCGTTCTGGTCGTTCTTGAACGCCATCGAGGCGTCCGAGCCGCTGACGTTCCGCGGGCTCCAGCCGGCCCGGATGAGGGACTGCTGCCAGGTGAGGGCGTCCACGCCGGCCTGCGCGCCGAACGTCGCGGCCCTGCCAGCGCTGTCATAGTGCTCGCCGCCGAACTGCCAGAGCAGGGAGTCGAAGCCGCGCCCCACGCCCTGCGGGTCGACGGCGGGCAGCCAGTGGCCCTGGATCCCGGCCGACGCCAGCGCGTCGAGCGCGTGCTCGTACGCGGCGCGGTCCGTCGGCGGCGCGTCCGGGTCCAGCCCGGCCTGCTCCAGCACCCGGCGGTTGTAGAACAGCGAGTCGGGCCACATGTCCAGCGGCAGCGACCACCGCTGGTCGCGGTAGACGCCGGAGCCCCAGACGACCGGGAGGTAGTCGGACTCCACGAGGCCGACCGTCTCCAGGACGTCGTCGACCGGCATGATCACCTTCCGCGCGGCGTTGGTCGCCACCTGGAAGTTGTGCATGAGGGCGAAGTCCGGCGCGAGCCCGCTCGTCACCGCGGCGGGGAACTTCTGGTAGAAGTCGCCCCACGGCAGGGCGTACATGTCGATGCCGATGTGCGGGTGCTCCCGCGTGAACTGGTCGATCAGGGTCCGCATGACCGGCCCGTCGCCGCCGGTGAGACCGTTCCAGAACTTCAGCGTGACCGGCGGCCCGTCGTAGGCCGCGGGGACCCGCGGCAACCGCGCCGTCCCGATCGTCGGCGCGCAGCCCGCGATCGTCGCCGCGACGCCGGCGAGCCCGGCCGCGCCGATCGCCCGCAGGACCGCGCGGCGCGTGAGCGTACTCATCTCCACATCCCCACCTCATTGTGTGCTGTCCCGATCATCGGGACTGCTGTGTCGATGAGCGGGACACTATCGAAAGGGATGGAACGTGCGCAAGGGTCCGCCGCGAAAAGGTGCTCGCGCAGGCTCTCGACGTCGAGGGCCTGCGCGAGCACCGTCCGGGAGCGGACGCCGGACGGTCAGTGGGCGGCGGCCTCCGCGTAGCGCTGGAGGAAGCGGGCCGTGCCGCGCGCCATGTTCGCGATCTCGGTGGGGTCCACGCTCTCGTTCGGGGCGTGGATGGCCGCGAGCGGTTCCTCGACGCCGACCAGCAGGATCTCCGCCCCGGGGTAGGTTTCCGCGAAGACGTTGCAGAGCGGGATCGACCCGCCCTGCCCGAGCCGGGCCATCGGCCTGCCGTAGGCCTCCTCGAGGGCGCCGGCCAGCGCGTGGAACGCGGGGCCGTCGACCGCCGCGAGGAAGGGTTCGCCCTCCGCCTCGACCGTGATCTGGACGGCGACGCCCCAGGGCGCCGCCGCGCGGAGCTGGCGCTCGAGCGCCGTCCGGGCCTGGTCCGCCGTGGTGCCGGGCGGGATCCGGAGGTTCAGCCGGGCGGAGGCCCGGGGTGTGATCGCCGAGGCGGACCCCACCACCGGCGGGCAGTCGATGCCCAGGATCGTCAGCGCGGGCCGCGCCCAGAGCAGGTCCGCGACGCTGCCGTCGCCGAGCAGGGAGACGCCCTCCAGCACGGTCGCGTCCCACCGGAACCGATCGGCGGGGTAATCCTCACCGGGCCAGGTCCCGCGGTGGTCGAGCCCGGCAATCGTGGTGTCCCCGTTGCCGTCGCGCAGGGTGCTCAGCACCGCGACGAGGGCCGCCAGCGCGTCGGGGGCGGCGCCCCCGAACATGCCGGAGTGCACCTCCGACCCGAGCGCCTGGAGCGTCAGCACCACGTTGACCATCCCGCGCAGGCTGACGGTCGCCGCGGGCTGCCCTACGGCGGCGTTGCCGGTGTCGCACACGAGGACGGCGTCGGCGCGCAGCAGGTCGGCATGCTCGGGCACGAACGCCTCCAGGCCGCCCGTGCCCTGCTCCTCCGAGCCCTCGACGACCAGCTTGAGGTGCACCGGCGGCTCGCCGAGCGCCCGCAGCGCGGCCAGGAGCATGACGATGTTCCCCTTGCAGTCGGCGCTGCCGCGGCCGTACCACCTGCCGTCGGCGTCGGTGAGCTCGAAGGGCGGCGTGCGCCAGGCGGACTCGTCGAGCGGCGGCTGCACGTCGTAGTGCGCGTAGAGCAGCACGGTGGGCGCGGCCTGGTCGGCGCAGGGCCGCGAGCCGACGACCGCCATGCTGCCGTCCGCCGTCCGCTCCAGGTGCGCGTCCTGGAAGCCGACCTCGGCGAACCGGGCGAGCACCCACTGCGCAGCCCGGTCGCACTCCTGGGGCGGGAACTGCCGGGGGTCCGCGACCGACCGGATGGCGACGAGCTCGGCGAGCTCGGCGCGGACCCGCGGCATCTCCTGGTCGACCAGGGCGCGGAGGTCGGTGGTCACGAGCCCACCACGTCGTCGGTCGTGAGGTCGTCCACGTACTGCTGGAACTCCTCGAGCTCGTCGGGGCAGTAGATCTCGATGATCAGCAGCTGCCCCCGCAGGATGTTGCGGTCCGAGATCACGGGACGCGCACCTGGTCCGGCAGCCCCGTTCGCGAGCTGCGCCTGTAGCGTCGCCCTGCTCAGGGCGTCGTTCGGGTTGGCGCAGACCGCCCCGCCGTCGTCGCCGAGCACGTTCACGATCTGGTCCTGCGACGGCGTGACCATGGCTCCCGCGTCGTCGAGGGCCACGATCAGCTCGTCGGCTCTCGCCTCGGCGTCGCGGCTCTGGTCCGCCGAACGGTAGAGGATCAGGGCGAGGACCATCAGGACGCCGATCGCGGCGCCCACCACCACGTACAGGACCCGGCGTTCGCCCCGGGGCTGCGTCTCGTCGACCGTGCTCATGCCTCGGTCGCCTCCTCGGTCGGCGCGTCCTGCTTCCACGACGGCTTGCGCAGCCGGTAGAACAGGAAGGGGACGAGGAGCCCGAGCCCCAGGGCGCCACCACCCACGATGACGAAGTAGACGCCCGCGTTCCCGCCCCCGAACTGGGACGGTGGCACGAACCCGACGAGCAGGGCGGCGAGGGACGCGACGAAGCCGACGACGCAGAGTGTGCCCAGGATCGGCGCGCGGAAGCCGCGCGGATGGTCGGGGTACTTGCGCCGTAGCCCGAGGGCTGCGACGAACATGAGCAGGTACATGATCAGGTACACCTGCGTGGTGATGACCGAGAAGATCCAGTAGGCGCTCGAGACGTCGGGGATCAGCGCGTACATCAGGCCGATCACCGTCGTGACGATGCCCTGGACCACCAGGATGTTCTGCTGCACCCCGTTCTTGTTGAGCCGCTGCAGGAACGGTGGCAGGTAGCCCTCCTGCCGGGAGATCAGCAGCAGGCCCTTCGACGGGCCGGCGAGCCAGGTGAGCATCCCGCCGAGGGATGCCGCGACGAGCATGACGCCGACGATCGGGGTGAGCCACTGCGCCCCGAAGTTGGCGAAGACCGCGTCGAAGGCCTGCATCACGCCGGCGGTGAGCGACAGCTCGTCGGCCGGCACCACCCAGCTGATCGCCAGGGCGGGGAGGATGAAGATCAGCAGCACCATCCCCATCGCCAGGAACATCGCCTTCGGGTACTCCTTGCCCGGGTTCTTCAGCGACGAGACGTGCACCGCGTTCATCTCCATGCCGGAGTACGACAGGAAGTTGTTCACGATCAGCACGAGGCTGGCGAGCCCCGCCCACACCGGCAAGATGTTGTCGGCCGTCATCGGCGCGGCCGACTCGTTGCCCTGGCCGAGAAACACGGTCCCAAGCAGCACGAGCACGACGCCGGGGATCAGGGTGCCGATGATCAGGCCCCAGCTCGCAAGACCTGCGACCCCCTTGGTCCCGCGCGACGAGACCCAGACGCCGCTCCAGTAGACGATGATGATCACCGCGGCGGTCCACACGCCGCTGCTCGCCAGCTCCGGGTTGATGACGTAGGCCAGTGTGCTGGCGACGAAACCGAGCAGGCTCGGGTAGTAGAAGATCGTCATCGCGAACTGGCACCACACGGCGAGAAAGCCCATGGGCTTGGAGATACCGCGCGCCACCCAGTTGTACACACCGCCCTTCCAGCCGGAGGCGAGCTCCGCGGAGACGAGCGACGTGGGCAGCAGGAAGACCACGGCCGGCACCAGGTAGAGGAACACGCAGGCCAGCCCGTAGACCGCCATGGTCGGCGCGGCCCGCAGGCTCGCCACCGAGCTGGTGGTCATCATGGCGAGCGCGACCCAGGAGATCCACGCCGTCGCCGGCACCTTCGCCCGGGCCCGCGCCTCGGCCCGGGTCGGCGGCTCGGCCGAGGATTCGACCCCGGCTTCGTGAGAAGCGTCCATCGCACTCATCAGTTGCCTCCGTCTCGGGACAGCTTCGCCGCGACGCGGTAGAACCTCCCGGGCGGGCGCGGCGGCTCCCACCCCTCGGCCGGCAGGGCCACGCCAGCCGGCAAGGACCTCAACCGGCGAGGAGCCTGGCTTTCTGCGCGCTGAACTCGGCGTCGGTGAGGACGCCGTCGTCCCGCAGCTTGCCGAGCCGTTCGAGCTGCGCGATGACGTCCTCCGACGCAGCCGGCGCAGGCGGCGGGGGCGCCGCGTAGGCCTGCTGCGGGGGCGCCGCGTAGGTCTCCTGCGGCGGCGGTGCCGCCTCCTGCTGCCCGGCCCAGCGGTTCGCCTGCCGCCGGGAGACCCGGTTGGACACCGCGGTCGCGGTACCTGCCACGACAGCGGTACGTGCCACACCTCGGAGAAGTCCCATCACGTCGTCCCTTCAGGCTGTGTCGTCGGTGTCGTCGACGGGGCCGTCTGCTCCGCCTCCAGCGCGTCGAGCGCCGCGACGACGTCCTCGACCGGGATGCGGCCCGTGGCGATCACCTGCGCCCCGGCCTCCCGCATGGCCGTCACGAACGGGCCGGCCCACGTGTTCTCGTACACGATGAGGCCGACGGCGTCGCCGGGGGCCACCAGCGCGACGCTCTGCGCCAGGTCCTCGTCGTCGAGCAGCCCGGAACCCACGCCCTCGAACACGGCGAGGTCGAGCGTGCCGTCGTGGTCCAGGTCGGTGAGCGCGACGGCCACGATGTCGCCCTCCTCGGTCCGTCTCGCGACCCGGAGGTCGAGGATCCGGATGATCCCGCGTTCGACGAGGTCCAGCAGCGCGGCCAGGCCCTTGCCCTGCAGCCTGCTTCCTGGGAACTCGACGGCAAGGTAGTCGATCGGTCCGACGTCCAGCTCGGTCATCTCCGGACCTCCTGCGGTGACGGGCGGATACAGCGGTTCCCACCAGACTCTGGCAGCACCAGGGGTGGTCGCGGCCCACCCCCACCGGGGTGGACCTGCGCCACCCGGTCCCGGGGCATGATCGGGAGACATACCCCGGAGGCCCCCATGTCCGCCATCCCCACGTACGACGCCGACCAGCTCGCCGGCATGCTCGCGATACTGCCCGACGTGGACTCGGTCGAGCTCAAGCTCACCGTCCCCGACGACTTCCAGCGCTCCGCCGTACGGGCCCTGGGCATCGACCCGCTGGACGCGGTCCTGCGCCAGGTCGCATTCGTCGACACCCCCGACCTGCGGCTCTCGTCCGCCGGGGTGGTGGTGCGCGCCCGGCGGACCCAGCGCAAGCCCGGCGACCTGACGGTCAAGCTCCGCCCCGCCATGCCGCACGACGTGCCCGAGGGCTACCGCGGCCACGACGGGTTCAAGGTCGAGCTGGACGCCTCGCCCGCGGGATACACCTGTTCGTGCTCGCTGACCGTCCAGGCGCCCGACCGCAAGGTACGCAAGCTGATGCTCGGCGCCCGCAGCGTCCACGGCCTGCTCGACGACGACCAGCGGGCCCTGCTGGGCGAGCGTCTGCCCGAGGACGTCGAGGTCGACGACCTCACCGTGCTCGGTCCCGTCAACCTGCTCAAGTGCCGGTTCCGGGCCGAGGGGTACGCCGGTCGCATGGTGGCCGAGCTCTGGGTGCTGCCCGACGGCACCCGCATCCTGGAGCTGTCCACGAAGGCGCCGCCGGCGCAGGCGTTCCAGACCGCCGCGGAGACCAAGGCCCTCCTGGCCGGCAAGGGCCTCGACCTCAGCACCCCGCAGGAGACCAAGACCAAGGCTGCGCTCGCCGCGCTGACCGCGCCGGGCGCCGGAGGCCCCGAGGCAGGCGGCCGGACCGAGGCAGGTGCCTAGCCTGAGGCCGCGCGGTCGTCCGGGGACTCGCGACTGCCCGCCGGGCGGGTCGGCAGCAGGCGGGTGAGGAAGATCGCGACGGCGGCCAGCACGGCGAGCACCCCGAGGCTGGTGCGCAGGCCGTCGACGCGCGCCGTCGCGTTCTCGTCGACGATGGCGTCGACCTGGTCCTCCGGCAGGCCGGCGTCGGTCAGCCCGTTGCGCACCTGGTCGTCGGAGAGGAAAGGAACCCCTCCTGCGAGCTGGACCGAGGCGGTCGCGGAAAGGTCGTCCGGCACGGCGGGATCGCCCTCGATCCCGAGGAGAAAGCTCGTGGTGAGGGCGGTGATCAGCACAGAGCCGGCGACGGCCGTGCCCAGCGAGGCCCCAAGGTTGGTCGCCGTGTTCTGCAGACCCCCGACGTCGCCGCTGAGCCGGTCGGGGACGGCGGAGACGGTGACCGCGCCGAGCTGGGAGGACAGGGCGCCCACACCGAGGCCGGCGAGCAGGAGGGGCAGGGTCACGATCTCCGGACCGGCACCCAGGTCGAGCGCCAGGATCAGCGCGATGATCCCGGCCATGAGGGCACCCAGGCCCACGGCGACCACCCGGCGTGGCGACGCGTTCGGCCAGAGCTTCGGGACGGCGACGGCCGCAGCGAGCAGCGCCACGGACAGCGGCAGCAGGCGGACGCCGGTCTCGAACGCGCTCAGCCCGAGTGCCACCGAGAGGTAGAGGGGGATGGTGAAGAACAGACCGGCCTGGAGCAGGAACTGGAACAGGAACATGACCAGGCCGCCCGTGAGCTGGGCGTTGCGCAGCAGCGCGACGTCGACGAGCGGCTCGCGACCGCGAGCCGTCCTGCGGGCTTCCCACCAGAAGAAGGCCCGGACCACCAGCAGGCCGACGAGGACCAGCCACAGCGTCGCCGAGATGCCGCCGACGGCGGGCGCGCCGGGCTTCGCCTGGATCCACCCCCACTCGCTCGACCGGAGCACGCCGAACACGACCAGGCCGAGGCCGATCGCCGCCAGCACGGCCCCCATGAGGTCGAACGGCATGCGCCCGCCCGGTGCCGTGTCCTTGATCCGCCGGGCCAGCACGAGGATCACCAGCACGACCACCACCTCGCCGGCGAACACCAGGCGCCAGGTCCAGTAGGTCGTGACCGCGCCGCCGATCAGCGGCCCGGCCGCGACGGCGATCGCTCCGGCGGAGGCCACCAGGCCGTAGGCGCGGGGTCGGCCGCCGGGCTCGAAGTTCGTCGCCACCAGGGCGACGATCGCCGGCATGATGAGCGCCGCGCCGAGTCCTTCCAGCACCGACCACCCGAGGATGAGCACCCCGAGGTTGGGGGCGAGCGCCGTGGTCAGCGAGCCCGCCCCGTAGATCACGCAGCCGAGCGCGAACGCCCTGCGGCGGCCGATCATCGTGCCGATCTTGCCGCCCGTGATCATCATGGTCGCCATCACCAGCGTGTAGAGGGTGATCGCCGTCTGGACCCCGGTGACCGTGGTGCCGACGTCCTCCGCGACCTGGGCGATCGAGACGTTCATGACCGAGCTGTCGAGGGTCATGAGGAACTGACCGGAGGCCAGTGTCGGCAGCACGATGCGCGACGCGGCGGCCGCACGGCCCGCACTGTCAGCAGTCATGGTGTCGTCTCGTTCAGCGCCGCCAGGCGCCCGCGGGCTGACCGCGCCGGGGCCGGTTCATCAGCGCCCGGGCCAGCTCGGCCGCCTCGGCGCGGGACCCGCAACCGAGCTTGCGGTAGATCACCTTGAGATGGAACTTGAGCGTGTTCACCGAGATGAACAGCTCGTCCGCGATCTCCCGCAGGCTGAGCCGGCTCGGGAGCATCCGCAGGATGCCGAGCTGCCGGTCCGTCAGGTCCTCGACCAGCTCGACCACCGCGGTCCCGGGCGGGGACGCGCCGGAGAGCGGGACGCGGCGCAGCCGGTCCAGCCAGGGCCGCGGCACCTGCCAGGCCAGCCGCTCGATCGCCTCGACGACCTCCGTGCCCTCGGACGCGACCGTCTGCACGAGGCCGTGCGCGGCGGCGAGCCGCACCGCACGCGACAGGGCGGCCTCGGCCTCGTCCGCGTCGCGGGTCGTGCGGCTCAGCAGCAGGTCGAGGAGCACGTGGTGCCGCACGCAGCGCGGGGTGGCCGCGCGCAGCGCAGAGTCCGCCGCCCCGACGTCGCCCTCGGCGATGAGCACGCGGGCCGTCTCGACGCCGCCCCAGAAGGGGTCGTCGACCTCGGCGGCCCAGCGTCCGGCGTCGTCGAGGCGGTTCTCGGCCAGGGCCAGCAGGGTGCCCGTGCGGGCCAGGAGCGTGCGGCTGCGGGGGCCCGTGAGCTCCGTGTCGACCAGCTCCGTGGCGTCGCCGAAGGCACGCTCCGCCGCCGCGCCGTCCCCGGAGTCGACCGCTGTTCGCGCCAGCTCCAGGGATGCCAGCAGCCGGCAGTGCGGCACCGGGTCGCACGGGGTCTCGACCAGGCGCGACAGCACCGGCAGCGCGGCCGACTGCTCCCCGATCTCCCGGTTGGCCAGGGCCTCGGCGACCATCAGCTCGGTCTGCGCCGTCGTCAGGCTCGCCGCCTCGGACACCTGCCGGGTGCCGTACACCAGACGCAGCGCCTCGACCGGACGGCCGGCGAGGGCCACTCCGAGGGCGCGCGTGGCCTCGAAGGCGATCCGTCGATCGGGTGCCGGGCCGAGGACATGGGCGACGCGGCGCACCTCCGCGCCGGCGTCGTCCCACCGCTCCGTCAGGGCGATCTCGCGGGCCACGAGGTTCCAGCCGAACTTGCACAGCGGGTCCGCCTGCCACCGGTCCCCGATCGTCGCGAGGGCCCACCGGGCGGACCGGGCCCCGGCACTCCAGTCGCCCGAGACCGTCGCCGACGCCGCACGGAGCATCTCCAGGCGCGCCAGCAGCCACGGTTCCCGCCCACCGTCCTTGTCCGCCTGCGCCACGACGGTGTGCACGGTCTGCACGAAGCCGTTCCGGTCCGCGAAGAGCTGGCACCACGCGAGGTCCGTGGCCGCGGCCGTGTCGATCGCCGCGGCGCTCGCCGGGATCGCGGAGAGCATGCGCCGGACGGTGGCTTCGCGCCCGCTGTCGTAGAGCTCGGGAACGCAGGACGCCAGCAGCCGGAGCGCCTCGCGGTCCTGGCCGGCGCGCAGCAGGTGCTCGAGCGCCGCAACTGGCTGCCCGACGTCCTCGAACCACCGCGCCGCGCGCCGATGGAGCTCTGCCACCCGCTCGGGATCGCGCCGGCCGAGCTCGGCCAGCAGGGCCTCCCGCACCAGCGCGTGCGTCTCGTACGCGCCGGAGGGCTCGATCCGCGCGGCGAACAGCCCCCGCTCCTCGGCCCGCTCCAGCAGCTCGGGGGCGTCGGGCCGGCCGGAAAGCACCCGGGCCAGGCCTGGCTCCACCCGGTCCACCACGGACACCGCCATCAGCACGTCGACGACGTCGGCGGGCTCACCGCTGAGCACCTCGTGCCAGACGTAGTCGCCGACGTAGCGTTCGACGTCGTCCTGCCGCGGCGCATCCGGGGCCGCGCGGGCATCGGCAGCCCGGGCCGCCAGCGCGGCGAGCTGGATGCTGGCGGCCCAGCCGCCGGCGTGGCGCGCGGCCCGGGCCACGCGCTGCGGCGGCAGGGCCGGGGCCAGCCGGGCCAGCATCTCGGTCGCCTCGTCGAACGAGAACCGCAGCTCGGGGAACCGCACCTCGCCGAGCAGCCCCCGCGCGCGCAGCCGGTCCACCGGGAGGGGCGGGACGTGCCGGCTGACCAGCACGACGCGCAGCCACCGCGGCAGGTGCTGGACGAACATCGTCAGCGACCCGCCCGCCACCGCCTCGTCCACGACCTCCAGGTCGTCGATCACCAGAACGCGCGGGCCGTACCGCCGCGACTCCAGGTCGTCGAGCAGCGTCCCCACGGCGTCGAGCAGCGCGTGCCGACGCCGGATCAGGTCGGCGGCGGGCTCGGCGCAGCCCGGGGCGATCCCGTCGAGCGCGGCGAGGATGCTCAGCCAGAGCTGCGCGGGGTCCCGGTCCGACTCGTCGACGGACAGCCAGGCATGGGGCAGGTCGGTCCAGCCCACCCAGTCGCGCAGCAGGGAGGTCTTGCCCGAGCCCGCCGGCGCGACGACGAGGGTGAGCGGCGACTCGACCGCGGTGTCGAGCAGCTCGATGAGCCGGGGCCGCCGCACGAGGTACTCGGGGTTCACGGCCGGCCGCAGCTTCGCCTGGTAGACGAGCATGTTCCCGCCGAACGAGTCGCTCATGTCCGACTCTCCTAGGTGCGCCTGACCGCCGTGTGGGCACGACACCACGCAGTCGACCACTCCCGCGTGCGGTGGCGTTCACCCGGTTCGGGCGAAGTCCCGGGGCGCACGGCGGACGGCGCCACCAGGCTCCCGTGCGCCCGGTCAGCCCCCGTCAGCGGCGGAACAGACCGGCGTTGAGGACGTCGAGCCCGAACGTGCCCTCGACTCCGGGCCGCACGCCCCGCACCTCGACCGGGTCCAACGCGCCGAAGACGCGCACCAGGTCCTCGCGGAGGAACGACATGCCGCCCGCGGTGTCACCACTCGCGAGGATCTCGGCGTCCGACGGCGCGGGCTGCTGCTCCTGGGCGAACGCGACGATGCCGTAGCGCCCGCCGGGGGCGAGCAGGGGCAGCACCCGGTCCAGGTAGGTGATGCGCCGGTGCGGAGCGATGTGGTGGAAGCAGCCGGAGTCGTGAACGAGGTCGAACGGGCCCGCGGGCAGCGGGTCGCGCAGCACGTCGAGCACCGTGACGGTCATGGTCGGCGGGAGCCCGGGCCGCGCGGCGTCGAGCACGGCCGCCGCCAGGTCGACGCCGACCACCTCGGCGCCGCGCTCCGCGAGCCACCGGCCGTTCCGGCCGTTGCCGCAGCCGACGTCGAGCACCCGGGCCCCGGCGAGTTCGCCCAGCAGCCCCCGCTCGGCCCAGTCGACGAGCGGCTCGTCGGGCAGGCCGGTGCTGAGCGGATGGTCCTCCCGCTGCAGCAGGGTCTCCCAGAACCCCGCCGACGCGGCACTCGTCCGGTCGCCCCGCGAGGTCGCCGCCACCTGCCGGTCGAGGAGCTCGAACAGGTCCTCCGTCGTCGAGATGCGCATGGTCCATCCTCCCCGCCGGAAGGCGGACCTGACCAGGAAAGACGTGCCCTCGCGCGGGGTCTCGGGCGGGGTTCCGGGCAGGCCCGGTCAGGATGTCGCGCGCAGGCTCTCCCGTGCCGCGCGGACGGCCTCGTAGCGGTCCAGGGCCTCCGCGCGCTCGGCCTTGTGGTCGACGACGGGTGCGGGGTAGCCGGCCGGCGGACCGTCCGGCAGCTTCCAGGGCTGGTGTGCGGCCTTGCCCGGCACGTCCGCGAGCTCGGGGACGTGCCGGCGCACGTAGGCGCCGTCCGGGTCGAACCGCTCGCCCTGCAGCACCGGGTTGAACACCCGGAAGTACGGCGCGGCGTCGGTGCCGCTGCCGGCCACCCACTGCCAGCCGTGCTGGTTGGAGGCGAGGTCGCCGTCGACCAGTCGGCTCATGAAGTGCCGGGCGCCCCACCACCACGGCAGGTGCAGGTCCTTGACCAGGAACGACGCCGTGATCATGCGCACCCGGTTGTGCATCCAGCCCTCGGCCAGGAGCTGCCGCATCCCGGCGTCGACGATGGGAAAGCCCGTGCGGCCCTCCCGCCACGCGGCGAACAGCTCGTCGGCCCCGGGCCCGCTGTCGGTGACCAGCGCGTCGAAGGAGCGGTCGTAGTTGCGGTGGGCGGAGTCGGGGCGCTGGTCGAGCACGTCGGCGTAGAAGTCGCGCCACGCGAGCTCGTTGCGGAACGACTGGGCGCCGTTCGAGCGCCTGGCCGCGAGGTCGGCGAGCAGGCTGCGCGGGTGCACGCAGCCGTACTTGAGGTAGACCGACATCCGCGAGGTCCCGGGCCGGTCGGGCCGGTCCCGGCCGTCGGCGTAGTCCTGGAGGTGGTCGCGCACGAACTCGTCCCAGCGCCGGTGTGCTGCCGCTTCCCCGGGCTCGGGCAGGTCGGCGTCGACGACGGGCAGGTCGGGGATCTCCGTTGCCTTCACGTCGACGGTCGCGGGGTCGATCCAGTCGAGGGAGCCGGCGTCGGTGTCCGCCGGGGCGCGCCACCCGTGGTCGGCCCAGGCCCGGCTGAACGGCGTGAACACGCGGTAACGGCCGCCGTCCCCCGACCGGACCCGGCCGGGCGCCACCGCATAGGGGGAGCCGGTGCGCACCAGCTCGCGACCCTGCTCGCCGAGCGCGCGCTCGACGTCGTGGTCACGGGCCTGACCGTAGGGACCGAAGTCGGCCGCGATGTGGACGGCGCCCGCGCCGATAGCGTCGGCCACCCGGGGCACGACGTCGGCCGGGTCGCCCTTCACCACGAGGAGCCGGCCGCCCAGGCTCTCGCTCAGGTCCCGCAGGCAGCCGTACAGGAACCACCGGCGTGCCGTGCCGGAGGGCTTGAGCAGGCGCGGGTCGAGCACGAACAGGGCCAGCGCACGGGCGTCCTGACCTGCGGCGAGAAAGGTGGGCTGGTCGGCGACGCGCAGGTCGCGACGGAACCAGATCAGCGCCGGGGCATCGGTCATGCCGCCCACCGTACGGGGGCCCGCCCGGGCTCGCGCCCTGGCCGACTCGCGCCCCGGCTGCCCTAGGGTCCACCTGTGCACAACCACGAACCCGCGGACTACGACTGCCCGTTCTGCGACTTCGCGGCGGAGCGCGAGGCCGAGGTGGTCTACCGCGACGACCGAGTCCTCGCGATCATCGCGCCCCGCTGGTGGCCGCGGAACGCCGGCCACGCGCTGATCATCCCGGTGGCCCACCACGAGAACCTCTACGACCTCCCGGCCGCCGACGGCCACGCGGTCTTCGACGTCACCCAGCGGCTGGCCCGCGCGATGCGCACCGCCTACGGCTGCGCGGGCGTCTCCACGCGCCAGCACAACGAGCCCGCCGGCAACCAGGACGTCTGGCACTTCCACCAGCACCTGTTCCCCCGCTACCCGGGCGACAACCTCTACGGGACGCTCCCGGAGCCGGACTGGCTCCCCGCCGACCGGCGCCGGGCTTACGCGGAGCGCCTGCGGGACGCGCTCGCCTGACGTCGCGCGGTGAGCACGAGTGCGGCGCAGCCCGCGCACGTCACGGCACGACGAACGTCACCGTGCGCACCGGGTTGTCGAACTCCGTGGTGCGCAGCGACACCTGCACCTCCCACCTCCCCGTGGTCGGCAGCACCAGGTCGCCCGCGTAGACGCCCGGGCCGAGCGAGCTGAGCGTCACCTCGCCGAGCTCCACCTCCTCGGACGCGAGGCTCATCCGCGGTGCCTCGTAGCCCTCCACGGGCTCGCCGGCGGCGTCGGTCATCTCGATGGTGAGGGTGGCGGGGCCGACGGCGAGGGGGGCCAGGGTGATCCGGGCCGAGATGTCGTCCAGCCGCACCGACTCCTCGGCGGTCGGGCCGCGCACCTCACCGGCGGTGACGGTCGTGCCGGACTCGGGGCTCCGGTCCACCAGGAAGCCCGTGACGACCAGGACCACCACCAGCACGGCGGCCTCCGCGAGCGCCGTCCGGACCAGCAGCGCGGCCGGCGCCGCACGGCCCTTGCGCGGTGCCGTCCGCAGGCGCGGCAGCAGGGCGAACCGGTTCCACGCGGCGATCCCGACGGCGGCCAGCGCGGCGAGGACCTTGACCAGCAGGAGCGTCCCGTAGCCGGAGTCGACGAGCGCGCTCCAGCTCCCGGCGACGCGCCAGGCCAGGACGGTCCCGGCGACCACGAGCACCGCCAGCAGCACCGAGGCCCAGGTGGAGAAGCGGCCGAGCACGACGGCGCCGGCGTCACCGCGCGCGAGGTCCCCGAGCACGAGCGCGACCGCCACGAGGCCGCCGAGCCACAACGCTCCCGCGGCCAGGTGCAGCACGTCCACACCGATCACGAGCGCCTCGGGGGTCGCGGCGCGGGTATGCCCGGTGAACGCGGGCGCGGCGAGGGCGAGCGCGCAACCGGCCAGCACCAGGGCGACCCGTCTCCGGTCGGGCGCCGCACCCGCCGGGAGCGACCAGGCGGCGAGCGCGAGCCCCGCGACCACGGCGATCGGGACGGCGTACTCGGCGGGCGCGAGCGCCGACCAGGTCGCGCCGTCGGTGATCGCCGACGCCGGCAGGCCGAGCTGGTAGAGCGCGACGAGCGGCACGGCCAGCCCCCAGCCGAGGGCGGCGACGCCGGCCGCCACGCGGGCGACGGGACGGAGCCGGGCGCGTGCCCGGTCGGCCGCGCGGTCGCGCGGGAGGAGCAGGACCACGAAGGCCGCCACCCCGGCGGCCCCCAGCAGGCCCACGTAGCCCACCCCGCGGACCACGCCGAGGAGGACGGGCGCGTCGGTGCCGGCGTCCGCGCCGGTCGGCACGTCCACCACCTCGCTGGGCGCCCCGACGGAGAAGCTCAGCGAGCCGCCGATCGGGTGCCCGTCCTCGGACACGAGCCGCCACACCACCACGAGCGTGCCGTCCGGGACCTGATCGTCGAGGTCGACGAGGAGCCGCGACGCGCGGACCGTCGCCGTGGACGCCACCTCCTCACCGGTCGCGTCGAACACCTTGATCCCTGCCGGGACCCCGATCACGGACTCGTTGAAGGTGAAGGTGACCCGCTCGGGGGCGGTGTCGAGCACCGCGCCCTGCACCGGGTCGGTGCTGATGAGCGTGGCGTGGGCCGCGGCAGGGCTCGCCGACCCGAGCAGGAGCGCCCAGGCGACGGCGAGCAGGAGCAGCCAGCCGCCGGCACGCCGCCCCGCGGTGCGGCGGCTCATCCGCGTCGGCGCTGCCGCAGCAGCACCGCCCCGCCCACCAGGACGCCCGCGGCCAGGAGCCCGGCGGCACCGTAGGTGACCAGCGGGCCGCGGGCCTCGGCGGTGGCGGGCTCCGCGGCAGCGGGCTCCGCGCTCGGCGCCGCAGAAGGCTCCGCGGCCGGTTCGGCGGCCGGGCTCTCGGTCGCCTCGGCAGCCGGCTCGGCGACGGGCTCGGCGTCACCGGCCGTCACCACGAGCACCGGCGCCGGCCGTTCGAGCGCGTCGTGGCCCTCCCCGTGCTCGGCGACCTCGGTCCAGGCCGCCTCCCCCACCTCGCACCGCTGGACGATCGGGAAGACGAGGGTCGCGCCGTCGTCGTCGGGCAGGCGCACGGAGAACTCGACCTCGGCGTGCTCCCCGTCCGGGAGCGGCTCGTCGGTCGACCAGGTCAGGCCGTCCGCGCTCTGCTCGACCGCCCAGCGGTCCGTGCCGGCGGCGGTCACGTCGGTGGCCTCCGCGGGGACCCGGACGGTGATCGCGGTCGTCGCCGACTCCTCGCAGCCGTGCGGGATCTCGACACGGAGCACGGCCGTGGCACCCGCCGCGGTGGTGGAGGGCGTGATGGTCACGTGGGCTGACGCCGTCGTCGTCCCGAGGGCCACGAGGCCCGCGGCGGCAAGGCCGGTGAGGGCCGCGCGACGGATCGTTGTCGTGCGATTCATGGTGACTCCTGGGAGTGGAGCTGGCCCGCACACCAAACCAGCCTGTCGAACTAGTGTCAAGAATGTGAACTGATGCGCGCACGACCATGGATTTCGGGGTGCGCTACGCGTACGGTGGTTCACGTCACTGAATCAAGGTCGCAGCCGTGAACTGCGGAGCGGCCGCCACCGGAGGGAAGACATGCCCAACATCACCGTCGAGCTGCTGCGCGGCCGCACGATCGAGCAGCGTCGCGACTTCGCCAAGGCCGTGGCCGACAGCGCCGTCGAGATCCTGGGTGCCCGCCGCCAGGACGTCCGCATGGTGTTCAGCGAGATCACCCCCGACATCGTCGCCAACGGCGGCGTGCTCGCCAGCGAGGACGAGAGCCGCGCCGGAGTGGTCGCCTCGCTGGCCGACGACTGACATCCAGTTCGAAGTGAATGGGGCCGGGCCCGGGGGACGTGTCCCCCGGGCCCGGCCCTTCTCACTTCACCCTGACCGTCACCCTGGTCTCCGCCGCGAGCGCCAGCTCGCTGCCGAGATAGGACGCCGTCAGCGTCAGGTCCTTCCCCTTGGGCTGGGCCACCTCGAACCGGGCGCGCCCGTTCTCGATGGTCCCGAGGAGGGTCTGACCGTCCTTCACCGCGAGGCGCACCTGCCCCGTCACCGGGACCTCGTTCGCGGCGGTGAAGGAGACCTCGACGGCCACCTTGTTGCCCGACTTCTTCGCGGTGATCTCCATGGTGGGCACCACCTTGTCGACCACCACCCGGACCTTCGACGTCGCGGCCTGGTGGTCGGCGTCGCCCGCATAGCGCAGGGTCAGGTCGTACACCCCTGGCTTCAGCGAGGTGGCCGGCAGGACGAGGGTTCCTCGCCCGTCCGCGACCGTGGCCGTCGCGAGGGTGGTGTCACCGTCGCGCAGCTCGACCGCACCCGTGGCCGTGTCCGGTGAGACCGCCACCGAGACCGTGCCCGCCGTGCCGTAGGTGATCGGCAGGGCCACACCGGCCACCGCCGTCACCGTCGGCGACTTCACCGTGACGGTCACCGTGGCCGCGGCGGAGAGGTCTTCCCCGTCGTCGGCCTTGTAGGTGAACACGTCCTTGCCGGAGAACCCGTCGTCGGAGGTGTAGGTGAACGACCCGTCCGCCTCCAGGGTGACCCGGCCGTTGGCCGGCTGCGTCACCGCGGTGGCGGTCAGCACGTTGCCGTCGGCGTCGGTGTCGTTGGCCAGCACACCCGGCGCCGGGAGGGTCAGCGGCTGACCGCCCACGGCCGAGTAGGCGTCGTTGCCCGCCACCGGAGCCGTGTTGACGGGCGGCTGCTCGCCCTCCTCCACCGTGATGGTCACCGTCGTCGCCGCGGACGTCGCCGCGCCGTCGGACGCCTGGTAGGTGAACGTGTCCGTCCCGAAGTACCCGCTGTCGGGCGTGTAGGTGAAGGACCCGTCCGCCTGCAGGACGACGTCGCCGTGCGCCGGCTGGGTGAGCCCGGTCGCGGTCAGGTCGTCGCCGTCGATGTCGGTGTCGTTCGCCAGGAGCCCCGGCGCCGCCACCTCCAGCGGCTCGTCCTGCACGGTCCCGTAGGCGTCGGCGGCACCCACCGGGGCCGTGTTCGACGCCGTCCCGGCATGGAGGTCGCCCACCTGCTCGGCGGTCAGCTCGTAACCGAACATCCGGAAGTCGTCGACCAGGCCGTCCCAGCGGCCGTCCGGCCAGCTGGTCCCGCCGATGAGGTTGGTCGTCGTCTGGCCGCCCACCCCGACGTCACCGATGGTGACGGTGAAGTCGTCGCGCGTGGCCTGGAGCTCGCCGTCGAAGTAGATCTTCCCGACCGAGCCGCTCTGCGTGAA
This sequence comes from Promicromonospora sp. NPDC090134, assembly GCF_044746965.1. Classification (NCBI taxonomy): domain Bacteria; kingdom Bacillati; phylum Actinomycetota; class Actinomycetes; order Micrococcales; family Promicromonosporaceae; genus Promicromonospora; species Promicromonospora sp. NPDC090134. The sequence continues at coordinate 220,504 of NZ_JBIVCZ010000005.1, read as the reverse complement.
CACCACGTGCGTCCACTCGTTGAGCGGCAGGTCGTTGCCCTGGCCCAGGACCAGACGCTCCTGGGCGCTGCCCGGGGTGCCCGGCGCCTTGAACGTCGCCGCGAAGCCGGTTGCCCCGCTGGTCTGGGTGTTGGACTGGAGCAGGAAGAACGTGTCGGTGCTGCTCCCGATCTGCAGCAGCGGCACCCAGGTGGGCAGGGCGTCGGGGCGAGCCCAGATCGAGACGCTGAAGTCGTCCTCCATCCCGGCCTCGATGTTGTCCGGCAGCTCGACCTGGTTGCCCGTGCCCGACGCACCGCCGGGCAGGTTGACCGCCCCGCCGAACTTCCCGGCACCGGACCAGCCGGTCGACCCGGTGAGCGTCGCCGCCCCGACCGAGCTGTCCAGCCCGGTGTTGGCCGCCGTCGATCCCTGACCCTCGTCGAAGGTGTAGTGGATCGGCGTGCCCTCGCCGGGCGGCGGCCGCTCGACCGTGTGCTCCACGGTCTGCGCGGAGTCGCGCCACCCGTCGTCGGCGAGGAAGCGGATCTGCACGTCGTGGTCGCCCGGGGAGAGCGCCACGTCGGTGAACTCCACCGCGCCGGAAACGACGTCGACCTGCCCGCCCACGCGGGCGCCGTCGACCCACAGCTCGGCGACGCCCGTGGGGGCCCCGCCGCTCGCGGCCGCGAAGGCGCCCGAGACGGTGACCGGCGCGCCGAACGGCGACGGGGAGCCCGGCTCGACCGTGACCGTGGTGGTCGTGGCGAGCGCGCTGCCGTCGGCGTACAGGGCAGCCACGGCGTCGTCACCGAGCGCCGAGGTGTAGACCCGGACGTCGTCCATGAGGCCGTCGTAGGCCGGGTCCGGGAAGCCGTTGCGCCCCAGCCAGTTGTTGGCCGTCGGCCCGACGTCGGTCATGTCGATCGTCAGGTCGTCGCGGGACGCGATCGGCTCGCCGTCGAGGTAGAGCGTGCCCGTCGCACCCTGCCGGGTGAACGCGACGTGGTTCCACTCGTTCACCGCCACGTCCTGGGTCGGCGTGGCGTAGACCCGTTCCTGCAGCGCGGCGCCCTTGGCCTTGAACGTCGCTGCGAGCCCGGTAGCACCGGCGGCGTTGGTCTGCATCTGGATCTGGAAGAAGCTGCCCGCCCCCTCCAGCCCGTCGCCGAGGTGGAACAGGCCGGTCCAGCCCGTCCTGGTGTCGGGCCGCACCCAGAACGAGGTGGTGAAGCTCTCCTCGCCCTGGAGCAGGTTGTCCGGCAGGTCCACCGCGTTGGCGTTGCTGCCGCCGCTGAGGTCGAGGGCGTCGCCGAACACGCCGTTCTCGCTCCAGCCGGTCGTCCCCGTGAGCGCGGCTGCGCCCACGGAACCGTCCGTGCCGGTGTTGGCGGCCCGGGTGCCGGAGCCCTCCTCGAACGCGTAGTGCACCGGGACGTCGGAGGCGCCCGCATCGGAGCCCACGATCACCAAGTCGTCGATCATGACGCCCGCGCCGGAGTCCCCGGCGGAGAGGGTCAGGTCCTGCGACCGTGCCCCGGCCACGAAGGTCCCGACGTACGTGCCGAACGCCGTCTGCGACGAGAGGTTCGACCCCGCCGACAGGGTGGTCGACAGGTCACCGACGGAGAGGTCGGCGGTGCCGGGTGCCGTGCCGGCGGACCGGCTGTCGCGGGCGTAGCGCAGCGAGACCCGGTACTCGCGGCCCGGGTCGAGACCCTTGACCGTGCGGGTCAGGCTGCCCTCGCTGCCCACGGCGAGGTGGTAGCCGGTGAGGCCGAGACCACCCTGGCTGGGCGCGGCGGCGCGGACGAGCTGGACCTCGCTGTCGACCTCCCAGGGGGACATGCGGCCGTTGCCCGGCTCGACGTCCACGACGGCGGGCGGGTTGGCGGAACGCCACTCCGCGGGCAGGCGGGGGTACTCGAGCTGGTCGACCAGGTGCGGCGCCGGGGCATCCATCTCGACCTCGGGATCGATCTGGAAGATGTCGGCCACCGACGGCGTGCCGTCCTCGTCGAAGACGAAGAGCATGTACGCACCGGGCGGGGCGTACGTGCCGTCGACCGGGCTCTCGACGGTGAGGGTGTCACCGTTCTGGGCGAACGCCAGGTCCTGGAAGTTCTGGTCGTTGTTGAACCCGTGCGTCACCGAGCCGTTGCGGACCAGGGTGACCCGCGAGACGTCGACGTCGGCCTGCACGTCGAACGTGCCGTCGTAGCCGACCTTCTCGGGAACGCCCGTGACCTCCGGGCGCACCGCCGGCTCGTCGCCGTCGAACAGGTACGACGGGGAGTAGAACTCGACGTCCGTGTAGTTGCGCGGGCCCGGCGTACCGCCGCCGCCCACCATCAGGCGGCCGTCGGGCAGGAGCAGGGCGGTCGAGTGGTACAGACGGGCGTGCTCGTAGGGCACGTCCACCGTGGTCCACTCGCCCGTGTCCGGGTCCCAGATCTCGGCGGTGGTGACGTAGCCACCGTTGCCGTTGTTGTCGCGCGAGCCGCCGGTGACGATCACGTCGCCGTCGGGCAGCACCGTGGACGTGGCCCAGTGCCGGGCGTACTGCATCGGCTCGGTCGCCTCGACCACGGGCGCGTCGGTGCCGCCGGTGATGTCGACGGTGAAGCCGGCACGGGCGCCGTCCGGACCGCCGCCGTTGGCCCACCAGCCGCCGCCGACCTGCAGGATCTTGCCGGGGCGGTACATCGTGGCGGTGGACGTGGCGCCGACCGGGTTGCCGAGGCCGCCCTGGTTCGCGACGTCCGCGGGCAGGGTGCCCCGGAGCGTCACCGCACCGTCGCCCGAGGGGTCGAGCTCGTACATCTGGGTGCCGGTGATGTTGAAGACGTTGCCGTTGCCCGGCGCGACGAACGCGCGCGGGTACCACCAGCGGTTCTCGTCGGGCCCGTTGCCGTTGCCGCCGTCGCCGTACGCGGCCGCGCTGGTGGCGCCCTCCAGCAGCTTCCAGGAGCTGCCCTCGTCCGGCGTGTAGATCTCCGGCGTGAGCACGCCGGGGCCGCCGGGGCCGCCCTTGAGGCTGCCACCCTGCACCACGACGGATCCGTCCGGCAGGGTGGTGCCCGTGGGGTACCAGCGCGGGTAGTTCATCGGGGCCTCGTTGCGGAGCCCCTGGTTGGTCGTGTAGCTGGTGACGCCGATCGCGGCGTCGTTGGGCGCGTTGCCGCCCAGGCCGTCGTCACCGCCGACCGTCATCGTGGCCCGCCGGTGCGGCATCTGGACCTGCATCGAGCAGAACAGGTCGGTGTACGTCGAGTTCGTGACGATCCCGTCGTTCACGTTGGCGGTCGTGCGTTCCTCGGTCGGGTCCCAGACGTCGATCTCCATCTGGCCGCCCTGCACGACGCACGAGTTGCCGCCGAAGTCGTAGGGCGTGTTGTCGGTGCAGCCCGAGGACACGCTGCCGAACGACTGGACCTTGCCGTCGGACGTCAGCGCCGCGTTGATCGGCACCAGCGGCCACGGGGTGACCCCGCTCCAGGCGCCCTGCTCGGCCTTGTCCGGCGGCGAGCAGTCGGCCGGGAGCAGGCCCGCGGTGTAGGCCAGGCCGTTCTTCATCTGGGTGCGGATCGGGGCCTCGGCGTACGCCGTGCCCTCGTGCCCCATGCCCGAGTACCACGACCGGCCCTCGTCGATCTCCTGGCACCAGGTGATCGGGTGGTTCGTGCCGTTGTTGCCGCCGCCGTACGACGACTCGTCGGCGTTGAGCAGGGTGCGCACGTTGGGCGCCGGGTTGACCAGCCAGTCGTACCACTCGTCGCTGCGGGTGAACTCGGCCGGCAGCCCCTGGGTCAGCGGGTGCGAGGTGTCCTTGACCACCACGCGCCCCGGGCGCACCGCGGGGTTCTCCGGGTGGCCCTCGGACGCCGCGCCCACGAGCCGGGCGTAGAACGGGTTCACGTCGTGCTCGCTCTGGCCGACCGACCAGCCCGCGTAGTGCAGGCCCAGGTAGCCGCCGCCACCGCGGATGTAGGCCTCCAGTGCGGCGCGCTGGTCCACGTTGAACAGCACGCCACCGGTCTGGGCGAACGCGATCGTGTCCTTGGTCGCCAGGTTCGCCGTGGTGAACGCCGCGGGGTCGTCGGTCTCCTGGATCTCGACCGGCTGGTCGTACTCGACGCCCAGGTCCGCGACCAGGTCGCGGATCGCCTGGCGGGCCTGGACGTGCGAGGCGTGGAAGTTGGACTTGTAGAACAGCAGCACGCGCAGCACGCCGTCGTCGACGGAGCCCGGCGCGGCCTGCGCGGGGGCCGCCGCCGCGGGGGCGGCCTGGGCGACGCCGCCCAGGAAGGGCACGACCGCCAGGGAGGCGGCGAGCACGGCCGCCAGGCGTGCTCGGCGGGAGCGACGCGCGTGGTGGCGCCGGTCAGGTCTGCGTAACAGGTTCATCGTTGATCCCTTTTCGCACGGTTCTCATGGACATGAAGGCAGCCCGGACGGCCGATCCCCCGCACTGGGGTCGGCCGCCCAGACCTGTCGCCGGGTGGTGCTGTATTCGGTACTCGGTCCGCGCGGCGTCAGCGCCCGCGGCGCGGGCTCACCGGAGCTCGGCGATGACCGTCTTGAGCTCCGTGTAGTCGTCCAGCCCGAACGAGCCCAGCTCGCGGCCCCAGCCGGACTGCTTGAAGCCGCCCCGCGGGAGGGTGACGTCGTCCGCGTGCCAGGTGTTGAGCCAGACCGTGCCGGCCCGCAGCCTGCCGCCGACCCGGTGGGCCGTGCTCAGGTCGCGCGACCACACGCCCGCGGCCAGGCCGTAGACCGTGTTGTTGGCCGCCGCGACCACCTCGTCCTCGGTGTCGAACGGGATGGCGGTGATGACGGGCCCGAAGATCTCGTCGGTCTGGACCGCCATCTGCTCGGTGACGTCGGTGATGAGCGTCGGGGAGAAGAAGTAGCCGCGGTCGGCGGCCGGGCCGGGGCTGCCCGCGGCGATCGTGGCGCCGTCGGCGACCGCGCCCCGCACGTAGCCCATGACCTTCTCGTGCTGCTCCTGCGAGACCAGCGGCCCCATCGTGGTCGCCGGGTCGAACGCGTCGCCCACCCGGATCGCCTTGGCGGCCGCGGCCACACCCTCGATGACCTGGTCGAACACCTCGCGCTGCACGTAGAGGCGCGAGCCGTTGACGCAGCACTGGCCCTCGTTGAAGTAGCCCGCCAGGGCGGCGCCTGCGATCGCGGCGTCGAGGTCGGCGTCCGCGAAGATGATGTTGGGCGCCTTGCCGCCCAGCTCCAGCGACACCTTCTTGAGGTTCTTCGAGGCGCCCGCGGCGATCTTCTTGCCCACCTCGGTGCTGCCGGTGAAGGCGACCTTGTCCACGCCGGCGTGGTCCACCAGGGCGGCGCCCGCGTCCCCGAACCCGGGCAGCACGTTGACGACGCCGGCCGGGAGCCCCGCCTCCAGCAGCAGCTCGCCGAGCCGGAGCGCGGTGAGCGGCGTCTGCTCGGCCGGCTTGAGCACCACGGTGTTGCCCGCCGTGATCGACGGGATGATCTTGAAGGCGGCCATCGTGAGCGGGAAGTTCCAGGGCACGATGCCGGCGACGACGCCGATCGCCTCGCGGCGCGTGTAGGCGTGGAAGTCCCGGCCGGGCACCGACATCGGGATGGTCGTGCCTTCCATCTTGGTAGCCCAGCCCGCGAAGTAGCGGAACAGCTCGGCGGCCACGCCGACGTCGCCCCGCGCCGACGCGAGGCTCTTTCCGTTGTCGAGCGACTCGAGCTGGGCGAACTCCTCGGTGCGCTCCTCGATCATGTCGCCGATGCGCCACAACAGGTGCGAGCGGTCGCGCGGCGTCATCCGCGACCAGGGCGAACCCTGCTCGAAGGCGTTACGGGCGGCGGTGACCGCCCGGTCGGCGTCGACCGCGGACGCCTGGGCCACCTGGACCAGGACCTCCTCTGTCGCGGGATTCACCGTCGCGAAGGTCTTGCCGTCCTTGGAGTCGACCCACTCGCCGTCGATCAGCAGCTGCTTGGGCGAGGACAGGAACGAGGAGACGGCGGGCAGGAGAAGGGAGTTCTCGGACATGGGGAGCCTTCCGGGGTGTCGGGGTTCTCAGGAGTTGTTCGGGGCGAGGTGGGCCGCGGCTACTTGATGATCAGCACCTTCGACCGGTCGAGGGTGAGCGCGACGGCGGCGACGATGATCGCGCCGTAGAGGATCTGCTCGTAGGCCGACGGCACGCCGACGATCGGCAGCCCCACCCGCAGCAGCGTCACCACGAGCGCCCCGGCCAGGCTGCGCCAGAGCGAGCCGTGGCCGCCCGTGATGGCGGTGCCGCCCACCACGATGGCGGCCACCGCGGGCAGCAGCAGATTGTCCGCCATGGTGGGGCTACCGCTGAAGTTGCGGGAGACCAGCATGACGGCGGCCAGGCCCGCGCAGGCGCCGGAGACGGTGAACGCGGCGACCTTGACCAGGTCGACCGGCGCGCCGCCCAGGCGGGCCGCCGACTCGGAGTAGCCGGTGGCGCGGATCCAGGCGTCGAGCGGGGTGAACCGGAGCACCAGGGAGACCGCCACCACCACGAGCAGCGCGACGAAGAAGGACATCGGCACCACGCCGGCCACGTAGAGCGTGAGCCAGTGGGTGGCGTCCCGGTCGACCACCCGGATCGGGCCGGCGTCCGAGATCACCAGGGCGATCGCGGTGAAGATGCTCATGCCGCCGAGCGTGACGATGAACGACGGGATGCGCAGCAGCACGTGGGCGACGCCCTGGAGCGCGCCGATCGCGCCGGTGGCCGCGATGATCGCCAGGGTGGTGAGCCCGCCGAGGTCGGGCAGCCACAGCGCGAAGAAGACCGTCGCCAGGGAGCACAGCGCGGCGATCGACAGGTCGATGCCGCCGCACAGGACCACCAGGGTGGCGCCGGCGGCGAGCACGACGAGCGGTGCCGACGTGCGGACCGCGGCCGTGAGGCTGCTGGCGGTCAGGAAGCTCGGGTCGGCGATGGTGAGCGCCGCCAGCAGCACGACGAGCGCGATGACCGGCATGAACGACGTGAGCCGCTGGGCCGTGGTCGGCCGGCCCTTGGCGGTGGGCTCGGAGGCCGGCCCGGGGGCCGGCTGGGTGAGGACTGGCGTGGACATGCTCAGACCATCTCCTTGACGAGGTCGAGCGGAGTCGGCTTGCTCCCCGTGGGAGCGGCGACCTCCGTGGTCGCGCGGCCATCGCTCATCACGATGATCCGGTCGGACATGCCGATCGCCTCCTCGAGGCTGTCGGCCAGCAGCACCGTGGCCACGCCGCTGTTGGCGAGCTCACGCATGAGCCGGTACACCTCCGAGCGCGCCCCGACGTCGAGGCCGCGGGTGGGGTGGTCGAGCAGCAGCAGCCGGACGTCGCCGGCCACCAGCCAGCGGGCCAGGACGACCTTCTGCTGGTTGCCGCCCGACAGACGCTGGATCGCGGTGCCCCGGTGCGGGGTGCGGATCGAGAGCCGCTCGATCCACGTGTCCACGAGCGTCGCCTGCTTGCGCGGCCGGACCACGGGTCCGGTGCAGCGGGCCTGCTGCTTGGTGAGCGTCATGTTGTCGGCCACCGACATCGGCCCGACCATGCCCTCGGTCTTGCGCTCGGCCGGGACGTACCCGATGCCCGCGGCGCAGGCCGCGCGGGTGCCGGACAGGTCGAGCCGCTTGCCGTCGAGCACCACCTCGCCGGCCGTGGTGGGCTCGGCGCCGAACAGCGCCCGGCACACGTCCTCGCGGCCGGAGCCGTGCACGCCGACGATGCCGACGATCTCGCCGGCGTGGACGTCGAGGTCGACGCCGCTGAACGTCCTGCCGGACAGGCCGCGCACCTCGAGCCGGGGACGGCGAGGCTCCTCGGACCGCTCGGCGGCGCCGTCGTGGTAGTGGTCGTCGGACCCGGTCGAGCCGATCATCATGCGGTGCAGCTCCGCCGGGGCCGCGCCCTCGGCGGGCACCTCGCCCACCGACTGGCCGCCGCGCAGCACGGCGACCCGGTCGCACACGTCGAGCACCTCGTCGAGCCGGTGCGAGACGAAGACGACGGACGCGAACTCGCGCAGCCGCCGCACCTGGGTGAAGAGGGTCTCGATCTCCTTGGACTCCAGCACGGAGGTGGGCTCGTCGAGGATGATCACCGGCGGGTGCGAGGTGCGCTCCTCGATGCGGAGCACCTTGGCGATCTCGACCATCTGCCGGTCGGCGAAGCTCAGGGTGTCGGTGCGCGCGAGGGGGTCGATGTGCGACCCGATCTTGTCGAGCTGCTCCTGCGCGAGCCGGCGCATCGTGCCCCAGCGGTAGATGCCCCGGCGCACGCCCGGTCCCTCGCTGCCGAGCACGATGTTCTCGGCGGCGGTGAGGTTCGGCACGAGCGACTGCTCCTGGAACACCATGCCGATGCCGTGGTCGGCGGCGTCGACGACGCTCCGCAGGCGCACCTTCTCGCCGCGCACCCAGATCTCGCCGTCGTCGGGCCGGACCAGCCCGACCAGCGCCTTGAGCAGCGTGGACTTGCCCGCGCCGTTCTCGCCGGCCAGGCCGAGCACCTCGTTCTGGCGCACCACGAGGTCCACGCCGTCGAGCGCCTTGACGCCCGGGTAGTGCTTGACGAGCCCGCGCACCTCGAGGGCGTGCCGGGGTTCCGGCACGCGGGGCGCGGACTCTGTCCGCAGGTTCGTTGTCACTTGGTCACCTGGTTCCTACGACGCTGTGGGATGACGGCGGCCGCGACGGCCGCGACGACGATGAGGCCCTGGACACCGCCCTGCCAGTACGGGCTCACCCCGACCTGGACGAGGCCGTTGGTCAGGACGGTCACCAGCAGCACGCCGACCGTGGAGTGGAGGATGCCGCCGCGGCCGCCGGTGAGCAGGGTGCCGCCGACGACGGCGGCCGTGATGGCCGAGAAGTCGTAGCCCTTGCCCGCCTGGACCAGGCCCGCGCCGAGCTGGCTGGTGACCAGCACGCCGGCCAGGCCGTAGAACGCGCCCGCCATGGTGAAGACCGCCACCTTGAAGGGCGCGACCCGCACGCCGGAGAGCGACAGCACCTCCTCGGCGCCGCCGATCGCGAAGGCGTACCGGCCCAGGCGCGAGTAGCGCTGCACCAGAGCGCCCAGGACGACGCAGGCCAGCGCGATCCAGGTCAGGTGGGCCAGGCCGAGGAACCGGTCGACGGCCCAGCCCTCCAGCATCGGGTCGGTGACGTTGGGCTGGACGCCCGCGAACAGGAGGGTGGCCACGCCCAGGCCCACGGCGGAGACGCCGAGGGTGGCCATGAACGACGGCACCTTGAGCACGACCAGGGCGAGCCCGCTGAGGCAGCCGAGCGCGGCGGCCAGCAGGACCGCCACGGCGACCCCGAGGAGCCCCCAGTCGTTGTCGTTGCGGTTGTTGGCGACCAGGAGGGCGACCGTGATGGCGGACGCGCCCATGATCCCGGGGGCGGACAGGTCGATCGAACCCATCATCAGCACGAAGCTGATGCCGATGGTCACGACCGCGAGGACCGCCGCGGCGTCCAGGACGTTCTGCACGTTGGAGAGCGTGCGGAACCCGGGGCTGAGCACCGCGAAGATCGCGAAGATGACGACGAGCGCCACCGGCGGTCCCGCGTCCCGCAGGGACACCCCCCGCCGAGGCCGGGGGCGTTGCGCGTGCACGACGTCGGAGTCGGCTTCGGCGGGGGGTGCCATGGTCACGAGATCGCGCCCTGCGACCGGCTGAAGAGGTTGTCGCAGGCGAAGTCGGCCTCGTCGGTCTCCGGGGAGACGAAGTCGGCGACGTTGTCCTGCTGGATGAGGAACTGCTCGGCGAACCAGGCGCGGTCCTCGTCGGCGATGTCCTCGACGGCGAGCTCGCCGGTGGCCACGCAGTAGCCGATGGCCAGGCCGATGCCGCCCTGCCAGGGGCCGTCGCTGGAGACGGTCGCCGTCATGGTGCCGTCCTCGATCGCGGTCAGCGCGTCCGGCACGGCATCGATGCCGACCACGGCCACGTCGTCCCGGCCGGCCTGCTGCAGAGCCTCGAGCGCGCCGAGCGCCATGTCGTCGTTGGCGGCCCAGATGCCCTTGACGTCGTCGCCGTGCTTGGTGAGAAGGGTCTTGGTGACCTCCAGCGCCTCCGCGCGGGAGAAGTTGGCGGTCTGGTCGTCGAGCAGCTCGACGTCGGGGTTGGCCGCCAGCGACTCCTCGAGCCCGGCGAAGCGGTCCTTGGCGGCGCCGGTGTCCAGGATGCCCTGCAGGGCGATGATGCCGCCCGAGCCGCCGATCGCCTCGGCCAGGGCGTCGCCGATCTGCTTGCCGGACTCCACGCCGTTGTAGGTGATGTGCGACAGCCAGGAGTCGTAGTCGGTGACGTTCAGGTCGGCCGGCTTGTTCCACTGGGTGACGAGGTAGGCGCCGGCCTCCTCGGCACCCTCGACGATCGGCGGGGTGTCGGAGTCGCCGTTGGGCAGGATGTTCATGACCAGGCACTCGGTGTCGCCGGCGAGGAGCTGGCTGATCTGCTCCTGCTGACGCGTCGAGTCACCGTCGTAGGTGAGCCGCTCCTGGGTGAGGCCGACCTGCTCGGCGAAGGCGTCGCCGCCGTCGAGCCACGAGGCCTCGTAGGGGTTGGACTCGTTGCGCACCTGGCCCACCAGGGTGACGTCGGCGGGGTCGCAGGCGGCGCCGCCCTCGGCGGTGCCACCGCCGCCCCCGGCGGCCGTCTCGGTGCAGCCCGTGAGCGCGGCGGCCGCCAGGGCGACGCCGAAGACGGCGGCCGTGCCTCGAGCGGCTGTGTGTCGAGAGGTGAACTTCATTGTCGTTTCCTCGATTTCGTTCGGTGCCGGTGTCCGGCGGTGGAACTGTTGTGGGACGGACGGGCTCAGCGCGCCAGCCAGCCTCCGTCGACGGCCAGGACGTGGCCGTTGACGTAGTCGGCAGCGGGCGAGCTGAGGAAGACAGCCGCTCCGGCGACGTCCTCGGCGGTGCCCCAGCGGCCGGCCGGGATCCGTTCGAGGATGGAGCGCGAGCGGTCCGCGTCGTCGCGGAGCGCGGTGGTGTTGTCGGTGACCATGTAGCCCGGCGCGATCGCGTTGACCTGGACGCCGTGCGGCCCCCACTCGTTGGCCAGCGCCTTGGTCACGCCGGCGACGGCGTGCTTGCTGGCCGCGTAGGACACCACCCGCAGGCCGCCCTGGAAGGACAGCAGGCTGGCGATGCTGACGATCTTGCCGTGGCCTCGTTCGACCATCGGCCGGCCGAGCTGCTGGGTCAGGAAGAAGAGCCCGTTGAGGTTGACGTCGAGCACGCGCTGCCAGGAGTCGCGGCTGACGGCGACGGAGTCCTCGCGGTCGATGATCCCGGCGTTGTTGACCACGATGTCGATCTGCCGCGAGCCTGTCAGCTCGGCGCCGACCCGCTCGACCGCGTCGAGGTCGCTCACGTCGAGGTCCACGACGTCGGCCTTCGCGCCGAGCGCGAGGACCTGGTCGCGGGTCTCGTCCTGGTTGCCGGGCCGGCCCAGCAGGACGACGTCGGCCCCCGCGCGGGCGAGGCCGAGCGCGACCGCGCGGCCGAGGCCGCGCCCCGCACCGGTCACCGCGGCGCACCTGCCGTGCAGGTCGAAGGGTGAGCGGGCCTCGCCGGCGGAGGCGGCGGCCGGGCCGGTCGTCACAGGTCCTCCAGCGCCACGGGGCTCAGGTCGGTGTAGACGTTGTTCTCGCCGGCCATCGCCCAGATGAAGGCGTACGACCCGGTGCCGGCTCCGGCGTGGACCGACCACGGCGGGGAGATGACGGCCTCGCGGTTGCGGAGCACGAGGTGGCGGGTGGCGCCGGGCTTGCCCATGAAGTGGAAGACGCGGTCCTGCTCGTCGAGGTCGACGTAGCAGTAGATCTCCGTGCGACGGTCGTGCAGGTGCGGCGGGAAGGTGTTCCAGACCGAGCCGCTGGCGATGACCGTCACGCCGAACTGGAGGACGGAGGTCTTGAGCTCCTGACCCCAGGCGTAGCGGAAGAGGTTGCGCTCGTTGGCCGCCTCGGCCGAGCCCAGCGCGACCGGCTCCACCTCGCTGTGGCTGAGCGCCTGGGTCGGGTAGGTCGCGTGCGCCGGGGCGGACACGAAGTAGAAGGCGGCGTCGGCACCGCCGAAGGACACCTCGCTCCCCCGGCCCACGAAGAGGCCGTCGAGGTGCTCGAGCTCGTACTTCTCGTCGTCGACGACGACGTGCCCGGCCGCCCCGACGTTGATGATGCCCAGCTCCCGGCCCTCGAGGTGGGACTCGGTGCCCAGCACGTCGGACCAGGCCGGCAGCGCGAGCTCGGCGGTGCCGGGGACGGCGCCGCCGATGACCAGCCGGTCGTCGTGGGTGTAGGTGCCGTGGACCTCGCCGCTCACGAAGAGGTCGGGGACGAGGAAGTTCTCCCGCAGGTCCGCTGTGGTGGCCGTCTCCGCGCTGGACGGAGATGTCGAGTATCGAACCTGGATCACGTAGCTGCCCCTCGGTCGGTCCGCGAATCGCGTTCGTCTGTGAACTGCGTTCGTCTATGTGAACTGCTCTGAAGATAGACGTGATCCGGCTCACGGGTCAAGGGGCGGAAACCTGTCCATGTATGCGAACTCGCGGTAGTGTCGTATTCACCCCCGGGGAGGGCCCGGTGCACCGTGGTAGGACCAGAGGAGAGTTCATGCAGCTTCAGAAGGAGTTCAAGAGGGAGCCGAACGGCGCCGCCGACGCGGGGCCGGTCAAGTCGGCTGCCCGCGCCCTGGACCTGCTGGACGACATCGCCGCCCGCGGCCCCGGAACTCAGCTGCAGCTCTCGAACCGCCTCAACATCCCCAAGAGCAGCCTCCACGCGCTGCTGCGGACCATGACCGAGCGCGGCTGGCTGCAGACGGACCCCACGGGGAGCGTCTACCAGCTCGGCATCCACTCCCTGGTCGTCAGCTCGGCCTACCTCGACGGCGACCCCGTGCTGGCCCGCGCCCAGTCCGTGCTCGACGAGGTGGCCGCCGCCACCCAGGAGACGGTCCACCTGGGCCGCCTCGACGGCGCCGACGTCATCTACACCGCCAAGCGCGAGTCGGTGCACCCGCTGCGCATGCACTCCGCCGTCGGACGCCGGCTCCCGGCGTACGCGACCTCGCTGGGGCGCGCCCTGCTGGCCGAGATGCCGGCCGAGTCCCGCCGCGACCTGGTGCCCGAGTCGATCGCCGCGATCACGCCGAACACGACCACCGAGAAGGAGGCCGTGCTGGAGATCATCGACCGCGCGGCCTACCAGGGCTACGCCACGGAGAGCGAGGAGTCGTGCATGGGCGTGCGCTGCTTCGGCGTCGCGCTCCCCTTCGGCCACCACGCCGTGGACGCGATGAGCGTCGCGGTGCCGATCAGCCGGCTCGGCGACGGGCGCGAGGACCTCATCATCGAGACCCTGCTCAGCGTGCGGTCACGGCTGGCGGCCGTGCACGAGAACAGCATGGTGCGCTGAGGGACACCTCCGGACGCACAAGAGACCCCGCCGAGCCTGGAGCTTCCGCTCCGGGTCCGGCGGGGACCTGAGCTACGTGCAGTTCCAGCTCCTGGCGACCCTCGGGGACTCCCCGACGGGCAGCCGACGGATGACCGACCTGGCCGACGGCGTCGTCTACAGCCGCAGCGGGCTGACCTACCAGGCCCAGACGCGACATCCTCGGCCGCGCGCGGGACCACATGCGCCAGACGCCGCCGCGGTCGGCGGGGGCGCGGCGGCGGAAGAAGGCGGCCGCGGCGGAACAGGCCCGGGTGACCGCAGCCTCACCCGCCCACGGTCGCCGGCGTCACCGGCGTCAGTCGATCTGCGCGACGGCCTCGGTGAACTCCCAGTGCCACGGTTCGTACGGCCCGGAGCCGCCGGCCTGCGCCCACGACGGATTGTCCCAGCCGTGCTCCGGGCCGTTGGCCTTGAGCCAGTCCCAGCGCTCGCCGGCGTAGCTGTCGGCGCAGATGTCCACCGCCAGGCCCCAACCGTGGTTGGACCGGCCCGGCGTCGCCGTCAGCGTCGGCTTCTCCGCCTTCGCGGTGACCTGCTGCGCGTAGCTGCGGTAACCGTCCGTGAGGCACAGCGCCTCGCCGAACTGCTCGGTGTAGGCCTGGTTCAGCCGAGCCAGCGCGACGGCGGCGTCGGCACGGACCGGCGGGTAGCCGTCCCAGAGGTCGCACAGCTCGTCGTCGGGCACCTGGCCGTTGAGTCCTGAGCCTGTCGCCTCGCCGTCGCAGCCAGGCAGGACCGGCGGAGCCTCGACCTGCACGGGCGTGGTCTCCTCGCCGGACCGCGTCGCATCCTGGGGGACGGTGACGCCGGGGTCGGCCGCGCCGCGCGGTGCGCGCTGCTGGCTGCGCGAGGCGCCGGCTTCACGGTCCCGCGCCGCCTGCGCCGCGCCGGACGACGGACCCGTGAGCGCGACGGCGGCTTCCGGCCGGTCGCGCGCGCCGTCCCCCGGCCCGCCGACGGCGGCCACCGCGAACGACGAGGTGGTGGCCAGCACGATCCCCACACCGAGCACCGTCGGCCAGCGACCCGTCACCGACGGCAGCACACCACGCGACGGAGCGGAGTGCCGACCCTTGCGATGGCGGCCTCGCTTCGGCCGTGCTCGCGTCGGTGTTGCCATGGGTGTCTCCTGGGGTCGGCACGATCGAGGGTGTGTGAGGGCGTGAGGGGCGGGCGCCTGCCCGCCCCTCACGCGGAACGCGTCAGAGAACGCGGATGAACGTCGGGCTGGACTGCCAGATCTGCGTGTAGCGCACCGTCTGGCCCGGTACGGGCGCCTCGATCTGCATGCCGTCGCCGGCGTAGATCGCGATGTGCCCGGGCGACCAGATCAGGTCACCGGGCTGCGCCTCGGACCAGGAGACCTCCGGTCCGGCGTACCGCTGCTCGGACGAGGTGCGGGGCAGGTTCACGCCGACCTGGGCGTACACGTAGGACGTGAACCCGGAGCAGTCCATCCCGGCCGGGGTCGAGCCGCCCCACAGGTAGGGCACCCCGAGGTACCGCATGCCGATCGACACCACGGCAGAGCCGGACGCCGAGGCCGGGATGTCGAGCGCGGCCTCTGCGGCCCCCGCGGCGGCGGCCTCGGCTTCCGCGGCCGCCTCGGCCTCCGCCTCGGCGGCGAGCTGCGCCTGGTACTCGTCGTTCTCCGCCGCGGAGACGACCGAGACGGCGGCCCGCTCGACCTTCAGCTCGGCGTCGTTGGCCACGGTGACGACCGGGGCGGCAGCGACGGACTCCTCGGCCTGCGCCGCCAGGGCGTTGAGGTCTGCCGCGTTGAGGGCACCCTGGACCGACTTGCCGGCCAGGGACGTGCTGACCGCGCCGGGCGCCGGGGCGGCCTGAGCCGGGGCGGCGACCAGGGACAGCAGCACTCCTGAACCGGCCGCGGCCGCGACGGCGGTGCGGCCGGCGAGTGTGGTGACCTGCTCGGTGGCGGTTCGGGCGACGTCGGCCAGGACGGGGCGGCTGACCGCCCGGTGGCGTCCACGACCGCGCACGGTCGGGTCGGGGTTGTAGCTGGGCTCCATGAAAGCTGGGACCTTTCGGGTCGGAGTAGAACCACACGCGTCCCCGGGTTCGGGGCGCGCGAAACCGGTCGACACCCCAGGTGGGGCGGTGTCGACGGGATGTGGCGGTCTACGTCCGGGAGATCCCGAGGGCGTGGAGCGACGGGGCGGCTGCGACAGCCACGCCGGTGGCGGTACCGCGCTGGGGGTGCGCGATGTCGGGCACCAGCCACTGCAGGGCGAGGTCCGGCTCTCCGGCCAGCTCCGCGGAAGGCGACACGGTCCGGTCGTACCGGGCCGTCACCGTGCGGTTCTCCGAGCAGTGGTTCGGGTCCTCACCGTGGTGACCGGAGGCCCCTCCTGCCTCGGCGGACACCACGGCAGCAGCCGCGTACTGCCCGACGGTGCGCTCCGGGTGGGCGTGTCCGGCCTCGCCGAGGTGGACGCTGCACAGCAGCTGCACGCCCAGGACGGTGAACACCAGGAACATGACGGCCAGGACGCTCTTGACCTCTCGCCGGGGGTCGGCGAGGAGCGAGCGGGCGGCACGTGTCAGGTTCATGGCGAGCCCAAGAGTAACGGTATGGACACGGAGCCGGGCAACAGGGCGTGATGATCGGGACCAGGGCACCGTCTGGATGCGGCTTGACCCAGTGGTCGCCGTCGCGAGGTCTCGCATCGGCCCTGGAGCCGACGCCGCGATCGCTAGCCTGAGCACGTGAACGGTGACTACCAGGTGTTCCGGCCCAGGTCAGAGGACGTCTATGACTGGTCGGGCGGCCAGCTGCGCCCCGAGATCCGGCAGCACGTCGCGGTGGGCAACGTCGTCCGCGTCCAGGTCTCCGAGAACGGGAGCGCTGAGACCGGCTGGTCGGACACGCCGTACGTGCGCGTCACCGAGCAGGACGGCGACCGGCTGACGGGGGTCGTGGACGACCCCTACCGGTCGCAGTACAGCGCCCTGGAGAACGGGACGGTCCTCGAGTTCGACCGGGCGGACCTCACCGAGATCCCGCTCGACTGGCCCGAGAACGAGGCGCTGGCGCCGAAGGCGACCAGCACCGGCCGCGGCCGCGAGATCACGGGGTACATCGAGCCGGACTGAGCGGACGGGTTTGCTCGACGCCGCCGGGGCCGGCGTTCCTCCCCGGAGCGGCCACCGGCATGCGGGCGCACGCCGCTTCGGCGCAGCCCAGGCACGCCGAAGCGGCCTCCCGACGATCGACCGGGGTCAGGGCTTCCGACAGCACCCGGTCGCCGGCGAGGCCTTCGAAGAGACAGAGCACAGAGGCCCGGAAGCGGTCGTACGGATCCCTCAACGCGAGCGCCGAAGCCGTGAGCCGTACCGGCTCGTCGAGCCGGTAGCCGACGACGGCTGGCCTGACCGGGCAGACGATGGCCATTCATGGCGGCTACTTCGGGTAGCTCAGCTGTCGTTGTCCCAGCGCGAGCTGCTGGTGAGGCCAACGGGTGCGAAGCCAACGGTCGTGGGTCGCCAGGACCGTCGTGCCCGGACTGGTACCGAGCGCCTGCTCCAGGTCGTCGGCCAGGGTCGGCGACAGATGGTTGGTCGGCTCGTCCAGCAGGAGAAGCTCAGGCGGGTCGGCGATCAGAAGGGCCAGCGCGAGTCGGCGGCGCTGGCCCACCGACAGGCGACCCACGGCCGTGTCCAGGTCTCGCGGGGCGAGGAGACCCAGACCGGTAAGCGGGACCAGGTCGGCACGCTCCGGGCCGAGGGTGAGCTCGTAGGTCTCCCGGGCGCTGCGATCAGGGTCACTGAACGTCGTGTCCTGGGTGAGGAGCCCGACCGTGAGTCCGGCGCGCCGACGCACGAGGCCCGACGGCGTCAGGCGGCCCGCCAGTACCGCGAGAAGCGTGGACTTGCCCGCGCCGTTGGGACCTGAGACGAGCAGGCGGTCGCCGGGACGCAGGTCGAGACGATCCAGTCCGAGCCGACCTGGGACATGGATGCCACGAACGGAGACGAGAGGCTCGGTCGGCTCGGTGACGGGCCTGGTGAGGGGCTCGTGGAAGCGGAGCAGGTCGGGCGGCTCGGGAGTCTGGTCACGTTCCAGTGCGTCCAGACGGGCCGCAGAGCTGCGGACTCGCCGCGCGATCTGGTTCTGGACCCGCCCAGCGGTGTGGCCGAACCCCATCTTCTCGTTGTCGCGCTTGAGCCGGCCGGGCGCGACGTCGTGTGCGGTCTCTGCCACAGCGAGCCGGAGGCGGGCCAGCTCGGCCTGTTCCTCGTCGTACCGGCGTCGCCACCGTGCCCGGTCTGCCTGCTTCTGCTCCCGGTACTGCGTGTAGCTCCCGCCGAACTGAACCGGCCCGTCCGCTGCCGGATCCAGGTCGATCAGGTCCGTGCACACCGCATCGAGGAAGGCCCGGTCGTGGCTCGACACCACGACGACGCCGGACATTCCTCGCAGCTCCTCCTCGACGAATCCGGCCGCCGCATCGTCGAGGTGGTTGGTCGGCTCGTCCAGGAGGAGCGCGGCCGGCCGGCGCACGAGAAGGGCGGCCAGTGCGAGTCGTCCGCGCTGACCACCGGACAGCGTGCCCAGCCGCCGGTCGTCACCCAGGTCCCCCAGTCCGAGACCTGCCAGCACGATCGCGGCCCGTCGGTCCACGTCCCAGGCCTGCCGGTCCTGGGCCCTGTCGAGCCGGTCGCCGTACTCGGTCAGCAGCTCGTCGTCGTCCGGACGTTCCGCCAATGCTGCGGTCAGCCGATCGAGCGCCGCGAGGTCGTCGCGAGACTCGCGGAGTGCATCGTCGAGCACGTCGGCCACCGTCTGCTCAGCCTCGAACGGCAGCTCCTGCTCAAGAAACCCGAGCTCTGCCGGCCGGACCACGTCGCCGCCGTCCGGCTCGTCCGTACCGGCCAGCAGCCGCAACAGCGTGGACTTCCCGACGCCGTTCTCCCCGATCAGGCCGATCCGGCGTCCGGGTGCGACGGTGATCGATACGCCGTCGAGCACGCGCCGGAGGCCGAACGTGCGGACCAGGTCCCGGGCGATCAAGGCCGATCCGCGGCCGCCCGCCCGCTGATCAGCCACGGCCGTCAACGCCCTGGACCTCCAGCGCGCCGGTCTCCGGCAGACGCCGTTCGTCGGCGTGACGGTGGTCTGCTCGCAGTCGCTGCGGGTTCGCCTTCCAGTGGGCGCGGCGGTGGCGGGCACGAGAACGGGAGGTGCGGTGCTGCATGGGGTGGCCTTTCGTCATGGGTTGCGGAAATCAGCAGTGCTGACGAGCAACCGACCACTGGCCAGGCGTCATTGCGGCAACAAGATCGATCCCAGGATTCGGGCGCACAAGGGCGCCCGAGATGGAATGAGGCACGGTCCGAGACGGATCGTGCCTCATTCAGCTCAAGATCGAGGTCACGCGTGTTCGCAGGCAGGACTCTTGGCAGGGCCGGTGCGTTCGCGAACATGCCGGTGAGATGAAGCAGCGAGGTCAACGCCGAGCGTCAGCGGACCTGGGGTGCTGCGTGAGGGAAGAACGAATCACAACTATGGGAGCGCCAAGGCTCGCGTGCGTGAACGTCACCGGCAGTTCGGTGACTAGATTCTGTCGACCTCGATATCCATTCCTGCACCTTAACAGTTGTCCGGGACCGCCCTGCCCGTCGGCCCGACGGTTTCTCACCACGGCACGTCGGCCGGCGTCGTCGAAGAACCCGTCATCGAGCTCGGCACGGACGGGCGCATCCACCAGCGCAGGGAGCCCGAGGCGTGGCCTTCCCCGCTCCGCTCTTGACACTGCATCGGTCGCCCATCAGACTACTTTTGCACTTTTGGCGGCAAAAGTCGGATGGCCGTCGCCGTAAATGACAGAGTCGTCAATCGGAGCATCCATGCAGATCTCGCTACATTCGCCTCGTGCGCGGCGCCTCAGCGCGGCCTTGACGGGCGGCGCGCTCCTCGTGGGCACGCTCGCCGCGGCCCCGGCCGTCGCCGCCCCTTCCACCGTCGCAGCCCTCGCACCGACCACCACCACAGCCGGAGCATGTGGAGAGGGCGACGGGCTCCCCGACTCCAAGATCTCCATCCAGCTGTACACGCACGTCGGTGAGCTCGGGTTCGGGACACCGACCCCCGAGACGATCGACCGCGTGCTCGGCGAGGTGGCCAACGCGGGCTTCACCAACGTCGAGCCGTTCAGCCAGCCCTACTCGATGCCGGTCGACGAGTACAAGGCCATCCTCGACAGGCACGGCCTCGAGGTGTCCTCGAGCCACGGCAGCACGGACTGGGACACGTGGCCCGACACGGTCGACTACGCCGTCGCACTGGGCCAGGACTACATCGGGACCGGCGGGATGGCCGGCAGCTACGGCACCTACGAGGAAGCGCTCGCGACCGCGGCGTACGTCAACCGGCTCGGCCAGTACGCGCACGAGAACGGCGCGAACAAGATCGTGCTGCACAACCACCAGAGCGAGTTCACCACGCGGTACCCCCACCCGGAGACGGGTGAGATGGTGAGCGCCTGGCAGGTCATCGAGGAGAACACCGACCCGCGCTACGTCACGTTCCAGCTCGACGTCGGCTGGGCCGCGGACGCCGGCATCGACGTCCCGGCGTGGATCGAGGAGTACGGGGACCGCATCGAGCTCCTCCACGTCAAGGACGCCGTGAACGTCGACGCCGAGGGCGACATGAGGCAGGTCGCCCTCGGGACCGGTGACATCGACCTTCGGGCGATCATCGCCGCAGCCGAGCCCTACGTGGAGTACTACACCTACGAGTGGGACGACGCGCCGTCGTTCGAGACCTCCGCGGAGTCCTACCAGTACCTGCGCTGCTTCCTGTCCGAGGACGAGGGCGACGACGAGTGTGACGCCGACGACGGTGAGTCGCTGGCGTTGGGCCGGCCGGTGACCACCTCCAGCATCGACGACCCCGCTCGCACCGGCGACAAGGCGGTGGACGGCAACGCCGGCACCCGGTGGGGCAGCCAGTGGAGCGAGCCGGAATGGATCGCCGTCGACCTCGGCGCCACCTACGACCTCAGCCGCGTCGTGATCGACTGGGAGACCGCGTTCGCGTCGGGGTACGAGATCCAGACCTCGCCGGACGGCGAGACCTGGACCGCGGTGCACACCGTCACCGACGGTGACGGCTACTTCGACGACATCGACCTCTCGGGCACGGGCCGGCACGTGCGCCTCTACGCGACCGAGCGCGCGACGCAGTGGGGCTTCTCCCTCTACGAGCTCGAGATCTACGGCACCCCGACCGGCGAGCAGCCGGCACCTGAGCCCGTGGCTCACGGCGCCGGGTACTGGTCGTCGGAGTACCGGCAGGTCAGGACCCCGGACTACACGACCGACGAGCTGCTGTGCTTCCTGTCGAGCACGCGCGTGCAGAGCGACGTGTTCGACGAGGTGGTCGACCTGAACACGCTGGACGACGCCGTGCAGGTGCTGTGGGCGCCCAACCACGACGAGTGGGTCGACGTCTTCGACCAGCAGCTGCTCGGTGTGTGGCTCAACGTCGCGGCGGGCTCGGTCGCCCTGGAGGACCCGATCGTCGGGGGCGGCACGGTCGGCGACGTGCTGCACGCCGTCGAGGCCGCGCGCCTCGACGCGGGCGCGACGCGGGTCGACCTCAAGGAGTACAAGGACGAGCTGGAGACGGTGGACGCCCAGCACTGATCGGGAAGTCCTCAGCCGGGGGCCGGGGTGCGCTCGTCAAGGCGCACCCCGGCCCCCAGCAGCGTCCGAGCCAGAACTCCCGCCGGCGTCGGCCGAACCTTCGCGTCCGCGACGGTGAGCCCGGCCTTTCGGCAGCCTCACAGGCCACCGCTGGACCGAGCCCGCTACTGCTTGATCATCGCCACCCGGTAGATGTCGGCCGGGTCGATGTGGTGGTCGTGGCTGTCGTCGCCGATGTCGATCCGGACCCAGGCGATGTCCCCCCTGAAGGCGTTCGCCCGGCCGATCGGGTAGTCGGAGGTGACCGGTGCCCCGGTGTCGACTCCGACATCCGTGGTCTCGTCGAGGGAGAACGAGAGCGGATGGGTGCGTTCGACCCGCCCGGTGCCCACGGGCTCGCCATCGACGAAGAGGGTGACGTCGGTGCCCTTGCCGAGGCCACCACCGTCGTACGTGATCTCGGCACGGACCTGGTGCTCGCCGCTCTCCAAGGACTTCGCGGCCGCGATGTGGGTGATCTCGAACCCGCAGAAGCTGTACGCGTAGGTGAGGCGGCCGTTCTTGACGTACAGCGACCATCCGCCGGTGGTGCCGCCCTGGTTGAGGATGACGCCGTCCGCTCCTGCGTCGGGGATCGTGACCTCGGCGGTCACCGAGTGGGACCGGTTGCGGGTGTTGACCACGCAGTTCTCGTTCAGCCGACCCATACCGGGGAAGAGGGTCTGCGTGCTACCGACGACCAGCGAGGGGCGCCCCGCGATGTCTGCGTTGAGTCGCTCCCAGACACGGTCGTCGAGCGGGAAGACGTTGTATCGGTTGGCCTCCAGCAGGAACAGCCGCTGCAGCTCCTCCAGCTTCTCCGGGTGCTCGGCGGCCAGGTCGTGCGCCTGGGTCCAGTCGGTGCTCCCGTCGTACAGCTCCCACACGTCGTCCGAGATGTCCTGCACCTTGGCGACACCGGCCGCCCAAGGGGTGCGGTGCTTCGTCACGGCGGACCAGCCGTTGTGGTAGATGCCCCGGTTGACGAACATCTCGAAGTACTGCGTCGTGTGCCGCTCGGGCGCGGTGGCCTCGTCGAAGGAGTACCGCATGCTCTGCCCGTGCATCGGCTCCTGCTGGACACCGTTCACGCTGATCGGCTCGGGCAGGCCCGCGACGTCGAGAATCGTGGGCGCGACGTCTGTCACGTGGCAGAACTGCGGCCTCACATCACCCCTCGCCGAGATGCCGGCAGGCCAGTGGACGATCGTCCCGTTGCGGGTGCCGCCCCAGTGGGAAGCGACCTGCTTGGTCCACTGGTAGGGCGTGTCCATGGCGTGCGCCCAGCCCACCGCATAGTGGTTGTAGGCCTTGGGCCCACCGAGCTCGTCGATGCGTTCCAGCAGGTAGTCGGTCGTCTCCAGCCCGGGTCCATTGACGATGCCGGCGGCGTTGTAGCACCCGGTGATGGTGCCCTCGGCCGAGGCGCCGTTGTCGCCGATGATGTAGAAGACCAGCGTGTTCTCGAGGACTCCCTGCCGCTCGAGCGCGTCGATCAGCCGGCCGGTGTGGTGGTCGGCGTACTCCAGGAACGCCGCGTAGACCTCCATCTGGCGGGCCAGCACAGGCTTCAGTGCCTCGTCCATGTCGTCCCAGGCGGGGATCTCGTCGTGGCGCTCGGTCAGCACCGCATCAGCAGGGATGACGCCGAGCTCCTTCTGCCGCGCGAAGGTCTCCTCACGCTGCACGTCCCAGCCCCGGTCGAACTCTCCCCGGTACTTCTCGATCCACTCCTTCGGCACGTGGTGCGGCTCATGGGTGGCTCCGGGTGCGAAGTACATGAAGAACGGCTGCTCGGGCGTCAGTGCCTTCTGCTGCTGCACCCAGCCGATGGCATGGTCCGCGAGATCCGGCATCAGGTGATAGCCGTCCTCGGGAGTGCCCCACGGTTCCACCGGCGTCGTATCGCTGTACAGGGCCGGGTACCACTGGTTGGTCTCGCCCGCGATGAACCCGTAGAAGTGCTGGAAGCCGTTGCCAGGCGAGGGCCACCTGTCGAACGGACCGGCGGGACTCGTCTCCCACACCGGCACCTCGTGACACTTGCCGATGTGCGCGGTCGCGTAACCGTTGAGCCGCAGGGTCTCGGTGACCGGAGCACAGTCGTTCGGACGCACCGACGTGTAGCCCGGCGCCGACGTCGCCATCTCCGTGATGCCACCCATCGCGACGGCATGGTGGTTGCGTCCCGACAAGAGCGCCGCACGTGTCGGTGAGCACAGCGCCGTCGTGTGGAAACGGCTGTACTTGAGGCCCGAGGCGGCAAGCCGCTCCGCCGTGGGCATCTGGCACGGACCACCGAACGCGGAGGACGCGCCGAAGCCGACGTCGTCGAGCAGGATCACCAACACATTGGGCGCGCCCTCCGGCGGAGTCTCCGTGGCGATCGGTTCGAACGTGCTGTCCTCGTCCTTCACGGTGTACGGGAGCACACGTGAGCGGACCCGATTGGGGATCGGCAGGTGTGAGCGAGCTGACGGGTCGGCGGAGTCCATGGATGCCCCTTCGATGCGGTCGGACGCGACAACCGTCACCCTGTCCGCACCGCCTTGCGTGGGGCTCACCCGCTTCAGGTGAGGCCTGACGGGCACACGTAGCACCGCGACCCCGTCGCCCGATCGTGAGCGCGGCGGGTCTGGAGCGCCTGGACGACGGTCGGGGGAACCTCGGGGGACCCACGACGCGGAAGACGTCTCCTGGACAACGAAGAAACCCCGCTTGACCGGAGCATCTGCCCTGGTCAAGCGGGGTTTCCGTCTGTGGAGCTAGGGGGATTCGAACCCCCGACCTTCTCATTGCGAACGAGACGCGCTACCAACTGCGCCATAGCCCCTCGGACTGCAGAAGACTAGCACTTCCCGGCCGGGGCTCCGCAACTTGATGGGGTGTCGCGCGGGTCACGAACGCGTGACCCGCGCGACACCGACCAGCCGCGACGCCGCCGGCGGGGTGCGGCAGGTCACCCCGCCGCGCGGCGTCGGGCCAGGATCTCCTCGAGCGGCTGGCCCAGCGTCTCCGACTTCATGCGGGGCGGCTCACCCCGGAGCAGCTCGTCCTCGGCGACCGCGTCGGCCCCGGCCTTTGCGGCACCAGCGGCACCGGCCGCCGTCGTCGAACCGGAGGCCGGACCAGAAGCCGGCCCGGACGCCGCACCCGGCGACGAACCGGAGGCTGAGGCCCCGGAGGCACCCGGACGCCCCGAGGCGCCCGCAGCCGCCGTCGACGCCTTGCCGGACGCCGGCGCGGCCGTCCCCGGAGGCAGCGCCGCCGGCCGCCGCTGGGGCGCCTTCGGCTTGGTCACGTACGTGGGCAGCGGCACGGGGACCGGGTCCCAGGCGCGGCCGCTCGGCGGCTCGGCGGCCGCCGCAGGCACGCCCGGAGCAGCGGCACCGGACGGCGCCTCGTCCACGACCTCCGCCGAGACCTCGATGACCTTGGGCTTCTCCGGGCCGTCGAGGATCTCGTCGAGCACGTTCTTGCCGCCCACCCGCGGGATCGCCTGCGTCTGCGTGTCCGAACCACGCGTCGCCAGCCCCACGACCTGCGCGCGGTTGCGCGGCGCGTACGGGCCGCCGTTCGCGAGGGCACGGGCCTGCGTGGCGCGCTGCCGCGCCGCCCGGACCGTCGCGTGCCACCGCGCGTCCGCCCGGCGGGCGGCGCGGGCCGCACGGCGACCCAGGAACAGGACGAACAGCAGCATGGCCGACGACGCGACGGCGGCACCCCAGTGCAGCTGGTCGAACCCGACGAGCGTCCAGGCCACGACGCTGGACAGCAGCAGGAGGATCGACACGATGAAGCGGCGGCGCGCCCGGGCGGCCCGGCGCGCGCGGCGCTCGACCCGGCGGATGCGCTCCGCCGTCAGCGGGCGGCCGCGCACCATGATCTGGAGCGGGAGGCCCTGCTTCGGGGTCGGGTGGGCGACGCGCGGCACGCCCTGGCTCGCACCTCGCCGGTTGCCGTCGTTGACCATCGCCCCTCCTCTCCTACCCGTGCCGCTCATGGCGACGATGCGCAGTCCACCCGAGAACCGGTCCGGCACCCGGGCGTCGGCCAGCTCCGCCCGTCGACGCACCATGCTCGGCAGCCAGTAGCCCAGCCACAGGACGAACAGCGCTACGGCTGTGAGTCCCGCGGTCGATTCCACGACACGACGTTAGGCGAGCATCGCCGCGCCCCGCCGCACCGCGCGCGGCGTGTCCTGCCGTCACAGCGCCTCGCGCAGGCGCTGCCAGCGCGCCAGCAGGCCCTCGGGAACCTCCTCGCGGGTGACCGCGAAGGTGCGGTGGTCGCGCCACTGGCCCTGGATGTGCAGGAACCGCTCGCGCACGCCCTCGTCCCGCAGGCCGAGCTTCTCGACGACGCGCAGGCTCGGCTTGTTCTCGGGCCGGATGTTGATCTCGATGCGGTGCAGCCCCAGGAAGAAGGCGTAGTCCGTGGCCATCGCGACCGCCGTCGGGATCACGCCGCGCCCGGCCACGCTCTGGCTGACCCAGTAGCCGATGCTCGCGGAGCACATGGAGCCCCAGGTGATGGACGCGACCGTCAGCTGCCCCACGAGGGCGCCGTCGAGCTCTACACCGAACGGGAGCGACGTGCCCGCACGGGCCTGCGCCGAGAGGGACCGCACGTACTCGCCGAACGTCGACGCGATGTACCGGTTCGCACCGGGCGACGTCGCCTCCCAGCGCTCCAGCCAGGCCGCGTTCTCGGCCCGCAGGCGCGACCAGTCGGTCGCGTCCCGACGCCGCAGCGGGCGCAGCACGACAGTCCCCGCCGGCGTGTCCTCACGCAGCGTCACCGGCCATGGCTTGGCCACCGTCCACCCCTTCACAAACTTTCCCGTGGTGCCTTCCGGCACGTCCGACCTACTCGACGGCAACATCGTTCGCCCCCTGCCACGCCCCGTGAGGTTTCCCTCGCTGGAGGAGGGTCTACCACGCTCGGTGGCCTCTGACCCGTCGAGCAGCCGCTCGGTCATGTTCTCGCCTTCTTCGTGCGCCGTTCGTAACAATCCAGTCTCGGAGTCTTGGCACAATAGCGGTCATGAGCGGCATCTCTGTTCCGACGCCACAGCCCTACCCCGTCCACCCCGGGATGGAGACGGGCGACGCCAAGGAGGAGCTCCGCCGCGCGATCCGCGCCCAGCGCGGCCTGCGGTCCGCCCGGCGCCGTGCGGAGGCCGCAGCGATGTTCGCCGACGTCATCGAGTCCATCCCCGAGGTGCGCGACGCCGGGTGCGTCGCGGCGTACGCGGCACGCAGCGCCGAGCCCGGCATGCTGCCGCTCCTGGACCGCCTCGCGGGCCGCGGCGTCCGCGCGCTGCTGCCCGTGCTCGGCGCCGGGCTCGCCCGCGACTGGGCCGACTACACCGGCCCCGACGACCTGCTGGAGCGCGCGCCCGGCCGCCCGCCGGAGCCCGGCGGCCCCGCGCTGGGCACGGACGCCGTCAAGCTGGCCGACGTCGTCCTGGCGCCCGCTCTTGCCGTCGACACCCGCGGGGTGCGGCTCGGGCAGGGCGGCGGCTGGTATGACCGCGCCCTGACCCACCTGCGGCCTGGCGCGAAGGTGGTCGCCGTCGTCTTCCCGGAAGAGGTGTACGACGCCGCGGACCACCCGCTGCCGCGCGAGGAGCACGACATCCTGGTCCACGCCGTCGCCACCACGACCGACTGGCGCTGGCTCGGCTGAGCCGGGCGCAGACGCCTGACGCCGCCCGGCAGGTGCCGGACGGCGTCAGGGCGGGCGTCCGGCGCCGCTACGGCGTCAGGGTCTGCTCGTCCTCGGAGGCGCGCCCCACGGCCTCGGTGGTGAACGGCCACGGGAAGGTCTCCCCCGACGCCCACGCGCCGAGCTGGTCGTCGTAGTGCGGCGACGCCGGGTGCGCCGACGTGCCGGTCACGACCACCCAGGTGGACGCGTCCAGGTCGGCGAGGTCCACGACCATGCGCATCGACGGGCCGCTGGTCACCTCGAAGCTGCCGCTGGCCGCGTCCCAGGACGTCGCGTTCACGATCGAGGAGCCGCCCCCGACCTTGACCGGGGCCGGGTTCATGTAGGTCGAGATCGGGGCCGGGACGCCCGAACCACCGAGCACCAGGTGCTCCAGCCGGAGCTGGTGCAGCGTGCCCCACTCCCAGTCGCTGGTGTCCTTGCCGAGCTCGACCGTGAGGTCCTGGCGGGCGCTGACCAGCGCCTCCGTCAGCACCTGGTCCCGGCTCTCGACGACGGCCACCGTGGACTGGTCGTCCCAGAAGGCGTCGTTCGGGTCGTCGAGCATGCCCTGGATGACGGCGAGCCAGCGGCTGCCGCCGTCGGGCCACATGGCCTCCGGCAGCTCGTCGTTGAAGGTGGTGCGCAGGAGGTTGCGCCAGACCGCCGCGAAGTAGGCCGCGGCGGCGGAGTCCGCGTCCATGGACCTGTCCCAGTCGGCCAGGAGGGCCTGGCCGTCCGAGTCGTAGCCCGCCGGGAGCTCCACCTCGAGGAGCACGGGCACCAGGGTGTCGGCGAACACGCTCCACTGGTCCATCTGGAACTCGGACATGTCGGCGGCCGTCAGCTTGCGGCCCTCCGCGATCCGGTCGGTGATCAGGGTGCGGATGCGCTCCGACCGGTACCCGTAGTCCCAGTCACGGCTGAGGAACGGGCCGTTGCCGCCGGGCAGCACCGCCTGGTTCGCCGCGACGACGAAGCCTTCCTTCGGGTCCACCACGCCGGGCATCTGCGCCGGGTCCACGTAGCCGGTCCAGTCGTAGCGGGCGTCCCAGCCGGGACGCGGCCAGGTGCCGTCCGACTCGACGGCGCCGGGCACGCTCGCGCGCACCGGGATCTTGCCCGGCGCCTGGTAGCCGATGTGGCCGTCCGTCGTGGCGAACACGATGTTCTGGGCCGGGACCTCGAACTTCGCGGCCGCCTCCTTCATGTCCGCCGGGGTCTTGGCGCGGTTCATCTCGAACACGGCGTCCGCGGTGTGGCCCGGCTGGAGCGCCGTCCACTGCAGCGAGATCTCGTACTGGCCCAGCTCGGTGCCGGTCTCCGTGGGCGAGCTGCGCACGGCGTCCATCTGCTTCTCGTCCATCACGGTCGAGACGATCGGGCCGTGCACGGTGCGCCGGACCTCCAGGTCGACCGGGCTGCCGCCGTCGACCCGGATCACCTCCGTCTCCTTCTCCATGGGGACCCACTCGTCCGCGCCACGCAGGTACGTGTCGTTGCGGACCCGCTCGATGAAGAAGTCGGTGACGTCGGCGCCCATGTTGGTCAGGCCCCACGAGATGTCGGCGTTGTGGCCGATGATCACGCCCGGGAAGCCGGAGAACGAGAAGCCGGACACGTCGTAGGGGCACTCCGGGCCCACCTGGTTGCAGTGCAGGCCGACCTGCGCCCAGATGCCGGGCGCGGCGAGGTCGAGGTGCGGGTCGTTGGCCAGCAGCGGCTTGCCCGACTCCGTGTACTGCCCCGAGACCACCCAGGAGTTGGAGCCGGTGCCCTCACCGCGCGCGATCTGCACCGGCACGGCGTCGAGCGCCTTCTGCGCGGATGCGAGGGCGTCCGCGAGGTCCGCGCTCCCGTAGACCTCCTTGGTGGCGGACGCCGTCTCGGTGCCCGTAGGGGCGTTCGCCTGCGCCCCCGCCTCGGCCGCGTCGAGGATCGGCGCGTTGCCGGTGCCGGAGTAGGACGGGAACAGCTCCGCCACGCGCGAGGCGTCGTTGTCCAGGGTGCCGTAGGCCTGGGCGCGGTCGAGCTCGTCGTCGTAGTTGCCGCGCAGGTCCCAGGCCATGGCCTTGAGCCAGGCCAGCGAGTCGATCGGGTCCCACGGCTCGGGCTCGTTCACCTCGACGCTCACGTCGAGCACCGTGTACTCCACGGCCGTCTCACCGGGGCTGCGGTTCTCGAGGTAGGCGTTCACGCCGTCCGCGTAGGCCTGGAGGTACTGCCGGGTCTCGTCGTCGAGGATGTTGAACTCCTCCTCGGCGACGTGCCGCCAGCCGAAGGTGCGCGTGACCTTGTCGGCCTGGATCGCGTCGGCGTTGTTGCCGACCAGCTCGGCCAGCCGGCCCGCGGTCACGTGGCGGCGGTAGTCCATCTCGAAGAAGCGGTCCTGCGCGTGCACGTAGCCCTGCGCGCGGAACAGGTCCTCGGCGGTGTCGGCGTAGATCTGGGGCACGCCCTGGGCGTCGCGGCTCACGCGCACGTCCGCGCTCAGCCCCTCGACCTGCACCTCCCCCGAGTGCTCCGGCAGCGGACGGCGCGCGGTGAGCCATCCGAAGGTCGTCACGGCGACCAGCGCCAGCAGGACGACGACCGTGGTTCCGACCAGGAACTGACGGACGCGGGTGGTGCGAGTCCGACGGCGTTTGGCGGGCCGTGCACCGGTGGACGGGGCTTTTTCGACGGGCTCTACTGGCTCGGCGGGAGTGGTCGCGGACACGCAGTGGAGACTACCGTCCGCCCCAGGGCTTGGGTGAACGCGCTTGGGTGAACAGCCTCGGGAGATCCTGGGACTATCCCCCGCCGCTCGACCGTTACTATTGGCACTCGGAAACCCCGAGTGCCAGGCGACGGTCCTGTGAGCGCGCGACGCCCCGGCCGCCCTGACGTCCCAGAGGAGTGCACGTGCCCACCTACGCGTACCGGTGTGCCGACTGCGGCCACGCGTTCGACATCCACCAGGAGTTCACCGACGAGTCGCTGACCGTCTGCCCGGAGTGCCAGGGCAACCTGCGCAAGGTGTTCAGCTCCGTGGGCGTCACCTTCAAGGGTTCCGGCTTCTACCGCACCGACTCGCGGAGCACGTCGACGAGCAGCACGGTGAAGGCGGGCAAGTCGGAGTCCTCGGGCTCGTCGTCCTCGTCCTCGGGTTCGGGCGACTCCGGGTCGTCCTCGGGCTCGTCGTCGAGCTCGTCCAGCTCCTCGTCCACCGGGTCGAGCGGTTCGAGCTCGTCGAAGGCCGCCGCGTCCTGACGTAGCCGGTCGACCGGCACGCCTGACGAGCTTCCAGGCGCGCGAGCCCGACCACAGGCACGTGTTTCGCGCCTTCGTGCACAGGTTGCCCGACGGCGGCTCCGCGCCCCCGTCCTGGCTGCCTAACGTCGGCGGCATGGGACTTCTCGACACGCTCGCCGAGCCGGCCGCACGTCACGGCGCACCGCGCGGCGCCGGCCCGCGCACGCCCTGGGGCCGACCCGGTTCGCCCACGCCCCGGCGGGCACGGCGCGTCCTGTGGCGCTGGCGGTTCGCCCTCGCAGCCGCCCTGTTCGGCCTCGCCGCCACCCTGACGGTCCACCTGCTGCGCCCGCCGCCGCCCCCAACGGTCGACGTCGCCGTCACCGCCCGCCCCGTCGCGGCCGGAACCCAGCTGACCAGGGAAGACGTCGCGGTGCGCGCCGTCGCCGCCGACCTCGCCCCGCCCGGTGCCCTGCACTCGGTGCGGGAGCTGCTGGGCCGCGCCGCCGTCGTCGGGCTGCCGGAGGGCGCTCCGCTGCACGCCACCCTCGTGTCCGACGACGGCGTCTCCGCCGCCGCCCCGCGCGGCACGGTGGTGGTGCCGGTCCGCCTGTCCGACGACGCCGTGGCCGCCCTGCTGCGTCCCGGCGACCGCGTGGACCTGCTCGCCGGGACGACGTCGGGCAGCGAGCCGGACGGCGAACCCCGGTACCTCGCCCGGAGCGCACGCGTGCTGCCCGTACCCGCCGGGCGCGAGCCGAAGGACGCGGGTGGGCTGCTCGGCCCCGTCGCGGACGGCGAGGGGCCGGTCACGCTCGTCGCGGTGACGCCGGAGGAGGCCCCGGAGCTGTCGGCGGTCTCCGGCTGGGGCTCGGTGACGGCGGTGCTGGTGCCGTAGCCGAATCAGGGGATCGGCAAGGACATAGGGGCAAGAACGACATTGCTCATGCGGAGCGACTGTCCAGCTGCACATGCGCCGAACCGGATTTTCCACCACAATCTCCGTCGAGGTTCCGGCCAATGCCGAACCACATCGACTTGAGACACCCAGGGGGATCCATGCGTGACCTGTTCAACGGCTTCAAGGAATTCATCGCTCGCGGAAACGTGATCGACCTCGCGGTCGGTATCGCCATCGGCACCGCGTTCACGGCGGTCGTCGCTGGTCTGCTCAACGGCATCATCAACCCGCTGATCGCGGCCATCTTCGGACAGCCGGACATCTCCGGCGTCGGCCACTTCGAGATCAACGAAGCCCAGTTCAGCATCGGCGAGTTTCTCCAGGCAGTCCTCAACTTCCTGATCGTCGCCGCGGCGATCTACTTCCTGGTCGTCCTCCCGATCAACAAGCTGAAGTCGCTGCGCAAGCCTGCGGAGGAGGAGGCCGTCGAGGAGGCCCTCGCCGAAGAGGTCGTGCTGCTCACCGAGATCCGCGACCTGCTCCGGGTCCAGGCCGGCGCGCCGTCGGACGCCCCGTCGGACGCCCGCAACAACTGACCCGCCCGGCCCCTGGCGCGGCTCGCCCCACGCGACGCGCCCCTCACGACGCGCCCCGTACATCAGCACCGGTCGCCTGCGGAGACGGATGAGAGTGGTCGGTAAGAGGTCAGGTGATCGGCACCTCGAGGTGCCGATCACCTGACCTTTTACCGACCACGTGACGAATTGCCGATCACGCGGCATCGGCCCCCGCCGCAGTCGGGGCCGTCAGCCCCAGTGCGGCGGGACGTCGCGGCGGAGCTGGTCGTCGTTCGATCCGTGTCCGCCGTCGGACGAGCCAGGGCCGCCGTCGGCACCCTCGCCCCAGCCGGCCGGACGCTCGTCGGCGCTCACGCCGAGCACGGCCTCACGCTCGGTCCCACGCCGCACGGCCCGCCGAGGCCCACGCCGTCGCGGGGCAGCTTCACCGGGCGCGGCCACGCGGCCGTCCCGCGGAGCTGCACCGTCGCTCGGCCCAGCCGCGCCGCCGCTCGCCGCCGTGTCGGCCGACTCATCCCTGGACTCGCTCACCGCACCATTGTCGCCCCCGGCCCAGGACGACCGGCAAAGGTCCGCCACGAGACCCGACCCGGCAACCGGCAGCAGCGTCAGTCGTCCAGCACCTGCGGCACGATCAGCTCCGCTGCCGGCGCCACTCCCCCGGACAACCCGACCCGGGCGTCCCGCACGGAGAGCACCACTCGGCGCACCCGCTCCGCCTCCGAGTCCGGGTCGAGGAACGCGGCCGCGGACCATACCTGCGCCACCACCCAGCCCAGCCGTTCGAGCCGCTCCGCGAGCTGCCGGTCGCGTACGCGGATCGAGGGCTCGGCCACGTAGGCGGCATCGTCGGTCAGGACCGCCACCAGCAGCTCTCCCGGCAGGTCGGGGTGTCCCACGGCGAGCGGGATGCGGTCGCCGCCGGGCAGGCCGTAGTCGGTCTCGACCACCAGGCCTGAGCGCCACAGCCGCTCCCCCAGGTCCACGACCAGCCGGTCCACGGACCGCGCCACGTCCACGCCGTTGCCGATCTCCACCTGGTCCGCGAGCCCGGAGCGCTCCTGCGCGAACGACAGCACCCGCGCCAGCATCTGCGGCCCGGGACCGCGCAGCCGCTCGGGGTCCAGGTCGGAGGCCGGGAAGCACGACACGACGTGCAGCCGCTTGCGTGCCGCCCCCAGCGAGCCGAGCAGCATCGCGTCGCCGCCGGCCTCGCCCAGCACACCGAACCGGTGCAGCACGCGGCCGTGCGGCGTCCGCCCGAAGCCGAGGGTGAGCACGATCGTGTCCCGCGCCAGGCCGGCCACGCCGGTGACGTCGGCGACCACCACGGGTTCGGGGCGCGAGCCCGCGAAGAACGGCGCCAGCGCCGGGTTGGCGCGGACCTCCGCGAGCAGCCGTTCCCGGATGCGGTCGGCGTGCGCGGCCGTGACCGTCACGATGCCGAAGGTCTCCTCGGGCCGGGTCATCGCGTGCTCGATCGCCAGGTCGACCACCCGCTCCACCTCGGCGGACGTCGACTCGACGGTTCCGGAAACCGGGTCGGGCATGCCCGTCCCGTCCACGAGCGAGAAGTGCACCAGGGCCTCGGTGCGCGGCAGGGGCGCCGGCCGCATGATCCCCTCGTAGCCGTGCTCGGCCAGCAGGGCCGTGAGCCGCGGGTCCCGCCGCGCGGGCTCCGGCTGGAGCGTGACGCGCGGCAGCAGCCGCGCCAGGTCGCGCACCGCGGTGCCCGACGCCGACCGCGGGTCACCGACCACGACGATCTGCCGACCGCGCGCCAGCGCGGGCACCACCACCTCGACGGGCACGTGCTGCACCGCGTCGAGGATCACCAGGTCGGCACTGCGCTCGGCGGGCAGCAGGTGCGGCACCATCGTCGGTGTCGACACCCAGGTGGGCCGCAGCCGCCGCACGGTCGAGCCGTGCCCGGTCACCAGGTCGCGCATCGAGCTCAGGCCGCCGCCGACCAGCGTCGCGTACAGGGCCTCGGCGTCCTCCCGCTCGTCGCGCATCGCCGCGCCGAGGTGCGCCCGCACCGCCGCCCGCACGGGCGCGGACAGCGAGTCGACGTGCCGCCGGTCGAGCTCGCGGAACCGCCCCGCGAGGGCGTCCAGCCCGGCACCGTCCTGCCCGGCGAGGTCCGGCTCGACGGCCAGGATCTGCTCGAACACGGACGACCACCAGGTCAGCTCCAGCTCCGGGCCCACCAGGTCGGCCTCGACCCGGCGCTCACCGAGGTCGTCGACCAGCTCGCCGAGGCCGGACGCGCGCAGCCGCCGCAGCACCGCCGTCCGCTCGGGGAGCGGGTCCAGGGCGTCCTGCGTCTCGGACAGCGAGGCGAGCCGCTGGACCAGGGCGAACAGGTCGAGGTCGAGCAGCTCGCCGCCCGCCTGCGACGACCGCAGCACGGGTTCGAGCGCCTCGAGGTCGATGCGCACCGCCTCGTAGGTCTCCTCGACGCCCGCCAGCCCCTCAGGGAGGGTGGGCCAGCCGCCGCGCGGGCACTGCGCCTGCCAGACCTCGCGCTGCCGCTGCACCTCGACGAGCGCGGCGTGCATGTCCGGCACGCGCACGCCCGGCCGCACCATCTCGCGGGCGCGCCGCTTCAACCGGCGCCGCTCCAGCCAGCCCATCTCGGCACCATGATCGGCGCGCTGCTTGCGCGACGCCGTGGCCTGCACCATGTCGGCCGCGGTGCGCTCGAAGACCATCGGCTGGAACACGTCGAGCGTGCCCCGCATACCGCCGAGCATCGCGAGCTGCTCGCCCCACTGCTGGGCCGTCGAGGCCTCGACCAGGCCCGTCACCTTCGAGACGTACTCGATCTGCTTGCGCAGCTCCGGCAGCGTGTGCTCGCCCAGGCGGGTGACGCGGGCCAGCGCGGAGCGCGCGTCGTCATCGGTCAGGATGTGTGCGCCGAACCACGGGCTCGACGACGACTTGAGCGTGAACGCCCCCAGCTCGGCCGCCCGCTCGAGGTCGGCCGCGAGCTCTGTCCGACGTTCCGCGCCGAGGGCCAGCACCGACTCGGAACCGAGCCGCACGCGCGTGGCCGGCGCGGGCCGCTCGGACGTGAGCCGGGCCAGCGCCTGCAGGGCGTCGTAGGCCGAGACCCGCCACGGCTCGCGCACCCGGTGCAGCGCCTCGATGTAGCCGGAGAGCTGCGCCCGCGACCCGATCAGGGCGTCCCGGACGCGCGCGACCTCGTCGGTGTCGATGCGCTCCTGCGCGGGCGCCATCGCCTCCAGCAGACGGCGCGACGTCGAGGTGCGCCAGGTCGGCACGGGCGCGATGTCCAGCAGCAGCCCGCCCAGGCCGAGCGTGTCCAGCCGGGCGGCCAGCGCGTCCGCGGCCCGGCGGTGCCCCGGCACGTACAGCACGGACCGGCCGCTCGCGTTCGCCTCGGCGACCACGGCGGACAGCGTGCCCGCGACGTCCGACCCGACGGGCGCGTCCACGAACAGGTGGCTGCCCGTCGCGAGCGCGTCCACGACGTGCCGCTGGTGCGGGTCCAGGTCGCCGACGCCGCGTTCGTGCGCCGGGTCGGCGTCGCCCACCCGCGACCCGGGGAGCTCCACCTTGCCGAGCTTGGTCATGGACGCGTCCACGCCGCCGAGCGCCGAGACCACCTCGTGGTCGCCCAGGCGGGACGCGAGCTCGTCGAGGTCGTCGACGAGCACCTGGCCGGGGTGCACGAAGGTGCCCACCAGCACCCGCCGGTCCAGCCGGAACTCGCCCAGCACCGCGGAGCCGAGGCTCGCGACCCGGTCCAGCACGTCGGTCGGGTTGAAGCCCGCGAGGGTGAACGTCGCCTTGGCCAGCGCGACCGGGTCGAGCAGGGCGCCGTGGGCGCGCAGCGTGCGCGCCACCACGGGGTTGATCTCGGCCGTGGGGTCGAGCGTGATGTCGTAGTCGCCCTCGCCGTCGCTCCGTGGCGTCAGCATGACCGGCCGCAGGATCACGGGCGCGCGCACCACGCGCGGCTCCTGGTCGTCCTCGTCGGGCGCCGGGGCAGCGCCGCTCGCCGGCATCGCCAGCGTCACGATCGGCACGGACCCGGTCAGGGCCGGCGCGTCAGCCGGGCTGTCGGCAGAGTCCCCGCCCGGCTCGGCGGCGGACGCCGCGGACGCCGTTCCCGACGGGCCGAGCACCCGGGTCAGGGCCTCCATGTCGTCCGAGGCGTCGTTCGTGCCACCGCCCGCGGCGGGCCGCTCCGTCCAGGTCGCGACGCCGATCGCGAGGTAGGTGGGCGACACCCCGTAGCGCTGCGCGTGCTCCGCGGAGCGCGCGGCGACGGCCCGGGCCCGACGGCGGGCGTTCGGCAGCGCACCGGCCTCGCGCACGAGGTTGGACAGCCGGGTGGGCCGGCCCGCGAAGAGCTGGGCGACACCCGACGGATGGGCGGCCGACAGGTCGATCACGGCCTCGCCGAGAAGTCCGACGTCGGCCAGGGAGGACCCCCCGGCGAGCCGGACGAGCCCGGCGCGCCACAGCGCGACCGACTCGGCCATGGGGTCCCGGACGGCGTCCGGCGTGGACCCCGGGGCCTCCGACGCGGCCAGCTCAGCGGCTGGGTCCACGTTCTCGTCCTTCAGCGCGGCCGAGAGCTCCTCGGACACGTCGACCGAGATCTCGGGAGCGGCTGCGGTCTGGCGGCGTGCAGCGTTCACCCCAGCAAACTAACCGCGCGGCGTCCGCAAGCTCCGGACGCCACGCCGCGCGACACGCCGCACCCCGCCGTCCCCGGCGTGTCAGGGCCGGAAGTCACCCGGGTGAGCTGTGCGTCCGACCCCCACGGCGGGGTGGTCCGGGGCATGCAAAAGCCCCTCCGGCAGGGGGTCCGAAGGGGCTCAGCAGGTGGACCGAGGCCCACCGGGGTAATGACAGTGCGCACCGCGCAGGGGGCGGGCGATGCGCACCGTCTTGTGAGAGTCTGCACCTGTTCCAGGCGGACGTCAACACCGACTCGGACGATCGTCCAGGTTATGGCAAACAGGTCACAAGAACGTTGTCGAGGTGCAAGTTTTCGCCTCGCCCCGGCCCCTCACAACCGCGACATCTCGCCGTTCCGAGGCCCTTCGGCCGGACCCGGAAAAAAGCCTGGACGGCGGCTCCTAGACTCGAACGTTTGTGAGCGCACTCGTCGAGGCAGTCTTCCCACGCAGGCTCGGCCGGCCCTTCCGCTGGCTCGTCTCGGCGTCCTGGACCAGCAACATCGGCGACGGCATCGCGCTCGCCGCCGGACCCCTGCTGGTCGCGTCGCAGACGGACAGCGCTTTTCTCGTCGCCCTCGCCGCGATGCTCCAGCGGCTGCCGTGGCTCCTGTTCGGCCTCTGGGCCGGGGCGCTGGCCGACCGGCTGGACCGGCGCCGCGTCGTCATCGTCGCCAACGCGTTCCGGGCCCTGGTCATCGCCGTCCTGTGCGCCTTCATCGGGACCGGCGCCGTGAGCATCGGGATGGTGCTCGCCGCGATGTTCCTCTACGGCACCGCCGAGGTCTTCGCGGACACCACCCAGCAGACGCTCCTGCCCACTCTCGTGGCATCCGCCGACCTCGGCGCGGGCAACCAGCGCATGCAGGCCGGGTTCCTCGGCGCGAACCAGCTCATCGGCCCGCCGCTGGGCGCCTTCTTCTTCGCCGCCGGCATGGTCTGGCCGTTCGTGATCCAGGTGCTCTGCGTGACGCTGGCGATCGTGCTCGTCTCCCGCATCGTGGCTCCGCCCGGCGTGTCGTTCGTCAACGTGCGCGACGCCGACACCCACGTCCGCAAGGACATCGCCGAGGGCCTGCGCTGGGCGTGGCACCACCCGCCCGTGCGCACGCTGTGCCTCGTCATCCTGGTCTTCAACATCACCTGGGCCGCCCCGTGGGGCGTGCTCGTGAAGTACTCGCTGGACCACCTGCACATGAGCGAGGTCGGCTACGGCCTGCTCACCACGGCGAGCGCGGTGGGCGGCGTCGTGGGCGTGCTCTCGTACGGCTGGCTGGAGCGGCACGTCAACCTGGCCACGCTCATCCGCGTCTGCCTGACACTGGAGGTACTCACCCACGGGGCGCTCGCCCTGACCACCACGGGCTGGGTGGCGATCCTGATCATGTTCGAGTTCGGCGTCTACGCCTTCGTCTGGGGCACGCTGTCCACCACGGTGCGGCAGCGCGCGGTGCCCAAGGCGTTCCAGGGACGCGTCGCGTCCATCAACATGATCTGCGTGTTCGGCGGCCTGGTGATCGGGCAGGGCATCGGCGGCGTGATCGCCGAGCACTGGGGCCTCGTGGCCCCGTGGTGGTTCGCGTGCGCCGGCGCCGGGATCACCCTCGCGCTGGTCTGGCGGTCCCTGGGCAACGTGGCGCACGCCCAGGCCACGGACTAGCGAACGGGCCGGCTCGGGAGGGTCCGCCCGTCGCCCGAGCCTGGGCGCACTCCCCTTTGAGGCCCGGGTTTCTTCTCTTTGGAGCGGTCCAAAGAGAAGAAACCCGGGCCTCAAAGGTGATCACCCGGCAGCCGGGGCGACCCGGGCCGCCGCAGGCTCAGCGGACCTTCACGACCGGGATCGAACCCGTCTCCGTGAACTCGCGCATGCGCTTGCTCACCGTCGACCGGCTGACGCCGACCTCCTCCGCGATCTCGCGGTACGTGCGGCCCTTGGTCCGCAGGTCGATCATGCGCTCGGCGTCCTGCGTGCCGAGCTGCGTGTTCCGGCGCGGCGCCCGGCGGCGAGGAATCCCGTCGCGGACGTTCGCCGTGGCGCGGGCCGCAGCCTCGGCCGGCTCCACCGGCACCCCGGCGGCGGCCCGGCCGGCCTCGTCCCCGTCGGTCACCGCCTGGTCGAAGACCCCGTCCGGCTGCGGGGCGCGCTCCCGTACCTCGTCGCGGGGCGCCGCCAGGCTGGCATACGCCACCCGGCGCTCCGCACCCTCCCGGACGCCGGCACCGGCACCGTCCCAGGCGTCGGCGCCGGGAACGGCCTCCGCGTCGACGTCGCCGCGGTGCTCCCCGGCGAACTCGGCGGCCACCGCGTCGGCTGCCCACTGCTCGTAGTCGAGCGCCCCGACCTCGGGGCGCTCACCACCGGCACGGCCGTCCGGCTCGTCGACGAGGATCCCGGTGAGCCGCTGGCGGTCGGCCAGGTGCAGCCGGGCGACGTCGGCGGTCCCGTCGCCCACGGCCGCGAGCGCCTCGCACCAGGCGGCGACCTGCGCCCGCATCTCCGTGGGCGGCACGGTGCGCAGCGCCACGGAGCGGGCCCGACGGCGGCCGGCCTCGGCGCGGGCGAGCCGGCGGCGGGCGGTGCGTGACCCGTCGTTCAGGCTCTGTGCCCGGAACAGGTCCTCGGTGGTGAGGAACAGGGCGTGCATGCGTGCGGACTGGCGCAGCGCGGACCAGGACGTGCCGGTGGCCAGGTGGCGGTCGCCGATCAGGGCGAGGTGCCACATGAGCGCGGCGAGCAGGGGCACGACGAACCGGAACACGACGGCGCCGACGGGGTGGCCGATGTAGGCCTCGTGCCAGGCGGCGAAGACGCCGGAGGCCGACGAGAGCGCCCAGGTCAGGGCGAGCAGGGTGCCGCCGGGGCGGTTGTCGCGGGCGGCCTCGCGGGCCAGGAGCGCGACGGTCACCAGCGAGAGCTCGAAGACGCCGGCGGTCGCGTAGGCGGTGCCCTGGCTCATGGCGAGCACGTCGATGCCGAACTGGACCATCGCCAGGTAGGCGGACCCGGTCGAGATGAGCGCGACGGACACCGCGCCCGTGAGCACCAGGTTGCGGGAACGGCGCGTGGGGACGGTCGTGACGGGGAACGCCCGGTCGGCGGGGGCCACGGTGATCTCTCCTTCGTCAGGTGTCAGTCGGACTGGATCCCGCGGCGGAGCCGAACAACAGTTCGGGTCGCGATGCGGGCGGGCACGAAGATATCGGACAACTGTGACAACCCGGTATCGTCGAGGGCTCGGCTGCGCGCAGCACCCGCGCAGGGCACGATGGGCACGACGTCGGGACCGGGCGCGGGCAGCGCAGTGGCACAGGGGAGAACGAGCAGATGTCGCAGAGGCGCAAGGCCTGGATCTGGGTGGTCGGCACAGTGGCGGTCGCGCTCGTCGGGACGGCGGCCTGGTTCGGGCTGCGGGCCGGGCCCGACCCGGCCGAGGCCGCGCCGTCGGCGAGCCCGTCGCCGTCCGCCAGCCCCACGCCCGAGCCGACGCAGAAGCCCGCCGGCTACTCGCTCGCCGCCCTGTCCCGGCCGGACATCGACGGCCTGCTGCCCGCCGAGCTGCCCGTGACCAAGCTCGACACGCTCCAGGGGCTGCCCGGTTCGGTCGCCGAGCCGAGGAAGGCCCGGATCCCGGTCTGGGCGGCGCCCGACGTGACCGAGGCGCCGGTGCTCGCCCTCGAGTCCGACTACTACGACGCCGACGCCCGCTGGCTCGTGCTGGAGCGCAAGCCCGGCTGGGTCAAGGTGCTCATCCCCTACGGCCGCGGCGCGCTCCCGTCGGACGACCCGGACCGGGTCAACGGCGTCTCGGGCTGGCTGCGCGGGAGCGACGTCGTGCTGGAGAGGGAGCGGCGCTCGGTGGTGGTGGACCTGTCGGACCGCACCGTGACCGTTACGCACGACGACGGCTCCCGGGACGTGCTCCCCGCCGGCGTCGGCGCGCCCGAGACGCCGACGCCGCGCGGCCTCACCCAGGTGTTCACGGTCACCGAGGCCGTGAACACCGGGACGTCGGTGTTCCTGTCGATGCAGAGCGAGTCCCTCGACGGCTTCTACGGCACCGACTACGCCGCCACCGCGCTCCACGTGGGCGAGGGCCAGGGCGATACGGTCAGCAACGGCTGCATCCGGCTGACGAGCGGGGACTTCGAGCGCCTCGCCGGCCTCGACCCGGGTGTACCGGTCCTGGTCCGGGGCTAGCGAGGCGTCCGGGTCACCCCGCCGGGCACTCCTCGTCCGCCGCCTTGCGGAAGCACCCCACGAAGTGGCCGGGCGCGTGCTCGACCAGACCGAGGTCGTCGGCCGTGCCGCTCACCGAGCCCGCCTCGGCCTCCTCGTCCAGGAACCGCCCCTGGGCCGCGAGCGCCTCGTGGTACAGGCACCGCCCCGCCAGGCGCGCGGTCCGGTGCGACTCCTCGGCCTCGACCTCCTCCCACGTGCGGTCGAGGTGCGGCACGGAGGCCAGCAGGTCGCGCGTGTAGGGGTGCAGCGGGTCGTCGAAGACGGCGCTGGTGGCACCTCGTTCCACGACGCGCCCCTTGTAGAGGATGACCACGCGGTCGGAGACGTAGTTGCCGAGCGAGAGGTCGTGCGTGACGAACAGGATCCCGAGGCCGCGCGACTTGAGCTCGCCCAGCAGGTTGAGCACGTCGATGCGGGTCGAGGCGTCGAGCATCGAGATGATCTCGTCGGCCACGAGCAGCTCGATGTCGAGCAGCAGGGCGCGCGCGATGAGCAGTCGCTGGAGCTGCCCGCCGGAGAGCTGGTGCGGGAACTTGCCGAGGATGTCGCCGGGTTCGAGCGTGACCGCCCCCAGCGCGTCCTCCAGCTTCTCTCGCCAGGCGGCGCCGGAGACCCAGGGGAAGTAGGAGCGCCGCAGCGTCTCGAACGTCCGGTCCACCTTGTAGATCGGGTTGAACGAGCTGAACGGGTCCTGGAACACGCCCTGGACCTTGCGGTAGTAGTCGCGCCGCGCCCGGAACCCGAGCCGGGTGACGTCGCGCCCGTCGAACGTGATGCTGCCGCCCGTGGAGTCGAGCAGGTGGAGCACCATCTTGCCGATGGTCGACTTGCCGCTGCCGGACTCCCCGATGAGCGAGACCACCTCGCCCCGCTGCACGTCCAGGCTGACCTGCCGCACGGCGTGCAGGTCGGAGGTGCCGAAGGTGCCGGTCTTGTAGACCTTGTCGAGCGCGTCGATCGTCAGCATCAGCTCACCGCCCAGCACGCGACCTGGTGCCCCTCGGCGACCTCGCGGAAGGGCGGGGCCTCGGCGCACCGGTCGTGCGCGAGGGGGCAGCGGTCGCGGAACCGGCAGCCGGCGGGCGGGTCGAGCAGCGACGGCGGCCGCCCCTCGATGCCCTCGAGCCGCTGCTCCTCGTACCGGTCGCCCACCTTGGGCAGCGCCCCGATGAGCATCTTCGTGTACGGGTGCAGGGGCTCGTCGATGATCGTCCGGGCCGGCGCCTTCTCGGCGAGGTGCCCGGCGTACATGACCAGGATGGTGTCGGCCACCTGGAACAGCACGGAGATGTCGTGGGTGATGACGATCATGGACCGGACGAACCCGTGGTCGCGGAACTCGACGAGCGCCCGGGCGACGGCCTTCTGCGAGGACACGTCGAGCGCGGACGTCACCTCGTCGCCGATCAGCAGCGACGGGTTCAGCAGCGTGGACAGCACGAGCACCACGCGCTGCTTCATGCCGCCGGACAGCTCGATCGGGTAGCGCTTCAGCACGTCGGTGTCGAGGCCGACGAGCTCCAGGCGCCGTTCGAGCTCCGGCAGCACCTCCGCGTAGCGCACGTTGTGCGCGGCGAGGAGGTCGCGGATCATCCGGCCGATCTTGCGGGTCGGGTTCATCGCCGACATCGCGTACTGCGGGATGAGGGACACCTCGCGGTAGCGGTGGCGGCGCATCGCGCCGTCGTCGCCGATGGGGAGCTTCTCCCCGTCGAGGGCGATGGTGCCGCCCACGTGCTCCATGCGGGTGTCGAGGCGGATCAGGGCCTTGCCGAGCGTCGTCTTGCCGCAGCCGGACTCCCCGGCGATGCCCATGATCTCGCCGTCGGCCACCTCGAAGCTGACGCCGTCGAGGGCCTTCACGGGGCCGCGCAGGGTGCGGTAGTGGACCCTCAGGTCGGTCACGGAAAGGGCCATCACATCTCCCGCAGCTTGGGGTTGAAGACCTCGTCGAGGCCCACGTTCATGATGTAGAGCGAGCCCACGATGAGCGTGATCCCCAGCCCCGGCGGGATGAACCACCACCACAGCCCCAGATGGAGCGCGCTCCACTGCACGGCCTGGTTCATCATCAGGCCGAGCGACATCGCGTTGGTCGGCCCGAGCCCGATGAAGTCGAGCGACGCCGCCGTCAGGATGGACCCGCCGAACAGCAGCACGAACGTCATGAAGAGGTAGGAGTACATGTTGGGCGCGACCTCGCGCCGCAGGATCGTGCCCACCCCCACCCCGGACAGCCGCGCCAGGTCGATGAAGTCCCGCGAGCGCAGCGACAGGGTCTGCGCCCGCACCGCGCGCGCCACCCACGGCCAGCTGAACACGCCGATGTACAGCGCCTGCATGGGCACGCTGCGCACGCCCAGGTAGGCGTTGATGATGATGAGCACCACGAAGCCGGGGATCACCAGCACCACGTTGGTGAGCATGTTGAGCAGCTCGTCGATCATGCCGCCGCGGTAGCCCGCGACGAACCCGATGGTCATCCCGATGACGGCGGCCACGCCGCCGCCCAGCAGGCCCACGAGGAACGTGGACCGCAGGCCGGCGACGAACTGCGCGAAGACGTCCTGCCCGAACGTCGTCGTGCCGAACGGGAAGTCCGCGGACGGCGGCGCCATGGGCGGCCCCGCGTAGTCCATCGGCGCGAACTTGAGGAACAGCGGCCCGAGCAGCCCCAGCAGCAGGAACGCGAGCACCACCACCGAGCCGAGCACGACCTTGGGGTTGCGCAGCGCGAAGTACAGCGTCTCGCGCGCGTCTCCCCCGGGCTTGC
This sequence comes from Promicromonospora sp. NPDC090134, assembly GCF_044746965.1. Classification (NCBI taxonomy): domain Bacteria; kingdom Bacillati; phylum Actinomycetota; class Actinomycetes; order Micrococcales; family Promicromonosporaceae; genus Promicromonospora; species Promicromonospora sp. NPDC090134. Next base: position 177,153 of record NZ_JBIVCZ010000005.1, on the reverse strand, counting down.
GGGCCGCCGACGGCGCCGGGGTCGCCCCGGGCGGTTCGGCCGCCTCGGCCCCCGTTGCCGCGCCCGGCCCTGCCGTCGTCGGTGTCGCCGTCATGCGGTCGCCCCCGTCAGTCCGGTCCGCGTGCGGGGGTCCACCAGCACGTAGACGATGTCGATCACGAAGTTGGCCAGGAGCACGCCGATCACCACGAACAGCAGGGTGCCCTGCAGCAGGAAGAAGTCCTGGTTCTGGATGGCGGACAGCACGAGCTTGCCCAGGCCCGGGTAGGCGAACACGATCTCCGTCACCAGGGCGCCGCCCAGGATCGTGCCGAGCTGCAGCGCCAGGCCCGTGATCTGCGGCAGCATCGCGTTGCGGAATGCGTACTGCCGCACGAGCCGCTTGGGCGCGCCGAGCGCCGACAGGTAGTTCGCGTAGTCGGACTCGAGCTCGTAGATGATCAGGTTGCGCATGCCGATCGCCCAGCCGCCCAGCGACACGAGGAACAGCGACAGGAACGGCAGCACCCAGTGCTGCAGCAGGTCGCCGGCGAAGGCCCACGACCACTGCGGCACCATCCCGAAGTCGTAGCCGCCCGCCACGGGGAACCAGCCGAGCGCGACGCCGAGGCCCCACGCGAGCAGGATCGCCAGCCACATGTACGGCATCGCCGTGATCAGGTAACCGACGGGCAGGGCCACGTTGTCGAGCCAGCGGCTGCGCGCCGCCATGGCCCCCACGCTGTTGCCGATCACGAAGCTCAGCAGGATCGCGGGGATCATGATGCCCAGCGTGTACGGCACGGCGTCGAGCACCACCTGGCTCACGGGCGCGGGGAACAACCACACGCTCGTGCCCAGGTCACCGCGGAACAGCGCGGCCCAGTAGTTCAGGTACTGCTGCCAGAGCGGCAGGTCGAGCCCGAACGTCCGCTCGTAGTACGCGGTCATGGCCGCGATCGTCTCGGGGTGCTGGACGGCGGCGCGCGCCACCATCCGCTGGACCGGATCCCCCGGCATGAGCCGGGGGATCAGCCAGTTCAGCGTGACCGCGACGACGAACGTCAGGCCGTAGATCACGGTCTTGCGAGCGAGATAGCCGCGCATACGTCAGGAGGCCGGCTCGAGGGCGAGCAGCGTGTTGATGCCACCCATCTGCACGTACCCGTTCCACATGATCGGGAAGTACGCGTCCTCGCGACCCTCCTTGGGCCAGTTGGTCCACTGCGACTCGTTGTACTGGGCCCACGCGCCGTTGTACCAGAGCGGGATCGCCGGCAGGTCGGTCATGAACTTCTCCTGGACCTTCGACAGGGTCTCGGAGAACTCGGGCGTGCCGCTCTCGGTGCGCGAGAGGTCCTCGACGAGGTCCCACGCCTCCTTGTCCTCGTAGCGGCCGAAGTTGCCCGCCAGCATCTGCTCCTGGATCGGCTGGTAGAACGCGTAGTTGTAGTAGGTCCACGGCGTGTTGCTCACGCCCGCGTTGCCGTTGATCACCAGGTCGAAGTCGCCGGTGGCCCGCGCGTCGTCGACGGCGCCCGCGTCGGGGAAGTCGGCGGTGACCTTGATGCCGACGGCGGAGGCGTCCTCCGCGATGACGCGCGCGGCCTCCATCCAGTCGGTCCAGCCCGCCGGGACGATCAGCTTCAGGTCGATCGCCTCGCCGTCCGGCGTCTCGACGAACCCGTCGCCGTCGGTGTCCTCGTACCCGGCGTCGGCCAGGATCGACTTGGCCTCCTCCGCGTCGAAGGTGAAGCCGTGCTCGGCCACGACGTCCTCGTCGTAGTACTCCTCGAACGCCGGCACCAGGCCCGACGGGTGCGCCTTCGCCACGAGGCCGCCGTACGCGTTCGTCACGATCTTGTCCACGTCGATCGAGCGCGCCAGGGCCTGCCGGAAGTCGACGTCGTCCATCGGCGGGCGCGTCTGGTTCGGGATCAGGTTGGCCGACGCCGCCGCCAGCATGTACGGCTCACCCTCGTAGTACGTGCTGACCTGGCCGGTGTCGACGAGCTGGTTGACGCCGGGCAGGAAGTTGTTGCTCAGGTCGAGGCCGCCGGACAGCATCAGGCCGAGCGCCACCTCGTTGGAGGTGTTCACGACGTCGACGATGTACTTCATGGGCATCTCGTAGCCGAGCTCGCCGCGGGCCCACCAGTCGTCGTTGCGCTCCCAGACCATGCGGTCCTGGGCGACGGCGGAGAACTTGAACGCCCCGGAGCCGATCGGGTCCTCGTTCGGGTTGGACAGCAGCTCCTCGTCCGACCAGTCGCCCATGATGTGCTCCGGGACGACCATCGTGCTGTAGAGCCAGTTGTCCCACTCCTGGTAGCGGGGGTCGGAGAACGTGAACTCCACCGTGGTGGGGCTGGTCGCCTCGGCCTTGTCGAGCCATGTCCACAGGTTGCTGTACGGCACGGCGTCGACCTTGCCGAGCTCGGTGGTGAAGACGACGTCGTCGGCGTCGAGCGTCTCGCCGTCCTGCCAGGTCAGGCCCTCGCGGAGCGTGAGCTCGTAGGTCTTGTCACCGGTCCACTCGCCGCCCTCGGCGAGCCAGGGCGTCAGCTCGAGGGTGATCGGGTCGAACTGGAACAGCGGCTCGTAGAGCAGGCCGCGCGCACCGGTAGCGTGCCCGGAGCTGGGGATCGGGTTCCACGACGTGGGCGGGCCCCACTGGGTGCCGCTCGTGAACAGCGTCTCCTCACGCGGGTACTCGGCCACGAGAGCGTTGGCCGAGTCCATGCCCTCCGCGGACGCGTACGGGTTGGACGTCGTGGGTGCGCTCCCACCGCCACCGGAACAGCCGGCGAGCAGCGCGCCCGCCGCGGTAGCCGCCACCAGGGCCAGCACGCCCCGGGACCTGGTCTGTCGAAGGAACATCGTCGATCCTCTCCGCCCGCACGGCCGTCGTGCGGACCAGGCGCGCCGTCGCGCCGGGTTGCTGAGCATCGTTGTGGGTCGGAGAGGGATTGGTCAAGGTTTGTCACCTATGTTGCGCAATTGACACCTACGCCCGACCCGGGCGCTTGGCGCGCCGGGCCGGGCGGCCGGTAGGCTGTGTGCGCCGGTCCGGGCCCAGCCCGGCCGCCGCACGTGGCTCCCCCACCGGGAGAGGCGCGGGCGCCTGTAGCTCAGTGGATAGAGCACCGCTCTCCTAAAGCGGGTGTCGGCAGTTCGAGTCTGCCCAGGCGCACCTACTGCTCGACGAGCCGTCCGGCGGGTGCCGCCGGGCGCTCCTCGCCCGCCGGCTGCGCCTGATCCGCATCCTCGACGCGGGACGCCGCGCGCTCGCCGCGCTCCCCGCCCCGGACCAGCACGGCCACCACCATGACCGCCAGCCCGGCCAGGGTCACGACGGCGCCCGCCCACAGCGGCGAGGTGTACCCGAGCCCCGCGGCGAGCGTGAGCCCGCCCACCCAGGCGCCCAACGCGTTCCCGACGTTGAACGCCGCGATGTTCGCACCCGACGCGAGGGTCGGGGCCGCCGACGCGTGGCGCATGACCCGCATCTGCAGGCCCGGCACCGTCGCGAAGCCGACGGCGCCCATGAGCACCAGGCTGATCATGGTCGCGACCTGGCTGGTGGCGGTCAGCGCGAAGACCGTCAGGACCACGGTGAGCAGCACCAGCAGGGTGAGCAGGGTGGCCCCGAGGTTGCGGTCCGCCGCCTTGCCGCCCACCAGGTTGCCCACGAACAGGCCCGCCCCGAACAGGATCAGCAGCCACGGCACGGTCGAGCTCGCGAACCCGCTGACCTCGGTGAGCGTGAACGCGATGTAGGTGAAGGCGCCGAACATGCCGCCGTAGCCGAGCACCGTCACGGCGATGGACAGCCAGACCTGCGGGGCGCGGAACGCGGCGAGCTCGCCGCGCAGGCCGGGACCGGGCTGCCCGCTCGGCCCCGCGACGCCGTCGGGCACCCCGACGCGTGCCGGGACCAGGAGCGCGATGCCGACGAAGGCGAGCACGCCGATACCGGTGATCGCCCAGAAGGTCGAGCGCCAGCCGGCGGCCTGGCCGAGCAGGGTGCCGAACGGCACGCCGAGAACGTTGGCGACGGTCAGGCCGGCGAACATGATCGAGATGGCGGCGGCGCGCCGCTCGCGGGCGACCAGGTCGGCCGCCACGACCGCACCGATGCCGAAGAAGGCGCCGTGGCACAGCGCGGCGACGACCCGGCCGAGCATCATCAGCTCGTACGTCGGCGCGACCGCGGACACCAGGTTGCCCGCGATGAACAGGATCATCAGGCCGAGCAGGGCCTTCTTGCGGTCCACCTTGGTGAGGGCCGCCGTGAGCGCGACCGCGCCGACCGCGACGGACAGCGCATAACCGGAGATGAGGTATCCGGCGACGGTCTCGGTGACGCCGAAGTCGGCCGAGACCTCGGGCAGCAGGCCCATGATCACGAACTCGGTGAGGCCGATCCCGAAGCCCCCGATGGCGAGGGCCCAGAGGGCGACAGGCATGACAGTGCTCCTTGAGGTGCGGGTGGTGCGGGGTGGGGCTGATGCGGGGTGGCGGCTGGTGCTGCTCGTCAGCCGTTGAAGCGGTCCGGGTGCGGGCCGGTGCGGCCGTCCCGGTCGAGGGCGTCGATCGCCGCGACCTGGTCGGCGGTGAGCTCGAACCCGAGCACGTCGAGGTTCGAGGCGATGCGCGCGGGCGTGACCGACTTGGGGATCACGACGTTGCCGTGCTGCAGGTGCCAGCGCAGGACGACCTGCGCTGCGGAGACGTCGTGCGCCCGGGCGGCGTCGGTCACGGGCGCCTCGTCGAGCACGGCGCCCTGCGCGAGCGGGCTCCACGCCTCGGTGACGATGCCAAGGCCTGCGTGGTGGGCACGCAGCTCGCGCTGCTGCAAGGCGGGGTGCAGCTCCACCTGGTTGACGACGGGGCGCACCCCGGTGGCCGCGACGATCGCGTCCAGGTGCGCGGGCTGGAAGTTCGAGACGCCGATCTCACGGACCAGACCGGCCTCGCGCGCCTCGATCAGGCCCTCCCAGGCGGACACGTACCGGCCGAGGCCCGGCGCGGGCCAGTGGATCAGGTACAGGTCGAGGGCGTCGAGCCCGAGCAGCTCCAGGCTGCGCTCGAGGGCAGGGCGCACGGCGTCGCGCGCCAGCGAGTCGGTCCACAGCTTGCTGGTGACGAACAGGTCGTCGCGCCCCAGCCCGGACTCCGCGAGGGCGCGGCCCACGCCCGCCTCGTTGCCGTAGACGGCAGCGGTGTCGACGCTCCGGTAGCCGGCTTCGAGCGCGTGGCCGACGGCGCGGGTCGTCTCGGCGTCCGGCACCTGGAAGACGCCGAACCCGACCTGCGGCATGGTCGCGCCCGCACGGGCGGCGTTCGGCAGCGCGACGGCGGGGACGGCCGCGGTGGTGGGGGTCTCGACGGGGGATGACATGAGGGCTCCTTGCTGTTCTCCGAACGGTGTCCGCTGTGCGTACGCGGACACCTGGCGGACGCGTTTAGTTGCACGCGCCTCCTAGATAGTTGCACGCGCGCACTAGTTGCACAAGCGCTATAGTTGGCGACAGGAATGACGCACGACGAGGAGGGCCCATGGGAATCGCCGACGACGCCGTCGAGATCCGTGCCCAGGGCTGGCGAACGCTCGCCGCACTGCACGGCATGATCGACACCGCGCTCGAACGCGCGCTGCAGGCCGAGCACGGCCTGTCCGTGGTGGAGTACACGGTGCTGGACGCGCTGTCCCGGCAGGACGGCTGGCACATGCGCATGCAGCAGCTCGGCCGCGCGACCGCGCTCTCGCCGAGCGCCACGACGCGCCTGGTCAACCGCCTGGAGGACCGCGCGCTGCTCACGCGCGTCCTGTGCCAGGACGACCGGCGCGGCATCTACACCGAGCTCACCGCGGCCGGCGAGAAGCTGCTGGTGGCCGCACGCCCCACGCACGACCGCGCGCTGCACGAGGCACTGCAGGAGGCGGAGCAGGTGCCGGAGCTGGCCGGGCTCGTGGGCACGCTGGGCGGTTCCGGGGTAACCGTGGCGGCCTGACCCGGCCCGCTCGGGGAAGCGCGTCCACACGTCGAATGCGACGGCGGGATCCCGCCAGCATCACGGCGTCCGGCCCCCGAGGCTTGAACCATGACGAACACGTACGACAACAGCGCACCGGTCGCCCTGGTCACCGGAGCGAACAGAGGACTCGGCCACTCCGTGGCGCGGCAGCTGGGAGAGGCCGGCGCGACCGTACTGGTCGGCGGGCGCGACGCCGCCCGGGCGGCGGGCGCCGCGGCGTCCCTGCGCGAGGCAGGGCTGGCCGCCCGGCCGGTGACGCTCGACGTGACCGACCACGCCCAGGCGGCAGCCGCCGCGGCACAGATCGAGCGCGAGTACGGCCGCCTGGACATCCTGGTCAACAACGCGGGCATCCTGCCGGAGGCGACCACGCCTGACCTGAAGCACCCGCTGGATCTGGACGTGTTCCGCTCGACGTTCGAGACCAACCTGTTCGGAGCGGTCGCGGTGACCCAGGCGATGCTGCCCCTGCTGCGCCGGTCGTCGGCCGGCCGCATCGTGAACGTCTCGACCGCGATGGGCTCGCTGACCGAGCAGCTCGACCCGCGGTCGCCGTACTTCGGCCTGGTCCTGCCCGCCTACCAGGGCTCGAAGGCCGCGCTCAACGCGCTGACCGTGGCCCTGTCGAAGTCGCTCGCGGGCACGCCGATCCTGGTGAACTCGGTCTGCCCGGGCTGGGTCCAGACCGATCTGGGCGGTCCGGACAACCGGGCGGCCGCTCCGACGTCGGCCGAGGAAGCAGCACCGGTCGTGGCACGCATGGCCCTGCTGGGACCGGACGGCGCGAGCGGGACCTTCGTCGACCAGGCAGGCCCCCTGGCCTGGTGACCTGACCGGCCCGGCACGCACACGGCGCGCCCGTCCGGAAGGGACGGGCGCGCCGTGGTGAGGGCCGGTCAGAGGACCGCGCGGAGGAACTCCTGGGTCCGCTCGTGCTCCGGGGACGTGAAGATCGACTCCGGGTCGGCCTCCTCGATGATCCTGCCGCCGTCGAACATCAGCACCCTGTTGGAGACCTCCCGGGCGAACTGCATCTCGTGCGTGACGATCAGCATGGTGATGTCCGTGGTCTCGGCGATGTTCCGGAGCACGCCGAGCACGTCGGCCACGAGCTCCGGGTCCAGCGCGGAGGTCACCTCGTCCAGGAGCAGGATCTCCGGCTCCATGGCCAGGGCTCGTGCGATGGCGACCCGCTGCTGCTGCCCGCCGGAGAGCTGGGTGCAGCGCGCGTCCCGCTTGTCGGCGAGCCCCACCTTCTCCAGCAGGTCCTCGGCCCGGGCGACCGCCTGGGCCCTGGAGATGCCGAGCACGTGGACGGGCGCCTCGATGATGTTCTCCAGCACCGACATGTTGGGGAACAGGTTGAACTGCTGGAACACCATCCCGACACGACGCCGCACGAGGCTGCGCCGCTTCTCCGAGATCGCGACGCGCCTGCCGCCACGGATCTCGTGCGTGTACGGCTGCCCGTCCACGAGGATCAGGCCGTCGTTCGCCTCCTCCAGTGTCATGAGAAGGCGCAGGATGGTGGTCTTGCCGGAGCCCGACGGCCCGATCAGCGTGACGCGGTCGCCCTTGGCGACGGTGAAGTCCAGGCCGTCGAGCACCACGTTGTCCCCGAAGCGCTTGCCGACGCCCTGGAACTCGATGGCAGGGGTGAGGTCGTTGTCAGGCAAGGCGGTTCTCCATTCGGCGGACGAGCAGCGAGGTCGGGTAGCTCACCAGCAGGAAGAGCAGGCCGGCGAGCGTGATCGCCTCGATGTAGCGGAAGTTCGCGCCGCCGTAGGCCTGGGCGGCGGCGTACATCTCGACCACGTAGATGAAGGCCAGGAACGGCGTCTCCTTGAACATCGAGATCGCGTAGTTCCCCAGGCCGGGGAGCGTGTTCCGGATCGCCTGCGGCAGGATCACCGCGCGCCAGGTGCGGCTCCTCGGCAGGTCGAGCGCGACCGCCGCCTCCCACTGACCACCCGGCACCGCGTCGATGCCGGCCCGGTAGACCTCCGACATGTACGTGGCGTAGTGGATGCCGAGCACCACGCAGCCGACGGCGAGCGACGGGAACTGCGTGAACATCAGGTTGGCGAACACCAGCTGCACCAGCAGCGGCGTGGACCGGATGAACTCGACCAGGAAGCCCACCGGCATGGTGACGGCGCGGACGTGGGACCGGCGCACGACGGCGACGACGAGCCCCAGGATCGCGGCGATGATCATGCCGACCACGGTCGCCAGGACGGTGATGCCCAGGCCCTTGATCAGGTCGGGGAACACCGCGGCGGCGTGGTCCCAGCTCCAGAAGTCGTTCATGACCGCACCTCCGCTCCGGCCGTGCGCACAGGCGTCACGCGCAGGATCTCGCGCAGCGACGGTCCCTGACCGACCTTGTTCTTGGCCCGCGCCTCGAGCGCGTTCATGATCAGCGTGAGTGCGTAGGCGAACACGAAGTAGAGCAGCAGGCCCACCGTGTAGGCGAACACCGTGTCCGTCGTGCCCTTGCGCAGCTCCCCGATGAAGAAGTTGAGGTCGTGCAGCGTGATGTAGGCCGCCAGGGCCGAACCCTTCACGAGCTGGATCAGCAGGTTGGTGAACATGGGCATCATCAGGGGCCAGGCCTGCGGCAGGATCACGCGGCGCAGGCGGTGCACGCCACCCAGGTCGAGGGCCGTGGCCGCTTCCCACTGACCGGTGGGCACGGAGTTGATCGAGCCGCGCACCACCTCGGCGGCGTAGGCGCCGTAGTTGAGGCCGAGCGCGAGGATGCCGCAGGCCAGCGGGTCGAGCTCGACGTAGAAGGGCGGGAGCGGCAGCACGTAGTACAGCCAGAAGATCTGCACCACGAGCGAGGTGCCGCGGAAGAACTCCACGACCACCCGGGACGGCACCCGCGCCCACCTGGTCCGGGCCCGGGAGCCCAGCCCGAGGATGAACGCGATGATCAGCGCGAGTGCCGCACCGGCGATCGTGAGCTCGAGAGTGACGAGAATCCCTTCGCCGAGCTGCGGCAGCAGATCGACGAGTACTTGCATGTTGTCGGACACGTGCCGGGTCAGCCGTCCAGGCCGAGCTCCGGGGCCAGGTCCTTGGCCAGCGACTCGAGGTCGCCCTCACAGAGCTTCTCGGCGGTCAGGCCCTCGACGGGACGCTCGGCGGCGGTGAAGCCGAACGGGCCTGCGATCTCCATCCAGCGGTCCTCGTCGGAGACGATCTCGGCGAGCTTCTCGTTGTAGGCGTCGCGGAGGTCCTCCTCCCCCTTCGGGAAGACGGTCGCACCGGCGCCGATCTGGGGCACGCCGTCGATCACGGCGACGAAGGAGTCGGTGACCTCGACGTCGGCGTTCGAGCGGGCCACCAGCGCGTTGAGCGAGATGGCGGTCAGCGCCGACGCGTCGGCGCGGCCCGAGGTGACGGCGTCGAGCGCGTCCTGCGGCGAGCCGACCTTGACGGTCTCGATCCCGAGGGACTCGGTGTAGCCCTCCTCGATGGCGCCGCTGAGCACGGCGAGCTTCACGCCGGCGTCCTTCGCGGACTGCATGTCCGTCAGGTTGTCGGGGTTGCCGGTCGGCGTCAGGAACGCGGTCGTGTACATGATCTCGGGCTCGGAGAAGATGGCCTCCGAGCAGCGCTCGGGGAGGATCGACATCCCCGCGCTCACGGCGTCGTACCGGCCCGCGGTCAGGCCGGGGATGAGCGAGTTCCACTCGGTCTGCACGCCCTCGACGGTGTCGATGCCGAGCTCGCCGAAGATCGCCTCGTTCAGCTTGATGGTGGCTCCGGTCAGCTCGCCGCCGTCCTCGTAGGAGTAGGGCTCCTCGCCGTTGAACGCGACGGTGATGGCGCCGTCGTCCTGGAGCTGCTGCAGGGCGCCACCGGCATCCTCCGGGGCTGTCGACGTGCACGCGCCCAGCGCGACCAGGGTGAGTACGGACCCTGCGGCGAGGACGGCCCGGCGGAGCGGGCGGACGCTTGATCTAGACATGGTTCCCTTCACGCCACCCGGCACACAAGGCAAAGGCCGGGTGGGCTGGAGTTCACGGACGACTCGCCACCGTAGCGGGATGGCGACGTTCAGACAATCTAGCGTTCGACATTAGGATTGTCTACAATCTGCAAGTTCACCCGGCCGGCGCCACCCCTGCTACCGCCGTGGCCACACAGATGTCCGCGCACCGGCGATGATGGTCGTCATCGACGTCATCGACGTTGCGCTCACGGAAGGAGCACTGATGTCCCACCCGCCACGGGCCACCCTGGCGACCGCGCCGTCCTTCTCGCGTGTGACGCGTCCCTCGACCGTCGACCTGATCCAGACCGAGCTGCGCAACGCGGTGTACGCGGGCGTGCTCGCCGTCGGCTCGCCGATCCGGGAGGTCGAGGTCGCGACCCAGCTCGGCGTGAGCCGCGGCCCGCTGCGGGAGGCCGCCCAGCGCCTGGTCCAGGAGGGGCTGCTGGTCGCGACCCCGGGGCGCGGCATGCGCGTGGCGACCATCTCCCGGGAGCGGCTCCCGGCTCTCTACGAGGCGCGCAAGTCGGTGGAGATCACCGCGGCCCGCCTGCTCGTCCGGTCGGGGAACGACGCCGCGCTGGCGACCGTGCGCCGGGCCCACGACGAGCTCGTGGACGCGAACCGGACGGGCGACGCCCGCCGTGTCGGCGGCGCCGACCTGAACCTGCACTGGGCGCTCGTCGCCGCGACGGGCAACCCGTGGCTCACCCGCTGGATGACCACGCTCATCGTCGAGGTGCGGATGGCCACGTTCTCCGTGAGCGACGAGTACGTGGTGCGCAAGGACACCGCCGACGCGCACGCGGTGATCGTCGAGCGCCTGGAGGCGCGCGACGAGGACGGCCTGGTCACGGTGATCACCGACATGCTCGACGGCGCCGTCGCCCGGCTGCTGGGCCGCGAGGAGGAGCCCGTCGAGACGCTGGAGGAGCCCGCCGACGCGCCGGCGATCACGCTCGGCCCGATCGACGCCCCCGACGAGATGTAACCGCTGGTCAGACGGGCGACAGACCCACGTCAGACCCAGGCCGCCGGGTCCGCGAGCACCGCTCGCAGCACCTCGCGCGCGCCGCCCGTGAGCGCGGCCTGCGGGCCTGCCTGCGCCGCCCGCACCTCGAGGTCGACGAACGGCGCCGCGAGGACGCGGTCGGCGAGCACGGCCTCGACGTCGGCACGGAGCCACGGCAGGAGCTCGGTGTAGGCGCCACCCAGCACGATGGTGGCGACATCGAGCAGGTTCACGAAGTCCGCGAGCGCCGAACCGAGGGCCCGGCCGGCGGGCAGGGCGGCGGCGCCTGCTCCAGCGCCCCCGGCGGGCGCGGCGGCGTCCCGCTCGGTGAGCAGGGCGACGAGCGCCGCGAGCGTCGCGTCCGGCGGCAGGCCCGCCGCGCGCATCATCGCCTCCTTGCCGGCGTACTGCTCCAGGCAGCCGAAGGCGCCACAGGAGCAGCGCGGCCCGGCGGGGTCGACGACGACGTGCCCGATCTCGCCGTTCCAGCCCCGCTCCCCCAGGAAGAGCGCCCGGTCGACGACGATGGCGGCGCCGATGCCGACGTCGCCCGAGACGAAGATGAACGAGTCCGGGGCCGCGACGTCGGAGCCGCCGGCGAGCTCCGCGAGCGCCGCCAGCTTGGCCTCGTTGGCGATGCGGACGGGCAGCTCGCCGAGGCCGAGGAGCGGGACGGGGTCGAGCGAGGACCAGCCCAGGTTCGGCGCGACCTCCAGCAGGCCGGTGCGCGGGTCCACCAGGCCGGGCAGGGCGAGCCGCGCGCCCGCGACCGTCATGCCGGCGGCGGCGACGCCGTCGGACACCTCGCGGGCGAGCTCGCCGAGCCGCCGCAGCACCACGGCGGGGTCGCTGTCGTGGAGCGCGCCGGGGACCACGCGGTCGACCACGACGTCCCCGGTGAGATCGAGCACACGCGCGCCGAGGTAGTCGACGTTCACCTCGAGCCCGAGGCCCACGACGGACCGCGGCGCCGGGACCAGCGGGACGGCGGGCCGCCCGGCCCGGCCGCCGGTCACGGCGGGCAGCTCGCGCACGAGCCGGGCGGCCACGAGCTGGTCCACCAGCGTGGACACCGTGGCGCGGGCCAGACCGGTCGCGGCGGCCACTCCCGCGCGTGAGAGTGGTTCCGGCACCTCGAACACGGCGCGGGCGACGAGCTCCAGGTTGTGCTCGCGCAGGGAGTGCTGGCGGGCCGCGGCGGGGCCCGTCCGCGTCATGGTCTCGTGTGCGGTCCCGGCGGTGGTCACGCCTTGACTGTAGCCGAGCCCCGCGTAATAGTTCATCCGTACAACAAATGCGGCGCCGCATGCCGGGGCCGCCCTCGACGAGGAGACCCCGTGAGCGACATCAAGTACTCGTTCGGCCTGTGGACCGTCGGCTGGCCCGCCGCCGACCCCTTCGGTACGGCGACCCGCCCCGAGCTGGACCCGGCCGAGTCGGTCCGCAAGCTCGCCGACCTCGGTGCCTGGGGCTTCACGTTCCACGACAACGACGTCTACCCCTTCGGCTCGGACGACGCCGAGCGCCAGAAGCACATCGACTCCGTCAAGAAGGCCTCCGCCGACACCGGCCTGGTCTGCGAGATGGTCACCACCAACACGTTCACGCACCCCGTCTTCAAGGACGGCGCGTTCACCTCCAACAACCGCGACGTGCGCCGCTTCGGCCTGCGCAAGGTGCTGCGCAACGTCGACCTGGCCGCCGACATGGGCGCGTCCACGTTCGTCATGTGGGGTGGCCGCGAGGGCACCGAGTACGACAACTCGAAGGACCTCAACGCGGCGCACGCGCGCTACGCCGAGGGCATCGACACCGTCGCCTCGTACATCAAGGAGAAGGGCTACGGGCTCAAGATCGCGCTGGAGCCCAAGCCCAACGAGCCGCGCGGCGACATCTTCCTGCCGACGATCGGCCACGCCATCGCGCTGATCGACTCGCTCGACAACGCCGACATCGTGGGCCTCAACCCCGAGGTGGGCCACGAGCAGATGGCCGGCCTGAACTACACGCACGGCATCGCCCTGGCGCTGCACGTCGGCAAGCTGTTCCACATCGACCTGAACGGTCAGCACGGCCCCAAGTACGACCAGGACCTCGTGTTCGGTCACGGCGACCTGCTCTCCGCGTTCTTCACGGTGGACCTGCTGGAGAACGGCTTCCCGAACGGCGGCCCGCGCTACGAGGGCCCGCGCCACTTCGACTACAAGCCCTCGCGCACCGAGTACCTCGACGGCGTGTGGGAGTCGGCCGCGGCCAACATGAAGACGTACGACCTGCTGGCCGCCAAGGCGAAGCAGTACCGCGAGGACCCCGAGGTCCAGGCCGCCTTCGAGCACGCCGGGATCTTCGAGCTCGGCCAGTCGACGCTGGCCGAGGGCGAGTCGTTCGACTCCTTCCTCGCCGAGGCCGACCCCGACGTCGACGCCCTGGCCGAGCGGGACTACGGCCTGGTCCGCCTGCACCAGCTCGCCCTGAACCACCTGATCGGCTGAACCTGGCCCGGTCACGTGCTGCTGCCTCCCCTTTGAGGCCCGGGTTTCTTCGCTTTGAGCCATCTCAAAGCGAAGAAACCCGGGCCTCGAAGGGGAGTGGCCGCGACGTCGGACCGACGCTGTAGCGTGTCAGTCGCCTCTCCCTACGAACCATCTCCTGGAGCACCGATGCCCCTCGTCGCCGGTGTGGACACGTCCACGCAGTCCTGCAAGATCGTCGTGCGCGACGCCGAGACCGGTGCGCTGGTCCGGACCGGTTCCGCCAAGCACCCCGACGGCACGGAGGTGGACCCCCGGCACTGGTGGGACGCCTTCCAGGAGGCGGCGGCCGCCGCGGGCGGCCTGGCCGACGTCGCGGCACTCTCCGTGGGCGGCCAGCAGCACGGCATGGTCACGCTCGATGCCGACGGCAACGTCGTCCGGCCGGCGCTGCTGTGGAACGACAACCGCTCCGCGCCGTCGGCCGAGGCCCTGATCACCGAGCTGGGCGACGGCGACCGCGCGGCGGGCGCCCAGGCCTGGGCCGACGCGAGCGGCTCGGTGCTCGTCGCCTCCCTCACCGTCACCAAGCTGCGCTGGCTGCACGACAACGAGCCGGAGAACGCGGCGCGCGTCGCCGCGGTGGCGCTCCCCCACGACTGGCTGTCCTGGCGCATCGCGGGCTACGGCCCCGCGGGCGACCCGACGGCGCCCCTGGGGCCGCAGCTCGACAAGCTGTTCACGGACCGCTCGGACGCCTCGGGCACCGGGTACTACGACGCCGCCGTCGGCGAGTACCGCCCCGACCTGCTGGAACGTGCCCTGGGCCGCACCGACGTGGTGCTGCCGCGCGTCGTGGGCGCGGCCGAGGCCGGCGCCGTGGCGCACCCGGACGTCGCGGGCTCGGCGGTCGACGGCGGGGCCCTGATCGGGCCCGGCGCGGGCGACAACGCCGGCGCGTCCCTCGGGCTCGGCATGACGCCGGGCGACATCGCCATCTCGATCGGCACGTCGGGCGTCGTCTCCGCCGTCGCGCCGAAGCGCACCGCCGACGGTTCCGGCGCGATCAACGGCTTTGCCGACGCGACGGGCAACGCCCTGATGCTCGCCGTCACGCTCAACGCGGCGCGGGTGCTCGACGCCGCCCGCGAGGTTCTTGACGTCGACTTCGACGAGCTGGCCGAGCTCGCGCTCCAGGCCCCGCCCGGCTCCGACGGCCTCGTGCTCGTGCCGTACCTGGAGGGTGAGCGCACACCCAACCGGCCCGACGCGACCGGCACGCTGCACGGCATCCGCCTCGCGACGTCGACCCGCTCCCACCTGGCCCGCGCCTACATCGAGGGCATGCTCTGCGGGCTCGCGGACGGCCTCGACGCGCTGCGGGCGCAGGGCGTCTCCGTGGAGCGCGTGATGCTGATCGGCGGGGCGGCCCAGTCCCCCGCCGTGCAGCAGATCGCCCCGCAGGTCTTCGGGCTGCCCATCGGCATCCCCGAGCCCGGCGAGTACGTGGCCGACGGCGCCGCCCGCCAGGCCGCGTGGACCCTGGCGGCGGCCGCTCCGGGCGGGGCCGCCGACGTGGCCCCGCCGGCCTGGTCGACGACGATCGCGACCACGCTCGCGGCCGACCCGAAACCGGTGGTGCGCGAGCAGTACGCGGCAGTCCGCGACCTGGTCTGAGCCGGAGATGACGCGCGAGGGGCGAGCCGGGTCGACCGAGGCCGTGCCGCACGTCGTGGCCGACGACCTGATCGCCGGGCTCGCCCGCCGCGCGGGCGCGCTCGACGTGGCGCTGCACACGGTCCAGGTGAGCGTGCGCGGCGAGACCGTCGCGCACGCGGTCAGCGGCCCGCTCGACCTGGACACGCCGCAGCGCATGTACTCGGTGTCCAAGACGTTCACGAGCCTGGCGATCGGCATGCTCGCCGACGACGGCGCACTGAGCCTCGACGACCCGGTCGCGGACCACTTCACCGAGCTGGCGCCGGTGCATCCGTGGCTCGCGGCCACGACCGTCCGGAACGTGCTGGCCATGCGCGGCCCCCACCGGGCCACCACGTACCAGCTCGGCGCGGACGTCTGGCTGGAGAGCTATTTCCGGGTGCCGCCGACGCATCCGCCGGGCACCGTCTTCACCTACGACACGAGCGGCTCCTACGTGCTGGCCGCGCTCGTCGAGCGCCTGGCGGGCACGTCGCTGACGGACTACCTGCGGCCCCGGCTGCTCGACCCGCTGGGCATGAGTCCTGGCCTGCGGTTCCTCACGGGCCCGGAGGGCATCGGCCACGGCGGTTCGGGCCTGATCTGCACCCCGCGCGACCTGCTGCGGCTGGCCCACCTCCTGCTCGACGACGGCGTGCACGACGGAGTCCGGCTGCTGCCGGCCGACTACCTGCGCTCCGCCACGAGCCGCCAGGCCGACACCAGCCTGCAGACCGAGGCCGCGGCACTGCGCAACGGGTACGGGTACCAGCTCTGGCTGCCCCGGCGGGGCAGCTGGCTGCTGCTGGGCATGGGCGGCCAGATCGTGTACGGCGACCCCGTCCGCGGGCTCGCCGTGGTGGTCACCGCCGACACCCAGGCGTGCACGGGCGGGGACCGTCTCGTCGACGACGTGCTCGACCTGCTGGTGGATCCGCTCGTCGACCGGCTCGACGCCCGTGCCACGAGCCAGGGCGTGCCGGCGGTGCATGACGCGGCAGGGGTGAGCGGCACCACCGTCCACCTCACCTGGCCCGCGCCGCGGCACGACCCGGCGCACGCCCGGCCCGCAAGCGGGAGCTATGCGAAGGTCGCCGACGGGCCGGGTCCGGCGGAGCTGATCCTGTCGCTGGACGGTTCGGGCGGCCGGGTGCGCAGCGCCGGGGGTGGTGCGGGCGGCTGGGACCTGGAGCTGCGGTACGACGGCCCGGTCCAGACCGTCGTCACCGGACGGCCCGCCGTGGTCACCGCCGGCTGGACCGACGCCAACACGCTGGACGTGCGCTGCGCGCTCCTGGGCGACGACCTCACGACCTGGCGGGCCCGGTTCGCCTGGGCCGCGGACGGCTCCCTGGCCGTCCGGTCACAGGTGTTCGGCGAGTCCGCCGACGACGAGTGGGGCTTCCACGCCGGCTACCGTCGCACGTAGGTCAGGTGCCGGAACCGCAGGCCCGAGGACGACGTCGTCCACTCGGTCGACGAGGCGACCGCCCACTCGGGGCCGATCTCCGGGGCGAACACGTCGCCCTCGACCTCCGTGTTGATCTCGCTGACCTCCAGGACGTCGGCGACGGGCATCGCCTCGTGGTAGACCTGCGACCCGCCCATCACCCAGATCTCGTCCCCGCCGGGGGCGTCGGCGGCGACCGTGAGCGCCTCGCCCAGCGTGCCGGCTGCCACCACGCCGTCGGCGGCGTCCGGCACCCCGTGGGGGCCGCGCGACGAGACCACGATGTTGGTCCGGCCCGGCAGCGGGCGCCTGGGCAGCGACTCCCAGGTGAGCCGGCCCATCACCACGGGGTGCCCCGCCGTGGTCCGCTTGAAGTGCGCGAAGTCCTCCGGCACGTGCCACGGGATGTCGCCGCCCGCGCCGATGACGGGCCGGCCTGCGGCGTCGCGCGCCTGCCCCCAGATGAGCCCGATCATCAGACGGCGATCGGGGCCTTGATGGTGGGGTGCGACACGTAACCGAGCACCTCGACGTCCTCGAACTCGTAGTCGAAGATCGAGTCGCGCGGGGCCAGCCGCAGCGACGGGTACGGGTACGGGTCGCGCGCGAGCTGCGTCTCGACCTGCTCGACGTGGTTGTCGTAGATGTGCACGTCGCCGCCGGTCCACACGAACTCGCCGACGTCGAGCCCGGTCTGCGCCGCGACCATGTGCGTGAGCAGCGCGTACGAGGCGATGTTGAACGGCACCCCCAGGAACAGGTCCGCCGAGCGCTGGTAGAGCTGACAGCTCAGCTTGCCGTCGGCCACGTAGAACTGGAACAGGGCGTGGCACGGCGGCAGTGCCATGTCGTCCACCTCGGCCGGGTTCCACGCCGTGACGATGTGCCGCCGCGAGTCCGGGTTGGTGCGGATCTGCTCGACGACCTTGGCGATCTGGTCCACGTGCCCGCCGTCGGGCGTGGGCCACGAGCGCCACTGGACGCCGTACACCGGACCCAGCTCGCCGGACTCGTCGGCCCAGTCGTCCCAGATCTTCACGCCGCGCTCCTGCAGCCAGCGCACGTTGGAGTCGCCGCGCAGGAACCACAGCAGCTCGTACACGACCGACTTGAGGTGCACGCGCTTGGTGGTGATCAGCGGGAACCCCTGCGCCAGGTCGTACCGGATCTGCCGCCCGAACACGCTGCGGGTGCCCGTGCCGGTCCGGTCGCCCTTGCGGGTCCCGGTGGCGAGCACGTCACGGAGCAGGTCCTCGTACGGGGTGTCGATCTCGGTCATGGGGGCAAGCCTACGTCCGCTCTCCGGGCGAGCCCCGGAGACCTGCCGCCGTCAGGCGTGCTTGGCCCGGAGCTCCTTGAGGTGGGCCCCACGCCGGCGGTAGAGCACGGTCATCGTCACGATCACGAGCGCCACGACGCCGCCGGCCACCGCGCCCCACGCCGACCCGCCACGGAATGCGGGACCGTCCACGTCGAGGATCCGCTCGCCGGCGTGCGCGGCCTTGGACGTGCCCAGCACGATGCCGAGCGTGAGCAGGTTCGGCACCGCGAACACCACCGCCAGCGCGAGCAGCCCGCTGCGCACCTGCCAGGACCGCCGGGTGAACACCGCCTGCGCGAGGAACAGCACCGGGAGCAGCGTGAACACGGCGCCGACCAGCAGCCCCCACCAGGCGCCCGCGGCGAACGACCCGTCCACGGCGTTGCCGATCGCCTGCGCCCACCAGCGAGGCAGGAAGGCGTCGAGGAACAGGTAGATCAGCCACACGGCCAGGATCACGCCCGCCACACCGAGCAGCCGCTTCACGATGTCCCGCCAGTCCGGCGTCCACGGGCCCTTCCCGCCGTCCGGCGTGGTGCCCCCGCCCTCCGACGTCGGACCAGTCGCCCCCGGCGTGCCGCTCACGTTCTCCCCCATCGCAGAATCGTCGCAGCGCAGGGCCCTGTCGGCGCGGTGAACGGACCCGTCCACGCGGCGCACGGGAACGTCGCGGGCGCCGTCCGCGTTGACCACGAGGTCGACCGACCGGGACCCGCAGCGCCCAGCTCCGTGACCGTGTCGGTGACCAGTGGAAGGATTACCCCCATGACGGAGCAGACCACGACCCCGGACGCCGCGCGCAGCGAGGACACCGTGACCCCCTCGCCCACCGACCCGCTGTGGGTGGAGCGCAACGGCACGCGGACGTACACGGGCTTCTCGGCCCGCGGTGCCCGCGTCGAGATCGGTCCGGCCAGTGCCGGCGCGGTGTTCACGCCGGGCGAGCTGCTGAAGGTCGCGCTCGCGGCGTGCGCCGGGATGAGCAGCGACCGTGCGTTCTCGCGCCGTCTGGGTGACGACTACAAGACCACCATCCGGGTCGAGGACCCGAAGAACATGGCGGAGGACCGGTACCCGGTGCTCACCGAGACGTTCGAGATCGACCTGTCCGCCCTCGACGACGAGGACCGGGCAAAGCTCCTGACGATCGCCCAGCGATCGATCGACAAGGCATGCACCGTGGGCCGCACGCTCAAGGCGGGCGCCCAGATCCCGGACGCGCAGTTCAACCAGCCGGAGGGCTGACATGACCGACGACAAGAAGCTGACCGCGGCCGAGTCCAACGGCCGGGCGACGCCGGGTGACGCCCTGGTCAAGCCGGACGACTCGCTGCAGGTCACCAAGGCGGACTGGCTCAACTACAGGCCGGACGGGCCGCTGGACCACCTGGTCGACCGGGCGGTGACCATCCCGTCGGCGACCATCCACAAGCATGTGGACAAGGTGCGCGCGCGGAACCCCGACGCCTCACCCGCGGAGATCATCCGGCTGCTGGAGAAGGAGTACCTGCGGGTCATCCAGACCACGGGCAGCGCGGTCGGCGCGGCCGCCGCCATCCCGGCGGTCGGCACGGCGGCGAGCGTCGCGCTGTCGACGAGCGACGTGGCGACGTTCTTCGCGTCGTCCGCGGCGTTCTCGCTCGCGGTGGCCGACGTGCACGGGATCGACGTGCAGGACGTCCCGCGCCGCCGGGCCCTGCTGCTCGCCACGGTGCTCGGCGACAAGGGGGCGAAGGACGTCGAGGACGCCATCGGCGGTTCGGGCGTCGCGTGGGGCAAGGTGCTGCTCACGAGCATGCCGCGCGGCACGCTGCAGCGCGTGAACAAGGCGCTGACGCACCAGTTCATCAAGAAGCAGATCGCCAAGCAGGGCAGCCTCCTGCTCGGCCGCATCCTGCCGTTCGGCATCGGCGCCGTGGTCGGCCTGATCGGAGCCCGCGCGCTCGGCCACACCGTGATCGCGCAGTCCCGCGCCGCGTTCGGTCCCCCGCCGCAGCGGTTCCCCCGCGTCATCGAGCAGAGGTAGGCCGCCCCGGGACGCCGTGCGGCCGGGTGTCAATATCCGCGGGCGGACCGGCAGGATTCCGGGACCCGACCTAGGCTGCGGGTCATGGCGGACACGACGCACGGCGCACTCGCCCCGACGTACCATCCCCTGCCGGTCACGATCGCGCGGGCGCACGGTACACACGTATGGGACATCGACGGCAACGAGTTCCTCGACTTCCTGTCGGGGTACTCGGCCCTGAACTTCGGGCACCTGCACCAAGGGCTGGTGGCGGCCGCGATGACGCAGCTGCGCCAGGTCACGCTCACGTCCCGTGCGTTCGACCACGACCGGCTCGAGGAGTTCGCCCAGCGGCTCGTCGAGGTCGTGGGGCCGCTGACGACCGGCGGCGAGGACAGCCTCGTGGTGCCGATGAACACCGGCGCCGAGGCCGTGGAGACCGCCATCAAGGCGGTCCGCAAGTGGGGGTACGACGTGCGCGGCGTGCCCGCGGACCAGGCGACGATCGTGGTCGCCGGCGGCAACTTCCACGGCCGCACCACCACGCTGGTCGGTCTGTCGGACGACCCGGCCGCCCGCGACGGGTTCGGCCCGTTCACCCCCGGTTTCGTCCGGGTGCCCTTCGGCGACCTGGCCGCGGTGGCCGACGCCGTGGACGACACGACGGTGGCCGTGCTGATGGAGCCGGTGCAGGGCGAGGCCGGTGTCGTGGTGCCGGCGGACGGCTTCTGGCCGGGCCTGCGCGCCCTCACCGCGGAGAAGAACATCGCGCTGGTCGCCGACGAGATCCAGTCGGGCCTCGGCCGCACCGGCACCACGCTGGCCTGCGAGCTCTGGGACGTGCGGCCGGACCTGGTCTGTCTGGGCAAGGCGCTGGGCGGCGGGATCCTCCCGGTCTCCGCCGTGGTCGGCAAGCCGGAGATCCTGGGCGTGCTGACGCCGGGCACGCACGGCTCGACGTTCGGCGGCAACCCGCTGGCGTGCGCGGTCGGTGTCGCGGCCCTCGACCTGCTCGCGACGGGGCAGTACCAGGCGCGCGCGGCGGCGTCGGGTCGCGTGCTCAAGGAGCGGCTCGACGCGCTCGTGGACCAGGGCCTGCTGACCGGGGCACGCTGCGTGGGGCTCTGGGCGGGGATCGACGTGGACCCGGCGCTCGGCACGGGCCGCGAGCTGTGCGAGGCCCTGCTGGAGCGCGGCGTCCTCGCGAAGGACACGCACGACGAGACGATCCGCCTGTCACCGCCGCTGTCGATCGTGCAGCCCGAGCTGGAGATGGCGCTGGACATCCTCGAGGAGTCCCTGGTGGCGCTGCGCGACGGCGGCCCCGGGGGTGGCCCCGACGAGGGTTCCGACGACGACGGCTCGGACGGCGAGGCCCAGGCGGAGGATCCGGCCCAGGACGCGGAGGAGCCCGCGACGGCCGAGGAGCCTGCCACTGAGGCACCGGCAGCGGCCGAGAAGCCGGCCACCGAGCCACCGTCCGACATCGACGAGGACGCGACCGAGCAGACCGAGACCGCCGTCGAAACCACCCCGTCCACGGACACGGCAGACATCCCGGACGACAAGCCGACCCCGCCGCGGAAGCGACGCCGGTCCAAACTGTCACCGGCCGCCGGCTGAGCGTAGGCTCCCGGGGGTGACCACTACGACGTCGTCCCACAACACCGCAACACTGCCCGCACTCGCGGAGCTCCAGCAGGCCTACGCCGACCTTCAGGCCAAGGGCCTGAAGCTGGATCTCACGCGCGGCAAGCCGTCGGCCGAACAGCTCGATCTCGCCGAGCCCATGCTGGCCCTGCCCGGCGTCGGCGTGCACGCCGACGAGTCCGGCACGGACACGCGCAACTACGGCGGCCTGGACGGCGGCATCACGATCCGCCGCATCTTCGCCGAGCTCCTCGACGTGCCCGTGGAGCAGCTCCTGGCGGGCGGGAACGCCTCGCTCACCACCATGCACGACGTCGTCGCGTTCGCCGAGCTGTTCGGCTTCCCCGACTCGCCGAAGCCGTGGTCGCGCGAGGAGAAGGTGCGCTGGATCTGCCCGGTGCCGGGCTACGACCGGCACTTCACGATCTGCGAGGCCTTCGGCATCGAGATGATCCCCGTCCCGATGACGGCGGACGGCCCCGACGCCGAGGCCGTGGCCGCGCTCGTCGCCGCGGACCCCACCATCAAGGGCATGTGGGTGGTCCCCACCTACTCCAACCCGGACGGCGCGGTCATCAGCGCCGAGGTTGCCCGCGCGCTGGTCTCGATGCCCGCGGCCGCGCCGGACTTCCGGATCCTGTGGGACAACGCCTATGCGGTGCACCACCTCACCGACGACGAGGTGACCAGCCCGAACGCCATCGCGCTGGCCGCAGAGGCCGGCCACCCGGACCGCGTGCTGCTGTTCGCCTCCACGTCCAAGATCACGTTCGCCGGCGCGGGCGTCGCGTTCCTGGGCAGCTCGCCGGCCAACATCGCCTGGTTCAAGAAGCACCTGTCGGTCGCCTCCATCGGCCCCGACAAGATCAACCACCTGCGGCACGCGATGTTCTTCGGCTCGGCCGACGGCGTGCGCGAGCACATGCGCAAGCACCGCGCGATCCTGGCGCCGAAGTTCGAGGCGGTGGTCGAGATCCTGACCGAGCGGCTGGGCGGCTACGGCATCGCGTCGTGGACCGAGCCCAAGGGCGGCTACTTCGTGTCGCTCGACGTCGCGCCGGGCACGGCGGCCCGCGTGGTCCAGCTCGCCAAGGAGGCCGGGATCGCCCTGACCCCGGCCGGCGCCACCCACCCGTACGGCAAGGACCCGCAGGACAAGAACGTGCGCCTCGCGCCGTCGATGCCCCCGCTGGACGAGGTCCGGACGGCGATGGACGGCGTCGCGACCTGCGTGCTCCTCGCGGCCGCCGAGACCGCTCAGGCCTGACCGACCGACTCGCCGACGTGTCAGACCCTCAGGTCACCCGGGTGACCTGAGGGTCTGACACGTTCCGGAACCGCGCGATCACTCCGGGCAGTGCTTGTTCACCACGAGCACCGGACACGCCGCGTGGTGCAGCACGGCCTGGCTGGTCGAGCCCAGCAGCAGCCCCCGGAAGCCGCCGCGACCGCGCGAGCCGACGACCACGAGGTCCGACGCCGTCGAGAACTCCGTCAGCAGCTCGGCGCCCGTGCCGTCGAGCACGATCCGCCGGATCCGCAGCCCCGGGTTCTGGGCCTCGTACCGGTCGACCAGCACGTCCATGCCGGCCCCGATGTCGGCCAGCACCTGCTCCCGGTCGATCGAGGACGGCAGCCACGCCAGCATCCCGGCGTTGCCCACGGGCACGCCCGTGACGGCGGTGAGCTCCGCGCCCCACGCGTTGGCCTGCGCGATCGCGTGCTGCAGCGCCCGCTCGGCCTGCGGCGACCCGTCCACGCCGACGACGATGCGGCGCACCTCCCGGATCTCGGCGACCCCGCCCGGCTCGACGTCCGGGACGACCGGCGCAGCGGCGGGCTCGTCCGCCCCGAGGTCCGGCGGCGTCCAGGAGACGCCACGGTTGGTCTCGGCGCGCAGCGGCACCACCACCACCGGGCACTTCGCGTGCGCGGGGAGCGCGGACGACACCGTGCCCAGCAGCCGCTCCGTGAACCCGCCCCGGCCCCGGGTCCCGACCACGGCGAGCCCGTAGTCGGCGGACAGCTCCACGAGCACACCCGCGGCGTCACCGGTCGCGACCTCCGTCGTGGCGCGCACCCCGGCGTCGGCCACGCGGTTCTCCGCCTCGACCAGGACGGCCTTGGCGCCCTCCTGGATCGTGGTGTCGTCCAGGGCGGCGTACCCGCCGTCGAGCGACGCGGCGGTGAACGACGGCAGTGAGTAGCTGCACACGATGTGCAGCGCCCAGCCCACGCGGTGCGCGTAGGCGGTAGCCCAGTCCAGCGCGTGCAGACTCGCGGCCGATCCGTCCACCCCGACCAGTACGACCTCGGATCGTGTCATCGCCAGTCCTTTCCTCAGCAGTGCATCTTTGCCCTCCAACGCTACCGGCGGGGCGCCCGTCGTGGGTATCCGGAGGCAAAAAGACGGCAGAAAAATGGCAAAGCAGAGCGCCTGCCCCGAACTACCGGACAGGCGCTCTGCTGCGGTACTGCGTGGCTGCGATCAGCCCAGGCGGATGAACGTGGGGTTCGACTGCCAGATGGTGCGGAAGTCGACCACGGTGCCCGGCTTCGACGCGTCGATCATGGTGTTGCCACCGGCGTAGATCGAGACGTGACCGGGGGTCCACATCAGGTCGCCCGGCTGGGCCTGCGACGCCGGCACCTGGGTGCCGTAGCCGGCCTGCGCCGACGAGGAGTGCGGCAGCGAGATGCCGAGCTGCGCGTACACGTAAGAAGTAAAGCCCGAGCAGTCGAAGCCGCTCGGGCTGGAGCCACCGGAGACGTACGGGACGCCGATGTAGCGGCTGGCGATGGAGATCACGGAGTTGCCGATCGCCGACGCGGGGATGTCGACGGACGAGGAAGCGGTCGACACGGCGGTGGCCGCGGCCTCTGCTGCCTCGGCGGCGGCGGCCTCAGCGGCCTCCTCGGCTTCCTGGGCGGCCAGCTCGGCCTGGTAGTCCTCGTTGTCGGCGGCCGAGACCACCGAGACGGCGGACTTCTCGACGCTCAGCTCGGCGTCGGGCGCGACGGTCACTACAGGGGCGTTCGACAGGGACTCACGGGCCTGGGACGTCAGCGCGTTGAGGTCCACCGAGTTCATCTTGGCGTGGCCGGTCTCCATCGGAGCGGCCTGCGCTGCCATCGCGCCACCGAACGTGGAGACCAGGAGCGCGCCACCTGCGGCGGCAACCGCGGTACGACGACCGACGGCGGCGTTCTGAGCAAGCTCGGTGAGCGGAGTCACGGGGCGTCGCGCAGCACGATGGCGTGCGCGGGTGGTACGTGCGGTCACGTATTACCTCTCCTTGTACGCCTTCGAGGTCAGCTGTCGGGTTCGGGTGGGAGAAATCACCCGGCCGTGCACTCCCGAAGGATTACCCGGCTTCACCCCGAGGACGCACCCTGGCGCCCGATGGTGGGTCCCCCGCCTCTGTCATGCGGTCGTCTTGGGGCCCCGGCCGGTGACAGAGTTCGGCGTCCGTCCGGAGACTCCCTCGGAATAAACTCCGCGGGAGCGGTCCGAACGTACCCGACGTCACCCCCGATGTCACGTTCCGGCAACGAATGTCATGGCGTGTCGGGAACGTGGCCTCACCTTTCCGACAAAGCGGATGGTTTGGGACACCCTCAGGCGGTCGCGACGAAGAGGTGGCGCGCCAGGTCCTCGCCGAGCTCCAGCGCGGTCCCGGCGCCGTCGACGGTCACCGTGTAGGTCCCGTCGCTGAGCTCGGCCGTGATCCGCGAGCCGGGCACGAGGCCGGCGTCGGACAGGCGGGCCAGCAGCTCGACGTCCGTCTGCAGCGGCTCCGCGATCCGGGTGAGGGACGCCGCGAGCGGCTCGCCCTTCACGCCCTTCTTGGCCGCCGCCTCGAACGCGGAGGGCAGCGAGATCACACCGCTGAGGAAGGGCACGTCCGTGTAGGCCTCGCCGAGCTCCGAGAGGCCGGGGATCGGGTTGCCGTACGGGTCGTGGTGCGGGTGGTCGAGCAGGCCGACGAGGCGCTTCTCCACGAGGTCGCTCATCACGTGCTCCCAGCGGCAGGCCTCGACGTGGACGTGCTCCCAGTCGAGCTTGATCACGTCCGTCAGCAGGCGCTCCGCGAGGCGGTGCTTGCGCATGACGCGCATCGCCTTGTCGTGCCCGAGCTCGGTGAGCTCCAGGTGGCGGTCCCCGGTCACGATCACGAGCCCGTCGCGCTCCATGCGCGCGACCGTCTGCGACACCGTCGGTCCGGAGTGCCCCAGGCGCTCCGCGATGCGCGCGCGCAGGGGGGTGATGCCCTCCTCGTCGAGCTCGTAGATCGTCTTGAGGTACATCTCGGTGGTGTCGATCAGATCCGTCACGTCAGCTCCCGTCATGCGCGCAGCCGTCCAGTCGCCCTGGGCTCGGCGCCCCGGGCGTCGGCCCAGGTTCTAGTCTAGTTCTGTGCCACTGACAATCCCGACACACCTGTTGCCCACCGACGGCCGTTTCGGCTCAGGCCCCTCCAAGGTGCGCCCGGGACAGGTCGATCATCTCGTGGCGAACGCCCACGTGCTCGGTACCTCGCACCGCCAGGCGCCCGTCAAGGACGTGGTCCGCCGCATTCGCGAGGGTGTCACGGAGCTGCTCGGCGCGCCCGACGGGTACGAGGTGGCCCTCGGCAACGGCGGCTCCACCGCCTTCTGGGACGTTGCCACGCTGTGCCTCGTGGAGCGCAAGGCGCAGCACGCGTCCTTCGGCGAGTTCGGCGCCAAGTTCGCCACCGCCACGTCGCGGGCACCCTTCCTCGAGCCGTCCCAGGTGATCGAGGCGGAGCCGGGCACGGTCGCCCACCTCGAGCCCGCCGACGACGTCGACACCTACGCCACCCCGCACAACGAGACCTCCACGGGGGCGATGGCCCCGGTGCTGCGCCCGTCCGGGCCGGACGGCGCCGTCGTGCTCACCGACGGGACGTCCGGCGCCGGCGCGCTGCCGGTCGACCTGCGCCAGACCGATGCCTACTACTTCGCCCCGCAGAAGGTGTTCGCGGCCGACGGCGGCCTGTGGCTGGCGGTCCTCTCCCCCGCGGCCGTCGAGCGCGCCGCGCGGATCGAGGCCTCGGGCCGCTGGGTGCCGGAGTTCCTGTCCCTTACCACCGCGATCCAGAACTCGCGCCTGGACCAGACCCTGAACACGCCGGCCATCGCGACGCTGCTGCTCCTGGCCGACCAGGTGGAGTGGCTCCTGGAGCAGGGCGGCCTGAAGTGGTCGGCCGAGCGGTGCGCGACGTCGGCCGAGACCCTCTACTCCTGGGCCGACGCCCGCCCGTGGGCGACGCCGTTCGTGCGGCGTCCGGAGGAGCGGTCCACGGTGGTCGGCACCATCGACCTGGCCGACGAGATCGACGCCGGACGGGTACTCTCCGAGCTACGTGCCAACGGCGTCCAGGACGTGTTCGCCTACCGGAAGCTCGGGCGCAACCAGCTCCGCGTCGGCATGTACCCCGCCGTCGAGCCCGACGACGTCGCCGCGCTCACCGCGTGCGTCGACTATCTCGTCGAACGCTTCTGACCAGCCTGATCACGTCCGCAATACCCCTTCGACGGGGAGTTCTGCCTATTGTCCGGTACACAGGGACTCTGTAACGTTTCCGCAACAGAGGGAACCATTCTGAGGGGCTGTTCAACAAGATGCCAGTGATCGACCACTTCACCTTCGGGATCGTGACGCCCATCCTGGCGTACGCGATCTCGTGCACCGGCGCAGCGACGGGCCTTGCGTGCACGTCCCGAGCCCGAGCGGCTTCGGGCGGCGCACGTGCGGCGTGGCTCGTCTTCGGCGCCATCGCCCTGGGCGGTACCGGGATCTGGGTGATGCACTTCGTCGCCATGCTCGGTTTCTCCGCCTCGGGCGTGACCATCCGGTACAACATCCCGGAGACCCTCCTCAGCGCGGCGATCGCGATCGTCGTGGTCGGCGCCGGCCTGTTCATCACCGAGCTGGGCAAGCGCAAGCTGCCGGCGATGCTCGTCGGCGGCGCGCTCGCCGGGTCCGGCGTCGCGGCCATGCACTACATGGGCATGGAAGCGATGGAGATGTCCGCGCAGGTCGTCTACAACCCCGTCTACGTCATCGCGTCGGTCGCCATCGCGATCGTCGCGGCGACCGCGGCGCTGTGGTGCACGGTCCACATCCGCGGCACGCTCGCGACCATCGTGGCCACCCTGGTGATGGGGATCGCGGTGACCGGCATGCACTACACGGGCATGGCCGGCGTCTCCGTGGTCAACCCCGTCGACACCGTCCCCGCCGGCGCGTCCACGATGCAGCTGCTCGTGCCGCTCGTGATGGCGGTCAGCGTGGTCACGTTCCTGCTCATCCTCGGGATCGGCCTGTGGCCGACCGAGGACGAGCTGCGCACGCAGGCCGAGTTCGAGAACCGGCTCAAGGTGCACAGCGAGCAGGGGCAGCGGTTCGAGAGCGTGCAGCAGGAGCTCCAGCCGAGCGGCGCACAGTTCGCGCAGTCCAACCGCGCGCGCTGACCTCGGTCGTTCCGGCCTCGGAGCGCCCGCCCCCGCACGGGGTCGGGCGCTTCGTCGTTCCCGGCGTCGGGCGGCGCGATTTTCCGCCGTCGGGCGGCGCCGTCGGACGCCCGTGGTGTGACCACACCCACGTACCGTTAGCAAGGCTAATGATCTAGACTGTGGCGGGTGCCGTCGAGCTCCCGCAGGTCCAGCCGAAGCCCGGCGACCGTCGGGGGCGACCTCCGTGTCGCCCTCACCCGAGTGTCCCGTCGCCTGCGCGCCGAGCGCGGCGAGGCAGACCTCCCTGAGGGGCAGTTCGGGATCCTGACGGTGCTGCACAAGCACGGCGAGATGTCCCCCGGCTCCCTTGCCGAGCACGAGCGCGTCCGGCCGCCGTCGATGACCCGAGCAGTGAACACCCTGGCTGAGCTCGGCCTCGTCGAGAAGGTGGAGCACGCGACCGACAAGCGACAGGTCGTCGTCCGCCTCACCGCGGCGGGCGAGCGCGAGGTCGCCGAGACCCGACGTCGTCGCGACGCCTGGCTCACCAAACAGCTGTCCACCCTGACCGTAGAGGAGAGAGAGATCCTTGCAGGAGCCAGCGAGCTCCTCATCCGGATCGCCGCTCGATGAGCGCAACCTTCGCCAGCCTTAAATACCGTAACTATCGTCTCTGGTTCGCCAGCGCTCTCGTCGCCAACATCGGCACCTGGATGCAGCGCGTGGCGCAGGACTGGGTCGTACTGACCCTCCTGACCAACAACTCCGGCGTCGCCGTGGGCATCGTCACCGCGCTGCAGTTCATCCCGCACATCTTCCTGTCCGCGTGGGCCGGCCTGCTGGCCGACCGCGTCGACCGCCGCAAGCTCCTGATGCTCACGCAGGGCGGCATGGGCGTACTGGGCCTCGGGCTCGGTGCGCTGGTGCTGTCCGGCGCGGCCGAGCTGTGGCACGTCTACGTCTTCGCCACCCTGCTGGGTGTCGTGAGCGCCGTCGACGGGCCCGTGCGGCAGACCTTCGTCGCCGAGCTCGTGCCGACCAAGCGGCTCGCGAACGCCGTCGGGCTCAACTCGACGAACTTCAACGCCGCGCGCCTCATCGGTCCCGGTGTGGCGGGCCTGCTCATCGCCGCCGTCGGCACGGGATGGGTGTTCATCATCAACGGCATCGCGTTCGGCGCCGTGATCCTGGCCCTGACCCGGATGCGCGACCTGCGGGTGCAGCCCACCGCCTCGCGCGCCAAGGGCCAGATCCGCGAGGGGCTCGCCTACATCCGCGGGCGCAGCGACATCGTGGTGATCATGGTCGTGATGGGCGTGGTCTCCACGTTCGGCCTGAACTTCCAGCTCACATCGGCCATGATGGCGCGCGTCGAGTTCGGGCGAGGCGCCGGCGAGTACGGGATCCTCGGATCCGTGCTGGCCATCGGCTCGCTCGCTGGCGCGCTCCTGGCGGCCCGGCGGGAGCGGCCGCGCGTGCGGCTCGTGCTGGGCGCGGCGTTCGCGTTCGCGATCTCCATGGGGATCCAGGCCGTCATGCCGACCTACCTCGGCTACCTCATCATGTGCATCCCCGTCGGCTTCGCGTCGCTGACCATGCTGACGTCGGCCAACGCGGCGATCCAGCTCTCGGTGGCGCCCGAGATGCGTGGTCGCGTCATGTCGATCTACATGATGGTGCTGCTCGGCACCACGCCCCTGGGCTCGCCCGTGGTCGGCTGGATCGGCGAGACGTTCGGCCCGCGGTACGCGGTGGTCATCGGGGCCGTGGCGACGCTGCTGGTCGCGGCGGTCGCGACCGTCTGGGCGTACCGGACGTGGCACGTGCGGGTCCGCGCGCGGCTCTCCCGCGAGCACCGCATCCCGCGCCCGTACCTCCAGGTGGACTACCCCACGCTGGCGGCGACGCCGGCCCCGGAAAAGCAGGCCCTGGCGGCCTGACCCCGCCGCGGATGCGGCACCGGCACCCCAAGGTGCGCTTCTACCCAGTCATTGGGCCCGGACTCACCCTGATTTGGGGCCCAATGACTGGGTAGAAGCGCACCTTTTAGTTGGGCGGGGCGGCGACGGTTGAGACGGCCGCGGGGACCACCCGGACGGGAGTCCCAGCGGTCGAACGCGACCACAGGCGGCCATTTTCCGCAGTTGTGCACAGGACGGGGACGCGCGCCCGGCACATCGGTCGCCGCGCTGCTGAGGTGGGTCCATGCCGAAGACCTTCGTGATCCCGCGAGCCGCCGAGCCGCTCCTGCGCCGGCAGGCCGGCCTGCTGTCCACGGTCCAGTGCGAGGAGCTCGGGATCGGCCGAGAGGTCCGGCGGCGTCTGGTCGGGCAGCTCCGCTGGACCAGCCCCGCGCGCGGCGTGTACGACACCGATCCGGTGCCGCTCGGCAGCAGGGTCAGAGACGACTGGTTCGACCACGCCGCGAGCTGGCGGACCTGGTTCGCGCTCCTCGTGCACGGGCCGGACGCCGTCGCCACCGGCTGCTGCGCGCTCGTGCTGCACGGCGTCTCCGGGCTGCCGCGCGACTTCCCGCTGGAGGTCGCGCGCGAGGACCGGTCGCCCCGCCGCACGCGGCACGGCGTCCCCGTCGTGGACTACGCGACGTTCCCCACGGTGCCGGTGGGCGAACGCGTGGTCGCCCGGATCGACCACGCCGCGGCTCAGGCGCTCCGCCGGCTCCCCCGCCAGAACGCCCTCGCCGTGCTCGACGATCTCGCTCGCCGGCACGGGTTCACACCCACACGTCTCGCGGAGCTGCACCACCTGGTCCGGCGTCGGCACGGCAGTGCCCGGGTCCACGAGCTCTTCGGGCTGGTCGACCCGCGCTCGGAGTCCTTCGCCGAGTCGGCGGCGCGGCTGTCGTTCCACGACAACGAGGTGCCGCCGGACGACCTCCAGGTGCGGTTCGTGGCGGGCGGCAAGGTGGTCGCACGCGTCGACTTCGTCTGGCGGCTCCCCGACGGGCGCTGGCTGGTCGTCGAGATCGACGGCGTCGGGCCGCACAGCACCGAGCAGGCCCTGGTCCGGGACGCCCCGCGCCAGAACCAGCTCCTGGCCGCCGGGCGGATCATCATGCTGCGCTTCCGGCCTGCGGAGAACGACCGACCCGGCGGTATCGGCGAGCAGGTCGCGAAGGTGCTCGCCAGACACCGCTGGCAGCCGGGCCGGTACGCACACCAGGGCACCCCGATCACGCTGCCCACCCCGGCCCGCTCCCGGGCGGGAAACTGAAGGTGCGCTTCTACCCCGTCATTGGGCCCGGATTCAGGCTGATTCCGGGCCCAATGACGGGGTAGAAGCGCACTCTCGGGGCGCGGGCCGGGGCGCGGGCACGGGCGCCGGCACCGGCGCCGTGCACGCGCGCCAGCCCGTCGGCGTCAGATGCCTACCGCCGTGCGGATCGGGCCCATCAGGAAGTAGACGAGGAACAGCGCCGCCGCGACCCACAGCAGCGGGTGGACCTTGCGCACCTTGCCGACGGCCAGCTTGAGCAGCACGAACGAGATCACGCCCGCCCCGATGCCCACCGTGATCGAGTAGGCGAACGGCATCAGCACCATGGTGAGGAACGCGGGGATGGCGACCTCGAGGTTCTTCCAGTCGATGCCGGTCACCTGGACCACCATGAGGAAGCCGACGATCACGAGCGCGGGAGTGGCTGCCTCGTGCGGCACCACCTTGACGAGCGGCGAGAGGAACGTCGTCAGCAGGAAGGCCACGCCGGTCGTGATGGCGGCGAGGCCGGTCCGGGCGCCGTCGCCCACGCCGGACGCCGACTCGACGTACGCGGTGTTGGACGACACGGACCCCATGCCGCCCGCCGACGCGGCGATCGAGTCGACGATCAGGATCTGCTTGGTCCGGGGCGGGTTGCCCTTCTCGTCGAGCAGCCCGGCCTCGCCGCCGATGGCGACCATGGTGCCCATCGTGTCGAAGAAGTCGGCGATGAGCAGCGTGAACACCAGCAGGATGACGGCGATCGGGCCGATCTTCTCGAACGAGCCGAACAGCGAGAACTGGCCGATCAGCGAGAGGTCCGGCAGCGCCACCACGGAGTCGGGCAGCGCGGGCACGTTGAGCGACCAGCCGCCCGGGTTGTCGTCGGCGCGCTTGCCGATCTGCCCGACGGCCTCGATGACCACCGCGAGCACGGTCGAGGCGATGATCGCGATGAGGATGCCGCCGCGCACCTTGCGCACCATCAGGACGGCGGCCAGCAGCACGCCGAACGCGAACACGAACAGCGGCCAGGCGCCGAGCGACCCGCCCATGCCGAGCTCCGTCGGCGTGGACAAGGAGGCGGGGATACGCACGAAGCCGGCGTCGTACACGCCGATGAACGTGATGAACAGGCCGATGCCCACGCTGATCGCGATCTTGAGCTCGCGGGGCACGGCCTTGAACACGGCCTCCCGGAAGCCGGTGACCACCAGGATCAGGATGACGATGCCTTCCAGCACGACGATGCCCATGGCGTCCGCCCAGGTCATGCCGGGCAGTGTCGCCACCGAGAAGGCGACGACGGCGTTCAGGCCGAGCCCCGCCGCGAGCGCCAGCGGGAAGTTCGCGACCACACCCATGAGGATCGACATGACACCGGCCACCAGGGCGGTCGCCGCGGCGATCGCCGGGAGGTCGCCGACGGTGGTGCCGCCACCGAGGTACTGCCCTGTGCCGTCCTGCACGCTGCCCAGGATCAGGGGGTTCAGCACCACGATGTAGCTCATCGTGAAGAAGGTGACCAGACCGCCGCGCACCTCCGTCCACACCGTGGACCCGCGTTCGCTGATCTTGAAGAACCGGTCGACGGCGCCCAGCGCCTGGGCCTGGTCGTGAGCCATGGTCCGATGTTCCCCTTCGTTAACTGTTGTTGCCCGGCTACATGCCGCGCACCAACTGTTGTTGCCCGGCTACATGCCGCGCACCGCAGTCTGGAGCATCTCTTCCACGGAGCGCACCTTGGTCAGCACGTATTCGGCACTGAGGTGGTGGAAGTCACGGTAGACAGGGTGACTGACATCACCGACGCGACAGGTCTGCGCGTCGCAGGTCTCCGACCAGACGCCGTCCCACACCCGGACGTCGTACCTGTCCCAGATCTCGGCGCTGATGCCGGGCAGGTCACCGTTGGAGCGCTCGGCGTCCGCGCGCGGCATGCCGCAGTCGCCCAGCGCGGACCAGGGCCGGGTGAGGCACTCGAGCGGGTCGACGTCGAGCTGCGGGTTGTCCTTGACCGCCACCACGGACGGGGACACCTCGGTGAGGTGCGCGAACAGCTCGTCGTTCGCTCGTTCCCAGGTGCTGCGCACCTCGTCCTCGGTCATGAGGGTGCCGTCCTCGTGCTGCATGCGGTCGCCGTAGATCTGCGCCTGGCTGACGACGACGGCGTCGGGCCGCAGGTCGTCGACGACGCGCAGGGACTCGGCCTGGAAGCCGGCGCACGGGCCGCGGTCCGTGGGCTGCTCGACCTTGACCTCGGCGGCGGGGCAGCCGTGCCGCCAGCGGACGGCGAGCCGCAGGCCGGCGTCCGCCGCGGCGACGTCGAAGGCGGGGATCCAGTGCATGGTGTGGGAGTCGCCGAGCAGCAGCACGGTGGTGGTGGCGTCGACGTCGCCCAGCAGGCAGACCTCGGTGCCCGACGTCGTCTCGGTGGTGTCGGTGCACCCGTAGCCCGCGGGTTCGGCGCGGGCCGCGACGGCGGTGGCGTACGGCTCGCGCTCCAGCACGGCGCTGGTCGCGGCCCGGGTGCCGACCGTGAGGCCGCCGACCGCGAGCCCGATCACCAGGGTCACCGCGGCGGTGCGGCGCCAGGACCGCATGGCACTGCTGAACCGGATCGGGTTCTCGACCCAGCGGTAGGTCGCGAACGCCGCGCCGAGGGCGGCGACGGAGGCGAGCACCTTGATCCAGACCGCGTCGTCCTGCACGGCCGCCGTGGTGAGCACCACGAACGGCCAGTGCCAGAGGTACCAGGAGTAGGAGACGTCGCCGAGCCGCTGCAGCACCGGCAGGTCGAGCACGCGGTCCACCCACGTGCCGGACGCGGAGATGCTGCCCGCCGCGAGCACGAGCAGCGCGCCGCCCACGGGCAGCAGGGCGACCGTGCCGGGGAACGGGTCGGTCTCGCGCACCACCGCGAACGAGAGCGCGAGCAGCGCGAACCCGGCGGTGCCGAGCAGCGCCCGCAGCAGGGCCGGACGCAAGCGGGAGAGCTCGGCGAGCCGGCCCCACGGCAGGGTCGCGACGAGGGCGGCGCCCGCGAACTCCCAGGCACGGGTGGGCAGCACGTAGAAGGCCCACTCGGGGACGGTCGCCGTGAGCCACACCGAGGTGGTCAGCGAGACCACGAACGTGCCCGCGAACAGGAGCTGCAGCATGCGGCGGGCCGGGATCCGGGTGCGCCGGGCCACGGCGACGGCCAGCAGGATCAGCAGCGGCCAGAAGATGTAGAACTGCTCCTCGATGCCGAGCGACCAGGTGTGCAGGTACGGGCTCGGCGTGACGGAGTCGGAGAAGTAGTCCTGCCCCTGGTACGGGAAGAGCAGGTTGGAGACGAACAGCATGGCCGACGCGCCGTGCCACGCGAGACGCCCCCAAACCAGGGGCGACAGGATCAGGAGGCACGCGGCCAGCGTGACCGTGACGACCAGCGCGAGGGCCGGGACGAGGCGGCGCATGCGGCGGGTCCAGAACTCGACGAGGTCGACGGACCCGCTGCGGTCCACCTCGCGCAGCAGCAGCGAGCTGATGAGGTAGCCGGAGATGACGTAGAAGACGTCGACGCCGGTGAACCCGCCGGGAATCGCGATCCCCGCGTGGTAGACGACGACGGCGAGCACCGCGACCGCGCGCAGCCCGTTGATGTCGGTACGGAAGGCGTGCCCCGGGCCCGGAGCGGCGGGGGCCCGGCCTGCTCCTCCGCGAGGCTCGGAGGGTGGTCCGGAAGGTCGGTCGACGGCGGTCGTCGCCTGGGCCATTTTTCTCCTGCTGTCGTTCCGGGCGGGTGCTCCGTCACGTGTCAGACGTACAGGTCACCCGGGTGACCTGTACGTCTGACACGCGCGCTCATGCGCGCGTCACACCATAACGGGCGCATCTGGCCAGGTTGCCCCGGTATCGGGGAGGGTCTGGGGAGAGTGTTCGGCTCTACGTCAGTCGAGGAACAGGTGCGAGCAGACCAGCACCGGCGCCGTGGCGGTGCCGCCGTCGACCACGCACCCGATCGCGCCGCGCCGCAGCTCCGCGTTGACGAGGTTCTCCTGGTGCGACGGCGAGTCCAGCCACGCCTGCACCACGGTCTGCGGCGGGTTGGCGGTCCGGCTGAGGTTCTCGGCCACGAGCCCGCCCGGGCAGCTCTGCCGCACGGGCGGCAGCGGGGCGTGGGTGAGTTCCGGCGCGCCGATCAGCGCCGCGGCCCGCTCCACCGCCACCGGCTGGAGGCAGTCGTCGTGCTCCAGCTCGGCCACGCCCACCTGCGCACGGGCCGCGTTCACGCCGTCCTCCAGGGCGACGGCGTACTGCGCCGCGTCGGTGAGGTCCACGTCGCCGGGCGCGGTCCAGGTCGCCCGGGGCGTCGCCGTCAGCTCCGGGGTGGCGTCCCGTCCGGGCAGGTCCGAGCAGGCCGTGAGCAGCGCCCCGGCCGTCACGAGCGTGACGGCGAGGCGGATCGGGTTGCGGAGCACGACGTCGATTCGACACGACGCACGGGCCGACCACAACCGCGGTCCGCCTCCGGGACCTGGGAGCCCCACGGTCAGGCCAGGAACACGTGCGCGCAGATCATGACGGGCGCGGCGGGGTCGCCGCCGTCGGGCACGCAGGCGACGGCGCCGCGGGTCAGGCCGCCGTTCAGGATGTTGGCGCGGTGGCCCTCCGAGTCCATCCAGCCCTGCGCCGCCTCCGCGGGCGTCCACCCGCCCTTGGCGAGGTTCTCCGCGACGGCCGTGGTCGGGCAGGCGTCGAAGATCGGGCCGAGCGGGGCGTGCGCCAGCTCCTGGCCGACCAGCGCCTGGGCCCGCTCCAGCGCGACGTCGTACGCGCAGTCGTCGTGGGCCAGCGCCGCCAGCCCGTTCGCCGTGCGGTGGCCGTTGACCGCGTCCTCCAGGGCCTGGGCGTACTGCACGGCGTCGGTCAGGTCGGGTGCCGTGCCGCCGGTGCCACCCGTTCCGCCGCCGCCCGAGCCGTCACCCGAGCCACCGGCGCCGTCCCCGGAACCCGTGCCGGTCACGTCGCCCGCTCCCGGGAGCGGCTCGCGGTCCTCGCCGCGCGACGCCGAGTCGCTGGGCGCCGGCTGCACGTCCACCGCCGCCGACTCCTGCGCGTGCTCCCCGTAGATGGCCCCCACCGAGGTCGGGTGGGAGGACGGCGCCCGCTCGACCGGCGCCGCCACGCCGACCACACCGGGCGCGATCCCCGGCGCCGGCATCGGCTCGGCGCTGGGGTCGAGCAGCCCGGCGCACGCCGTCAGGCAGAAGCCCACCGCCACGGCCAGCGCGCCGCGCACCAGCACACCGGGCGCCGGCAACCCGGGCGCCGAGAACCGGGGCGCCAGGGCCCCACGCGGAGCGCGCCCGGGCGGTGCCACGGACGACGTCGGACGGGGTGCTGGGGACACAAGCCGGGACAATACCGGCAATCACGATGGTAGGGAATGCCTGAAAAGTCTTATCAGTACCGACAAAGTCCGGGCACCCGCCATCACTGCTCGCACAATGCACCAAACCCGCCCGGATGAATTCTCTGCCGCATATCCTGGCGATCGGCCGATTCGGGTCGCACGCGGTACATTCATCGCATATTTTTGCGGGGCACAGCGACCACTTTGTCAGTCGAGCAGCTGAGGTTTCCCCACATGTCCGGAACGAGTACGAGTGGCGCGCCCTGGAACGACCATCACCTCGCCTTCGTGGGCGGGCTCCATCGCAGCGGCACCACCCTTGTCGGCCGCATCATCGGTTCCAGCCGCGACGCCTCCGGACTCACCGGAACGGGCGCCCCCATGGACGAGGGACAACACATTCAGGACGCTTATGTCGGCGGTCTGGGTAATACGTCCCAATGGTCGTTTCATCCGCAGGCGCACCTGACCGAAGAAGACGCACAACGTACCCCGGACGCGGCGGGGCGCCTCTGGCAGAGCTGGTCGCCCTACTGGGACCTGGACCGCACGGTGCTCGTCGAGAGGTCCACGCCCAACCTCACGAAGATGCGCTACCTACAGGAGGTCTTCCCGCGGGCGCGCTTCGTGGTCGTCACCCGGCACCCCGTGGTGCAGGCGCTGGCGGTGCGCAAGTGGGCCACCCGGACCCGGGGCCGGTTCACCTACGGGTTCCCGCGGCTCGTCGAGCACTGGGTGCACGCCCACGACGTCCTCGCGCAGGACGCGCTCCACATCGAGAACCTGCTGGTGCTGCGGTACGAGCACCTGATGCGCGAGCCCGCGCGAGAGCTCGACCGGGTCGCGCGGTTCCTGGACCTGGAGCTCCCGGGCGGCGGCACCCGCACGGTCGACGCGGACCGCGGCAACCGCTACGCCGAGCTGTGGGAGACCGGCGGCCGCGGCCATCTCGCGGGCCGGGTGCGCAACCACCTCGCGCACATCGGGTCGCGGCGCGGCACACCCCGGGGCGACCTGGTGCGCGACGTCACCGACGTCGCGCTGCTCCCCCGCTACCGCAGCGTCGTCAGCGAGCACCTCGGCGAGCGGATCCGCGCCCACGGCTACGACCTGGACGTGCTGGACCGGGCGGCCCCGTGGGCCCCGGCGCAGGTAGGCCCGACGGCGGACGCCCGATGACCGGCGGCCCCCGCGTCGTCTTCGTCACCGGTCCCGAGCGCAGCGGCACGAGCACGCTCGCCGGTGCGCTGCGCCAGTTCGGGCTCACCGTGCCGCGCCCGGAGATCGAGCCGAACGCCACCAACCCCCGGCGCCCGTCGGAGTCGCGGTGGGTGGTGGACCTCCACGAGGCCCTGCTCCGGGCGGCCGACGTGCAGGCCACGGACCCGCGCCCCCTCGCCTGGCACCTGGTGGACCGGGCGGGCGCCGAGGCGGACGCGTCCGGCGGGATCGCGGCCTGGCTCGCCGCCCGGACCGCGGAGCACGGCGACCTGGTGATCAAGGACCCGCGGCTGCTGTGGTTCCTCGAGCACTGGCAGAGGGCGGCGGCCGTCGCAGGCGCCACGGCGTCGTGCCTCACCGTGCTGCGCCCGCCCGGGGAGATGGTGGGCAGCATGGTCACCGACCACCGGGACTGGCTGGTGGACCGGCTGGCCGGGTGGGTCAACGTGATGCTCGGCACCGAGCTCGCGACCCGGGCGACCCCGCGGGCCTTCGTGCGCTACTGGGACCTGATCCACGACTGGGACGGCCCGGTGTTCGACGCCGCCACCGCGCTCGACCTGCCGATGATCGACCCGCACGACAAGAGCGCCGTCGAACGGGTGGACGCCTTCGTCGACCACACGCTGCACCGGGTCGAGGTCAGGTGGGACGACATGCCGGTCCCCGCCCCGCTGCGTGCCCTGGCGGACGACACCTGGGCCGCCCTCGACGCCCTTCCCGACCACGACGACGCCGTGACCCGGGCGGAGTTCGACCGGCTCCGCGCGCTGTACCCCTACGTGCACCGGAAGGTCACGACGTCACCCTCGCGGCGGATCGCGCGCATCGTGCCGCCCGCGGTGGTCCCGCCGTCGGTCCGGGCGAGCATGGCGGGCATGCTGCGGCGCGCGCCGCACGTCGGCTGAGGTGCGACGGAATTCACCCCGGTCACGACCGCCTTCAGCGGGCTCGACGAGCCCTCGTCCGTACACTGGCAAGGTGCCAACGATCCGCTCCCTGCTGGCCCATCCCGAGGAGCGTCGGCCCAGCCCGCCGGCCCCGCACGCCGATCTCTTCCGAGTCCTCGGCGCGGGTATCGGGCTGTTCGCGATCGGGCTGGTCGTCTCGCTGGTCCTGCTCCTCACCGGTCGCGGCAGCGTCGAGAACGTCGCGATCTGCGGTACGGGCGTGGTGCTCGGCGGGCTCGGCCTGATCTGGGCGCGCCGCCACCGCTGACGCCGGGCTGACCCTCAGCCCCAGGCCCGCTCCGCGCTCAGCGCATCCGCACGGTCCGGGTCCCGCAGGACCGCCTCCAGCAGCAGCGGATCCGCCCCGCTGAGCTCGGCCAGCGCCCGCGCGAGGCCCTCGACCGAGACGGCGTGCGCGACGGCGTCGGGCCCCTCGCCCGGCGCGCCGGCGGACACCCACCAGGAGACGGGCCGGCCCTCCACCGTCAGTGTCGTGTGCCGGCGCCACGTCTCCGGCGCGGCCGGCACGACCGCCCGGACCCGCGGGTCGAGCCCGACCGACTCCCCGGGTTCGTCGGGGCCCACGTCGGCGCCGGCCTCCAACGGGAGGTCGAGCAGGTCGGCAAGGGCCTCGGCGACGTCGGCGGGCGCGGGGACCACCGGGCCGAGCTGGGCCCACCGGGGCGAGGCGGCGACGGCGAGGTCGTCCGTGCTCTCCACCGTGATCCCGGCCGGGCCGAACGCGGGCAGGCGGGGCGGCGTGATCCCGGGGCCGCCGGCCCGGGCCAGCGCGGCCAGCCCGGTCCAGACGGCGCGCGCGACGTCCGCGGGCAGCCCCCCGCCCGACCCGGCCGACGCGTCGGGCAGGCGCTCCAGGACCGCTGGCCAGTCGCGTCCGGGCAGGTCAGCGAGGTTGTGCAGGCCGCCGAGCGCGGTCAGGAGGTCGGCGTCCAGGCCGGCCGTCCCCGGTGGCGCGGGCGGCAGGAGCGGGGTGTCGTCGAGGGCGAACGGGGCGCCGAGCCGGCCGCGCAGGAACCACGCCGTGTACGACGGCGCCTCGCGGTCCGGGGCGTCGGGCGAGCGCACGGGCGTCAGCAGCGCACGGCGCAGCTCCGGGTCGGCGGCGATCCGGGCGAGCCCCGCGGCGAGCGAGCCCGGCCCGGCCCCGGTGCCCGCGACGTCCCTCAGCGCATCGAGGTCCGGGACCGCCGCCACGTCGCCGACCCATGCGGCCGCGCCGAGCTCCTCGGCGAGCAGGTCGAGGTACTCGTCCCAGTCGGCGAGCCAGCCGGCCGGGTCGTCGGGACCGTAGTCGCCGTCGTCGTCCCCGTCGGGCGTCACGACGTCGGCGACCCGGTAGACGGCCAGGTCGGCGTGGGCCCCGGCGGCTCCGAGCGCGGCCGCGCCCCAGCGCTCGACGACGTCGGCCCGCACCGGCGCGAGGTCCAGGTTCCGCGCCGCCCAGGTGCCCGGCAGCGCCGCCTCGCGCAGCGGGACGACGGCGCGGTCCGTCACCACGGGCAGCTCGCCCAGCCAGAACGGCAGGTCTTCCCCCGACTCGGCGACGGCGAGGCACACCAGCTCGAGCACCGCGCGCACGGTCTCGGCGGGGTGCTCGGGCGCCCACGGCTCCTCGGACGTGGCGGCGGCCGTGGCCGGAGACGACGGCGCAGCGGTCAGGACGGCGCCGAGGTGCTCGGCGTCGCCGTCGTCCAGCACCTCCTCCGCGGCGGCCAGCGCCGCCGACCGGACCCCGGCGTCCGCGAGCAGCCCGCGCGGCGTGGTGGGTACGGCGCCGGCCCGCTCCAGCACCGGGTGCGCGGCGTCCGGGTGGACCACCCGGACGCCCAGCGCCCGGGCGATCCCGGCGAGCCGCGGGGTGTCGAGCAGCACGGTCCCCCGCGCGCCGCGGGTCACGCGGCCGTCCGCGAGCGGCAGCGGGGCCCCGGACACGGCCTCCAGCACCGCCGGCTCCCCGGCGTGCGGCGCAAGGGCGTCGAGGGCCGCGTGCACGACGTCGGGGTCCGGCGACAGGGCCTCGACCAGGTCGACGAGGTCGGCGGAGTCCGCCCCGAGGGAGCGTACGAGGGCCTGGTGACGCGCGGATACCGTGACCAGGGTCCTGTCGGCGGCCCGCGCGAGCGCGCGGGCGAGCGGGGCGTCCTCGCCGAGCGGCCCCGCGACGAAGGCGGCGTCCCGGGGCGCGACCAGCGGCCCCGGCACGCTCGGCGGCAGCAGCCGGGTGGCGCCCAGGGCGTCGCCGGCGGCCGCGCGGATCGCGGCGTCCACGTCACCCGCCGGGAGCCCCGTCGGCACCAGGCCGAGCACGTCGCCCCCGGGCTGTGCGGCGAGCTCGCCCAGGAACGCGGCGTAGGCGCGGCCCGCCTCGGCGGCGACCCGGTCCGACGTCGGCCCGGGGAGCACGCCTCGCCGTCCCGGGTCGACCGGGAACGAGGCGATCAGGAGTGCGGGGAACGTGAGCCGGACGTCGGTGGGGGTCGGGGCGTGCAGCGTCGGCCCGGCCGTGACACGGCTCCCTGCCGCGGCCCGGCTCCCGGGGGCGAACTGGGTCCCCGACACGGGCACCGCCCAGAGCACCGACCAGTCCGTGCGGCGCGCCTCCGACGGCAGCGAGTCGTCCGGCTCCAGCACGCCGGACGACCGGTGCACGCTCCAGCGCGTCCCGACGTCGCGCAGCACGCGCGGCGGCGCCAGGGGCACCGTGTTCCCGGGTTCAGAACCCGGCTGACCTGCGTAGTCGTCCTCGATCACCAGCTCGTCGAGAGCGGGCAGCGCGAGCAGCAGACCGTCGTCGACGGCGGCGAGCTGCGCGCGGACCGCGGCCACCGCGGCATCGTCCCGCAGCCGCACCTCGACCACGGTGTCCGGCTCCTCCGCCGTGGTCCCGGGCGCGGGGAACGGCAGCCGCAGCACCGGCAGCGCGCTGCCGCGGCGCCGGGCCTCGTCCAGGAGGCCGGGTGCCGGCCCCGCGGCCGGCGCGTCGGGTCCCAGCCCCAGCTCCGCACGGGTGGTCGCGAGCGAGAAGCGCACGCCACCCCCGCGCGAGCGCACCAGGATCTCGTCCGACACCGACCGGACCGCGGCGAACCCGACGCCGAACCGCCCCACGACGCCGTCAGGCCCGGCCGCGCCGCCCGACTTGGCGGAGGCCCGGAGGGAGGCCAGCGAGGCGACGCCGTCGGCGTCGAGCGCCGCGCCCGTGTTGGCGGCCACCAGCCACCAGCCCGCCGCGGTGCCGTCCGCCTCGTCGCCCGCGTAGCCGCGCGGCTCCAGGGTCAGCATCAGCCTGCCGGGCACCCCGGCCCGCGCGGCGGCGTCGGCCGCGTTCTGCGCGAGCTCCACCACCACCCGGTCGCGGTAGTACCCGCGGGCGTGGTCCTCCTCGGAGTTCGCGTCCTCGCGAAAACGCGTCGGCGACGCCAGCCACGCCTCGGTCACCACACGCCGCAGCGCACCGGTGCCGAAGGGGTCGTGGGTCACGCGGAGGGTTCGCCCCCGTCGCCCGCCGGCGTGTCGCCGGCCGCCGCGACCGGCTCGACCTCGTTCTCGTCGATCAGCGGGGCGGGCGCCGGCCAGTCGGTCGGGTGCGCCTCGACGTCGGTCTCCGAGTGGGCACCGCAGCCGTGGTCGAGGGAGACCACCTTGCCGTCGTCGGGCGACCACTCGTTGGCGCACACCCCGAAGAGCTGGCCCATCGGACCGGAGAGCGGGATGAGGAACGCGCAGTCCATGCACTCGGCGGCGGCAGCGACGGACCCCGCGGAGGTGGGTCCGCGCGAGCCGCGGTACCAGCGCTCCGCCGCGTCGTCGCGGCCCTGCGGGGACAGCACGCGGGCACGGGCGAGCGCGAGCTCGTCGATCGCCACCTCGTCGACCTCGGGGTCGCCGGTGGCGGTGTACCCGGGCTCGAGCCGCGGGTCGTCGGCGCGGAACGGCAGCACGTCGCCCGGGCCGACGTCGCCCGGGCGCAGCCGCTCGGACCACGGGAGCCAGGCCGGGGCGAGGATCGCCTCGTCGCCGGGCAGCAGCTCGACCTCGCTGATCGTGGCGGCCCGGCCGCGCGGCACGCGCGTCACGGTGACCGTCCAGTGCCAGCCGCGGTACCCGCGCAT
Source organism: Promicromonospora sp. NPDC090134 (assembly GCF_044746965.1). Taxonomy (NCBI): domain Bacteria; kingdom Bacillati; phylum Actinomycetota; class Actinomycetes; order Micrococcales; family Promicromonosporaceae; genus Promicromonospora; species Promicromonospora sp. NPDC090134. The sequence continues at coordinate 134,115 of NZ_JBIVCZ010000005.1, read as the reverse complement.
GGTCGCCGCGAAGCGGTGCGAGACCACCCGCTCGTCCTCGAAGAAGGTGCCGAGGTGCTCCCCGACGTCCTCGGGCCGCTCGGCGACCTCCTGTGCGGCGGCGCGCGCGAGATCCGCGGCGCCGTTCAGCACGGCGTCACGGCTGGAGCGTGCGGCGACCCGCCGGGTAGGCGTTCGGGTAGCGGGCGCGGTGATCGTCACCATGTTCCTCGGGACCTCGTGGGGTTTCAGGCGTCGAAGTCGTCTGCGACCTTGCGCAGCATCTTGGCTAGCGTCTCCGGGTTCTTCGGATAACGCCCCTTGCGCAGGTCATTTGCCACCCGGTCGAGCATCTGGGTCAGGTCGCCGACGATGACTGCCATGTCGTCGGCGGGCTTCCGCTTCGCCTTGGCGACCGACGGAGCGGCGTCCAGCACCTTGACCGCGAGCGCCTGGGGACCGCGGCGGCCGTCGGCCACCCCGAAGTCCACGCGCGCGCCGGGCTTGGGCACGACGCCCTCGGGGAGGGCGGAGGCGTGCAGGAACACCTCGCCGCCGTCCTCGTTGGCGATGAAACCGAAGCCTTTGTCGGTGTCGAACCACTTGACCTTGCCGGTGGGCACTGCGACCTTCTTCTGTGCTTGTCGGTACTGCTCGCGAAACTGCTCATGACGGCCCGGGGTGCTGCGACTGACGCGCTCTCTCCGGACCCGTTGCACAAGGTTACCGGGCGGATGCCTACCGCGTCGCATGCATTGGCCACTCTTCGCCCGCGCGGTGCGCCGGTGCCCGGTGCGGGCCGCCCGGATGCTGGGTTTCAGACGCCGATGCCCAGGTCGGCGCCGAGCCGGAGCGCCACCTCGTCGAGCCAGGTCACCGGGTCGGCGACCGAGCCGACCTGGTGCCCGAACAGCTCGAACGAGATCAGGCCGAACAGCGTGGTCCAGGCGATGATCGTGCGGCGGACGGCCTCCGGCACGTCGTCGTCCGCGAGGTCGGCGGCCGCCCAGAGGCCCTGGTCAGCGATGAACGCCAGACCGGGCCCGACGGTCACCGGCGCGTCGGCCGTGGCGGCGGCCACCGGGGCCGGCACGGCCGTGGGGCGCGCGCCCGCCGCGTAGGCGTCGCCGACGATGCGGGCGAGCACGCGGACCACGCGGACGGCGGGCACGACGGTGTCCCGCGGCGCGGCGTAGCCGGGCACGGGCGTGCCGTACAGCAGGCCGAACTCCCCCGGGTGCGCGACGCACCAGGCCCGCACGGCGCGGAAGGTGACCAGCCAGCGGGCGCCGGTGTCGGCGCGGTCGGCGACGGCGGCGTCGGCGGCCTCCGCGGCCTCGCCGAGCTCGTCGTACGACTCGATGAGCAGCGCCGTGAGCAGGGCGTCCCGGCTCGGGAAGTAGCGGTACACGGCCGAGGACACCATCTCGACGTCCCGCGCGACGGCGCGCAGCGACAGGGCCGCCGCGCCGTCGGTCGAGAGCCGCGCGCGGGCGGAGTCGAGGATCTCGCGGGTGATCGTCTCGCGGGCAAGGGCGCGGGCGGTGCGGGCCGGACTCATGCCGTTCAGGTTCGCACGACAGATCACTGCACACAACCGAGAGCACCGCTCTTGCCAAAGCGCACCCGCTCGTGCCACGCTTGCGGCAACAGAGAGCACCGCTCTCGGAATGGAGCATCGATCATGTCTGACCGTCACCTCATCGTCGGCGCCGGCCCCGTCGGCCGCCATGTCGCCGCCCTTCTCGCCGAGCGCGGGTCGCAGGTCACCGTCGTGAGCCGCTCGGGCCGCACCACCGGGATCGACGGCGTGGAGCACCTCGCCCTCGACGCCTCCGACGCCGACGCCCTGGCCGGTGCGGCCCAGGGGGCCGACTACCTCTACAACTGCGCCAACCCGGCCGACTACACCCAGTGGGAGCACGTCTGGCCGCCGCTCGCCTCGTCCCTGCTGTCCGCGGCGGAGCGCTCCGGCGCCGTCTACGCCATCACCGGCACCCTGTACCCCTACGGCCCCGTCGACGTCCCCCTCTCGGAGGACCTGCCCGACGTCGCCACGGACCACAAGGGCCGGCTCCGCGCACGGATGTGGGCGGACGCGAAGGCGGCGCACGACGCCGGGCGCATCCGGGCCGTCGAGATCCGCGGCTCCGACTACATGGGCCGCGGCGTGGGCGGCAACGGGCACATCTCGCGCCTGGTGCCGAGCGCGCTGCAGGGCAAGCGCGTGCTGATGATGGGCCGCACCGACCAGCCCCACACCTTCACCGACGTCGCGGACGCCGCCCGCACCCTGGTGGCCGCCGCGGAGGACCCGGGTGCCCACGGGCGCGTCTGGCACGTGCCGAGCAACGCCCCGGTGACGCAGGCGCAGGCCCTGACCGACGTGCTCGCGAGCGCGGGGAGGCCGCCGGTGAAGATCGCCTCCCTGCGCGGCGCCGGGCTCGCCGCCGCCGCCCTCGCCGTCCCCTTCATGCGCGAGATGCGGGAGATCATCTACCAGTGGGAACGGCCGTACGTGCTGGACGACACCGCGGCCCGCGCCCGCTTCGGCATCACCCCCGCCCCGTGGGAAGAGGTCTGCCGCCGCACCGCGCAGGTGTGACGCCGGCCAGGGCACGGCCCGGCCGGACGGAGAGCCAGGAAACCCGCGTAGCATCGTCAGGATGGCCTCCTCGCTCCCCGCAGCGCCGGCCTCGGCCACGCGGCACTTCGCCGACGACCTCCGGCAGCGCTCGGACACCGCGCTCGCCGCGCTCCTGCGCGCCCGTCCTGACCTCGCCGCCCCCTCCCCCTCGACGCTCCGGTCGCTGGCCGCCCGTGCGTCGAGCCGCACGTCGCTCGAACGCGCGCTCGCCCGCGCCGACGCCCTGACCCTGCAGGTCCTGGAGGCGGTGCTCGCCCTGGAGCCGGTCTTCCGAGCCCCGCCCGGCCCCGGCGCCCTCGGCCCCGAGGTCGTCACCCGCGCGCTCGGCGGAGCGGTGGACGACCGGGCGGCGGTGGAGGAGGCCGTCCACCTGGCCGTCGAGCACGCCCTCCTCTGGGACGCCGGCGAGGGCACCGGACCGGCGTCGTCCCCGGACCTGCGTACCTCGCCGGGGCTCGACGAGCTGCTGGGGCCCAACCCCGCGGGCCTGGGCCCGCACATCGACCCCGTCCCGGACGGGCTGGCCGAGGCGGTCGCGCGTGCTCTCGGTCCCGCGCCCGCCTCGGCCGGCCCGACCGGGACGGGCGCGGCGCTCGACGCCCTCCTCGCCGAGGCGCCCGGCGGGGCACGGGCGATCCTGGACGCCCTCGCGTGGGGGCCGCCGGTCGGCGTCGTCCCGGCCGCGGGGACCCGCCCCCGCGACGCGGTGAACTGGCTGGTCACCGCACATCTCCTGGTCCGCTCCGACGCCCGCCACGTGGTGCTGCCGCGGCTGGTCGGGCTGGCCCTGCGCGACGGGCACACCCACCGCGCACCCCGCACCCGGGCGCCCGAGCCGCAGGGTCGCTCCGTGCCGCGGGCCACCGCCGACGCCGAGGCCGCGAGCGCCGCGCTCGAGCTGGTGCGGCGGGTGCGCGTGCTGCGCGGGTCCTGGGACGAGAACCCGCCGTCGGTCCTGCGCGCCGGCGGGCTGGGTGTCCGTGACCTGCGGCGGCTCGCCGCGCAGCTCGAGACGGACGAGCCCGGGGCGGCGTTCGTGGTCGAGGTCGCCGCGCTGGCCGGCCTGGTCCGGGACGACGGCGAGGCACCGCCGTCGTACGTGCCCACGGTGACGGACTGGGACGACCTGGACGACGCCGCCCGCTGGGCCCGCCTGGTCGAGGCCTGGCTGGCCTCCCGGCGCGCACCGTGGCTCGTGGGCTCGCGCGACGACAAGGGTGCGCTGCGGGCGCCGCTGTCGCCGGACCTGCAGCGGCCGTGGGTGCCGCGGCTGCGGGACAGCGTGCTCGGGGTGCTCGCGGCGGGCCGGGACGGCGAGAACGTGCTGGCGCCCACGGCAGGCGCGGTCGTCGACGTGTTGACCTGGCACACGCCCCGCTCCGTGCCGCCGGCGAGCGCGGTCGAGGGGCTCCTGGCCGAGGTGGAGTGGCTGGGCGTGACGGGCGCGGGCGCGCTGTCGGCGCCGGGCCGGGCGCTCCTCCCGGCGGACCCTTCCCGCCCGGCCGACGTCGCCGGGGCGCTGCGCGCGGTGCTCCCGCACGAGGTGGACGAGATCCTGCTGCAGGGTGACCTCACGGGGATCGTCCCCGGGCGGCCGTCGCGCGAGCTCGCGCGGCTCCTGGAGCGGGCGGCGGACGTCGAGTCGCGCGGCGCGGCGACGACGGTGCGGTTCAGCCCGGCGTCGGTCACGCGGGCGCTCGACCAGGGCGAGACCGCGGACGGCCTGCTCGACGAGCTGGCGCACCGGTCCCCCGTGCCCGTGCCCCAGCCGCTGGAGTACCTCGTCCGGGACACCGCCCGGCGGCACGGCGCGGTACGCGTGGGCTCGGCGTCGGCGTACCTGCGGGCCGCCGACGCGACCGTGCTCGCCGGGCTGGAGCACGACCCGTCGCTCGTCGGCCTCGGCCTGGTGCGGCTCGCGCCGACGGTCCTTGCGGCGTCGGTCCCCGCGGCCGCGCTGCACGAGGCGCTCCGCAGCCGCGGGCTGGTCTCGGCCCTGGAGGGACCGGACGGCCGCGTGCTCGTCGCGCGCCGCGGCGTCACCGGCCGGGCGATGCCCGCCCCGCGCTCGGCGGCCGCGATCCGGATGGGTTCCGGATCCGACGTCGCCACCCGGGCGCCCGACCCGGAGGCCCTGGTCGCCGAGCTGCGCGCCGTCGAGTCGGCGGCCCGGGCCGGTGCACGGGCGCGGGCGGACGCGGCCGAGGTGGCGCACTCCGTGACGACGTCGGGCGGCGGCATCCCGCTGCGCGGCTACCGGGTGGTCCCCGGCCGGCCCGCCGGCACGGGGACGGCGGAGGAGGTGACGTCCGGCCCGGCCTGGCAGGCGCCGCCGCGCCCGACGAACGGGTCACTCCCCGTCACCCCGACCGCCGGCGCGCCGTCCGCGGACCGGGATCCGGGGCCCGAGGACGACGACGCGGGAACACAGCACCCCGCTGACGGGTTGGCACTGCTGCGCGACGCGCTCCGCGACGGCTCCACCGTGATCGTCGAGGTGGCCGGGCACACCGGCCGGCTGGAGCGCCGCGAGCTGAAACCCCTGAACCTCGACGGCGGCAGGCTGCGCGCGCTCGACCCGGACCGAGAGGCCGAGCTGACGATCGCCGTCCACCGCATCGCGTCGGTCCTGCCGACGTCATCCACGCCCTGAGGCGCACCAGACCAACACTGAGGGAGACCCCATGCCCGACGGCCCCTTGATCGTGCAGAGTGACAAGACGCTCCTGCTGGAGGTCGACCACCCGAGCGCCGAGCAGGCGCGCCGCTCCATCGCGCCGTTCGCCGAGCTCGAGCGCGCGCCCGAGCACGTCCACACCTACCGCCTGACGGCGCTGGGCCTGTGGAACGCGCGCGCGGCCGGCCACGACGCGGAGCAGGTCGTGAACACGCTCATCGAGTTCAGCCGCTACCCGGTGCCGCACGCGCTGCTGGTCGACGTGGCCGAGACGATGTCCCGGTACGGGCGCCTCCAGCTCGCGCAGGACCCGGCGCACGGCCTCGTGCTGCGCACCACGGACCGGGCGGTGCTCGCGGAGGTGCTGAAGTCGAGGCGCACCGCCGGCCTGGTCGGCGCGCGGATCGACGAGTCCACGGTGGCCGTGCACCCCTCCGAGCGGGGACACCTCAAGCAGGTCCTGGTCAAGCTGGGCTGGCCGGCCGAGGACCTCGCGGGCTACGTGGACGGCGAGAAGCACCCGATCGAGCTGAGCCCCACCACGCACCCGCGCACGCCGCACGAGAAGGCGGCCCCCTGGGAGATGCGGCCCTACCAGGCGCAGGCCGTGGACGGGTTCTGGCACGGCGGTTCCGGCGTCGTGGTGCTGCCCTGCGGCGCGGGCAAGACGATCGTCGGCGCGGGCGCCATGGCCAAGTCGGGCACGACGACGCTCATCCTGGTGACGAACACCGTCAGCGCGCGCCAGTGGCGCGACGAGCTGGTGCGGCGCACCACCCTGACCGAGGACGAGATCGGCGAGTACTCCGGCACCAAGAAGGAGATCAAGCCGGTCACCATCGCCACGTACCAGGTGCTCACCACCAAGCGGAAGGGCGTCTACACGCACCTCGAGCTGCTCGACGCGCGCGACTGGGGCCTCGTCCTGTACGACGAGGTGCACCTGCTGCCCGCTCCCGTCTTCCGGATGACGGCGGACCTGCAGGCCCGCCGCCGGCTCGGCCTCACCGCCACGCTGGTGCGCGAGGACGGCCGCGAGGACGAGGTGTTCAGCCTCATCGGGCCCAAGCGGTTCGACGCGCCGTGGAAGGACATCGAGTCCCAGGGCTACATCGCCCCCGCCGACTGCGTGGAGGTGCGCCTCACGCTCCCGGAGAGCGAGCGGATGACGTATGCGACGGCCGAGACGGAGGACAAGTACCGGCTGGCCGCGTCGGCGTCGGGCAAGAAGAAGGTGGTGGAGCAGATCGTGGCGCGCCACCCCGACGACCAGGTGCTGGTCATCGGCCAGTACATCGACCAGCTCGAGGAGCTGGCCGAGCACCTCGGCGCGCCGATCATCACCGGGGCGACCACCAACAAGGAGCGGCAGCGGCTGTTCGGGGCGTTCCGCGAGGGCGAGATCTCGCGCCTCGTGGTGAGCAAGGTCGCCAACTACTCGGTGGACCTCCCGGAGGCGTCGGTCGCCATCCAGGTGTCGGGCTCGTTCGGGTCGCGGCAGGAGGAGGCGCAGCGCCTCGGGCGCATCATGCGGCCCAAGGCCGACGGGCGCACCGCGCACTTCTACGCGGTGGTCGCACGGGACACCGTGGACCAGGACTTCGCGGCCCACCGGCAGCGGTTTCTGGCCGAGCAGGGGTACGCGTACCGCATCGTGGACGCCGAGGACCTGGACGAGTCGCCGGCCGGTTCGACGACACCCTGACGTCGGGCCTGCTCAGGGGCGTGAAAATGCCCTTCACGCTGGGCATTCACCTGGGGATTCGTTGCACATACGCAACGTTACGGTCTCAGATTGCGATGTCTTGAACCCGGGGTGACGATCAGGGACGTGATCGAGTCCCGAGCAAGAGCCGAGCGTCCGCACGATCCCGGCACCCGCGCTTCCGGGGGCTGGGTCATCGTGGCCTTCGCCGGCCTCGTCGGCATCGTCGTGGCGGCCACCTCACAGGCCGCCAGCGCGACGGTCGTCGGGCCGGCCGAGCCGCGGCCGTCCGTGTCGCCGCGCCTGTCGGCCGCCACGCAGGCCGAGCTCATGTCCGACATCCTGCCCGCGTCGCCGCCGATCACCCTCACGGACCCCGTGACCGACGGCGCGGGCGCGCTCACCGACGCCGAGCGCCAGGACGTCCTGGCCGCCGTCGAGCGGCTCGCCACGGAGTCCGACCTGCGCATGTTCGTCGTCTACATCGAGAGCTTCGACGGCACCGACCCCGTGGACTGGGCCAACGCGAGCGCGAACCAGTCCGGGCTCGGGACCGACGACCTGCTCCTCGCGATCGCGACCGTCGACCACGAGTTCGGCCTGTCCGCGGACACCAACGTGCCGCTCACGGACGGCCAGCTCGGACAGATCGACGACGCCGTCGCGTCCGCCGTCGAGGACGAGCGGTGGGCCCCCGCCGCCACCGACGCCGCGGACTCGGTCCGCAAGGGGGTCGCGAGCACCACCAGCCCGCTCCTCGTGGTGGGCATCGCCGTGGCGGCGATCCTCGTCCTGGCCGCCCTCGGCTACGTGCTGTGGCGGTTCGCCGCGCCCCGGCTCCGCCCGCTCCTCGCCCAGCTCAGGGACCGCACCCCGGTGGCCGGCGGGCCGGCACCGGACGCCTTCGCGGACCTCACGCTCGACGAGCTCGACGAGCGTGCCGAGGCGGCCCTGGTGGGCATCGACGACGCCCTGAAGACGTGCGAGCAGGAGCTCGGCTTCGCCCGCTCCGAGCTGGGCGCCGACGCGACGCGGGACTTCGAGCTGATCCTCGAGGGCGCCGCCGCCGACGTCCGCGAGGCGTTCGCGGTGCGGCAGACCGTGGACACGGAGCCCCGGGCCACCGCGCCCGAGGACCCCGAGCCCACGGACGCCGCGTCCGGCGACGGCGAGTCCGGCGACGCCGCGCCCGGCACCGCGGAGGACCCGGTGCGTCGTGCCCGCCTCGCCCGGATCATCGCACTCTGCGAGGCCGCGGCCGACACGCTCGACGCGCGCACCCGCGCCTTCGACGACCTGCGCCGCCTGCAGCAGCGCGCCCCGGAGCTGCTGGCCGACGTCGTCGCCCGCGAGGCCGAGGTCGCCCAGCGCGTCGCCACCGCGCGCGGCCTCCTGACGCAGCTCTCCCGGCGCTACCCGACGGGCCCGCTGGCCACCGTGGTGGGCAACCCGGAGCAGGCGGAGCTGCTGATCGCCAACGCCAAGGAGGCCGTGGCCGCCGGGAACTCGGCCCTGGCCGCCGGCCAGAAGGTCGTCGCCGTGGCGCACGCGCGGGGCGCGCAGAACGCCCTGGGGCAGGCCGTCATGCTGCTCGACGCCGTTGACGCGACCGCGCTGCACCTCCGCGAGGCCGTCGGCCGGCTCGACAAGTCGATCGCGTCGCTCACCCAGGACGTGGTCTCGGCCAAGGCGATCGAGGGCGACCTCCGGGTCACCCTCGCGCGCGCCGCGGCCCAGGCCTCGCTCAAGAACGTCGAGGTGACGCGCGAGGGCGGCGACCCGCTCGCCGGCCTGCAGCGCATCGCCGCGGCGGAGGCCTCCCTCGACGCCGCCCTGGCGTCCACCCGCGACCACACCGAGGTCAAGGCCCGGGCGTCCGCGCTGCTGCGCGACACGCTCCGCCGCGTCGACGCGCAGCTGCGTCAGACCGGCGACTTCATCGCGACCCGCCGCGGGGCCGTCGGCGCCGCGGCCCGCACCCGGCTCGCGGAGGCGGTCCGGCTGGCCGACGTCGCCCGCGCGCTCCACCCGACCGACCCCACCGCGGCCCTGAACGAGGCGCAGGAGGCGAGCGCGCTGGTGCGGGAGGCGACGCGCCTGGCCCGCCAGGACGCGGACGCCGTCGTCGCGGCCGCCGCCGAGGTCGAGCCCGACGCCGGCGGGGACGACGCGAACGGGCCGATCAGCGGCGGCATGATGCTCGGTGGCATCCTGCTCGACCCGCACCTGGTGCGCTCCCGCAAGCGCGCCCGCACGACCCGCATCGGGGGCGGGTTCGGCGGGGGCGGGTTCGGCGGCGGACGCCCGGCGGCGCACCGCAAGCTGGGCACGGTGCGGGCCTGGTGGCCGGCGTCGGCGAGGTAGCCGACCCGCACGAAACCGCCGGACAGGGTGGGCGAAAGGTCGGGAAAACGGTAGTTTGGGCTGCCGGCAAACCGGCTCTCGCCGTTCACACGGATCACCCCTCCGGAGTACACGTTGAAGAAGCTCGCCCTGCCCACAGCACTGCTCCTCGCCCCGCTGCTCGCGTCCTGCGGCACGGGCACCGCCGCGGACGACGCGGCCTCTGCGGGGCCGCCGCCCGGCGTGGGCGGCGAGGTGCACTGGTCGTACGAGGGCGCGGAGGGGCCGGCGGAATGGGGGCACCTGTCCGCCGACTTCGAGGCGTGCTCCGCCGGTGACGCGCAGTCGCCCATCGATCTGCCCGCCCACGCCGACCAGGAGGCGACCGACCACCCGACGATCATGTCGTCCCCGACGGTCGGCGAGTCGGTCGACACGGGTCACACCGTCCAGCTCGTGCCCGAGAGCGGGGCGTCGACGATCGAGTGGGACGGCGCCGAGTTCACCCTGGCCCAGACGCACTTCCACGTTCCGTCGGAGCACACCGTCGAGGGCGAGGCGATGGACGCGGAGTTCCACCTGGTCCACACCGCCCCGGACGGCCGCACCCTCGTGATCGGCGTCCTCGCCGAGGAGGGCGCGGAGAACACGGCCTGGCAGCCGTTCGTCGAGGGCGCGGCGACGCCGGGCACCTCCGATCTGCCGCTCGACGTCGCGGCGATGCTGCCGACGGACCCCACCTACGAGGCGTACGAGGGCAGCCTGACGACGCCGCCGTGCACCGAGGGCGTCCAGTGGGTCGTCTACGCGACGCCGGTGGAGCTGTCGGCCGAGCAGATCGCGGTGCTCGACGAGGCGTCGCACGGGCACAACGCGCGACCCACGCTGCCCCAGGGCGACCGCACCCCTTACGAGGGCACGCTCGCTCTGAGCAGGTAGCCGCACGGGCTGCGCGCGGCGCCCCGAGCCGATGGCCCGGGGCGCCGCGCCGGCTACAGGTAGCGCAGCGGGTCGAACTCCTCGATCGGGATGATGCGGACACGCGGCAGCATGGTGGTGAAGGCGTCGGCGTCGGCCTCGAGGTCGTACATGACCAGGCCGCGCTGCTCCAGGTCCGTGAACCGGGCGTTGACGAACTCGCGGAAGCCCAGCAGGCCGACGCGGCGGTCGTCGTCGGCCAGCAGGGCCTCGATCTGGGGCAGGAAGTCGCCGTCGTGGCTCGCGAGCAGCACGTCGCCCGGACGGTCCAGGAGCGCGTCGAGGGTGCGCTGGATACCGACGTCGACGACCTTCTCCGAGCCCTGCGCGGCCAGCGGGATGGGCTTGTAGCCCATGGCGAGCAGCGCCTGCACGAACGGCATCGGCATCTGGCCGGAGGTCGCGTTCAGGAAGAACAGCGGCACGACCTCCTGCGACCAGACCTTCTCCGCGAACGCGGAGATACGGTCCCAGCGCGGGCGCTCCTCGGGTGCCGGACGGCGGTTCAGCACGTTCATGCCGAGCGTGGCGTCGATGTTCTCACCGTCGACGATGAGATACGTGCGCCGGGGCAACTGCCCGGACTCCTGCGGGGACGGTGCTGACATGCGACACAGCCTAGGCGGTGCGCGCCGAATCGCGGAGCCGAAGCCCGCGCGACGGGGACGGCGGACACCGGGAGCGGAAGCCCGGGGGAATTCCCGGGCGAAACTCAGGCAGCCTTCAGGAACCAGCCGCACACTGGAAACATGGCTACTCCTGAGGCGCGTCTGGTCGTCGTGGACGACGAACCGAACATCCGCGAGCTCCTGTCCACGTCCCTGCGCTTCGCGGGCTTCGAGGTCCATGCCGCCGCGGACGGCAACGGCGCCCTCCAGCTCGTCCGCGACGTCGAGCCGGACCTCGTGGTGCTCGACGTGATGCTCCCCGACATGGACGGCTTCACCGTGACGCGCCGCATGCGCGCGACCGGCCGGCACACCCCCGTCGTCTTCCTCACCGCGAAGGACGACACGCAGGACAAGGTGCAGGGCCTCACCGTGGGCGGCGACGACTACGTGACCAAGCCGTTCAGCCTGGAGGAGGTCGTGGCCCGGATCCGCGCGGTGCTGCGCCGCACGGGCGTGCCCGCCCCCGAGGAGGAGGCCGTGCTGCACGTGGGCGACCTCGAGATGGACGAGGACTCGCACGAGGTGCGCCGGGCCGGCGTCGAGGTCGACCTGTCGCCCACGGAGTTCAAGCTGCTGCGCTACCTGATGCTCAACTCCGGCCGGGTCCTGTCCAAGGCGCAGATCCTGGACCACGTGTGGCAGTACGACTGGGGCGGCGACGCGAACATCGTCGAGTCCTACATCTCCTACCTGCGGCGCAAGATCGACACGCTCGAGGTCGAGGGCGAGCCACTGCCCCCGCTGATCCACACCAAGCGCGGCGTCGGGTACCTGCTGCGCGCCCCGCAGCCCGTCCGTGCTTAGGGAGCGCCTCGCCGGTATCCCTCTGCGCGCCAGGCTCGTCGCGATCATCTCGCTGCTGCTGGCGGCGGGGCTGGGCATCGCCGGCATCGCCACGACCACGGTGGTGTCGGGCTTCCTGGTCCAGCAGGTGGACGACGAGCTGCACACGGCCGCGCTCGACCCGATCGGCATCATCCAGTCCACCTCCGGCCAGGCCCTGCCGAGCGACTACTACGTGCTCATCGAGAACGAGAGCGGCAAGCAGACCCAGCTCGGCAACTCCGCGATCACCCGGTTCGGCACGCCCGAGCTGCCGACGGTGACGTACGAGGAGGCTGTCGCCAGCGGCGGCGAGCCGTTCACCGCCGCCGGGGCCACCGGCACCGGCGACACGGGCGACGGCGGCACCGGCGACGGCGGCACCGGCGACGGCTCCGGACCGGACACCGGCACCGAGAGCTGGCGCGTCATCACGCTGGGCGCGACCTACCCGAGCGGCGAGCGCGCCACCGTCTACGTGGCACTGCCGCTGGTGGGCATGGACAAGACCGTCTCGATCCTGACCCGCACGCTGATCATGTCGGGCCTGGGCATCGTGCTGCTCGGCGGGCTCACGGCCTGGCTGCTCGTGGAGCGGTCGCTCCGCTCGCTGCGGTCCGTGGAGCACACGGCCGCGCAGATCGCGGCGGGCGACCTGACACTGCGCGTCCCCGAGGCGCCCGCCGGCACCGAGATGGGCTCGCTGGCGGCGTCGCTCAACGCGATGCTGACGCAGATCGAGCGCGCCTTCGCCGCTCAGGAGGCCTCCGAGGTGCGCATGCGGCAGTTCGTCTCGGACGCCTCGCACGAGCTGCGCACACCCGTCGCGACGATCCGCGGCTACGGCGAGCTGTACCGGATGGGCGCCCTGGACAGCTCGGACAAGGTCGACGACACGATGTTCCGCATCGAGGACGCCGCCCGCCGCATGGGCACGCTGGTCAACGACCTGCTGGTGCTCGCGCGCCTCGACGAGGGGCGCCCGGTCGCACGCGAGGACGTCGACCTGGTCGCCCTCGCGCGGGACTCCGCCCAGGACCTGCACGCGCTGGACCCGACGCGCGACGTCACCGTGGTGCCCCTCGCCCCGGACGCCGGTCCGGACGATCCTGCGGGGCAGGTCCCCGACAAGCTCGTCGTGGAGGGCGACGGCGACCGCCTGCGGCAGGTCCTGACCAACCTCATCGGCAACGTCGCGCGGCACACGCCGTCGGGCACGCCCGCCGAGATCGCGCTGGGGGTGCTCCCGGGCTCGCCGGGCGCGAACCGCGCCGCGCAGAACGGCGAGAAAGTGGCCCCGGGCGCCGACGCCCCGGCAGCGGGCCGCAGCGCCGTCCTCGAGGTGCGCGACCACGGCCCCGGCCTCACCGAGGAGCAGGGCCGGCGGATCTTCGAGCGGTTCTACCGCGCGGACTCGTCCCGTACCCGGGAGTCGGGCGGCGGCTCGGGGCTGGGCATGGCGATCGTCGCGGCGATCGTGGGCACGCACGGCGGGCACGTCGAGGTGGGGCAGACCCCCGGCGGCGGCCTCACGGTCCGGCTCACGCTGCCCCTCTGACACGACCGGAGCCGAACCGTGATCACGATCCCGTGACGGTGGTAGCCGCCACTGACCGTTTCGGTAATAGGCTGGTCGTGGAGTGACCGACATCGACCGTTAGGCAGAGTTCACATGGGCGTGCTGACGTCTGACGCGCCGCAGTGGTTCCTCAAGTCCTTCGTCCGCAGTGCGGTGGGCGCGGGGGCCACGGCGGACACCGAGGCGATCGAGGCGATCGGCCAGTCGCTCCTCGACCGATGGGCCGACGAGAACCGGCACTTCCACAACCTGCGCCACCTGGCCTCCGTGCTGCACCGCGTGGACGAGCTGGCCGAGGAGACGCACGAGCCGGACCTGGTGCGTCTCGCCGCCTGGTACCACGGCGCGGTGTTCAACGCCGAGCGCAAGATGGCCGACGCCTCGCAGGGCGGCGAGCAGACCACGGCCTCCGCGGCCCTCGCGGACAAGGAGCTGACCGAGCTCGGCGTGCCCGTGCGAGCGGCGGACCGGGTCGCCGCCCTGGTCAACGCCATCGTGCGGCACGCGCCCGACCCCGCGGACTTCGACGCCGCGGTGCTCAACGACGCCGACCTCGCGATGCTCGCTGCCGAGCCGCAGCGGTACAAGGACTACAAGTCCGCGGTGCGCGCCGAGTACGCGCACATCCCCGCCGAGGACTACCTCCGGGCCCGGATCCGCGTGATCGAGCGGCTGCTCGCGCGCAAGTCGCTCTTCCTGAGCCCCATGGGCGCCGCGTGGGAGGAGCCCGCGCGGCAGAACCTCGACATGGAGCTGCACCGGCTGCGCAAGGAGCAGGCGAAGCTCGACCTGGGCTGACGCCGCCCGCGACCGACCCTCCGGACGGCCGCGCGGCGATTCGAGCACGACCACACCCCCGGCATCCACAGGCCTGTGCACAGGCCGCCCCGTGACCGCCCCGCCGTCGGCGATCCCGCGCCTACGGTCGGTGCAGGACGCCGGACGGGCCGGCGTGCGGGAGGTGATGACCATGCGGTTCGAGGTCGACAGCGACCAGGTGGAGCAGGCGAGCGCGGCGGTAGCGGGCTCGGTGGCCACGGTGCGCACCGAGGTGGGGGCGCTCATGCGCAACCTCGACGCGCTGCAGGCGAGCTGGCAGGGACCGGCCGCTGCGGCGTTCGGCGGTACGGTCGCGCAGTGGCGGGGCGCGCAGGCGCAGGTCGAGGGCGCGCTCGACGCGATCCAGGCCGCGCTGGCCGCCGCGGCCCGCACCTACGCGGAGGCGGAGGCGGCCGCGACGCGCATGTTCTCCTGAGGCCGCGGGCTCTTCCGAGACCCGGCCGGAAAAGGCCGACGCCGGCCGGTCACCCTCCGCGTGAGAGGTTGACCGACCGGCGTCGGACAGGTTCCCGGGCCGAAGCCCGAGGGGGTCAGGCTGGACTCAGAAGTCCATGCCGCCCATGCCACCGGTCGGGTCGCCGGCCGGGGCCCCGACGGGCTCCGGCTTGTCGGCGACGACGGCCTCGGTGGTGAGGAACAGCGCGGCGATCGACGCGGCGTTCTGCAGCGCGGAACGGGTCACCTTGACCGGGTCGTTGACGCCCGCGGCGAGCAGGTCCTCGTACACGCCGGTCGCGGCGTTCAGGCCGTGGCCCGAGGGAAGGTTGCGCACCTTCTCCGCCACGACGCCGCCCTCGAGGCCGGCGTTCACGGCGATCTGCTTCAGCGGGGCGTCGATCGCGGCACGCACGATCGCGGCACCGGTCGCCTCGTCACCCTCGAGCTCGAGCTTGGCGAACGCAACGGCACCGGCCTGGATGAGGGCCACGCCACCACCGGCGACGATGCCCTCCTCGACGGCAGCCTTCGCGTTGCGGACGGCGTCCTCGATGCGGTGCTTGCGCTCCTTGAGCTCCACCTCGGTGGCCGCGCCGGCCTTGATGACGGCCACGCCGCCGGCCAGCTTGGCGAGGCGCTCCTGCAGCTTCTCGCGGTCGTAGTCCGAGTCGGACTTGTCGATCTCGCTGCGGATCTGGTTGACGCGACCGGCGATGAGGTCGGCGTCGCCGGCACCCTCGACGATCGTGGTCTCGTCCTTGGTGACGACGACCTTGCGCGCCTGGCCGAGCTCCTCCAGCGTGGCGTTCTCCAGCTTGAGGCCGACGGTCTCGGTGATGACCTGGCCACCGGTCAGGATCGCGATGTCCTGCAGCATGGCCTTGCGGCGGTCGCCGAAGCCCGGGGCCTTGACGGCAACGGACTTGAAGGTGCCACGGATCTTGTTCAGCACCAGGGTCGCCAGGGCCTCGCCCTCGACGTCCTCGGCGATGATGAGGAGCGACTTGCCCGACTTCATGACCTGGTCGAGCAGCGGCAGCATGTCCTTGACGTTCGAGATCTTCGACTCGACGATCAGGACGTACGGGTCCTCGAGCACGGCCTCCTGGCGCTCGGGGTCCGTCTCGAAGTAGCGGGCCAGGAAGCCCTTGTCGAAGCGCATGCCCTCGGTGAGCTCGAGCTCGAGGCCGAAGGTGTTCGACTCCTCGACGGTGATGACGCCTTCCTTGCCCACCTTGTCGAGGGCCTCGGCGATGAGCTCGCCGATCGCCGGGTCGCCAGCCGAGATCGCGGCCGTGGCGGCGATCTCTTCCTTGGTCTCGATCTCCTTGGCGGCGTTCAGCAGCTGCTCGGTGACGGCCTCGGTGGCCTTCTCGATGCCGCGCTTGACGGCGATCGGGTTGGCACCGGCGGCAACGACACGCAGGCCCTCCTTCACGAGCGCCTGGGCGAGCACGGTGGCGGTGGTGGTGCCGTCACCCGCGACGTCGTCCGTCTTCTTGGCGACCTCCTTGACGAGCTCCGCGCCGATCCGCTCGTAGGGGTCCTCGAGCTCGATCTCCTTGGCGATGGAGACACCGTCGTTGGTGATCGTGGGGGCGCCCCACTTCTTGTCCAGAACGACGTTGCGACCCTTCGGGCCGAGCGTGACCTTCACCGTGTCGGCGAGCTGGTTGAGCCCGCGCTCCATGCTCCGACGAGCAACCTCGTCGAAAGCGATGATCTTGGCCATGGGGATGAATCCTCCGCTGGTGGCTTGTCCAGGCCGGCCGGTGCCCGCGACGGACGGCAACCGCCCCGACGACCATGTCTCGCCGCGGCAGGAGGCCTCACCATTCGACCCTGCTGTCACTCTCCAACGGAGAGTGCTAAGACATTATTGGCACTCGGACCTTGAGAGTGCAAGGCGCGTACACCGCGGGCGAACGCGGGGCGCCTACCCCGGCGCCAGCCCCGGCACGTGGCGGACGTCGAACTCCCGCAGCAGCGCCCGGCGCGCGGCGTGCCACCCGCCCATGCCGTGCACGCCCGGGCCAGGCGGGGTCGACGCCGAGCAGAGGTACACCCCCTCGGCGACCTGGTACGGGTCGGGGGCGAGGGTCGGCCGCGCGATCATCTGCCACATGCTCGCGGCGCCCGCGGAGATGTCGCCGCCCGGATAGTTCTGGTTGTGCCGCTGCATCTGATCGGCGGGGATGCACCGCGCGCCGACGACGACGTCGCGGAAGCCGGGCGCGAAACGCTCGATCTGCCGCGTGACCGCCTCGGTGACGTCGTGCGTCGAGCCGGCGGGTACGTGGGCGTAGGTCCACAGCGGCCGCGTGGCGCCGCGCACCCGGCCGGGATCGGCGACGCCCGGATCGCTGAGCAGGACCATCGGATGGTCGGGATGCACACCGTTCGCGACGGCGTCCTCCGCGATCACCATCTCCGCGCGGGACCCACCCACGTGCACGGTCGACGCACGCCCGACGTCGGGCGCAGCCCACGGGACCGGACCCGACAGGACGAAGTCGACCTTGGCCGCCGCGTTGCCGTACTTGAACCTGCGCAGCGCGGCGCGCCGCGCGACCCCGATCCGGTCCCCCATGACCCGGAGCACCGTGGTCGGCGTGGTGTCGAAGAGCACGGCCCGGGCGGGCGGGAGGTCCGTCCAGTCGTCGACCGGACGGCCGGTCTCGACGGTGCCGCCGTGCACGTGAAGGTCTCGGACCAGGGCGTCGGTGATGGCCTGCGAACCGCCCACCGGGACGGCCCAGCCGCCGTCGGCGTGCGCGAGGGCCGCGAGGAGCAGGGCCGTACCCGCCCCCGCGTAGGACGGGAGGGGCGTGATGGCGTGCGCCGCGACGCCGGTGAGCAGGGCCTTCGCCTCCTCGGTGAGGAACCGCCGTTCCCAGCGCGGGCCGCCCTGCTCGAGGAGCGCCGCGCCGAACCGCAGGCCCGGCCGGACCAGGGAGGTCAGGCCCCACGTCTCCGACGCGTGCGCGCCGTGGTCGCGCACGCCCTCCAGCATGCCGCGCACGGTCCGCTTGTCCCCCAGCGCGAGCGCAGTCACCTGCCGCCAGCTCTCGGCGAGCGGTCCGATCAGGTCACGCCAGGCGTCGCCGTCGGGCCCGAGGCCGTCGGCCGTGCGGGTCAGGTCGCGCCACGCGATGCCCGCGCGGTCGCCGCCGAGCGGCTGGGCGTAGGCGACGTCGGGCGCGACGAGCTCGACGCCGTGCGCCGGCAGGTCGAAGGCCCGGAAGAACGGCGAGGCCCAGGCCATGGGGTGCACGGCGGAGCAGAGGTCGAAGAGCAGGTCGCCGGCGAGCTCGGGAACCGGGAGCGTGCGCGCGCCGCCGCCGATCGTGGGCTGGGCCTCCAGGACCCGGACCCCCAGCCCCGCGCGGGCGAGCGTCACCGCGGCCGCCAGGCCGTTCGGCCCGGAGCCGACCACCACCGCGTCGAGGAGCGTCACGCCCTCATCGAATCATGGGTGCTCGCCGGCAGGGGGCGCCGGGCGAGAACCAGAGCGAGCAGCCGCGGTACGGGGCGGCTGCTCGGTGGCGTCGGGCATCGTCGTCCGACATCGTGCGATACCGGTCGTCGTCGACCGTCCAGTGCGGACGCCGGGGTCTGGGTCCCAGCATCCTCGGGGGGTGGCGGGCGACGGGTGGGTAGCTCCCACCCGTCGTCCCATCGAGTCAGACTGGACGAACCTGCTCTGCCTGCGGACCCTTCTGTCCCTGCCCCACCTCGTACTCGACTTCCTGACCCTCGTCGAGGGACCGGTAGCCATCGCTCTGGATCGCACTGTAGTGAACAAAAAGGTCCTGGCCGCCGGCAGTCGGGGTGATGAACCCATACCCCTTCTCGGCGTTGAACCACTTGACGGTGCCCTGGGCCATGCGTAGTTCTCCTTGTACCTCTGCACGGGCCATGCGGTCGACCCGTGGTGGTTCGAGCGTAGTGGTCCGTCTCACACCAGGGAAGCCTCAATGCCCGGTATGCGGCATTAAGCGCATGGCGAACGCCCAGGTCAGAGGGCTGCAAACGGCCGCTTGTCAAGGAATATCAACGTGGTGGTACGGGCTGGTAAACCTAGCCGAAGGTCAGCCCATCGTCGCTGGCCGGGTCACGACGGCGACCCACACGGCCTCCGGCGAGTCCGAGACCGCCGCCGACTCGACCATGTTCGCCTCCGGGATGCCGAGCAGCGCCGCGATGTAGGCGGCCGTCTCCGCACGGTTGGCGCCGTAGAGAACGGTGTTCTCCGTGTAGGTCGCGCCGTCCGGGGTCTGCGGCTCCTCGCGCAGCGCCGCGCCGGCCACGTCCTGCCCCGTCAGGTACTCGGCGGTCTCGCCGGCGAGCCCCGCCTCCTGCCCGACGTTGTAGACGGCCACCTGGGCAGTCAGGTCCGCGCCGGCCTTCAGCGCCGCGGGGTCGGCAGCGCCACCGGTCTCCCCCGACGGCTCACCGCTGGGCTCGCCCGACGGCTCACCCGACGCCGAGGCCGAGGCCGACGGCGATGCCGGGGCGGATGCCGAGGTCGACGGGTCGCCCGACGCCTCCGCCGGGTCGCCGTCGCCGGAGAGCAGTGTGATGCCGCCCCACGCCACGGCGGCGCAGACTACGGCGACCAGCAGGAACGGCCAGGCCGAGCTCCAACCGCTGCGCGGTGCACGGTGCACACCCACTGGTGCGCCCCCGGGGACAGCGACGTCGAACTCGTCGGGCGGGTAGGGGTAGCCACTCTTCGTCACGGCAGAGAGAGTAGCGGGTTGTTGTGACGGATCGGTGCCTTCTCAGTGGTTCTCATCCGCCAGACGGCGTGCAGATCGTGCTCGCTGCCGGGTCGACCGGAGTCTGCGCAGGCGCTTGACCAGCATCGGGTCGTGCTCCAGGGCGGCCGGGGAGTCGATCAGCGTATTGAGAACCTGGTAATACCGCGTGGCCGTCAGACCGAACAGCTCCCGCGCCGCCTCCTCCTTGGCGCCGGCGTACTTCCACCACTGGCGCTCGAACGCGAGGATCTCGCGGTCCCGGTCGGAGAGCCCCTGCTGCGCGCCCGCGACGGCGGGGGCCTCGACGTGGGCGACCAGCGTCTCGCCGGTCCCCCCGAGGGTCGGAGGAACTGTCCTGTCGTTCACCTGAGTCCTTTTCACGTTGTCTGCACGCCGGACGTCCGCCGGCGCCAAGGGGCGGCCCGCGATCGTTACGGCAGGCGCCAGTCGACCGGCTGGGCGCCCTGCTGCTCGAGGAGCGCGTTGGCCCGCGAGAACGGCTTGGACCCGAAGAAGCCGCTGCGCGCCGACAGCGGCGACGGGTGCGCGCTCTCGACCACGGGGACGTCCCCCAGCCACGCCTTGAGGTTGCGCGCCTTCGCCCCCCACAGGATCGCCACGAGGGGCCCGCCACGGGCCACCAGCGCGCGGATGGCGGCCTCCGTGACCTCCTCCCAGCCCTTGCCCGCGTGCGAGTCGGAGGAGCCGGGGCGGCAGGTCAGCGTCCTGTTCAGCAGCATGACGCCCTGGTCGGCCCAGGGCCGGAGGTCACCGTTCGACGGGAGCGGCAGGCCGAGGTCCTCCTGCAGCTCCTTGTAGATGTTGACCAGCGAGCGCGGGACCGGCCGCACGTCCGGCTGCACCGAGAAGGACAGGCCCATGGCGTGCCCCGGCGTCGGGTACGGGTCCTGGCCCACGATCAGCACGCGCACGTCCGCGAGCGGACGCTTGAACGCGGCGAGCACGTTCTCCCCCGCCGGGACGTAGGTGCGCCCCTCGGCGACCTCGTTGCGCAGGAAGTCGCCCATCGCATGGATGCGGGGCTCGACGTCAGCCAGCGCCTCGGCCCAGTCCGGCGCGATGACCTGCGACAACGGGGGCCGGCCAGCGGCAGCGGCGGCGTCGGCAGGGGGTGTCGGGTTCACGATGGTCTCCACGTTCAGGAGGTTACCGGCACCCTCCGACACTGACGCCCTGTGCTGCCCGACACACCTACTTGTGACGACTCCTCACGGGTGTTGGCGCGAGAATGAGCACCGTGAGCGCGACGACGACCCCAGAACCGGAAGGTCCCTCCACCTCTCCCTCCGCGACCGCCCCCGTCCGCTGGACGCGGTACATCGCCATGGGCGACTCCTTCTCGGAGGGCCTGTGGGACCCCTATCCCGACGCCCCGGACGTACAACGCGGCTGGGCGGACAACCTCGCCGCCTTGCTCTCCGCCCGCCGCATCGCTGCCGGCGAGGCGCCGCTCGAGTACGCGAACCTCGCGATCCGGGGCCGCAAGCTGCGCCCGATCGTCGCCGAGCAGCTCGGGGTCACCCTCGACGCCCAGCCCGACCTCGTCTCCCTGGTCGCGGGCGGCAACGACATCCTGCGCGCCACGGCCGACATCGACGCGATCTCGGCCGCGCTGGAGGACGCCGTCGCCACACTCCGCGCCACCGGCGCCGACGTGCTGATGGGCACCGGCTTCAAGGCGGGCGCCGCGCTGAGCTGGACCAACGGCCGGGTCGGCATCTTCAACGCGAACGTCTGGTCCATCGCCCGCCGCCACGGCGCGCACGTCGTGGACCTGTGGGGCATGCGCTCCCTGGCCGACCTGCGGGTCTGGTCCTCTGACCGCATCCACCTCACCCCCGAGGGGCACCAGCGGGTGGCGAACGCGGCCCTGGTCGCGCTGGGCCTGGAGCCGGACGACGCCGCCTACGACGTGCCGCTCGACGCCGCCCCGCCCGCGGCCTTCCGCGAGACGGCGCGCGCCAACGCCGCCTGGATGCGCCAGCACGTGGGCCCCTGGGTCAAGCGGCGCCTGACAGGCACCTCCAGCGGCGACGGGCGCACCGCCAAGTGGCCGACGCCGGGGGCCTGGCCGCGCGCGTAGGACCCCCACCCGGCCCTACACTTCGAGGGTGAATCTCAGAGGCTCCCCGGTGCTCGCGCCGGGGAGCCTCTGACGTCTCCGCAACCCTGCCCTGGCCGCGTAACTTAACCTTCTAGATGGTACATTTACAACCATGACGATGAGCCCTCCGCGCACTGCGGGCACGTCCCAGCTGAGCACCGGACGACGCTGGACGCTCCTGGTCACCGTGGGCACCGGCCTGCTGCTGATCACGCTGGACAACTCGATCCTGTACACGGCGCTGCCGACCCTCACGCGCGAGCTCGACGCGAGCTGGAGCGAGAGCCTGTGGATCATCAACGCCTACCCGCTTGTGATGACCGGGCTCCTGCTCGGTTCGGGCACGCTGGGCGACCGGTTCGGGCACCGGCGGATGTTCGTGTCCGGCCTCGTGGTGTTCGGGCTCGCCTCCTTCCTGGCCGCGACCGCGCCCACGCCCGAGGTGCTGATCGCCGCGCGCGGGCTGCTCGCCGTCGGCGCCGCCGCGATGATGCCGGCCACGCTGGCCCTGATCCGGGTGGCCTTCGTCAACGAGCGCGAGCGCAACATCGCCATCAGCGTGTGGGGCAGCCTGTCCGTCGTAGGCGGCGCCCTGGGACCGATCGTCGGCGGTGTGCTGCTGGAGCACTTCGCCTGGGGCTCGATCTTCCTGATCAACGTGCCGGTGGTCCTGCTGGCCGTGATCGTCGGGCTCGCCGTCGCGCCGGAGGACGACCCGCACCCCGCGACCCGGTGGGACTTCGTCTCGTCGGTCCAGGCCCTGGTCACGCTGGTCGGGCTCGTGGTCCTGATCAAGGAGGTCGCCCGCGCCGACCGGTCCGGGACCGTCGTCCTCGGGGCAGCCGCCGTGACCGTCGTGGGCTGGTGGGTCTTCGTCCGCCGGCAGCGACGGCTGCCGTTCCCGCTGCTCGACCTGTCGATCTTCCGCAACGCCGCGTTCTCGTCCGGGGTGCTGGCGGCGGCGATCGCGATGTTCGCCATGGGCGGCCTGCAGCTCGCCACGACGCAGCGGTTCCAGCTCGTGGCCGGGTTCACCCCGCTGGAGTCCGGGCTCCTGGTTGCCGCGATCGCCCTCGGCTCGCTGCCGTCCTCGCTCCTGGCCGGGGCGTTCCTCCACGTGGTGGGCCTGCGGGTGCTGATCGGCGGCGGCCTGGCCGTGGGCGCCGTCGGCGTGGGCGGCACGCTGTACGGCGTGCAGCACGGGACCGAGTGGCTGCTGCTCGCGGGCCTGCTGGTGACGGGCCTCGGGCTGGGGGCGGCGATGTCGGTGGCCTCCACGGCGATCATCGGGAACGTGCCGGCCCGCCGGGCCGGCATGGGCTCCTCCGTGGAGGAGGTCTCCTACGAGTTCGGCAGCCTGGCCGCCGTGGCCCTGCTCGGCTCGCTGCTGACCACCATCTACACCGCGACGGTCCGCCTGCCCGAGGGCGCCCCCGTCGAGGCGGGCCGGTCGATGTCCGACGCCGTGACCGCCCCGGGCACCGGCCCCGAGGTGCTCGCCGCCGCGTCCCAGGCGTTCGGGAACAGCTACTTCGTGGTCATGGTGGTCTGCGCCGCGGTCCTGGCGCTCGGCGCTATCGTCACCACAGTGCTGCTCCGCGCCTACGGGCCGGGATCGGCATCCTCCGCCTACGGTTCGGGACACTGAACCGCACCCACCGCGACGCAGCCCCGCAGGAGACCCCGTGCGACCGAGCAACCGCGACCGCATCCTCGAATCCGCCGTGCGCCTGGTCCAGCGCGAGGGCGTCACGGCCGTGACGTTCGACTCCGTGGCGGCCGAGGCGGAGCTGACACGCGGCGGGATCATGTACCACTTCCCGTCCCGGGAGGGCCTGCTCGTCGCCATCCACGAGCACCTGGCCGCGCGGTGGGAGGCCACGCTGGAGGCCGACGCCGGCCGTCCGGCGGACCAGCTCACCCCCGACGAGCGGCTGGCCGCCTACATCCGCGTGAGCGCCCAGGCCGCGACCCGGGCGGAGCTGCAGCTCATGCTGGAGGCCGCGACGCGTCCGGAGTGGGCGGGCCCGTGGAGCGTGGTGCTGGAGCGGTGGGCGCCCGTGCCCGACGACGCCGAGGCCGACCCTGCCTCGATGTCGCTGCTGGTGGCGCGCCTCGCCGCCGACGGGCTGTGGATGTTCGAGTCGCTCACCTACCGGTCGATGCCCGATGCCCAGCGCCGCGCGGTCGCGGAGCACCTGGTGCGCGCCGTGGCGGGGGCTCCCGGGGCCTGAGCGGGGTCTGGAGCTCACCCCGAGAAGGCGGGGAACACAGGCGCCCGCGACGCCGCGGCGGCCGGCCAGCGCAGCGTCAGCGCCTCGCCGAGCGACCGGAGCCACCCGGTGAGCGCCGTCAGGCCTCCGGCACGCTCCGTCAGGCGCGCGCAGGTCTCGACCTGGTGCACGATCTGCCCCCGACGCCGCCGGGCGTCCGCCCGCGCCTGATCCGGCCGGGCGATCAGCGGCAGCCGGACGAGCCTGCCGAGCAGCGCGACGACGGCGCCGTCGGCGAGCACCTGGTCGTGGTCGGCGGCCAGCAGGTCCGCGCCGTTCGCGATCAGCGCCGCGCGGTACGCCGCGTCGGCGGCCTCGACGGTTTCCGGCGGCAACACGCCCCACGGACTGCTGTGGTGCGGGAACGGGTAGTGCAGGAAGCACGCGTCGATCCCGGTGTGTCCGATGCGGGATCCCTCGAAGTCGATCAGCCGGGCGCCGTCGCCGGTGACCAGCACGTTCGTCGGGTTCAGGTCCAGGTGCACGAGCGCCGTGCCTGGCCCGCGCGCGGCCACGCGGCCGAGCAGGCGCAGCACCGCCGTCCGCGCCGGTCGCCCCGCGGGCAGCCGGAGATCCGCGCACTGCCGCTCGACGCGCTCCCAGTGGTCCGCGCCGAAGTCGTAGAGCGCCCCGCTCGTCACGTCGGACGAGAACCCGTCGAGGGCCTCCCGGTGCGCGGCATCGCTACCGGTCGTGGTCGCATGCAGGCGCCCGACGGCGGTCGCCGTGTCGACGAGGGCGGCCGTCGCGGCGCGCGGGTCGTCGCCCAGGAGCTGGTCCTGGAGGGTCGGCCAGGTGCCGAGGTCCTCCTGGAGCAGGAACCCCGCGCCGTCGTCGGCGTGCAGCAGCCTCGGGGCGACACCGCTCCGCGCCGCCGTCCGCAACCCGGCCGCCTCGCGGCGGAGGTAGGGCGGACCGCCGTGCCCCTCCCCCGGCACCCGGAGGTGCTTGACGATCACGGATGCCCCGCCCCCCGGCAGGTCGCGGTCGAGCCGGAGGCGCGTGACCGGGGCCCAGTCGTGACCGACGTGCTGCTCGTCGACAACCGCGACGGCGCCGCCCGCGACCCGGGACAGGGCTGCGGTCACCGCCGCACGGCGGTCCTCGGTCAGGGGGTGTGCGAGCACCCGCTCAGGAGCTCTCGACGCGGGACAGGAGCTCGTCCAGGAAGCCGCAGGCCTCGGCGACGGCCCGGTCCGGATCCTGCTGCGCGACGGCGTCGACCAGCCCCTCGTGGCCGATCTCGGGCACGTGCTCCGCGCCGGGCGTGATGGTGGACGTCGCGGCGACGCTCGCCGTGACGACCTCCGTCAGCCCGAGGTAGAGCTCCGTCAGCAGCCCGTTGTGCCCGGCCCGGACGACCGCCCGATGGAACTCGGCGTCCGTCCGCGCGAAGTCCTCCCAACGCGCCTCGGCCAGCTCGGTCGCGCGGCGGGCGAGCAGGGCGCGCAGCTCGGCGACGTCGTCCTCCGTCCGCTCCGTGGCGGCGAGCCGGGCGCCCTCGACCTCGAGGGTGCGCCGCACCTGCAGCACCTCCCGGAGCTCCGAACCGGCAAGTCGGCGGATCGCACCGGAGACCTCGCTCGTGGCGCGCACGTACGTGCCGTCACCCTGACGGACCTCCAGCAGGCCCGTGTGCGCGAGCGCGCGCACGGCCTCACGGACGGTGTTGCGGCCGACGCCGAGCTGCTCGCTGAGCTCGGGTTCGGTGGGGATGCGCTCGCCGACGGGCCATTCGCCCTCTCGGACCGCGGTCCGCAGCTGCTCGATGACCTGGTCGACGAGGCCGGCCCGGTGAGTGGTGGCCAAAGGCACAGCGAATTCCTTTCATCCAATCATCCTACGTATGCCAGGGTAGCGGTCATGCACGTCGACCACCATGAATCCGGCCTGGAACCCGAGCTGAACGGCGCCGTGGAGACGCGGACGCCGGGTGTGGTGGCCGCCGGAGTGCTGCTCGCGGTCGCCGTGGTGCTCGTCGCCCTCAACCTGCGCCCGGCCATCACCGGCGTCGGCCCGATGCTCGAGGAGATGCGCGTCGACCTGGGCGTCTCCGCGGTCTGGGCAGGCGTGCTCACGACGTTGCCGACGCTGTGCTTCGCCGGCGCGGGCCTCGTCGCGCCCCTGCTCGCCCTCCGGGCCGGGATCGGCGCCGCCATCTCGATCGCGCTGACCACGCTCGCCGCCGGGCTCGTGCTGCGTGTGCTCGACGGCCCGGCCGTGGTGCTCGGAGGCACGCTGGTCGCCACCGCCGGGATCGCCCTGGTCAACGTGCTGATCCCCGTCGTCATCAAGGACTCCTTCCCGGCGCGTATCGGCGTCATGACCGGCGTCTACACCGCTGCCCTGCAGGGCGGCGGCGCCCTCGGGTCGGCGGTGACGCCGCAGCTCGGCGACGTGTTCGGCGGCTGGCGCCCGGCGCTGGGCGCGTGGACGGTCCTGGCCGTCGTCGCGCTGCTGGCGTGGCTCCTCGCCGCCCGTGGCACCGGCCGGACGCCGCGGCACGTCGAGGCAGTCGATGGCGGCCGCTCGCTGCTGCGCAACCGGCTGGCCTGGATCGTCACCGGCTTCTTCGGCCTCCAGGCCTTCTACGCCTACGCCGCCATGGGCTGGTTCCCGCAGGTGCTGATGGACGCCGGCGTGCCGCGCGACGAGGCCGGGCTGCTGATGGGCCTGGTCTCGCTGATGGCCGTGCCGATCAGCCTGTTCGTCGCCCCGCTGGCCGCGCGCGGGCGCGGGCAGGGCGGGTGGATCATCACGCTCAGCGTCCTGGGTATCGCCGGGACGGCCGGGCTGATGCTGGCCCCGGCCTGGTCGCCACTGCTGTGGAGCCTGCTGGCCGGCCTCGGGATGAGCGTGTTCTCCCTCGCCCTGACCGTGATCGCGCTGCGCGCGCGGACCGGTGCCGACACCGCGCGGCTGTCCGGGATGGCACAGGGCTTCGGGTACCTCTTCGCCGCGCTCGGGCCGTTCCTGTTCGGTCTGCTGCACGACGTCACGGGCGGCTGGCCCATTCCGCTGGCCATGCTCCTTGCGGTGCTGCTGGCCCAGATGGTCTTCGGCGCGCTCGCCGGCCGCCGCCGGTTCGTCTGACCCTGGACAAAGCAGGCCCGGGATCGTTGGGATCCCGGGCCGCTGGAGCCGCCTGTCGGGTTCGAACCGACGACCTTCCGCTTACAAGGCGGGAGCTCTACCAGCTGAGCTAAGGCGGCGGGCGGGGACCAGCCTAACGGTTCCTCCCGCCGGAGTCCGAGTCGAGTCCGCGCGCGTCGCCGAGACACCGCGCGAGACAGAGCGGCGGGGTCCCGGACCGCGGTCCGGGACCCCGCCGTCGACTCGCCGGGTACTACTCGGACGGCTCCGCGGAGGGCTCCTCGGAGCTGGCCGCCTCGCCCGTGATCGCCTGGGTCAACGCGCCCGGGGTCTGCCAGTCCTCGAACCGCTCGCCGTCGATCACGACGGTGGGCGTACCGAAGCCACCCTGGGCGTTGGCCAGGGCCTCGTCGTTGGTCGCGAGCTCCGTCGAGGCCTCGACCCACTCCCGGTAGGTGTCGGTCGCGTCGCCGTCGGTGATGCCCGCGGCGACGTCGGCCGGCACGCCCGCCTGCTCGGCGACCTGGGCGATCTGCTCGTCGGACAGACCCGCGGTGTTCTCCTCCGGCTGGCTCGCGAACATCGCGTCGTGGAACGCGGCGAACTGCTCCGGGGCGCGGTCGGCGACCCAGGCCGCCGCCGATGCCGCACGTGTCGAGTACTCGGTGCCCTGGGAGGTGCGGTCCAGGATCGAGACCGGGTGCACCACGAACGTGACGTCACCGGCCTCGCGCATCTCGGTGATGCTCGCGCTGTTGGTCTGCTCGAACTGGCCGCAGATGGGGCACATGTAGTCGACGTACACGTCGAGCGTCTTGGCGCCCTCGTTCGAGGTGCCCGCGGCGCCGTCGGCACCCACGGGAATCCCGGTCTCCTGCACCACGCCGGCCGGGATGTTCTCGACCTTCTCCATGGCCGTCTTCTGCGACTCCATGAAGATCAGGACGACCGCCACGACCAGGATGATAATTCCGAGCCCGAGGAGTCCGAGCACGATCAGGCGGCTGCGCTTCTCGCGTGCCTGCTGCTTCTTCTGGAGAGCAAGGGCCTCGGCACGGGCCGCGTCGCGGCGCTGTGCCTTGGTCTGATTCGTCGACATCGGGGTCCTTCGAGATGCGGGCCAATGGGGCGAGGCGCGACACGCGCCTTCACCCAGCCTACTAGCGTTCGCTGGGAGACCGCTGAACGTTTCTGTACGATCCGGACACCAGGACCGGGGTCACCAGGTCACGGCGGGCCGGTCGCCCAGCGGCCACCAGACGACGTCCACCGGGCTGCCGAACAGGGGCATCGCGGCGAGCAGCGCGAGCGCCAGCACGACCAGGGTGACCAGCGTCTTCGAGCCCTTGGTCGGGGCGATCCGGCGCAGCAGCGGCCCGGCCCCGACCCGGGTCCCGTACGACGCCGGACCCCACCACGTCACGACCACGGTGACCAGCATCCCGACGGCGAGCACCAGGCTGTCGACGATCGGCTGGTTCATGCCGCCCACGGACCGCGCCTCGACGGCCGGGACGGGGGCGATGATCACGTTGCCGGGCGCGAAGACCAGCAGTCCCAGCAGCACCACGATCACCCCGGCGCAGATGCCGACGGCCACGGCCGGCAGCACGCCGAACACGGCGCGTACGAGGTGCCAGGGGGACACGAGGGTCGCCACCAGCGCGTCGCTGCGGCTCGGTCCGCGCCGCGCGCGGCGGCTGCGGAACTCGTCGACGGCGATGCCGGCCAGCCGGGTCACGACGAGCAGGACCACCAGTGCGGCGACTGCGGCGCCCGGCCGGGTCGCGGCGAGCGTCATGAGAGCGAGGGTGAGCGTCAGGAACAGCGTGCGGTAGCCGGTGACACGTGCGGGGTTCGCCGGCTCCGGCAGGAGGGCGGTCCCGCCCGACGACGCGCCCGGACCCGGCGAGCCCACCGCCCGGCCCGTGACCGACCGGCCCTTGGCCCTGCCCACACCCTGCGCCAGGTCGCCCACGCCGCCCACGGGGTCGGGGTTGCGCGCGGCAGCGGCGGCTCCCGCCGCCGCCCCGACCCCGGCACCGCCCGCCGCCGCGGAGACGGGTCGCCTGCGGGGCAGCAGGCCCTTCGGCATGACGCGCGTCGAGCTGGCGTCGCCCGCCACCACGACGGTCCCGTCGCCGGTGGGGTCGAGGACCGCCGTCTCCGAACCGCCCTCCCCCGTGGTCGCGGCGACGAAGGCGTCCGACTCGGCCTTGAGCGCCCGCGCCACCTCGTTCGGCCCCCAGCGTTCGGCGGGTACGGCCCGGAGCGCCGCCGTGAGCGCCCGGCCGGCCCGCGGCTGCAGCCCGTCGAGGTCGGCCTGGCCCTGCCGCGAGCGGCGCAGCACGAGCTCGGTGGGCCGCACGCCGAACGGCGCGCGGCCGGTGCCGGCGAACGCGAGGACGGCGGCCCAGGACCACCAGTCGGTGTCGGGGCCGGGCTCCGCGCCGTCGAGCAGCTCGGGCGCGAGGTAGCCGGGGGTGCCCATGACGAACCCGGTCCGGGTCGCCCGCACGTCGCCCGGGCCCTGCGCGAGCCCGAAGTCGATCAGGACCGGCCCGGTGCGCGCGATGAGCACGTTGGACGGCGTCAGGTCCCGGTGCACCACGCCGGTGCCGTGGACGGCCTCGAGGGCGTCCGCGAGCTGGTCGGCGAGCTCGAAGAGGTCGCGGGAGTCCAGGGGCCCGCGCGCGTCGATCTCCTCCTCGAGCGTGGGGCCCTCGACGAGCTCGGTGACGATGAAGGCGTCAGGACCCTCGAGCTCGGCGTCCAGCACCCGGGCCACGGCGGGGTGCCTCAGGCCCCGCAGCGCGGTGGCCTCGCGGCGCAGCCGCTCGCGGGCCGCGGGGTCGTCGAGGTGGCGGTGGAGCATCTTCAGCGCGACGGCGTTCCCGCCGTCGTCCTGGGCGCGGTAGACGGCGCCCATCGCGCCCGACCCGATCTCGCGCACGACCGTGTACCCGCCGAGCTTCGCACCGGCAGCGGGGCCGGCACCGTGCGGGGGCGCGATCGAGGCCTCCACCTCCTCCATGAGGCACACCGTAGCCGTCACCGACAGCGGACGCCCGCCAGCATCCAGCCCCTGACCAGCACCGCGACGGGCCGACGTTCGAGTGGAGCCGGACTTCGTTACTCTGAGCAGGGAAGAGACCTCGTTACTCTTGACGCAGCAGAGCGAGAATCATCCACACATAAGGAGCAGTACATTGCCGGGTAAAGACGGGTACGATCTGGTCGTCGTCGCGAACCGGCTCCCGGTCGACTTCTCGGTCGGCCCCACCGGTGACCTCACCTGGCAGAGGTCACCAGGCGGCCTGGTCACGGCACTCGAACCGGTCATGCAGGGCGCGGACGGCGCCTGGGTCGGCTGGTCCGGCGCCCCCGACCTCGCGCACGAGCCCTTCGAGGCGGACGGCATGCTGCTGGTGCCGGTCACGCTCAGCGCCACCGAGATCGAGCGCTACTACGAGGGCTTCTCCAACGGGACCCTCTGGCCGCTCTACCACGACGTCATCGAGCGGCCGGACTACCACCGCCAGTGGTGGGACGCCTACCGCCGGGTCAACCAGCGCTTCGCCGACGCCGCCGCCGAGCAGGCCGCGGAGGGCGCCGTCGTCTGGGTGCACGACTACCAGCTCCAGCTCGTCCCCCGCATGCTGCGCGACCTGCGGCCGGACCTGCGCATCGGGTTCTTCGACCACATCCCGTTCCCGCCGGTCGAGCTGTTCGCGCAGCTCCCGTGGCGACGGCAGATCATCGACGGCCTGCTCGGCGCGGACCTCGTGGGCTTCCAGCGCAACGGCGACGCCGCGAACTTCGTGCGCTCGGCGCGGCGGCTGACCGGGTTCACCACGCGCGGCCCCGTCATCACCATCCCGGACGCCGACGGGCGCCCCGGCCGGCACGTGCGCGCGTCGTCGTTCCCGATCTCGATCGACTCCCACCGGTTCGACACGCTCGCGCGCACCCCCGAGGTCCAGGCCCGCGCCAAGGAGATCAAGGCCGACCTCGGCAACCCGGACACGCTCATGCTCGGCGTCGACCGGCTCGACTACACCAAGGGCATCCGGCACCGCATCAAGGCGTACGGCGAGCTGCTCGACGACGGCCGCCTCGACGTCGAGCACGCGACCCTCGTGCAGGTCGCGAGCCCCAGCCGCGAGAACGTCGGCGCCTACCAGGATCTCCGTGAGCACGTCGAGGTCCTGGTCGGCCGGATCAACGGCGAGTACGGCGAGCTCGGCCACTCCGCCATCCACTACCTGCACCACTCCTACCCGCCGGAGGAGATGGCGGCGCTCTACCTCGCCGCCGACGTGCTGCTGGTGACCTCGCTGCGCGACGGCATGAACCTGGTGGCCAAGGAGTACATCGCCGCCCGCTCCGACGACCGCGGCGCCCTGGTCCTGAGCGAGTTCACCGGAGCGGCCGACGAGCTCTCCCCCGGCCCGCTGCTCGTCAACCCGCACGACATCGACGGCATGAAGGACATCATCGTGGCCGCCGCGACCATGGACCCCCGGGAGCAGCGGCGCCGCATGCGGCGCCTGCGTCGCAAGGTCCTGTCCGACGACGTCGCGAAGTGGTCGGAGACCTTCCTCGGCGTGCTCACCGCCGTGCCGGCCCGGCCGCTCAGCGTGGACCCGCGCTCGGCGGAGCCCCGGCACCACAACCTCCGGGACGCCCTGACGGCGTTCACCACCGTGCCCGACGGCATCCCTGCCAAGGGCCGGCTCGCGCGCATGGGCAACGGGAACGGACGCCGCAAGAAGCCGACGACGGGCTGGCTGCTCGCCTCCGACTTCGACGGGACGCTGGCGCCGCTCGTGGACGACCCCAAGTCGTCGACCATGACGCGCGCGGCCCGGACCGCGGTCGAGCAGCTGCACGCGCTGGCGCAGGAGGCACCGGTGCGCCTCGCGTTCGTCTCCGGCCGCGACCTGTCCGACCTCGCCGAGCGCACCGTCGCCCCCGAGGGCACGTTCCTCGTGGGCAGCCACGGCGCCGAGGCCGGGCGGGCCACCCCGACCGGCGTCGACCAGGTGCCCTTCCAGCTGACCACCGTCCAGTCCGGCCAGCTCGACGCGCTCGTCGCGGGCTTCGAGTCCGCGGTGTCCGGCCGCGAGGGGGCATGGGTGCAGGTCAAGCCCGCGGCCGCCGTCGTGCACACGCGGCTGGCGAGCGTGGACGACGCCGCTGCCATCACCGTGGCCGCCGACGAGGTCGCGGCCAACCTGGGCCTGCCCGTGATGCACGGCAAGGACGTGGTCGAGGTGTCGGTGGTGACCACCAGCAAGGGCGAGGCGCTGCGCCGGCTGCGCGGCACCGTGGCGGCCGAGCTGGGCGTCGAGAAGGTGCGCGTCCTGTACGCGGGCGACGACACCACCGACGAGCAGGCCTTCGGCGCGCTCGAGGCCGGCGACCTGTCGATCAAGGTGGGCACGGGCGACACCCTCGCCTCCCACCGCGTGCCCGACCAGGACGCGCTCGCCGCCGTCCTGGCCGGCCTCGCCCGCACGCTGCGCGGGGAGGACTGACCCGTACGTGACCCGGTCGATACCGCGGCCTTGACCAACCGGGGTACGATCGCGCTGCAACAGTGTCACCGCCGACACGCGAGTGGAAGCAACGGCACCCGACCACAACGGATCGTCCGGCACGTACCTGCCGGTGGAGGGATGTTTTCTCATGGCTACGGTCACTTTCGACCACGCGACGCGCGTCTACCCGGGCACGGAGCGCCCGGCCGTCGACCAGCTGAACCTGGAGATCGAGGACGGCGAGTTCCTCGTCCTCGTCGGCCCGTCCGGCTGCGGCAAGTCCACCTCGCTGCGCATGCTCGCGGGGCTCGAGGACGTCAACGGCGGGCACATCTTCATCGGTGACCGCGACGTCACCGACGTGCAGCCCAAGGACCGCGACATCGCGATGGTCTTCCAGAACTACGCGCTCTACCCGCACATGTCGGTGGCGGACAACATGGGCTTCGCCCTGAAGATCGCGGGCACCCCGAAGGCGGAGATCCGCCAGCGGGTCGAGGAGGCCGCGAAGATCCTCGACCTCACCGAGTACCTCGACCGCAAGCCGAAGGCCCTCTCGGGTGGTCAGCGTCAGCGTGTCGCCATGGGCCGCGCCATCGTGCGCCAGCCGCAGGTGTTCCTCATGGACGAGCCGCTGTCGAACCTCGACGCCAAGCTCCGCGTCCAGACCCGTACGCAGATCGCGTCGCTGCAGCGCCGCCTGGGCGTCACCACGGTCTACGTGACCCACGACCAGACCGAGGCCCTCACGATGGGTGACCGCATCGCGGTCCTCAACGCCGGCATCCTGCAGCAGGTCGGCACCCCGCGCGAGATGTACGACCGCCCGAACAACGTCTTCGTCGCCGGCTTCATCGGCTCCCCCGCCATGAACATCGGCACGTTCGACGTCAAGGAGGGCCAGGTCAAGGTCGGTTCGGCCAGCGTGCCGCTGGACCGCTCCATCGCGAGCAACCTGGCCGAGGCCGACGGCGGCAAGGTCACCCTGGGCTTCCGGCCCGAGGCGCTCGACGTCGTCTCCACCGGCACCGCCGGCTCGTTCGAGGTCGAGGTCAACCTGGTCGAGGAGCTCGGCTCCGACGCCTTCGTCTACGGCTCGCTCAAGGGCGACGCCGCCGACGTCGACCTCAGCGCCGGCGACACCAACCAGGTCATCGTGCGCATCGACCCGCGCGGTGTGCCGGACAAGGGCGACGTCATCTCCGTCGCCATCCAGGCCGGCCACTCGCACGTGTTCTCCGCGACCACGGGTGAGCGCCTCGGCTGAGCCGAAGCTCCCTCGCCGAGGTAGAACCGTGGCGAAGTAGAACTGTGGCGAGACAGAACGTCGGCACCAGCCGGCGTCCTGTCTCGCCACAGTTCTATCTCGCCGTAGTTCTGCCTCGGCGCTTCCGTCATCCAGAATGGTGCCCATGCCCCAGCAGAACCTCCAGATCACCGCGGTCGCACCCGACCCCACTCTGCTGGACCTCCCCTGGCACATCCCCCTGGCCGAGTGGCCGGACGAGGTGCTCGCCGCCCTGCCCCAGGGCATCTCGCGGCACGTGGTCCGCTTCGTCAACCACGGCGGTCGCGTGCTGGCGATCAAGGAGATCGGCGAGACCGTCGCCTACCGCGAGTACGCGCTGCTGCGCCAGCTGCACCGCATCGAGGTGCCCTCGGTCGTACCCGTCGGCGTCATCACAGGCCGCAGCGCGCCCGACGGCGAGCGGCTCGAGGCCGTGCTGATCACCGAGCACCTGCCGTTCTCGCTGCCCTACCGCGCCCTGTTCAGCCAGGACCTGCGGCCCGACACCGCCACGCGGCTCATCGACGCCCTCGCGGTGCTCCTGGTGCGCCTGCACCTCGTCGGCTTCTACTGGGGCGACGTCTCGCTGTCCAACACGCTCTTCCGGCGTGACGCGGAGACCTTCGCCGCCTACCTGGTCGACGCCGAGACCGGCGACATGCACCGCCAGCTCACGGACGGCCAGCGCAACTACGACGTCGACCTGGCGCGCACCAACATCATCGGCGAGCTGATGGACCTCGCCGCGGGCGAGCTGCTCGACGAGGACGTCGACGAGGTGTCCATCGGCGACGCCCTGGTGGAGCGCTACCAGGAGCTGTGGGCCGCGCTGACCATCTCGGAGGCGTTCGACTCCGAGGAGCGCTGGCGCGTCGCCGCGCGCATCGAGCGGCTCAACGACCTCGGCTTCGACGTGGGCGAGCTGGAGATCACCACGGACATCGACGGCACCAAGGTGCGCATCCAGCCCAAGGTGGTCGACGCCGGGCACCACTCCCGCCGGCTGCTGCGCCTCACGGGGTTGGACGTCCAGGAGAACCAGGCGCGCCGCATGCTCAACGACCTGGACAGCTTCCGCGCCGCGACCGACCGGCAGAACGACCAGGAGCAGATCGTGGCGCACGCCTGGGTGCGCCAGGTCTTCCGCCCGACGATCGACGCCGTGCCCCGCGAGATGCGGCGCAAGCTGGAGCCCGCGCAGCTCTTCCACGAGATCCTCGACCACCGCTGGTTCATCTCCCAGCAGGCGCAGCGGGACATCCCGCTGCCCGAGGCAGCGACGTCGTACGTGGAGAACGTGCTGCGGCACCGCCCCGACGAGGACGCCCTGCTCGGCCTCGCACCGGGCGAGGCCGAGCAGCAGGCCTGACCAGGGCCTAGCTCGCCTCCGCGCGCTGCCTGGCCACCTCGTAGAGCGTGATGCCCGCCGCCACCGCGGCGTTCAGCGACTCCGTCGTGGCCGCGATCGGGATCGAGACCACCGCGTCGCACGCATCGCGCACCAGGCGGGACAGCCCCTTGCCCTCCGACCCGACCACCAGCACCAGCGGGTCGTTCGCGTACGCGAGCTCGCCCACGGGCATGTCGCCGCCCGCGTCGAGGCCCACCACGAAGCAGCCGGTCTTCTTCAGCTCGGCGAGCTCGCGCGCCAGGTTGGTCGCACGCGCCACGGGCACACGCGCGGCGGCGCCCGCGGACACCTTCCACGCCGACGCCGTCACGCCCGCCGCGCGCCGCTCCGGCACCAGCACGCCGTGCGCGCCGAACGCCCCGGCGGACCGCAGCACGGCCCCGAGGTTGCGGGGGTCGGTGACGCCGTCCAGCGCCACGATCAGCGGGGGCTCCCCCGCCTCGGCCGCGACGTCGAGCAGGTCGTCGGCGTCCTTGTAGTCGTAGGCCGGCACCTTCATCGCGACGCCCTGGTGCACGGCGCCGTCGGTGATCTTGTCCAGGTCGAGGCGCGACGCCTCGAACATCGGCAGGCTGCGCGCGTGCGCGATCTCCAGGATCTCCTGGGTGCGGTCGTCCGACTCCAGGCGCGAGGCCAGGTAGATCCCCTCGGTGGGCATCTCCGCGCGCAGTGCCTCCAGCACGGCGTTGCGGCCGGCGACGACCTCGGCCGCCCCGGCGCCCTTGCGGCCGGCGCCGCGCCCGCCCGGGCTGCCCGGACGGCGTCCGGCCGCGGTGGCCCGCTTCTCGGCCGCGACCTTGCGCTGGTGCGCGGGGTGGTACGTACGGTCCTCCGCCTTGGGGGTCGGGCCCTTGCCGCGCAGCGCCTTGCGGCTGTGACCGCCGGTGCCGACCTGCGCGCCCTTCTTGGAGCCGACCTTGCGCACCGCTCCGGCGCGCTTGGAATTGCCTGCCATCTTTGTTTCTCGTCTCTAGCCGGGGTGTCAGATCAGGAGAGGGACCAGCGGGCCCCGTCGGCGTTGTCCTGGACCTCGATGCCCGCGGCCGCGAGGCGGTCCCGGATCGCGTCGGAGGTGGCCCAGTCCTTCGCGGCGCGTGCCTCCGCGCGCGCCTTGAGCTCCGCGGCCACGAGGCCGTCCAGGGCCGTCGCATACCGGTCGTCGCCCGACGTCGACCACTGCGGGTCGGCCGGGTCCAGGCCCAGCACGTCCAGCATCGCACGGAGCGTCACCAGCGCGTCGCGGACGGCGGCGTCGCTCCCGGAGGCAAGGGCCGTGTTGCCGGCCCGCAGGTGCTCGTGCACGACGGCGAGCGCCTGCGGCACGTTCAGGTCGTCGTCCATCGCGGCCGCGAACGCCCCGGGGACGTCCGCCTTGGCGACCTCCTCGGCCGGGACGTCGCCCACCCGCTCCGAGGCGCGCGTGACGAAGCCGGACAGGCGCTCCCACGTGGTGCGCGCCTCGTCCAGGGTGTCGGGCGCCCACTCGAGCATGGACCGGTACTGCACGGCGACCAACGCGTAGCGCACCACGGGCGCGGGCGCCTGGGCCAGCAGCTCGCTGACGAGCAGCCCGTTGCCCAGCGACTTCGACATCTTGACGCCGGCCTGGGTGACCCACGCGACGTGCATCCAGCGCTGCGCGAACCCGTAGCCCGCGGCCCGCGACTGCGCCTGCTCGTTCTCGTGGTGCGGGAACCGCAGGTCGAGGCCGCCGCCGTGGATGTCGAACGTCTCGCCCAGGTAGCGGCGGGCCATGGCGGAGCACTCCAGGTGCCAGCCGGGGCGGCCGCGCCCGTACGGGGTGTCCCAGGACGCCGACTCCGGCTCGCCCGGCTTGGGCGCCTTCCACAGTGCGAAGTCGTGCGGGTTCTTCTTGTCCGCCGCGGCGGAGCCCGCGGCGACCTCCGCGCCCTCCTCGGGGCTGAGGTCCTCGACCCGCTGCCGGGTCAGCTCGCCGTAGGCGGGCCAGGAGTGGACGTCGAACCAGACGTTGCCCTCGCCGGTGCTGTAGGCGTGGCCCTTCTCGACGAGGCGCTCCATGAGCGCGACCATCTCGGGCACGCTGCCCGTGGCCCGCGGCTCGTAGGTGGGCGGGACGACGCCGAGCGCGTCGTACGCCTGGGTGAACACGCGCTCGTACAGCGCGGCGTGCGCCCACCACTCGCGGCCGGCGGCGGCCGACTTGGCCAGCACCTTGTCGTCGATGTCGGTGACGTTGCGGATCAGGGTGACCTTCAGGCCCCGCCGGGTGAGCCACCGGCGCAGCACGTCGAACGCGATGACCGGGCGCAGATGGCCGACGTGCGGGGGTGCCTGCACCGTGGCGCCACACAGGTAGATGCCGACCTCGCCCGGGGTGATGGGGGTGAAGTCGCGCACCTCGCGCGCAGCGGTGTCAAACAGGCGAATAGTCACCTGTCAAGGGTACCGGCGCTTCAGGCTCCCGCCTCGACAACTGCCCGGGCTCGTTCCAGGGTCTG
Source organism: Promicromonospora sp. NPDC090134 (assembly GCF_044746965.1). Lineage (NCBI taxonomy): Bacteria > Bacillati > Actinomycetota > Actinomycetes > Micrococcales > Promicromonosporaceae > Promicromonospora > Promicromonospora sp. NPDC090134. The sequence goes on along the minus strand of NZ_JBIVCZ010000005.1, from coordinate 96,460 downwards.
CCGCATGCCCCGCGGTCTAGGCGTCGTCCCCGAGCAGCCGGGCCACGTGCCGGTGCCCGCGCGCCTCGTACCCGACGACCGAGATCGCCGGCGCGAGCATCACCAGGAGCAGGGCCCACGACATGGGGACGCCCGCCGACGCGGCGGCGACGGCCACGGCGAGCATCGCGACCGTGCCGAGCACCAGGTACAGGTGCAGCGGGCTGACCGACCGGCTGAGGACCCAGAACTGGACGTAGTCGGCCACCACGAACACGAGCACGGGGACGGCGACCGCGAGCACCGTCCCGACGGCGCCGAGGTGCGAGTGCCCCTCCAGGTAGTAGCCGGCCACGTGCAGCCCGGCCCCGACGCCGGCGAGCGCCGCGAAGACCACGATGTTGCCGTAGCCCCAGGCGAACGACCGCTCGCGGTACCGGTGCAGCAGCTCGGCGTCGGGCGTGAGGTAGTACGTCCACCAGAGGCCGAACGTGAGGCCGGTGCCCGCGAGCGCCACAAGGGCGGCGTCGAGCGTCCATCCGGAGCCCTCCACGGTGGCGGACAGCGACGCGACGGTGCCGATCACGCCCTCGCCGAGCGTGATGATGGCGAGCAGCCCGTAGCGCTCCGCCATGTGGTGGGCGTGCCACGGCGTGCTCTGCCGGCCGGTGCCGGGCGTGCCGAACCGCTCCGCGAGCCACGGACCCGCCATCTCCCCGATCCCCAGCAGCACGCCGCACACGAGGAAGACGGGCACGGTCACGGGCGCGACGGCCAGGATCACCCAGCCGATCTGCGTGATGACCAGCGTGCGCACGTACCCCATGCAGATGGCCCGGTACTCGGGTGCCTGGCGGGCCGCGCGCAGCCACTGCACGAGCATGGCCAGCCGCATCACGACGTACCCGGCGACCATGACCTCGTTGTGCACGCGGTCGCCCTCGTCGAGGGAGCTGAACATCTCGGGCAGGCCGAGCGCGAGGATCACGACGCCGATCATCTGCACCATCGTGGTGACGCGGTAGAACCAGTCGTCGGTGTCGAACGCGGAGGCGAACCAGCTGAAGTTGATCCACGCCCAGCAGATGGCGAACATCGAGAACGCGAACCCGATGATGCCCGACGCGGCGTGCCCCTCCGCGAGGAGGTGGGCGCCCTGCTCGCCGGCCACCCCGAACGCGACCACGAACGTGAGGTCGAACAGCAGCTCCAGCGGGGTCGCCGTGCGCGCCGGCTCGTGCGGGTCGCGACCCGTCATCGGCCGGTTGCGGTGGTGCAGTGTGGACATGGGCTTGTTCTACCCGATCCCGCGCCGGCGGGCCTAGCCGAAGTTGCGGCCCTCGCCCCGGTAGGTCGGCACCGTCTCGGTGATCTCGGCCCCTCGTACGAGGTGCACCTGGTCGAACCGCTCCATCATCTCGCCGGCCTTCGCGTGCCGGAGCCAGACCCGGTCGCCGGTGCGGAGCACGCCGCCGTCCGCCCGCGTGGCCTTGAGCGGCGTCTGCACCTCGCCCGCGCCTTCGGTCCCGCTCAGCGTGTAACCGGGCGTGAACAGGCGCGGCAGTCGCAGCTTGCCCGCCTGGCCGGACGCCGCGTACCCGCCCGCGAACGCGGTCACCCAGCCGGGTGCGGGCTCGCGGACCACGTCCAGGCCGAAGAACGCCGCCGGCCGCGCCTCGAAGGAGCGGTAGCCGTCGAACAGCCCCGGCGCGAACAGCCCGGAACCGGAGGTCACCTCGGTGACGCCGGGCGCGCTCCCGCTCACCTCGATCGACCCGGTCCCGCCCGCGTTGACCAGCTCCACCTCGTGCCCGACGGCGTCGCGCACCGCCGTGAGGATCCGCACCCGGCGCTCGTTCACCTCGCGCATCGTGAGCCGCTTGACGACCCGGACGGCGGGGCTGGTGTCCGGCAGGCCGGCCACCTGGGCCTCGTAGAACATCAGGCCGCGCACCGCGAGGCCCTTGGCCTGGGCCACGGTCGCCAGGGCGGCGACGTCGCCGGGCTCGCGCAGGGGCGAGCGGCGCACGCCCAGGTGCGCGGTCAGCGGCCCGACGCCGACCCGCAGCGAGCAGTCGACGTCCAGGCAGACCTGGATCGGCCGCCCGGCCTCCGTGCGCGCCGTGGCGGCGGCCGGGCCGCCCGCGCTCACGCGCTCCTCCGCCTCGGCGATCAGGCCGAGGTGGGCCACGTCGTCGACCATCAGGGTGATCTCGGCGCGCGCGGTCGCGTCGGCGGCCAGCGTGGCCAGCGCCTCCCGGTCCACCGTCGGGTACCCGACCAGCACGTCGCGCGTGCCCTCGCCGACCAGCCACAGCGCCTCGCGCAGCGAGTAGGCCATGACACCGGCGAACCCGTGCCCGAGCGCCCGCTCGACCAGCGAGCGCACGCGCACGGACTTCGACGCGACGCGGACGGGTACGCCGTCGGCCCGCTTGAGGATGTCGAGCGCGTTGGTGTCGAACACGTCCAGGTCGACCACGGCGACGGGGGCCGGCAGGCCGGACGTGGCGGCGGAAAGCCGCGCGGCGATGTCTGCTGCGGAGCTCATGCCCGAACGCTACTCCGGTTCTGTCCAGCAGCGCGGGGCCCGTGGGATAGTGCTCCGGTGATCTGGACGAACTGGGCACGCAACGTGACCGCCACGCCCGCGCGACTCGAGCAGCCGGCCTCGGAGGACGAGCTGTCCGACGCCGTGCGCCGCGCCGTGAAGGACGGGCACACCGTGCGCGCCGTCGGCGCCGGGCACTCGTTCATGCCGGCCGCGGCCACGGACGGCGTGCTGCTCAACCTCGACCAGCTCGACGCCCTGCACCGCGTGGAGCGCGACCCCGACACCGGGCACGCCCTGGTCACGGTGGGCGCGGGCATGCGGCTGCACCAGCTCAACCGGATCCTGGCCGAGCGCGGGCTGGCCATGCAGAACCTCGGCGACATCGACCGGCAGTCGGTGGCCGGCGCCATCTCCACCGGCACGCACGGCACGGGCGCACGGTTCGGCGGCCTCGCCACCCGCGTGCGCGCGCTGACGGTGGTGGGGCCCGACGGCGACGTCGTGCGCGCCGCGCCCACCGAGCGCCACGACCTGTTCGAGGCCTCCCGCCTCGGCCTCGGCGCCACCGGCGTGCTGAGCACGGTGACCATCGAGGCGGTCCCCGCCTTCGACCTGCACGCCGTCGAGGAGCCCTGGCCCCTGGACCGCGTCCTCGAGGAGCTCGACGACCTCGTGGCGGGCAGCGACCACTTCGAGTTCTACTGGTTCCCGGCGACGCGGCGCGCCCTGACGCTGCGCAACACCCGGGTCGACGCCGGGGTGAACGCGGGCTCGGGCCTGGCGCACTCCCTGCGGAAGGCGGCCGGGGCGGCCCGCTCCTTCCTCGACGAGGAGGTGCTGTCGAACGCGCTCTTCGGGACCGTCAACCAGATCGCGACCCTGCTCCCGGCGGCGACCCCCACGCTGAACGCGATCTCGGCCCGCGCCCTGAGCGCCCGCCGCTACACGGCGCCGTCGCACCAGGTGTTCTGCACCCACCGTCGCGTGCGGTTCCGCGAGATGGAGTACGCGGTGCCGCGGGCCGCGGTGGTCGACGTGCTGAACCAGCTCGACGCCTGGCAGCGGTCCACCGGCGAGAACGTCCCGTTCCCGGTCGAGGTGCGCTTCGCCCCCGCCGACGACGTGTGGCTCTCGACCGCGTACGGCCGCGACACCGCGTACGTCGCCGTGCACCAGTACTGGCGCCTGCCCTACGCGCGGTACTTCGACGCCGCCGAGCAGATCTTCACCGCCGCGGGCGGGCGCCCGCACTGGGGCAAGATGCACACGCGCGACGCCGACTACCTCGCGGGCCAGTACCGGCGGTTCGGCGACTTCCGCCGGGCGCGCGAGGCAGCCGACCCCGAGGGCGTGTTCGCCAACCCGTACACCCAGCGGGTCTTCGCCATCTAGACCCGGCCGGGGACAGCGAGCCCTCAGGGCTGCATGTCGTCGAACACGTCGTGGGTCAGGTCGGCGAAGGCGGACCGCGCCGCGGCGTCGTCCTGGTCGACCATCCAGGCCAGCTCGATGCCGTCGATGCGGATGGCCACCGTGCGTGACAGCGCGTCGATGTCGGTCCGGTACTTGGCCTCGGCGACCTCGGCCAGCCGCAGCAGGTACTCCCGCGTCATCACGATGCTCTGCTTGAGGTGCGCCTGCGCCACCTCGCGCAGCACCGGCGTGCGCGCGCCCGAGACGGCGAACTCGAAGGTGAGCAGCCGCATGTGCTGGTGCTGCTTGAGACCCGTCAGGAGGGCGTCCACGGCCGTGGCGGCCAGGGTCGTGCGGTCCGGCCCGACCTCCAGCGCCGAGATCATGGGCTCGGACGCCCGCATCGCGATGGCACGGCCCATGGCCCGCAGCATCGCGTCCTTGTCGTCGAAGCAGTAGTGCACCGTACCCAGCGAGATGCCGGCCTCCTGCGCCACGCGGCGAACGGTCACCGACTCGACGCCCTCGCGCATCGCCACGCTCAGCCCGGCCTCGACGATCTCGGCGCGCCGCTCGTCCAGCGGCTTGCGCTTGTTGTTCATGCCACGACCCTGCCGTCGGGCACCACGAGCGCCGTCGCGATCGCCGCGACACCCTCGCCGCGCCCGGTCAGCCCGAGCGCATCCGTCGTGGTCGCGGTAAGGGACACGGGCGCGCCCGCGGCGGCGGACAGCGCCGCCTGAGCCTCGTCGCGCCGCGTGCCCACCCGCGGATGGTTTCCGATCACCTGAACAGCCACATTACCGATCATGTACCCCGCAGCCCGAACGCGCCTCGCGGCCTCGGCCAGGAGCGTGGTCCCGGAGGCCCCCGCCCACTCGGGACGGCCGGTCCCGAAGTGCGACCCGAGATCGCCCAGGCCCGCCGCGGAGAACAGCGCGTCCGCCGCCGCGTGCGCGGCGACGTCGGCGTCGGAGTGCCCGGCCAGGCCGCGTTCGCCCGGCCAGTGCAGGCCCCCGAGCCACATCTCGCGGTCCGACCCGTCCGGCGCGAAGGCGTGCACGTCGACGCCGATGCCCGTGCGCGGCAAGGGGTACGCGGCGGCCGGGACCACGGGGGCCGGCGTGCTCGACGGGTCGGTCATGCGTTGCTCTCCTGCAGCACGAGGGACGCGAGCCACAGGTCGCGTTCGGTGGTGATCTTGAAGGCGGCGGCGTCCCCCGGCACGATGTGGACCGGCTCGCCGAGCACCTCGACGAGGCCGGCGTCGTCCGTCGCCGCGAGGTGCTCCGCCCGGGCCCGGGCGGCGCCCGTCCGGTGCGCGCGCACCAGCAGGTCGCGCGCGAACCCCTGGGGCGTCTGCACGGCCCGCAGCATCGAGCGGTCCGGGGTGCCGGTGACCAGCTCGGCGTCGCCGTCCGGCCGCACCTGCTTCACCGTGTCCGTGACCGGCAGGCCGGGCACCACGGCCCCGTGGCCGCTGCGGACGGCGGCAACGACCCGCCGGACGAGGTCCGGGGGGACGAGCGGACGAGCCGCGTCGTGCACCAGCACCACGTCGTCACCCGGCCGGGCGAGCGCGAGGCCCGCGTGCACGGAGGCCTGCCGGGTAGGACCGCCGTCCGTCACCTCGACGGGGACGTGGACGTGCGGGTCGTCCGCCATGAGGTCGGCCATCACGCCCACGAGCCCGTCGGGCGCGGTCACCACGAGCGAGTCCACGACTCCCGACGCCGCCAGGCGCCGTGCCGCGTGCAGCACGAGCGGGAAACCGTCGAGCTCCACCAGCGCCTTGGGCAGGTCTCGCCCTAGTCGGGAGCCCGAGCCGGCGGCCGTCAGGATTGCAAGGGTCGTCATCTCGTCGGGGTCCCCACAGGATCATGATTGAAACGAAGGATCCCGTGGGGCACGATGCACCGGTCGCCAGACCGGTGCATCAGTGGAGCTGGGGATCCTGTGGGTGGGTCAGGAGGCGAGGACCTCGTCGAGAATGGCTTCCGCCTTCTCCTCCTCGGTGTGCTCGGCCAGCGCGAGCTCGGACACGAGGATCTGCCGTGCCTTCGCGAGCATGCGCTTCTCACCTGCGGAAAGACCGCGGTCGGCGTCACGGCGGGACAGGTCGCGAACGACCTCGGCCACCTTGATCACGTCGCCCGACGCGAGCTTCTCGAGGTTCGCCTTGTACCGGCGCGACCAGTTGGTGGGCTCTTCCGTGTACGGCGCGCGAAGCACCTCGAACACGCGGTCGAGACCCTCCTGGCCGACGACGTCGCGCACTCCCACCAGGTCGACGTTCTCCGCCGGGACCTCGATGGTCAGGTCGCCCTGGGCAACCTTGAGCTTGAGGTACATCTTCTCTTCGCCGCGAATCTTGCGGGTCTTGATCTCTTCGATCAGCGCCGCGCCATGGTGCGGGTAGACAACCGTCTCGCCTACTGTGAACGTCATCTGCAGATGTCCCCTTTCCCTGAAACCAGGTTACCACGGCGTGATCTGAAGAACTTGCACCCTTGGCGTTTGTCCGACCCCCTTGCGAACAGCGTTTCCGCAGGTCAGAGCGTTGTCCACCCGGGCAGGTGGGGTGATCCTCACCCCCACGACCCCGGTCGGATCGTTCCGTAGCCGTGACCGTTGCCACTCCCTGACCGGGTGGTTCGTCACCTTCGGCGATGCGCGGGCACGCCCTCGGGCCCACTAGGATATTGCGGGGATCCGACCCCGCCCGAACCAGACGAACATCAGGGAGTTCACCGTGTCCCGTCGCGCCACCGCCGCCCGAGGCGCCCGCACCATCGCCGTCGCGGCGGTCTCCGCTGTGGGAGCCCTCCTGCTGGCGGCCTGCGCCCCGACCACCACGACGAAGCCCTACGACCCGTCCGACGGCGTCGGGGTCTCCGTCCTGGGCGAGGAGGACACGGACCTGCGCGGCATCAACCTCATGGTCGTGTCCGCCGCCGAGGGCGAGGCCGGCAACGTGCTGGGCGCCCTGGCCAACGAGACCGCCGACGACGCGTCGTTCACGCTCCAGGCCCCCGGCGCCGCCCCCGTGATCGTCGAGGTCCCGGCAGGCGGCACCGTCTACCTGGGCACCGAGACCGGCGAGGCCGCCCTGCTCGACACCGTCGGCGCCGCACCCGGCAACTACCTCGACGCGACGCTGACCGTGGGCGGCGACACCAAGGAGTTCCAGCTCCCGGTCTTCGACGGCACCCTGTCGGAGTACGCCGACTACGTCCCGGTCGAGGTCGTCGTCGAGCCGTCGGCGTCCGCCTCCCCCTCCCCCTCGGAGTGACCTCGCCGAGTTAGAACTCTGGCGAGATAGAACTCTGGCGAGGCAGCACCCCGGGTGCTACCTCGCCAGAGTTCTATCTCGGCGGGACGATCACCCGAAGCGGCCCGAGACGTAGTCCTCGGTGGCCTTCTCCGCCGGCGACGAGAAGATCGTCGAGGTGTCGTTCATCTCGATGAGGCGGCCGGGCTTGCCGGTGCCCGCGATGTTGAAGAACGCCGTCCGGTCGCTCACGCGCGCCGCCTGCTGCATGTTGTGCGTGACGATGACGATCGTGTAGTCCTTCTTGAGCTCCTGGATCAGGTCCTCGATCGCCAGCGTGGAGATCGGGTCCAGGGCCGAGCACGGCTCGTCCATGAGGACCACCTGCGGCTTCACCGCGATGGCGCGGGCGATGCAGAGGCGCTGCTGCTGGCCGCCCGACAGGCCGGAACCCGGCTTCTCCAGGCGATCCTTGACCTCGTTCCAGAGGTTGGCGCCGCGCAGGGACGACTCGACCAGGTTGTCCGCGTCCGACTTGCTGATCCGCTTGTTGTTCAGCTTCACGCCCGCCAGCACGTTGTCGCGGATGGACATCGTGGGGAACGGGTTGGGGCGCTGGAACACCATGCCGACGGTGCGGCGCACGGCCACGGGGTCGACGTCGTCGCCGTACAGGTCGACGCCCTCGAGCTCCACGGAGCCGTCGACACGGGCCCCGGGGATCACCTCGTGCATGCGGTTCAGGGTGCGCAGGAACGTCGACTTGCCGCAGCCCGACGGGCCGATGAAGGCCGTGACGGACTTGGGGTCGATCGTCATGGAGACACCCTCCACGGCGAGGAAGTCGCTGTAGTAGATGTTCAGGTCTTTCACGTCGATGCGCTGTGCCATCGGATCATTCCTTCGTGTGAGCTGCGGCTGAGGCGGGTCTGCGCGTCAGCGCAGCTTCGGGGAGAACCACCGGGTCACGAGGCGCCCGATGAGGTTGAGGAGCATGACGATGATGATCAGCAGGAGCGCGGCGGCCCAGGCCCGGTCGAAGTTGATGTTCACCAGGCAGTCGATCGCATCCTCGCGGCAGGGCACCGGGCCCTGCCGGTACTGGCTGAAGATGTAGACCGGCAGGGTCATCATGCGCCCGTCGAACGGGTTGAAGTTGATCGAGTCCGACACACCGGCGGTGATGAGGATCGGGGCTGTCTCGCCGATCACCCGGGCGATGGAGAGCAGCACGCCCGTCGTGATGCCGGCGACGGAGGTGCGCAGCACGACCCGGACGACGGTGAGCCACTTGGGTACACCCAGCGCGTAGGACGCCTCCCGCAGCTCGTTCGGCACGAGCTTGAGCATCTCCTCGCAGGAGCGCACGACCACGGGGATCATCAGCACGCTCAGCGCGACCGCGGCGATGATGCCGAGCTTGGCGCCGGGGCCCAGGAAGATCGTGAACAGCGCGAACGCGAACAGGCCCGCGACGATCGACGGGATGCCCGTCATGACGTCCACGAAGAAGGTCGTGGCCCGGGCGAGCGCGCCCCGCCCGTACTCGACGAGGTAGATCGCGACCAGCAGGCCGATCGGCACCGAGATGACCGTGGCGGTCAGCGTGATCATCAGCGTGCCCACGGCGGCGTGGTAGGCGCCGCCCATGTCCATGCCGCCGAAGACGCCGCGCATCGACGTGAAGAGGAAATCACTGTTGAACCGCTCGATGCCGTTCACGAGCACGGTCCACAGGAGGGACACCAGCGGGATGACGGCGAGCGTGAAGGCGCCGTAGATGAGCACCGTCATGATGCGGTCGGTGCGCTTGCGGCCGGTGTCGGCAGCGGTCAGGAGGGCACGCGTGCGCTCGACGGCGCCGGTGTCGTCCGTGATCGAGGTCGTGGCGCTCATCAGTTGGCTCCCGAGAATTCCTTGCGCCGCGCGACGATCGCGCGGGCGCCCATGTTGACCACCATGGTGATGACGAACAGCGCCAGGCCGGTGGCGATGAGCACGTTCACCGCGAGCCCGCTGGCCTCGGCGAACCGCGACGCGATGAATGCCGCGATGGTCTGCTGCTGGCCGGAGTCGAAGATCTGGAACGAGTAGAGGATGCCGGGCGACAGGATCATCAGGACCGCCATCGTCTCGCCGAGCGCGCGGCCGAGGCCGAGCATCGCGGCGGAGATGACGCCGGAGCGGCCGAACGGCAGCACGGCCGTGCGGATCATCTCCCAGCGCGTGGCGCCCAGCGCGAGCGCGGCCTCCTCGTGCAGCGTCGGGGTCTGCAGGAAGACCTCGCGGGAGACGGCGGTGATGATCGGCAGGACCATCACCGCGAGCACGACGGACGCCGTCGCGAGCGACCGGCCCGTGTTCGTCACGTTCACGGTCCAGAACGGCAGGAAGTCGAGGACGCCCCCGATCCACACCCACACGTCGCTGATGATCGGGGCCAGCGTGCGCGCGCCCCAGAGGCCGAACACCACGGACGGGATCGCCGCGAGGAGGTCGATCACGTAGCCGATCACCGAGGCCGCACGGCGGGGCGCGTAGTGCGAGATGAACAGCGCGATCCCGATGGCGACCGGCGTCGCGAGCAGCAGCGCCATGGCCGCGGCCAGCAGCGTGCCGAACACGAGGGGGCCGACCAGGTCCCAGAGCGAGTTCATCCCCGCGGGCAGCCCGCCCTTGGCGCTCAGCTCCTCGGGCGAGGCCATCAGCGCGGGCAGGCCGCGCGCGATGAGGAACACCGCGACGGCTGCCAGGACCAGCAGCAGGAACGCGCCGGACCCGGTGGTGATCCAGCGGAACACCCGGCTGAAGCCGCGTTCGGTGTCGCCGTGGTTGCGCCGCCGGGCGGGCGGCTTCAGCCGGCCGGGCTGGGCCTCCGGCGGACTGTCGGTGGTGGTCACAAGAGCTCCTCGATGCTCATCGCTCGGAGTGGGGGGATCGGGATCAGTGACTGACATGGCTGTGCCGGCGACCGGACCTGCGACGCCGTCGGCGCCGTTCGGTCCGGCCGCCGGCCGGTGTTCACGTGCTTCGTCAGCCGACCGTGATCGACTCGATCGCGGCGGCGACCTGCTCGGCGGTGGCCGCCGAGATGGGCGAGCTGCCCGCGGCGTCGGCCGCGGCCTGCTGGCCCTCCTCGGAGGCCTGGTAGGCCAGGAAGGCCTTGACGAAGTTGCCCTGCGCCTCGTCGGCGTAGTTGGTGCAGGCGATGGCGTAGGAGACCAGCACCAGCGGGTACGTCTTCGGGTCGGTCAGCGTGCGGTCGACCTCGATGGCGAAGTCGTGCTCGGCACGGCCCTCGACGCGCGGGGAGGCGTCCACCGTGGCGGCGGCGCCCTCGGCCGAGAACGGCACGAACGTCTCGCCGACCTTGATCGCGGCGGTGCCCAGGCTGCCGACCTTGGAGGCGTCGGCGTAGGTGACGGCGCCCTCGGTGTCGGTCACGACACCGACCACACCGGACGTGCCCTCGGCGGAGTCGCCGCCCTCGAGCGGCCAGACACCGTCGGGCTCGTCGGTCCAGGCCTCGGGGGCCGTCGCGGACAGGTACTCGGTGAAGTTCTCGGTGGTGCCCGAGTCGTCGAGGCGGTGCACCGGCGTGATGTCGGTGTCCGGGAGGTCGGCGTCAGGGTTGTCGGCCTTGATCGCGTCGTCGTTCCACTTCTTGATCTCGCCGTTGAAGATGTTGGCGATGACCTCGGAGGAGAGGTTCAGCGAGTCGACGCCGGGCAGGTTGAAGGCCACGGCGATCGGGCTCACGTAGATCGGCAGGTCGATCGCGCCGTCGGGGCCGCAGACCTCGGCCGAGGCGGCGAGCTCCTCGTCGTCGAGCGCGGAGTCCGAGCCGGCCCACTGCACGCCACCGGCGAGGAACTGCTCACGGCCCGCGCCGGAACCGGCCGGGTCGTAGTTGATCGTGACGTCCGGGTTCGCGCTCTGGAAACCGGCGACCCAGGCCTCCATGGCGGACTCCTGGGAGGACGCACCGGCGCCGGCGAAGTCGCCGGAGATGGCAGCGCCACCCTCCGTCTCGGTGGGCTCGGCGCCGGTCGACGGGTCGGACCCGCAGGCTGCGAGGCTCAGCGCGAGCGCGCCCACCATGACAGCGGAGCCAACGCGGGGGAATCGGCTGATCTTCACGTGTCGTTCCATCCTGTTCAAGTCGTACGCGCGGCGAGCGCCGCGGCGTCAGTCGGGACGCTAGGCAGGTGGAGTGACCTGCTCACCAGGTCCAGGTAAACGGAGGGTGAACAAGCCCGCGGGGAGCGGGTGATACGCAACACGCTCACCATGACACGGCCTGGCGCGTGCCACCCGCCGTGTGCTCCGGGGGTCATCCGCCCGCCTGCTCCTCCGGGCGGTCCCGGGTCAGGTAGATGGCTTTCGCGGCCTCGGCGATCCAGGCCTGGACGTCGGGCGAGATCGCGGCGTTGCCCGCCGCCGCGGCCGCGCGCTGCTGCCCCTCGGCCGACGCGACGTACGCGACGAACTCCTTGACGAACCTGCCCTCCGCCTTGTCCTCGTACCGCGAGCACACGACGAGGTAGGACACGAGCACCATCGGGTAGGCGAAGGGCTTGTCGATCGTCCGGTCGAGGGCGAAGGCGAGGTCGTGCTCGTAGCGGTTCTCGATCCGCGGCGAGATGTCGACGACGGCGGCCGCGGCGGCCGCGCTGTAGGGCACGTACTCGTCGCCCACCTGGATGGCGGCGCGCCCGAGGTCGGACGTGCGCGAGGCGTCGGCGTAGGTAATGCCGCCCGGCGTGGAGCGGACCGTGTCCGTGACGCCGCCCGTCCCCTCGGCCGCGAAGCCCTCCGGCAGCGGCCAGACGCCGTCGGGCGGGTACGGCCAGGCGCCGGGCGCCGTCGCGTGCAGGTAGTCGGTGAAGTTCTCGGTGGTGCCGGAGTCGTCGGACCGGTGCACCGGGGTGATCTCCAGCGCGGGCAGCTTCGCCTCGGGGTTGGCCGCGACGATCGCGGGGTCGTCCCACCGGGTGACCTGACCCGTGAAGATCCGCGCGATGAGGTCCGAGGACAGGTTGAGCTGGTCGACCCCCTCGACGTTGAAGGCCACCGCGATCGGGCTGATGTAGACCGGCAGGTCGATCGCGTTGCCGCCGTCGCAGGCCGGGCCGGAGGCCGCCATCTCCTCGTCGCTCAGCGCGACGTCGGAGGCGCCGAAGGCGGTGTCGCCCGCGAGGAAGGACTCGCGGCCGTCGCCCGACCCGACGGGGTCGTAGCTGACCGCCGCGTCGGGGTGCTGCTCCTGGAACCCGCTGATCCAGGCCTCCATCGCCGACTCCTGGGACGACGCGCCGGCGCCGACGAACGTGCCGGCCACGACGACCTTCGCCTCGGCGGTGGCCGTCGGCTCCGCCTCGCCGCCGAACCCGGGCAGCCCGGCCGCGGCGCAGCCCGCGAGCGGCAGCACGAGGGCGCCGGCGGTGGCGGCGGAGACGAGGCGGGTGTAATGGGAGGTGCTCACGGTTCGCGAAACTACTCAGGAGCGCGGTCCCGCGAGCAAACGCCGGGTGAACGGAAGGTGACCAGCGTTCATGTTTCACCCGTGAGGTGCGCCACGTCGCGGGCGCACCTCACCGGGGGTCACCCCTCGTCGTCGGCCAGCTTGTAGCCCAGGCCGCGCACCGTGAGCAGGTACTTCGGCGTGCCCGGGTCGGGCTCGATCTTCGAGCGGATGCGCTTCACGTGGACGTCGAGCGTCTTGGTGTCGCCCACGTAGTCGGCGCCCCAGACGCGGTCGATGAGCTGGCCGCGGGTCAGCACCCGGCCGGCGTTGCGCATCAGCAGCTCGAGCAGGTCGAACTCCTTGAGCGGCAGGGCCACGCTCTCCCCGGAGACGGCCACGGTGTGCCGCTCCACGTCCATCCGCACCGGCCCCACCTCCAGCGCGCCGTCCTCGTCCTGCTCCGTGGAGTCGGTGGGCTGCCGGCGCCGCAGCACGGCACGCACCCGGGCCAGCAGCTCCCGGTAGGAGTACGGCTTGGTCACGTAGTCGTCGGCGCCGAGCTCCAGGCCCACCACCTTGTCGATCTCGGAGTCCTTCGCGGTCAGCATGATGACCGGCACGTCACCGCGGGCCCGCAGCTCCCGGCACACCTCGGTGCCCGACAGCCCGGGCAGCATCAGGTCGAGCAGCACCAGGTCCGCCCCCTCCGCGTCGTACGCGGCGAGCGCCGAGACGCCGTCGGCGGCCTCGATCACCTCGAACCCCTCGCGGGTCAGCTGGTACGTCAGCGGGTCCCGGTACGACTCCTCGTCCTCGACCACCAGGATGCGCGTCACGCACCTACCTCCTCGTTCTTCGTGGCCGCGGTGTCCGCGGCCTTGTGCCGGTCCTGCTCGTCGTGCTGGTCCTGCTGCTCGCTCGGGTCCTGCTCCTCGCCCTCCCGGACGACGTCCGCCAGGGAGGGCGGGGTGACCCGGCCTGCGCCGGGCCGGTCCGCGGACGGGATCCGCAGCGTGAAGGTCGAGCCCCGTCCGGGCTCGGACCACATCTGGACGTCGCCGCCGTGGTCGGCCGCGACATGCTTGACGATACTGAGCCCCAGGCCGGTCCCGCCGGTGTCGCGCGAGCGCGCCGGGTCCACGCGGTAGAAGCGCTCGAAGACGCGGTCCTGCGCGTCCTCGGCGATGCCGACGCCCTGGTCCACCACGGCGATCTCCACCAGGCCGCCCCGCTCGTTGACCCCGACGCCCACGCGGCTGGCAGGCCCGGAGTAGGCGACGGCGTTGTCGACCAGGTTGCGGACCGCGGTGACCAGGAGGTTGTGGTCGCCGTAGACCTCGGTGTCCAGGTCGCCGCCCATGGTGATCGCGATGTTCTTGGCCTGGGCCGTGGTGCGCGCCCGGTCGACCGCCTCCTCCACGACCTCGCGGATCGGGACGGGCGTCAGCTTGGGCACCGCGCCGGCGCCCTGCAGCCGGGACAGCTCGATGATCTCCTGCACCAGCGCGGACAGCCGCACGGCCTCGCGCTGCATGCGCTCGGTGAACCGGCGCACGGCGACGGGGTCGTCGGCGGCGTCGGCCACCGTCTCCGCGAGCAGCGCCAGCGCGCCGACCGGCGTCTTCAGCTCGTGGGACACGTTGACCACGAAGTCGCGGCGGATCGCCTCGACGCGGCGGGCCTCCGTGCGGTCCTCGGCGAGCACCAGCACCCGGTCCAGACCGAGTGGCGCCACGCGTACCTGCAGCAGCACCGTGCCCTGGCCCACCGGGCCGCGGGGCAGCTCCAGCTCCTGCTCGCGGATCACGCCGTCGCGCCGCACCAGGGCGACCAGGTCCGTGATGGCGGCGTGCACCAGGGCGTCGTTGCGCACCACGCCGAGGGCGTAGGCCGGCGGCGACGCGCGGATCACCTCGTCCTCGCCGTCGAGCACGACGGCGGCGGAGCGCAGCACGGAGAGCACACGAACGAGGCCCGCGTCGAGCTCGTCGGGTTCGGTCGGGGGCAGGGCGTGCTGATGCCGTTCGGAGACGCGGAACGCCACGGTGGCGACCACGCCGACGATCACGCCGAGAATTCCGGCGACCAGCACCGGTACCCCGGAGATGATTCCGTCCACGCCTCCAGGGTAGGTCGACGTTTCAACCGCTGACGGACGTGGGCGGGCGGTCGGAGGATCGCGTCGCCTACTGTTCATGTCGGGGAGGAAGAGCGTTAACCTCCCAGTACATCGCGCCGTCGAACCTGGGTGGGTGCGGGCGGTAGCTGTGCCGTGCACCGTTCCGGGACGTGTCCGGGCGGTCGGCCTGGCCGCGCGTCGGCCCTGCCCGCCCTCGTGGCGGCGCGACAGCGGACGCGATCCGTCCGCGCGCCCCGAGTGCGAGAGGAAACCGATGCGACAGATCTTCGATGCCGAGCTCCAGCAGGTCGGCGAGGACCTGACCGAGATGAGCAGGCTCGTCGAGTCCGCCATCACCCGAGCCGGAACGGCGCTGCTGGAGGCCGACCTGCAGCTCGCGCAGGAGGTGATCGCCTCCGACAAGACCATCGACGCCATCGAGGACTCCCTCGACGAGCGGTGCGTGCACCTGCTCGCGCAGCAGGCCCCGGTCGCGACCGACCTGCGCGTGGTCGTCAGCGCGCTGCGCATGAGCGCCTCGCTGGAGCGCATGGGCGACCTCGCCCGCCACGTCGCCCAGGTGGCGCGTGGGCGCTACCCGGCCCAGGCGATCGTCCCCGAGGCCCGGGACACCTTCGCGAAGATGCACGACGCCGCCGTCCGGGTGGCGCAGCGCACCACGAAGCTGCTCGCCACGCGCGACCTGTCGGTGGCCGAGGCCCTGGAGCGCGACGACGACATCATCGACGAGCTGCACCAGGAGACGTTCAACACGCTCCTCGCGCCGGGCTGGCAGGGCACCGTGCAGGAGGCCGTCGACGTGACGCTGGTGGGCCGCTACTACGAGCGGTTCGGCGACCACGGCGTGTCGGTCGCCCGCCGCGTGACCTTCCTGGTCACGGGCGACTTCCCGGACGAGTGACACCCTGCCGACGTAGAACCGTGGCGAGATAGAACTGGGGCGGGGGTGCTGATCAGCACCCCCGCCCCAGTTCTGTCTCGCCACGGTTCTACCTCGGCGAGTCCTGGTCAGCGGCCCTGGTTGGCGACCGCGGCGATCGCGTCCTTCGCCGCCTCCGGGTCCAGGTACGTGCCGCCCGGCTTCACCGGCGCGAGGGTCTCCTCGTCCAGCTCGTAGACCAGCGGGATGCCCGTCGGGATGTTCAGCCCGGCGATGGCCTCGTCCGAGACGCCGTCGAGGTGCTTGACGAGCGCCCGCAGCGAGTTGCCGTGCGCGGCGACCAGCACGGTCTTGCCCGCCTTGAGGTCGGGGACGATCTCGCTCTCCCAGTACGGCAGGGCGCGGTCGAGCACGAGCTTGAGGGCCTCCGTGCGGACGACGGGGGCGTCCGCGTAGCGCGGGTCCGCGTCCTGGCTGAACTCCGAGCCCAGCTCGATCTCCGGCGGCGGGACGTCGTACGAACGGCGCCAGAGCATGAACTGCTCCTCGCCGAACTCCTCGAGCGTCTGCTTCTTGTCCTTGCCCTGCAGCGCGCCGTAGTGGCGCTCGTTGAGGCGCCAGCTGCGCTTGACCGGGATCCAGTGCCGGTCGGCGACGTCGAGCGCCAGGTTCGCCGTCATGATGGCGCGGCGCAGCAGCGACGTGTGCAGGACGTCGGGGTTCACCCCGGCGTCCTTGAGGAGCGCGCCACCGCGCTTGGCCTCCTCGACGCCCTTCTCGGAGAGGGCCACGTCCACCCAGCCGGTGAACAGGTTCTTGGCGTTCCACTCGCTCTCGCCGTGGCGGAGCAGCACGAGGGTGTAGGTCATGGGCTCCATCCTGCCGCACTTTTCCGGGGCCGCTGATGCCGCCGGTCCGGTGGTCTCAGAGCGTGGACGGACCCCGGCCGCAGGCGCGGCGGGCCTCGGCGTGGTGCTTGCGGGCCCGCTCGTAGACGTCCAGCATCTCGTCGGCGGCGCGGTCCCAGCCGAACCGGGTCGCCGAGCCCCGGGCGCCGACGGCCAGGCGCGCGCGCAGCTCGTCGTCGTCCAGGAGGCTCTTGAGCACCAGGGCCCAGCTCTCGGGCTCGTGGTCGGGCACGAGGACGCCGGAGACGCCGTCCTGGACCACCGTGCGCAGACCGCCCACGGCCGCCGCGACGACCGGCGTGCCCGAGGCCTGGGCCTCGGCCGCGACCAGCCCGAACGACTCGCTGTGCGACGGCACGGCCACCAGGTCGGCGGCGCGGAAGTAGTCGGCGAGCGTCTCCTGCGGCACCGGGGGCCGCACCCGCACGTGGGCGGCCACGCCCTCCTGGTAGGCGAGCGCCTCGAGCTCGCGGACCGCCGTGGGCCGCCCGGACGCGCCGCCCAGCACCACGAGCAACGGCGGCTGCCCGTCGCCCTCCGACCAGACCCGCTCCCCCAGCGCGCGGACCAGCACGTCCGGCCCCTTGAGGAGCTGCACCCGGCCCGCGAACAGCACGATCTTGCGGTCCGTCGGCAGCGCGAGCCGCTCGCGCAGCTCGGCCCGCCGCCGGGCGCACACGGCCGGGTCGTCGGCGTCGTGCGGCGGCGCGAACACCCCGAGGTCCACGCCCGGCTGCACCACGCGCACCAGGGCGGGGTCGGCCTGGTAGTCGCGCACCAGGTCGGCGGCCTCCTGGTCCGTGTTCGCGACCAGGGCGTCGGACTCGGCGACCACCTGCTCCTCGCCGATGATCCGGCCCTGCGGCTCGGGGGCGTCCCCCGGCGCGAGAGAGGCGTTCTTCACGCGCGCCATGGTGTGCATGGTGTGCACCAGCGGCACGTCCCAGCGCTCCGCCGCGATCCAGCCCACCTGGCCCGACAACCAGTAGTGCGTGTGCAGCACGTCGTACCAGCCCTCGGGGCGGTGCGCCTCGGCGCGCAGCACGCCCGCGGCGAAGGCGCACAGCTGCCCCGGCAGGTCGTTCTTGTCGAGCCCCTCGTACGGCCCGGCGGCCACGTGCACCACGCGGACGCCGGGTTCGGCGTCGGTCACCTTGGGCTGGGCCGACGACGTCGCCCGGGTGTAGATCTCCACCTGCGCGCCCCGCCGGGCCAGCGCCTTCGACAGCTCCAGCACGTACACGTTCATGCCGCCGGCGTCACCCGTGCCGGGCTGCTCCAGCGGTGACGTGTGCACGGAGACCATCGCGATCCGGAGCGGACGCGGAGCGTCCGGCTCCACGAGACCGGGCGGCAGGCTGTCGCGCATCACGCCTCCAGGACGCACGCGGGCACGGGCAGCTCCAGCCGGTCGGTGATCTCGCCCTGGCCCGACGCGCGGTCGAGCCGGACCGCGACGAGCGCGTCCGTGTTCTGCGCGGCCACGACCACGACGTCGCCGTCGGCCAGGACCGCGTGGTGGCGCGGCCAGGCGCCGGTGCCGAGGTCGACGTCGGCGACGTTCTCGATGGTCAGGTGGCCGACTGCCCGGCTGCCCTCGGCGGCGTCCGCCGCGCGCACCCGGAGCACCGCCAGGACGTCCGGGCCCCGGACGCCCACGTGCACGAGGTCCCCGGCGACGGTGATGTGCGAGGGGTACCCGGGGGCGCCGTCGGGCAGGGTGCGGGCGGTGATCGCCACCGAGCCGACGTGCTCCAGGCGGCCCGGGCCCGCGGGGACCAGCACGTGCAGGCGGCAGTCCAGCTCGCCGGCGAGCAGGATCGTGCCGTCAGGCAGCTCGACCAGGTGGCGGGGTCCCGCACCCGGCGGCAGGACGGCGGCGATCTCGCCGTCGGCCGGGCCGGAACCGTCCAGCGGGTAGGTGCGCAGCTCGTCGGTGCCGAGGTCTGCCACGAGCACGCGGTCGCCCCACACGTGCACGAAGTGGGCGTGCGAACCCTCCTGCCGGTCCGTCACCGGACCCGTCCCCTCGTGCGGGAAGGTGCGGGCCTCCCCCGGCACACCGGAGTCGGTCAGGGACACCACGGCGGCGACACCGTCGCCGTAGTTGGCGACCCAGGCCGCGGAGCCGGTGGAGACGACGTGGCAGGGGCTCGCACCGCCCGACGCGGCCGTGCCCGCGAGAGCGAGCGAGCCGCCGTCGGACACGTGGAACGACGTGAGCACGCCCGGCTCGGTCTCGCCGACCGCCAGGAGCGTGCGCCCCGACGGGTCGAGCGCGAGGAACGAGGGCGAGGCGACCGGGACGGCGAGCCCGGCGCCCGCGAACCGTCCGGCCGCGTCGATCTCGGCGCGCCAGATGCCCTCACCGGTGCCCGGCTCGGCCCCGGCCTTCGGATAGGTGCCGATCCACAGGGCGGTGGTGGGGTTGCTCATGCGAGCAGCCTAATGACGTCCGACGAGTGCTCCGGCCGGGAAAGCACGGCGCCCCGGCCGCCCCTCGTCGAGGGGCGCCGGGGCGCGATGTGCCGTCGTGAGTACGTCGGCGTCAGCCGTTCGCCTTCGCGTAGGCGTCCTGCACCTCGGCCGAGATACGCCCACGGTCGCTGACCGTGTAGCCGTTGGCCTTGGCCCATTCACGCACCGCTGCGGTGTCGCTTCCGGAACGGGACCGGCGCGTGGTGGTGGTCCGCGCGACCGCGGACTTCACCTTGCGAGCGTGGCCGACCCACGAAGCGAGCGAATCACGCAGCTGGGCCGCGTGCTCGGCATTGAGGTCGATCTCGTAGGAGACGCCGTCGAGGCCGAAGTTCACGGTCTCGTCGGCGGCACCGCCATCGATGTCGTCTTCGAGAACAAGCTGAACCTTCTGAACCATACGGGTACTTCCCTTCCGCGCCACAAATTCCGGGGTTAGTTCGCGAGCATGCCGCACTCAATATTGACATGTCAATAATGAGCATGTGACACCGATCACGAAAACTTCACCCGGGTTCGTGAAGTGCGTGGATTTGATCCGCGAAGGCGGGTGCGGATAACCTCACCCGCGCGGATCAGTGCGAAGCGGAATTCCTGGTGTTTTCCGCCGTCGCCGTCATGCCCTCGCGGTCCATTCGCTCGAGAGCCTCACGCTCGTGGCGGTCCGCCCGGAGGATCTTTCGCATCGCAAACCAGAACAACAGGCCGACCCCGACCGAGGGCGTCAGCCCCGCGAGCACCGCAAGCGTCGTATCCATCACAAGATCCTCACATACTCGTCTGCGCGACCGAAATCCTCAGGCCTGCGGCTTCACCAGCGGGAAAAGGATGGTCTCCCGGATACCGTGGCCCGTCAGAGCCATGAGCAGGCGGTCGATGCCCATGCCCATTCCGCCCGAAGGGGGCATCGCGAATTCCATCGCGGTCAGGAAATCCTCGTCGAGCAGCATGGCCTCGTCGTCGCCGGCCGCGGCCATCCTGGCCTGCGCCTCGAAGCGCTGGCGCTGGATCACCGGGTCGACCAGCTCGGAATAGCCCGTGGCCAGCTCGAAGCCGCGCACGTACAGGTCCCACTTCTCGACCTGGCCCTTTTCCGAGCGGTGGTCGCGCGTGAGCGGCGACGTCTCGACGGGGAAATCCCGGACGAACGTCGGTGCCGTCAGGTGGTCGCCCACCCGGTGCTCCCAGAGCGTCTCGACGAGCTTTCCGTGATTCAGGATCTTCTTGTTGCCGACCTCGACATCGAGCCGCTCGGCGATCTTCTCGAGCTCCTCGACGGAGGTGGCGGCGGTGATCTCCTCGCCCAGGCTTTCGGAGAGTGTGTCGTACATCCGCAGATTTGCCCATTCCCCGCCCAGCTCGTACTCGGAGCCGTCCGGAAGGGTCACGAGCGTGGTGCCGAGAACGTCCTGCGCCGCGGTCTGCACCAGGTCCTGGGTGAGCGCGCCGATGGTGTTGTAATCGCCGTAGGCCTCGTACGCCTCGAGCATCGCGAACTCCGGCGAGTGCGACGAGTCGGCGCCCTCGTTGCGGAAGTTGCGGTTGATCTCGAAAACCTTCTCGACCCCGCCGACGACCGCCTTCTTCAGGAAGATCTCCGGCGCGATCCGCAGGAAGAGCTCCAGGTCGTACGCATTCATGTGCGTCGAGAAAGGGCGCGCCGTGGCGCCGGAGGCAATGGTCTGCAGCATCGGCGTCTCGACCTCGAGAAAGCTGCGCCGATAGAAGTTCTCCCGCAGGGAACGCACCACGCCGGAGCGCAGGCGCACCATGTCGCGGGCCGCGGGACGCGCGATGAGGTCCACGTACCGCTGCCGGACCCGCGCCTCCTCGGACAGGTCCTTGTGCAGCACCGGGAGGGGCCGCAGGGACTTGGCCGCCATGCGCCACTCGTCGGCGAAGATGCTCAGCTCGCCCCGCCGCGACGCGCCGACGCGGCCGTGCAGGAAGAGGTGGTCGCCCAGGTCGACGTCGGACTTGAAGGCGGCCAGCGCCTCCTCGCCGAGCACGGCCAGGCTCAGCATGCCCTGGAGGCGGTTGCCCTCGCCGTCCTGCAGCGTGACGAAGCACAGCTTGCCGCCGATGCGGACGAACACGACGCGGCCGGCCACGCCGACGACGTCGTCCGTCTCCTGGCCCGCCTCGAGGTGCCCGTACTTCTCCCGGACCTCCGCGATCGTGTCGGTGACCGGAAGGCTGACCGGGTAGGCCTCGGTGCCCTGCGCCAGGAGGCGCTCACGCTTCTCGCGCCGGATCCGCAGCTGCTCGGGCAGGTCGTCGGTCGGCGGGGTCGCGGCGTTCTCGGCAGCGGGGTTCTCGGTCGTCACGGAGGCGATTCTATCGGTGCGCATCACCCGCCGAGTTCTCTTTATCCGCCCGGTTGGACACACCGGACCGGGCGGATATCCCGGATTCCCGGAGAAAAAGGATCAGGCGCGCAGGTCCAGGGCCAGGTCCAGGATGGGCGCGCTGTGCGTCAGCGCGCCCACCGACAGGAAGTCCACACCCGTGGCCGCGACCTCCCGCGCCTTGCCGAGCGTCAGGTTGCCCGTCGCCTCGAGCTCGACGTGCGCCGGGACGCCGTCCTTCCCCTCCCGCTCGCGGACGGCGGCGACCGTCTCCGCGAGGCGGGCCGGCTCCATGTTGTCGAGCAGCAGGAAGTCCGCGCCCGAGGCCAGGGCCTCCAGCGCCTGGGCCGTCGTGTCGGCCTCGACCTGGATCTGGACCTCGGGAAACATCTCGCGCACGGCCCGGGTCGCCGCGGCGACCGAGCCGGCCGCGACCACGTGGTTGTCCTTGACCATGGCCACGTCGTACAGGCCCATGCGCTTGTTGGTGCCGCCGCCCGCGCGCACGGCGTACTTCTGCAGGGCGCGCAGGCCGGGGGTGGTCTTGCGGGTGTCGAGCACCTGGGCACCCGTGCCCTCCAGCTCGCGGGCGAACGCGCGCGTGGCGGTCGCGACGCCGGACGCGCGGCTGGCCAGGTTGAGCAGGGTGCGCTCGGCCACGAGCAGCACCTGCGTGCGGCCCTCCAGGCTCGCCAGCACCTGACCCGCGGTCACGGCGTCGCCGTCCTGCGCGTGGAACACGACGCCCGGGGCGGGCAGGGCCAGCCGGGCGGCGACCTGGTCCAGCACCTCCTGCACCACCACGAGGCCCGCGACCACACCCTCCTCGCGCGCCACGAGGTCGGCCAACCCCGTGGCCGACGGCGGGATGGTCGCCTGCGAGGTCACGTCCCGGCCCGGGGCGAGGCCCAGGTCCTCGTCGAGGGCGACCTCGACCGTGCGGGCGACCCAGGCGGGGTCGAGGCCGGGAGTGACCGTGGAGGCGGTGGCGAAGACGGGGAGGGTGCTCACCGGGTCACCGTATCCGGAGGGCGGCCGACGGCTAGCCTGGGCGGCGTGCGCATCGCCCTGCTCGTCGACGGCCTGGAGTCCACCCGCCAGTACCACGCGGACGACGGCCGGTCGGTCGTCGACGCGAGCGCCAGGCTCACCACCGCGGGCAAGCCGGTCGCCGTCGACGTCGTGCGCGACGCGGAGTGCGGCCCGCTCCTGGCCACGCTGACCGGGTCGCAGTACGACGCGGTGGTCTTCGCCTCCAACGCGCTACGACACCCTGACGGGCGCGTCGGGGCCGCCGTGCGGGAGCACGCCGAGGAGATCACGGCGTTCCTCGCCCAGGGTCGGGGTCTCGTCCTGCTGCACCAGTTCACCGCAGCCGACCTGCACCTCGAGACACCGGACGGATCGTCGCTGACCTTCGACCGCCGCGGCGCCGCCCCGGCCCGTCCCCGGATCGCCGAGCCGGCCAGCCCGGTCGTCCGCTACCCGTTCCACATCGAACTGGACGCCGAGCTGAGCAGGTCCGGCCAGCTCGGCGACCTCACCTCGTGGCTCTCGATCCCGTCGTCGGCCCTGTCCGGGCTGGTGACCGTCGTCGAGAGCGAGGACGGCGAGCCGCTGCTCGCCGTCTCCGCCGAGCACGTCCCCTGGCGTGTGGTCGTCTCCGCGATGCCCCTGGACTGGCACGGTGCCGTCGGGCTCCTCGCCAACTGCATCGAGTACGCGTGCACCGGCACGCCCGAGGTCGTCGTGTGGCCGTCCAGCACGGACACACCGTTGGCCGCGACGCTGGGTCACCTGCGGAACGCGCACCGGGTACGCCAGGACGACCCGGCGGAGTCCTGGTTGCGGGCCCGGCCCAACCTGCACGTCGTGTCGACGGCCGACACGGCGGATCCCCACCGGTTCATCGAGGCGACGCGCAACGGCGGGCTGGTGCTCGCGACAGAGGCCGCCGACGACGCCGGCACCGTGCTCTTCACGGGCCGGGCGAGTGCGCGGCAGCATGTCCTGGCCCGCGACTTCTTCGCGACCGACCCGGCGTCGCTGCTCCGTGGACCGGCGCTCGACCCCTTCCCGACCCGCAACGTCGTGGTCGCGGCCAGCTACTACTGCCGCACGGTCCCGTCCACCGGGACCGAGCAGTGGGACCCCCGGCAGGACCGGGAGCTGCACGCCCTGCTCCCGTCCCTGTTCTACGACGGCATGACCATCTCGTCGGCGCTGGCCGCCGTGCAGATCCTCTGCGCCGTCGACGCCCAGGACGGCCTGACGGCGGATGCCGTCGCACGGGTCCGGGCCCTCTCCCCGGGCGATAAGCTCTCCGAGGTCCTGCTTCTCGGCTGCGAGACGGCCGCGAGCAGTGCGGACGTGCGCGCGTTCGCCGAGGGCCTGGACAGGCTGGACCGGTCGGGGCTGAGCGCACCCGACATCCTGCGCCTGCTCGACTGGGTGGGCTTCCTCGTCCTGGTGCAGGACGTCGACTCCGCGGCACCCGTTCTCCGGGGCGCCGTGTCACGGCTCGTGAGCGCCCTGCGGCAGGTCACGGCCGATGACGACGTCTGGCTCAGCCACGAGGGCACGGCAACCGTGGTGCTGGCCACCGCGGCCGTCGGCCGGGACGCCGGCGACCTGCAGACGATCGCCCGGTCCGTGGCGAGCCTGCGAGCCGAGTACCACGAGGTCGTGGCCTCGGAGGCCAGCAACCTGGGCGCGGCCGCCCGCTACGGCCAGGCGCTCGCCGCGATGGAGTCGGTGGCGCCCCTTGTGCTGGACACGCTCGTCGCGGCCGCGACACTCGACCACGCTCCGGACGGGGACACGGGTGCGGTCGACGACCACCGCCATGCGGCCTCCCTCGCCGCCCGGAACCGCGCGCTCATGGGCGTCGTCGAGTCCGAGCGGGCGCGGCGGGCGCGGCTCGGCCCGGTGATCGTGATCGGGACGGTCGTCTCGTGGCTGCTCGCCCTGGGGGTCGTCCTGGCAGGAGCGGGGCTCATCCTCTTCGTCTGGCGATGGCCCGACGTCGCGCAGCTCGTGACCGCACCGGCCGTGCTCGCGTGGCTGTTCCTGGTCGCCGCCGTCGCGCGCCTGCTGGAGCGCATGGCGGTGCTGCCGCGGCCGCTGGGCAAGCTGGCGACCCGGCTGAGCTCGGAGGTCCGGCGACGCGTCCGCGGCTGAGACCCACTACGGCTCGCCGTAGCCGCCCCCGCCCGGGGTCTCGATGACCAGCACGTCCCCGGCGCCGAGCTCCACGCGGTCGCAGCCGGCAAGGCTCTCCACGGTGCCGTCGGCGCGCCGCACGCCGTTGCTGCCCAGCGCGCCCGGCGCGCCCCCGGCCATCCCGTAGGGCGCCACGCGCCGGTGCCCGGTCAGGAGGCTGGCACTCATCGGCTCGCGGAACTCCAGTGCCCGCGAGACACCGTCCCCGCCACGCCAGCGCCCTTCCCCACCGGACCCCGTGCGCACCGAGAAGTCCCGCACCAGTACGGGGAACCGCATCTCCAGCACCTCGGGGTCGGTGAGCCGCGAGTTGGTCATGTGCGTCTGCACGGCCGGTGCGCCGTCGAACCCGTCCCCGGCCCCGGAGCCGGACGCGATGGTCTCGTAGTACTGCCGCGTCGCGTCGCCGAAGGTCAGGTTGTTCATCGTCCCCGAACCCTCGGCCTGGACGCCGAGCGCGCCGTACAGCGCACCCGTGATCGCCTGGCTGGTCTCGACGTTCCCGGCCACCACGGCGGCCGGGTACCGCGGCGACAGCATGGTGCCGGGCGGGATCACGATCGACAGGGGCCGCAGGCAGCCGTCGTTGAGCGGGATGTCGTCCGCGACCAGGGTCCGGAACACGTACAGCACGGCGGCGGTCGCCACGGACGACGGCGCGTTGAAGTTCGTGGCGAGCTGGGCGGACGTGCCGGTGAAGTCGATGGTGGCGCGCCGGGCGGCCCGGTCGACCCGGACGTGCACGGCGATGGTCGCGCCGCTGTCGGTGGTGTACTCCAGCTCGCCGTCGGACAGCGTGTCGATCACGCGGCGTACCGCCTCGGCCGCGTTGTCCTGGACGTGGCGCATGTAGGCCTGGACGACGTCGAGCCCGTACCGGGCCACCATCGCGTGGATCTCCTCGACGCCCTTGGCATTCGCGGCCACCTGGGCGCGCAGGTCGGCGAGGTTGGTGTCGATCCCCCGGGAGGGCCAGCGCGCCGAGGCCAGCAGGTCCCGGGTCTCGGCCTCACGGAACCGCCCGCCCTGGACGAGCAGCCAGTTGTCGAGGAGCACGCCCTCCTGATGGATGTCCGTGCTGTTGGCGGGCATGGATCCCGGCGCGATCCCGCCGATCTCGGCGTGGTGGCCGCGGGACGCCACGTAGTACAGGATCTCGTCGTCACCGGTTCGGGGCTCGTCACCGGCACCGGGCTCGGCGAAGACCGGGGTGATCACGGTGATGTCCGGCAGGTGGGTCCCGCCGTGGAACGGGTCGTTGACCGCGAACGTGTCGCCCGGCCGCATCGTCCCGCGGCGCCGGACGATCACCTCTTTCACGGAGGTGCCCATGGAGCCGAGGTGCACCGGGATGTGCGGCGCGTTCGCCACCAGGTTGCCGTCGGGGTCGAACAGCGCGCACGAGAAGTCGAGGCGCTCCTTGATGTTCACCGACTGGGCCGTCGCCTCCAGGCGCGAACCCATCTGCTCGGCGATCGACATGAAGAGGCTGTTGAAGATCTCCAGCAGCACCGGGTCGGCGACGGCGGACACCTCGTCGCGTGCGCGCGGCTCGGACCTGCGGACGACGAGGTGTCCCGTGGTGCTCGCCTCGGCGCGCCAGCCCGGCTCGACCACCGTGGTCGCGTTCTCCTCGACCAGGACCGCCGGCCCGACCACGACCTGACCAGGAGCGAGGCTCTCCCGCCGGTACAGGGGGCAGTCGTGCCAGGCCCCGCCGGCGAACACCCGCACGGTCTCGACGGGCGGTTCGGAGTCCGTGGTGCCCGCTCCGACATCCGGCCTGGTGCCCGGCGCGGAGAGGCCCGACGCCGAGAGGTCCGGCTGCGCCGTGAGGGCCACGGACTCCACCGAGATCGCCTCGACAACGAGCGCGCGGTCCAGCAGGAACGAGTACATGGTCCGATGCGCCGCCTCGAACTGGTCCACCATCGCGTCGAGGCCGCCGAGCCGCACCACCACCGTCGTGTCGGTGCCGTCGTAACGCAGGTGGACGCGCCGGTTGACCACGACCCCGGCCTCGGCCGGCACGCCCTGCCCGGCCAGGTCGGCTCGGGCGGTGTGCTCCAGGGCGTCGGCGACCTCGGCGAGCCGGGCCAGCGCCCCGGGCACCAGCGGGGTCTCGACCGCCTGCTCGCGCATGACCGTGGTGTCGGCGAGGCCGATCCCCAGCGCGGAGAGCACGCCGGCCATCGGCGGCACCAGCACCGTCTCGATCCCCAGGGCGTCGGCCACCGCGCAGGCGTGCTGCCCGCCCGCGCCGCCGAAGGAGGTCAGGGCGTACCGGGTGACGTCGTGTCCCTTGCGCACCGTGATCTTCTTGACCGCACCGGCCATGTTCGCCACGGCCACCGCGAGGAATCCCTCGGCCACCTCCTCCGGCGTCCTGCCGTCACCGATGACGTCCGTGAGCTCGGCGAACTTCCGGCGCACGACGTCGGCGTCGAGCGGCTGGTCGCCCTGCGGGCCGAACACCGACGGGAAGTGCGTCGGCTGGATCCTGCCGAGCAGCACGTTCGCGTCCGTCACGGTCAGCGGGCCACCGCCGCGGTAGCAGGCGGGCCCCGGGACGGCGCCCGCGGAGTCGGGGCCGACGCGGTACCGGCTGCCGTCGAAGTGCAGGATCGATCCGCCGCCCGCCGCGACGGTGTGGATGTCGAGCATGGGGGCCCGCACCCGCACCCCGGCGACGTCGGTGTCGAAGACGCGCTCGAGCTCGCCCGCGTAGTGCGACACGTCGGTCGAGGTGCCGCCCATGTCGAACCCGATCACGTGGTCGAAGCCGGCGAGCGCCGACATCCGCACCATGCCGACGATCCCGCCCGCCGGTCCGGACAGGATCGCGTCCTTGCCACGGAAGCGGTGGGCCTCGGTCAGGCCGCCGTTCGACTGCATGAACTGCAGCGGGACACCCGTCAGGTCGCCGGCCACCCGGTCGACGTACCTGCGCAGCACCGGGGAGAGGTAGGCGTCCACCACCGTCGTGTCGCCGCGGGGCACCAGCTTGACCAGCGGGCTCACCTCGGCTGACCGGCTCACCTGGGTGAAGCCCGCGCGCGTGGCCA
This sequence comes from Promicromonospora sp. NPDC090134, assembly GCF_044746965.1. Classification (NCBI taxonomy): domain Bacteria; kingdom Bacillati; phylum Actinomycetota; class Actinomycetes; order Micrococcales; family Promicromonosporaceae; genus Promicromonospora; species Promicromonospora sp. NPDC090134. The sequence goes on along the minus strand of NZ_JBIVCZ010000005.1, from coordinate 68,735 downwards.
CGTCGGCGACCGCCCGCTCGTGGTCCGGGTAGAGGTAGGAGTGGACGCAGACGACGGCTGCCGCGCGGTACCCGTCACGGTAGGCCTGGTCCAGCTCGACCCGCAGAGCGTCGAGGTCGGGCGCCCGCAGGACGGTGCCCTGCGCATCGATCCGCTCGTCGACCTCGACGACGCGCGTGTACAGGGGTTCCGGCAGCACGATGTGCCGGTCGAAGATGCGCGGCCGGTTCTGGTACGCGATGCGCAGGGCGTCACCGAAGCCACGCGTGACGACCAGGACCGTGGGCTCGCCGGCCCGCTCCAGCAGCGCGTTCGTCGCGACGGTGGTGCCCATGCGGACGGCGTCGACGGGCTCCGTACCGGTCTGCCCCGCCGCGGCGAGCACCCGCTGGATGCCGGCCACGGCGGCGTCCGCGTACCGGTCGGGGTCCTCGGAGAGCAGCTTGTACGTCGACAGCGCGCCATCCGGGTGGCGTGCGACGACGTCGGTGAACGTGCCACCCCGGTCGATCCAGAATTCCCAGCCCATGGGCCCTGATGCTAGGTCAGGTGACCGTCAGCATCCCGTCGTCGTCCAGCCGCACCCGCACCCGGCGCCGCCAGGCGTCGTCCGGACGCGGGAAGTCCGTGCGGTAGTGGCCGCCGCGGGTCTCCTCGCGCAGCCACGCCGCCCGGGTCAGGGCGCGGGCGACCATGTGCACGTTGGTGGTCTCCCACTCGGCGGCCTGGGGCTCGGCCACGACGTCGGCCGCCCGGTGCGCGTCGGCGCGCACGGCGCCGAGCCGCTCGTCGACCTCGGCCAGGGACCGGGCCGACCGGATCACGCCCGCCCCGGCCGACGTCACCTTCTGGATCCGCGACCGGGCCGCGGCCGCGACCAGCGCCGACCCGCCCGGCCGTTCGGCCGGTTCGTCCTGCTTCAGCTCGCCCGCGTCGAACCGCTCCGCGACGTCCCGAGCCGCCCGCGAGGCGAACACGATGCCCTCCAGCAGCGAGTTCGACGCGAGCCGGTTGGCCCCGTGCACGCCGGTGCACGCGACCTCGCCGACCGCGTACAGCCCGTCCACCGAGGACCGCCCGTCGAGGTCGGTCACCACGCCGCCCGAGTGGTAGTGCTGGGCGGGCGCCACGGGCACCGGCTCCTCGGACCAGTCGATGCCGGACTGCAGCAGCCGCGCGTTGATCGTCGGGAACCGCGTGCGCAGGAACTCCCGGCCGAGGTGGCGGGCGTCGAGCAGCACGTTGTCCGCGCCGGTGGCGGCCATCTGCCGCACGATCGCGTGCGCGACGACGTCCCGCGGCGCCAGCTCGGCCATCTCGTGCACACCCGGCATGAAGCGGTGCCCGTTGACGTCGAGCAGCAGCGCGCCCTCGCCGCGGACGGCCTCCGAGATGAGCGGGAGCTGCCCCTTGGCGCCCGAGCCGAGCCACAGGACGGTCGGGTGGAACTGCACGAACTCCAGGTCGCCCAGCACCGCGCCCGCCCGGAGCGCCGCGGCGATCCCGTCGCCCGTCGCCCCCGCCGGGTTGGTGGAGGACCGGAACACCTGCCCGATCCCGCCGGTCGCCAGCACGACGGCGGGGGCCAGGACGGCGCCGACGCCGTCGCGCGAGCCCGTGCCCCGCACGTGCAGGGTCACGCCGCAGGCGCGCCCGCCCGCCGTGGTCAGCACGTCCAGCACGAGCGCGTTCTCGACCACCTCGATGCCCGGGTCGTGCCGCACGGCCTCGATCTGCGCGACGAGCGCGCGGGAGATCTCCGCGCCCGTGGCGTCGCCGCCGGCGTGCGCGATGCGGTCGGCGTGGTGGCCGCCCTCGCGGGTGAGCGCGATGTCGCCGTCGGCAGCCTTGTCGAAGACGGCGCCGCGCGCGACGAGCTCCCGCACGCGGGCCGGGCCCTCGGTGACCAGCACCTGCACGGCCGCCGGGTCGGACAGGCCGCCGCCGGCGGCGAGCGTGTCCGCCAGGTGCGCCTCGGGCGAGTCGGACGGGTCGAGCGCGGCGGCGATGCCGCCCTGCGCCCACACGGTCGAGCCGGAGGACAGCTCACCCTTGGTCACGAGCACCACGCGCGGCACACGCGTGCGGAGCTCCAGCGCCGCAGTGAGGCCCGCGATCCCGGAGCCGACGACGATGGCGTCGGCCTCGACCGTCCAACCGGGCGCGGGGGCCGCGAGGGACCGGGCCAGGCGCGGTCCCGGTCCGGGCGTGTTGCTCACGCCCGGCCCGACGCCGTGCGCACCAGGCCGGCGTGCTGGAACGGCTCGATCGGCAGGCCGCTCTCCTCCAGCCCGTAGCCGTCGGGCACGTGCCCGGGCTCGTCGTTGATCTCGACGATGCGGTTGTCCCCGTCGACGAACACGACGTGCGGCAGGAACGTGCGCGCGTCGTGGTCGGAGAGCATGCCGTAGCCGATGAGGATGACGACGTCGCCCGGGCTGACCAGGTGGGCGGCCGCGCCGTTGATGCAGATCTGGCCGGAGCCGGGCTCGCCGGGGATCACGTAGGTGGTCAGCCGGGCGCCGTTGGTCACGTCGACCACGTCGACCTGCTGGCCGGGCACGAGGTCGGCGGCGTCGAGCAGGTCGGCGTCCACGGTGATGGAACCGACGTAGTGCAGGTCCGCCTGCGTCACGGTGGCGCGGTGGATCTTGGAGATCATCATCGGCCGCTGCAGCGAGGCGGGGCGGCCGACGGGCGGACGGTGCTCGGTGGTGCTCATGGTGTTACCTCTGGACCTCGGGCGAGACCTCGACGGCCTGGTTGTCGATCAGTCGGGTGGAACCCACCCGTGCGGCCACGAGCAGCAGCGCGGGGCCGGAGAAGTCGTCGGTGACCGCGTCCACGGTCACCGGATCGACGAGCGCCAGGTAGTCGACCACGACGCCGTCGGCCCCGTCCAGCACTTCGCGCGCGTCGTTGATCACACCCGGGGCGCCGCGGTCCGCGGCCGCGGCCCCCGCCCGCAACGCGCGCGACAGCGCCAGGGCCCGCTGGCGCTCCTCCGGCGCGAGGTATGCGTTGCGCGAGGACAGGGCCAGGCCGTCGCCCTCGCGCACCGTCGGCACGCCCACCACCGCGACCGGCACCTCCAGGTCACGCACCATGCGGCGCACGGCCAGGAGCTGCTGGGCGTCCTTCTCGCCGAACAGCGCAACGTCGGGCCGCACCAGGTGCATCAGCTTGAGCACCACGGTGAGCACGCCGTCCAGGTGCCCGGGGCGGGACGCACCCTCCAGCACCTCCCCGATCCGCCCGGCGGACACCCGCACCACGGGGTCGCCGTCCGGGTAGACGACGTCGGGCGTGGGCGCGAAGACGACGTCGGCCCCGACGCCGGCCAGCTTGGCGACGTCGCCGTCCAGGTCGCGGGGGTACGTGTCGAGGTCCTCGCCCGCCCCGAACTGGAGCGGGTTGACGAAGATGGTCACGACCACCTGACCGTTCGGCCCGGCCTCCGTGCGCGCCCGGCGCACGAGCTCCAGGTGGCCCTCGTGCAGCGCGCCCATGGTCATGACGACGGCGCGCTGCCCCGGCCCGGCGTCGGCGCCCTCCACGGGTCCGGTGAGGGCCCAGCGCATCTGGGCGTCCTGCAGCTCGGGGCGGGTGCGGACCACGAGCGGGGTACGGGTGTCCGTGGCCTCGGTGCTCACTGTCGTTTCCTTCCTGCGTGCGACTCCCCGCTGGCGCCGTCCAGCGCGTCCAGCAGGGCCTGTGCGGCGGTGTCGCCGATGCGGTGGCTCGCCAGCGCGCGGCGCGTGGCCCCGCGGGCGAGCTCGATGTAGCTGTCGGGGATGTCGGTGGCGCCGCTGGCGGCGGCCAGCGCGCTCAGCTCGGTCAGGTGGCTGCGCACGGTGCCGACATCGCCCCGGGACACCGGTCCGGTGAGTGCGGAGATGGCGCCCGGCCCGACGCCGTCGCGCGCGTCCGCGGACCGCGTGGCCTGCTCCAGGGCCGCCGACAGGAGCGGGGCGAGCACCCGGCCGGGCAGCTCGACGCCGGCCGCCTCCAGCGCCTGCGCGGCCTGCGCCACGAGCACCACGAGGTGGTTCGCGCCGTGCGCGAGGGCCGCGTGGTACAGCCCGCGCGCCTGCTCGTCCACGACCACGGGCTCGCCGCCGATCTCGACCACGAGCGCCTGCCCGATGGGCAGCACGGGCGCGGGCGCGGTCACGGCGAACGTGCAGCCCTCCAGCCGGGCCAGGTCGAGCGACGTCCCGGTGAACGTCATGGCGGGGTGGATCGCGAGCGGGATCGCGCCGCCCAGCCGGGCGGGCTCCAGGACGGCGGTCCCGAAGCGGCCGGACGTGTGGATCGCGAGCTGCCCCGGCTGCCAGGCCCCCGTGTCGGCGAGGCCGGAGACCAGGGGGCCCAGGGCGTCGTCGGGCACCGCGAGCAGGACCAGCTCGGCCCGCTCCACGACGTCGGGCACCTCGAGGTTGGGGACGCCGGGCAGGAGCGTCTCGATACGCTCCCGGGAGTCCTCCGAGATGCCGCTCGCGCCGACCACCGCGTGTCCCGCGGCCCGCAGCGCGTTGCCGAGCACCGCGCCCACGCGTCCCGCGCCCACCACACCGACGCCCAGCCGACCGGGCCGGCGGACCGCCTCGTCGGGGTCACTCAACGGTCACTCCCCCTGTCTTTCCATCCATCGTTCGGGGCCCGCCGCCGCGCGCGCCGTGCGCGCACGCCGGGCCTGCTCGGTCATGAGCAGCGCCGCGTCGGCGGCCTCGAGGTGCGGCACCTCGGGATGCACCGGGCCCTCCGTGGAGTGCACCTGGAACGACGCCACGCCCAGCCGGCGCTGCCACGGCCCCTGGCTCACGGCCAGCGACTGCGTCCGCTCGTGCGGCACCACGTCCAGCACCTTCACCACACGGCCCCGGCGCAGCAGCAGCGCCCGGCCCGTCACGGTGAACCCGTTGCGGCGCCACGCCACCGGGTCCAGTATGCGGGTCCGCCGGGGCGCCGTGACGTAGGCGCTCTCCGTGCGGGAGTCGCCGTCCAGACCCGCGTCCAGGACGCGGCGCGGCTCGTCGACGCCGAGGTCGGGCAGCACGAGGGAGAGCACGGTCAGCGCCTCCTCGCGGGTACCGACCGGGAGCAGCACGCTGTTCTTCTCCTCGCTCTCCCCGCCGTAGCCCGCCACGTTCACCTGGACGCGCCACCAGTCGCGGTCCCGCCACAGCAGGCCCTGCACCAGGCGGACGGCCTGCACGCGGCCGGGCGGGATGGTCTGGGAGCGGGTCTCGAGCATGCCGTGCCGCAGGCGGACGCCGTCGGGCGAGATGGCCACCCGGAAGTCGAACTCGCCGGTCAGCCGGTTGAACAGGTACCCGCCCGCGCCCAGCACGGCGGGCAGCGAGGCGGAGATGACGGCGAACTCGCCCGTGACGATCATGACCACCACCACGCCGAGCGCCCACAGGATCAGCGTGATCATCGCCCCCGAGCGCACCACCGAGGCGATGAGCCGGCCCAGGGGCACGGTCAGGACGGGCACCTGGGGCGCCTCGAGGCTGCCGGCGGGCAGGGGCTGCGGCAGGTCCTGGGCCGGGCCGCCGGCGTCGTGGGGCAGCGTCCCGTCCGGGGCGGGAGCGGTCACCGCGTCGGACGGCGCCGGGGCGGCGCCGGCCACGTGCCGCGTGCCGCCCACCTTGAGACCCGCGGCGCGGGCGAGGAGCTCGGCGCGCAGCTCGTCGGCGTCGGCGCCCTTGAGGAACCCGATGGCCACGCCGGAGTCCGTGCCACCCGCGGTCTCGAGCGTGAGCTCGCACAGCCCGAAGAACCGGGCCACGAGCGGCTGCCGGATGTCCACCGACTGCAGGCGGTCCAGCCGTGCGTGCCGCTGCTGCCGGAACAGGATGCCGCGCCGCAGGTGCACGGTCTCCTCACCGACGGCGAACGTCGTCATGCGCCAGGCCAGCGCCGAGTAGCCCCAGCCCACGAGGGCCACGGCCGCCAGCGCCGCCAGCAGCGTCCACCAGTACTCGCTGGACACGAGGGCGACGAGGCCGCCGCGCGGCCCGCCCTCGAGGCTCTGCTGCCCCAGGATCACGACGGCCGCGCCGACCACCGCCCAGCCCCGCACCAGCGGGGTGATCGGGTGCACGCGGCGCCACTCCAGCGTCTCCGGCGAGTCCGGTCCGAGGCCGTCGAAGGCGGAGCGCCCCGGGTCGACGTCGTGCTCCGGCATGGTCACAGCCCCGCCAGACGGGCCTCGCCACGGGACGCCAGGCGGTCGCGCAGGCGTGCCGCCTCGTCCGGGGGCAGGCCCGGGATCTGGGCGTCCGTGCCGACCGACGCCGTGTGGAGCTGCACCTTGGCCAGACCCAGCCTGCGGTCGAGCGGGCCCGCCTCGACGTCCACGTACTGCATGCGGCCGTAGGGCACCACGACCATCGAGCGGAACATGACGCCCTTGCGGATGAGCAGGTCGTCGTCGCGCTCGGCGTACCCGATCGCCCGGACCTGGCGCGGGACCAGGAGGAACGACCAGAGCAGGAAGACGGCCGGGACCCCGGCGAGGATCCAGAACCAGGGACTCACGGTGACCGCGAGCACCACGCCCACGACCAGCGGGATCCCGAGGCTGATGGTGCCCGGGACGAGGCGGGCCGTCACGAGCCGCGGGGACACGCGGCTCCAGGTCACGTCGTGCGGTTCGAATGGGCTGGTCATGTTGGCCATTGTTCCGCAGACCCGGGCCTGTGGACAGCGAGGCGTCAGGCAGGCGCCGGGGACTCGCCCTCCTCGGAGCCGCTCCGGTCCTTGTCGGACGGCGGCAGCTCGCAGAACTTCTCCACGACCAGGCCGACCACGGCGAGCGCCACCGAGCACAGCACGGCGACCCCGGCTGCCACCGCGCGGTCCCGGCGCGGCTCGATCGCGAGGTCGCCCAGCACCACCAGCACCTGCGCCAGGTACCAGCCGCCCAGCAGGGCCCCGGTCAGGGCGGCGGCCTTCGCCAGGACGAGCGTCCGGGCGGCCCGGAGACCGTCGAGGTTGGGCCGCTTGCCCTTCTGGTAGGCCCGCACGCCCCAGCCCAGCCAGAAGATCGCCCCGGCCAGCGCCAGGATCGCGACGTCGACGAGCCACGGCACCACCGGGAGGTACACGGCGCGCGACTCGAGGGCACGCAGCACGAGCCAACCGACGACCGCGACTGCGACCAGGACTGCGATCAGGGATCTGACCGGGGTTCTGCGCATGTCAGGCGTCGCGCCCCCGCTCGTCCCGGACCGGCACCCACGAGGGCACCGAGTCGATCGGGCCGTCCGACGCCGGGAGCGACTGCTCGGTCGCGTAGCCCGGCACCCGGATCACGGTGTGGTCGTTGTCGTAGGCGTCCCGGATCCCGTTCGAGTGGTCGTTGGAGAGGCCGTTCGAGTGGCCGTTCTGGGCCGGGTCGGGCGCCCCGTTCTGCGGTGTGCCGACCGGGGCGAACACGGGCGCGGCCGGCTCCTGCGGCGCGCCGCCCATCGGCGGGAACACCCCGCTCTGCTGCCGCGACGGGTTGACCGGGGCGAAGACCGGCTTGGCCGGCGCCGAGGACGCCGGGGGCAGCGGCTCGCGCTCCGGGTCCTCGTGGGCCGTGTCCCGGACCGCGCGGGGTGCGATCGGCACCGGCGGGGCCGGGACGAGTGCCTCCTCGGGCGGCGGCACGACGGACCCGTTGCCCGGCACGCCGATCGGCGTGGCCGGACGCGGGGCCGCGGGAGCCGCCTGCGCCTGGTGCGGGATGGGTACGGAACCGCCGGGGCCCGGCACCTGCCCGCTGGGGTAGCCCTGCGGGTGGGCGGGGTCCAGGTCCACCGGGCCGCTGTGGTGCGCCTGCGGCTGACCGCCGCCCGGCACCTCGACCACAGGGCCGCCGGGCGAGGCCTGCGGGCGCCCGCTCGGCGGGAGCGACGGCGGCAGGGCCGGCGGCATCTCGACGGGGTGGACGTCCTGCCCGGCGTCGTCGGGCACAGCGGGGTGGTTCGAGGCCGTGGTGCCGCCGCCCTGCTCGGGCTCGGGATCGGTCAGCCAGTCGAGCGCGAGCCAGCGGATGCCGGTCCGGTCGGGTGCCGTCGCCGCGAGCTGGGCCACGGGTCCGCCGCCCAGGCCGGGCAGCACCGCGTCCGGCGCGATCTGCGACCACGGCTCCAGCACGAAGGCGCGCTCGTGCGCGCGGGGGTGCGGGATCTCGATGTCCTCGGCGGAGTCGGTCAGGGTGCCGTAGGTGATCAGGTCGACGTCGAGCGTGCGGGCGCCCCAGCGCTCCTCGCGGGTGCGGCCGTGCAGGTTCTCGACCTCCTGGCAGGCCTGCAGCAGCCCGCGCGCCGGGAGGGTGGTGCGGGCCAGCAGCACCGCGTTGAGGTAGTCGGGCTGGTCCTCCGGACCGCCGACCGCGGCCGTGCGGGCCAGCGGCGACACGTCGGTGATCTGCACGCCGGGCACGCGGTCCAGCTCGGCGACCGCCGACCGCATGGTCGCCTGCGGATCGCCGAGGTTCGCGCCGATCGCGATGACCACGTCCACGTACCCGGCGGGCACCTCGTCGAACCGGTCGCGCGGCTCGGCCTGGTACGGCTGCTCCTGGGCGTACTGCTCCTGCGCGAACGCCGGTTCGGGCTGCCCGACGGCGGAGTCGGGGACGGCGGCCGAGACCCGGGTCGCCTCCATGTCGCCCTGGTCGTACTGCGGCTCGAACATCTGGTCGTACTGGTTCGGCTGGGCGTCGCGCCGCGGCTGCTCGTACGGCTGCGGCTCGAAGCCCTGCTGGGCCTGGTCGTACGAGGGCTGCTCGAACTGCTGCAGCTGCTGGTCGAAGCTGTTGTGCTGGTCGATCCCGGGCCGCTGGTCGAGCCCCTGGACGGACTCGTACTGCTGGACCGGCTCGAACGCGGGCTCGGGCTGGAACGCCTCCGGCTGGAAGTGCTCCTCCGGCTGGAACTGCTCGGGCTGCTGGAACACCGGCTCCTTGCCGGGGACGTCCCGCTGCTCGGCCGGCGCCGGGGCCTCGGCCTGCAGCTCCCACGGAGCGGGGATCACCTGGAGCGGCTCGGGTGCGATGAGCTCGGGCTGCGGGAGCGGCTCCGGCTCCTCCGCGAGCGGCGCGGCGGGTGCCACCGCAGGCACCCGGTCCACGAGCGGCTCCGCCTCGAACGGTTCGGCCGCGAACTGCGCCGGCTCGGCCGGCTGGTAGGACTCGGCGGCCTGGTAGGGCTCAGGGGCCTGGTACTGCTCAGGGGCCTGGTACTGCTCGGGGGCCTGGTAGGGCTCCGCCGGCTGGTACGCATCGGCCGGCTGGTAGGGCTCGTACGGCTCGGGCCGGAACTGCTCCGGCTCCTCGGCGACGGGCCGGGCCACGGGCTCGAAGTCCTGCGGCTCGGGCGTCTCGGCCGGGACCGGCTCGGCCGCGGGCTCGGGCAGCACGCCGGCGGCGAGCAGCGCCGCCGGCACCGCCACGACGGGCATGCGCGTGCGGTCGCGGCGGATCGCCACCTCGACGTCGGCGAACGGCACCGGGATCGGCGCGTGCGGCTTGTGCACCCGCACGTCCACCGCCTCGATCTGCGGGCGGGCCAGCACGGCCGCGGCGATACGCTCCGCGACCGTCTCGATCAGGTCGGCGGGATCGCCCTTCAGGATGTCGTGGACGTCCGCCGCGACGTCCGCGTAGCTCACGGTCTGTGCCAGGTCGTCACCGGCGGCCGCCGGGCGCGTGTCCATGTACAGCACGACGTCGGCCCGGAACTCCTGGCCCGTCTGCCGTTCCGACGGCAGCACCCCGTGGTACCCCCGCGCGCTCACGCCGCTCAGCTGGATCTGGTCCAGCGCGCGGCCGTCCGGGCCTGTGACGCCCGTTCCGAACGCTGTGGTCACCGTGGTCCTCCCCCATCGTCGTTGCGTGCACCGGAATCCTGCCAGGTTGGCATGTCTTGTCCCCCGGCCGTCCACGATTCTGTGGTCAAGGCCACGGTGGAAGTCAATGCCTCCGGTGCGGAAGGGGAAGAGGTACCCGGTGACCCTACCCGGGCCGCGCCGTCCGCGGCGGTCCACGCGGCGGCGACCTTGACGGCGTCGGCGCTCGCCCGGACGGTGTGCACGCGCACGCACCAGGCGCCCGCGGCGGCCGACAGCGCCGAGATCGCGGCCGTCGCGTCGTCGCGCGCCCGCGGCGGCGCCGGACGCCCCGCCGGGTCGGCGAGCAGGTGGCCGAGGAACCGCTTGCGGGACGCGCCCACGAGCACCGGACGGCCGAGCTGGTGCAGCGCGTCGAGATGAGCCAGCAGCGGCCAGTTGAGCACGCCGGCCTTGGCGAAGCCGAGCCCGGGGTCGAGGATCAGCTGCTCGGGCCGGACCCCGTCGTCGTGCAGCGCGGCCATGCGCGCCGCGAGCTCGTCGCGGACGTCGGCGACGACGTCGTCGTACACCTCGAGGTCGTCCATGACGTCGGCGTGCCCGCGCCAGTGCATCGCCACGTACGCGGCGCCGGTCTCGGCGACCGCGCGCCCCATCGCCGGGTCGGCGAGGCCGCCCGAGACGTCGTTCACGATGCGGGCGCCGGCGGCCACCGCCCGCTCGGCGACGGCCGCGCGCGTGGTGTCCACGCTCACGACGGCGCCGCGCGCGGCGAGCTGCTCGATCACGGGCAGCACCCGCGCCAGCTCCTGGTCCTGCGGCACCCGGACGGACCCCGGCCGGGTGGACTCGCCGCCCACGTCGAGGATGTCCGCCCCCTCGCCGAGCAGCTCCAGCCCGTGCGCGACCGCGGCAGAGGGCTCGAACCACTCGCCGCCGTCCGAGAACGAGTCCGGGGTGACGTTGACCACACCCATCACCAGGGTGCGGCCCGTCCCGGACAGCTCCGGCAGGCCCTGCACCCGGGCGTCCCGGGCGGGGTGCCGGACGGCGGCGGACACCGTCACCTCCCGAGGATGAGGCTCATCGCCTCGGCTCGCGTCGCACCGTCCCGCATGACGCCGCGCACCGCGGAGGTGATCGTGCGCGAGCCGGGCTTGCGCACACCGCGCATCGACATGCACAGGTGCTCGCACTGGACCACCACGAGCACGCCGCGCGGTTCGAGGATCTCCACCAGGGAGTCCGCGATCTGCGTGGTCATCCGCTCCTGCACCTGCGGGCGGCGCGCGTAGACCTCGACGAGGCGGGCCAGCTTGCTCAGCCCGGTGATGCGCCCGTCCACGTTCGGGATGTACCCCACGTGCGCGACGCCGTGGAACGGCACCAGGTGGTGCTCGCAGGTGGAGTACACCTCGATGTCCTTGACCAGCACCATCTCCTCGTGCCCGAGGTCGAAGGTGGTGGTCAGCACCTCCTCGGGCTCCTGGCGCAGGCCCGCGAAGATCTCCCGGTACGCCCGGGCGACCCGGGCCGGCGTCTCGCGCAGGCCCTCCCGCTCGGGGTCCTCGCCGACGGCGAGGAGGAACTCGCGTACCGCCGCCTCGGCCCGTGCGGCGTCGTACGGCGGGATGTCCGCCGCACGCCGCACGGGCGTGGACAGGGGTGTGATGGACCCGTCGGTCATCGTGGTGCTCCGGTCAGTTCGTCGGGTCCGTCGGCACGTTGTCCGACGGCGTCGCCGTGTCCACCACTGCCTCGTCCTGCGGCACCATCGCGGCGTGCCCGTTCTGGGCCGCCAGCTCCTTGGGCGTCAGCACGGGGCCGCGCGTGTGCACGGTGCGCTGCTCGCTGGAGAGCCAGACGTCGCGCGCGGCGCGCTTCTCGACGGGCGCGAAGACGTCCGCGAGCTCCTTCTGGTTCAGCGTCTCCTTCTCGAGCAGACGCAGCACCAGCTCGTCGAGCACGTCGCGGTACTGGGTCAGCACCTCCCACGCCTCGTCGTGCGCGGCCTCGACGAGCTTGCGCACCTCGTTGTCGATGGTGCCCGCGACCGCCTCGGAGTAGTCCCGCTCGTGCCCGTAGTCACGGCCGAGGAACGGCTCGCCCGAGCTCGTGCCGAGCTTGATCGCGCCGACCCGCTCGCTCATGCCGTACTCGGTGACCATCTTGCGGGCGATGGCCGAGGCCTTCTCGATGTCGTTCGAGGCGCCCGTGGTGGGGTCGTGGAACACGATCTCCTCGGCCACGCGCCCGCCCATCGCGTAGGCGAGCTGGTCGAGCAGCTCGTTGCGCGTGGTCGAGTACTTGTCCTCCAGCGGCATCACCATGGTGTAGCCCAGGGCGCGGCCACGCGGCAGGATCGTCACCTTGGTGACGGGGTCCGTGTAGCGCATCGCCGCGGCCACCAGGGCGTGCCCGCCCTCGTGGTAGGCGGTGATCTTCTGCTCCTTGGACTGCATGACGCGCGTGCGCTTCTGCGGGCCGGCCACGACGCGGTCGATCGCCTCGTCGAGCGCGCGGTCGTCGATGAGCTGGGCACCGCTGCGCGCGGTGAGCAGGGCGGCCTCGTTCAGCACGTTCGCCAGGTCGGCACCCGTGAAGCCGGGGGTCCGGCGGGCGACCGCCGCGAGGTCCACCTCGGGGACCATCGGCTTGCCCTGCGCGTGCACGTCGAGGATCGCCTCGCGGCCCTTGAGGTCCGGGGCCTCCACGGCGACCTGACGGTCGAAGCGGCCCGGGCGCAGCAGGGCCGGGTCCAGGATGTCGGGGCGGTTGGTCGCGGCGATGAGGATGACGTTCGTCTTGACGTCGAAGCCGTCCATCTCGACGAGCATCTGGTTCAGCGTCTGCTCGCGCTCGTCGTGCCCGCCGCCCATGCCTGCGCCGCGGTGGCGGCCGACGGCATCGATCTCGTCGACGAAGATGATCGCGGGCGAGTTCTGCTTGGCCTGCTCGAACAGGTCGCGGACGCGGCTGGCGCCCACGCCGACGAACATCTCGACGAAGTCGGAGCCGGAGATCGAGTAGAACGGCACCCCGGCCTCACCCGCGACGGCGCGCGCGATGAGGGTCTTGCCGGTGCCGGGCGGGCCGTACAGCAGCACGCCCTTGGGGATCTTGGCGCCCACGGCCTGGAACTTGGCGGGCTCGGCGAGGAACTCCTTGATCTCCTGGAGCTCCTCCACGGCCTCGTCCGCGCCCGCGACGTCGGCGAAGGTCACCTGCGGGGTGTCCTTGCTGACGAGCTTGGCCTTGGACTTGCCGAAGCCCATGACCCGGTTGCCGCCGCCCTGGGCCCGCGACAGCAGGAACCAGAACACGACGCCGATCAGCAGGAACGGGATCAGCACCGACAGCATGGAGGACCAGAAGCTGGGCTGCGGCACCTCCGAGTCGAACCCGTCGGCCGGGTCGGACTTCACGATCGCGTCCTCGACCCGGTCGCCCTGCGGCACCGTGTAGAAGAACTCGACCGTCTTGCCGTGGTCGACCTCCTCGGCGGCGTCGCCGTCACCCTCGGTCGACTTGTACGCCTTGGTGAGCTCGAGCTCGACCCGCTGCTCGCCTTCGACCATGAGGGCATGCTTCACCGTGCTGCCGTCGAGCAGCTCGATCCCCTGTGACGTCTCGATCCGCGAGACGTTGGGCTGGTTCAGTGCCGAGATGGCCAGCGTCACCACGACCAAGGCGACCAGGATCCAGATGACGGGCCCACTCAGAAGCTTCTTGATGTTCATCGGCGACGGGGACTAGGCCCCGTTTCCCTCCGCTCGCGCAGTATGTATCCGTCGAAACTACATGGTCTCCCTGAGAGGAGCCCCGAGTGTTCGCCCAGAGCATGTGACTCCTGCACCACACTCGCCCGGACGCGACGAACCGTCCGGGACGGGCACCGTTCAGCCGCCGTAGACGTGCGGTGCCAGGGTGGCAACGAACGGCAGGTTGCGATAGTTCTCCGCGTAGTCGAGGCCGTAGCCCACCACGAACTCGTTCGGGATGTCGTAGCCGAGGTACTTCACGTCGACGTCGGCCTGCGCGGCGTCCGGCTTGCGGAGCATCGAGGCGATCTCGACCGACTCGGGGCCGCGCGAGCGCAGGTTCGACACCAGCCAGGACAGCGTGAGACCCGAGTCGATGACGTCCTCGACGATGAGCACGTTGCGGCCCGTCAGGTCGGACCGGAGGTCCATCAGGATGCGCACCACCCCGGAGGACTTGGTGCCCGAGCCGTAGGACGACACGGCCATCCAGTCCATCTGGGCCTTGTGGTGCAGGCGCCGGGACAGGTCGGCCATCACCATGACCGCGCCCTTGAGCACGCCGACCAGGAGCAGGTCCTTGCCCGCATAGTCCGCGTCGATCTGGGCGGCCATCTCGTCGAGCTTCTTGCTGAGCTGCTCCTCGGTGAGCAGCACCTCTGCGAGGTCGGTTCCGACGTCGGACTTGTCCACGAGTCACTCCTGAGTCGTTGTGGGGGGTCTGACGCCGGTCCAGCCGTCCGAGGTCCCGGTCGGCGCGGCGCGCAGGAAAAGCCTGCCACACGCACGACGCGCCCGTGCGCCGCCCGGGAGCCCGGCCGGGCCCTGGCCGCTCCAGGACACGACGAACGCGTCGAGCGCGTCGACGTGCCGCGTGGTGGTGTCCGTCGGCCGGCAGCCGGCCGCGAGCGCCGCGAGCCGCAGGGCCCGGCGCCGCAGGGCCGGGTGGGCCGCCGCGAGAACGCCGACGTCGAGGGCGCGCTCGCCGGGTTCTCCCACCGGGCCGTCCTGCGCCGCCGCCCCCGCCCGCGCCAGGAGGTCGGCCGCGAGGGAGTCCAGCAGGTCGGCGTCGTCCCGGGCCTGGTCCGCCGTGCGCGCGAGGGCCTCGGCGACGCCCGGCCCGAGCGTCGCCTCGAGCACCGGCAGCACGCGCCCCCGCACCTGGGAGCGCAGCGGCGTGAACTGCTCCGCGGGTCCCGCGTCGGGCAGCAGGTTGGTCGGGTCGGTCCAGAAGTCGAGGCCGGACGCCGCGCACACCGCCTCGGTCTGCGCGCGGCGCAGCCCGAGGAAGGGCCTGGCGAAGATGCCGCGCTCGCGCGGCATCCCGGCGAGCGAGCGGGCGCCGGCGCCGCGCGCGAGGCCGAGCAGCACCTGTTCCGCCTGGTCGTCGAGGGTGTGCCCGAGCAGCACCCGGCGGGCGCCGGTCTCGGCGACCGCCTCCTCGAACGTGCGGTACCGCACCTCCCGGGCGGCGGCCTCGGGTCCAGCGGGGGCCGGGGCGCCGGGCCAGTCCGGCCTGCGGACCAGCACCGGGTCCAGGCCCAGGGCGCGGCACTGCGCGGCGGCCCGGGCGGCGACGTCGGCCGACCCCGCCTGCAGCCCGTGGTCCACGATCACCGCGCCCGCCCGGACGGCGTGCCCGCGCGAGCGCACCGACCGTCCGACGCGGCGGGCCTCGAAGGCCACCGCCGTGGCGAGGGCGAGGCTGTCGGCCCCGCCGGAGCACGCGACGAGCACGAGGTCGTCCGGGCCCAGGCCGAACAGCGCCGCCCGGACCGCGGTACGGGCCGCGGCGACGGCGGGGTCGACCCTGGCCACGGTCAGCCGTGCACCCGGCGCACCCACGCGCGGGCGTCCGCGATCTCCCGGGCGGTCGGCAGGTTCTCGGGCCCGGCCCACACGGCGTTGAGCCCCTCGCGCCCCACGGCCCGCTCCACGGACCGCACGAACGCGGCCCCGTCGCGGTACTGGGCGAGCTTGGCCTCCATGCCGAGCAGCTTCTGCACGACGACGTCGAACGTGCTGCGCCCCTCGCCGTCGCGCCGCCGCTCGAACTTGGCCCGGATGCGCCGCACGGACGGCACCACCCGCGGCCCGACGGCGTCCATCATCACGTCGGCGTGCCCCTCCAGGAGGGCCATGACGGCGGTGATGTCGGCGAGCTCGGCCTTCTGGTCGTGCGTGAGCACGCCGTCCATGATCGTGCCGCCCTCGCCGCGCAGGGCGTCGAGCACGCTCCGCCCGATCACGGCGATCTTCCGGTCGAACCGGGCCTTGGCCAGCTCGGCCGAGGTCCGGGCCATGCCCGCGACCAGGCCCTGGGTGCGGCCGCTCAGGTGCCCCGACAGCCAGGGCGCCGCGGCGAACTGGAGGGCGTGCGTCTGCTCGTGCAGGCAGACCCACAGGCGGAAGTCCGCCGTCGGGACCTCCAGCGCGCGCTCGGCCTGGAGCACGTTGGGGGCGACGAGGAGCAGGCGGCCCGGTCCGGAGTACGGGTCGAACTGGCCGAGCACCCGCCCGCTGAGCAGGGCGAGCACCGCCCCGATCTCGGCGGCGCCGGCCATCTGGGCGCCGGCCGAGGTGGCGCTCTTGGAGACCTCGGCGACGACGGCGCCGATCCCGTCCGTCATCACGGCCATCGACTGGGTGTTCGCGCGCGCCCAGGTCGCCCGGTCCACCACCGCGACCGGGCTCAGCGCCGCGCCGCCGGCGGCCTGGACGGCCGGCGTCATGCGCGTGGTCTCCAGCACGTGCCCGACGGCGTCGCCCGCCGCCGTCCGCAGGCCGCTCACCAGGGAGTCGAGCTCGTCCCGGTCCGCGCGGGGCCCGGGTGCGGCGAGACGTGCCGCGATCTGGGCGGCCGCCGACCAGTCGACGATCTGAGGGGTTGTGGAGACCTGGGTCACCGGACCACGGTACGGCCAGGAGCGGTCGCGCGTCAGCCCTGGGCGGAGTACGCCGCGAGGTCCCCGACGAAGTCGTCGTAGATGGACGTGGCGCCCGCCGTCTGCTTGGCGGGGATCGAGTCGGCGAGCACGGAGAAGACGAGCAGCCGGTCGTCGGCGGTGATCACGGTCCCGGCGAGAGCGCGCACCTTGGGCAGGCTCCCGGTCTTGGCCCGCGCGAGCCCCTGGGCGGGGTTGTCGCCCGTGAACCGGCCGTGGCTGGCCGCGAGCGTGCCCGTCAGCCCCGCGATCGGCATGCCGGCGGCCTCGCTGCGCAGCTGGGGGTTCGCCGGGTCGACCATGACCCCGAGCAGGTCGACGAGCTGCTGCCCGCTCAGGTAGGAGCCGTCCCCGAGCCCGGAGCAGTCCCGCAGGCGCGCGCCGGTCATGTCGACGCCGAGGTTCTTCGCGGCCGCGATCACGGCCTGCGTGGCGCCGTCGTTGGAGCCCGGCAGGCCGGCGTCCACCGCGACGAGCCGCCCGAGCACCTCGGTGATCGTGTTGTCCGAGTACTGCATGGCGAACCCGACGACCTCCGCGAGCGGGGCCGAGCTGACCTCGCCGAGCACCCGCGCGTCGTCCGGGGCGTTCTCGTCCACCACGGCCCCGGCGGTCTTGAGCCCCTGGTCCTCCAGGGCCGCGGAGAACGCCTCGGCGGCGTACTTGCCCGGGTCGGACGCGCGGGGACCGTTGTCGGTGTAGCCGTCGGACAGCAGGCCCACGTTGATCCCGACGGACGAGACGGGCGCGATGTAGCCGGCCGCGATGTCGGGGCTGGCGACGGTCGGCGCGATCTCGTCACCGGTGAAGAGAGTGTCGTCGAGTGCGACCCGCACCTCGGTGTCGCCTGTGACCTTGATCTTGGCGGCGACCTGCTGGGCGAGATCAGCCAGCCCGGCCCGGCCGTTAACCGCGTTTGGGTCGCCCTTGCCCTCGGCCAGCATCATGTCGCCGCCGCCGACCAGCACCACCGTGTTGTCGTCGACGAGCACGGCCTTGGTGTCCAGCGTGCTGTTCGCCCTGGACGACGTGAGCGCGGCGACGCCGGTGAACAGCTTCTGCGTGGACGCGGGGGTCATGAGCTTGTCCGGGCTCGACGAGCCGAGCACCTGGCCGGTCGCGCCGTCCGCCACCACGACGCCCACGCGCGAGCCGAGCCGCTTGTCCTTGGCCAGGTCGCTGACCAGGCGCTGCATCTCCACGCTGTCCGGCACCGGGGCGTCGTCCGGGAGGTCCTCCAGGAGCGCGACGGGCGCGGGCCCGTCGACCGCCCCGGGGGCGGACGGGAAGGGACTGGGCTCGGGCCAGGGCGCGGCGGTCGTGAGCATGCCGGGGACCATGTCGTACGCGTCCGCCACCAGGTACCCACCGAACAGTGCGACGACCGCGGCGACGGCAGCGCCGGAGCGCAACCCCCACTCCATGGGCATCCTCTCGATCGTCACGTGAAAGCCATCGCCAACTCTAGTCGCGGCAAACCACGCGGCGTGTACGACAGCGGCGATTCACGGGAAATTTCACCCACACCTGCCGTCGCTTCCCGCGCGCGTCGCGCACGCTGCGAATTATGCCGAACGCGGACAGTGGTTCTGACCACAGGTCACGGTCGGGAAACAAGACACATGGCACACTGGACGAGCGCAAGACCGCCGCCGCGGTAAGACACTTCGGCGACCATCATCGAGAACTGGAGCACATCGGCGTGGAGTTCGACGTCACGATCGAGATCCCCAAGGGTCAGCGGAACAAGTACGAGGTGGATCACGAGACCGGACGCATCCGCCTCGACCGCATGCTCTTCACCTCGACGCGCTACCCGGACGACTACGGCTTCATCGAGGGCACCCTCGGCGAGGACGGCGACCCCCTGGACGCGCTCGTGCTGCTGGAGGAGCCCACGTTCCCCGGCTGCCTGATCAAGTGCCGCGCGCTCGGCATGTTCCGTATGCGCGACGAGGCCGGCGGCGACGACAAGGTGCTGTGCGTGCCGACCGGTGACCAGCGCGCGGCGTGGCGCCAGGACATCGACGACGTCTCGGACTTCCACCGCCTGGAGATTCAGCACTTCTTCGAGGTCTACAAGGACCTGGAGCCCGGCAAGTCCGTCGAGGGCGCCCACTGGGTGGGCCGCGCCGACGCCGAGGCGGAGATCGTCCGCTCGATCCAGCGCGCCAAGGACACGGGCTACTACGACAAGCACTGAGCCGGACCCGGTCACCGAGCCCTGACGACCTCGGCCCGCGTGCACCCCGTCGGGGTGCACGCGGGCCGAGGTACTTCTGCACGACCGTCGGCGAGTCAGTCACTTACATCCAATGTCCTCTGGCACGGCTGGGCCGCAGAGGTAGAAGTCCCAGCCGTTCGTGACGACGTGCTCCCTGCCGTCGGGAGTCAGGTAGGTGAACCTGATGTCTCGCAGGTGTGCGCCGTCCGATGTTCCCGTCACACCGAACACGATCTCGCCGATAGACCCGCTGATGGGCGGATCGCCCTCCACGCGACACTTGCGCGTGACTGTCATGCCGGTGAATTTGTCGTCGATAGGCTCATAGCCCCTCAAGGAAGGATCTTCGAGGGCGCCATATGCACTCCCGATTGCGTTCACTTCTCCGACCGTGAACGTCCTGACACCCACATCGACGGAAACTGGTTCCAGGCCGGCGCTGCTCGACCAGGACACGTCCGCGATCTCGATCGGACCATCTCCCCGAGCGACGCACGGCATAAAGCTCCCGAACATACCGCTCCAGTTGTGACCGTCAGCAAGATCTTCCGGCATCGCAATGCCGATCAACCCGGACCCGGGATACAGAGACAACGCATGATCTAGGTCATCCGCATGAGTCTCCACCCCGTCAGCCTCGTCACCTGCGGAGCACCCCGCAACCAGCAGGCACAGGAGCAAAGAAGCTCCGACCGTGATCGCCCTGTCCACACCAAGCCCTTTCGTCAATTGAAATTTGACATGAAATGGCGGCACGGTGAGGAGTGCATCCTCACCGTGCCGCTCTCAGGGCCTAGCTCTGGTATCGGAGCATCAACTGACGTCTCCCGAAACCACTTTGCGTGCCTGTCGCCATGCTTCCTCAAACTACCCACGGACGACGACGTCCGTTCCTGGCAGGACGGGCAGTACCAGGGCAGTTTGCGGTCAGAACACGGACATCAACAGGTGCATCACCGTCATGTGCCACGGCTTTCTTGCGCGTCAGGGCCGGCCCGCGTAGGGCATCGCGCTCGACAGGCGCAGCGGGTTCTCCGACAGCGGGTGCCCGGGCAGCGTCGCCTCGATCATCATGCCGCCGCCCGTGTACATGGCGACGTGGTAGATCGACGACGGATCGCTCGGATCCGAGCCGTAGAAGATGAGGTCACCGGGCCGCAGGGCACCGTAGCCCACCTTGCCGACCGCCAGGTACTGCGAGCGCGACGTCCGCGTGATGTCCACGCCCTGGCTCGCCCACGACATCATCGTCAGGCCCGAGCAGTCGTACGACGTCGGCCCCGCGGCGCCGAGCAGGTACGGCGCGCCCAGCTTGGTCCGGGCCCAGCCCACGGCGCCGATCCCTCGGCCCGCCGACCCGGCGGAGACCCCTGAGGTGGGCGGGACGACGGGTGCAGCCGCCGGCGGTTCGCCCGACGTCGTGCCGCCACCGCCGGCACCACCGGAACCGCCGCCCGAACCGCCCGGCTCCTCCGCCCGCCCGGCGTCCTCCTCAGCCCGGGTCTCCGCCCGAGCCTCCGCACGGGCCGCGTCCCGGGCCTCCTGCTGCCGTTCAAGCTCCGCCCGCGCCGCCGCCTCGCGCGCGGCCTCCGCGGCGGCGGCCCGGGCGGCCTCCCGCTCCCGCTCGATCCGCACGCTCGTCTGCCGCAGCTCCGCGAGCCGCGCCACCAGGGCATGCCGCTCCACCTCGGCCGCCCGGGTACGCGCCTCGAGGTCCGCGGCCGCGGCCTGGGCGCTGTCGAATGCGGACTCGGCCTGCTCGGCCGCCGCGTCGAGCTCCTTCTTCGCCGCCGTCCAGCGCGCGTCGGCGGACTCCGACGTCGCCCGCGCGTCCTGGTACTCCGCCAGGGCCCCGCCGACCTTGCGCTGCACCGCACGCTCGGCCGCGCTGCGGCCCACCATGTCGGTCACCGAGTCCGCCCGGAGCGCGACGCCGAGCGAGCCCAGGCCGTCGTCGCGCGACGACGCCCGGTACACCTCGGCCAGGCTCCCCCGCGCCGCCACCTCGCCCTGGTGCGCCTTCGCGGCCGCGGACCGGGCCTTCCCCACCTTCCGCTCCGCCTGCTCGACGGCCTGCTGGGCCTCGGCGTAGTCGGCCGCCGCGACCTGCACGCGGACCCGTGCCGCCTCGAGCTCGGAGCGGAGCGTCGCGAGCGCGGCCTCGGCCTGCTCGACGTCGAGGGTGCCGGCGGCGACCGCGTCCCGGGCGGCCTGCGCGTCCTGGGCGGAAGGCGGGTCGGCGGGCGGGTCCGCCTGCGCGCTCGGGCCCCACGGGAACACCAGCCCGAGGGCGAGGACCGCGGCCCCGAGAGCCCGGAGTGCCAGCACGGCGTGGATCCGTCGCATGATCCCCCTTCCGGTCCGCACCTCTTCGGCGTGTCGCCTTGCGCGGATCCTGTGAATCACTTCGTTGTTACCGGTCCAAATGTGCCCCGAGCATCCGAAGTGCGCATCCGGAAGGCAAAACGGCGCATAGGACGACACGGGCCCGGAGTCGCCCGCGGTGTCTCATTTCTGCATCTCACGATTCAAGACATGTCTTTCGACCTCGCCTTGGTGCGTCTACGGTCACACCATGACTCGTCGAATGTGTTGTTGCTGATCCAGCGCACGTTCGCCTGCCCTCGGCCGGTCGGCCGACCTCCGCGTGCGCGCCCTCGACCCCGCCGCGGACCCATCCCCTGATGCGCAGGCCCTCCGGGGCACGCCGCGGCACCGCTCGGTCAGTTCAGCCAGAAGCACGCCACACCGCAGAGGAAGCAGGGAGAGCCATGACTCAGCCCCAGTGGTCGTTCGAGACCCGCCAGATCCACGCCGGCCAGGAGCCGGACCCCACCACGGGCGCACGCGCCCTGCCGATCTACCAGACCACGTCGTTCGTGTTCCCCGACGCCGGGGTCGCGGCGGACCGGTTCGCCCTGAAGGACCTCGGCCCGATCTACACCCGCATCGGCAACCCCACCCAGCAGGTGGTGGAGGACCGGATCGCCAGCCTGGAGGGCGGCGTCGGCGCCCTGCTGGTCGCGTCAGGCCAGGCCGCGGAGTCGCTCGCGATCCTCAACCTGGCGCAGGCGGGCGACCACGTCGTCGCGTCCGCGAGCCTCTACGGCGGCACCTACAACCTGCTGCACCACACGCTGCCCAAGTTCGGGATCGAGACCACGTTCGTGGACGACCCGCACGACCTCGACGCGTGGCGCGCCGCGGTACGCCCCAACACCAAGGCGTTCTTCGGCGAGACCATCCCGAACCCGCGCTCCGACGTGCTCGACATCGAGGGCGTCGCCGCGGTGGCCCACGAGACCGGCGTCCCGCTGATCGTGGACAACACCGTCGCCACGCCGTACCTCATCCGCCCGTTCGAGCACGGCGCCGACATCGTCGTCCACTCGGCGACCAAGTATCTGGGTGGCCACGGCAGCGCGATCGGCGGCGTGATCGTCGACGGCGGCCGGTTCGACTTCGCGGCCGACCCCGAGCGGTTCCCCGGCTTCAACACGCCGGACCCGAGCTACAACGGCATCGTCTTCGCGCGGGACCTCGGCGTGAACGGCGCGCTGGGCGCCAACCTGGCCTTCGTGCTCAAGGCGCGCGTCCAGCTCCTGCGCGACCTCGGCGCGGCGATCTCCCCGTTCAACGCCTTCCTGCTCGCGCAGGGCCTGGAGACGCTGTCGCTGCGGATCGAGCGGCACGTCGCCAACGCCGAGCACGTCGCCCGGTGGCTGGAGAGCCGGGACGACGTCCGCGGCGTGCACTACGCGGGCCTGCCGAGCTCGCCGTGGAACGCCAACGCCCAGAAGTACGCGCCCCAGGGCGCCGGTGCGGTGCTCGCCTTCGAGCTCGACGGCGGCACCGAGGCCGGCCAGGCCTTCGTCTCCGCCCTGCAGCTGCACTCCAACGTGGCGAACATCGGCGACGTCCGCTCGCTCGTGATCCACCCCGCCTCCACGACGCACTCCCAGCTCACGCCGGACGAGCAGGCGCTCTCGGGCGTCACGCCCGGCCTGGTCCGTCTCGCGGTGGGCCTGGAGAACGTGGAGGACATCCTGGCCGACCTGGAGCTCGGCTTCACCGCCGCCAAGAACCTCCTGGGCGGCGAGACGGACTGATCCACCCGCAGTACCCGGGGCGGGCACCGGAGAAACCCCGGTGCCCGCCCACCACCCCGAGCCGCAGGAGGAGCCATGGCCGTCACCACCCCGAAGGCCGCTCACGGTGCCCTTGACCCGAGCATCCGCACCACGAGCGTCCCCTTCTCCGTGCCGCAGGACACGCACGGCGGGGGCGACGTCGCCACGCCCGGCCCGGCCGGACCCGTCGAGACCTCGCGCGCCCGGAGCAAGCCGCCCGTCCCTCCGAGCGGCGCCTGGCGCGAGGGCGACGACCCCGGGCTCCGGCAGTTCGCCGACGTCGGCGCGTTCGAGCTGGAGGCCGGCGGCCGCCTGCCCGCCGTCCGCGTGGCCTACGAGACCTGGGGCACGCTGAACGCCGACGGCTCGAACGCCGTGCTCGTGCTGCACGCCCTCACGGGCGACTCGCACGTCGCCGGCGAGGCCGGGGCGGGGCACGTGACCGCCGGGTGGTGGAGCCAGATGGTCGGCCCCGGCCGGCCCATCGACACGGACCGGTACTTCGTGGTGGCGCCCAACGCGCTCGGGGGCTGTCAGGGCACGACCGGACCGTCGTCGACGGCGGACGACGGGCGCCCCTGGGGCGGCCGTTTCCCCTACGTCACGACCCGCGACCAGGTGGCCGTGGAGATCGCGCTGACCCGGGAGCTCGGGATCCGGTCGTGGGACCTCGTGATCGGCGCCTCGATGGGCGGGCTCCGCGTGCTGGAGTGGGCGCTGCTGGGGCCCGAGTCCGGCATCCCCGTGCGCAACCTCGCCGCGATCGCGACGACCGCGCAGACCGGCGGGGACCAGATCGCGTGGGCGCACCCGCAGCTCGCCGCGATCCGCGTGGACCCGCGCTTCCGCGGCGGCGACTACTACGACGCGGCCGACGACGACGGCCCGCACACCGGCCTGGGCATCGCCCGCCAGATCGCGCACACGACGTACCGCACGGGCTACGAGCTGGACCAGCGCTTCGGCCGCCTGCCGCAGGGCGGCGAGGACCCGTTCGCGGGTGGCCGGTTCGCCGTGCAGTCGTACCTGGAGCACCACGGCGACAAGCTCGCGCGCCGGTTCGACGCCAACTCCTACCTGGTGCTCACCGAGTCGATGCTGTCGCACGACCTGGGCCGCGACCGCGGCGGCGTCGAGGGCGCGCTCAGCCAGATCACCGCGCGCACCCTGGTCGTGGCGGTGGACAGCGACCGGCTGTTCCCGCCCACCCAGTCGGCGCGGCTCGCGCGCTGGATCCCGCGGGCCGAGCCGCTGCGGATCGTCACGAGCGACGTGGGGCACGACGGGTTCCTGGTCGAGGCGGACCAGATCGGCCCGATGGTGAGCGAGTTCCTCGGGTAATCGTCGCGCGGTCCGCACGCCCCAGGCTTAGCGTGGCCGTATGCCAAAGCTCAACCCGTACCTCAGCTTCAAGTCCGAGGCCAAGGATGCCCTGGACTTCTACCAGTCCGTGCTCGGCGGCGAGCTCGAAGTCAGCACCTTCGGTGGAACCCCGATGGAGGGGATGCCCACACCCGACGAGGACAAGGACCTCGTCATGCACGGCCAGCTCGATGCCCCGGGCGGCCTCACGATCATGGCGGCCGACACGCCGTCGTTCATGGAGTACGTGGCGCCCACCAGTGGCGTCACCGTGTCTCTGACCGGCGGCCCGGACGACCACGACTACATCAGGAACGCCTACGAGAAGCTGTCCGACGGCGCGACGCCGGGCCAGCCGCTCGAGCTCGCCCCGTGGGGCGACTACTACGGGGCGCTCACCGACAAGTTCGGCATCTCGTGGATGTTCGACATCGGGACGGAGCAGTCCGCCGGGTGATCTTTCGTTACTGAACCTGGCTCCAGTAACCTTCGTCGGGCCGGTCGACGCCGACCGGCCCGACGAAGAGGAGCGTCCAGTGACACAGCGCCGTGCACTCTCCATCCTTGCCTCGCTCGGCCTCGCGACCTCGGTCGCGGCCACCGCCTCCGCCCCGGCGCAGGCCGACCCGCCGCCACGAGAGGTGCTGTTCGTCGCCAACAACTGGGACGGCACGGCCTCCGTGCTGTCCTCGGGCGCGGACCTCACGCCCGTCGGGCAGGTGGACGTGATCCCCGACCGCGAGCAGCGGATGCGCGAGATCTACCGCGACCCGGTGCGGCTCGCGGCGTTCCTGGTGATCCGGGAGACCGTGGGCGAGGGCCACGACCAGTACGCGGACGACATGTACACCACGCCCGACGGCTCCTCCCTCGTGGTGTCCCGACCGAGCTTCGCCGACGTCGTCTCCATCAGCCTCGCCACGGGCGAGGTCGAGTGGCGGTTCCCCGTGTCCGGCCTGCGGGCCGACCACATGGCGGTGTCGCCGGACGGGACCCAGGTCGCCGTCTCGGCGTCGACCGGTAACCGGGTGCACGTGCTGGACATCGAGACCGGCGCCGAGGCCGGCTCGTTCGCGACCGGCGACAAGCCGCACGAGAACGTCTACACGTCCGACGGGCTGATCTGGAACATGTCCATCGGCGAGGTCAACAACGACCTCGACGACCCCGCGCTCGACTTCCTCAAGGGCGACCGGGTCATCACCGTGGCCGACGCCGAGACGTTCGAGGTGGTGCGCGAGATCGACATGCGCGACCGCCTCGACGCCGCGGGGCTGGGCACCCTGTCCGACGCCGTCCGCCCCGCCACCTTCAGCCCGGACGAGTCGAAGCTGTACTTCCAGGTGTCGTTCTTCGGCGGGTTCCTGGAGTACGACGTCGCGAGCGACCGGATCACCCGGGTCAAGGCGCTGCCGCGCGTCTTCGAGGGCCGCCGCGACGAGATGGTGAACGACTCGCGCCACCACGGCCTCACCATGCAGCCCTCGGGCGAGCACCTCTGCGTCGCCGGGACCATGGACGACTACGCCATGGTCGTGGACCGGGCCACGCTCGCCGAGGGCCCGCGGGTCGACGTCGACAAGCCGTACTGGTCCACCGTGACGGGGGACGGCGCGGCGTGCGTCGTCTCGGAGTCGGGCGCCGACCAGGTGACGTCCATCGACTTCGCGACCGGGCGGAGGATCACGTCGGTGCCGGTGGGCGACCACCCGCAGCGCGTGCGGCTGGGCAGCGTCCCGGCCGGCTGGTCCGGTACGACGAGCCAGGTAGGTTGAACGGATGCTTGCCGCCTACGTGACCCGCTTCTCGCCCGACAGCCCGCTCGACGGCCTGGAGGTGGGCGAGCGACCTGAGCCCGGGACCCCGGAGCACTGGACCACCGTGGAGGTCCGGGCCGCGTCCCTGAACCACCACGACCTGTGGTCGCTGCGCGGCGTGGGCCTGCGGGAGCAGCAGCTGCCGATGATCCTGGGCACTGACGCCGCGGGCGTGGCCCCGGACGGGTCCGAGGTGATCGTGCACGGCGTGATCGGGGCCGACGGCCACGGCGTCGGGCCGAAGGAACCCCGCTCGCTCCTCTCGGAGCGCTACCCCGGGACCCTCGCCGAGCGGGTCGCCGTGCCCACCGCGAACCTGGTGCCGAAGCCCGCCGAGCTGTCGTTCGAGGAGGCCGCGTGCCTGCCGACGGCTTGGCTCACCGCGTACACGATGCTGTTCACGCAGGGCGGCCTCACGCCGGGCGACCGCGTGCTGGTGCAGGGCGCGGGCGGCGGTCTGGCGACGGCGGCGGTCGTGCTGGGCGCGGCGGCGGGCCTGGAGGTCTGGGTGACGTCGCGCTCCGCCGAGAAGCGGGAGCGGGCCGTCGCGCTGGGCGCGGCGGGCGCCGTCGAGACGGGTGCCCGGCTGCCGGCGCGCGTCGACGCGGTGCTCGAGTCGGTGGGTCAGGCCACCTGGGCGCACTCGATCCGCTCGGTGCGGCCGGGCGGCTCGGTGCTGGTCTGCGGCGCGACGTCGGGCGACGCTCCCCCGGCGGAGCTGACGCGCATCTTCTTCCAGGAGATCCGGGTCCAGGGCGTCACCATGGGCTCGCGGGAGGACCTGGGCGTGCTCGCCCGGTTCTGCGCCCGTACCGGCGTGCGCCCGGTGATCGACGCCGAGGTGCCGCTCGCAAAGGCCGCCGAGGGCCTGGCACGCCTGGACGAGGGCGGACAGTTCGGCAAGGTCGTCGTCCGGCCCTAGGCCCGCCGGCCCGCTCAGGCGAACCGGCGGGAGAACTCCTCCACGAGCGTGGGGCCCGTGTCGCCGATGCGCCACACGCTCCAGCCGTCCGCGGTGTACGAGCCCGAGGCCGCGGTGGCCGCCGAGTCCGGGTGCCGGTACCGGGCGCCGTTGGCCAGCTCGATGGCGCCGTCCGGCAGGAGCATCGCCTCGAAGTGCTGGTTGCGCCTCGGGCGCGACCACACGATCCGGGTGGGCATGCCGATGCTGCGGGCCAGTGCCTCCAGGTCGGGGTCGTCCTCCTCCTCGAACAGCATCGGGGTGCTGGCCCGGATGCTCTCGCCCGGCGGCACCGGACGGGCCGGCGCCTCGGGCGCGCTCGACGGGTACGGGTCGGCGGCGAACGACGTCTGCCCGTAGCCGTCGTCCGGGCCGGCCAGGTAGCCGCCGGACTCCCACGGGCTCTGCTCCACCACGACCGGCGCAGCGCCGTCGGCGTAGGGCGACTGGTAACCGGGCTGCTCGCCGTAGCCGTAGCCGCCCTGGTCGCCGTAGCCGGAGGCCTCGGCGGAGTAGTCGTACGCGGGCGCGGCGGAGGCGGGCGCGAAGGACGACTCGGACTGGAAGGCGGGCTCGCGCTCGTAGCGGGGCCGGGTGATCTCGAAGTCCGGGGTCTCCGGCTCGGGCGCGGCGGCGTAGGCGGGCGCCTCGTCGTACGGCGCGGGCTGCCAGAGGTTCTCCTCGGCCGGCTGCGGCGCGGGGGGCGGCGGGGGCGGCGCGTAGGGGGCGGCGGCGGACGGCGTCGGGCCGGACGCCGGGTAGCCCCCCGGTGCCGGCTCGTCCGGCTGGCTCGACGCCGCGAACCGGTCGGTGCGCGAGCGGCGGCGTACCGACGGGGCGGCTGCCGGGGCGGGTGCCGGCTCGGCGGGGGTCTCCGCGCGGGCCGGCGTGCTCGTCCCGCCCAGGGAGGACCGGCTCGCGGCGAGGCGCGGCGGCGTGCTCGGCGTCGGACGGGACTCCGCGCCGGGGCGCACCCGGGAGACCGGGGAGCTCGGTACGGGCGGGGCGCTCGGCGGGGCCGGGGGGCTCGGCGGTGCATCGGCCGGCGCGACCTGGGCCGGCGCCGCCTCGGACGACGCCGCGGCCTGCGCACGGCGGCCCGCGCGGGTGCCGGCGGCGCGCTCGGGCGTGCCCCGCTGCGCACCCCCGCGGAGGCTCGACCGGAGACCGGTCGCCGCGTTGGTGGGGCTGGACGGCGGGCCGTCGGCGACGGGCGGCTTGGGCGGCGCGGGGCGCTCGGGCCGGGCCTGCGGGGCCTGGGCGACGACCGGCATCTTGCCCGTGAGGGCGTAGCCGACCTTCACCCCCTCCTCGAAGGCGTCCTTGGGCGCCGAGGAGCCGCCGCCGGTGACCCCGCCGGTCACGCCCGTACCCATGGACGTGCTGACCGAGCTCGTGATGGTGCCGCCGATCGGCGCCGACTTCGGGGCCGGCAGGCCGGGCGGCAGGTGCACCACGAGCGGCGACACGTCGAGGAACTTGCGGCCGTCGTTCGAGTTCACGACGCCCATCTTCAGCACCTCGACGGGCATCGAGGGCTGGCGCAGGAAGTCGACGGCGTTGAGGATCTCGTCGGGCGCGTTCTGGCAGATGATGATGAGCCGCGCGCCCCCGCCGCCGTTCTTGCCGGCCTGCGTGCGCGTGATCGGCACGCTGTCGTAGAACGCCGCGACGTCGTGCTGGAACGAGCTGGCCCCGCCGCGGTAGCGCGCCGCGAGCTCGGCGCGGGTCAGCCGCCCTGCCGCGCCGGCGTGGTCGAGCGCCTTGGCGAGGTTCTCGCGGTCGAGGTCCGCCACCAGCTCCACGACGACGGGCGAGCCCGACGCGTCGAGGGCGAGCAGGTGGGGCTCGTCCGGGCCGGAACCCTGCGCGATCGGGAAGACCTCTTCACCGAGGAGCCCGTCGATGTGGGAGTCGACCACCTGGTTGGCCGTGGTCTTCAGGCCGGGTTCGGAGCCGTCCGGGCCGTTGGCCGACGTCACGAGGAGTGGCCGCTGGGTATCGACCTCGAACAATGGCATCTCGTGATCTCCCCGGGTCCTGCGGCATCGGTCCGCCTTAGCCTAAAGGCCGCTGGCAAGTGTCCGGAAACACGGGGGTGAAGGGTTAGTGAGACTTGTCCAGTGGCCGCGCGGTGCGTAGGGTCCCGGCCATGATCACGACCCACGCCCCCACGTTCCTGTCCCGGCGACGTTCTGTCGCCGGTCAGCAGGCGCGCGGAGCGGGAAGGTGCCACCAGGCACGTCGATGAGCGCCGCGGCGTCGGTGACGACGCTGTGGCCGGTCCTGGCCGCGGGTCTCGTGGCCGGGTACGCCGTGGCCCTGCCGGTGGGACCCGTCGCGTCGTACCTCGTGGGCCTGGCCGCCCGGCACCCGTGGCGCGTGGGCGTGGCGGGCGCGCTGGGCATCGCGACCGTGGACGGCGCGTACGCCCTGGTCACCGGCCTCTTCGGCACAATCGTCGCCGACCTGGTGCGGCCTGTCGCCGGTCCGCTCCGGGTCGCCTCCGCCGCCGTGCTCGTGGTGCTCGCCGCCCACGGCGCGTGGACCGCGTGGCGCGAGCGGGCGGCGTCGGACGGCGGGACGCGCACCGACCCGCTCAGCGCGCCGCGCGCCTTCGGAAGGTTCGTGGCGATCACCGCGATCAACCCCGGCACCGTCCTGTTCTTCGCCGTGGTCGTCACCGGCGGCGCGCTGCTGCCCGACGCCGCGGCGACCGGTGCCGCACCGGCCGCCGCCGTCGTGTTCGGGGTCGCCGCGTTCCTGGCGTCGGCGTCGTGGCAGCTCGTGCTGGCGCTCGGCGGCACGCTGCTGGGCCGGGTCCTGTCCGGGCCGCGCGGCAGGCTGGGCACGGCGCTGGCGTCGTCGGGCCTGATGGTGGCCCTGGCCGTCGTCCTGCTGCTGGGCTGAGGCCGCGGACGCCGCCGCACCCGTCAGGAGTGGCCGGTCTCCGACTCGTCGGCGGCCAGCCGCTCCTCGACCCGGGCGATCTTGCTGTCGATCTGCCCGGCGGCGGCACCCGGCCGGATGTCGGCCTTGATGACGAGGGACACCCGGTGCCCGCCGCGCGCGACGGAGTCGGTCGCGCGCTGGATCACCGGCATCACCTCGTCCCAGGACCCCTCGATCTCGGTGAACATCGAGGTGGTCCGGTTGGGGAGCCCGGACTCCCGGACGATACGGACGGCCTCGGCGACCTGGTCGGCGACGGACTCGCCTGCGGTCATGGGGGCTACGGAGAACGCGAAGACAGCCATGCACCCATCCTGCCCCCTCCGGACGGGTCCGGGAGGTACTGACCTGTGCGACGCGCACGTAGGCTCGACGCGTGAACGTCACCCTCCTCGCCGGCGGGGTCGGCGGTGCGCGGCTCGCGCACGGCCTCGATCTCGCGCTCGGCGCGGCACCCACCGGAAAGCCGGCCCCGGCCCTGACCGTCGTCGTGAACGTCGGCGACGACACCGAGCTGCACGGCCTCGACATCTCCCCCGACATCGACACCGTGCTCTACACCCTCGCCGAGCTCAACGACGAGGAGCGCGGCTGGGGCCTGCGCGGCGAGTCGTACGCGACGCTGTCCGCGCTCAAGGACCTCGGCGAGGACACCTGGTTCACCCTCGGCGACCGGGACCTCGCGACCCACATCGTGCGCACCGCGCGGCTGCGCCGGGGCGAGCCGCTGTCCGCCGTCACGGCGCACCTGGCCGCCGCGATGGGCGTCCGCCCGCGGGTGCTGCCCGCCACGGACGACCGGCTCGCCACCCTCGTCGACACCCCGTCGGGACGGCTCGGCTTCCAGGAGTACTTCGTGGGGCGGCAGCACGCGGACGCCGTCCTCGGCCTGCACTTCGACGGGGCCGACGCCGCCCGCCCGGCCCCCGGCGTGCTCGACGCGCTGGCCGCCGAGCTGGTGGTGCTCGCGCCGTCCAACCCGTTCCTGTCCATCGAGCCGCTGCTCGCGGTGCCGGGGGTCCGGGAGGCGCTGGCGACCGCCCCGGGCCGCCGCGTGGCGGTCAGCCCCATCGTGGGCGGGCAGGCGATCAAGGGACCGGCCGCCCAGATCCTGGAGTCGCTGGGGCACGAGGTCTCCGCCCTGGGCGTGGCCCGGATCTACGCGGACCTCGTGGACGTCATGGTGATCGACGAGCGCGACGCGAACCTCGCCGGGCCCGTCGCCGACCTCGGCCTGACCGTGCACGTCACCGACACGATCATGGGCGGCCCGACCGGCCGTGAGCGCCTGGCCCGCGAGCTGCTGGCGTTCGTATGACCCGCTCGCCCGGGCAGGGCGGGGGCACGACGGCGGTGGTGCCCCTGCGCGACGGCGTCTCGGGCAAGTCCCGGCTCGCCGCGGTGCTCGACGCCGGTGCGCGGCGCCGGCTCGTCCGGGTGCTGGCCCGGCACGTGGTGTCCACGCTGCTCGCGGCCGACGGGATCGACCGGGTGGTCGTGGTGACGGCGGACCCGGTCTTCACGCGCGAGACCCTGGCCGGACTGCCGGTCCAGGTGCTGGAGCAGCCCGCGGACCGGCCGGGCCTGAACGCCGCGCTGGAGCACGCCCGGGAGGTCCTGGCGGCGGACGTCGTCGGGTCGCCGAGCCCGCGCCTCCTGGTCGCGCACGCCGACCTCCCCGCGCTGTCCCCGGCCGACGTGTCGGCCCTGCTTACCGAGGAGGCCCCGGTCGTGATCGCGACGGACCGGTACCGATCGGGCACCAACCTGCTGCTCATCCCCTTCGAGACGGGCTTCCGGTTCCGGTTCGGCGTCGGGTCCCTGGCGGCGCACCTTGCCGAGGCCGAGGCCCGGGGGCTGACGGCGCGGGTCGTGGACCGGCCCGGCACCGCCGTCGACCTGGACACCGCAGACGACTGGTCGCAGCTCCCGGACGAGGTGCGGGCCGCCGTCGGCGCGCAGGTGCCCGGGCTGCCGGCCTAACCGCGCACCGGGGCCTCGGCCGAGGCCGCCTCGACCGCCGCCCGCAGCCCCCGGATCGCCGCCGGCAGCCGCGCGTCGGCCAGGTTGCCGTAGCCGACGACGAGCACGGTCGACCGGGCCGACGGCGCCGCCTGGTACCGCCGCAGGTCCACCAGCGCGACGTCCCGCGCCGCCCCCTCGCGCACGACGGCGGCGGCGTCGACCTCGCCTGGCCCGGCCCGCACCCCGGCCAGGTCCACCGTCACGTGCATCCCGGCCGCGATCCCGCCGATCCGCGCGCCGGGCAGCTCGCGCTCCAGGGCGGCCAGGAGCGCGGCCCGGCGCCGGGCGTACCGGGTGCGCGCCGCGCGCAGGTACCGCGCGTAGGCGCCGTCCCCGACGAACCGGGCGAGCGTGAGCTGGTCCAGCGTCGCCGGTCCGGGGGCGGGGCCGCGGCGCACGGACACGTCCAGCACCGGGGCGCGCCAGCGCTGCGGGACCACCATCCAGCCGATCCCGAACGCCGGGGCCAGCGTCTTGCTCGTCGAGCCGAGCAGCAGCACCCGGTCCGGGTCGAGCCCCTGGAGGGCGGGCACGGGCCGGCGGTCGTAGCGGAACTCGGCGTCGTAGTCGTCCTCGATCAGCAGCCCGTCCACCTCGCGCGCCCAGTCGAGCAGCGCCGCGCGTCGCTCGTCCGGCAGGGCCGCGCCCAGCGGGAACTGGTGCGCCGGGGTCAGCAGCGCGGCCCGGGCACCCGTGCGGGCGGCCTCGGCGCGCAGCCGCGCGGGCGAGATCCCGGCGTCGTCCACCGGGACCGGCACCGGGGTGAGGCCCGCGGCGGCGGCGACGTCGCGCAGCGCGGCCCAGCTGGGGTCCTCGACGAGCAGGTGCGTGTGGCCCGCCGCGGCGAGGGCCGCCGCGATCCGTGACATGCCGTCGGCGGCACCCCGGGTGAGCAGCACGGCGTCGTCGGGCCCGGACACGATCCGGGAGCGCCGCAGGTGGGTCGCCACCGCCGCGCGGGCCGCGGGGTGCCCGGCGGGCTGCTGCGCGCCCAGGTCCTGGTTGGTCGCCTCCGCGAGCGCCTCGCGGGCCGCGCGCAGCCAGGCGTCGCGCGGTACGTGCCGCAGGTCGGGCACGCCGGGGGCGAGGTCGTGCGTCGCGCGGTCGAGGGCGCGCTCCAGCCGCGGGGCGAGGGCGGCCCGCCGCGCGGCGCCGTCCGGCACGGCGGTGGGCGCGACCGCCGCGACCCGCGTCGCCGACCCGGTGCGCGCCTCCAGCACCCCCTTGCCCACCAGGTGCCCGTACGCCTCGGTGACCACCCACCGCGAGATGCCGAGGGCGTCGGCGAGGGTGCGGCTGGGCGGCAGCGCCGTGCCGGGGGCCAGGCGGCCGGAGGCGATGTCGCCGAGGATCGCCTCCTCCAGCCGGTGCCGCAGCGCGCCCGGACCGGGGGCCGGCGCGATCAGCACGTCGGCAGAATTGGTCTGGTCCGGGGCCATGGCATTGGACCGTAGCACCAGACCGATCTCTCCCTAGCGTGGTACGTGCCGGGCAGGAGCCCGGGAAGTGACCGCCGAAGGAGCTGACATGCGGTACCGCACGCTGGACAACGGGCACACGTCGTTCGAGGTGTCGACGCTGTGCCTGGGCACCATGTGGATGGGGACCCGGACGGACGAGGAGACGTCGTTCGCGATCCTGGACCGGTTCACCGAGGCCGGGGGCACGTTCCTCGACACGGCCAACAACTACAACTCCTGGGGCGAGGGGTACGGGCGCGACTCCGAGGACGTGCTCGGCCGCTGGCTCGCCGCGCGGGGCAACCGCGACGAGCTGCGGATCGCGACCAAGCTAGGCGCGGCCAGGAAGGACCCGGCCCTGCCGCTGTCGACGACGCCGCCCACCAACTACCAGGGCCTGGGCGCCGCGACGATCGACCGGGAGGCACGCGAGAGCCTGCGCCACCTGGGCCTGGACCACATCGACCTGCTGTACGGGCACGTGGACGACCGGGACACGCCGCTGGAGGAGACGGTCGGCGCGTTCGGCAAGCTGGTGGACGAGGGGATCGTAGGGATCCCCGGCATCTCGAACGTCGCGCTGTGGCGCGTCGTCGAGGCGCGGGGGACCGCCGCGCGCCTCGGTGTGGCGCCGTACGGCGCGGTGCAGCAGTGCCACAGCTACCTCTACCCGCGCCCGCAGCCCATCCGGACCAACTGGGCCACGCCCGAGCTGCTCGACTACGCGCGGTCCACCGGCACCGACGGCCGGCCGGGGCTCACCGTGCTGGCGTACTCACCGCTGCACCAGGGCGTGTTCAGCCGCGACGACAAGCCGTTCTATGACGGGGCGGACCACGCGGGGTCCCGCGCGCGGATCACCGAGCTCCGGGCCGTCGCCGCCGAGCTCGGCGCGACGCCCAACCAGGTGGCCCTCGCGTGGCTCCTGGGCGGCGAGGTGCCGGTGGTCCCCGTGTTCGGCGCGAGCAGCGTCGCGCAGCTCGACGAGGCGCTCGGCGCGGTGGACCTGGTGCTCGACGACGACGTGCGGGCGCGGCTCGACGCCGCGTGACGCCGGGTCACCACCCGCCGCGGTGCACCACCTCGTCGAGGGGCTTGCGCCGGCGGCGGGTGGGCGAGCCCTTCGCGCCGCCGTCGGCCGGGTGCCCGACGGCGACGACGCCGGTGATCTCGAACTCCTCCGGGATGCCGAGCTCGGCCCGGACCGCCGGCACGTGCGCCGGCGGGACGCCGAAGAAGCAGGCGCCCAGCCCCTCGTCGACGGCGGTCTGCAGCATGAGCAGCGACGCCATCCCGACGTCGACGTGCCAGAAGGGGACGGGCCAGCGGGCCTCGTCGAGGTCCTCCCAGCCCTTGTCCTTCTCGGCGTACCGCCGCAGGTAGGCGGCCTTGGACGCGAGCGCCAGCACGATCACGGGCGCGGTGCGCATGCCGGCGAGCCACGCCGACATGTCGCGCTCCGTGTCGTCCGGGGTGGACGCCGCCCAGAACCGGTCCCGGTCCTCGGGCGTCTCCAGCACCACGAACGCCCAGCCCTGGCTGAACCCCGCGCTCGGGGCGCGGACGGCGTTGCGGGTGATCCGGTCGACGGCCTGCGCCGGGACGGGCTCGGCGGTGAACTTGCGGTGCATCCGGCGCGTGCGGACGACGTCCTGGAACTCCATGAGTGCATTCTCCCTTCCGGCCGCCGAACGTAGGCCTGGTCGTTCTGTCGGCGGTCTTGACGCGACCAGGCCTACGTTCGGCCACCCACGAATCTGGTTGCCGAGTGGCGACCCGGCCGCGAGGGTGGGCACATGACTCTCCAGGCGATCGAGCAGGCAACGCTGCCGCACGGCAACTTCGAGGGCTACCTCCACGGCTCCGAGGTGTCCGTCATCTTCGAGCGGGTGGCCCAGGACGGCACCGGGCCGCGACTGCACCGGCACCCGTACTCCGAGACGTTCGTGATCCGGTCCGGCCGAGCGCTGTTCACCGTGGACGGCAAGGAGTTCGAGGCCGTGGGCGGCCAGATCCTCGTGGTCCAGGCGATGGTGCCGCACAAGTTCAGGACCCTCGGCGCCGACCTCTACGAGGCGGTCCACATCCACGCGAACGACCGCTTCGAGACGGAGTGGCTGGAGTAGCCGCTACAGCCGGTCGGCGATGACCTCCAGCAGGGACTTCCCCTCGACGCCCATGAGGTCCAGCGCCTGGGTGCGGCACGAGAACCCGTCGGCCAGGTAGGTGGTGCCGGGGGCGGCATCGCGGAGCGCGGGCAGCAGCGCGTTCTCCGCGACCGCCACCGACGTCTCGTAGTGCCCCTTCTGCATGCCGAAGTTGCCGGCCAGGCCGCAGCAGCCCGCGAGCACCTCGATCTGCGCGCCGCCCTGCTCCAGCAGCGCCTGGTCCGCCTCGTACCCCATCACGGAGTGCTGGTGGCAGTGTGGCTGCACCACGGCCGAGACGTCGGCCAGCGAGGGCATCTCCCACTCGTCCGGGGTGTCGTCCGAGGTCAGCAGCTCGGCCGCCGTCCGCGTCATGCGGGCCACGGCCTGCGCGCGCGGGTCGTCCGGGAACAGGTCGATCAGATCGGACCGCAGCACCGCGGTGCAGGACGGCTCCAGCCCCATGATCGGGATGCCGTTCACCGCGTACGGCCCCAGCACCTCCAGGAGCTTGAGCAGCCGGCGCCGGGCGCCGTCGAGCTGGCCCGTGGAGATCCAGGTCAGGCCGCAGCACGCCTGCTCGTCGGGCACGATGACGTCGAACCCGGCGGAGGTCAGCACCTTCAGCGCCGCCTGCGGCACCGTGGGCGAGAGCGCGTCGCTGAACGAGTCGGTCCACAGGACCACCTTGGGCTTGGTCGCGAGCCGCGCCGCCGTCCTGCCCTCGTGTCCCGGCTCGCCCGTGACCGGCAGCCCCGGCACGCCGTGCGTCGCGCCGCCGCGCGCCCACCACTGGCGGAACGGCACCTCGGCGAACTTCGGCATCGACCGGCGGGTGTCCATGCCGCCCGCCCACAGCACCGCCTTGCCGATCCACCGCACGCCGAGCAGGGCGTTGACCAGCTCCGGGACGGCGCCCGCGAGGCGCGCCCAGCGCGGCAGCCAGCCCAGGGCGTAGTGGTCCACGGGGCGCAGCTTGCCGCGGTAGGTGCGGTAGAGCACCTCCGACTTGTACTGCGCCATGTCCACGCCCGCGGGGCAGTCGCTGGAGCAGGCCTTGCAGGACAGGCACAGGTCCAGCGACTCGCGGACCTCGGGCGCGGCGAGGCCGCCGACGAGGGTGCCGTTCACGGCCTCCTGCAGCACCCGGGCCCGCCCGCGCGTCACGTCCTTCTCGTCCTTGGTGGCCTGGTAGCTGGGGCACATGAACCCGCCCGCGGCCGAGTTGTCGGCCCGGCACTTGCCCACGCCCACGCAGCGGTGCACGGCCGTGGTCAGGTCGTTGTGGTCGTGCGCGAACGAGAACCCCTCGTACCCCGCCTTGCGGCGCACGCCGTGCCCCGAGCCCTTGCCGACCAGCGGCAGCTTGGTGCGCACGGCCGCGGCGGCCGGGCGGCGCAGGTCGTCGTCCACGGCCCGCGGCCGCACGACGACGCCGGGGTTGAGCAGGTCCTTCGGGTCGAACAGGGCCTTGAACCGCTCCATCAGGGCGATGGCCTCGGGCGAGTAGATCAGGGGCAGCAGCTCCGAACGGGCCCGGCCGTCGCCGTGCTCGCCGGACAGCGACCCGCCGTACCGGGCCACGAGCTCCGCGGCCTCCATCATGAAGGTGCGCAGCACCGAGCCCGACGTCTCCAGCGGGATGTCGATGCGCAGGTGCACGCAGCCGTCGCCGAAGTGCCCGTAAGGCAGCCCGTCGACGCCGTAACGGTCCATCAGCGCCTGCAGGTCACGCAGGTAGGGTCCGAGCTTCTCGGGCGGTACCGCCGAGTCCTCCCAGCCGGGCCACGCCTGCTCCCCGGCGGGCGTGCGGCCGGCGAGCCCGGCGCCGTCGGCCCGGATCTGCCACATCTTGGTGGCGTCCGGCCCGGCGGGCAGCACGGCTGAGTCGAGCGCCGTCGACGCCGCGACGATCGCGTCCGCCCGGCCCAGCGCCTCGGCCTGCGACGAGCCGCCGACCTCGATCATGAGCCAGCCCGTGACGTTCGGGTCGCCCGCGCCGGGCAGCGGCGGTACGGACGTGGCGCCCTTGGCGCGCCGCACGACGTCGACCAGCCGCGCGTCGAGCCCCTCGATGGCGAGCGGCTTGTGGTCCAGGAGCCGCGGGACGTCGTCGGCGGCGGTGGCCATGTCCGGGTAGCCGAGGACGACGAGCGTGGGCGCGCCCGGCACCTCGACCAGGTTGAGCTCCGCCTCCAGGACCGTGACGAGCGTGCCCTCCGTGCCCACGAGCGCGCGGGCGAGGTTGGACCCGTTCTCGGGCAGGAGGTGCTCCAGCGAGTAGCCCGACACCTGGCGGCCGAACCGGCCGAACTCGGTGCGGATCAGCGCGAGGTTCTCCCGGACCAGCTCCTTGAGGCCGGGCACGTCGGCGAACTCCGGGTCGCCCGAGCCCGCGGTGAACCGCCGCCCGGCTCCGTCGACCACGTCGAGCGAGACGACGTTGTCGGCCGTACGGCCGTACGCGACCGCGTGCGGGCCGCAGGCGTTGTTGCCGATCATGCCGCCGAGCGTGGCCCGGTTCTGGGTGCTCGGGTCGGGGCCGAACCGCAGCCCGTGCGGCCTGGCCGCCGCCTGGAGGGTGGACATGATCGTGCCCGGCTGCACGCGGGCCGTGCCGCGCTCCGGGTCGATCGCGAGCACCTGGTTCAGGTGCCGGCCCAGGTCGAGCACCACGCCGGGGCCCACGGAGTTGCCCGCGACCGACGTGCCGGCGCCGCGCGCCGTGACCGGGACCGCCAGCTCGCGCAGCGCCCCCAGGGCCGCGACGACGTCGTCGGTGCTCTCCGGGAAGACGACGCCCTCGGGGACCACGCGGTAGTTCGACGCGTCCGTGGAGTACTCCGCGCGGCGGCGCGTGCTGGTGTCGACGGCGCCGTCCACGACGGTGCGCAGCGCGTCGGCGACCGCCTCGCGGGCGGCCTCCGCGGCGTGGTCCGCCTCGCGGCGTGCGGCCTTGCGCCGCTCCTCGCTCTCGGCGCGGCGGCGCTCCGCGTCCTCGGCGGCGCGGGCCTCGGCCTGCTCGCGCGCGGTGCGGGCGGCCTCGGCGTCGTCGGCGGTGTGGCCCTTGTCGTTCATGCCGTTCAGGGGTCGGGCGTCGTCGTGGGTCTGAGGTGGCACCCCGCGATTCTCGCACCACGGGACGGCAGATCGCGTCAGGCGTTCACGGGCGCGTGGCGCGCCCGTGAACGCCCTGCTCAGCCCTCGAAGGTGACGTCGAGCGTGATCTGGCCGACGCCGGTCAGCGCCTTCGAGATGGGGCAGCCGACCTTGGCGGCCTTGGCCGCGGAGATGAAGCCCTCCTCGTCGATGCCGGACGCGAACCCGCGCACGGTCAGGGCGCTCTTGCTGATGTAGAGGCCGCCGGCCGGGTCCGGACCGAGCGTGACCACAGCCGTGACCTCGATCTGCTCCGGCGTGGCGCCGGCCTGGCCCAGCTCGTTCGTGAAGGCCATCGTGAAGCACGACGAGTGCGAGGCGGCGAGCAGCTCCTCGGGGCTCGTGACCCCGTTGGCCTCGTCGGCGGCGCGCGCCGGGAACGACACGTCGTACGTGCCGACGCCGGACGACGAGAGCTCGACCTGGCCCGACCCCTCCTGGAAGGTGCCGTTCCAGGCGGTGCGAGCGGTACGTGCTGGCATGGTGCACTCCTTGAAGATCGCGTTGTGACCTCGGACGGGTCCCTGCGTGCCCGACCCTACGACGCCCGCCGGGCAGTCGCGTCACGGCGTGAAGTCGAGGAGCTCCTCGTCCACCGCGAGGACGGTCCAGCTGCTGCCCGCGGCGTCCGCCAGGTCGTACGCGGGGACGAGCAGCACGGCGCCGTCCGGCAGGGTGTAGCGCACGTCGGTGAGCACCGCCGAGACGATCGTGACGTCCTCGACGGGCCACGCGATCGGGCCGGCGGGGGCGGGCGCCTGCGCGGAGGCGCCGCCGTCCGACCTGGACTGCCCGGCCCCCCGCGCCGCCGGCGCGAACCGCGGGTCGCCCAGGCGCTCCACGGCCGCCTCCTCGCTGACCACCGGATACGTACCCAGGCTCGCGCCGTCCGCCGAGCGCACCTCCGCCGTCCGCGGCGTGTCCGTGAGCCCCACGCCCGCGTGGAACACGAGCCGCGTCGCGGAGTCCAGGTCGCCGCCCGCGTCGAGCGGCTGCACCCCCTCGGTTCGCTGCTCCTCCGGCGCTCCCATGACCGTGGGCCCGTCCTCCTGCGCCGCCGGCGCGTCCGCGGACTCGGCTCCGCCGTCCGCGGCCATGGGCGCGAGCCCGAGGCCGGCCTCGCCCGCCAGGTAGCCGCCACCACCCACGGCGACGAACCCCGCGACGGCGGCCGCCACGAGCCACGGCGTCCGGCGCCGGTGCCGCCGCACCGCTACCTCGTCCACCTGCGCCGGCCGGGCAGGTGCCCGCCCGGCCGTCTCCCGCCCCGAGCCGGAGATCAGCGCGTCGACCTTGGCCCGGAGCACGCCCCCGACCGGGTCGGGCGCACGCTTCGCGGGGTCCGCCGCCGTCAGGCGGTCGAACGCCGGGTCCTCCGGTCGCTGGTGCTCGTTCATCGCTGTCCCTCCGTGCCGTGCCCGGCTCCGCGCCGTCCACACCCTCTACATGTGCTCATGCGTCCACCGCTTGCTCGTGCGCGTCCCACGCGTCGCGCAGCCGGGCCCGGGCCCGGGACAGCGCGGCGTCGGCGCCGCCGCGGGAGACGCCCAGCACCTGGGCGAGGTCGTCACCCGACAGCCCGTCCCAGGCGACGAGCAGGAGGATGCGCCGGTCGCGCGGGGACAGCCTGGCCAGCACCTGCCGCACGGCGTCGTCGTCCACGGCCAGCGTCGCGGGGTCCACGTCGTCGGGCTCGTCGGGAACGATCGCGACCGGCAGGGCGCGCATCTTGCGCCGGTGGTTCGCCAGCACGTAGCCGGCGGTGCGGTAGAGCCAGGGCAGCACCGCGGCGTCGGGCACGTCCGCGCGCCGCCGCCACGCGGTGGCGAGCACCTCGGCGGCGAGGTCCTCGGCGTCCGAGGCGCGGCCGCCGTCGGGCAGCCGGCGCACGAAGTAGGAGTAGAGGGCGCGCGAGTGCGCGTCGAAGAGCGCGCCGAACCAGGCCTCGTCGTGCGGGGGCGGCTCGTCCTGCGAGGCGCCGGGGCTGTCGTCCACGACCTCACTCTGTCGCGGGTGCCGGGTTCCTTGCACCCCCGGACACAGGAGAACCCCGGCGGGACGTCCCGCCGGGGTTCTCCGTCAGCGTGCGTCAGGTCAGCAGGCGCCCAGGTCCTGCCACACGCCCCACTCGCCCGTGGTCCCGGGCGTCTCGCCCTGGGTCCACCACTTGGCGCGCCACTCGTGGTCACCGTGCGAGACGGTGTTGCCGCCCACGTAGACGGCGGAGGCGCTCCAGGCGGCCGAGGCGCAGGCCTCGCCCGGCGGGTCGGTCGGCGGATCCGTGGGATCCGTCGGCGGGTCGGTCGGGTCGGTGGGCCCGCCGCCGCCCTCCACGGGGCCCGGGGTGCCGGATCCGAGCACGTTCCACAACGCCCCGGTCAGCGCGCCGGACCGGTCACCCGACAGGTCCCACCACATGGCGCCGCCGAGCCCCTCGGACCGGATGTACTGCGCCTTCTTGGCGACCGACTGGTCGTTGTCGTACGACCACCAGGTGTTGCCGTCATGCCGCCAGGCGGCGCCGAGGTTCGCGTCGTAGTACCCGGTGCCCACGTTCTTGATCACGTCGTAGTCGTTGATGCCGGCCTCCCACTGGCCGGGAGCGGCACCGGTCGCCGTGCCCCACGCCGCGGACGACGTCGCACCGGTCCACCCGCGCCCGTACATCGCGAGGCCGAGTCCGAGCTGCGCGGGGTCGATCCCGGCGTCGGTGTACGTCCGCACGGCGAGGTCCGCGCTGAACTGCCGGGCCCCCTCCCGCGGGTCGGCGGGGTCGTGGTAGAGGTTGCCCTGGTGGCCGGTGAGCGCCGGGTCCCAGGCGCCGTGCAGGTCGTAGCCCTGGACGTTGCCGAAGTCGAGGTAGTCGAAGACCTCCGGGTCGTTCCAGCCGCCGTCCTCGACGTCGGCCGGGTTGGCGGGCAGGAACGCCGAGAGCTCGTAGTCCTTGCCCGTCGTCGCGCCGAGGGCGTCGAGCTGCTCACGGAACTCGGCGAGCAGCAGCTTGAAGTTGCGGGCGTCGTTGACCTCGTCGACGTGGTTGCCCACGTTGCCGTTCTGCGAGCCGGGCCACTCCCAGTCGATGTCGAACCCGTCGAAGACGCCCGCCGCGGCGCCGGTGCCACCGCGGCCGTCGATGACCGGCAGGTTGCCCTTGATGAACATGTTGACGCAGCTGGAGACGAACTTCTGGCGCGAGGCGTCCGTCGCGGCCGCCAGCGAGAAGTTCTTGGACCAGGTCCAGCCACCGATCGACATCAGGACCTTGAGGTCCGGGTGCTTGGCCTTGAGCTGCTTGAGCTGGTTGAACGACCCGGCCAGGGGCTGGTCCCACGTGTCGGCGGCACCCGAGACCGAGTTGGCCGCCGTGTAGCCCATGCCGTAGTCGGCCCAGGCGTCGCCGGCGCCGTCGGACCCGTTGGGGCCCTCGCCCTGCGCCTTGTTGGCCTCGAAGCACTC
This sequence comes from Promicromonospora sp. NPDC090134, assembly GCF_044746965.1. Taxonomy (NCBI): domain Bacteria; kingdom Bacillati; phylum Actinomycetota; class Actinomycetes; order Micrococcales; family Promicromonosporaceae; genus Promicromonospora; species Promicromonospora sp. NPDC090134. The sequence goes on along the minus strand of NZ_JBIVCZ010000005.1, from coordinate 26,487 downwards.
GAGGTTCTGGTGGTGGATGTTGGCGAAGGCGTAGTTGATGTGGGTCAGCTCGTCGGCCACGCCGGACGTGTCGAGCTGCTTGACCTGGTAGCCGCGGCCGTACACGCCCCACTGCGTGAAGTAGCCGACGCTGCGGAAGCCGTTGATGGCCGAGCTGCTCGCACCGGCGGCCGCGGTCTCGGCCTCGGCCGCGTTCGCGTCCCGCAGGCCCACGCCCGCCACGGCGGCGGAGGCTGCCACCGCGAGCGCGGCGACCCCCGCAAGTATTCGTCGGGTGGTCTTACTGGCACCTGATAGCGGTTGGTACGTCGAGTCCATCGTCTTCCCTCTCTGGTCCGGTCGTCGATCCGGCAACAGTGGTCGCGCTGGTCATGCTCCGTTAAAAGTAAGGAAACCTGCGTTAACGGGAAATAAGGGGATTCCACACGGTGGGACTACGTAGTGATACGGGGCGGTCGACGCCGGGTTGTTTCGGTGTGAAACCTTCGCCACCGAAACAACTTCGTGCGGTATCAGGTACCCGGACAGTGCGAGGAGGGGCAGGATCCCAGGATCGGGGCCACATCGCAGCAAAAGTCGCACGCCCAGGTTGATGCGGGTGAAACGTGTGGAGGTCATACTTGCGAGCACCGTGAACGAATCCGGGAGGCTCGACGATGACCGCGCTGCCGCAGCAAGTCGTTTTTCCGCTCCCCCTCGGTGACCGCACCGTGGCCCCTCACGTCGCGTGCGAGCTCACGCGTGTGGTGGGTGACGAACCTGGATGTGTGGACCAGACAGCACGGATGCTCGACGAGGAGCATCTGGTCGGGACGGCGCTGATGCCGGACCCGCTGCCTGCCGCACGTGCGGTCCGCGAGGCCGTAGGCCCGCTCGGCCTCGACGACGACGCACGCCGTGTGCTGCTCGTCGCCGCAGTCGCCGTGGTGGACCGCACCGAGCTGTTGCTCGCCGCGTCGGGCACAGACATCGACACCCTCATGGCCGGCCCCGCCGGCCGCCACCTCCATCTCGTGGGCGGCCGGTTCCGCTTCCACCATCCACGCGTCCGGTCGGTGGTGCACGACGACGCCGACCTCGCCTCCCGCACCGCGGCCCACGTCGCGCTGGCCGAGGTGCACCGCAAGGCCGACGAGCCGCTCATCGCGATGTGGCACACGGCCCTGAGCACGCTCGCGGGCGACCCGCTGCTCGCGGACGGCCTGGTCGAGCTCGCCGAGCAGCACCTCGCGCGCGGCGACGTCCACCGCGCGCACGAGGTGGCTCGCGAGGCCGCGAGCCACGGCACCGACCGGGTGCGGTCGCGCGCCTTCGCGGTGGCCGGGCGGGCGGCGCTGTGGGCGGGGCACGTGCACGACGCCGTCGTCTACCTCCGCCGTGCGACCAGCCCCTCGGACGCCGGCTCGTCCGCGGCCGGCGCGCCCGACGCCGCCCGCTCGCTCGGCATCGCGCTGGCCCTCCTGGACGGCCGGCCCGACGCCGTCGTCCCGGAGGACGCCGCCGGACCCGACCGCGCCGCGATCGCCGCGGCCCGCAAGACGATCCGCCTGCTCGACGGCGCGCCCGGCGAGGCCGCCGCGATCCTGTCGGAGGTGGCCGAGCTGGCGCCGGCGCGCCAGCCGGGCTGGTGGTTCGACGGGCCGGACGAGGCCCTGACCCCGCTCGCCGAGGCGCATCTCCGGGTCGCGCAGTCGTACCTGGCGCTCCGGCTCGGCAACATCACCGAGGCGGCCTCGGTGCTCGACGACGCCGTCGAGCGCCTGCCCGTGGCCCTCGCCTTCGGGGGGCTCGGGATCGCACTCGCGCGCCGCCTCGACCTGGTCCGCGACGGGCACCTCCGGCGGCCGACCGCCGCCCTCGAGGCGTCGGTGCCCGGCCAGGTCGCACCGGTGGTGCGGGCCGCCACGCTCGGCGACCGCGCCCAGACCGCCGTCTTCGACGGGCGCTGGGTGGAGGCCGCGACCCTGCTCGGGCTCGCGGCGGAGCGCGGCGGCGACGAGCTGCGCCGCCTCTGGCTGCCCACGCCCGACCCGGTGGAGCTGCTGGTGCTCGCCGGGCAGGACCGGGCCGCGCGCCGCTCCCACGAACGGCTGCGGCTCCGGGTGCTGCCGTCGGTGGGCTCCGACCCGGGCGGCGGCTATCCCACCGGAACCGGTCACGCCGGAACCGGGCACCCGGTCTCCGGCCACGCCGGACCGGGTCTCGCCGGGCCCGGCACGTCGGGCGGCGGTTTCTCGGGCGGGCCGATGCGCCGCCGTCGGCTCGACCTGGCGCGCGCCGAGCTCGCGCTGGCCGACGCGTCCGGCGTGAACCGGGCGCGCGAGCGCGCGGTGGAGGCGTCGCTGCGCGTGGGTTCCACGTTCGAGCGGGGCCTCACGGAGCTGGTCGCCGCCCGCTCCTTCGCGCGGCTGGGCCTGCCCGGCGACGCCGCCGCGCACCTCCTCGGCGCCCACGAGCTCTTCGAGGAGTCGGGCGCCAAGGCGTGGCAGCACATCGCTGAGCAGGCGCTCACCACGCCGGGGTTCGTCCGCGACGCACCGGGCCAGACGGGCCAGGCGGGCCCGGCGCAGGGGGGCGGCGGCCGCGGCCGCGGCGCCGAGGCTCCCCCGCGCCCCGACGTCGGCCGGCCCCGGCGGGACCCGGCGGGGCCGGTGCCGACCGAGGCGCCGGGCGAGCCGGTCATCGACGTCGGGGAGGAGCTGTGCGGGCAGTGGACCGACCTGCTCACCGAGCGGGAGCTGGACGTCGCTCGGCTCGTGGTGCAGGGCCGCACCAACCGGCAGGTCGCCGCGAACCTCTACGTGTCGGTCCGCACCGTGGAGGTGCACCTGGGGCGGGTCTTCCGCAAGCTCGGGGTGCGCTCCCGCACGGAGCTGGCGGTGCTGGCCCTGCGCGGGTAGGCCCGGCTCACGCCTCCAGGAGGATGGTCACCGGACCGTCGTTGACCAGCTCCACCTGCATGTCGGCGCCGAACCGGCCCGTCTCGACCGTCAGGCCGCGCTCGCGCAGCGCGGCCACGACGGCGTCCACGAGCGGTTCGGCGACCGGCCCCGGCGCCGCCTGGTTCCACGTCGGGCGGCGCCCCTTGCGGGCGTCGCCGTAGAGCGTGAACTGGCTGACGACGAGGACCGGCGCGCCCAGGTCGGCCACCGACTGCTCGTCCTGGAGGATGCGCAGGTCGGCGATCTTGCGGGCGATGGTCTCGACCTGCGCCGGGCCGTCGTCGTGCGTGACGCCGACCAGGGCCAGGATGCCTGGCTTGTCGATGGCGCCCACCACCTCGCCGTCGACCACCACGGACGCGCGGGTGACGCGCTGGAGCACCGCCCTCATCGGCGGCCCTCGGCGTACTGATCGGCGAAGACGGCCCGGACCTCCCCGACCGGCCGGCCGCCGCCGAGCACCGGCACGCGGCCCAGCCCGTCCAGGCCACCGGGGTACACCCCCGGCAGGCCCGCCGCTCCGGCGGCGCGCAACGCAGCCGCGAGGATGGCGGGACGGGCCCGGGCGGAGCCGTCGAGCACCTTGAACGCCAGCGCGGAACCGTCGGGCAGCCCCGCGGCGTAGACGCCCTCGGCGCCGTCCTTGGCGACCAGGCCCGGTACGGCCTGCATGGCGAGCGTGACGTCGCGGCCGGTGCCGCCCACCATGTCGGGGTGCGCGGAGATGGCGCGGGCGGCCCGCGCCTCGTGCGAGCGGACGTCCTCCGTCGGCGCCGCGCCCAGGGTCGAGAAGGCGCGCGCGAGGCCGAGCAGCGTCGTGGAGAACAGGGGCGCGCCACAGCCGTCGACCGTGGTGTGCATGACGAGCTCGGCGTCACCGGTCATCTCCAGCACGGTGCTGCGCACGGCCCGCTGCAGCGGGTGCTCGGGCGACAGGTACGTCTCGATGTCCCAGCCCTGCGTGAGGCAGGTCGCGAGCATCGCCGCGTGCTTGCCGGAGCAGTTCTGCGCCAGCGGCGCCGGGCCCGGCCCGCCGTTGTGGGGCGCGACGTGCCACTCGAGCGCGGCCGGCGGGTAGAGCGGCAGGTCGGGGGTGTTCTGGAGCGCGCCGGAGCCGAGGCCCACGGAGCCCAGGATCTGCAGCACGCCCTCCAGGTGGAACTGCTCGCCGTTGTGGCTCGCCGAGGCCAGCGCGAGCAGCCTGTCCGGCAGCTCCAGGCCCGCGCGCAGCATCGCGAGGAGCTGCAGCGGCTTGAGCGACGACCGCGGCCAGACCGGCGTGGTCGGGTTGCCCACCTGGAGCACCGGCCGGCCGGACGGGTCGAGCACCACGAGGTGCCCCAGGTGGACCGACTCCACGAGGTCGCCGCGGATCACCTCGGCCAGCGGCGCGGCGCCGTCGAGCACGGCGTCCGACGTCGAGGTCGCGCGCCCGACCGCCATGGGCGCGGTCACCATCCGCCCTGCGGACCGCGCGGCTTGTTGCCCGTGCCGTACGGCAGCAGGCGGGGGCGCACGTCCGCCCAGTAGACGATGGCCGGGACCACCGCGATCACGTTCAGGAAGGAGCTGGCCGTGATGAAGCTCGGCGGCAGCCCCAGGAGGCCGAAGACGGCGGCCACGCCGAGGATCGCGAGCCAGATCGGCTTCGACAGCTTGCCCTCGGACGTGTAGGCGTGGGCGGGACGACGGATCGCGTCGACCAGGGCGATGACCTGGACCGCGAAGACGATGACGCCCAGCACGATGAAGACGAACGTTTGGAGAGCTCCGAACACAGGACGAGCCTACGGCAACCGGGGCGGCGTCTCGCCTGGTCCGGGTGCTCAGCCGGCCTGGCGCGCGACGTCCTCGTGCCGGGCCCCGAACAGCATGGTGGCGAGCATCAGCATGAAGACCACCCAGCCGAGCACACCGGGGAGCCACACCCAGGACCAGCTCACGGTGGTGCCGACGACGAGCACGGCGACGCCGGTCAGGCTCCACACCACCACGGTGTAGATGCCGAACCGCGCGGCGGCCGCCGGATCGCGGTCGAACCGGTTCCCGGCCTGCGCGTGTACGGACTCCTCCGCCAGCGCCCACTGCTTCTTCCGGTTGGTGGTCGTCGCGGCGAGCCACGAGAGCAGCACCACGCCCGCCACGAGCACGAGCCCGTCCAGGACGAGCCACCCGCTGGTCCCGCCGGACAGGTGCACCAGGGCGAGCAGGACGCCCACCAGCACCAGGCCCCAGCCGGCGCCGAACAGCGCGGCACGCCGGCGGGGCATCGGGTGGCTGGCCGTCGTCTCCTGGCTCAGCGAGCCGCCCACGACGGCGCCGAGCGCGAGCCCCGCCACCAGCGCGAGGGCCGTGGGCAGCAGGGGGCCGAGGTCCCCGTGCGCGTACCCGACGGCGGCGAACACCGTGCCCGCCACGCCGGCCGCGAGCACGATCGACATCAGGACCACCGCCGCGACGAACGCACCGGACGCCGGGACCCGGTTCCGGGCCATCAGCTCGAACGAGGACGGCGCGGGCCGCTCTGCGTCACGAGGGCCCGCGTCCGCCTCCTCGACGAGCGCGCGCACGTCGCCGAGCTCGCCGACCGCGCGCCGCGCGGCGTCGTCGGGCGCCACGCCGCCGGCGGTCAGCTCGGCCACGCGGTCCACGAGGTTCGCACGGATCTCCTCCTTGAGGTCCTGCACGTCAGGGGTCGTCGGGATGCCCGCGAAGGCTTCGTCCAGCAGGCGGTGCACCGAGGTGTTCGTCATCAGGAACCTTTCAGGTCGAGGAGGGAGTCGATGGTGCGTCGCGTGGCCACCCACGCGTCCACGTTGCGCCGGTACACGGCACGCCCCGCGTCGGTGATGCGGTAGTACTTGCGGCGTCCGCCCTGGGACTCGTCGCCCCAGTACGCCTCGACCAGGCCGTCCTTCACGAGCCGCCGGTAGGCCGCGTAGAGCGTGGCCTCCTTGATCTCGTGGTTGCCGCCGGTCGCGTCGCGGATCTGCTTGTAGATCTCGAAGCCGTAGCGATCCCGGGCGCGCAGCACCCCGAGCACGATCGTGTCGGTGTGCCCGCGCAAGAGGTCGGCGGCGAAGGGGTCTATCACGCCAACTACTGTATCTGATCAAGTACCTGACGACAACAAGTTCTGTGCACAACCTGTGGACGGGCGGCTACAGCTCGGGCAGCGCCGCGCGCGCCTCGCCCGGGGTCGCCCCCGTGGCCTCCAGCGTGTCGACCACCGGCGAGCGCAGCAGCATCACCAGGGACTGCACCTGCCAGTCGCCCTCGCCCACGGTCCGCGGGTCCACCCGGGCGGCCACGGTGGTCAGCACCTCCCGCGCCCGGGCGGCGTCGCCCCCGGAGCCGACGTCGGAGGCCAGGAGCCGGACGCCCGACGCGAAGCCCTCGACCAGACCGGCGACCGGCCGGACGTCGTGGTTCCCTTCGACCACCGGGAGCACGCGGCGGGCCAGCACCCGCACCGACCGCATCGTCCGGTCCACGAGCACCGCCTGATCCTCCAGCCGGGCGAGCTCGCCGCGGTGGATCCGCCCCACGGAGATCCGCGCCAGCTCGCGCGCGTCGCGCGCAGCCTCCTGCCACTCCGCGAGCACCGGCTCCGAGGCCCGGCCGCGCACGAGGGCCGCCCTGACGTCGTCCGCGTCGTCCGAGCGCAGGCCCCGGGCGAGCGTCTCCAGGGTCTCGGCGAGCTCGGTGACGGCCTGCTCGGCGAGCGCCCGCGGACGGCGCCGGGTGTCGCCGGGCGTGAGCAGCGCGACCGTGAGCGCGACGGCGCCGCCGACCAGGGCGTCGGTCCACCGGCCGAGCGGCCCGCCGGAGACCTGGGGCAGGCCCACCACGATGATCGCCTGGACGCCGGCCTGGGTGACCAGGAGCGCACCCCGGTCGATGAACCGCGCGGCGACGGCGGAGATGAACAGCACCAGGCTGAGCTGCCACCAGCCCGAGCCGATCAGGTGCACGATCAGGTCGCCCATCGCGACGCCGACCGCCACGCCGACGGCCATCTCCGAGACCCGGCGCACGTCCCGCTGCGCGGTGAAACCGAGCAGCACCCACGCCGCGACCGGCGCGAAGAACGGCTGCTCGTGCCCCAGCACGTACCGCGCGATCAGGTACGCGACACCCGCGGCGAGCGACGCCTGGGCGATCGGGATCAGGCTCGCCCGCGCGCGGGTCCAGCCCTGCCGCAGCCGGGTGCGCAGCATGAGCGTGCGCATGGCCTTGCGCCACATCTCGTCGGCCGGGCCGGGCAGTGAGGTCACGGTGGCATCCTGCCACCCGGCCTCACGGACGCGTCAGATGAGCGACGCCGGGCCGCGCAGTCCCTTGGTGAGGGGCCCGTGGGACTCCGGCCGGTCGACCGACACGCCGTCGCCCGGCACCACGATCTCCTGCGCCGCCGACACCTCGATGCCCTGTCCCGAGACCTCGCCGGACACGATGAGCTCGACGTCCTCCGGGACGTTCCGCTTGAGCACGGCCAAGCCGATGGGACCCAGCTCGTGGTGGCGCGCCATCGAGGTCAGCGTCCCCACGACCTTGCCGGGCGCGCCGTCCGTCGCCGGGAGGCGCACCTCGGCGCCGGCCTCCGGGAGCAGGTGCTGCGAGCCGTCGAGGTGCAGCATGACGAGCCGGCGCGGCGGGCGGCCGAGGTTGTGCACGCGCGCGACCGTCTCCTGGCCGCGGTAGCAGCCCTTGTTGATGTGGACGGCGGTGCGCAGCCAGTCGAGCTCGTGCGGGATGGTGCGGTCGTCGACCTCGCGCGCGAGGCGCGGGCGCCAGGCCTCGACCCGCAGGGCCTCGGTGGCCCAGGTACCGGCGAGCGGCCAGCCCGCGGCCTCGCGGGCGGCGACCTGCGCCTCCAGCTCGGCGCGCGGCACCAGCACGAGCCGCCAGGGCCGCATCGCGCCGGGGTGCTCGCTCTCGGCCGGCCCGTAGCGCGTGCCGCCGCCCACGACGTTCGGCCAGGCGTCGTGCCAGGTCACCGGCTCGCCCTCGGCGCCCTCCGCGGCCACGGGCTCGCCGATGGCCGCCCACTCGTCGGTGGCGTCCGTGATCTCGACGCGGAGCATGAACTTCATGCGGTCCAGCCAGCCGGCCAGGGCGGGCGCCGACTCGCGCTCGGTGATCAGCCAGGTGGCCTCGCCGTCGTCCACCACGCCCGCGACGTGCTCGACGTGACCCTGCGGCGACAGGACCAGCAGCTCGGTGCTGGTCCGGGGCGCCAGGCCCTCGAGCTGCTGGGACGTGATCGAGTGCAGCCAGCTCAGCCGGTCCGGGCCTGCGACGCGCACGATCCCGAGGTGCGACTGGTCCACCACGGCCCCGCCGCGCGACAGCGCGCGCTGCTCGGCCGTCGGGTCGCCGTAGTGCCAGGCGACCCCGGCGTCGGGCCCGGCGGCGGCGACCGCGCCGTGCCGGCTCAGCAGGGGGCTCTCGTAATCCATGCTCACCTCAGGTGCAGCGTCGGGGACCGGCGGGGCATTCCCGTCCGGCTCTGTTACTGCCGGTCCAGCTCGGCCGAGGCGTACGAACGCAGCGGCTCGCCGAAGGCGGCGAGCTCCTCCACCCACAGCAGGCGGCCCTGGACCAGGCCGTACAGCCGCTTCGACGCCCGCACCTCGGACGCCGTCGACGTCCGCGCGATCGCGTCCGAGGCCAGGTCGATCCGCCCGTTGCCCACGGCGCCGATGTAGACGGTGATGCGCCCGGAGGCGTCGGCCACGAGCACCTCGAGCGCGTGCTTGTTCTCCTCGAGGCCGTCGGGGCGGTCCGAGGACACGCGCCAGTAGCCGGTCTCGGTGGACCAGACGGTGCCGGCCTCGCCCACCTCGGCCTCCGGCGCCTCCGCCTCCGTCGGATCCGTCTCCGTCGGGTCCGGTACCGGTGCCGGCCACTCGCCGTCGTCGGGCAGCTTGTCGGGGACGACGCTCTCGAGCACCCGCAGAGTGGACTCGAACCGCAGGTACGGGCCGCCGTCATGGTCGAAGACCAGGTCCTGCACGAAGGTCTTCTTGCCGATGCCGGGGTAGTCGATCACACCCTCACCGCGCCAGCGGCCGACCAGCCAGGCCAGCGGGTACACGTCGGGCGAGAGCCCGTCGGGAAAGGTGAACGTCATCAGCGCTGGCCGGTGTACAGCTTGTAGACGACGTAGCCGGCGAACCAGGCGACCGCGACTGCGACCGCCACGATGAGGCCGGTGAAGATGAGCTCAAGGGCATGGATCGACATGGTGCCGATCCTAACGTCCACGGCCTACAGTCGGCCCATGCGCCCGCTCGTGATCAAGACCACCTCAGGCCTGGACCGTCCCGAGGCCACCAACCAGGCCTTCACCGTCGCCGCGGCGGCCGTCGCGTCCGGCGCGGAGGTGAGCCTCTGGCTCACCGGCGAGTCGGCGTGGCTCGCCCTGCCCGGCCGTGCGGCCGAGCTCGAGCTGGAGCACGCGACGCCCCTGCCCCAGCTCATCGAGGTGGTCCTGGGCGCCGGCACGGTCACGGTGTGCACGCAGTGCGCGGCGCGCCGGGACATCACCGAGGCGGACGTGCTGCCCGGCATCCGGATCGCGGGCTCGGCACTGTTCACCGAGGAGATCCTGCGGGACGACGCCCAGGCGCTCGTCTACTAGGCGCGGACCAGGCCCGACCGGCGCAGCAGCAGGTACAGCTCGCACCCGAGGCACAGCCCGACGACGGCGTTGAGCGCCGCCGCGACGAACGCCGCCGCGGCCGCGATCGGCACGGCCGGGAGCACCCCGAAGAAGCCGAGGATCACGCCGACGCCGGTGACGAAGAGGCCCACGCCCTGCGCGAAGCGCGGCGGGCGGCGGTCCTCCATCTCCGTGGGCGGGCTCAGCCGCGGCCGCACGAACCGCTTGTAGAGCAGGCCCTGCCACGAGCCCTCGGCACCGCGCACCGTGCCGAGCAGGAAGCTCAGCATGATGAACGTCAGCAGCCACAGCCCGGCGGTGCTCGCGCCCAGCAGCACGACGGCAGCCAGCAGCACCGCGGTGATGCTCGCCCCGACGCGCGGCCCCCGCGGGTCGATCCCCTTGCTCACGTTCATGAGTGCGCTTCCCCCTCTGTCTCGAGCGCTGCCGCCGGAACCCGGCTCAGCGCCTGTCGCGCCTGGGTGTCGGACACCACGCCGCTCATCCGGGCCACCTCGCGGCCGCCGCCGTCGACCACGAGCACCGTGGGCGTGCGCAGCACGCCGAGGGTGCGGACCAGGTCGAGGTGGTCGTCCACCAGCACCTCACGGTGCTCGACGCCGGAGCGCGATCCCGTCAGACCGCCCAGGACCCGGGAGGTGGACCGGCAGGCGGCACACACCTCGGCCGAGAACTGCACGAAGGTCACCCGGTCGGCGAGCGCGATCCCCGAGGAGGCCCAGTCGATCCCGACGGGCGTCTCGCGGGGCGCGCGGACGGCGCCTTGACGCGCCGACCACCACACACCGAGCGCGGCAGTACCGAGCACGAGGACGACGAGTGCGATCACCTGTCCCAACATTCGCCCCACCCTGCCGTGCCTCGCTCGTCCAGACAAGTCCTCGTCCGCGATATGGATCCACCATGAGGCCGGTCACAGTGCGGGGCCCTGACCTTCTCGGGTGCCCGCCCCCATGATTCCCTGGTCTGCACAACCCGTCGGAGCAGTATTTCTCGTGCCGAAACGCCACCTGAGCCGACGACCCCCCGGTGGTAGCGTGCATGCATCCGCATATATAGGAGAATTGTCTAGGATGGAAGTTTTGCCAACTCGTACGTGGAATGGTCTGACCATCCCTGCGGCCGGGGTCTACCAGATCGACCAGAATCACAAGCGGCTCGGCTTCCTCGCCATGCACATGATGGTCAGCCCCGTCCGCGGCGAGTTCGCCGAGGGCGAGGCGACGGTCACCGTCGGCGAGGACCCGCTCGCCTCGCAGGTCACGTGCACCATCCAGGCGGCTTCGGTCGACACGCACGTGGGCGACCGCGACACCCACCTGCGCAGCGCGGACTTCCTGGACGTCGAGAACCACCCGACCATCGAGTTCCGCAGCACCGGGTTCCGGATGCGCACCCAGGTGGACCCGATCTTCTCGTGGGCCCGGCTCAAGGCGGGCACCGCCGGCCGGCGGCCGCACGACCCGATGCAGGCGGACGGCTCGTTCACCAAGTTCGTCATGGACGGCCTGCTCACCGTGCGCGGCGTGACGCGCCCGGTCACCCTGGAGTGCGAGTTCGGCGGCGTGGGGCACGACCCCTACGGCCAGGACATCTTCGGCTTCCACGGGAGCTGCGAGATCGAGCGCGAGGAGTGGGGCCTGCTCTGGAACGTCGCGCTCGAGGCGGGCGGCGTGCTGGTGGCCAAGAAGGTCCGCATCGAGATCGCCGGCGAGATGATCCGCCAGTCCTGACCGCGGCCCGCCCGGGGGTCACCTCAGAGGATGACCATCCGGCCCACGACGAACACGAAGATGCCGCACACGGCGACGGGCAGCGCGCTCGCCGAGAGCCCGGCGAGCCGCGCGCCGCGGGCGGGCAGCCGCTCCAGCAGCAGGTGGAGCGCCCCGACGACGACTCCCGCAACCAGGCCGCACCACAGCCCGCTCACGGTGTCGATGTTCGGCAGCAGCGTCCCGGCCGCGCCGCCCGCCACCACGGCGGCGACCGCGGAGATCCCGAGCGCCACCCAGCCGCGCACCGGCAGCGCCGCGACGGCGGCGGCCACCGCGAGCGCCACCGCGCTCGTGACGACGAGCGCGGCCCCGGCGTCGGACCGGGCGGCGGCGATCCAGCCCGAGGCGGCGATCGCCGCGACGACGCCGGCCACGGTGCCCGACACGGACTCCGTGAGCTGGGGACGCCCGTCGCGGCGCAGCATCTGCGCGATGAAGGCGAGCACCACCGCGCCGGCCAGCACCATCGGCAGGTGCCGCAGCACGGGCTCGCCCTGGGTGAGGTAGGTCGCGGCCGCTCCCCCGACGCCGCAGAGCGCGACGACCACCCGGGTGCTCCCCGAGGCGGGCAGGCGCAGCAGCGACGGCCAGCCCAGCGCGACGAGGACCGCCAGGACCACGGCCGCGCCCACGAGGGGCAGGGGCCGGGGCTGGACGTAGGACGCGGCGGCGACGAGGGCCGCGAGCGCGGCGGTCGTCACGGCGCGGGTGGAGACGGACACGGCTCAGAGTTTTCCAGAGACTTACCGAGTTGCCTCAATCGCGGCCCGGGGCGCCGCCGTTCGGGCCAGTTCCCGGGCCTTCTTCCAGCCCTGAGCGAGACGAGCAACACCCGCGTCATGCGAACGTCACGGGTCCTGACCAGCATGGTGGTGTCCAGGAAAAGGGCGTGTAACATGCACGCAACAAGCAACAGGGCAGACTTCCGCAGAGCCAGTTGGACGCGACGGGACGTCTCGCTTCAGCGAGACCCGAGCCAGGGACGGTAGCAGGACGCCGGTTCCGAGAGGAGGTGCGTCAATGGCAGAGCTGTTGATCCTCACGCCCGCCACCGGCGGGTCGGCCGAGGTGCTGCCCGCACTGGGACTGCTGTCCCATCGGGTGCGGGTGCTCCCGATGGAGCCCTCCGCGCTCGTCGACGCCCCCGACGCGGACGTCGTGCTGCTGGATGCCCGCCGCGACCTCGTCGCGGCCCGCACCACGTGCCGCCTGCTGCACGCGACCGGCCTGACGGTGCCGCTGGTACTGATCCTCACCGAGGGCGGCCTCACGGTCGTGACCCACGAGTGGGGGGCCGATGACCTCCTGCTGGAGTCCGCGTCGCCCGCCGAGGTCGAGGCCCGGCTGCGGCTGGTGGTCGAGCGCTCGGCGCGCGGCCCGGCCGAGGAGTCGCAGCAGGAGATCTCCGCCGGCGAGCTCGCGATCGACGCCGGCGGGTACACCGCCCGGCTGCGCGGCCGCCCGATCGACCTGACGTACAAGGAGTTCGAGCTCCTCAAGTACCTGGTGCAGCACCCGGGCCGCGTGTTCACTCGCGCCCAGCTGCTGCAGGAGGTCTGGGGCTACGACTACTACGGGGGCACGCGCACCGTCGACGTCCACGTGCGGCGCCTGCGCGCCAAGCTGGGCCCCGAGCACGAGCAGCTCATCGGCACGGTGCGCAACGTCGGCTACCGGTTCGACCCGCCCAAGGAGCGTCCGGTCGAGGAGGCTCCGGCACCCTCGGCCCCGGAGGCCTCGTCCGACACCAAGCCCGCCGACGACCAGAACGGGCGACGCGCAGACCGCGCACCGAGCGCGTAGGTTCGTGTCTGTGACCGCACTCTCGGCCAGACCGGTCGTCCGCTCGGCAGCCACCAGCGACTACACGTGCGCCCTCGTCGAAGGGCCGTGGCGGCACGAGTTCGTCTCCTCGGGCGGTTCGCGCTTCCACGTGGCGACCGCGGGCCCGGAGAGCCGCTCCGCGCCCCTGGTGCTCCTGCTGCACGGCTACCCCCAGTTCTGGTGGTCCTGGCGTGCGCAGATCCCGGCCCTGGCGGACGCCGGCTACCGCGTCGCGGCGATGGACGTCCGTGGTGTGGGCGGCTCGGACAAGCCACCGTCGGGCTACGGGCTGACGGCGCGGGCGGCGGACGTCGCCGGCGTGGTGCGCTCCCTCGGGCGGGAGAACGCGGTGGTCGTGGGGCACGGTACGGGCGGCACGCTCGCGTGGGCGGTCGCGGCGCTCCACCCCGGCACGACGTCGGCCGTCGCCGTCCTGGCCAGCCCGCACCCGGCCAGGGTGCGGCTGCGCAGCACTGCCGCGTTCACGCCCGCCGCGCTGCGCGAGCTGGCGTACCTCCAGGTCCCCACGCTGCCGGAGCGGGCCATGATCCAGGGCGACCTGGTGCGGCGCACCCTCGACCTGGGCGCCGCCGCCCCGCTGCCCGACGACGTCGTGGACCGGTACCGGGCCGTCATGCGCATCCCGTTCGCCGCCCACTCGGCCGCCGAGGCGCTGCGCTGGGTGGTCCGCTCGACGCCCCGGACGGACGGGCGCCGGTTCGGCGCCGCGCTGCGCCGTCCGCTGGACGTGCCCGCGCTGCAGCTCCAGGGCGCCCGGGACGGGTTCCTGCGGCACGAGCGCGCGGATGTGGACGCCATCGCGCTCGCGTCCGACCTGCGCTACGAGCTGATCCCCGGCGCCGGCCACTTCCTCCCGGAGGAGGCGCCGGAGCGGGTGAACGAGATCCTGCTGGGCTGGCTCGCCCGGGTGGCCTAGCTACTTCAGCGGCAGGCCCGCCAGCGGCGAGCGCTCCGGCGCGGGACGCACCAGCTTCGCCGCCTTGTCGGGGTCGGTCTCGCCCGCACCGTATGACGGGCACAGGTGCGAGATGCTGCACGCCCCGCACGCCGGGGTCCGCGCGAGACAGACGCGCCGGCCGTGCCACACGAGGTGGTGGCTGAGCATGGTCCATTCCTTCTTCGGGAAGAGCTCACCCACCTCGGCCTCCACCTTGACCGGGTCCTCCTCGGCCGTCAGGCCCAGCCGCCGGGACACCCGCCCGAAGTGCGTGTCCACGGTGATGCCCGGCACGCCGAACGCGTTGCCGAGCACCACGTTCGCCGTCTTGCGCCCGACGCCGGGCAGCGTCACCAGGTCCTTCAGCCGCCCCGGGACCTCGCCGTCGAACCGCTCGACGAGCGCCTTGCCCAGGCCCATCACGGCCTTGGCCTTGGCCCGGAAGAAGCCGAGCGGACGCAGGATCTCCTCCAGCTCCGCCGGGTTCGCCTCCGCGTAGGCCTGCGCGTCCGGGTACATCACGAACAGCTCGGGCGTGGTCTGGTTGACGCGGACGTCGGTGGTCTGCGCGCTGAGCACCGTCGCGACCAGCAGCTCCAGCGGCGTCCGGAAGTCCAGCTCGGCCCGGGCGTCCGGGTAGGTCTCCGCGAGCACACGGTTGATGCGCCGCGCCCGGCGCACGAGCGCCAGCCTGCTCTCCGGCGCAATCTTGGAGTGCTTCTCGGATTCGCGTTCGCTGACGGTCACGTCGCCACAGTAGCGACCCCCACTGACATCCGACCCGGGGTCGCCGCGAACGGGAACCTGGTGCGGTGTTGGCTCGTGTACCTAGGACGCGGAGTATGAGAAGGTCAAGGGCGCACCCGCCGTCCACCAGCCGAGCGGTCGCGACCCGATGCCCGCCCTACGGTCCGGGCAGCGCCCCGGACCCCACGACGGTCCACGTGAATCGAGGAAGAGTCACCATGCCGTACACGCACCACCTACGCGTCTACCCGTCCGCCGAGCCGCTGAAGCGCACCGACCAGCTCGCCTGGAAGCTCGCGGAGCTCGCCACCGACACCGTCGAGCCCACGGCCGAGGTCACCGACATGGTGATCAACCGCGTGATCGACAACGCCTCGGTCGCGGCGGCCAGCCTGACGCGTGGCCCCGCCGTCGCCGCCCGCTCGCAGGCACAGGCGCACCCCTACACCCCGGGCTCCACGGTCTTCGGCCTGGCCCCCGAGGCCACCAGCAGCCCCGAGTGGGCCGCGTGGGCCAACGGCGTCGCCGTCCGCGAGCTCGACTTCCACGACACGTTCCTCGCCGCCGAGTACTCGCACCCGGGCGACAACATCCCGCCGATCCTGGCCGTGGCGCAGCACGCCGGCCGGTCGGGGCGGGACCTGGTGCGCGGCATCGTGACCGGCTACGAGATCCAGGTGGACCTGGTCCGCTCGATCAGCCTGCACAAGCACAAGATCGACCACGTGGCGCACCTCGGCCCGTCGGCCGCGGCCGGCATCGGCACGCTGCTGGGGCTGGACACGGAGACGGTGTTCCAGGCGATCGGCCAGGCCCTGCACACGACCACCGCCACGCGGCAGAGCCGCAAGGGCCAGATCTCCACGTGGAAGGCGCACGCCCCCGCGTTCGCCGGCAAGCTCGCGATCGAGGCCGTGGACCGCGCCATGCGCGGCCAGACCTCCCCCGAGCCCATCTACGAGGGCGAGGACGGCGTGGTCGCCTGGCTCCTGGACGGACCCGACGCCGCGTACGACGTGGTGCTGCCCGAGCTCGGCGAGCCGCGGACCGGCATCCTCGACACGTACACCAAGGAGCACTCCGCGGAGTACCAGGCGCAGGCGATCATCGACATGGCCCGCGCCCTGGGGAACGAGCGCCCCGAGCTGCGGGACCCCGCGAACGTCGCCTCGATCGTGCTGCACACCAGCCACCACACCCACCACGTGATCGGCTCGGGCGCGAACGACCCGCAGAAGTACGACCCGACGGCGTCGCGCGAGACGCTCGACCACTCGGTCCCGTACATCTTCACGGTCGCGCTGCAGGACGGCGGCTGGCACCACGTGGACTCCTACGCCCCCGAGCGTGCGCAGCGCCCCGACACGGTCGAGCTGTGGCGCAAGGTCACCACCGCCGAGGACCCGGAGTGGACGCGCCGCTACCACTCGACCGACCCCGCCGAGAAGGCGTTCGGCGGCCGGGTCGAGATCACGCTCACCTCGGGCGAGGTGGTCACGCGCGAGATCGCCGTAGCCGACGCCCACCCCCTGGGCGCCCGCCCGTTCGCCCGCGCGAACTACGTGGCCAAGTTCCGCACGCTGGCCGCGGGCATCCTGTCGGACGCCGAGCTCGACCGGTTCCTCGACCTGGCCGAGCGCCTGCCCGAGCTCACGCCCGCCGAGGTCCGCGAGCTCACGATCGTCGCCGTCCCGGGCGCGCTGGACGCCGTCCCGGCCCCGACCGGCCTGTTCGAGCTGGGGAACCGCTGATGCTCTACTCGCACCTCACCGCCGCGGCCAAGCGCAAGGCCTTCCGCGAGGCCCTAACCGGGCCGGACCTCCTGCGGCTCCCGGGCGCGTTCAACCCGCTGAGCGCCAAGCTGATCCAGGACAAGGGCTTCGACGGCGTCTACGTCTCCGGCGCCGTGCTGTCGGCCGACCTCGGCCTGCCCGACATCGGCCTCACCACGCTCACCGAGGTGGCCGGCCGGGCCGGGCAGATCGCCCGGGTCACCGACCTGCCCGTGCTCGCCGACGCCGACACCGGGTTCGGCGAGCCCATGAACGTGGCCCGCACGGTCCAGACCATGGAGGACGCCGGCGTGGCCGGCATCCACATCGAGGACCAGGTCAACCCCAAGCGCTGCGGCCACCTCGACGGCAAGGAGGTGGTCGGGCTCGGCGACGCCGTCCGGCGCATCCGGGCCGCCGTCGACGGCCGCCGCGACCCCGACTTCCTCATCATGGCGCGCACCGACGTGCGCGGCACCGAGCTCGGCGAGCGCGGGCTGCGGCTCGCGATCGACCGCGCCAAGGCCCTGGCCGACGCCGGGGCGGACGCGATCTTCCCCGAGGCGATGAAGGACCTCGCCGAGTTCGAGGCCGTGGCCTCGGCCCTCGACGTGCCGGTGCTCGCCAACATGACGGAGTTCGGCAAGTCCGAGCTCTTCACGACCGAGCAGCTGCACTCCGCCGGGGCCCGGCTCGTCATCTATCCCGTCACCCTGCTGCGCATCGCGATGGGTGCCGCGGAACGGGCGCTGGACCAGATCTCGGCGTCGGGCACGCAGGCGGACCTGGTGCCGCAGATGCAGACCCGGGCCCGGCTCTACGAGCTGACCGACTACGCGGCCTACAACCACTTCGACTCGAACGTCTTCACCTACCAGCCCTGACTTAGTCTCGACACGAAGGAGTGCGCATGACCGAGACCACGGAGATCCGCAAGGGTCTGGCCGGCGTCGTCGCCGACACGTCGGCGATCTCGAAGGTCAACCCGGAGACCAACTCGCTGCTGTACCGGGGCTACCCGGTGCAGGAGCTGGCCGCGAAGAAGTCCTTCGAGGAGGTCGCCTACCTGCTGTGGCACGGCGAGCTGCCGACGCCCGCGCAGCTCACCGAGCAGACGGCGGTCGAGCGCGTGCACCGCGAGCTGCCGGACAACATCCGGGACGCGATCCTGGAGCTGCCCACCGACTGCCACCCCATGGACGTGTGCCGCACCGCGGTGTCGATCCTGGGCGCGCACGACCCGCAGGCCGAGGACTCCTCGGTCGAGGCGGAGCTCGCCAAGTCGCTGCGGCTGTGGGCGGTCCTGCCCGCCGTCGTCGCGCTGGACCAGCGCCGCCGGCGCGGCCAGGAGCTCGTGCACCCGCGCGAGGACCTGGGCTACTCCGCCAACTTCCTGTGGATGGCCTTCGGGGAGGAGGCCGAGCCTGCCGTGGTGCAGGCGTTCGAGGCCTCGATGGTGCTGTACGCGGAGCACTCGTTCAACGCGTCCACGTTCACCGCGCGCGTCATCACCTCCACGCTCGCCGACCTGCACTCGGCCGTGACGGGCGCCATCGGCGCCCTCAAGGGCCCGCTGCACGGCGGCGCGAACGAGGCCGTGCAGGCCACGTTCGAGGAGATCGGCTCGGCCGACCGGGCCGAGGCCTGGCTCGAGGACGCGCTGGCGCAGAAGAAGAAGATCATGGGGTTCGGCCACCGGGTCTACAAGAGCGGCGACTCGCGCGTGCCGACCATGCGCGCCGTGCTCGGCGACCTCGCCGAGCACTACGGCGACACCGCGGTGATCGACCTGTACGACACCCTCGAGAACGCCATGGTCAGCCGCAAGAACATCAAGCCGAACCTGGACTACCCCGCCGGACCGGCCTACCACCTGATGGGGTTCGACACGAACATCTTCACGCCGCTGTTCGTGGCCTCCCGGATCACCGGGTGGACGGCGCACGTCATGGAGCAGCGGGCCGCCAACTCGCTCATCCGGCCGGTGTGCGAGTACGTCGGACCGGAGCAGCGCGAGGTGCCCTGACAGGTTCCCAGGACGCCCGTTCCGAACTCCCAGGTGACACCCCTAGGATTTGTGGACGGGCGTCCTACTTCGTGCTGGGCAAAGCCGACATCCCGCATGAGGCGGACGATCGCGTCGGGCTGCACGCCACGCGGACGCCACGAGAGACACCGATGACCCGGCAATCTCGTGACATTGAGGCAGACTGAGAGGTGGAAAAGACTGATGGACGAAAGTCCCCGACACGTGAGGACACCACTGGTGGACGACGAAGTCGTACTCTCTGCCCCCCTCTTCGCGGACATGGAAGGCGAGGAGACGCACGCGCTCTTCGAGTCCATGGTGCCCGTGGAGCTGGTCCGGGGTGACGTGCTCTTCCGCGAGGGCGAGCCGGGCGACCGGCTCTACGTCATCGCGCAGGGCAAGATCAAGCTGGGCCGCCGGTCGAGCGACGGCCGCGAGAACCTGCTGTCGATCCTGGGCCCGGGCGAGATGTTCGGCGAGCTGTCCCTGTTCGACCCGGGTCCCCGCACGGCGTCGGCCTCGTCCGTCTCGGACTCCGTGGTCTACGAGCTGCGTCACGACTCGCTCGTGAAGTGGATCGCGGACCACCCGGGGGTCGCGACCCAGCTCCTGGGTGCCCTCGCACGCCGGCTGCGTCGCACGAACGAGACGCTCGCCGACCTCGTGTTCTCCGACGTCCCCGGCCGTGTCGCCAAGGCGCTGCTGGACCTGTCGACCCGCTTCGGCGAGCCGAACGACGACGGCATCCGCGTGGCGCACGACCTCACGCAGGAGGAGCTGGCACAGCTCGTCGGCGCCTCGCGCGAGACCGTGAACAAGGCCCTGGCCGACTTCGCGACGCGTGGCTGGGTGCGCCGTGAGGGCCGCGCCGTGGTCCTGCTGGACCTCGACCGCCTGGAGCGCCGGGCCCGCTGACCCGTTCGCCGGGGTAGAACCGCTGGTTCTACCTCGGCGCCGCCGTCAGTGTCATCAGCGTCGCCTCCGGGCGGCACGCGAAGCGCACCTGGGCGTACGGCGACGTGCCGGCGCCCGCCGAGACGTGCAGCCACGTCGAGTCCTCGCCGCCCTCGCGGTCGGGGCGCAGGCCGGGCCACCCGTGCAGGCCGGACGCCCGGCCGCGGTCCAGGTCGCAGTTGGTCACCAGGGCCCCGTAGTACGGCAGGCAGAGCTGCCCGCCGTGCGTGTGGCCCGCGATGATCGCATCCACGCCGTCGTCCTTGAGCTGGTTCAGCACCCGCTGGTACGGGGCGTGCACGACGCCGAGGCGCAGCACCGCGTCCTCCTCACCGGGCACGCGGCCCGGCTCCGGCATGACGTCGAGGTCGAGGTGCGGGTCGTCCATCCCGACCAGCCCGATGGTGCGCCCGTCGCGCAGCTCCACGAGGCCGCGCCGGTTGTCCAGGTCCACCCAGCCGGCGTCGGTGAACGCCTTGCGGAGCGACTCGGTGGGCAGCGGGATCTTCTCGCCGCCCTCGATGCGCGCGTCCGGCAGCAGGTACCGGGCGGGGTTCTTGAACGACGGCGCGTAGTAGTCGTTCGACCCCATGACGAACGCGCCCGGCACGTCCATGAGCTGGCCCAGGACGTCGAGCAGCGGGGCGAGCGACTGCTGGTGGCCGAAGTTGTCGCCCGTGTTGATCACCAGGTCGGGCTCGAGCGCGGCCAGCGACCGGACCCACGCCTGCTTGGTGCGCTGGCTCGGCGTCAGGTGCAGGTCGGCGACCTGCAGGATCCGGACGGGCCGCTGCCCCGGGGGCAGCACCGGCACGGTCACCCGGCGCACGCGGAAGAGCTTGGACTCCATGTGCGCGTACGCGATACCTGCGACGGCAATGCCTCCGACGATCCCGAGGGCCCTGCCGACGGTACCCAGCGTCCCCATGCGGATCAGTCGTCCCCGCCGGGGCCAGGGCCGCCGCCGGTGTCGCCACCGCCGGGTCCGGCGTCGCCGCCACCGTCGTCGCCGCCACCGGCACCGCCGGTGTCGCCACCGGCGTCACCGTCGCCCGAGCCGGCGTCGCCCTCGTCGCCGTCGTTGCTCTCCTCCGTCTTCGGCGGGGTCGGAGCCTTGCCGACGAGCGCGGGGTCGGGAGCGGGGAACGCCGTCGCGGGCAGGCCGGCCATCGCCTGGTCCATGTACCGGCGCCACGTCGGCGCGGCGATCGTGCCGCCGTACATGGGGCCGGCCTTGGCCGAAGCGCCGTACCAGGACATCGACGGCAGGTAGACGTTCATGTGCGGCACGTTGCCGCTGGCCTCGCCCACCCAGACCGAGGTGGAGAGCTCGGGGGTGTAGCCGGTGAACCAGCTCTGCATCGCGTCGTTGGTCGTACCGGTCTTGCCCGCCACCGGACGGCCGTCCGCGAGGCCGGGGGCGATGCCCCAGGCCGTGCCGAACGGGCTGGTCTGGAAGACCTTGGTCATGGCGTAGGCCACCGTGTGGGCGACCTCGGGCTCCAGCGTCTGCTTGCAGTCGGCCGACGGGACCGGGACGTCCTTGCCGTCGTGGTCCTTGACCTCCAGGATCGCGACCGGGTTGCAGTAGGTGCCGCCCGAGGCGAACGTCGCGAAGGCCGACGCCTGGTTGATCGGCGTCGAGGCCTGCGTACCCAGCGTCATCGAGGCCAGCACGTCGATGTCCGCCTGCTGGGGGTTGTCGATGGTCCGGAAGGTCCCGGCGCCGTCGCGCGTCAGGCCCGACGTCATCGGGCGGAAGCCCACGTCCCACGCCGTCTTCTGCACGTTGCACAGGTCGAGCTGCTGCGACATCCGGGCGTAGACCGTGTTCAGCGACTGGAAGGTGCCCTGGAGCACGCTCACCGTGCCGCTGGCGGCCCCGTCGACGTTCGACACGTTCCACGGCTGGTGGGTGAAGGCGTGCACGCAGCCATTGGCCTGGAACGACGTCTCGTACGCCGAGAAGCCGTTGGCGCTGACGCGGTCCTGGAGCGTGCGGCCGCTGCGCAGCCACTCGGCCAGGACGAAGGGCTTGAAGTTCGAGCCCACCTGGAAGCCGCGCGAGTTGCCGTGGTTGTAGTCGGCCGAGTAGTTCTGCGCCGTGGTGCGCGTCGCCGGTTCGGCCCGAGCGTCGTACGGCACGTTCTGCGCCATGGCCTTGATCTGCCCGGTGCCGGGCTCGACCGACGTGACGGCCGCCTCCAGGTCGTAGGCGTTGTCGGCCGGGACCGCCTGGCTGATCGTCTCCTCGGCGGCCTTCTGCATCTTGAGGTCCAGCGTGGTGACGATCCGCAGGCCGCCGCGGTACAGGAGGTCGTACCGGTCGTCCCTGGTCTCCCCGAACTCGGGGTTGGCCATGATCTCCTTGATCACGTAGTCGCAGAAGAACGCCGCGCCACCCGCCGAGTCGCAGCCGACCTCGATGGGCTGCACGTCGAGCGTGTCCTCCAGCTTGGTCGCCATCGCCTCGTCGCGCTCGGCGGTGGAGATGTAGCCGAGCTGCCACATCTTGCCGATCACGAGGTTGCGACGCACCGACGCGTCCTCGGGGTTGGCGACCGGGTCGAACTGGCTCGGCGCCTTGGTGATGCCGGCGATCGTGGCCGCCTCGACGACGGAGAGGTCCTTGGCGGACTTGTTGAAGTAGTGCTGCGAGGCCGTCTCGACGCCGTACACGCTCGTGCCGAACTGCGCGATGTTGAGGTAGCCCTGGAGGATGTCGTCCTTCGACATCTCCTTCTCGAGCGCGATCGCGAGCTTCGCCTCACGGAGCTTGCGGGTGAGCGAGTCCTCGCGGGCCTCCAGCACGCCGAAGGTGTCGCCGGCGCGGTCGGCCTCCTCGATCAGCACGTTCTTCACGTACTGCTGTGTCAGCGTCGACGCGCCCTGGGTGTCACCGCCGCCGAAGTTCTGCACGGCGGCGCGGGAGATGCCCTCGGGGTCGACGCCACCATGGGTGTAGAAGCGCTCGTCCTCGATCGCGATGACGGCGTTCCTCATGTTGGCCGACACCTTGTCGAGCGGCACCACGATGCGGTTCTGCGCGTAGAACGTGGCCAGCTTCGTCTTGCCGTCGCTCGCGTAGATCTGCGACTGCTCCGACAGGGGCCCGGGCACCAGCTCGGCGGGCACCTCCTCGAACACCTCGACACCCGTGTCGACCGCGGTGTCCATCCCGGACGCCAGCGGGATCACCAGCCCGGCCGCGATCACACCGCCTGCGCCGGCGGTGAGCACGAATGCGAGAAGAAGTCCGATGAGCTGAGCCGCGGGTATGGTCCGAGTGATCCGGCGCGGCTCGCGAGGGTTCGCCATGGCCATGCGCCCAGGTTACGGGGTGTCACTGACAGGGCACGCCGAAAACCTGCCCGGCCGGTGTGCAGGTCTCGTGCGGAATCGCCGTCGCCGATCGCGGGCTAGCATCGTCGGCATGGCAACGAAGTGGGAGTACGCGACGATCCCCCTCCTCATTCACAACACCAAGGCGATCCTCGACCAATGGGGCTCGGACGGCTGGGAGCTCGTGCAGGTGGTCCCCGGACCCGACGGCACCGGTCTCGTCGCCTACCTGAAGCGCCCCACGGGCGGTGACGCATGAGCCACGAGCAGCGCCTCGCCGAGCTGGGCATCAAGCTCCCCGAGGTGGCGGCCCCGGTCGCGGCCTACGTGCCGGCCGTCCAGACCGGCCGCTACGTCTACACGTCCGGCCAGCTGCCCTTCGCCGAGGGCGCGCTCCAGGCCACCGGCAAGGTCGGCGAGGGCGAGGGTCTGGTCTCCCCCGCCGACGCCGCGGGCTACGCCCGCACCTGCGCGCTCAACGCACTTGCCGCCGTCCGGTCGATCACGGGCTCGCTCGACTCGATCTCCCGGATCGTCAAGGTGGTCGGCTTCGTCGCGAGCGACCCGTCCTTCACAGGCCAGCCCGGTGTGATCAACGGGGCCTCGAACGTGCTCGGCGAGATCTTCGGCGACGCCGGCCTGCACGCCCGCTCCGCCGTCGGCGTGGCAGTCCTCCCGCTGGACTCGCCGGTCGAGGTGGAGCTCGTGGTCGAGCTCGCGTAACGCCGTCGCAGCGGCCCGGAACGGGCGTGACCGGAGCCACTACGGATTCGGTTTCCGTTCCGGGCCATGCGTCGGCTAT
Source organism: Promicromonospora sp. NPDC090134 (assembly GCF_044746965.1). Classification (NCBI taxonomy): domain Bacteria; kingdom Bacillati; phylum Actinomycetota; class Actinomycetes; order Micrococcales; family Promicromonosporaceae; genus Promicromonospora; species Promicromonospora sp. NPDC090134. The sequence goes on along the minus strand of NZ_JBIVCZ010000005.1, from coordinate 2,654 downwards.
TCTGAGCAGGCTTCCGCGGAAGGGCTTCGTGCCTGATGCGCGGTGGACTCCATCGGGGTGTGGCGCAGCTTGGTAGCGCGCTTCGTTCGGGACGAAGAGGTCGCAGGTTCAAATCCTGTCACCCCGACCATGGAAAAGGCCCTCTGACCAGCAGAAATGCTGAGTCGGAGGGCCTTTCGCTTGTCTAGGGTTCCACGTCTCCAGCCCTCCGGGGACTAACTGAGGGACTACATCGTCTGCCCGCGCGGTCACCTTGGTGAGGCGGTTGCTAGGCCTAGTGTCACAGGCGTAGATCGGGCTCGTGGGTTGCGGCTCCCGCGTCGAGTCAGGGACCTCCGGTCGACTCGTCCAGCCCATCGAGGATGAGCATGTCGGCGACGAAGGCCGCGACCGCACCGTCAGCAGCGCGCCCCACCCACACGGGGTACGAGCCGTCCCCGTAACCGGCGTGCCACATCACGAGGGCCCCGTCGTCGACGGTCCCATGCCAGTCGTCCAAGTCGGCGGAGACCTGCTGAGCCGGGTCAGCCACCGAGGAGACGGCCTCGACGTCGGTGAACGACGCGACCCCGGTGTCGACGCCGAGCCCGTAGAACTCCCCGTCGCCGAGGTCGATCTCGTGCTGGCTCTCGCGCAGCCCGAGCTCCCACGACACCACGGGCTCGTCGGACACGACAATGCGCGCTCCAGCGACCGTCCCCTGGGCGATGCTCAGCTGCACCGGGTAGGAGCCCGGGGCGACACGCACCGTCAGCGGTCCTTCCCACCCCCGGAGCGTCTGCACCAGGTACCCCGGGTCCGTGGCCAGTAGGGCGCCGGACGAGAGCTTGACCTCGCCGGCATCGACCACCTCGATCTCCACCGGGTCGCCCGCCGCCTGAGCACGGGCACCAGGAGTGAACATCGCCTTGAGGTCACCGGGGCGCAACGGGTGACCCGGTGCCCACCGGTCGCCGTCGTTGTTCACCGCGAGCGGGGGGGCGGCATCAGCGCCAGACAGGTCAGCGTCCTTGATGCCCGCCAGGGCAAGCATGTCCCGCCAGGAGCCGAAGCCCGGGAGATCGGTGTGTGGCCGGTCGACCTCTCCCGACGTCTGGGACATGCCCCTGTAGTGCAGCTCGCAGGCCGCTAGCCCGTCCCGCCCATACGTCACCGTCCGCACCACGTTCAGTTCGGACGCCTTCCCCGTGAGCGGCGCACCGTCGGTGTGACGCAGCAGGAAGAGCGACCCATCGTCGTCGACGCGGAACTCATCTCTGGACGTGACCTCACCGGCGTCGTCGAGAACGTCGATCTCCGCACGACGCTCGTGCCATGCGGCGCGCACAACGGCATGCGCACGGCCCTTCGCGTGCAGCACCGCCACGTACGGGTCCCGGCCTGGTCGAGCACACGCGCCTGCACCGGAGTCAGGACGTCGACCAACCCGTCGTCCCAGCCCAGCGCGTACGTCGCGACGAGGCCCGTGGGCACCGAGGGCCGGTCCGGGACGCACGGCTCCCCGACCATGATCGTCATGATCCGGGGCCGACCGTCCTCATCCATGGCCGAAACAGTACATCTCGAGCGACGAGTGGCATGCTCTCCGGCTCAGCTCACAGGCCCGATCTATGGCTGCCCTCTGACCAGCAGAAATGCTGAGTCGGGGGCCTTTCTCGTTCACACCACGTCGGGGTCGATGCCGACGGCACCCGCCGAGCGAAGCGAACGGCCAAGTTCTCCGGTGAGGATGCGAGGGTGGCGTCGCCACCACCACAGATCGGGTCCCGGCAGTCGGTGGAACTGCGCGAGCACCGTTCCGTCGTCATCGACGGTCACGTCCTTGTACTGGTCGTCCAGCGACCTGACGCGCGGGGTCAACAGCTGCACGACGGGTTCGTCCAGCAGGAGCCACGCCTCGTGCAACCAGTTCCGGCAGTAGAGGTCGTTGGTGTACTCGAAGATGTCGTCGTCGTAGCCGGCCTCGATGACGCTCACCAGGTCAGCCCACGCGTTCAGCCTGTCCGTGACCGTGAACGCCGCCCGCCAGCCGCGCAGGCGCAACAGCTCTCCCACCTCGCTTTCGGTAGCCACGGCGCGAGGCTCTCATGACTTTCGCCTGTCGCGGGCAACCGCTGTGCGTCTGTCTGCTGGCTGCCTGGCTGCCGCCTGGCCAGCTGCACGCTAGGGCGGCGCCCGACTCCGGCGCGGAGGTCGGGGTCGGATTCTGCTGTGGGCAGATGGGGCCGGTTCGACGGGCGGTGCGAACGCGTGTGTCATAGGTTGATGGCATGACACGGATGGTGGTGGTACCAGCTTCGGCAGGCGATGAGTCGCCTGCCGGGTCGGTGCTGCCCGGGCTTGAGGCGCCCGCTGATGCCTCGCTCGGCGGGAACTTTGATGGTGCAGTGGTCGACGCTGCTCGTGTACGGGAGATGCGGCAGTCGCTGGCGGGCATGGTTCTGCCGGGTGCCGCCGACGGCGATGCGGTCACTGGTGCTGGTGTGGGTACTGGCCAGGGTGGAGGCATGCCTCGGGTGCGGGCGGAGTGGGTGGACCTGCTCGGTGAGCTGGAAGTGCTGAAGAACGCGGTCACGGCGACGCAGGCTCGGTTGGCCGTGGTGTTGGACGAGACGATACGGGCCGACGAGGCCGTGCAGAGCATCCGGGCCGAG